>JBAZTA010000012.1:0-5440 GCA_041662125.1 Candidatus Omnitrophota bacterium | reverse complement strand
ACAGGTTATTCGCATTGGTTCGGGTGGTTACATGTAACCATCCTGTAACCCTACTTAATATGTTGATCATATTATCTATTACTATAAAAACGGTTACAAAAGGATAGTATGTACCCAATGAAGATTTGCAATTGAAAATGGATCTTCCTTCCTATTCGATGATGCGAAAAAAAAACCAGTGGTTCCGCTCGAACTCGTGGTTAATAACGAATCAGCTCAGGTTCCGCTTGAAGCCAGAAGAGCCCACGTTCCCCCGTTGAGGGCGATGGTAGGTGGACAGCCAAATGATAACAACATTACTGGTAAATCAACGGGAAGAGGGATCGCAGTTGAATGTCTACCACTTACCTGTGAGGGATGGGCTAATCTTTAACCAAGATATATGCGGTGCCACATAAGCAGGAAACGTGTGACGATAGGACAGCATGAGGGACTCATTTTTTCACTTGAGAGCATTACAGATTATGTTATCTTCTTATAACTAACAAAAACTTGATCATAGAAGCCTGGTGTTTATACAGAACGTTTTCTATGAATAACTTTTACTGGCGGCGTAAAATGACTGTTCCTGAGTTTGGTGGTTATTTTCCTTCTGAAAACAACATGGATAGAGAGCAACTATCGTTTTATAAAACGGTCGAAGAGTCGCTCCAAAAAGGCCAATTTATTGATGTTCAGGGCAATATCGGTTACGTCTTTGTATATTTGTATAAACTGCTAGGAGATTGGAATGAAAAAGGCTTTGAATCTCTTTATGAATACCTTCTTTATATATCAGAGTTATATGTAGCTGAGAAAAAACTATCAGATTATTGTAAATTCTGGGCTTATGACTGTTTGCTTGGACTTGAAAAATATGAATTGTATCTGGACAAAACCGAGCCAGAGAATCCATTTGGGACAATAACTCACCAATCAAACATTAGACTCAATATTCAAAAGCATGTTGGATTAGAAGCCAATCCAATTGACATTCTTCTTATGGCTGGTGGCAGGAAAAGCAAGATTACTTCTAGTAATCAAGGTATCTACCGGGACAAAATAAATGAAGTTTTCTCTGCCTATGCAGAGCCGCTAGGTGGCTGGTTTTCTGTTTTAGATAAATGGCTGCGGAGCCATAACTTATATGAACATCATCTTTTGGCAGGAGCATCCATAAATCATCCGCAATTATCGTTTAAAGTTTTTGCTTTCTACAGTAATGGCCATTTAGACGAAATAAAGTCACTCTCTAAAGATGCGGAAAACTCAGTGAGGGACTTTTTAGGGGTTCCTAAGATTGGCGAAGGATGGGTATCAGAAACGCAACTGTTCAGACTGCTTGAACAAACTTTCCCACAAACAAACGTCATTCAGCATGGACACCCAGCTTGGCTAGGTCTTCAACATTTTGACATCTGGTTTCCTCATTGGAACGTAGCAGTTGAGTATCACGGCCTTCAACATTTTGAGCCAGTTGACTTTTTCGGTGGAAAAGAAAAGTTTGAAGATAATGTAAAAAGAGACAAGCGCAAGAAAGACTTGGCTCGCCGACATGGTATTAAACTATTCATTGTCACTGAAAACGATGATCCAGAAAGTGTAATCAACGAAATCAATTCTATCTTGGCTAAAAGAAACATTTTACCACCAAAAATAAACTAGACCATCACTTGCTTAATCCTCCAATTCAACAACGCACTCTGACACCGGATCTCCGGGGTCGCCTCGGCTGGTCACAGGAAGAGATTGGGGGAGCGATTGATACTCACCAAACAGTGGTGGGTGATATTTTAAGGGAAATGGCCGTTTTGCCAAAAGGTATAAAAAAACAGATCGAGACTTGCCTTGGGACCATCTAATGAATAATTATATTAAAATATTTGAATGTGGTTTTTTGAAATATCTCAAATAAATGAATGAAAGGTGGTGGTTAATATGACCCACATATTGATACACCAACCGACTCTGTCTTTCTCCTCTACTAGAGGCAGCGTAGAGTCGGTTCCTTCATTCCTCCCAAACTCTCCGACCGCGGAATCAACAAGACACAATCCTCTCACTGGCTATTGGGCGGGAATTATAATCTCGAAGGTGTTGTATTTTTTTACCAGAGGAAATTATTATGAGTAATCATGACATTAATGAGGCTAGGGATCGAGTTTGTCAATTGATGGATAAGACAAAGGTTTATGTCGAAACAGATTTAAGAAAAATGTTGGACAGTGAATGCAATAGCGATGAATACTCCTCTGGTGGCTTAGCCGTGCCCATTGGTCTAACTTGTTTTGCTGCTATGGATTTATTCGGCTTTCTACTTGGAAAATCGAAGAAAAGTGTAACTGAACACAATTTTGAAATTTTTATGGGGCTTTTCCCAGAGCAGGGTTATGAGCAATATGCAAAGCCACTTAATGAGTTCTACCGAAATGGTCTGTCCCACCATTTTTTTCCTAAAGGCTGTGGCATAAAGAGAGGGCATCCTAAAGACAAGATTTTAGAAAGAGGGTTGGACCAAGAAGAAAAACTACTCGATTATCTAAATGTCGATGCCCTAGCAAATGCGGTATTAGGTAGCTTAGAAAGAATTAGAGAAGAGCTAAGACAGCCGAATAGCGTTGAACTTATTAAAAATATAAATAAACAGTTAAATCACCTAAAAAATGGGATCTCTAAAAAACTAGAACATATAACACCGTCTCCAACGACTCAAACAACAACTAGTGCGGTAGGATCAGTTACCCTTCCACCATCGGTTCTTCTAGGAAAATAGTAAACATCCTTCCGGGAAACTTACACCGAGGGAAATAATCCGGAAGCACGGAATAAGTCGAAAATCTCTTATAAACTATTTTTGGGGTATGCAACGCTCCGGTGAACACACACTAGAGGATCATGAGAAGTTTATCCGACTCGGTTAGGCTCTCCCCTGTTCAGTTGATATGGGTGTCGAGCCAAAACACCGAGCTGATTAACCACCGTATGTCATTTTCGCCGCCCCAATCGGAGATAAGGTCTTCGAGTTAGATTCCAAACAGACCTTACAAAAATATGTTAAGAATCTTCTAGATATTCTAAACAATAAGCTTTTACCGAACTTGAGGGGAACGATTCAAGAATTAGCCGAGTGATGCGGAGAGAAGGGAGCATGATCCCCGAATCAGGGGGAGCCGCCTCTTATTAAACCTCCCAGGCCGCCTCGGTTGGCCACAGCGCCGAGTCGGTGAAATCATGTCACAGGGTCTACCTACTCTTGAGGAAATTGGAATTTCTCGTAAGCAATCTTCTCGATGGCAAATGATGGCGGGAGTTAACCTCCCCCATGTCATTTTCGCTGCTCAAGATCCTGACAAAGATTTTGAACATGGTCGGAGAAAAAATGGAACTTGACATGCAAGTTGCACCACAATACTATATAAGAACCTACAGGAGAGAAAAATTGAAAAAGGAGTGGAAATTCTCATTTAGAATCCTGATTAAGAAACAGGATGACCTTTGGGTAGCCCACTGTCTTGAGCTTGACCTTGTTGCTGCTTCTCCGTCTAAAGAAGTGGTAGAAAAGGATATCGTTGATATTTGTTTAGAACAGGTTCGTTATTCGATAGTTAACGATGACATGGAAAATCTATTTGTAAATGCCCCAAAAGAAGTATGGGATGAGTTCAACGCATGTAAAAAGAAAGCAAAACCACGATTACAAGTTTACACCCCTCCACAAAAAAACACGCCATCCATTAGTCTCATAACAAATAAGTGTTGGTCACCACCCATGGCCGCTTGTTGTGCCTAATAAGTCTCTTAAACTAAGTGAACTGCTCAGACGGCTAAAACCTCACGGAATAGTTACCTTAAAAAGAAGAGGAAAAGGATCAGAGAGAATCCTGCTTCTACCTGATGCCAAGGGCTCTCTTAAAGGGAAACGTCATACCATTAAAGACCATGGGCCTCAAACCGAGATATACGGTCCTGTAATCCAATCAATCCTAAAAAGATTCAATATAGACCCTGATGATTTTTGGAAGTAGAATTGCAAAACAACCGTTTTTAAGGAGGTTAATATGGCAACTCTTCCGACGCCTGAAGAATGCGCTATGAGAATTCTTCGTGAACTTTATGTTAATAGGGATCAGCGTCCCGGTAACAGTTTGCTTGATAATAATTTGATGGCTTTACAGGGTCAAGGATGGAGAAATGATGACCTCAACGCAGGATTAAAATACTGTTTAGAAAAGGGATGGCTCACAAGGGATGAAAATATAGGTTCATGGAAATTAACAGAAGAGGGTTTCCGAGTAGCTTAAAGCCTTTCATAACTTTCACTTTTGCTGGCCGCATGAAATGACTGTTCCCGAGTTTGGTGGTTATTTTCCTTCTGAAAACAACATGGATAGAGAGCAACTTTCGTTTTACAAAACGGTCGAAGAGTCGCTCAAAAAAGGCCAGTTCGTTGATGTTCAGGGCAATATAGGTTACGTCCTCAACTTTCGCACTTGGCGATAAAACCTGGTCTGATGAAGGCTAGGGCCGCTTTCATCGTTGCTTCAATGATTTCCAGGGCTAATTGTTCCGATTCTGAGTAGTATTGGCGCACTTTATTCCATGCCATAGAGAGTATGTCGGACAATGCGTCAGTCAAAGGCAGGTCGTGGATTTCTTCTGAAGTGTTCAGGAACACGCTTCCTATTGTCCTATCATCCGAGGAGTATCGTTGTTCCACGCCAGGGAGATGTACCGGATCATGATCGATGAATGGGCCACAATGGAGTCAAAATCACGGACTTGAACCTCGGAGTCAAGCTTGAGATAGTGTTTGGCCATCTTGAAAAAGACTTCTATATCTCAGCTCTTTCCATAGATGCGCGCCACATCTTTATCAGGAAGCGAAAGATCAGCGCATAAAAGGGCCAACCATTTGGAGCCACTATTACAGTTACAAACGAAGACCAACTTGGCCTTCTGTTTCTCTCCGATTCCTACTATCATCGAACCCTTGATCTTAGCTTTTCCCCGGCGTTTCCTGATCATACGATAGATCTTTGACAGCGTTAAAGATTGCCCCTCAAGCTCGTAAAACACCTTCGAGGTGTTCTTTACCATGCAGATGACATTGATATGCTCCATAACAGAGCGAACCAAGGCGGGAAAACCAAACCAGGAGTCCATTAGCAAATACTTCGCTGGAATCGAGAGATTTAAGGCTCGTTTCACCATAGGGACTATTAGTTCAGTTGATTTGACAAGGGCTTCCTGTCGTCTCTTAGCGCCACAAGTCCGCCGGTCCATGATCTTGTTGATTCCCTGGATTCGGTTTTTCTCTTTGGGCGAAGTCAGTATTGTTCAGCGACAATTACACTTGAGCGTCAACGACAATTACATTTGTGCATCTTTCGGTGAGTAGTTGTCTGTTAGAGATGTCCATAATTTGTTGGAAGGGGGCATTGTTTTGCAGACGACTGACGCT
>JBAZTA010000011.1:0-13515 GCA_041662125.1 Candidatus Omnitrophota bacterium | reverse complement strand
ATGAAACGAAAAGGGGTCTCTTTTTTGAGTAGATGTCTGTAAAGCGCATCCCGGTCTCCTCCACGATCAAGCACAAAAACTCCTCGAGAATCCGTGGCGGTGTAAACCTTTTCAATCACATTGATGAGTTCCCGATTTTCGCTGACAAAATCCGAGGCGTCTTGAGAATACAAGCTGTGAACCAACGGCACAATCTTCGAGGAATTAACGTCGGCTGCAACCACTGTGTCTATCCAATACCCCAACCCTATTTCCTTGGCGCTCCCGTCTCTAACTTTAGCCAGACATTCCATTTTCCTGGCGTATTTTTTCGTGATGTCTGTAGGATCCACAATAAGAAGTGTATCCTGTTTAACCAAAGTAGCCCCCTCGGCCAGTACAGCCTGGCTGATCTCAGAATCAAGACCCGGCCGAGCCAAATTCCTGGATAAACGATCTATCCTTTTTTTGATAGAGGCCTTCTCAGACAACGAACGGGCTATCTCACTAATACGCACCGAACCCCTGGCTTGAATTCCGTAATATGGGTATCCACTTGACTCAGGTGACCACAAGATGTAGTATAGAGTGCCATGATTACGTTGGACTACCCACGGACGATCTCTGAATTCTCGAAGTTCTTTCCGGATGAGGCTGCTTGTTTGCGGTACCTCATTCACATCCGGTGGCCTGAAGGGTTCATATGTCCAAAGTGTCAATGCCGTAAGTATTGGATGCTCAACAACGGTTTGATGGAATGCCACTGTTGCGGCCGGCAGATTTCGGCAACGTCTGGAACACTTCTGCACGGTACTCGCAAGTCTGTTAGAGAATGGTTCCATGCCATGTGGTGGATCTCAACACAGAAGACAGGAGGCAGCGCAAGAGGGCTGCAAAGGCTACTGGAATTCGGAAGCTATCAGACGGCGTGGGCTTGGCTTCATAAGCTCAAGAGAGGGATGGTTCGTTGCGGTCGAGACCCTCTTCAAGGACCCGTTGAAATAGATGATGCATTCATAGGGGGCGAAGAATCAGGGGTCGTCGGAAGACAGTCGTTGACCAAGGTCAGAATCGTGGTTGCTGTTGAGGTGAAGAGCGAGCTGCGTCAAGTCACCGGAAGAATTCGTATGAAACACGTTAATGACTTCTCGTCAGCCAGCCTGGTTCCGTTCGTTATTCAAAATGTGGTCATGGGATCCACCATTGTGACCGATGGATGGTCTGGATACGGACCTTTGGGTGAACAGGGATTTCGTCACTAGCCTAGAGCTGCGAAGCGGATTAATAAAGCTGACCAGGACGCGCTTCCAAACGCCCATCGAGTCATATCTCTCGTCAAGAGGTGGCTCTTGGGAACTCATCACGGGGCTGCTCGACCGAAGCATATCCAACACTACCTAGACGAATTTACTTTTCGTTATAACCGGCGCAAATCGGGACATGTCGGAAAAGTATTTTATAGACTCGTCCAAGGAGTTTGCGAAGCTCCTCCACAGCCGTATTGGAAATTGGTAGGTAGAGAAACACCAGACAAACCACTAGATATTGTGGTCACCTGATCAAAGTGGATACCCCTATTCCGTAAATCGCTTCTCCCACAAATCTACTCTGAATTTTGCCCATTCCCTCACAAAGTTTCCCCGAAAAACGACTCATCTAAGTTCGCAATTTTAACCCCATTTGATGTAACATTAAACTGGACCTCCTCGATAGGATCGACGAATTGCTTCGTCTCTTGCAAAACCCTACCTTGAGAGGTCCTCTTTCTTCTTGCAAGAAGTTTCCCCATTTTTACTTGCAAAAAAACCTAACTTCCCAATACTACATCCCTTAATCGTTGCTCTCAATTATGTTTCGGGGAAAGTCTTGTAAAACGGTCCCCTTGTTTTCTTCTTTTCTGATTTTAATATATCTCGCCTTGAAAAACGCCACAAAAAAATGGACCATGCCGCTAAAGGATTGGGGGAAACGCCTTTACGCAATTCGCCATAATTTATAAAGATCGCATTCCTGTTTTTGGGACGTGAAGATTATGTTCAATCACAAAAACGACACTTCCGCATAGAAAATTCCTGACAAACCCTCCTGACCATTCGGCGTCGAATGGCTTCGGGCGCTTAAATTTGGTTTCAGAAAGTTCGCGCCATTTCCTGGGCCATCTTGACAGCTACATCTCTCATGATCCTTGCGACTTCAGGTCCTTTCATGAGCGTCGGTTCCACGACGAGTGACTCTATGTCGGTAAAACCAATAAACTTAAGAATAAACTCCAGATACCTTGATTGGAAGTTTAAGGCTTCCAATTCTGTTCCAATCGGACATTCTCCTCCTCTGGCATACACCACCAGGATCGGTTTCCCTATAACAAGTCCCCTGTAGGCATCTTCCGGTGTGTAGGTGAATGTATAAGTCGGCCGAATCAGGATATCCAAATACTGTTTCAACCGGTAGGGAATGGTGAAGTTCCACATCGGAATAGCCAACACGTACTTGTCCGCCGACTTGAAGAACTCGATGACGTCCTCCACTCCCTTCTACGCCTGCCGATGTTTTTCAGTATGTTCCTCTCCGTGTAGAATAAGATACCTCGCTTCAACAACCAGTCCTTCGAATGCAGGCAGACTGGTTTTTAAGAGATCCAGGATAACAACCTCGTCGCTGGGGTGAGCATTCCGATAAGGATCCACAAACGCCTCTGCCACGGAAACAGAATGTGAGCGCCCGCTCCTGGGTGAGGCTTTAATGAAAAGAAGCTTACTCATGACTTTACTCCTTATCGTTGAAATACAATTCGCGAAGGCACGAATGGGGAACTATTTGCATTCGGCTTGTTTCCACAGAACAATTTATATGATGTTGCGATCTTTAAGAAATGCCAGAATAGCCTCCGCGCATTCTCGTGGTCGCTCCATAGGCAGGAAATGGCTCGCTTCCGCGATACAGCGCCTCTCTATACTGGGAGCAATGGTCTTCAGTCTCTTGGCGACCGATGCGGAGAATACGTCCGAGTTTCCTCCATAAAGTACCAGCGTAGGGCACGTAAGCCGAGGGACATATTCCAAAACGTCGTGCGGGCAAACCGCAAAGCATTTAGATTCCCATTCTGGATCACAGCACAATTTCACGGTCCCATTTGCGGCTACTTCGGTGCAAGAAGCAACATAGCTTTTTAAAAATTCCGGCGTCCAACTTCGGAAAGATCCTCGGTTTTGATACGCTGTCAACATCGAGTCTTTATCCGGCCAGATGTTTCTTCTCTTTGCCGCGCGCCTCACAATAGGGATCAATTGTTTAAGTCCGGTTTTCTTGACTATGCGCAGTATCCAGTTCCAGTACGTGGAGAGAATAACAGGCTCGATGAGAACCAAGGACCGGATGACCGTTGGGTGTCGGGCCGCAACCATCATGCTGCTCACCGCGCCTCGGGAATGTCCGATGGCAATCACCGGTCCTCCCAGGTAAACGAGAAATTCCTCCAGATCAGCGGCGAATACACGCCAGTCCGTCAGATTTTGGGGATCGGCAAGCGCAGTGGTTCTACCGTGACCTCGATCGTCCAGGCCAAAGATTTGGAGATAGGGGCGAAGCGGTTCAATAAGTGGTGTGTAGAGTCCCGCACAAAAGCCAGTAGCGTGAGAGAAATGAGCTAGTGGTCCTGTTCCGCCCCAATCAATATAATGAAAGTCACCGTGGTTACCGGTAAAGACGCAACCCTGTTCCATAACACGCTTCCGTTTCTCTACACTGTCTCGGCTAGAGCCTCTCGACTCATCGCATACCTGTTCATAGCTGCTAATGCTGTTACTGCCCTCTCCGCCGAATCAAAAACCGGCAAACCTCTTGATTCAATCTCAGCGATCCACTCCCGCTCTTGAGAATCCATTGAGGAGCGCCACAGAGCAAAGGGTTTCCCCATCTTTTTCATATTCACAATACCTTGGGTCATGGCCTTTAAGAAGGTGTTTGCCGTCTCGGGGGGAACGCCGGAACCGAACAGGTTTGGCGGCATTTGCATAATAACACAACTTACATCTTCATCTTGAGGAACAGCAACCAGTGTGTCCATCAAGGAAAATGGTTTGGACATATGAAATTCCATGCAAACCCCTCCGTCGAATGGATTGACCGGAATATCCCAGGGTGGCAAAATCTGTTTCAAACGCTGGTACGTTTCAGGAGAAAGTTGGGCCAATCGCAGGCCATTCAATTCGCAAGCGTCCGTCGCCATGACCCCCTCACCACCTGACATGGTGATGATAGCCAAGCCGGTGCCTCTAGGCGGGGTCAGACATGAAAACGCTTTGGCGAAGTCGAAGAACTCTTGCCAATTATGAGCTCGAACCGCGGCTGTCTGTTTGATCATACCGTCAAAAATCAAGTCATTCTCTCTTGCTAGAGAGCCGGTATGGGAAGCCGCTGCTTTGGAGCCGGCCGGGGTCCTTCCGGATTTCAAAATAATAGTGGGTTTTTCCTGAGAGGCTTTTCTTAGCAGGTGATAGAAGTCCCGACCGTTTCCCCTTACGCTTTCCATGTGCATCCCGATGACTTTAGTGTCAGGGTCTAAGGCAAAATACTCCAGGGCGTCCACCTCATTGATGTCCATTTTATTTCCCATATCCAGTATCTTATTGATCCCAATATTGGAAAAGATCCAGTTTATCCGTGGTTCATAAAAGCCCGATTGAAAAGCTAAAGATACGGTTCCACGCTTCATGGTCTTTATATGATTGTAGCTAATGGCTAAATTGTTTGCGGTATTAACCGGGCTCAGGGTGTTGGGACCAAGGGTTCGGATTTCCGCAGTTTTAACGAACGACGCAATCCGCTCGTGGAGCTTTTGTCCCTCTTCTCCACCCTCGGAAAAACCTCCGGTGACGATAACCAGGCGTCTTATTTTGAGGGCCTGGCATTCTCTCACCACATCCATTGTCTTAGAGGCTGGCACGGCGGTAACAACCAGATCAATTTTATCTGGCACGTCCTGTAATTGCCGAAAGGCTTTCATTCCGAATATTTCATTTGATCCAGGATTTATAGGGAAAATCCTGCCTTGAAACCCCAACTCAACCAGGTTTTGAACGAGTCTGTAGTTAATCTTGAGTGGATTATTTGTGGCGCCGACCACAGCCACTGATTGTGGCATAAAGAACCCGTTCAGAAAATGATCTGCATTTGTCATTGTTTGCTCTCCAGGATGACATTCCGCTCTTTCGTGCCGAGGGGACAAGAGATTGGGTCTACATAATGTTTTAGATTGCTTTATCGAGGATGATGAGACTGTCGACCGCCACGGGGCGACTGCCAACTATGATAAGAGGATTGATGTCCACCTCCTTGACAGTTCCGTTCTCAAGGCCAATTCGCCCAACGTTTATTAGTATGTCTGAAAGCGCGTCCACATCCGCCTCCTCCATGCCCCGCACGGAATTCAGTATTTTCGAACCACGAATATCACGCGTCATTTGTCTGGCGTCCGCTCGAGTGAGAGGGGCGATCCGGAACGTCACATCGCCCAAAATCTCCGTAAATATGCCACCCAAACCAAACATCACACATGGACCGAACTGCGGATCTCTGGTCATTCCCACTACCAACTCGCGCTTGCCCTTCACCATCTCCTGCGCCAAAACTCCCTGTTGGACACCATTCATACTCTGAGAAATCTCTTCAAACGCAGCCAGAGATTCTTCATCTGTTCGGATATCAATTTTGACCATTCCTAGTTCAGTTTTATGGGTAATGTCGGGCGAGCAAGCCTTGAGCACGAGGGGATAACCAATTTCTCGGCAGGCTTTTATGAGGTCTCTCTTGTAAGTGATCAAGATTTCTTTAGTGACCGGTATTCCGTATTCCCCAAGGACTTTCTTGGATTCATATTCGGACAAGGCGGTCCTACCTTGCCGAACAGCTTGTTCGATAACGTTCACGGCTCCCTCCTGTAACCGATCAAACGGCGTAGGCCTTAAGTTGTTCTACCCAGGCGTTTAGAGATTTCCCTTGCGACTTCCCTGACAATTTCACCATGTCTAGGCAAGTCCTCCTCTTCGACTCTGAATACCGGCGCTGCGATGCTTAAACCACCGGCCACATGACCGTCATGGTCATATATCGGAGCAGCTACTCGTCTGACCCCTTTTCTCAACTCCTGGTTCTCCGTCGCGTACCCTACTCTTATAATCTCAACAAGTTCCCGTTCAAGTACTTCTCGATCGGTAATCGTCCACGGTGTAACCGCCGGGAGTCCGAGTTGGTCCACGACTCTTTTACGCTTGGCGGGATCCATGTGAGCAAGGTAAAGTTTACCAACTGAAACCGCATGAAAGTACGGGTAAGCGCCTCCAATTCTAGAATAAACCCTCACATCTCCAGGCCCTTCAATCTGTTCTATAAGGAGCAACTGCCCCTGGTCCAAGACAGAGAGTTCCACTGTCTCCCTGATCTGTTCGGCAAGCCGCTGCATCAGAGGCCACGCCACTGTTCTCAGGTTGATCTTGTCCTTCAGCCTGTGACCGAGATACAGAAGTTTCATTCCCAGCCGGTAATGGCCGTCAACTTCCATTTTATCAATAATTTTACGCTCAACGAGAGTGTCAAGAATCCGGACGAGCGAAGCTCGAGG
Organism: Candidatus Omnitrophota bacterium; assembly: GCA_041662125.1. Taxonomy (GTDB): domain Bacteria; phylum Omnitrophota; class Gorgyraeia; order Gygaellales; family Profunditerraquicolaceae; genus JBAZTA01. The sequence goes on along the minus strand of JBAZTA010000011.1, from coordinate 6,917 downwards.
AATACTCAGAGCGGTAAGGATCTTTGAAAAAGACAAAGCCTTTCCAGAAGACGCCAGCAGTTCCAAGATATCAATTCCTCGTTCAAGGGCGGGAACAGAAGTTTTCTTTCCGGATATTGGTCTCATATATGAACCTTATGGAATTATATTTGAGACTATACACCTCCATTCTTTGCTGTGCAACGAAAAAATCCGGACCTCGCTGCAATCTCTCTGTAATTGAAACTATAATTGATAATTTCATCACGACGGCCCTTTACGGAACCAACTCAGCTTTGTCCGACAAAGAGAGAGCGAGCGGGAAGCAGCGTCCAAGTCCCTGAACGACGGAGCAGACAGTCTTACGATATCTCGCCGGAACGAGACTCCCAACACGTCCCAGGAGTACTCTCCCAATCGGGGCTTCTTTAAGACATTCTGGTCCACATCCCTAGCGGCATAAAGCGTTCCATTGTGACTTATAACATCAGGCTGACACCTCATACAGCGCTGAGCGAACGGCATCCAGAGCTTGCCGTATGAAGTGTGGCTTATTGACGAACCCCTTGGCCCCGCCTTCCGGGGCTCCTTTTGTGGGATAGTCTGTCGAGTAGCCTCTCAAGGCGCAGGAATATCCGTTTCAAAGAAGCGCAATTCCTTATTGAGATCCTTCAAGAAGTTGTTTCGCTGGTATGTGCATATCACGGCGTAAACGCCAATGGAGACGCATCCCATGAAAGCAATCAACACGCCGCTCAATATATGACTGTCCACAGAGGTGTACACTGCCCAAGTTGCTCCAATCCCCATGAGGACTCCGATTGTACCCGAAATTATTGAAAAACATGGACACAGACTACATTCAGGTACCGGAAGGCTAAACCGGACCAGATCTCCGATTGCGATTCTATCGAATTCCTCGTTCGAGACGGTCTTTTCAAACTCTCTATCTTTGAACCTGACGATAAGTAGCTTCTCTTGCAATTTCCCCTTTCTGGTCTCGGTGACTCTCTCTTTCTTCTTCACCAGGTTGCCATGGAGTTCAAGAGCGGACAATTTAGCCAGAAGCTGGTTGGCTTCCATCGAAAACAAGCATGTTGGTCTCATTTTCTGCCTCCTTTTCAGGACGAAGCGAGGTAAATTCCTCTATCGACAAAGATCCAGATTTTCTGAAAGCACAAAAACTCCCTCTGGTATGATGAATTTGTAAAAACGAACGCTACGCCAAGAAGACTCGGGGCCCATTTCGCCGCTATAAGATGGTACCGGTGTGGTGAATCAGCACGACGGCCTTCGATCTCTACACCCCTTCCCGGTCCGCCTGCGGTTGGACGGGAGCGGCGGACGCAACCGTCCCCACAAAGCTGTATGGTGGCCAAGGGCCAGTGAAGCGTACTTCAACTCCCTCAGCCTGTAGCCCCGCAAGCACGGCTCCGAGTTCGGAAACCTGATTCCGAGGTGCCAGCACAGACAGGTTCACGATCATGAGGCGATGCTCAATCCGCTTGAGGTCGTTCGAGATTACCTCTGGGCAGATAGCAGTCACTTGGCGGAAACAGGAGCGGTAGTCTTCTTCCGCCTTGGCTTCTATTGCCAGCCGCAAGGCACGTTCTATCTTTTGTTGATAGAAGTAAGCAAGGCCCTTGGGGCTACTGGCAATCTTTGACCGAAGCTGATTGATCTCGTCGTTACCTCCGGCGATCGACTCGCTGACGACGCGCTGATCCCATATCACCTGCACGCCCAGCTCGACTTTCCCCTGCAGACGGTCCAGCGCCCTCCGGAAATGCTGTCCCTCCAACGTGAGCCACCGTACCACGCGCTCATCCGCTCCCAGTCCATCGCCTGGGCGCACGATCGTGTTAAATGCTAGTGGTAGGACCGTACCGGAACGATCCCATGCGGCATCCACCACTTCACTGTGGGCGAGGACCCACGATTTGACCTTTTCGTCGCCATGATATGGCTCAGGAGGGCAATCGTGGACCAGGGCAGTCAGGCCAGCGGCGCAAATGGCGCGAACCGGTTGTTCATCCAGTCCTAGAAACTGCCAGTCGTGCAATTCACCCGATAGAACGCAGTAAACGTAGAGCGCCAGCGCCACTTCCGCTGCCGTTTGGCTCTCGGATTCGATCATGGTTTTACTCCTTGGTTTTCTTGGCGAGCCACAGGCTCAGTACCCCGTTCGTGAACGCCGCCTCGGTCGGAATGGCCAAGACCCTGCACGGCAGAGGCAAGGTCATCTCCCAGGAGTCATCGATCTCTTCTACCGTGAGTACCAATCGCCTGCCGCTGTCACGAACCTTCGCTCTCGGCGGCTTCACACCAGCCCGCGGTATAGTTACCACCACCAGCAGAGCGTCAACCTCATCGTGGATCTCTACCAGTGGCAGGACAGAACACGGCTCACCCACATCCTCCCGCTCCATCCACCACTGAAAGCAGATGTTGCGCCCGGTATCCGCGTCGAACGCCCGTTCCTTGAAGACGAGCACAGGACCGCCAAGTAATCGGGACGCCGGAGCGTTGATCCCCTCTCGCAGCAACGTGAGCACATCCATGTGCGTTGGGGCGTTGACCAGCGCGGCTAATTCCTCTATGTTGGCATGGCGCTCCTTCCAAAGGTAGCGCAGGACGCGAGCGCCAAGCGAACCTACTGTAGCCGCCAGATCTCGCAACTGATCCTCCCGGACACGCACCGGTTCCGCCTCCCAGATCCCCTTGGGTGTTCGTCGGAGGGAGGGGGGCGAGGGGCGAAAGATGTGGCGACCGGAAGGCCCGCACAGTTCCTGCCCTGCGTCGGTGAGACCATCGAGTTTCGCAAACCATTGATCCAGTTCCGGCGCAATGAACCATGCCTGTTTTTCTCTCTCCCTGTCGGTGAGGGCGTATGTCATCTGGATGATCTCCTTGTGCACGAGAAGGAACTTGCGCCGCTTCACCGCCAAACCGGTGATTCTAGCCAGCGGCAGTTTGAAATGGAGCCCGCCATGCTGCGTGAAGGCGAAGCAGCGGGCCGAGAGGAAGAGATTTCCGATAAGCCACGGGTGCGCCCAGCGTGAAAGGAAGCAGCCCTGGCTCCGCAGAAGCACATGTCCCTCGTCATCGCCAACTACAGCCAGGTTGATTTTTACCATCGATCAATCCTTCCTGGATTCCAGTTCCTCGCACCATCGCTCCGGGTTAACAATGCGGTCGACCGCATTGTGCACGAGTTCGTCAAGACCATATCTGACGTTCTTCACCGTCTCGGCCACCCCGTGCTCTTCCTTGATCTGAGCCATGGCAATGTCAAGGTCTGTCAGGGCCTCGCCCAATCGCTCTATCTCCGCCTCACTCAGACTTCCGCCCTCCACGCGCTTGAATGCCTGGGTCGCCAAGGCATCCTTGATGACCTCTACCAGAGCAATCACGAGCCCCAGGAGCCCCTGCTTGAGGTTCCCCTCGTCGAGGTCGATCACAACAGGCCTCCTTCTCGGTCCACCACTATTCGGCGGATGGCCCGGCGCCATTCATCGAGGTTCTTTCCAGTAAACAGGGCCGTCTCCTGGTGGCTACCTAGCTCGTAGCGGACGCCGAGGACAGACTTCGCTCCCAGCGGCCAGCTAAGGTCCCGTCCATTGATACCCACGCTGACGATGTCACTTACCGCGATACGCATCGCCACTCGGCGCCGGCTTTCGGACCACCACAGGAGCCCCTTATCGGTCAGGTACATGTGACCGGCCTGCCATTCGGCGCAGTTTGCTGTTACGTCCGTCATCTGGCTCCACATCGTGCCCTCGGCAAGCACACTGGCGTCGGGGGCGATTCTAGCCACTTCGCAATCCTGATGACAGAGTTCCATCGTCTCGACGATGGGTACCCCCAATACTTCGAGTCGCTCTCTCAGCGCCGCTTCAAGGCGTGCAATATCCTCCGCGTAGAGGGATGCCTCTTCACTGGAGTCGAAGCCGAGATGCAGCAGTGAAGCGCGCCGACCATCGAAGTGAACCGACTCTGCCACCGCTAATCCGCGGATGTGCATGAGCGACGATTCGAAGAGGATCTCGGGGGGCATCCTTCGGTACAAGATTAGGCGTCGGTCGGTGAGGAAGAGGCGGCCCGGGCGCCAGGCTCGATAAATCCCCTTCCTATACCAATGGGAACCGAACATCTCCAGCAACAGAACCTCCCCTGGTTCAAACGCCAGGTTCTGGCGTTGCAGTTCCCGTTCGGCGTACTCCCGCGTCTTCTTGTCCCAGGTTTTCAAGAGCCCGTATTCGATCATGGTCTCAATCGCTGCGATGGCGGCCCGCAGGCTCACGCCGATGAGTGGGATGCCGGCGATACCGATCACAAGGTCCAGGTCCAGGATGATGCCCTTGCTGAGCAGCCTGTCCAATAGGTCGTTGACGGTCGATTCCATCGCGCGCACGGGCTCGAGGCTGGTTCTTTCACCTGACATGTTCGAATCCATGGAACACATTCCTCCTAAGTTTCGGGTACGGCCAACGGGACCGGAGTAGGCAAGTGTGACGACTTAGCTTGATGGGCCTTAGCGCGAGCGCTCTGCCAACCACACCATGGACAGCTCTCTTCGAGTAGTTCATGTGCAGGAACCTGCTTGCTGCATTGTGGGCAGGCCTCCTTGAGTACCTGGACCTGCTGCCAGGCGGAGGTCTCTATGTTGGTTCCGGAGGGGAATTCCAGCCCATACCTGGCTGCTGTGGCGAACGAGGCCAGCGCAGCCCGTATCTTGATGCCTAGGAGTTCCACCCCGGCCACCGAGACCGTAATGTCGGCGTTGATCACGAGCCCCTTGTCCAGGATGACTTCAATCACATCTGCGAGGGAGCCTCTCGCCCCTCCCTCGCGTGTCGGTTGCAATGTCGGTTGGGATGTTATCATCGATCCACCTCCAGGCTGATGTTGACAAAGCTGTACGGCGGCAGCGGCCCCAGGTAATTGAACATCAGACGCTGTCCGAACTCCTGCTGCAAATCCGCGACCGCTTTGTCAATCTCGGTTTGGGCCTCGGCGCTGATCAGAAAGCTGACATTGAGTATCATCATCTCCGTCTCGGTCTTTCCGTTCTCCATGGCATGCGCCAAAGGGCTCAGAGCGGCCAGGATCCGGCCGGCGACTCTCTTCCTTTTCGCTCGCAGGTCCGCATCCACCATCTGGCCCAGAAGGATGCGCTTGGACCTCGTCTGCTGTTCCGGCTGACCGAGGATCGAGTCCCGTAGCGTCCTGATCTCTCGGTTCTCCGCAACGATCTCTTGCAAGACGAGCTGATCGTGCCAGGAGACCTTCAGGACGAACTCAACTTTCCCGGCAACGTGGGCTAGCAACTCCCGCAACCTAGTGGACTGGGCACGGAGGAGCTGCTCCCGAACGGCATTGAGGTTCGGAGCGACCACACCGAAGCGTAGGGGGAGAACGGTACGACTCAGCATGGCCTCCTGGAGAACTAACTGGTGGGCGACCACGTTCGGCAGAGTGACGGGACAGCCATCAGGAGGGGCAGGGCTGACGAGTGCAGCGAGATCGGCGTGTCGGACGATGCTGACCCGCTCGTCCCTCAGACCGCGAGCGGTGAACTCGCAGGAACCCAGGTCGCCTACTACACCATAGATGTACCAGAGTTGTGCTTCAGTCACACCATCGGAGCGAGGTGAAATCATTCTTTCAACCCTCCATCGGCAGCCGCTGCCCTGAAGAAAAAATCAAGTAGCCAGTCGGCCTTGGCCGTCAGCGACTCTTGGTCATCGCCAACGACCCACTTGCCGACCACGGAATGGAGCATGCCGACAAAGGCCTGGGCGAGGTCCGCGCACGGCGCGGCACGAAGATCTCCATCGTCGATTCCCTGCTTGATGATGGCGCTGATAATCTCGAGGTATGCGGAATGCTGACGGTCGACGCGTGCTCCGGATTCATCCTTGGACAACGACGCCAGTCCGCTCCGGGTGAAGAAGTGGATCCGGAAAAACTCTCGGTTGCGGGCGAAGAATTGCAACTCAGCGACTACGACGCTGCGAAGCTTTTCGCGCGCAGTAGGGCAGCGCAGAGACGCTGCACGAAGGTGAAAGAGCAACTCAGCGACTTTTTCCTCCACGAGGCTGAAGTACAGGTTTTCCTTTGTCTTGAAGTACAAGTAAAGCGTACCGACCGCCACTTCGGCTTCGGCGGCCACCTGCGCCATTGTGGTTGGATGGAATCCGTCGCGGGCGAAGACTCGTGCCGCCGCGTCTAGGATCTCACGTCGTTTAGCCCCAGACTCCCGGTCCCGCCGACTCCGGGGTGTGGGGAGAAACAACGTCTCGAGTTCCATCTCGACGAGGGCGTCAGGCATGGCCAACCTCCCAACATCGGGTGAACTCGGCCGGCATTCCTGTTCGCCGGCAGCGGCCAGCGCCCACTCCGCTCTGGACTCAAGCACCGCCAACTGAAGTTCCTTTTTGTCCTTGAAGTACAAGTAAAGAGTACCGACCGCCACTTCGGCTTCGGCGGCCACCTGTGCCATTGTGGTTGGATGGAATCCGTCGCGGGCAAAGACCCGTGCCGCCGCGTCTAGTATCTCACGTCGTTTAGCCTCGGTCCTGCTCTCTCGTCTTGACGCCACGTCGGATGTTCTTTTGGGGTCGTTTCTGCACTCAGTTACTGAATCCTGATTCATAATCTGAATATAGCTGCGATAATCCACTTTGTCAAGTACTAAATTCCAACAGTAGTAACCATTCAGTCTCGCGCGGTTGAGCGAGCGAGTGACAGGCGCATTAGTACAATACATTCATAGAAGCAGGGGTAATAACCTTTAAGATCATCCTGATTGTTATGTTTTGGGATCCTGGTTGGGAAACAGAAGCTTGTAGGGATCTTGATCCATATTTTGGGCCAACTGATCAAGGGCATTTTTTATCTGATCCGCGACATCAGCCCCTCGCTTTCTTAAC
>JBAZTA010000010.1:0-51060 GCA_041662125.1 Candidatus Omnitrophota bacterium | reverse complement strand
TGCAATACGATCTTATCCCTCCCATACCCTGCCGGCAGCTCCACAGGTGTAGAGCGCATCATTTTAGCAACTTGCGGATGCGAAAACTTCGCCTTCTCGACTGTTGTTTCAAAAATATTCAATGCCTCTTCTTGGATCTTTTCATTTACTAATAATTTCTTACCGGGTTTAGACTGCTTTTTTTTAGTCTTTTTAGAAAAAACATCTCTTCCCACAGCACTCTTTTCTTTTTTCCTGCGCGCTGTAGCCTTTTCAACTATTTTTTTTATTTTACGCACGATACCCATGGCAGCATCACCTTTTTTTTTAAAACATGGCTATTTAACAATTCCCCCCAACCCTTTTTTAACATCAGTCACTCGAGATTGGACTGCCGCCTGCAATTGCTGTTTTGCTTTTTCCAGGAGGCTTTTTGCGTCTGCTGAATTCTTATCAAGCGCGCTTAAAACATACTGCGCAGTATTAACCGCGTCTTGGAATTTCTTTGACTCATAAAAAGATCTTGCCTGAGTGATCAAATAATCTATTTTCTGTTGCGAGGAAGGCATACTTTTAGAGGTTTCAATAGCAGCACTACTGGTTGCAGCAGCCCCTGTCATAGACGATGCCTGCTGGCACCCGATCGCTGCCACCAAAACAATCACGATAATGGAAAGTAGTATGATTTTCTTCATGTCCTACCCCCTTTTTACTTTGATTCTATTTTGTTTGAAAAAGCTTTTTCAAATCCTGGCCGGTCTTTTCAACTGTTTCCTGAGCGGTTGTCCCTAAACCCTTAACCTTCTGGACTGCCCCTTGAGCAGTTTCAGAAACAGTTCCTACTGTTTTATTCAATTCATTTTGTAATATCCCGATATTAAAACGGGCAAGCCCCGCAATATTGGTTTTAGCAAGTGCTTTCACTAATATTAAACTTACTATACTTGAAGGATCAGTGATATTTTCAAAACGTTCATCTAAATTTACATTAAAATAACTTACTTTAGCCGGAGTCCCTCCCTTATAATCCTTGTATAAAACCTTGCCGATTTTTAGATGTAAAAGGTCTATTTTTATTTCCGGAGGAGGGGCGTTTCCCTGAGGGGTTAATTTTTGAATCTTTTGCTGGACCACCTTTAACGAATCAAGGTTCAAGCGGCCTGACTTATTTGTAACAACCTGAAATTCCCTCACATTAAGGCGCAATTCCCTTAAATGCACTTTACCTTTTAATAACGCCCCGAGATCATAATCAGCATATATTTCCGGAAAAATTACCATAATCTGGTCGCTGAATTCCTGAGGATTTAATATTTCCAGGTCTTCGACATCAATAATGGGTTTAAATAAGCCTATATCTATATTTTTAACTCGCATATCCAGGCCAATAATACTCTTTACTCCGATCGGCAAGGCTTTTTTTAAAATATGGTTTCTCGCTAAGACGAAAGTAGTGAGGAGTAAAAAGATAACACCAACTACAATTAAAAAAATCTTTCTCATTACATCACTCCTTTTTGAAATCACGCCTAACCGTTTCTTGGATCTCAACTTGTCAATGTTATCTTACCTGTAATATTAGTTCCCGTAAACGTCCTCTTTCTCCTTTTTATTGACTTTTGAACACCTACTTCTTTTATTTAGTGAAACTCCACCGAGCGTGAAGAAATTTTCAAAGAAAATTTCGAACAAGCTGCGAGGTGGAGTAGTTAGTTAGAAATTTTCTAAGATTTTCGAGCGTTTAAACGAGGGAGAGTAATTACTTTAAGCTTCAAGACCCGGTCTTATCCAGTATAAAAGACTACCCTTCAAGACCGGGTCTTGAATTATTACCGACAACCGCGCTCCTACTGCCGTATCAACTCAATTGCAGTTTTATCCACCCACCCCACTTTATAATCAGGGCGCTTTATCTTATACCAATGAACAGACACATCAATAACTTCCACACGACTACCTTGCGGCAATGTAAAATAGGCAGTTGCATTTTCTGAAGGCTCAAATCGCACCTGTGTTTCCTTAACTATAACGACAGCTCCCTTATTCAAATAATCGATCTTTCTATAAAGAGAGAATGCCCCTGCCAGTAAGAATATCACAATACAAGAGGCCATCACCATAGTATATTTTCTAACAACCGGTATAAAGATCTGACAGATCAACAGGACAAAAAAACAAACGAACAAAAGCGATAAAAAAACAGTAACTCCGTTTATACTAAAACCTTGCGTTAACGAATCAAACCACCGTAAGACCCTGTTCGCTGAATGCTGAAGCGCATTTGTGTTGACCAAGGATCCGGCATGGGCAAGATTTGCTTTTAAATCACTATCATACGGCATAAATTGCCTGGCGCGCTCATAATTAAGGATTGCTTTCCCGATCTCTCCTTTTTTGAAATAACTGTTCCCCAGATTATAATAAAGGTTGCCGTTTACAAATCCGAGGCGTGCGATTTGCTCATATGCATCGGATGCTTCATCATATTTAGCTGTTCTATATAAATCATTGGCCTTCTCAAAAAGCTGGCCCGGCGCCTCCTGCGGTGAGTTTTGCGCAAACAAAAAAGCAGTATTTACTCCGTATAAGAAAACAAACAACAATATTCCGACAGCCATTCTTTTAAAACTCATCACGCTTTCCTCCCTGCAACGGTAACCGTTTGAATCAACACTCGCGCGTAAACTTAAAATTTATTTTTCTGAAGATACATGATCACTTCTTCTAACTGCTTGAGCGTATGAAGCATCGCGTCTTTACCCAATGCCAGCGGCGCGTACCGCGCAGCATCGCATTCCCTGAAAAGCCCCTGTATCATAAGCAACACAGATTCATCCATACCTCTTGACTTAAGGACCTCATCAATAACACTTATGGTAATACCCTGTGACGGCAGATGAAATTTATCTCCTAAATACTCCTGCAGCGTTTGAAACACAGTATCATAAAACATTTTGCTATCGTTACTAGAGCAATACTGGCGCGCTTTAAGCAGATATTCCCGCGCTTTCTTCGGCGCATAGAGCCACCGGGCATATTGGGGATTGTTTTGAAGCTTACGCCGGCGTTTATCAAAGAGAAAAATAGCCAGAAAAAAAAGAGGAGGCAGCAGATGCATCCATAAAAAGAAATAGTTATGGAACAAAAAGCGTCCTTTTGTGAAGAATCTTCCGGGAGAGACCTTAATATAAACTATATCACGGCCCAGAGGCTCATCACCAAGAACGAGTTTATTCTGCTGCTGATTACTGATAATAGCTATCTTCTCGTCTTTATCAGGCTTTTCCACCTTTATCGGAAACGGCCCCCTGGTAATCGTCATGTATTTCCCTGCAGCCGGGTCAAAGAAGCTAAGATCTATTGCAGGGATCTCTTGTATCGCCTCTTCGAGAGGGATCATAACCTGCTCAAAAACCTTATTCGCCCCCTCCTGCTTAACCTGCGGTTCATAGGTCTTAAAGCCTTTGGACGCCCCCAGATGGGGCATAGTCACGGTATTAAGATTGCCTTCTCCGGAAACAGTGATCTTTACCGTAACCGGATCGCCGACTTTTACTTCTTGCGGGCCGACACTGGCATCCATACTGAAATTACCGACGGCGCCGGTAAAGTTTTGCGGTTTATGCTCCTCTGGAAGCGCGCGGACAATAATAGGAATATCGGCTGATTTCAAATCAAGAGGGTAATTCTGATACGACCCGAAGAAATCATCCAACATATTAGAGCCAAAGAACTCATCAAATCCGCTCGGAAGCCGCTGACGCTGCTCTTTTCTAACCAGCAAATTAGCTTTAAGCGATACCGGCCCCAGCCTGAGTTCGCCCTGCCTCATCGCGAATAGTGGAACAGAAAATTCGATCACATCATAATTGATTCCTCCGACAACTTCTGTATACTGCTTTGGTTTTTCAAACGGGCTGACAGAAAATCCATCATGGCTAAACTCGGGGTATTGAATATCGCGGACCGCCAGGCGGTTCACATATAACTTAATGGTAAACGCAATAGCTTCATTCAAATACACTGTATTGTTTTTCACGTTTGTGACCAAGAAAACACGCTCAGATATATCCTCAGGGGATACTTGCGCTGACTCACGTGACGCAGAACCGCTGCTCACCGCGCCTTTGATCACTTCAAAATTTATTTCACCTGCATGATACGTATCACCATTATGCTCAAACGTAAACGGCCCTACCTTATAATTACCTGCTTTTAGCGGCAGGAGCGAATAAATATGGGTGATCGAACTTGACACTTTACCATTGACGATAGACATCCTGGTTGAGGGTCCCAGATACCGGACCTGCAATCCCTCAATTTCAGGTAAAGCGAGCGGCGGCATATCTTGCGTATTGTCAAACGTAAGCTCAAATTGCAAGCCTTGTCCAAGAGAAACTTTTTCGCGGTCAAGATGAGCCTCAAACGCAATATCTTTGGCAAAAGAAACTCCCGGGCACAATAAAAAACCGCAGAAAAGAATTATTACTGTCTTGCGAACATAGTTGTTTTTCATTACCAATCCTTTACCACTTCTTCCTGATACATCAAGTCTTTGTCTTGTAACTGTCCCTGGGTATTCTCTTCCTGCCGGTACCCATCCAAGAGCATTGCCGCTTCTTTTGAAGACAGTTCTTTACTGTCAGGCTCCCCACTACCATCTGAAGCGCGCGCATCGTTTTCTTGTTCTTTCTTTTCTGGAATGTTTTCCTGGTTATTGTGCTTTTCTGAAGCAGAGCCCTGAGTATCTTTTTTGTCTTGCCCCTCTGAATCCGATGATTCTCTTTTTTCTTCTTGATCGCCCGCCCCGGACTGTTTATCCTTCTTACTATCGCGTGATTCTTTCCCCGCACCTGTCCCTTTATCCTTATCTTTATCTTCTTTACTCTCTCCTTCTTTTTGTTGATCCTGCTTATTTTCCTGCATCTTATTCTTCATTTCTTTTAATACCTTATCAACAAACTCATAATTGATTTTGGCATCTTCATCATGAGGATTTAAATCAATAGCTCTCTTGTAATTCTCCAGCGATTCGTTAAGAAATTGAACAGCGGCGGTAGCGTCATCGTTCTTTTTAAGCATCCCCGCCTTAAATTTACTGTTGGCAATATTATACTGAGACTGAAATTCGAGCGTTTTATTTTCAACAGTCAATCCTTTTTCGAAAGACTTCACTGCGCTTGTATAATCACCTGACTTAAACAAAGCAGCGCCAAGATTATAACTTATAGCCGCAGACTCCGGATGTTCAGATAATGCCTTTTCATACAATTGTTTTGCCTCATCATATTTATGCTGCTGATAGAGAACATTGGCTTTTGAGACAGTCCGGTCATTCTCTGCTGCACACGCACTCTGTATAACCAAACAACTCATTAAGATCATTAACAATACTTTTAATCTTTGCGGCTTCATACTATTATCCCTATTTTTTCTCAACTATCAAGGGTTCCAGTAAAAAAAGCACAAGCGCTATGGTTAAGGGTATCTGAAATCGCTCTTCATAGCGCTTGGTTAATTTATCCTGAAACTCAACCTTTTCCAATTTCGATATTTTCTGGCGGTACAAAGCATCGAGCCCGAATTCAGTTGCTGCCGCGCGCACATAGCTTCCATTGGTGGCAAGCGCTATTTTTTGCAGGAGCGTTTCATTTAACCGTGACTTGACCACATTACCCAAGCGGTCCTTCAAGAATTCAGTCTTTCCGTCAGCGGCAAGCGGAATAAGCTCACCGTCACTCGAACCTATCCCGACACAAAAGATCACAATGCCTTCTTTTTTTGCAACTTCTGCGGCTTTGGAAACTGCTGATTCACTTTCTAACTCTTCGCCATCGGTTATGATAATTAATACCTTATCTTTTCCAGAGCCGCCTTTATAACAACGGATCGCTTCCTGTACGGCAGTCGTCAGTGACGTTCCGCCTTTAGGAATAGTTTGGGTATCAATGCTATCCAAAGCCAAAAGGAACCCTCCATAATCTATAGTAAGCGGGCACTCCAAAAAGGCGCTTCCCGCAAATGCTACCAACCCCACCCTGTCGCTTTTTAAATTCCTGATGAAATCGCCTATCGCCAATTTCGAGCGTCCGAGCCTGCTTGGTTTTACGTCCTGGGTAAGCATACTTTTTGAAGTATCAAGCGCTATCACGATATCGACCCCTTTTCTTTTAACTTCCTGCCAATGAAACCCCCATTGCGGCCTTAATAAAGAAAACAGGATCAAAGATACCCCTACGATAAGCACAACCATCTTGAAACCTTTTCTTTTCAAATGCACTTCCTTCAATAATTCAGTCAAAAGCCCTTCTTCGGCAAAGCGTTCCAAGAGATGTTTACGTTTCTTTGAACTCCACCAGCAGAATACCATTAACGCTCCAACGATTAAAAAACAATATAATCCATAAGGAGCTGCGAATCTCATATTAAGGGACCTTTCGTAATACTGTGTTCGCTAAAAATATCTCCAGCAATACCAACGCTAATGCAGGGATCAAGAAAACCGCGAACAATTCGTTATATTCAATATATCCCTTTTCTTCAATGGGTGTCTTTTCTAAACGGTCGATCTCATTATAAATCTGGCGCAAACTCTGTGTATCGGTAGCGCGAAAATATTTACCGTCAGTCACCAAAGCTATTTTTTTCAAAGTATCTTCATCAATATCAATACGTATCATCTGATAGCTGTTATTCCCGAAGAAATCCTTAACCGGATACGGCGCCAGGCCAATGGTACCGGCGCCGATGGTATACACTTTCGTTTTAAAGGCTTTGGCTGCTTCTGCGGCGGTAAGCGGGGCAATAGAACCGGTGTTGTTGCGGCCGTCGGTCAAAAGGATGACTACTTTGCTTTTTGCTGAGGAACTCCTCAAACGGTTCAAAGAAGCAGCGACCCCGGAACCAACAGCAGTTCCGTCTTCGATTAAACCGGTTTTTATCCGCTTTAAATTTTCAAAAAGCCAAGCATAATCAAGCGTTAAGGGACAAACCGTATATGCCCGCGCGGCAAACGCGACAATCCCGATACGATCATTGTTCCTTCCCTTAATAAAGCCTTCCACTACTTCTTTGACCACTTCCAGCCTGTTTAGCCTGCGGTTATTGATCTTAAAATCTTCAGCCAGCATACTGGTAGAACAATCGATCGCCAGGACAATATCAATGCCTTCAGCCTGGATCTTAGCGTCAGAAACCGGAGACTGCGGACGCGCCAGAGCCGCGATCATCAAAATAACCGCAGCTAATCGCAAAAAGATCATTTTGCCGCTTAACCTGACTTTCCAAGAATTCTGCAAACTACTCACCAGGCTTTGAGAAGAAAAACGTAAACCCGCGGCAGATGCTTTTTTCCACGCATAAAGCATGAATATAACAACAATTGGCATTACCAATATTATAAACGGGTACCTAAAACTCATTTTATTTACGCCTGTTCCTTTGTTTGTTCGACAAAATTACGCGCGAATTGAAAAGTCTTATCTATTTCCTGAGGATTCGGCGCGTATTTGGCAAATTTAACTAAATCGCAAGCAACCAGAAAATCCTTTAAGAGCGTTTTATGCTCTGTTCTCAGATGCGTGCCGTCACGCAGATGGATTAAAAATTCTTCAGTTGTCATTTCCGGGGCCTTGAGGTTAAACCTGTTTTCAAGGTAATGGCGAACGATCCCGGAAACTTCAATAAAATATTCTTTGATTTTTCCCTGGCTGATAAGGTCTTTACGTTGAAGCTCTTGGAGCTGTTCAAAGGCTATCTCATGAGCGGCTCGCACAGGCAGTAGAGGCGCTGTTTTATTTTTTTTCAAAAACTTTAGTAAAAAGAGCAAACAAACGACTAAAAGAATGCCGCCGGTCAAAACAAACCACATCTTGGCTGCTGACACCATTACCAGGCCTTTAATATCGCGGATATCCGTCATATCCTTCGCTTTTGCTAACAAGCTCTTAACTTCTACTATCTGTTCATCAGAGGTAACTTCCCGCCAATCTTTATCCGCTTTTCCTTTATATTTAATAACCATTTTTGGAATGGTTAACTTGCCGGTTGTATATGCTTCCAGGATATACCGGAAGGAAGATCTTTTTTTGCCAAAAACAACTGAACTTTTTAAAACCGCATCTTTTACCGTAAAATCACCCAACGTTTGAGCCGCCGCAGGAAACTCAACATCCACATCTTTTCTACTGGCCAGCGTAACGGTATATTTTATTTTCTCACCCAAGGTAACCACACGCTTATCAAGCGATACCGAAACCCTTACCAAAAGGACATCTGTTTTTTGATCCTGAGCAAAAACAGTGATGATACCGATAAAGAGTGTGATAATGAGAATACCGATGCCGGCACTTAAGATAAGATTTTTCACCGCATCCTTCTTTCCCTGGCCCTGAAAAATTTATATAAACTCACGCCATAGGCAACATCGGTGCGAATATCGATAGAGTCTACGTTTACCGACCTAAACAGCATCGCGCGCTGGCGAAGCCGCTTCTGCGCTGACTCCGCATATTCTTTACGCACCAGAGCATCAGAAGAATCAACGAGAAAACTATTTCTTGTTTCCGCATCTTCCAACCTGATAAGGCCCACATCAGGCAATTCCAGCTCCCGGGGATCAGTGATCGTGACCGCGATACAGTCGTGGCGTTTATTCGTGACTGCCAGCATTTTCTTGTACGCAGGCGAATAAAAATCGGAAATCACAAACGCAACCGTCTTGCGGGTTGTGATGCGATTCAGGAATTCTAAAGCAGCATTAATATCAGTACCGGTATTGCCGGGTTTAAAATAGAGCGCTTCCCTGACAACGCGCAAAACATGGCGCAGGCCTTTACGGGGGGGAATGAATTTCTCGACTTTATCGGTAAAAGCGATAAACCCCACGTTATCATTATTCCTAATAGCTGATAAAGCCAAGAGAGAACAGATTTCCGCGGCCAGAGCGGATTTCAGCTGTTTGACGGTCCCAAAAAAACTTGACGCTGACATATCTAAAAGGATCATGACCGTCAATTCCCTCTCTTCGACAAACTTCTTGATATAGGGATGGTTCATGCGCGCGGTCACATTCCAATCAATAGAACGGATCTCATCACCCGGCTGATACTGCCTGACCTCATCAAATTCAATACCTTTACCTTTAAAAGTACTTTGGTATTGTCCGGCAAAAACATCACTGACCATACGCGAAGTAGTGATTTGGATACGCCGTATCTTTTTAAGCACATCCTTAGGGATCATCGAACTACAAACCTTTCTCTCTTACGGGACTTCTACTTCATCAAATATCTTCTTAATGATATCTTCCGACGTTTTTTCTTCAGCTTCAGCTTCATAACTGACTATCACGCGATGGCGCAAAACATCCGGCCCGATTGATTTGACATCCTGCGGCGTGACATAACCCCTGCCTTTCATAAAGGCGTAGGCTTTTGCGGCCAGTGTCAAATAAATTGTGGCGCGGGGAGATGCGCCATATTGAATAAGGCTCGTCAAATCATCTAAATGGTACTTTTTAGGGTCTCGGGTAGCAAAAACAATATCCAGGATATATTTTTCAAGTTTTTCATCCATATAGATCTCATCTACCACGCTGCGCGCCCTCACAATATCCACCGGGTCTATGACAGGCTTGACGACGATCTTCTTATCGGTAAAACTCATGCGTTTTAAGATCAGGTGTTCATCAGCGATAGACGGATACGTAATATTGACTTTGAGCATGAATCGGTCGATCTGAGCTTCAGGGAGCGGATACGTGCCTTCGTGTTCTATTGGGTTCTGCGTTGCCATGACCAAAAAAGGGTCATCCAAAAGAAAGGTATGTTCACCAATCGTCACCTGGCGTTCCTGCATCGCTTCCAGCAAAGCGCTCTGTACTTTAGCAGGCGCGCGGTTGATTTCATCGGCTAAGATTATATTAGCAAATATAGGGCCTTTCTTGACAGAAAAACCGCCGTCTTTAAGATTGTATACCAGCGTACCGATAAGGTCAGCCGGCAGGAGATCAGGAGTAAACTGGAGACGTTGGAACTTAGTTTTTATCGCCTGTGAGAGCGTTTTAATAGAAAGTGTCTTTGCCAGGCCGGGAACTCCTTCAACCAAAATATGGCCGTTAGCAAGTAAACCGATGATCAATCGTTCGATCAAATAATCCTGCCCGACAATCACCTTTTTCATTTCTCCGACCAGATCATTAACAAACGCGCTCTCTTTGGCTACCTTTTCGTTTATAGCAGTCAATCCTGTACTCATGGGTACCTCCCTTTTAATTTTGTATTCTGGTTGAAATATACCACATGCATGATGAGAAGAAGATGAAAAGAAGATGAATTTATAATGAGGGAAGGATAACGCTGAATTTACTGCCTTTGCCGGGAGTTGAAGTAACGGTAATAGCCCCGCGGTGGAATTCGGCGATTGTTTTAGCGATCGCTAACCCCAAGCCATAGCCTTTAGTTTGAGTACGTGAGGAATCAACGCGGTAAAAACGGTCAAAAATCTTTGCCTGATCTTCTTTACTAATGCCCATGCCTTCATCTTTGATGGAAATTTCCGCCTCATGCCCTTTTTTCTCAATGGAGACCGTTATTATTGTTTGCTCATGGGAAAACTTAAGCGCATTATCAAGGAGATTCGTAAAAAGCTGTTCCAGCATAGTGGCGTTGCCTTTAACCACGACATTTTCTTCAGGAAAATGTATTTGGGAACGGATTTTCTTTTCTTCAAACTTCCTCGCCAAAGACGCGACCACCTTACTTATCACATCAATGATCTCCACATCCGAGGTAACAACTTTTGCCGAGCTATTTTCATGCTGGGCAAGCAACAAAAGGCTGGTTACCAGAGTAGAAAGGCGGGAAACTTCTTCCTTGACCGCATTGAGCGCCTTTTTATAATATGCCAGCGGCCGGTCCTGCTGGAGTGTAACTTCTATTTCATTTGCGGCAATCGTAAGGGGCGTGCGCAATTCATGAGAAGCATCAGAAACAAACTGCTTCTGTTTCTGCAAATTCAACTGGAGCGGCGCTAATGTTCTTCTCGCCAATACCCAGGAAACAGCCGGAATAAGAAATAAAAAGAATATATTTACCACGACCAAACCTTTACCAAAATTCTCCAGAGTCAACTGACTGGATTTATGTAAAAGCGTATTATTGCGCGTAATGGAAAACTCGCGGGAAACTTCCCTACGCCCCGACAGGTCAATTTCATGCCTAAAGCGCTCATGAACCTGGGAGACATAGCCTCCCTTAAAAGAATTCTCCAAATAAAAATACAGCCCTGCGCTAAACGACCAGAACAAGATAAAAAAGAAAAGAGAATAAAAAAAGGTTAATTTAAAAACAGCCTTTTTGAACATGGTCACTATTCCTTAAGAGAGCTTACACACATACCCGCAACCGCGCATGGTATGGATGATTTCACGGCACGACTGCGAGACTTTCAATTTCTTGCGCAGGTATTTAACATACGTTGCAACAACATTCGAAAGCCCCTCATAATTAAAATCCCAGACATGTTCAAGTATATTAGTTTCAGTTAAAACCTTATTTTGATTGCGCAGGAAATATTCCAAGAGCGCGAATTCCCGGCTGGTAAGCATAATAACCGTATTGCCGCGTTTAACCATACGAGTCGCCGGATTCAGGGTCAGGTCATCGATCGACAATACGGGCGGGTCTGCTTTATTGCCCCTGCGTAACAACGCGCGGATCCGCGCGGTAAGCTCCGAAAAAGAAAAAGGTTTCGTGATATAATCATCCGCTCCTTGATCGAGCCCCTCTATCTTATCTTCAGAGCCGGTTTTTGCGGTTAGAATGATCACCGGAGTGCTGGTATTAGTTTGACGCACCTTTTTTAACACGGCCATACCGTCAACCTTCGGGATCATAAGGTCAAGGATAATACAATCATATTCATTAATGGCGATCTTTTCAAGCGCATCTTCTCCGTCATAGGCGACTGAAACCGCGTAATGCTCTTCAAGAAGCCCGCGCCTGAGGACATTGACTAATTTCTTTTCATCTTCAACAACAAGTATCTGCATCCTGAAATCACCCTTCAAAAGTCAGCGTTCGGGAACTGTCTTCTCCTTTGACCACGACTTTTATTTCCCTCAGGAGCGAAGCCCCCACCCCGGCTATTTTACTGCCCCCCATCATCACGAATACCATTAAAACATACCAAATAAGCATATTAGCGAACTTCGTTGCAACATTGCCTGAAATTATTTCAACGGTAGCGCCGGCTGAACCTCTCTCTCCAGGAACTGATACCGTAATACTTTCCAAGGTAATAACCTGAGGCGCATTATGATTGCCTGAGAAAACAGTATACGCGTTGCTCATTGATACGATAATTATAATCAACCCCGCGGCCAACAAAACATACCCCAGTATTTTCGTAATACTTATATCCATGTCCTCCTCCTGATTTAAGATTATTTACTTATTTCTTGGGAAGCGCAATAGTATCGCTTACCCGAAGGATTTTAGTTTCCGATCCAGTGTCGATTTCAACCGTATCACTGTTTATTTTGGCTACGGTATACATACCGATACTATCGCCTGCAGAAACCACGTCTCCATTGATAGTCGCGAAACTCTTGCCATGAGCGTCAAAAACAATGCCCGTCACTTCAATCGCGAATTTTTTATTCTCAACAGCTTTTTTCAGCGCAAATCCTTTCTTAAAACTATTTGTCTTGCCTTTTGTTTTATCCGCTGCCCCAAAAGGCCAAAGCTGTTTACCCGCACTACCTTTACCGCCAGAGATCATTGCCCTGATATCAGGAATAAACTCGCTTATCATGGTCTTCCCGGGAAAAATAACACCGATCAACACTACCGCTATAACCAAAAAAGCTAACACCTCAAAGATAACTTTCACGGCATGAACCTTGCTCTTTGATTTTTGAGAAATTGCCTTACTGGCATTTTTTTTCGCCTCAAAATCAGGATCGCGGGAATCTGTCTGAGAATTATACCCGCAATACTCACAGACGATTTCTTTGCTTATTATATTTTTTCCGCAAAACTTACAGCTTTTCATAGTCCCCTGGGCTTCACTCACCTTTCACCTCTTCTGTTGAGTAACTATCTGCGTTCAATGAAACTATTATAGTACAAATCACGGCAAAGAAAAAGGAAAAAGCAAGGCAGGGTTAATGTTATAAACATTGCGCCCACCTTACTTTTTCCTTTTTACTTTCTTAACCTTGAATTATCGGGAAATAACTTTAAACGTGTTAAATTTATTCAAACTTCTTCAAGCCATAGACTTTCAGCAAATCATTGATATTGGTAGTCTTTACATCCAAGCCGCCGGACTCGCCAAAAGGCAAAAGAAGGATCTTCTTGCCTGCAAGGGCTTCAGCAAGCTTAAGTTTGATCATAGTCTTACCGCCGGAACTATTGAGCGCCTCAACCATTTTCTCAATACCCTTTGCCTCAGCCACACCTTCTGCTTCAATAGCTTTAGCGATCATGACCTGCTGTTCATAATACGCATCAACATTGATTTTTGCCTTCAAGTATTCTCCGTCAACCTGAGCGACCATCTTATTGACTTCACCGTTAGCCTGCTGAATACGCTGAAGGTATTCTTCAACGACAGCCTTAACTTCTGATTTAAAACGCTCAACCATCTGATCAGCGATCTTCTTCTCTTCAATCGCCTTTTGATAGGCAAGAGGGAACCGGTAATCTTTCGGTAAAACACTTTCAACAATAACACCGCTCGGATTAAGGATCTGGTTTAAAACTGCCTTAACCATTTCAGCTTTCTCGGTACGCTTATTTGCCACATAGAAATCCTCGGTTTTGAGTGTTCCAAAGACTTCACGGGTAACATTACGGCTTATGGGACGAACAAGTCTTTCTTCCAACTCACGGTTACTTTGCGCAAAATGCATCAAGATATCCGGGGATTGTTTCGGGTCAATACGATAGGCTATAATGACATCTAAAGCGATATCATTGCCGTCAATAGTCTTAAAAACCAAATCATCCTTGCCAAACCTGGCCCCCCGCTCAGAAATCGTCATTTCCATATTTCTCAGTTTCGTATCAAACGTATACCAGCCGTTTATGATCGGAGCAAAAAAATACGTTGCTCCGGGAGGATAAACCGTTTTTACCACACCCATTTTTGCAAATGGCGACCATTTAATAACCCGAATGCCGACTTCAGTAGATTTCGTCTGATGAGGAAACAACAATAAAAATAAAAACAGGAAAATAATGAACGGGACCGCAAGTTTAGATACCTTCGAAAGTTTCATCGTATTACTCCTTTGTTTGGCCGACTCCAAAGATCTTAAGCGATTGCTCCAAATCAAGCGGATTTACGCCATTAGGGCCATTTGAAGGAAGCATGATCAAATCCAACCCCTTATAGACTTCCGCCATCTTTAACCCTATCAGCTTATCAGAACCACGCTGCTGGTAAGCCTGATTGATCAACTCGGTTTTACGCGCTTCTGCTAAACGCACTAATAAATCAGCTTCTGCGATTTTTGTACGCACATACATATCTTTTTCAGCGTTTTTCTTCATAATATAGGCTTTTCCACCTTCCAGCTTTACGATCGTATTTGCTTCTCCCTCCTGCCGTACTTTTTTAACTAATGCCTCTTCGGCAGACGCCCGCGCCTTTGACTGGTTGGTAAAAACCATTTGATCCTTCAATTTCTTTTCTTCAATATTTTTCTGGATTTCGTCACTATATTTAAAATACCGTACCAGGACATGATCGATAAGGATCCCTTTAGAGAACAATTCGTCATTCAAGAGTTTTTTTGCCTCATCAGATTTTCTGACACGCAAAGGGCTATTATAGAATTCTTCAGTCGTCATTTCACCTAATGCTTCCTTAAGTTTCGGCTCAACTTTCGGCATTATACCGTTATCTTCGTATAATTTTCCCGGCCCAAGGGTTGTAATCACTTTATAGGGATCAACGATATGGTATAAGACACTGACATCCACATCAACGAAGAAGCCATCAGAAGTCTGGATATGCGCTGCTTTTTCTCTGCGCGCATCCGCAGAAGCAGACTCGGAATAATTCGTCAATTCAAAAACCTGCAGGTCGCGGGGAAAAAGATGCATCACCTGAACTCCAAAAGGGATCACAAAATGATACCCGGTTTCGTAGGCGCGCTCCTGGATACCTGTTTTTAAACCGATATTGACTTGTTTTATTCCATATTCATTAGGTTTAATATTTACAAAGAAAGAACTAAAAAATATTAAAAGAAAAATAAAGGGAACTAACGGCAAAAGCACCGTCATAAAAAACTCCTTTAAACTTGACATAAAATCTGTTCCCGACGAGTCAAGGTTTCTTTTTTCCGAATACATACTAACCTCCATTGTATTACTTACTTATTAAACAATTTTAAGCATATCCTAACTTCTTGCACCGCATCGACTTCTTATTATTATACGCTCAGATGTCTTTTAGTCAAGACGGAAAACAAATGCTTTTAAAACCACATCAAACCGCGAAGCGACTTCCTTTCTCGGATTCAAACCGATTGAGACCCCACCGAGGGTAGAATAATATTCAACCAGCGGCACTTCATCGCGGCTATGCCCAATGATCAAAGGATGCTGCGCTTGATAGGATCGCATAATTTCCTTAAACTTTCCAAGTTTATCGCTGCCATCGACCATTCGGTTTTGAGTGTATCCGGAAAAAGTATCATCTTTTTTATCAACCAAGACTTCATTGCCGACACACCGCGCCAGAAAACCCACTTTTTCTCTTATGACATCAAGGATAGGCTGAATACTCATGCTCAAAATAACAACAGGGATGCCGCGGTCGCTGAAAGTTTTTAAATACCCCAACACTCCCGGGATAAAAAACCAATGGATATAGACGCTATGGCGTTTTATGAACGCAACAGGGACACCGCGCATAAATACCGCGTATCTATCCATCAAAATTTCATGCGGAAAGGATAATTTAAAGAGCAGTTGCTTTATTTTATACATACCGATGAATACCCCCGCTTTGGAAAGATGCGGCAGGTAAATCCATAGTGACGGCCGAATCAAAGCTTCAACGAACATACTTATGCCAACGATTATCTGAACAAAAAAAGGAAATAGGCATTCATCCAGATCCGCGCAAACAATATCAACAACGGATAGCCTTGCGGTAACCTCTGCTTTCGGCCGGTTAAAGATCAATTGCCGCATTATGTAATCAAAGCCTCCCTTATTTTATTTATCCATGCTGACACAAATAAATTTACATTTTTTTCTTTGCGCATCAAGCGCCAGGGCGTTTTCAGGGTCAATCTCCAATGCTTTCTTCATATACATTTCATACTTGCCGCTGTCGCCCTTGATCTTATAGGCTTGCGCTAACCTGACGTAGGCATCAGCAAAATAAGGGTCAGCAGCCACCGCCTTTTCCAGACACGCTAAGGCCTTTGCGCGATCACCCCCTACTAAGGAAGGCGCAAGAAGATAAAAACTTCCTAGTCCGAATAAAACTCCAGCAGCATCCGGCTGAAGTGCTTCTGCTTTTTTTAAATTAGGCAATACCGCAGTACCATTAATGACCTTGGAAATCGGCCCGCCGTAATGAGCGATCATGCCTTTACCGCCTGCAACCAACAAGTACGCGCGCACATAATTACTTTCATCAACCTGAGCCTGCCCCAATTCAATAACATGGCGGGCTAAGGCAACGGATTTGTTGAAATCACTCTCTAGATACTCTATATATGCCAGGCTTATAAACGCGGGAGCAAAATCAGGAACCGCTTTAATAATCTCTTCGAGCAGCGTGCGGCTCTGTGCTTCTTTATGTTGACGGCGCAACACTTCCGCCATCCCCCATTTTAACTCAAGCGTTTTATTATCCAAATTTACCGCGCGGGTAAAGACATCGAAAGCTTCTTTATGCTTATACTCGTTCAAATACACTAACCCCAGCATATAGAACTTTTCAGGAGTTTCACCTTGAGGCTGTATTAACGCCTCTTGAGAAGAAGGAATCGTATCGGCTTCTTCATGAAGTTTTTTCCAATCAAAGCTGCTGGCAAAGCATAGAGGAAAGAGTGTAATACTGCAAACGAAAATTAGAATAATTTTTTTTATACCTATCACCTGATTCCCCCATTACTGGATTTCTTAGATTATCACTTTTTCCTTACTATTCGGTGCGAAGTCAACGCCTGCTGAAGGATATCCCACATTTCGGCGGAATCAAGCGCTTTCATCAATGCAGCCTTAACCTGTTCGTCATCCATAGTTTTGGCAATAATCCTCAATATTTGGATCTGGAATTCATCATCATCCTGAGGGGTCAAGATCAAGAAAATAAAATGAGTGAAAAAACCGTCGGGAGAATTCCATTCAATCCCTGCCCTTGACCTGCCAAATATTACCAACGGCCTGACTAATAAAGGGAATCGGGCATGAGGAAGAGCCACTCCACCTTCAACAGCAGTCCCCTGCGCACTTTCCCTCTCTAAAACCAAAGCAGATATGACATCCAATGGCGGCATATTGTCCTGCTCTGAGGCAAGGGCACATAGCTCGACGATCGCATTATTCCAATCAAGAGCCTTAACTTCTGCGCGGGTCGTGCGTTTCGAGAAAAATTCTAAAACACTGATCTCTTTACGCCTATTAATAGAATTTTTCAGCCACGGGCCTACTATCGAAGAAGATATGACCGCCCCGAAAACAATAGCGACAAAAACCGGCTCGGGGATCAAGTGGTATTGCAATGCCAATATCCCCAGGACGATCTCAGTTGAACCTCCGGGCGTATGCGCAATAGCGATAGAGAGGCGGTTTGACTTTGAAAGCTTCGTAAAACCAACACCCAGCCACGCACCAAGGAAACGGGCAGAAACACCAATGAGGGTAACAAACAGGACAATAAAAAGGTCAAAATTCTTAAAAAAATCTATTCTCAATCCAATGCCGGCAAAAAAAAGCGGGACAAAAATAGCATAGACCATCTGCGAAATAACCTGCCGTGTCCGTTCAGGAAGCGCAGGAGCTTCTCCTGCCATGACACCGGCGACAAAAAAACCTAAAAGAGCATGGATGCCCAATTTCTGAAAGACCGCTCCGCATAAAAGCCCCAAAAGGCACAAGAAAGTCAATGAACTCCCCGGCTCCGGCATGGCACGTTTTTTGATCTGAGTAATAAAGAAATCCGCGATCTTTCTGCCGGCAGTCAAACAAAAAACCGTAAAACCGACAATAATCAAGAACATGCAGGTAATTTTGCCCAAAGCTATATTTGCCTGCATAAAAGAACTCAAGATAAAGGTAAAAATGATCCATACAATGATCTCATTTACCGAAAGAGCCGACATTATTAAAAACCCTAAATCGGTCTTTATCAGGCTGAGGTCTTTTAACACCCTGACTGTGATCGGCATAGCGCTGACAGTCATTGCCGTTGCCATAAAAAGACAAAAAATAATTTTCTGACCCGGATCAACGAAATAAACCAGCGGTAAAAATAAGCTGCAGCAAAAAGAAATAGCCATCGGCACTGCTATATCCGTCAAAGCGATAACTAAAGCGTCTCCCCGGTGCCTCCAGGCGCTGGAAAAATCCATTTTCAGACCGGTCTCAAGCAAGAAGAATAAAAGCCCAAGCCAGGCGACAGTCTCAAGCATGTTTTGTTGTACGGCAACCGATGGAAAAACAGAGCCAAACAACGAAGGCAGGAACCTGCCAAAAACAGTAGGGCCTAATAAAACACCGGTGAGGATCTCCGCGGTCAAAGTAGGCTGTTTCCACTGACGCAATATTTCTCCCAACGCGCGGGAAATCCCTAAAAGCAAAAAAATCTGAATTAAAAAAATAAATATGTTCTCTTCGGTGAAATAATACATAGAGTTAAAACTCTTGCCCTTCACCCACCGTTATCAGCTCATACTCCAGGTTCCCCAACCCCAGTTGAGCGGCATAGGTAAGCTGTTTGGTTCCATCACGATTTGGATGTGATGCTTTAAATACATCTTTTCCAGAAGCCTTATTGATCAAGTCCATGCACGCTTTATCAATACTTACCGGATCCGAAGACGCGCATATGCCTATATCAGGGGCGATCCGCGGGTCATCCTTTGCCAGGCAATCGCACTCCTTGGTTATCTTCATCGCGAAATTAATGAACGCGGCTTTTTCTTTTTTATTTTTTAATACTGCCAGGGCGTATTCGACCATTTTTTCCTGGATCTTGCTGCCTCCTGATTCCCAGTTAACCTCAATGGCATACTTTTTACAGGCAGCAATACAACTGGCGCAACCGATACACAATGCCCCGTCAATAACTGCCACATTGCTTTTCATCTCAATAGCCTTGACCGGGCAGACTAAAAGGCATTCTTTACAACCAACGCACTGCTTGGCTTTAACAAAAGGAGACACATCTGAATGCTGAGCGAGTTTTCCTTCCCGGGTCGCGCATCCCATGCCGATATTTTTCAATACTCCTCCGAACCCGGTCATGATATGCCCCTTAAAATGAGCAACATCTACCAGCGCTTCGGCATCATAATAAAACTTCGCGATCTTTGCAGTCTTAATAAATTTCTTATCTATAGGGATTTCAATGCAATTTTCTTGATTTGTATCATCGGGTATCTCCACCTGCGCTAAAACCACTTCAGGCCGAAATCCATGTTCATAGGCCAACTGCAGATGGTCTTTTGAATTAGTCCTCTTGCCCTGATACAGTGTATTGGTATCAGAAAGTATTGGCGTGGCCTTCATGCGCGCTATCCGCTCGCAAATGACCCGCATATATTCAGGCAGTACATAGCCGGTATTCCCCACCTCTCCAAAATGCATTTTAATTGCTACAGTATCATTTTCCTGGACAATATCCAAAATACGGCTTTGTGCAAGCAACCGGTCAAGTTTTTGCTGGATACCGGCAATACCGTCGGAAAGGCGAGCACTCGTAAAATAAACTTTGCTTTTCATCATACTCTCCACGGCCAAGAGACACATTCATCTAATTCCGGAAAAAGCACAAAATCCGCTTTCCCGCGAAAAACGAAAGTCTTAACCGTGTATTCTTTAAATACTTCCCTGGCTGCACTCAAAGTTTTTCCTGATATTGAAACATCATCAACCAGCAAGATCGTGCTAATATCAGGAGTGACCGTAACCGTATTTTTGATCACCGGCTCAGGAAAACAGGGATTATTATTTTCATCGCGGTACTGCGACCGGATGATCCGCAGGTCACGGTTAAGCAAACAAGCGACCAAGCTTGCGGGGACAACGCCTCCATTGGCTATACCAACTACCAACTGACAATCAGGAAGCGAAATTTTCTTGAGCATTTTACAAATTATTTCAAAACTGATCTCTAACATGCCTTCACCTGCCTTTTATCCCTTTAAGATACATGTTCATCAAAAATAAGATTCCTATTCCGGGTAAAGCAGTACGTATGGATCGTAAAAAATATTCCACCCCCGGCATCCCCGGAATAACCAGGAGTATTTTCCACAACAAAAGAACGCTTAAGGCCTTACTCACTACATACGACAGTACCGCTGCCCCCCAAAAATACTTCTCTTGACGCCAGAGGGTTTGCGCAACAAGGGTAAACAATAGCAATTCAAGCGTCAAAACAATGGCTTTCTCAAAACCGGGATTTCCGGTAAGCATCTGGTTTAAGAAAGGAGCTGCCAAAGCGCTTATGATACTTACCGAAGGACGGAATAAAACAACCGCGACAAACGGGGCATAAAATAAAGGCAGGAATATCGCTCCTAAAGGCACCTTTCCCGGCAAAGGCAATAGATGCACAATAAACGGGATCATCGCAGACATTGTCAAAACCACTATTGTTTCATTCAAAATAAGTACAATCGATTTTTTCTTAATTGCGAAAGAATACATATGCATCACCCCCGATACATTTTACCACTAACTTGAATTATTGTATACCTGGGAACCATTATGGTTAACCGGAAATCTTGTTTTCTGTCCTTCGTAAAGCCTTTACCATCCGGTCAAAAGCTTCCTGTTCGGTTTTTCCTTCAGTCAAATGGTCACAACATATTGCCGCATAGCCAGTTCTATTCCTGATCTTAAAGATCTTCACTTCCAAGTGCCCGATTTTCATTACCTCCTCCTTGTCCAGAAAGGACAACACCAGCGCGATTAGCGCCTTCGGATTACCAGATTTCAGGATCACCTGATATCCCGATCCCCTGCTCGTTGACGAATATACTCATTTCCTTCGTATCTTAATCAACTGTACCTGCGGCAATCCAATATCGCGGGTAAAAGTTAATTCAGCGCTTCCTTGAAATTCAACAGTTTCTGCCAATTCAAAATTACAGGTATCATCAACAAGGTAGCGTTCCATAATAAGCGCTTCTTGGTTATTCCACGGCAGATTCTTAAGTGTAACCGTATAATCCTTATACGCGCATAAACCCAATGACTGCGGCTCTGGGTAACACGAAGAATCAGGATACGCTGATAAAAATGCCAGCTGGTCATAACCGGCAATAACAATTACAAGGGAAGATCCATCTTTAGCTCTTCCTGCCAAAGCGCCAAAAGTCTCAAAATTACTTCCCGCCTGTTCCAGGCGGATCGTATCCGCTAACGCGTTAAATGCCTTATGCGCATAGTAAACCGGTTTTATCGTCCCATCAGCTTTGATCCATAAAAAGTTCGTATCCCCAGGATCATCAGGAAAAGGGCCGCCTGGTTCAGCAGCTAACCACAAACCATTTTCTACCATTGCCATAAGCGCCATGATATTATGCGCCGCACGCCAGGCAGTATCTAACTCAGGGAAATACCGTGGAGAAACAATCGGAATTACCTGAAGGTCGATTTCACTGCTCGCCAACTTGACCTCCCCGAAAACAGGACTTTTAACCGGATACTTGGTCATTAAACTCTTGATATATTCCATTCTTCCCGTAAAAGAAGTCTTCACTTCAGAAGAAAAACTGTGGAAAGAAATAAAATCAACCGGAAGGTAATAAGAAGCAATGTGCTTAACAAAATCATGGATCCAAGAGCCTTCGGATTTTTCGGGGACATAAACATCAGGAGCAAACCCCGGCGTCCCGACAATATAATCTTTATTGCGCGCCTTGAGCCGCTTAGCAAACAGCGCGTAATTCCGCAAGAACTCCAATTGGCTGCCATCCCAATACACCGGTTTAAGCTGTCCGTCGGCATTACGCACTTGCAGAGGCAGATCAGGTTCATTCCCAAAAAGAAAGGTTTTTAGCGTAAAACCCGGATATACTTTTGCCAACGGCTCAAGAGTATCAAGCATTGCGTCGATTTTCTGTTTAAGTTTAACCTCTGGAAGGTAGCGCGACGCTTCTGTTTTCCACACCAATACTCCTTCAAGCCCATATTTCGCAAGCTTACGCGCTTTTTCTTCAGGAAGGATGTGCTCATCGAAGAAATAACTCAACACAATTGCTTTAAAATTCGCTTCTTTGGCTAATTTATAACCATCCTCATGGACAAAAGGCGCGTCAGAAACTGTAAAAAGGAATCGACTATACTCGGCCTCACCATGAGTATAGTCGATTACAATCTGCGCGGGAACAAGGCTTATTTTTGCAGGCTTAAAATCGGCTGATGCGTTATTCTGTCCTGCACCCCAGGTGATCATGGGTA
The DNA here is from genome assembly GCA_041662125.1 of Candidatus Omnitrophota bacterium. GTDB lineage: Bacteria > Omnitrophota > Gorgyraeia > Gygaellales > Profunditerraquicolaceae > JBAZTA01. The sequence continues at coordinate 28,414 of JBAZTA010000010.1, read as the reverse complement.
TAAATAAAACCATTACCCCAACGATAAAAAATTGAATTATTTTCACAACCTTGCTCCTTTTAAACGACTCTTTAAAGCCCCCTGAAATCTTCCGGCCGCAACGAAACCTCTCCGCGTATTGCAGCTTTTAATGATTCGAGCAACTTTTCCTTATCATGAGGCAATCGCCCTTCCAAAGCCAAATAATTTGACGCGTGGTTACAACGAAATATTGTCTGGGATAACGTAAGCCCTTGTATTATATCATATGCTTCCCGTAATAACTCATATGAATCTAATTCCCGGAATTCATTGTCCGCAACTTGCTGCGCCAAGAGAGTCCCGGGGATCACCATAACCGATAAAAAAGATAAATGCCGCGGCTGCATCTGATTCAAAGCACGGATCGTTTCACGCACATGCAGATGGGAATGTTCTTTCCCGCCTATTCCCAGCAACACAATAACAGATGATTTGATCCCAAATCGCGCGCAACGCCTGACCGCCTCAACCATTTCCATAACGCTCGAACGTTTATGCATAAGGTCAAGAACTCTCTGGCTGCCGCTTTCAAGCCCCAAATAAATAAGCCGTAATTTATGATCAGCGAGCTGCAGCAATTCTTTATCACTCCTGGCAGAGATATTATAACCGTTGGCGTAGGTAGAAATCCGGGTAAGATGCGTAAAATTAGATCGTATTCTTTCCAGAATGGGCAGCAATATTTCATTCTTTATTGCCAAAGCATCCCCGTCCATCAAAAATACCCTGCGTGTCCCGGGATCCAACCTTGCCTGATCTTTGATATCATTATATATTTCGGGGGCGCTTTTAATACGGAATGGTTTATTTTGATAGGCACCGCAAAAAATGCACGTATTGGAAGAACAACCAAGTGTAACTTGTAAAAGAAAACTCTCTGCTTCTGAAGGAGGGCGAATCGCCGGTTCTACAATGGGCACCATTTACCTCTTGATCAAAGGGTTATTTCTTTCCTTTATAATATTGTGAAACCAACGCCCGATACCGAGGGTCATTCCTGATAAATTCCAAGTCCGGATCCTTATCCATAAAAGAGAATTCTTCATATCCCAATGTGAGCGCGCCCTTGAGCGCCTGAAGGCATAAATCAGCCTCATGAAGCAGGGAATAATCACAGGCAAGGTTATACTGGACAACTTCATCTTCCGGCCGGAGCTGGGTGAGCCTTTGATCAACCTTTAACCCATCCTGAAAACGGCCTTTTTTGGTATAGGCGTCCCCTAAAGCGATCAAGGCTGCCGCAAAATCAGGCCGCTTTTCTAAAAGATTCTCAAAAAAAGATATTTCGAAATCAAGGTTTTCCCGATACTGCATAGTCTTAGGTGCCAATAGATACAAAAGAACTTCTTTGTTTAAGCAATCCTTCCCGGCACAAACAAGAAACGAGCTTACGCACCCGGGTTTTATCAAAATCGACCGAACGTAATAACGTTTGCAAACTCATTTGTTTTTGCCTGACCAACAGCTTCAAGATCATACCGCGTATCTGACGGTCAGAGCCCAGGAATTTACTTTGTACTGTATAATGCCGGCTTTGCCTGCCGGGATTTACAATCGTTGTTTTTAAATACACCCCGTAATCCATCAACGCGTAATACCACTGACGAGGATGCTTCCTATCCAAAGCTTTTTCAATGAAAGGCAAAATCTCTACGTCAGCAACTGCCTCTTGGCCATGGAAAAAATGATGGATAAAAACACTGCGGATATTCGTTTCAATAAATACCACCGGTTTATCAAAAGCAAACGCCATGATTTCGCCTGATGTCGCTTCGCCGATACCGGGCAAATTACGCAAGGCATCGCGTTGCGCGGGTATTTTACCACTTTCAGAAACCACTTTTTTTGCGAGCCTATGCAATAAAAGGGCCCTGCGGTTATACCCGAGCCCCTGCCACGCGGTTAAGACATCCTGAAATGCAGCCGCAGCCAGGAGCTGTATGGTCGGGAAGCTACGAACAAATAATTCATATTTTTCTATAACGCGGCATACCTGTGTCTGCTGCAGCATGATCTCAGACACCAGTATCCGATAGGGATCCCTTGTTTTTCTCCAAGGCAGGTCCCTGCCATGCCGCTTATAGTATCTATATACTAACGTTTGGAATGCTTTTATGTGCATGCATAAAGGGAACAGGTAAATGGTATATGGTTACTCTATTCTACTGCTGAAACTCATATTTTTCAATAGTTGTCTTGCCTTTACCAAAACAAAACTACATATGCAAAAAATAACTTGTTTTCCGTCACTTCTATGATAAAATTTCAGATTATACAACTTCATTCTCTTATTTAAACCCAGCCACGAAAGGAGAGTAATAATGCAAAAAAAAGGTTTGCTTATCACCGCAGTATTGTTTTCTTTTTTCTTTAGCGTAATGACACCTGTTCAAGCACAAGATACTACCCCGGCAAAAGAAAAAGTCGTCATCAGTATTAATCTGGCGTTCACCGGCCCTTATAAAGATCAAAGCGAAGAACAACTCAAAGCCTACCAGCTTGCCATTGAAACAATTAACGCCCAAGGAGGGATTTTAGGAAAAAGTATAGTCGCAGAAGTAAACGACAGTTTTACCAAAGCAACACTCGCAGCAGATAACGCTAAAAAAGCTATTGAGGAAAAAGGCGCCGTTATGATCATTGGCGGCTGCAGCAGTTCTGAAGCGGTCGCGTTAGCTGACCTGGCTCAAGAAAAAAAAGTTATCTTTCTTCCCGGCGTCACCAATTCAAATGCCATCACAGGATTTGATATCGACGCTAAAACAGGACAAACGACCCGGCAAGTTGCCAACCGCTACACGTTCCGTTGGTTTAATAACGCCTGGATGACCGCACGCGCCTTATCAAAATATCTTACCGTAAAACTCGGGACTCAGGCAAAGTACTATTATATCGTCGCTGATTATACCTGGGGGCATTCCATAGAAAAATCGATGCGTCAAGCTTTAGAATCTGCGGGCAGCACCACCCTGGAAGCAGTCCGTGTCCCCATGGGAACAGAAAACTTCTCACAATATCTTCTTAAAGTAAAAGAAGCAAAACCAGACGCACTCATTTTGGGCCTCTATGGCAAAGACATGATCAATTGCCTAAAACAGGCTACTGCTTTCGGCATAAAGGAAAATATTAAAATTATTGTTCCCGTCATAGAATCAAATATGGCTAAATCTACCGGCCCCGAATCCCTTAAGGGAATTATCGGTTCAATCCCGTGGTATTGGTCATTAAAAGACACCTATAAAGGCAGCAAAGAACTTTATGATAAATTCACCTCGAAATACGGGCTCACACCTTGCGCTAATTCAGCGGTAGCTTGGACGACTCTGTTGGAGTATGCTGATGCCGTTAAACGCGCCGGCACATTTGAAGCAAAAGCAGTGATCAAAGCTTTAGAAAATCACAAATTCGTCCTGCTCAAAGGAGAAGAATACTGGCGGGACTGGGATCACCAAGGCATCAATTCAGTGATCATCGTTGAAGGAAAAGGCCCCGGCGAACAAACCAATGAAAATGATGTATTTAAGATTGTTGATGAAATACCCGGCGCTATAATAGCCCCTACTCAAGAAGATAACCCGGTCATCTGGACAGAAAAACTAGAATAGAAGTAAAAGTAAAAAGCCAAAAGGAGAAATGAACTTTTACCTTTTGGCTTTTTACTTTACTTCTAGAATTTCTTTGTCTTAACCACAATAGCATTGGTGATCTCAGATTCCGGCATTATAAACTTTTCAAATTCCGCGATATTGCGATGGTCTATAGTCAAGACATAACTCATATTAAACTTTTCTTCTTTTATCAGATATTTGATCTCTTTTAACTCCTTAACAGACAATACCCAATATACAATCCTGTCGATCCAAACTCCAATCAGCACAAAAACTTCGCACATTTCCGGCATAAGCTGCCTAAACCTGATTACAAAAGGTTTCGTCAGGTTATAACGCAGCGCGGCTTGAAAGCGGTCTCCTTCTACATTTGGATTCATGGACCTGCTGGCTTTTACCCCCAATTTGATCGTCTCAAATACAGCTTCATATTGCCCCACATACTCAGCATCCAAAGATTTATCCGCAGTTTTAAACCTTACATCAATGCGTTTTAACTGTTCAACAGCCCAGATTTCCGCGAACATACGAGAGGAAATACCATATACGATAAGGTTTTTATTAGCCTCTTGAAACTTTTTCTTCATGTCTGTATACTGCTCCGCGGTAATAACTTGTTTATCCCTTAGAAAAACAATCATATATTCATAATCAGCCGCAGGAAAAATCAGTGTCAAACTCTCCAATTTTTCTTGCAATAATTTTTTATCCTGATCTTTACATTCTATAACCAATTCTTCCAGGTATTGGTTCAACTTTGTCCTGTCCATACAAGGTCCTCCTTATTCCTCTTTTCGCATATGAAGTTTTCTGCCTATTCGGCGCATCTGAGAAACTAACTGCCGTTTAATGCCGCTTGCATTGCCTTTTAAAAGTATAATAGCCTTTTTATATGCCGCTAACGATGCGCGGTATTGTTCCAGATGAGCCAGGGAATCGCCTAAATTCTCATAGGTAACCGCCCTGTCAGGTTCCAGCGAAAGCGTTTTCTTAAAATACTCGATCGCATCTTTATGCCTGCCAACTTTATTCAAAAGCCATCCTTTATTATGATATACTGTAGCATAATCAGGCTCAACCTCAATACCTTTATCAAAATATGCAAACGCCTCATTGATCAACCCAAGTTCAACCATACACAAGGCACGGTCGTTATACGAAGCCCCATCCGAAGGATTATACGCGACTGCTTTATCAAAATGCATGATCGCTTCAAAGTAATTTCCTTTTAAGATCTCTGCCTGGCCTTTAAAATATTCCCATTCTCCTAAAAGCTCGCCATTGCGGGCTTGACGCAGGCCATCAGTGACCAAACGTTTGGCTAACCTGCGGCGGCCGTAGGTAATAGCCTCATCAAGAGATATCCGTAACTTCAATAATGCAGGCATTAGCCCCCTAAAATAAGCTGATACATTCAGCAGAATTCTCTTCTTTATTGTCTTCCCGTGCGGTTTTATACTGCAGGGCTACTCTTTTCATATCACTCCTCTTCAAATACTTGGTCCGGAAATACTGCCCTGCCGACAGATAAAGCGGCCGTTTTCTGGGGAGGACCTGAATGCCGTATTTTTCAGGGTTTCCCGTGATATCCGCTCCCCAAAAAAGCACTAATTGCTGCCCTGAAGAATTCCCGGTAAGTTTAACCCTTAGCTTTTTCAAAAATTGTATCGTTTTCAAACAGGACGCATAGGTCTGCTGCGGCAGGCCATAGAGCGTAAAAACTTCCGCGTCAATGCCGGCATCCTGAGTCGCTTTTATAACATCTGCAAATCGTTTTAAATCGATGCGCTTGTTAATAGCGGCGTTTACTTGCGGGTCGACTGATTCTAAACCATAAGCAATACGGTTGACACCTGCTTTCGCCATTAACGACAAAAGAGCGCGATCAACCAGATCTGCCCTGGTCTCAACCCAAATCTTAACCTGCCACCCTCGCTTAATAATGCCGTTGGCAATCGCTCTTACCCGCTCTTTATTATACGTAAACGAAGGGTCTGCGAAAAAAAATTTATTGATATTGTTCTCTACGCATACGCGCATATCCTGCAAAACCCGGGTAGTAGTATGTGCGCGGATAATGCGCTGGAAAGCTAAGGGGGTATAACAAAAACTGCAATTAAAATTACACCCTCGGGATGTCAACATCAACGCGGTTTTATGCTGCGCTAAGTTAAAAGCCCCTGTTTGATACGGAGACGGAAAATCATCAAGATGGCGTATCAAAGCTTGAGGGCTGGTATCAAAAATAAGTTTTCCTTTACGAAACGCAATACCTTTGACCTTCTGAAAATCCCTGCGTTTTGAATAACAATCCACTAAAGAAGGCATAATAACCTCGCCTTCTCCCCTGACAATAACATCAACTGCCCTCATCTGCAGCAACGCTTCCTTAGGCATAAAGGTCGCCTGCGGGCCGCCAATAACAACCAGGATCCGCGGATCGATCATTTTAATCAACTCAGCCAGTTGCACCGCCAGTTGTATGTTATCTTGATACACTGAAAAACCAACCACACCAGGCTTAAAATCAATGACAAAATTCGCTATCTCCTGGCCGGTCCGAGATGTAATGGCGCCTATTTCTGCAAGCGCTGACTCAATAGAATGCATTGCAAGGCTTGCAGCAATATAACCAAGAGAAATAGGGAAATGATCACCACCTGAAGGGGGGAGATTATACAGCAAAACCTTAGGCTTCATATTACTTACTCAAACTTAGAATCCCGAATTCTGGCAAATTCAGTCTGGTGACTTTCAAAGATCTCCCAGATATTAGGGTCATAACAAAGCTTATCTTTTAACATAATTCGATACGCTTCTTCGTGACTCAAAGCTTTTCGGTAGGACCTATCAGAGGTCAAAGCGTCGTAAACATCCGCAAGCGCCACAATACGGGCAGACAGAGGGATTTCTTCACCTTTTAACTGTTCAGGGTAACCGGTACCATCCCATTTTTCATGGTGATACAATACAACGCTCTCGACTAATTTGAGGTATTGGTTACTGCCTTTATCTTTTAAGAGCGGCATGAGCATTTCAGCTCCTAACTTGGGATGCTTTTCAATAATATCCCGCTCACTCTTGGTCAACTGCGAGGGTTTAAGCAATATTTCATTCGGAGTCCTCCATTTCCCGACGTCATGGAGCATACTGGCGTAACTGATATCATTAATGTATTTTTCGTCGATATACCCTTTATAATGATCGCATGCACTTAATGTCTCAGCAATAAATCGGGTATAGGCGGCAATGCGGTGAATATGCCCGGCAGTCTCAATATTACCCACTTCTTCAGCCCGCATGGCAAACACTTCCATAATACCCCGGTATAATGCCTCCCGCTTCTTTTCATTATCTTTAGTCTTGGTAACATCGATGAAAGACGTCATAACCTGCGGCGTCTCTTCCCCTTCAAAGGTATAATTAATCAATGAAAAGAGCGCCTGGAGATAAAATAACGTCCCATCTTTTTTACGCGCAACGAGTTCTCCCATCCAGCTTTTCTTTGTCTGCAAATACAAAAGGATCTCATCGATCCTTTCCGGAGGCGAAAAGAATTCCTGGAATCTTTTCCCGATTATTTCTTGATCGCTGGGATACTCCCACATATCGACAAAAGAAGGATTCAAATAACTGATGATCCCATGAGGATCCATAATACAAACGCCGTTCAAAGAAGTTTTAATTGCCATATCTTTCAACATGAACTGCCGCTCTTTTTCGACAACCCCATGGAATCGCTCTTGCTGGATCAACGCGTCTTTAACTGACTCTTCAATAAGCTCAGGGGTCAGATGGCCTTTAATCCGGTAATCGCTGGCCCCTGCTTTCATCATGAGTACGGCGATCTCTTCATCGCCTCTGCCGGTTACTACTATGACCGGGACTTTTATCCCTTTTGCCCTGATATGCTGCAATACGATAAGGCCGGTCAATTTATCGAGCAACAAATAATCTAAAATAATGATCTCGACGTCATGATGTCTATCAAGATAATCCAAGGTATCCTCAAGAGTAATTGTATGGAATAATTTCAGTTCAAAATTAGCCATTTTGTGGCTGTAATCCTCCATAATTGCCACAAAAAACGGATCATCTTCAATAATGAGAGTTTTCAAAACCCTTTTTTCAGCCATTGTATCAATCCTTTGTTAAGAAAACATATTAAATTATTCCGGCAAATTTATTTTATTATACCTCAAATTCATCTAAAAAAAAACATATTTATAAAAGAAAACGGGGCAAGCATGATGCCTGCCCCTTGAGGGAATAATTAAAAGATCCGGTTCTGGTTTCTTTTGTTCAATCAGTCGCTATATACTATTTCCCAGTGCCCGCCTTGTTGCACCTGAAACCGTTCATAATGGCTCTCTATTACGATTTCTCCGTAACCAGGCCGATACTCAGTATGTGTCGGAACATATTTTTCCTCCCAAACCATATGGGGGACCCAAATACGCTGCGAATATCTCGGTTGGCGCCGATGCCCATAAGCAGAGAACTGCGCATGGCCATAAACCTTACTATAAGAACGCACAGGCTCTTCCCGGACATAGACTCGTTCTCTCTGGATTTCACGCGGCCTGTTTATCCCGGTAATACTGCCGACAACATCGAGTTGGCCGCCCGTAATTACCCGCAGTCCTTCAATAATAGCAAAGGCTTTCCCGGCCGTATCCCAATCGCTGGCTAAACAATACGTTTTTACGCCTAAAAGGCAGAGCATGACAGCACAAAATATAATTATTGTCTTTTTCATATCTACCTCCTTTTTGGGTACTCCGCTTGCAGTGTTTTTTCGTTCAGTGCTTTAAATTGTTCAGAAGACAGGATTTCTTTTAAGGCGAGTATCCCTTCGACTTTATTCTCAATACGTTTTCCTGCCAACACTTTCATTTCTGAGATCAACAGGTGTATCCTGGCTTTATCAACAGTTGGTTTATCCAACTCAACGCGAAGCTGATCGCGTAATTCCTTCATCCGTGCCCTGTTTTCTCCACTCGCTTCTTTTTCTTTCTTTTTCTGAGCTGCGATCTGCTCTTGCTGCTGGGGGGTTAAATTCAACTCTTTGATTGTCTTTTCAAACAATTCTCCCCGCGCCTTTCCCGTTTTTTCAAAATCATGGGTTACCGTCTCTGCCGATACCAAGAGGGGCATTCCTAAAACTAACACACCCATCCCCATTCCCAACCATACCTGTTTTAATCGTGTATACATATCTCTTCCCCCCTTCTATACCCTTAGACAACATGATCCTGTAAAAAGTTCCTTAAAAGAAATAATGTTCTATGGTCGTATCAAAATCAGCATCCCCGTTCATATCTTGAGTTAACGAATGGTGCAAGGAAAGCAGATAGTCCGACTTCTCTTGTAAAGATTCTTTAACTAACCGATTTCTAGACAAGGGAGATTGTACCACCAAAACCGTAACCAGGATTGCCACCATGACGGTTGAAATCCCAAAAACAGGCCTCCACCCGCTTAAATAATTTCCCCGTAGAAGATCAAGAATACGGCTCCATCCCGGAGCAACACGCGGAGCCTGAGCTGCTTCTATCGAATCTTTAATCCGCTGCCATATTTCTTCAGGCGGCTTAACTGCCTTTATCGCTCGAAAGGGCTGCCAGACTTTCCGGCGTAACAGCTGTTCAAAACTCCGGCACTCACCACATGCTTTTAAATGCGCGACAACCTCTTCCTGCACCGCGCCAGAACATTCATTATCCATAAAATCAGTCATTAAAACCGCTTTTATTTTTTCACAATTCATTTGACGATCCCTCCCTGAGAAAATGCCGCCATCGCTTCCCGCGCTCTTTTCAATCTCGAACGTACGGTATTAATATTGATCTTCAACGCGCGGGCAATCTCCTCATAGCTTAACCCTTCAATCTCCCGTAAAACAATACATGAGCGCTGGTCAGTATTTAATCTATCCAAAAGTAAAGCAAGAGCTGCTTCATTCGTCTTTTGTTCGTCATGCTTGATAAGGTCTTTATCGGCCTGCTCAGAAAAAACCATTGTATTCTCCACACTCTCAAGGTCTTGCGTACGATTTCTTACTCTAGATATCCTTTTATAGGCATTGAGCGCGGTATTTGCGGTGATCCGGTATACCCATGTTTTCAAAGAAGAACGAAACTCGAAATTCCTCAGATTATGGTAAACTTTCAAAAAAACGTCCTGAGTTACCTCTTCCGCTTCCTGTTGGTTATTCGTAATTCTCAAGGCGACATTGTACACAAAGCCTGATGCCGCTTTGTATATTTTTTCAAAAGCATCCGTATTTCCGGCGCTTGCCTGCTCTATAATCTCACGAGGGATATCAATCATTTCTCTTCCATATACTTAGACAACTTTTGATAAGAAAAAGTTCCCTGCGCCTCATAGCTGGATTTCTTATAACCTACAGTCACAACATCAACCATAGCAATAAATTAGATTACAGGGCCTCTTGGGGATAGCCAACGGTCTGCGCCATAATGATTTTCTGATCCGGCCGTAACTTCATCGCTTTCGCCAAAGCAGGCTTATCGATCGACCCTCTGACCACGGTAGCCAGCCCGGCTGAGGCACAAAACAAATAGACGTTTTGGCTGATAAAGCCTGTATCTGTAGCCGCATAAAAATCTTTATTTTCATTTGACAATTTACTCATTTTCGAAAGGTCAGCGACAAAAACAAGATTCAGCGGCGCGTTTTTAACAAAGGGCTGTTTTCCGGTAAGCTCTCGTATATCTGTAGATACAACAGGAATTAAACTGTTTTCTTTTGCATCGTAAAGATACAGCCCGTCAGCACAAGCTGCATAAACATCGATTTCCTGCATATTCATAGCCGTAGGAGCTGTTCGATGCGCGATTTCTGGCCTGTTTATGCCACAAGCAGCCCATAAAAGATCAGAAAGGACCTGTAAAGGAAGCACTTTTTGGCTAAATTCACGAGATGACTTTCTATCCTTTAATGCCTGCATAAGAGTTTTCCCGCCATCAAGTTGTGGAGCCATAAGTTTTATCGGCTTGATTTCCTGCGCATGGACAACTCCTGAACAAAATACAAAAATACTGATAAAAACACTCAAGCTTAAAATATTTTTTGCCTTCATGGATCCTCCTTCGTCAGAAAGACGAACACCGGCGCATTTCCAATTAAGCCGGGTGTTCCTATTTACTATGCTTGGTATCTTAAGCGATATTCAGCCAGCGTTGACTCAAGCCCAGGCAAAAGCAATTCATAAAAAGATGACTTTGCTTCTTTTTGGCAAACATATCGCAAGAATTCAGGCAATTTACTATTAAGAAGATCGGGATACCTTCGGCTCTGCTGTTTAATTTTCCCTTCCCATAATATCCAATCATTAAAAATAGCCGAAATTTTTATGCCTGCTTTCTCCTGCAGCGCGTAGAGTGTTTTCTGAAATACCTGGCTATCATACAACCGCTCCATGGCAAAACGTAATTTTTCAACTTTAACCATATCTACAGCTGGCATGTGCCTGGTTTTATAAGCGACGTAAGGAGCCTGCCTGTCATAGGATATCCCAAACGAAACAGCTTGCTGCCGTAACCGGGTACCAGCAAGGACTGCCAACGGTAAGATCAAGACTTTTATTGGATGCAGGCTGTAAAGCCAATCAAGAGAATCCATCAAATCCTCATAGCCCTGGAAGGGCAACGCATCAATTAATTGTATTTCATAGATAAGCTTATATTTATTCAAGAGCCCTATACCCGCTTTGAACTTTTTCTTATCCAGCGGACGGCTTATCGCCCGTAAAGTCTCTGGGTTTGTGCTTTGCAGCCCTATTTCAATATTAAAAGCGTTGGCGCGGCGTAACAGAAAGGCCATTTCATCATCCACGAATTCCGCTTTAAGCTCCACATGAAGATTGGAAACTTTATTGTACCTGATAAACATCCTCAGGATCTTTTTCGCTCGTTGGGGATGCGAATTAAATGTAGCATCCATGAGATAAACTTCCCGGGGTTTTCGAGCCAAGATATATTGTAACTCTTTACGGATACGAGATAAAGAAAAATACCTCAGATGCGGGAAATTCTTATGGTAATAACAATACCCGCAACGATAAGAACAGCCGCGCATTGTTTCCAAAGGAACATCAATGATATGCTTAGTTTTGAGGTCTATCAAACCGCTCAGGTATGGAGAAGGGATACCGTGCAGATGGCGCAACGTATGCCTGGCAGGATTAGTGATTATTTTTCCCCCGTCCCTAAAAGAGATCCCTTGCAAACCCAAAGGCCTGAAAAAAGCTGTTGCCAAATCAGCAAAGGCAGCTTCGCCTTCACCCCGTACCACGATATCAACGGATGTTTCTTGCGCGAGTATTTCCTCTGCCCGGGGAGTCACTTCCGGCCCACCCAGCACAATCTTCATGCGGATATTCTTTCTTTTTAATTCACGGCAAACCAGGAGTATTTTCTTGATGTTCCAAAGATAACAGGAAAAACCGACAACTTCCGGCCTTTGAGAAAGGATCTGTTTTACGATAACCGTAAGTGGGATATCTTCGGTAAAAACCCGCACCCGGACTTCAAGAGATCGCCGAGGGCGGGTATCCCGCTTTAAAAGATAACTTTGGATATAATAGAGCGCAAGCTGTATATCTGTGCCGCTTTCCAGGCAGATCGAACTTAATAATATCTTCACGCGTGACTTTTTGCTTGTTATGGTGATACTTGTAAACTACTCGGTCTTCTCGAACTCATATTCAGCGCCGCGTTTACCGGCCAAGGTCAGTTCTTTACCAGAGGGAGAAACACGATATTCATAACTACCCTCAACATCATACAATATATCCAAAGCGATCTTTCTTAACGACCCATCCAAAGGCTTATCGCTGGTGATCTCCACATCCTGAAATTTCCCAATAGCTATTTCATCATCCCCCGCCAACTCATAGGTGCCATGAAAACCTCTACAGTCTCCCACAACAACAGTAACTGAACCATCCTCTTTAAACTCAAAATATTTTATAGGAGTTATCGCTCCTTCTGAGGTTTTAACGCAATTCCACTCACCGACAATACTATCACTGTCTCCATCAGCGCCAAATGCAACAGCATAAACGCTCACGAATAATAATAAAGCCATAAAAAAAAGTGCCGCATGAATTCTTCGCATCGTCTTAATACCCTCTCTACTTACATCCTGACCATAACCCCTATTTTTCTCCCTGCCTTGTTTTCTGACGGCATACCCGCGCACAATTGAAACATTTCACACAAACCTCATTATTGGCTTCTTGCAATGGATCAAGATCAGATATACATGCTTTTTTACAGGCTCCACAGGCTAAACACTTATCTTTATTGAGCACGGCTTTCACGATGCTCAAACGATTAAGCTTCCCATAAATAAAGCCCAAAGGGCATAAAAAACGGCACAGAGGCCGTTTCATAAAAAGAGCGCTTAATAACAGTAATGCTCCAGAAAATATGACAAGTTCATGGAATATGCCTATCCCCCGGGAACTAAAAAAATTAACCTTAAGCTCTAAACTTATCAGAACAACAACGAGAATAAAGATCAAAAACCTGATTTTACTGATTCGCTGCGGCAAATTCATTTTTTTCCCGCGGGACGCAGAGAGAATGTCTTGAATAAAACCTACCGGACAACACCAGCCGCACGATAATGTCCCCAATACTACACCCATCAACCCGACAAAACCTAAGGTAAGCAGAAGAGGAAAAGTTGGTATAAAAGCTACCCTTTGAAGAGTACCTATCGGACAAATCCCAAAAGAAAGAAAACAGTTAGAACACGGCAGGCCTTTGTTACAGATAAATGAAATCTCGCTTAACGTCAATACCGACAATTGAACAAATCCACGGGCAGGAATAATCCAACGTTTTAATACTAACCACACCATACCCAGGAAAGCTAAAACCAAAACTGCCCACATCAAGATATTTTGCATACCTATCCGGTGTTAAAAACAAATAAATCCCTATTCTTTATTCTACGGAACTACAGCGATACCGTCAGAAGCACCGATCGCGCTCCACAAACCGGCACCATTCTTTGCTTTTACCCTGAAATAATAGTTTTTGCCTGCTTGTAATGTTAATCCCGTCGCTGTTACCGATGCTTTAATTCCTGTAGAAGTCCAATTCCTGATAATACTGCCTGCCGGCGATCCTTGGGTGATCTGATATTGATATTCGAGTATCCCCGAAACAGGATCCGATGCTTGCCAAGAAGCGCTTAAGGAAACCGCTGATTTGGTTGACACTCCTGAATCGGTGACTACCGGAGTGACCGGCGGGCTATTATCTATGGTGATACCGTCGGAAAAACCAGCTGCGCTCCATAAACCTGCGGAGTTCCTTGCCTTTACGCTAAAATAGTATTTTTTGCCAGGAGTAAGTGTTAAACTGCCTACCGTTACAGAAGTCTGAATGCCTGCTAAGCTCCAGTTTTTGATCACCGGGCCACTTGCAGAATCCCGAGTAATTTTATATTGATACCCCGTAATACCTGAGATCAGATCAGTTGATGACCATGAACAGGACAGTGTTGTTGTCGAAGTTGTATACACGCCTGTATCTTTAACAATAGGGATCGAGGGAGCAGTCATATCAAGGATACGGAAATCATACCCGCCACTAAAAGCTGCGATCGCATAAAAAGAAGTATCGATAAACCGCTGCCAATCAGCTACCGGTTGGCCGTTTTCCATCCAATCGATCCATCCGCCACCTGAATGCCATAAACCGCTGCCCAGCGCCCATTCAAACGCGGCATCGGCATACTTATTCTGCTTTAGATCAAGCCAGCACAAAGACGCCTGAAAAGAGTATCCCGGAGACAATTTATTCTTCCCCCAATCGAGATTATTCCAAACACAAGCACCAGACTGATCCTGTAGATTCTTATGGATCCATTCACTAACCAAAGCATTCCCCACCCCTGCAGCAGGGACGTCTAGCATCTGCGGAGCATAATTTATCCATTCTTTTCCGCCGGGAGCTTGAGGATTATGCTGTCCATCAACAGCCACCCTCCAAACGCCATAATCCGGATCAGCAAGATTAGTTACGCGTAACACCGAGTTAATCCCCGCAAGCACTCCTGCAGCCGCGGCTTTAGCCTGGTCAGCAAAAGCCAATTCAGCCTGGTAGCCCAAAGACGCTTCTTCTTTCGCCCAATATTCCGCAGCCTTGAGCGCCCAATAAGCATAAGCATTGTCGGATGCCCAGCGCCAGGATTCATATTGGCCGGAACTGTTCTTTCCGCCGCCAAGAAGCCCGTCGTCAATCCCCCCCTTATTGATCTGGCTGCGGCATGACATAAGGAATTGCGCTCCTTTTTTCATGGCATTATAGCGGGATTGCTTAAATCCTAATTTATAGAACGCGATCATCACTTCAGCTGCCTGAGTGGGAGATTTCGCTAACCCGTCCGGATGAGGCTGGTTATAATTATACTGGTTATACCAGGCCCCATCTGATAGGTCCTGAACAGAAACCAGGTAATCCGCAGCAAGGTTGGCCCGGTCAAGATACTTCTGCTCGCTTAAAAGCTGGCTCGCTTTGATCAACCCCAGAATGGCCATCGCATTTTCTCGAGGCACAACCCAGGTAGGATCACCCGGGACATCATTAATAGCTCCATACGCTAAACTGCCGTTGTTGACATATTGACAGGAAAGAATATGGTTAGCTTCTTTCTCAACAATCGGCCTATAAAACAACTGTTTTGCCTCATCGGCAGTAATGACACGATTGTAAATTCTGAGTTCATCAACTCCCCCTTTCCAATGCCGCTCTGGTTCTAGAGAATAGCCATTACCAACACAGACATTCCTAAAGGTCAAAGATTGTTCTTTCCAATACGCTGCTGTTCCCGGGATATTCGGGTGCACGCTTGAATCGGGGTCCGGATGCGCGGTGCTAAACGCCATTTTACCGTCAAGATACCCGTACCCATTTTGCGCGTCCCAGGAGTAGACAAGATGATACCAGCGCGCCGGAGCCATAACCGTAGTAAAAAAACCCACTCCCATACCTAACGCTCCCACCGCAAGTTCGCGATTGGTGCTCTCTTCGAAACGGATACAATCATCCCATCCCGCGTAATCGGTAGAAAAAGGGTTACGCCAGTTTTCAACGGTATCAGCGTTAACCCAGAATGAGATAGTCCCAACCGGTTGATATCCCATATTGCCGGTAAGTATATAATTATCGATCCCATCAAACCAGTAAGCCCCGTCTATCACGCCGGAAGCAACATACCGGGCTCCATTAACAATTCCCGTATATCCTCTGCCGCTGGTATCAGTGACTGCCTGCCCCGCGTCAGTTTTGAATTGATAGTTTAAGATCAACCCGTCATTAAGAGAAGCAAAAGAACTGGCATTGCTATTGAAAACCAATAATGCTAAGAACATAATCAGAGGTAAATTTTTCATAGTATCTCCTTTTGCAGAAAGCAAAACACGCCGCAAAAAGCGGCGTACCTGCCTTTCCAATTAAGGCAAGGTACCAACGCATTTCTGCCGCAGCAAGCGGCATACCCGCGCAATTCCGATGAGCGCGGGTGCAAATTAGCGTTGGGTGTAAGCAGAAAGCCTACCTGCCGGTAGGCAGGCAAAACACAGATAAACTTTATTTCAGTCTGCGGCATTTCTTGAAAAACTCAAGAATAGGGCGGTTATATTCTCTAGCCCAAAAGTGTTTCCATAATCTTTTTTTACCGGTATTCTTTACAAGAAAGGGCCCGTCATCACGATAACCGTGCCCTACCAGCAACGTTTGCGCTTTTTTCATGCACGATATATCAACACCCGCATCTCCTTCATTATGAAACTGTTTAAAAGCCGGTTTTCGCGCAGGAGAGGCAGTTGACCATTCTTTTTCATTCGGATAGACGACAGCCAAACAGGCATTATCTTCGCCGATATTTAGTTTTGTTTGACTATCGTAAAACAGCCCCGGCGCTGCCTGACGGATAGATAAATCTTTATGACAATCAATATATGTACCATACGGGTCTCCCGCTGAAACAGGGACAAACGCCGTTATTTTATCATCAAAATGAGTTGCCGCAAGGATAGTCATAAAACCGCCGTTTGAAATCCCGGCGATAAATATATCGGGTGCGCTTTTAAGAGAACGCAGACTCGGGATAATATCATTGATCACGCTTTTAATGAATTCCAAATCTTGATTTTCCTCCGGCCTTTGCGCGGTGCAAATAAATCTTTTGCCGCAGGTATTCCCCTCATCATCGATAAATATGCCGTCCGCTGAATCTAAAGCAAAAACTGCAAAACCTTCCCGCAGAGCTAAATCACTAAATTCTATACACGGCTTGGCGGCAGGAACTCCCGAGCACCAATTCGTGGCACTCCCTCCCCCCCCATGAAACACGAGAATAGCACCGTTGTTCCAAACCTCGGGGGGAGCCTTCCAGAGTATCTTCCTATCAATACCAGATACGCTCACCACCATTCTCTGCCACCCGTTTGCGACACAGCGCTCTTCATAGCTTGCATAATCAATGCCCGCTGCCGCAACAGGCGCAGGAAACAAACAAAAAAAACCTAAAATCCCAACCAAATAAAAAAAAGAAATAGTCCCCCCCGCTACCAATACATCCATCCTAAAAGCCGCACCGCAAAATAATAAAGGCGAGCGAAAACAAAACCGTCTTTTTTTAAAATCTCATAAAATTCTTCGTCAACTTCCTTGCGGGAAACAAACGGCCGGACATTTTTACTGAATTGATAAAACACATCATGGATTAATGAAGCGAAATATGTTTTGCTTTTGCCGGTATTATAATTTAACACTCCCTCTAACGTCCCCAGGTACACATCTTTGATTTTTATCTTTGGGCTGCAGCCATCCCAGGCATACCCATTATAATGCGTCCCTTTTATCAGGACACTACCGTCTTTGGCCAAAGAAAACCATTCATTTTCGAATTCACGGCCTTTGATAGAAGACTGATAGCGGTAATTGGCTCGCATACAATAAATATAAACACCCATAATAGTATTGGTTAAGCCTCCTCATCTACGCCGATGGAATTACTGATAATGCAACTGAGTGATCGACACATCTTCGATTAAATAATATTCCTCTCCTTGCGGGGCATACGAAGAATACATTTTTGACAAATACCTATGCTCATTGATATCTAACTTGGCTCCGGCAATCTCGATAACCGGCAGGTTATACCTTTCTTTCATTATCTTACGGATCTTTTTCTCAACCGCTTTATTTAATGGCAGCAAACAAATGGTCTGCAAGCTTTCTTGGCCAGCCCGGGCTCCGGGAGAATCGCAATGCACAAAATCACCATATTGGCGTTTCAATTTATTTGCCGTTTTCATCGGGATCACAAAGAAACTCGGGATCCGGGTATTGTTATAAAACGCGTTATTCACCAGGAAAGACAAAGAACATGCATCTTCCATCACGGCATTAATAGTATGCCCCCCGAATTTAATACTCACCTTATTGCCGTCGATAGAAACTTTTCTCGGAGAATTGACAAAGAAATTAACGAGCCCTACAATTACAACTACCAGAATAATTAAAATAAAAATATTACCCTGCCCTGATGCCGCCTTAAGCCGAAGTGCCGTCTTTTCATGCCGTATGTTTTTTGCACGCATCATCATCTCCATTATTTAAAAAGACCAGCTTTTCAATTCTTCCATAAAACCATAATCGGTCATATCGCATTTGATCGGAGTGATAGAGACATACCGATTACGTATAGCTTCAATATCCGCATCAGTGTCTCCGTCAGATTCCACAACTTCTCCGGTGAGCCAGTAATATGTGCGCTTGTGAGGGTCCTCTCTTTTATCGAAGCGTTCCTTTATCGCAGTCTTGGTCTGTTTGACAACTTTGACACCTTTAATACGCGAACTCTCGACCGCCGGGATATTCACGTTTAATAACGTCCCTGCGGGCATTTTTTTATTGTTCATGATCTGCTTCACTAATTTCCGGGCAAATGTTGCGGCAAACCGGTAATCAGGTTTATCGAAAGTCGCCAAAGAAATCGCAAAAGAGGGGATACCGATAATAGCCCCCTCACTGGCGCCGGAGACCGTGCCGGAATACAAAACACTATATCCCACATTAGGCCCCAGATTAATACCCGAGATCACAAGATCAGGCTTCTTTTTAAGGATCGCGCTAATAGCAAGTTTCACACAATCCGCAGGAGTCCCCGTTGTCGCATATCCAAAGAATTTCCCGTTTCGAGTTACTTTTCTCACCCGCAAAGGGTCAGAGAGCGTGATCGCATGGCCCACCGCGCTTCGCTCAGTATCTGGCGCGACAACGTGCACCGTAGCGATTCTTTTGAGGGATTTATATAACACATGAATACCTTCGGCAAAAATCCCATCATCATTGGTTAAAAGAATATTCATCATAGAGTGCCGAATCAGGCAGCGTTAGCAATACAAAAATAATACTATTTCTTCAATAGTTTATCAAGAATACTATTTATCGCATCTTTTGTATTTACTTTCTGGCTTGTGTCAGATTGTGTCGTTTCAGGAGCAGTTTGATTTGCGGGGCTTGAGGCTTCTTCTTTTGGCCCTAGGTATTTATCAATAGCTTTAAAGATCTGTTGTTTTGCCTGGTCGGTAACGAGCTTCTTGCTGATATATTCTATATTGACTTTGAATTTAGGTTCACCGACTTTACCTGAAACTTTAAGCGGGATATAAATCTGTTTATCTTCATTTAAGAGAAACCCTAAATCTGAAACCGACTCAACCATCCGCGTTGAAAGCTCCGCAGGGATCAAGAATGAACCATCCAGCGCATAGGTTCCGTCAAATCCAAATTCGCCGCTGCCTTTATACATAAATTCATTCGCGCCCAGCACTGTATCTTTCAGCACAAGGCGGCCGTCTGCAATCACAAAAGACAAGTACATATCTGACAAAACCGTATCCTCCTGGGTAAGTATTTTCCTGTAACTCCCGGGTAATCCGTCTTCAACTTTCTTCGAAAGCCCGGGAATAATAGAGAGCTTATCCAGTACAGTCCGAAGCACATTGATATCTCTCAACTTACCGCTGGTAACCGACAAATCAACAGATCCGGAAAGTGTCTCTTTCAAAGCTTCCGGAGATACTCCCTTTCCTTGAAATTTCAGCTTTCCTGAAACCACCCCTTCAGCTTTTACCGGAGTTTTATCGGAGGAGACAAGATCTTCCACCTTAAGGTCTTTATATACTGCTTCAATATCAAACTCCTGCGCGGTTAAATAATCATTGACCACTGCCGAACCATTAATACTGCCTCCGCCTAGGGAACAGAAAAGTTTCGTCACAATGATCTTCTTTTCATTAATGACACCTAACAACGATATATGAGTAACAGGAGACGCCAATTCCTTAAATTTCATACTGCCTTGTGACCAAGAAACATCCGCGGGGAAAAACGCTATCTCTTGAGGCCCCGCAGTCAACTGCTGTAAAGCGATAACCAGGATGCCTTCCATTTGAGACGGCAAAACTTCGCTTTTTATCATCGGGAAAGAAACAGGGATCTTTTCCATTTGAATGCCGGAAAAATCACACATCGCTTTAAGATCTGTGACCGTCACATCATTGGTTTTAAGGTCCACCCGCAGGTTTCCCTTTACTTTAAAATTCTTTTCCGCGCTTAAAACCGCGGCTTCAACAAAAAAAGGAAAAGCCTCGGTCAAAGAAACTTGGCTGAGATCAAAATTCAAGCCGTTTATCTCCAGGCGAACCGGCGGGTCAAAAGAACGGTCAATATAGGTAACAACACCATTACTGCCTTTGAGCGAAGAAATAAAAACAGCAGGTATTATTGCCGGTACCGAAAGTTGCGCTGGCACAGAAGCTTCTTTTCCAATTGCTGCCGGATGAGCGATCGTTTGTACGTTCAGAGAGCCGTCTTTGTTACGGATGATCACCAGGCGGGGAGAATCAATAAAGATACCAGAGATAACGACTCTCTTTTGAAGAATATATCCAAGCACATCCATCCTAACAAAAATGTTCTTAACCGAAAGAAAACCGGCTTTGCCAAACGCGGGATCATCTGCTATTAATAAATTATTCACCTGCACGCTCAGGCCCTGGCGTAAAGACACTGCAAGGCTTATCTTATCAAAATTCACTTCCCGGCTCAGGGCTTTACGGGCCTCTGCAAGAATCTGCGGCTTAACCTTATTCAAATCAAATGTTTTAATAAAAATATAGGCGGCTAAAGCTGATATGCTCACCAAAACAAGGAGAAAAACAAAGATCTTCTTAATAATTCTCATCAGAAAGGCTCCTGTTTAAAAAAACTTAAGGATTAAATCCGCGGTATGAATACTGCTCTCAATTTAAATTGATTATAGCACTTTTAAAGGGCATTGACAATCAGCGGAATAAAAGGTGAAATTATTTATGCTCAATTTTTGAAAGAGAAATAGTGACTTCGGTGAATATGGGCCCTTTGACAACGGCAACTAAAGGGATCCTGCGCTTATCACAGCTAAAATATGCCATCACGCGCCCTTTATCGACTTTTTTCCCCTTAAGCCTGGCATAGGGCTGGATCAGGAAAGCTTCCTGTGCTGTTTTGCCGAAAGCAGGCAGGCGGATATGTGCTTTTGACTCGATGAGCCCGGAAAAATGGTAATTCTGTTCATTATTGCAGACATAATACTCGATCGTATCGGTGAGCTTCACCGGTAAAAGCATAAAATAATAACTGGCGCTCAAGATATCCTGAACACCTACGGGAATATCAAAGGTTTTCTCAGACTTATCCAAAAGATTCCTGAAATACGCTTTGTGGTTAAGCTGGTCAAACTCCGTAATAGCATCTTTACAATAACTACCATCCCTCCGGTAGACTTCATGGCGCAGCGTATAAAGCCTTTCTGCATCCATATAGGAAACAAAACGGTCATCGACCTTATATATTTTCGAGAAAAACGGAGTTGTTTTCATGGTTGCTTCCAAGACATACACATCCCTTCCTTTATAATTTATTATTCCGTTTATTGACGTAGTCAAAGCACCGACGCGCATCCCGAACCATCTGACTTCAAAAGTAAGCTTCTCATACTCAGGCAACTTCCTATCGGGAGGCGTAATTACCAATACTTGGGGGTCTAAAACAACATTGCTTTTTAGATCAAGAGCCTTCATCATATCGATCCTGGGCAATTCAACACAGCCGCAAAAAAAGAATAAAATCAATACACACAGCAAACCCCTGCGCATCAAAACCGCCTTTTTGTTTATTACAAAATGTTTAAGATACTGCAATTGCGCGAACGATATCGCGTTTAGTGATCACACCAACCAACTCAGTACCATCCAAAACCGGTAAATAATACACCCCTTTTTCTATCATCGTCGTGGCTGCATCTTCAAGCGTCATATCGACAGAAACCGTAATAATGCCTGTTTCCATGATATCCTCAACAGAACTTGCGGTGATTTTTTTAACTTCTTCTTCATACTGTTTTGCCCCTAAAGTAAGAAATCCCACTAAAAGGTTAATAAATGTAGGCAAATGCACTTTTTTATCCTGAAAAATGACCCCTTCTTCACGGACAATACCTAATAGTTTACCAGAGGAATCTACTACCGGAGCGCCGCTGATATTTTTCTTGACCAGCAACTCTGCCAACGCATGCACAGACATCTGAGGATTAACGGTAACCAAATCTTTAGTCATAATATCTTTTATCAACATATTGCCTCCTTGAGCACCTAAAATCTTTATTTAGCGTCACCCGGCGCAAATCGGAATTGCGCCGGTATGCCGCCTTCTGCGGCAAACCCCACCGCAATTCTGCGGCAGAAAGCCGCATACCCGCCAACCAATTAGGCGGGGCGCTCTTAAGCGTTGGGTATTTCTATCACTTTTATTATACCACTCCCAGGGAAAAATTCATACGGATTTAAAGGGAATTTAATAGTAATTGGATGTTTTAAAAGAAACAATAAACAACAAATCATTAAATCGTTTTACTGGAACATAAGCATAAATACAATAACCACTTACAATAAGACGATCAGAAGTTGTTCATAGCAAATTGCCTTTTAAAATGGTATACTTAAATTGGAAGGAGGTAAAGCCTAGAATAACGGAATATTAAAAGCGAGGTGTACCATGTTTACTCGTAAAGTAAACATATTGATTATTGCACTCATCGTAGGCTTGCTACCTTCATTTCTCCAGGCGCAAACCTTTATAAATCCCGATCTCCTTATTCAAAGATATTCCCAACACAAAAATACGCTTACAAAATCACCACTCCTGCTCTTTCGGGAAGAAAAATCAGAAATAAAAAACTATCATTCTTTCTTTAATTTCATTGACCGCAAACTCAATGCCGCCGCTTTCCTCAAAAACCATGAAAAAGACCTTTTACGGCAAGCGTGGCGAGAATGGCTGGGAATTGATATCTACTACACGTACTTTAAAGCCAAAGAGGCAGAAGAATGGGTAAGCGATAAAGCAAAAGTAACTATATTTAAAATACACGGACGGCCAAAAATCGAGAACAATAAGTTTAACTACACCTTTAGCATAAAGTTTTAACCCACAAGAAACAATATGAAGCGCGCCCCTCTCGATGGGGATCAGTGAAAGAATGTGCGGACAAATAATAGGGATTTCTTCATTGAAACAAATAAAGCCTCTTTATCCAACGGGCCTAATGCACGATACCATGGTTTCTCGCCGATAATATCGCTCACATAAAATAGCGCGGCAGCTTTCAACCCTGCGTGGCTGGCAGCTGAGAAAAACGCGCTACTCTCCATATCCACCACGTCTATACCATCTGCGCTCAAGAGATCCACCCTTTCTTCTTCCAGCTTTAAAGAAGAAACAGTAGAACACTGAACTTTTTTTATTCCCAAACCGCTGCCGGCTTCTAAAAGAAGTTGCGATAAATCATTATCCGGAAGGAAACTAATATTTTTATATTCCTGCTTCGACAACATTCCCGCGAAACTCTCCTGAGAGAATGACTTGACAGGACTTACCAGGCTTCCTATATCAAACCCTGGCTTTGCAGAAACCAGGCCGCAGGAGCCTAAAAGCAATACTTTACAGGCAGGAGTATCCTTTAAATACAATACCGCATCCCCTACAAAACCAGCCCCCATACCCGTAACTATAAGAGTAAAATGTTTCGTATTCCCGGCACTATAGAGTTTGCCCCTCTTGAATTTTTCAATACCTAAAGTACTCAACGTATCTTTCGCCAAGAGCGGCATTAAAATGCAATTCCTCTTTACATCCGTATTTTTGATCCCGAATAAAACCTCAAATTTATTTTCCATATTTTTAAGAATACTTGTTTTTAAAATAATCTCCGAAATCGTGGGTATAAACCGTAACCTTCTTTTTTGCTTCTGATGCGTAACCCATGATCTCTTTCTTTATATTTTCCCAAACCTCATTATAAAACAACTGATCATTTTGCATTCTTGCATATCTGGCTGCGAATGCGGGAGCATGAGAGCTTATTTTTTCTATTATATCATTACAATTGCTTAAACTGAAGTTAAGGCATTCAAATTCAATATGGTTGGCTTTTTCGCATTGCGTAAAAACACTTTTAAAATCAGATATCCAAGGCAACAGCGGAGAAAAATACGGCACAACCGGTATTCCCTCTCCAAGCAGCGTATTGATCGCGCATATCCTCGCGTTAAAATCAGGGCTTTTAGGCTCAAGAGATGCTTTTAGTTCAGGCTTAAAACTATTCACCGTAAAATAAACCTTTTTGCAAAACCCCCCGCGCAACAAAGACAGATACTGCTGAATATACGGCGAGCGAGTAAGAATAACATACTGCACCTGCGAACGATTCAGTATTTCAAGCAGCCTGCCGGTAACTGCGGACTTTTCTTCCTGAGGTTGAAAGCATTCGGTTGTAGAACCCAAAAGGACCACCGAAGGTTTTTTTGCTGCTAACTCTTTTTCCAAGAGCTCCGGAGCATTGATGCGTATATCAACATAGCCGCCCCAGGGATCCTTCCTTTTTACCGCAGAGTGATTTGACCTGACGTAACAATACAAACAGCCGAATTCGCATCCCACATAAGGATTAATGACATATTCTCCCAGGCCAATTGACGTCGGATTAAGAATGCGGGTGCTGGTAACTTCAGCGATTTTAACCATCACTACCTTTTTCTATTAAATTCCCTAAGAAAGCATTGGTAAACTTAAAGTTATTACGTTTAATTTCCCGGACGAAAATATCCATCCTTTTAAGGGCTTGCGGATTGCGCGTATAATCACCGGAGGCATCCGCGCAGGTGCCGTCATAATACGTAAAGGGGTTTACCTGCTCGACCTTAGGAATAATCCCTTTATTCCTGACCACAAACTCAAGGCTTTCGGTAAAATCAGCTTCGCTTTCTCCGGGATATCCGACGATAATACTGATACCGAAAAATAAACCCGCATCATGCAACTTCCGGAAGAAACGTTCTGCTTGTTGGGAGCTAAAGCCTTTATTCATACGCTCAAGCGTTTTATCAGAACCTGACTCAAAACCTATGAATAAATTATAACATCCGCTTTGCTTAACCTTACGCATGAGCCGCTCATCCATATCATCGCGGATAGCCATCTGCGCCTCCCAAGGAAGAAAACCAAAAGAAGCGATAATGGCGTCACACAAAGCCTCAAGCTGCTTAAGATCAGCGTTTAAAAAAGAATCATAAAAAACAAAATACTTTATCCCTTTGTTTTTATGATAGGTAATCTCATCTATCATGCTTTTGACCGGACGAGACCGAAACCCCTTAAATAACAGCTTCTCGGAACAAAAGTGGCAGTTGCGTATACAACCGCGTGAGAACAAAAGCGCCGCAGCATTACTTTTGGGATACGCCGCAAAGTCAAGCCCGTTATAACGCGGGAACAAAAGCATTGATAGGTCATCAAGCTGCACAAATGAAGCGATTTTCCGCGCAGCTGTACTGCAAGAAACAAAATCAAGAAAACTCTTCTCTCCTTCCCCTGCAACAAGCAGATCAGCAGCTCCTAAAAGATCCTGGTCAAATACCGCATGTGTCTTAAAATACTGCCGGGTGATCTCCGGGCCGCCTAACACTATTTTCAGTGACGGTTTGCTAACTTTAATGATCTTAATGACTTCCAGAGTGCTTCTCAGGTTGCTTTTAAAGCAAGAAAAACCAATTATTTCATAGGTAAGCATTGTCTCAATACACGACTGAAATGCTGCCGGGAAATCCCTCATGATAACAGAAATGATATTTTCTTCCAGAAAATTATTGCAGCTCATACGCCAGGAACTTTGCAACTCCGCATCCGCTTTATTATAGAAGATATTATTGCAATCCAGGATATCCGCGGCAATGCCATTTTGAACACAATAACTCTGCAGGCATGCCAATCCCAGCGGCGGCATATTCGGCCAGAAAACAGGAAGGATGGTGAGCAATATTTTAGGATTATTCATAACAAGCGCGCAAGAGCGATACTACACTATAGTTACTCCGGCTTTCTGCATTTCTTCAAACGCACGCTTAACATCGCCGGCAGTTGCATCAACTCCACGACAGGCGTCTTTTATGACAAATGTTTTAAATCCAAGCATTACCGCGTCAAGTGAAGTAAATTTAACGCAATAATCTGTTGCTAACCCAACGATATAAACCTCAGTAACATCCTTAACTCGCAAGAAAGCTCCTAGACCAGTCGATTTTTTATGGGCGTTATCAAAAAAACCACTGTAACTATCAACATTCTTGTCCATGCCTTTCTGAAAGACGCGAATGATATTTTTAGTTTCAAGAGTCACGGGGAATTCAGCGCCTTTACTGCCTTGCACACAATGCTGGGGCCAAAGAAATTGTTCGACACCTTCCAAAAGCACCTTTTCACCTACGGATTTCCCGTGGCTGCTGGCAAAACTGCCATGGCCGGGCGGATGCCAATCCTGCGTTGCCACGACAAGATCAAACTGTTTCTGCAATTCATTAACTACGGGGATGATCGCATCACCGTCTTTAACCGCCAATGCTCCTTGCGAAAGAAAATCATTCTGAACATCAACAATGATCAATGCTTTCATGAGCACCTCTGGCTTATTGCTTATACTCTCTGGTTTGTAAAATAAGGTCAGTCTTTAAAGCAAACAAGGATTTTTCCAGGCCTACCGGGTATTGGTGGGGATTCACAAAACGCTTGATGCCAGCGTGAAATTGGTTGAGGCTTTCCTGCGCAGACCGCTTCATTGACTCAATATTGACCGCGGGATACACTTTCCTGCCCGCGCGAAAAACGGGGACCAAAAGATCTATTCCCGGAGTGTTCGCCGGAATACGTTTTTGACGAGTCATATCCAAAGGATCGATCAAAATACACCCTTGAGTAATATCTGTTTTTTCGTCATAAATAACATCAGCGATATTTTCTTCTGCGTTACGAAAACGCCTGACTTGCTGAATACCGGGATTAGAAACTTTTAACGTTTGCTCAGAAAGTTTAACCTTATACTTCCACTCTTTCCCCGGGCTACGCACAGCAGATAATTTATATACTCCGCCTAAGGCCGGCTGGTCATAGGCGGTAATTAATTTCGTCCCTACTCCCCAAACATTAATTCTTGCTCCCTGATTCTTTAAACTGGCGATGATCTGTTCATCCAACTCATTACTGGCAACGATCAAGGCATCGGGAAAACCGCCGTCATCAAGGATTTTCCTGGCTTCAATGCTCAAATACGCCAAGTCGCCTGAATCCAAACGGATACCGATCATCTCATGGCCTGCTTGACGAAGCCAGGCGCCGATCTCAACCGCTTTTTTTACACCTTCTAAGGTATCATAGGTATCAACCAGAAAAATACAATTATTCGGCAAAGCCCGCGCATATTCCCGGAAAGCCTCTAATTCATCATCAAATGTCATGATCCAACTATGCGCTTGAGTGCCCTTTACCGGGATCCCGAATATTTTTCCCGCAAGCGTATTCGAAGTTGCCGCTGTTCCGCCGATATACGCAGCACGGCTTGCCGCAAGAGAACCATCTATTCCCTGCGCCCTCCTCAAACCGAATTCCAGGATAGGCTCGCCTTCGGCAGCAATAAACATACGCGCAGCTTTTGTGGCAACCAGAGTCTGAAAATTAATAATATTCAGTAACGCTGTTTCAATGATCTGGCACTGAATAAGCGGGCCGCGGACACGCACAAGCGGCTCAAGAGGAAAAACTACCCTGCCTTCAGGTATCGCATCAATATCACAGGAAAATTGCATATTTTCCAGATAGGACAAGAAACCTTTTTCAAACAAAGGTTTTCCGTCATTTCCGGTAAGAGAAGCAAGGTACTCACTATCTGTCCGGTCTATTTTAAAATGTTCCAGATAATCAATCACATATTCCAGCCCGCAGGAAATGGTAAAGCCTCCCTTAAACGGATTCGTGCGGAAAAAGAGATGGAAAACCGCTTCTTTTTTATCAACCCCTGATTTCCAATAGCCGTAGGCCATGGTAAGCTGATAAAGATCGGTTAACAGTGATAGCGATTGATTATACGGTAATACGGTATATCCCACAGGTTCCTCTTTTTCCGCCCTATTTAGGGTAAATAGTAATCTTATCTCCTGAAATCTTAGCGTTGGGAACAATAACTTTTTTATTATCCTTGGTCATCATGATCGTCGAAAAGATCTGTATTTCTTTGACAATTCCGCTTGCCCCTCCTGCCTCGATCTCATCGCCAACTTTAAACGGCTGGAATAAAATAAGCAT
>JBAZTA010000009.1:0-60470 GCA_041662125.1 Candidatus Omnitrophota bacterium | reverse complement strand
TCACTTCCCAAAACGTATACAACCACCACGGGTCCCGCAATTGCAATACGATCTTATCCCTCCCATACCCTGCCGGCAGCTCCACAGGTGTAGAGCGCATCATTTTAGCAACTTGCGGATGCGAAAACTTCGCCTTCTCGACCACCATCTCCTGCGCGCCATATATTTCTTCTTTCACAGGTTTTTGTAAAACCCGCTTCTTGGAAATTTTATCAGGAAGATCCCTCACAACCCTGCGCGCCATTGCCTTAGGTTTACTCACCGCTTTGCGTACCGGAATACGCTTGGTCTCCTGCAAAGCCTTTTTTAACCCTTGTTTTATTTTACGTAATATAGCCATTGCGTTATTACCTCCTCAAGGATAAAAAAACATTTTTACCTGTACTTCTGACCCGTTCTTAAAACTTGGTTTTCTAATAAAAAAAGGGACCTGCATCCCTTTATTAAAAAGTTACCGTTACTCTCCCGCCATCCTTTTTTGCATTGGTTATTTCTTAGGCGCTGCTGTCGCTGGAATCTTACTGGATGTCAAAGCTTCTTTTAAATCTTCTTCAAGAGCTTCTTTAAGCCGGGTGATCTTTACTAATTCTTCCTTTAAACTTTGATTTACCAACTGTTCCTGAACCAGGGCTTTTTTGGTGGCTTGATGCGCCGCCTTTTCTTCCTCCAGGAGCTGCTCTCCAGCTTTCAGTTGCTGCGCTAAGCCAGACTCTATCTGAGAATTTTTATTCATCTTCTCTTCCAGGTCCATGCGCTTGACCACTTCCTTGTCATGAGAGAGTTTTATCTGACGAGCATTATTACATGACTTAAACAACATGGCTATAGAAACAACGACTAATACCGCTAATATGACCACTACTCTGTTTTTCATAGTTTCATTCATACTATCCCACCTCATTTTGATTACCAAAACACTCCGGCTCGTATCTGCCTGCGCGCCAGGTTATTTTAATTTTTCCTCCGGCACCTCTACAACCGGCGTTTGCTTTAACGCTGTTTTCTTTACTTTAGTGACTTGAGGAATAATGACCACTTCGACCCTGCGGTTTAAGTGACGGTTTTCCTTCGTATCATTGGAAGCTACCGAATGAAATTCTCCATATGCAATTGCCGAAAGCCTTTCGGATTTTACCCCTTCCTGATCGGCGAGATAATGCAAAACACTCAGCGCCCGCGCGGAAGAAAGCTCCCAATTAGATTTCCAGCCGGACATTTTGATCGGCTGATTATCGGTATGGCCTTCCACCCCGACCCGCAATTCCGGCACATTTTCTTTTAAAACACGCGCGACTTTCTTCAAACTACTAAATGCTTCAGGCTTCAGTTCAGCTTTGCCTGAATCAAACAAAACATCGGCAACAAAAGTAATAACCAACCCTTTTTCCATACGCTCCAGCTTAACCTGCTTATCACGGATTTCCTGGGATAACCTATCTTCAAGCAGCCGCTGCGCCTGGGTCAATTCATCTACCTGCTGGCTTAACTCTTCAATCTTCTCAACATCTGAACGCCTGCCCCGCTGAAAAATAATAGTACATCCAGCCAGGCTTATACTCAAAAAGACGATAAACATTATGCTCAACATTTTAATCTTCATAGCTTCCTCCTTGCAGGGAAATATCATTTAAAGTACTGTCAGATTTAATGTAAGGTGAATTCTGTTGGGAAATAATATAACATAATCACTCATTATAGTCAAGGGAAATATCCCCGATTTAAACAACAATAGTCTCGTCTCTGGATGACCCCACAGAAATAGTAGTGATCTTGAGCCCAAGAGAATCCTGGATCCAGGAAATATAATCTCTTGCGCAGAGCGGTAAATCTTTATAGCAGCGTGCCTTACGTTTTGGGGCATCCCAGCCGCGCATTAAACGGTAAACTGGTTTTGCATTTTCCAGCACCTCGAAATCATAGGGAAATTCTTTAAATAATTTACCTTTATATTTATAGGCAACAGCCACAGATACGCTCTTGAGGCCGTCTAACACATCTAACTTAGTCAAGACCAACTCCGTCATCCCGTTCAATAAGACTGCTTCTTTAACCATTACCAGATCAAACCAGCCGCAGCGGCGTGGCCTGCCGGTAGTAGCGCCAAACTCATTGCCTTTATCACGAATGAATTTCTCAAATTCCGGAGGAAATTCCGCGGGAAACGGCCCTTCGCCAACTCTGGTTGTATACGCCTTTGCTACTCCGACTATTTTATCTATATCCACCGGAGAAACTCCTGTACCGGTACAACTGCCGCCTGCGGTAGCAGAAGAAGACGTGACAAAGGGATAAGTACCAAAATCAATATCCAGGAAAGTCCCTTGCGCGCCTTCAAAAAGTATATCTTTCTTGCGTTTGATCGCCTCATTTAATAATGCCATGGTATTGCAGATATACGGAGCAATAATTTTAGCATACTGCATATACTCGGCATAGATCGCCTCAAGCTTAAACGCCGGATACCGATAAACTTTCTTGAAGATCTCGTTTTTCTCGACTAAATTATCATGTAACTTTTCTTTAAAGACCTTCGGGTTTAAAAGGTCGATCATACGTATCCCGCAGCGGTTTATTTTATCGGCATAACAAGGCCCAATACCTCTGCCGGTCGTCCCGATCTTATGGGAGCGCCTGCCTTCACGCAAAGTGTCTAATACTTTATGATACGGCAAAATAACATGCGCCAGAGAAGATATCTTCATGCGTTTACTGATATCAATCCCGTTATCCCGTAACTCATGGATCTCTTTAATCAAAGCCTGCAAATCAACCGTCACTCCGTTACCGATGCAACAGATCTTACCCGGATGCAATATCCCCGACGGGATGAGATGAAAAATATGGGTCTTGCCATCGACTACGACCGTGTGGCCGGCGTTACTACCCCCCTGATAACGGACAATATAATCAGCTTCCCCGGATAAGATATCAATGATCTTCCCCTTGCCCTCGTCTCCCCACTGCGCTCCTACAATAACTGTATTCATAGCAATATATAATCGATTGATGCTGGTTGCTTAATAACCACTAAGCCTATATTACGGGCTCATGGTGAATATTTTACGCGCGATATCCGGGTATGCGGCAATAAATTTCAGCTCTTCATCAACTAAAGGTTTTTGATTATGCACATTGGCATACCGCACTAATTCCAGGATCTCTGTAGCTTCTTTTTCGTTATGAAAAACAACTTCTAATTTGTCGATAACATTTCTAAAACCTTTAATGCCTGAATATTCCCCGACGGTAATCTTACGGCCTGTTTCAATAATCTCAGGCTCTCCCCTGCCTAATTCCTCGTAATCATAGAGTTCGTAATTACGCCTGTCTTTGAGCGCCCCGTCCGCATGGATCCCCGACTCATGGGCAAACGCATTTGACCCTACGCCGGGCTGATTGATCGGGATCGGGATCCCAAAGGCGTAGGAGGCGTACTTACAGATCTTCCAGGCAGCTTTTAGATTAGTTCTTTCATCTAAAGAATAGTTTCCTTTCACCTGGTTGCCGTACTGAATAGCTAAAATAACCGCGACTAAATCAGCGTTTCCCGCCCGCTCCCCCATACCGTTGATACAGGTATTGATATACGCATCGCATCCGGCATCATTAGCAGCCATAGCGCCGCATACTGAATTAGCAACGACCATACCCAAATCATTATGGCAATGGACTTCAACCGGAAGCTTTACTTCTTCGGCTAATTTTTTAATCCGTTCATAAATGCTAAATGGAGAATCGCAGCCCAGCGTATCGCAATAACGGATCCGGTCAGCTCCCGCTTTCTTAGCTGCATGGGAAAATTCAATTAAATATTCAAGGCGTGTCCGCGAGGCATCTTCAGCGTTGACACCGATAGTCTGCGCGCCTAACGCACGGGCAGCGCCGACTGCATCTGTCATTTCAGCGATGATTGAAGCATGGTCAAGTTTACCTTTGAATTTATGGGTGATCATCTGGTCAGAAGTCGAAATGGAAAGATTCACATGTTTTAACTTGGGCACCAATTTAAACGATCCCTCGACGTCTTCTTGTGTAGCCCGCAACCACCCGCCCAGATGTATCGGAGCAAGTGCCCCCCGCTCAACGAGTTCAACATTGGCGTTCAAATAATTGGTCTCGTGATGCGTCAGCGGAAAGCCGAATTCAGACTGAAACACGCCGACTTCATTAAGCATCACATTGATCATGGTTTTTTGTAATTTCGACAGGCAGATACGTGAAGTCTGCACGCCATCGCGATTGGTCACATCAACAAGATATATCCTTGGTTTTGCACTCATAAACTCTCCCTTGTTTTTTTGCGTTTATCATTATACATCCCCAACTTATCTCTTAAATATCTTCTTGAGTTCTTTTTTTGACGGGACACCGTTCGTACCAAAAATCTCCTGGTTGTCCATAAGATAGGTCGGTCCGCGCATGATTTTTAAGTCAGCAGCCAAGCTGATATTAGCCGACAGCAAAGCAATCCCTTCCTGCCCCTGAGCGCAGCTTTTTATTTTCTTAATATCTATCGACGACAAACAATCATCCCACCAGGAACTCTCCTTCGAGGCCGCCCTGCAGCTCATATACGTCCAAAGAAGATGCGGGTAATACTTCTGGACACAGACACCGCGTAAATAATCCTCCACTTCCAGCGTTCCTTTAGCAGCGTCAAATTTGTTGCCTTGTTTTACCGCGAGAAAATGCACCTGCGGCTTTAAATCTTTTATCTCTTCAAGCAATGCAAACGTAAACTCATCATACAAGCTGATAAATAAATCAATCTTACCTGGTATCTTAGGCCTGTTCTGAAAATATGCCACGCCGGTAAAATAAGATTTGAACACATAATAACCGCCTTTAAATTCCGCGTTGCTCTTTATTTCCTCAAATGATCTTTCCGTTTCCGCTTCTTTCCCTAAAAGATACGCCGGCAATCCCTCAAGAGCCAGGTCCTTGGCCAATTTTGACGCATGCGTTTCAGGATAATACAAATATGACACCGTCAACCCCGGAAACTTTTTCTTTAAGAAATTAACGACATTCTCAGTATTACATGCAAAACAATCCTTCAATGTCACCACCAGAAGCTGCACTTTAGAAGCTTCAGTAAAAACACACTGTGCCTTAAGGCTCCCCGGAGAATCACAAACACCTATCAGCCCTTCTTTAACACACTGAGCATCAGAGAAACATCGCGGCAAGATCGTTACTATATCGGGATCATCCTTAACCTGGTCGGATAACCGTAATTCTGCTGTTGTAAAATCAATGATTTTCTTATCCTTAATAATCAGAGTGGCTTTTCCTAACCTGCGCGCCTGCCACGAAGGTCTCAAGAGTATCGTCGAACCAAGTTTAACGGCAGGGGCAGATTTTGATTGATCTGTCCCCGCCTCAACTAACACATCGATACCAGGGACACTATTGATTAATTCAAGATCATCCTGTTCTCCAAGATTGCTTAACAGGATTACGATCGAAACTGACTCCTTTTTTAACGCCTGTATTGCAACTTTCACCGCAGCCTTTGGCTCGCTGAATTTCAATCCCCCGGATTTCGGTTCAGCTAAAGGCGAAGTAACACCGATAATACCGATCTTAACGTCTCCAAAAGCTTTAATGACATACGGCCGCGTATCCACGGTATCCGGGGAAACATTACACGATAAAAAAGCAATTGATTGACCAGCGATATTCTCATGCAAGAAATCTTTGCCGAAATTAAATTCTTCAGGAGAAAGCGCTGCAGCATCATAACGCATCATAGCCATAGCTTTAAGATTCACCTTGGTGCGCGCCTTGTCTAATTCCGTATTTTGCGTATATTCATCCTTTATCCCTCCACCAAAGAAAGCGCCTGAGTCTAAAACCAAAGTATTGGCATTAGTTTTTCTCAATTCTTTGATCAACGAAGCGCGCCGGGAGATTCCGCCGTCTTTCTCTTTCGGGCAGCTACAGGTATAAAGCATCGAATGCGTTGAGCCGGTATAAAGCAGCGTAATCTCTTCGGCATATGCAAAACAACGCAAAGACCCGCAAAAAAAGAAAACCACAAACCCCATAAACGTACAACGGGCCACGCTGCGCAGCATCTTCTCTCTGTTGGTGTTCATATAATTCCTTTCATCCCCTGCTTTCCCACAACCTGCAGCCTTGATTTACTACAACTTAATCAACTTCACTTCCAGGATATTATCCAGCTTTTTGATTTTATCCAAAAGCTCCGCAGATACCGGATTATCAACATTCAAGATACTGACCGCGACACCTCCTGCTGTTTGGCGCCCGAAAGTCATAGCAGCGATATTGATATTATTCTTACCCATAAGAGTGCCGATATTGCCGATAATCCCCGGCTTATCCCAGTTTTTCATAACCAACAAATTTCCAAAAGGCGAAGCTTCAACATAAAAATCATCGATCCTGACGATCCGCGGCTCCCGCTTTGACGAAAGTGTGGCAGCAACAACCCGGGTTTCTTTATCGGTAGTTATTTTTAAGGAAACAAGATTGACAAAATCTTTTTCAGTCGAACTTTTTGTCTGCTCTATCTTTATCCCGCGTGTCCTGGCAAGAGGTATGGCATTGATATAATTAACAGTATCCTTAAGGATAGGTGTCAAGAGCCCCTTGACAATCGCCATGGACAATGAGGAGGTGTCGTATTTGTTGAGCTCTCCGGTAAAACGGATTTCTATCTCTTGAATAGCCCCTTCGATGATCTGGCTGGAGAAATTCCCTAAACGCTCAGACATAATGACATACGGCTGTAAGATCTTGTAGAGCTCAGGATCGATGCTCGGGTAATTAGCCGCATTCCTTATCCCGTGCCCTAATAAATAATCCCTGACGCATTCAGCCACTTCAATAGCAACATTGACCTGCGCTTCTTCAGTAGAAGCGCCTAAATGACAGCTGACCACGATATTATCCAAAGTAAATAATTCCGATGCGGGGTCAGGAGGCTCTTTTTCGAAAACATCCAGAGCCGCCCCTGCGATCCTGCCTTCTTTTACCGCCTTAATTAACGCTGCTTCATCGATGATACCGCCGCGCGCGCAATTAATAAGCCGGCAGCTCTTTTTCATTAAAGAAATTTCTTTTTCAGAGATCAGGTGTTTGGTATCA
The DNA here is from genome assembly GCA_041662125.1 of Candidatus Omnitrophota bacterium. Lineage (GTDB taxonomy): Bacteria > Omnitrophota > Gorgyraeia > Gygaellales > Profunditerraquicolaceae > JBAZTA01. The sequence continues at coordinate 53,354 of JBAZTA010000009.1, read as the reverse complement.
TCGGTCAAAGGAACATGCACGGTAATAAAATCTGAATTCTTAAATAACGTCTCCAGATTCGCCACTTCAATACCCAGGTCAGAGGCGACCTCGCGGGAAAGATACGGGTCATAGGCGATGATTTTCATCCCGAAAGAAAGCGCCCTGCGGGCAACTTCAGTGCCGATCCTGCCTAATCCGACGATCCCTAAGGTTTTCTTATACAACTCAACTCCCATGAACTTAGAACGCTTCCATTCTCCCTTTTTAGTCGATGAATTTGCCAACGGGATACTGCGCGCCAGCGACATGATCAAGCTCATCGTATGCTCGCAGGTAGAGATCGTATTGCCGGCGGGAGTATTCATAACCACGATCCCCCGCTCAGTCGCCGCAGGCAGGTCAACATTATCCAAACCTACGCCTGCCCGGCCGATAACTTTCAATTTATGCGCCGCACCAATGATCTCCTTATTGGCTTTTGTGGCACTTCTGACGATCAAAGCATCATACTCTTGAATGATCTCTTTTAATTCTTCCGGCTTTAAACCGGTCTTAACATCGACTTCAAAATCCTTGACTTCTCTGAGTATCTTTAAACCTTCTTCTGACAACGAATCACTGACTAATATTTTCATCATAGGAGCCTCCCTCAACACATTACTTATTTCAAAAACACTTGTTCTGCCGCTTTTATTCCCGTACCTAATTCAAACGTGTATCCCATCTGCATTAAAACCTTTTCCAAACAGGATATCCCGACAATAATATCAAACTCTTCAATATACCCCATATGGGCAATGCGGAAAACCTTGCCTTTTAATTCATCCTGGCCGCCGGCAATGGTAACACTATAGGTATCACGCATCGTCTTAACCAGTTTTTCCCCATCGATCCCCTCAGGGACACAGACCGCGGTCACCACATCAGAACCGGCATCAGGGGCAAAAAGCTTTAACCCCAACGCTTTCATCGCCGCGCGGGTAGCATCCGCCATCTTCGTGTGACGGCTAAAAACAGTTTCCAAACCATCCTGCTTCATCATCTTCAATGCTTCGATTAAAGCATTGACAAGCGTGATCGCGGGAGTAAACGGGGTATCAGCCTTATCATAGGCCTTCTTTGCTTTCCTCAAATCCCAGTAATAGCGGGGGCTTTTTGAGGCTTCGATCAATTTCCACGCCTTTGGGCTTACCGAAATAAACCCTAACCCCGGCGGAAGCATCAAGCCTTTTTGAGAACCGGAAACAACAATATCACACTGCCATTCATCGGCTTTAATATCAATAGCGCCCAACCCGCTGATAGCATCAACTACTAACACTGCCGCGGTATCTTTGACAACTGCGCCGATCGCTTTAATATCATTAACAACGCCCGTTGAAGTTTCGCAGAGTGTGGTAAAAACACTCCTTATCTTAGGATTTGCTTTAAGTCTTTTAGCTATTTCCTGCCAATCGACTGCCTTGCCCCAAGCCACATCAAGGACCTCAGCACTGACCCCATAGGACTTACAAATCTCCGTCCAGCGTTCGCCGAATTTCCCGCCCTGGATAACAAGCGCAGTATCGCCAGCGGATAACAGGTTGGCCACGGCAGTTTCCATGGCACCGGTACCGGAAGACGCCAGGATAAAAACTTCATTCTTGGTTTGGAATACAAAACGCAAGCCCTCATGCGCCTCTTTTAATACATTCTGGAATTGCGGAGTACGGTGATGAATGATCGGCCGCGCCATCGCTTCTAAAACCTGAGGAGGAAGCGGCGTCGGTCCCGGTGTTAATAAGTAATTTTTTCTCATAGTTTCTTCTCCTTTACTGCGTATCTTCTCTCGAACCCTGGTTTATTTTTTTGCATTGACCACGACTTCGTCGATCAGTTTATATTCTTTTGCTTCTTCTGCCGAAATGAAATAATCCCGGTCAGTATCTTTCTGTATCTTTTCCAGCGTCTGGCCGGTATGCACGGACAGGATGATATTGAGACGTTCGCGCAATTTCAATATTTCCGTAGCATGGCGGGAAATATCTTCGGCGGTCCCTTGAAAGCCACCCCACGGCTGATGGATCATGATGCGTGAATTCGGCAGGGAAAAACGCTTACCCTTGGCGCCGGCACATAAAAGGATAGCGCCCATACTTGATGCCTGGCCGACGCAGTACGTGGCAACATCGGGCTTGACAAACTGCATCGTATCATAGATCGCAAGGCCCGCGGTCACTGAGCCGCCCGGAGAATTAATATAGAGGCTGATCTCTTTGCCGGCATCCTCCATCTGTAAAAATAACATCTGCGCAACAACAAGGTTCGCCACATTATCATCGATACCAGTTCCGATAAAAATAATACGATCCTTCAATAAACGGGAATAAATATCGTAGGCCCGCTCATAACCGCGTGATGTCTGTTCGATAACCATCGGCACTAACTGCATATTCGCGCTCATCCGTAACCTCCATTCATATATATGAATTACCTATTCCAACGCTAACCTAGAGGACCTCCCCCGACACCTGCCAATCCGCTTCTTTGAATAACAATTCCACTACCCGCTGCGGCATATGTTCATCAAGGGCGATATTTTCCTTCTTAGCGACTGCCGCCAAAAGCAGGTAAACCTCAACCTGTTTACGCGCCTCGGGGGTCAATTTTTCCACCATCACCTTCTCCTGTTCGGCAATCTTATCTTTCGGGAACCCTTTCATCGCCAGATCCATTTTCGCCTGGCGCAAAAGATCCTGCAGCTGCTTATCGACCAAAGACTGAGGCAATTTTAAATCCATTCCCTTACCCAAATGCTCAATGAGCTGATTCTCAACTTTCTGGCGCTGGAGATTTTCTTTTTGAATAAGCATCTGTCGCTCAATCGCTTTTTCTAATTCTGCCAACGAGGGAAACCCCATCGCCTTAGCAAAACTGTCATCCATAGTATCGATCTTGCGCGATTCTTTCAGGGAATCCATATGGCGTTTTAAATCATCGGCAGAAACCGCTGCTTTCTGATATTTCACCGTAATCCCTTTATACGCCTTAAGATTGATCTCAGGCATAACTTCAACCTGGGCCTTAAAAGAAAGGGTCTTCCTGTCAAGCTTCACATCAGAGACATGCGGCACCTCTAAAACTTCCAGGCCTTCTTTTTCCACTGCTTTTGTATACACATCAGGGATCAATTCATTCATGACCTGATGATGGGCGTCGCCTGAAAAATGCTTTTCCAGGATATCACGGGGTATATGGCCCGGGCGAAAGCCAGGGACTTTTGCTTTCTCACCAATTCGTTTAAAAACCTCTTCAAATTTATTCTTGACGGTATCATCGCTTACTTCAATAGTGATCTCTCGTTTACTGCCTTCTAATTTCTTGACTTCTGTCTTCATGTTACTTCTCCTCAATGGCGCAGGCTCGAAAAACTACTGGAAAATTAAATGCTTACTCCTTACATTTTAAATTTTTCACCCAAATATATCTCTCTTGCCTTCGGATTATTAATTAACTCCTCCGCGGTCCCTGAAATCAGGATCTTGCCGCCGGCGATCAAATACGCGCGGTCAGTAATCGAAAGAGTCTCCCTCACATTATGGTCGGTCAATAAAATGCCCAACCCTTTTTTCTTTAATTCCCTGATGATCTCCTGCGCTTCATTAACAATGATCGGATCTATGCCCGAAAAGGGTTCATCCAGCAGGATAAACGACGGGTTAGTAACCAGCGCGCGGGTAATTTCCAAGCGCCGGCGCTCTCCACCGGAGAGCGTAAAAGCCTTATGTTTTGCCAAATGGGCAATTTTTAATTCTTCCAACAAGTTCTGCAGCCGTTTTTTGCGCTGCGTACGGCTTAACGGGATCGTTTCTAAGATCGCCATAATATTTTCTTCAACGGTCATTTTCCTGAAGATCGAGGCCTCTTGCGAAAGATAGCCGATCCCGTAATGAGCGCGTTCATGGATAGCCAAAGCAGTAATATCCTGATTATCAAAGATGATCTTGCCTTTAAGCGGCGAGATGATGCCTACCACCATGTAAAAAGTCGTGGTTTTACCGGCGCCATTAGGCCCCAGCAATCCCACAATCTCACCGCGCTTAACCAGCATATCCACGCCTTTGACAACCTCCCGGCCGTCATAAGATTTCGTCAAACCTTTAATTTCCAGCAGGTGCATCTGACTTCCTTTCGCTATTTTTTTGATAACGCGCTTTCAAGCCTGCCCTCGGAATAAATGACAAGCTTAGGCTTGCCCGAAAGGGTGATCTTATTGTCTGAAGCGCTATAAACCGCCTCGTCGCTATTTGAAATATTGTCGCCGCGGACAATCGTTACGTTTCCATACGCCTTTATTATATCTACCTGGCTGGTCATCGCCCCGGCAGGCAAATCAGCCTTGACGGCTTTGGGTTCTTCCTGATTTTCAGACTTAATAAAATAGACTTCCATCACATCGCTATAAATTGAACCATCGGCAGTCTCGACTTTTACATTATCGCTAAAGGTCGCGATATTGCGCTGATAATCTATTTCCAAGGAGCCATCACAGGTCACCATGATCTTATTCTTTACAGCTGCTTTCTGCGGAACTTCGGGACTGCGAACAGACTGATTTATCTCTACCTGCACATCTTTTTTTAAACTCACTCTATTTAAATTCGGCTGTCCGATTGCCCCCAAAGCGCTCGCTATAATATTATCCCGCTCAATATTGACCGGGGCTTTCGTGGTCACCAACTGGTTCTTCCTATCCCAATTCAAAGAATCTGTCGTCATTTTCGCGCCCGTCGAAGTCGAGATCAAAACATTCTCCTGCAATTCAACGTTTCCATCGGACTTATTATAACTTCCCTTATCAGCCGTCAAACGGATATTTTCTGCTTCCCCGTACAAATTACCGACAACATCCTTCATTTTAACGTCATCGGTCACAATATCAGCCGATTTCCCGGACAAGTCCCAATTCTTTTTACCTTTTTCCCCGAAACCGGAAAGCGAAAAATCCATGATTTGCTGATCACCCTGCTGCGGGGCCTTGGTTTCAGAAGCTAAAACGTTGGGAGCAAAAGCGGCAAACAACACCAGTCCCCATATCGGCACGAATTTAGGTATCATAATGTTTCAGCGCCCCTTCCCATTTATCTTGGCTTTTTAAGATCAGTTCTGCGACCTCCCGGACCGCGCCGCGACCTCCCGGCCGGGATGTAACATAAGAAGCTGCTTTCTTGATCTCGGCTACCGCATTGTTTACCGCAACCGGAAATCCCACCCTTTTCATAAGGCAGAGATCAACCAGGTCATCGCCGACAAAACAAAGTTCAGCACAGGTAACCCTGAATTTCCGCAATACTTTCTTCAAAATCTTGGTTTTCGGAGAAACATTTTCAAAGACCGCTTTAACCTGCATATCCCGTGCGCGCGGCTTAAGGGCCCGCGAGCCTTTTGCGGTAACAAGAATAGTGCGGATACCCATTTTACGCAACAGAGCAACGCCCAACCCGTCATGGACATCAAAAAACTTCATTTCCTTACCATATGAATCATAAATGATCCTTCCGTCGGTAAGGACCCCATCGACATCTAATAAAAGGACTTTGATCTTTTTGGCTTTTTCGATTGCCGCTTGTTCCATATATCTTACCTGCCGGAAAAAAACTATACCAGCCCTGCCCGTAACAAATCCTGCACATCCAATAAACCGATCGGCCGGCCGTTTTCGTCGACAACCGGCACTTCATCGATCCGTTTCTCTTTCAATATATGCATCGCCTCAGCAGCAAGCCTGTCTTTGGTGATCACCAGAGGATCTTTCGTCATGACATCGATGATCTTCCTGCGGGGCAGGTCCCGGTCGCTCTCAATATGCCGGCGCAGGTCCCCGTCAGTAAATATCCCGATGAGCTTCCCCTTTTTATCGACAATAGAAGCTGAGCCGGTGCGCGCGCGGGTGATTGCCAAAAGGACCTCTGAAACTGTCTTTTCCATATCGACTACCGCATGTGCCTTGCCGCTGCGCATAATATCTTCCACGGTTAACAAAAGCCGCTTCCCTAAAGCCCCTCCCGGGTGAAAAAAAGCGAAATCTTTTTCTTTGAAACCCTTTAACTCGACCAAACATACCGCTAAAGCATCGGTCATCGCCAAGGTAGCAGTTGTTGAAGCTGTCGGGGCCAGGCCTAAAGAACAGGCTTCTTTTTGAGTTGAAACATCCAGGACCACATCACTATAACGCGCCAGGGCCGAATTCATATTGCCTGTAAGCGCTATGATCTTTGAGCCTATTTTCTTTAACAACGGCATCAATTGCTTTATCTCATCCGTCTGCCCGCTGTTAGAAATAACGATCACGACATCTTCGGGAGTTACCCTTCCTAAATCACCGTGGATTGCCTCAGCGCAATGTAAGAATAAACTCGGCGTGCCGGTAGAAGCCAATGTCGCGGAAAACTTCTGGGCAATGATCCCGGTCTTGCCCATGCCGCTTACCACGACCCTGCCGCGCGCCTTCATAATAATATCGAGGGCCGCACGAAAATCATCATTGATCCGCGGCTTCAGCGCTAAAATCGCCTGCGCTTCAATATCTAAAACTTCTCTTGCTCGTTTAATAAGATTCATTCTTTACTTTTGCCTTTGAATAAGGCATGCCTCTGGCGCTTATGCCTCACTAATTTTTGCTTCGCAAAAATTGACCCCGAGCTTGTCGAGGGGTTATTTTCAACGCTGCCTCAATATGCGTAACCTGCCAGAGGAGTTCTTTGAGCTGTTTAAGGTCTATCATATTGGGCCCGTCACAAGGCGCACGGTCCGGTTTCGGATGCACTTCCAAAAACAATCCCTCACAACCAAACGCTACTGCCGCGCGGGAGAGTCCGGCGACAAACTCACGCTGCCCGCCGGAACAACCACCCTTGCCTCCCGGCAATTGGATGCTGTGGGTCGCGTCATAAATAACCGGATATCCGAACTGACGCATCACTCCCAGCGAACGTAAATCGGAAACTAAATTATTATACCCGAAACTATACCCTCTCTCGGTAAGAAGTATAGAAGTATTACCGCTGGATTCTATCTTCTTGATAATGGGGACGATATCCCACGGCGCTAAAAACTGGCCTTTCTTGATATTAATTACTTTCCCCGTTTTTGCCGCAGCAACCACGATATCAGTCTGCCGGCACAAAAATGCGGGGATCTGAATAATATCCAGGACTTCCGCTGCCGCGGAAACATCCTTTTGACAATGCACATCGCTTAAGATCGGGACACCAAGCTTTTGTTTAACCAACGCGAGGATCTCAAGGCCCTTCTCTAAACCAGGCCCCCGATAGGAATCTCCGGAAAGCCGGTTTGCTTTATCATAGCTTGATTTAAAAATAAAGGGGATACCGCATGAAGCAGCGACCCCAAGCAATCGTTTGGCCGTTTCTAAACAATGCCGCTCTGATTCAATCACACAGGGGCCGGCAATCAAAACTAAAGGATTCTTTCCGCCAAACCTTACTTTCCCGACGGAAATTTGTTTTATTACCATACCAAGAGGCTCTCTATTCTTCTAAAACACTGTTAACTAATCAAACGGATTTCCTCAGATAATCTTTTACACGTTCTAAATCTTCCGGGGTATCTACGCCAATGGTATCGAATTTAGTCTCGATCACTTTAATACGATAGCCTTCCTCAAGCACACGCAACTGTTCTAATTTCTCAGTCAGTTCTAACTGAGAAACAGGCAGGTTTTTACAGGTGAACAGGAAATCTTTCGTATAACCATAGAGCCCAATATGCTTATAATATACCGGCGTTTTTATATCTGAATTCTGCGCGTGGTAAGGAATCGCCGCCCGGGAAAAATACAGCGCAAAATTATTTTTATCCACCACGACCTTGACCACATGCGGGTCATTGATCAGGTACGGATCAGAGATCTTTTTCATCACCGTCGACATTGAAAGATCGCTATGGCTTAACAAGACCTGAGCGACACTATCGATCATCGTAGGATGAATCAAAGGCTCATCCCCCTGAATATTAACAACGACTTTCACATCCAGAGGATTAATGACTTCAATGATCCGGTCAGTCCCGCAGACATGCCCCCGGGCAGTCAAAACCACTCTGGCACCAAAATCTTTAGCTACCTGGGCCACGCGTTCATCATCGCAGGCAATGATCAAATCATCCAGGATCAATGACTGTTTAGCCCGTTCCCATACATGCTGCAGCATAGGTTTGCCCAAAATATCAACCAGGACCTTACCTTCAAGCCTGGTAGAAGAATACCGCGCCGGAATAATACCGATAACATCCATCGTATTTTATATCTCCTTAAGGTCAGATAACCTGTCCAGGAGCTCTTCCCGGGAAGTTACTGCCGTCCCCACTTTACCGACGACAATACCAGCAGCCACATTAGCGATACGCGCTGCCTCCAATTGAGCCGCGTTACCGGCAAGCCCTAACGTAAATGTCCCGATAACCGTATCCCCTGCGCCGGAAACATCAAAAACTTCCTGCGCCACTGTCGGGATATGGGCCTTTAAACCATTCTTTTCAAACAAGCGCATGCCAGACTCACCTAAAGTCACCAGGATAGAATCTAAGTTTAAATATTTCAGGATACTTACTGCCGCCCTGTCAATATCTGCGTCCGTTGACAAAGAGGGAATGTTAAATTTAAAACGGTTTTTCGTATCCTTGATTTTTAGATTCTTAATAGCATTTTCCAATTCTTTGCGGTTCGGAGTAATAGAGGTCACCCCGCGATAATACTGAAAATGGTCTTCTTTCGGATCAACAATAACAATTTTCTTGTTCGCATGCGCCAGCGTGACCACTTCTTTAAGCAAATGCATATTGATGACGCCCTTACCGTAATCTTCAATAATAACCGCATCAAATTTCTTGATGGACCGCTTCACGAAAGCGGCGATCTTGCGGTTGAGTTCCAAAGGAAGCGGTTCAACATGTTCCCAATCAAGCCTGACGATCTGCTGGTGCCCGCCGATAATACGGGTTTTGACCGTGGTATACCGGTGAGGTTCGACAAAAACCCCATCAACGGAGATCTTACGCTTTTTTAATTCTGACAGAAAGATATCGGTATTTTTGTCTTTACCGATCGCTCCTACCAGGCAGACATTGGCGTCAAAAGAACGGATATTGTTTGCCACGTTTGCCGCTCCTCCGGGTACAAAGGTATGCTTTTTTGCCCAGACCACCGGCACAGGCGCCTCGGGAGAAATCCGATCGACATCGCCCCAGATATATTCATCCAGGATCAGATCACCCAATACCAGGATATTCCTATTGGAAAAATCATTAATTACTTCTCTTAAATTGGCCATACCGGTCTAATTTTTCTTTGAGATTTTAATTCTGCTCGGACACGTTATTTCAACTGCATTAATTCTAACAAAGCCTAAATATGAAGTCAAGGAGTGTTTTAAGAAGTACGTATCTATTCCGTGATTTCCTGGTTCTGGTAGAGTTTTTTGTACAAACCACCTTTACTGAGCAGTTCCTGGTGAGTCCCAACCTGGACAATTCTGCCTTCATTTAAAACCATGATGCGGTTAGCATGGCGGATCGTAGAGAGACGATGCGCAATCACAAAAACCGTACGGCCATGAATAAGCCTGTTCAAAGCCTCTTGTACCAATCGTTCTGATTCCGTATCTAATTGAGAGGTCGCTTCATCAAGGATTAAGATCGGCGGATCTTTTAATAACGCCCGGGCAATGGAAAGCCTCTGGCGCTCACCGCCTGAAAGTTTCGTCCCGCGGTCTCCAATATACGTTTCATATCCTACGGGTAAATTTTTAATGAATTCATCCGCGTGCGCTTGAATCGCAGCCCGCTCAACCTCTTCCCGTGAGGCATGAGGCCTGCCATACGCAATATTAGCACGGATGGTATCATTAAAAAGGATCGTTTCCTGGGTCACGATGCCGATCAACTTACGCAAAGACTTAATATTGACATCCCGCAGGTCAAAGTCATCAAGAAGTATTCTGCCGTGTTTAGGGTCGTAAAAGCGAGGGATTAAATCAACAAGCGTCGTTTTACCTGAACCGCTGGGCCCCACGATCGCCAGAACCTCGCCCTTCTTAACCTTGAGATTGATATCCTTTAATATCTCCTGGCTTTCATAATTAAAAACTATATTCTCAAATATAATGCTTTCTTTAAAATCAAGCAGCTCTTGGCTATTTTTCTTCTCCACAACGGTCGGTAGCGCATCAAGAACCTCATAAATACGCGTTCCCGCGGCAACTGCCTGCTGATTGATGGAATTTACCGAACTTAATTTCTTAAACGGCCTGACCAGGGAAAATAAAGACCCCAGGAAAAGGCCAAAGACACCGAATGAAATTTTGCCGTCAATAACTTCCCTGCCGCCCCAGAAAAGGACAAACAACCCCGCTAAACATCCCAAGAGCTCAGTAAACGGCCCCAAGAGCAGGATACGTTTAATAGACTTCATAGAGATCCGGTAGTAGTTATGATTAACCTGGTTAAATTTACGCACTTCATAATGTTCCATATTGAAAGCTTTGACAATACGAGTCCCGACGATAGTCTCAAAAAGCAGCGAATTAATATCAGCCATAGTCTCCTGGCTCCTGCGGGAAAGCTTACGCAAAACTTTACCTACTTTAAGAATAGGCAGGCTGATAAGCGGCAGGAGGACTAATGCGGTAAAAGCAAGCCGCGTATTAATAAAGAAAATAAGGAAAGTAAATAAGACGACCTGCAGGCTCTGATATATGAGATCCGTTGAGCCATACGAGACAGCGTTCTCAACGAGTTTGACGTCATTGGTGATCCGCGAGATCAATTCGCCGCTGCGTTTCTTCTTGAAATAATCTAAAGAAAGTGTCTGTAATTTTGCGTAGAGCTTGGCCCTGATATCCCTGACCACCAACTGCCCGATATCTGACATAAAATAATTTTGCAGGAAACCAAACAACCCTTTAAAAAGAAACAGTATCAATACCCCCACTGCCATATAATTCAAAAGTACCAGCTGCGGGGTATGATTCAAGGAATCGATAAGCCTGGTGAGAAAACCAGGCAGTCGCGTGGGGACGATGATTTCTTTATTGGTCAAAACTTTATCCGTCAAGGGGACCAGCATTCCCAAAGAAACACCATCGAATATGGTAGAGAAAAACATACAAACTGAAGCAAGGATGAATAAACCTTTGTGCGGCTTGATAAATTTAAGCAATTTTAAATATTCACGCATAGCATCCTTTTTATGATGAAACAGCTATCAGCAAACCAAATTATTACTGTACGATTAACTCGTTGCTCCCGATCGATGAGATCTCCGGATTCCCGGATTTTCATTAAGAGTTATTATACTATCATATGCGTTGACTTTTGTCGAGTAATTTGCTATCATCGTCTTATGAAAAAAATAAAAGTTGCGGTCGTAGGTACCGGATATTTAGGCAGCATTCACGCGAAATTATACAAAGAAATAGCTACCTGCAGCCTTGAAGGGGTTTGCGATACGGACAAAACCCATTTAGACAAAACAAGTTCTGAATTAGGCGTTCCGGGATTTACCGATTACCGGCAATTATTTGGTAAAATTGACGCTGTCAGTATCGCGGTCCCCACAAAACATCATTACGAGATAGCCCGCCAATTCCTCCTGCAAGGCATACATACGCTTGTTGAGAAACCTTTCACGAGCACCTTACCAGAGGCTGATTCTCTCATCGAAACCGCGCAACAGAAAAATCTTATCCTGCAAGTCGGACATATTGAACGCTTTAACTCTGCATTTGCCGCCACGCAAAAGCTTATAAAAGAACCTAAATTCATTGAATGCCACAGGTTAAGCGCTTTCCCGAAGCGCTCATTAGATGTTGGCGTAGTACTTGATATCATGATCCATGATATTGATATCATCCTAGGACTTGTTTCTTCCAAAATAAAGAAAATAGATTCGGTTGGCATCAACGTCCTTACAAAATTTGAAGATATCGCCAACACCCGTATTACTTTTGAAAACGGATGCGTCGCTAACCTTACCGCCAGCCGCATATCGGACGAACCAATGCGTAAGATCAGGATTTTCCAGGAAAACACCTATATTTCCCTGGATTACAAAGAAGCAAAAGCTACCGTTTACAAAAAGAACGCATTAATGATCACCAAGCATAACCTTCCTATTGAAAAAGAACAGCCATTAAAAAAAGAACTGGAATCGTTCATCGATTGTGTCATAACAGGCAAAGAACCTCTGGTATCCGGATCAACCGCCCGGGAAGCGCTGGCAGTCGCCCTGGATATACAACAGCAAATATGGGACAAGAAAAACACATACTAATTATCTGCGGAGAAGCTTCAGGAGACCTCAACGCTTCTGACCTAGCGCGTGAGCTCATGGCATTAGAGCCAGGGATCAGAATTTCCGGTATCGGCGGCCCGCTCTTACGCCAAACCGGAGCCAAACTGTATGCCGATATTAAAGGCCTGGCAGTAATGGGCCTCTTCGATGTTTTAATGAAACTTCCTCAATTCCTGGCGCTTAAAAAATTGATCATGAAGAAGATCCGGGAAGAAAGACCTGACGCGGTAGTCCTTGTTGATTTTTCCGGCTTTAACCTGCGGCTTGCCAAAGCGGCCTATAAGAACGTTCCAATAATTTATTATATCAGCCCCCAAGTATGGGCATCTCGGGAAGGAAGAGTAAAAACGATTCAAACCTGTATTTCGAAAATGATTGTTATCTTTAAATTCGAAGAAGCATTTTATAAAAAACACGGAATAAACGCTGATTTCGTCGGACACCCCCTCTTAGACATCGTCAAACCATTGGTAACGAAAAAGGAGTTCTTGCATCAATTCCACCTGTCCGGGTCAAAAACAACCATAGCGCTCCTGCCCGGCTCCCGTAAAACTGAAATAAAAAAAATACTCCCCGTCATGATAAAAACCGCAAGAGCGATTAAAAAAAGAATAGAAAACTCCCAATTCATTATTGCAAAATCACCCCATGTTGAATCGCATATCTATGAACGCATTATTACCGACGCCGGGATCAAAGTAACGGTCATTGAAGGCAAAACCTATGACTGCCTCAATAGCGCTGATTTTGCCCTGGTCTGTTCCGGCACGGCAACACTTGAAGCCGCTATCATACAAAAACCTTTTGCCGTCGTTTATAAAACGACCCTCTTGAATTACCTCCTCTACCGGCCGCAAATCAAGCTGCCCCATATAAGCCTCGTTAATATCCTTGCCCAAAAAGAGGTTGTACCGGAATATATCCAATTTCGGGCCACTCCCCACAGGATCGCCACCATGGTCATTGACACGCTGCATAATCCCGCGGCCCTTGAACGGATGAAAGAAGAGTTGGAAAATGTTACTTCTCTTCTGGGAGACAAAGGAGCAAGCAAACGGGCTGCCCGCATTATTTTAGACTTCATGAAGCCCTTGCCGGCAAAAGCTGCACCTCTCCCCGAAGCTTAAGAGGAACTACTTCTTATCGATAGACTCGATAGCCGTCTCAATATTCTTTTCAATGCTTCGTTCGATGAAATTAGGAATAGAATTCTGGATCCTTTGCTTGAAATCAGATTGCAGCCATTTGAAATTCATACCGTGCAGCCATCCTGAAAGTTGAAAATCAAACGTCAGAGAATCCATGTCTTTATCCAAGAGCCGCAACAGAGGAGTAAATTTCGGAGATTCCCGTAATAACGATTTTGAGAAGACAAGTGAAAGTTTACTTGAGACCAGGTCATTGGCGCCTAAACCAAATGACCCGTTAAGCCGCAGGTCGCGGGAATCCAGATTAATATGCTGCAGGCTTGCACCTTCCTGGTCAATTGAGAAATTGGAAAATGCCCGGGAGAAATCAACCTTCTTGAGAGAATCAAGGCCAAAGAAATCAGCCAACCACTTAAAAAATTCAAAATTCTTAAGGTACCCGTCCTTAATCACCAACCCCCCCCGCAAATACAAATTCGGGGAATTCCGGAAATGCATCTGGCTGAAAAGCTTGCCATGCACCTTAGAAAAATGGATCAATATACCATCTAACGCGTTGGCGTTACAATTGCGTAACCGCAGCGTAGCAGTAACCAGAGGAGAAACCTGCGTCAAATCAAAGCTGGCCCTGCCCCGTAAAGAACCATCGGCAAACCAAGAACCAAATTCCAAAGAAGCATAACGGTCATTAAGCAAAGAAACCATGCCCCCGAAATCCTTTAAGAGTATTTTATAGGTATTGCTATCGGTTGAGCAGAAGAAATCAGCTTCTTTAAAATTCACGGCAAAGCGAGGGTGAGCCCCGCAATTAACCGTTACCCCTTTAAAGGCGGCCTCAAACTTCTCGAGCGGAAGGCTGCCCTTTTTCTTTTTGACAAGGTCAAAATTCAATTGAGCCTCAAGACGAAACAGGTCATTTTGAAAATCACCTTTTAATCCCAAAAATATCTTTTTGAAGTTTTCCACCCGGGCATCTTCCAACATATGCGCCAGGCTCGAAGAAAACATCAAGTCAAAACCAATAGGATCGCCAAGGGTAATACTACCGGTAAGGGCGCAAGGATTATTATTAACTGAGAAACTCAAATGATCGATGCGTAACTGAGGGAATACTAAATTGACGCGGCAATTAATATCAAGCAGGTACAGATTCGCGTGTGGCAGGCCGAGTGTTTCCGCAGACTGCCAAGATAAAGGCAGCGCTTGATTACCGGAGTCTGCACCGGATGCACCAAGGGCTGATTCATCCACGCGGGTATCAATGAAGGCAAAGCCGTTTAACGCCATATCATGGCTCAAAAGCTTTCCCCAGAATTTCGCGTAAAGGTTCTTACGCATAAACTCCAAAGTCTCGATCGAAAACCCCGAATTCTCCAAAATCCCCCGAAACTGATACTGTAACGCAAGCCCTCCTCTACTGCGTTGCTGCAGACGGCTTTTCTCTAACAACAATACATCCATATCTTTGCTCAAACTACCGCGCCCGGAAATTTCATTGCCTTGGAGCGATACCTCAATACTACTGGTAAAATAATTCGGGTTACTCCCCTTTTGATCCAGATCAAGCCTGGCCTGCCGTATCGAAAAATGAATATCCTGTTTTGGGGAAAGACGGATGAATTCAACGATGCGCACGAAGTTTTCCCGCAAGAAATTATAGAACTTGTAATAGTTCATGCGAGGTTCATAAAAACGGATATCAAGAATAGCAAAATTCCTTGTTATTGCTAACTGTAAAGGAGAAAACCGTAAACGCACAACAGGAGCAATAAGAGCGGGGCGCATTTTCCCCGAACGTTCCTGAGAAATACAGAGATCAGTTATCATGAGAAAGCCGGGGGGGATATAGAAGATTCTCCCGAATGAAACATGCTGGGTGAAATAACTATCAATGTTGCGGGATATAGAATTTCTTGCCGCGGCAAAGAAAAGATTGGCAAGGGCTGTCACCAAGACGATAACAGCGATCATGCATCGAGCAGCCCACAGGAGGATCCGCCTAATACGATATTTTCGCATAAAGCTCATTATTAACGTAAAATTCGATCTTATCGATATAATAAACCGCTTTATACTTTTTACGCAAGGCAGATGTATATTTAAATTCTTTGGAATTCCGGAATAAAAAAGTCATCTGACGGAACAAAACAATTTCTTTTTCCAGGCCCTTAACGAGAGCTTCTTTATTTTGCTTTCCCGCTATATTCAAGAGGTATGCCAATGCAAACAATTTACCCCGGGAATCGGGATAATCATTGACAAACCGGCTAAAATCCTGCCAGCTGTCCTGATAATCAGCGACGGAGAAATAATATTCTGCCGTCGCGAATAACGCCAGTTCCGCATACCGTGAATCAGGAAAATCTGCCAAAAGCGACCGGAAATGCATAAAAGCAGTGTTTTCATCATGGGCATTAACCGCCTCCAGAGCCTGCGTATAACGATATCCGCTTTCCTGCGCATAAACCAAAGGAACAGAGAGTGCCTGGAACAATATAATGAATGCGATAAATTTTCTATACATGTCTGACTGCCTTTGTGAATAATTTATTTCTTCTTAAATGACACTAACGCCTTTTCATTATTACTGGTCAAAAGAATAAGCCGGGCCGGGCATCCTTCAGGACACGTGGTTCCATAGGCCTGCATAATATCAATATCGTCTTGCGCTAATTTTGCCGTTAACCCCTTTAACGCCCCCTGCTTATTCTTTAACTCTATAACTAATACCTCCTGCTCTTTGACTGTGCGATACCCTTCTTTTTTCAATGCTTCAACCATACGCACGGTATCATCAGTCACCAACATAAGTACCGCCTCATTACCGCTGGCAAACCCGGCGACACCTTCGATATTAAGCCCATGGTCTGCAATAATCCGGGAAATATCAGCCAACACGCCGATCTTATTGACCACTCGGAGTGTCACTTCTTTAGCTAACTTTGCGCTTTTAATCATAGGGACCTCGCTATTTCTTTACATACGCGTTTATGATCTTCTGGTCTGTCTGCGGCTTATCAAAACTCGCCGTAGGTGTATTTTCTATTTTCTGAATAATATCATACCCCGCGATAACTTCGCCAAAAATAGTATGCTTCATATTCAACCACGGAGTCGGCTTGGTGGTAATAAAAAACTGGCTCCCGTTGGTATGCGGCCCGGCGTTAGCCATAGCCAAGATACCTGGTTTATCAAATTTGACGGCGCTGGAGAATTCATCCTCAAAAGGCGCTCCCCAGAGCGACTCTCCCCCCCTGCCTGTGCCGGTAGGGTCTCCTCCCTGGATCATAAAATCCTTGATCACCCGATGAAAGATAATACCTTTATAATACCCTTTTTCAACCAATCCAATAAAGTTCTCTACTGCCTTAGGGGCTACTGAAGGGAATAACTTCAGCTCTATCGTCCCCTGGTTAGTTTCCAAAACAACAACCGGATCCTTTTGCGCCATGGCTTTTCCTCCCATTATCGACATTACTATCAATAGAACACTCACCGTAACTCTTGCTGCCTTATTCATATATACCCTCCTTATTTCTAAGATTATTTTACTGCTAAAAAGTTCCCGATTCAATAATAAAATTACTATTTATCTCCGGCAGAAAGTATTGCTCGAGCCAACGCAATGCGCTCGTCAATAGGGGGATGGTCGAAAAAATAAGCTTTTATGAGTGGATGCACCGACCTGTCAGCAAGGTTCTGGGAAGCCATCTTCTCCATTGTGCTCACAAAAGCGCCATGTAAACCGGTCACCCGTATAGCCATCACATCAGCATGCGTCTCAAATCTCCGGCTGATAAAATTCTGCACCGGCGTCAGGACAATCCCTATAAGGGTAAAATAAATAATAATAACCGGCAAAGCCGCAATATCGCGCAAAGAAGCCAAGTTAAAAAAGTCTAAAACCTGAGCGCTTGTCCTAAATATCAGGTAGAATGATACGAGCGTAACGCAGGCACTCATCACGATCAGTTTTAAGAGATGGCGTAAACGAACATGCGCGAACTCATGGGCCAGGATCACCATAATTTCATCTTGAGAATATTTATTCATTACCGTATCTGCGAGGATGACCCGTTTGGTTGAGCCTAAACCGACAAGAGCAGCGTTAGCTTTTACCGTCTTGATGCTGAAATTAACCTCAAAGACATCCCGTATCTTGGCTTTCATGGCATCTGCTAATTGTATGATGCGTTGTTTTAATCCCTCATCGGAAATTTTGGTGTATTTGAAAAACAGCGGGATAAGAAGAATAGGCGTGACTTTCACTAAAATCAAGCTGAAAAATATCCAAAACAAAGAAACAATAAACCACCAGCCGCGGGGATACTGGCGCAGAACCGCATAAAAAACCCCAAAACAGATCAATCCAATAATATAAGAAACCAACTGCCCCTTAAGCTCATCAAAAAACCAATCTTTGATTTTTTGAGTAGAAAGACAAAAATAATGTTCTAGAAAGAATGACGTATAGAAATGGAGGGGAAAAGTTAATACGCTGTAGCCTGCCGCTCCAATACCCAGATACGCAGGTAAAAGCAGGTATTGCGGAATATTGGCTTTGCTCAAGGCTTCAGCAAGGCGCGCGGATAAACCCAAAGACTGAAATAAGAATAACAAAACCAGAAGATAACTAGTATCAAAAAGAGCCAAGCTATATTTCCAATGAGAATATTGCTTGGCTCTCTTTTGAATAGCCTCCTGCGGACAAACGGGCATTCTTATTCCTGAGGCACAATATTGATAAATGTCCTTACCCGTCCGTGACTGGTCTTTTTCCTCGTAAAAGCGATAGCACCTGAACAAGCAGCACGCAGGTTATTGATCCCTTCAACGTTTTTCCCCGGCTTATACTGATTAAAACCCCTGCAAAGGATCTGGCCGGTCTTAACTAATTGGCCGCCTGATATTTTTACCGCTTTATCTTTCTTAGGTGTTGATTTTCCTCCTGCCATTGTAAGTTCCTCCTTAATTTGCCTCGTTTTACTGTCTGCAAATTACCCCGCAGCGTGCTTGAAAAATATCGAAAGAGATTTTTCAAGCGATTACGCAAGGGATAAAATTAATTACGTTGAATTGTAATGAAAATTTATATTAACATATAATCGTTAATCAAGCAAGATTTCTTCATTCTTGAAAGGGATATACGCGTTTAAGCCTTTTTGTTTCAGAACGGCATATAACAGCTCTGTTTGTTCCATATCCCCATGCACCAAGAAGATACGTTTCAAAGGAAGAGCTTGGGCAACAAAATCCAACAACTCGTTTTGATCGGCATGGCCAGAAAAAGCATTGATAACCGACACTTCCGCGTTTAACTCATATTCAATACCAAAGATCTTCACAAAACGTAACTTATCAACGATCCTTTTGCCCAGGGTATTTTGAGCCATATAGCCGACAACTAAAACAGTATTCCGGGAATCTTCAATATTATTCTTAAGATGGTGCAGGATCCTTCCTGATTCGCACATGCCGCTGCCGGCAATAATGATCATAGGGCGTTTATCATTGTTCAGGCTCTTGGAATCATTCTGGGCGCGTATATAGTTTATGTTCAGAGAATCAAAGGGATTATTCCCTTGTTGTATGGCACGGCGTGTTTCTGCGTCAAAATAATCAAGGTTTTGGCAGAATACCTCGGTAATATCTATTGCTAACGGGCTGTCAACATAGATCGGGATTGAAGGGATGCTCTTTTCTTTGATAAGTTCATCAAGGATGAAAATAACTTCCTGCGTGCGCTCTAAAGAAAATGAGGGGATAAGGATCTTGCCCTTCCTGCTTATGGTACGGTTGATCACATCTTTTAATTTTGCTTTTGCCTCTTGGATCGGAGCGTGGAACCTCCCGCCATAGGTGCTCTCTAAAATCAGATAATCAAGCCGCCGCGGCACATCAGGGTCATTGAGTAACGGGAGGTTTTTTCTTCCCAGATCAACCGCATACCCCAAACGGATATGCCGGGAAACTGTCTTTATATCCAAAACAACGATCGCCGACCCTAAAATATGTCCCGCATCATACAGGCTTATGGAAATATCTTTGGCGACTTGAAACTCTTTACGATACGCAAGGCTATGAAAACGTTTAATGGCTCTCTCTGCCTCTTTACGCGTATACAATGGTTTCCGCGGCGCTAATCCCAGCCTTTTATTGATCTTATTAAGGTAGCGTGTATCTTCTTCCTGGATCTTACCGGAATCAACCAGCATCAGTTGAGCCAGATCTTTTGTCGCGCGGGTTGCAAAAATTTTTCCCCGTAACCCGGAATTGATCAAATTAGGAATATTCCCGCAATGATCAATATGCGCATGGGACAAAACAAGGGCTTTGAGTTTTCGCGGATTATAATTAAACGTGGTATTGATCTGGTAGGCTTCATCGCGATGGCCGTGAAAAAGCCCGCAATCGATTAAAACTTGCGATTTATCGGTAGAAACAAGATGTGTTGAGCCGGTTACTGTCCTGACACCGCCTAAAAATTTAACTTTAACCGACATAGTAACACTTTCTGGAAGAAAAATTATTACTCGGCGTTTAACTCGCCATATA
This sequence comes from Candidatus Omnitrophota bacterium, assembly GCA_041662125.1. Classification (GTDB taxonomy): domain Bacteria; phylum Omnitrophota; class Gorgyraeia; order Gygaellales; family Profunditerraquicolaceae; genus JBAZTA01. The sequence goes on along the minus strand of JBAZTA010000009.1, from coordinate 33,320 downwards.
CCCTATAATAAAGGTATCTCCACGAGGATCTAGGGCTTTTTCGTTGACTCAAGGGCTAACGGGTCTTTACTGCCATGATCATATTTACAATCAAGCTGTTTACATTCAGCATCCTTACTCATACAATCTTGAATATGCCGCAACAACTTCTTTATCCCCAAAGATTCTTCAACATAGGTAGCCGACATGACCACTTTTTTCTTCTTCAAATTACAAGATTCACTGACTATTTCATAATTAGGCATACGTATCTCCTTATTTTTATAAAAGTATAGGCCCGTTAGGTAACGAACAAGTTGCGAGAAGAGAATTTACCATCGGTAGTAAGATTAACTCCCAGGCGTTTTAAACCGACATCATCGCCGGGTGTGGGCATATGCGTCATATGGACCTCGCACCCTTTTAAAGCCACCAACTTCTCCATGGCTAATTCCGCGGTATGATTGGTCGCAGCGCTGATAGAAAGCGCGATCAAGGTTTCTTCAAGGTCCAAGCTCTCCGACTCTGCGTTTAAGATCCCTTCTTTCAACCGCGATATCTGTTTGATGATATGCGGAGAAAGCAGCAGGATCTCATCGGGGATCTTTGCCAGAACTTTAAGCGCGTTTAATACAACACTTGAAGCCGCATGCATCAGCGCTGAATTATGCCCGGTAATAATCCTTCCATCCGCCAGTTCCAAAGCAACCCCGCAAAAAATACCTGCGTGCCCCTTACCCTGCGCCTCTATCGTCTCAGCTGTCGAACGAGCAACTGCAACAACAGCACGGTCAATGATCTTAACCCCTAATTCTTCCATTAAAATCATGACCCGCTCAACCGTCGCTTTTTTTTCTATTCCCAACAAGTATTCAGCATTATACCTGAAATACCTCCTGATCAACTCCTGTTTTGCCGCGGCCTGGACAAGCGCATCATTAACGATGCCAAAACCCGCGCGGTTAACTCCCATATCGGTGGGAGACTGGTACATCGGCATCGTATTTTCTTTCTTGAATATTTTACTTAACATCAGCTTTAAAATAGGAAAACTTTCGACATCGCGGTTATAATTAATAGCCGTTTCTTTGTACGCGCTTAAGTGGAACGGATCAACCAGATTAAAATCCTGGATATCTGCCGTCGCTGCTTCATACGCGACATTAACCGGATGCTTTAAAGGGATATTCCAAATAGGGAAAGTCTCAAACTTCGCATACCCGGCATTAATACCTTGTTTATGCTCATGGTATAACTGCGAGAGGCATGTTGAAAGCTTCCCGCTGTTTGGCCCGGGGCCGGTAATGACTACGATCGGCTTATTACTTTCTATATATTCATTTTTCCCGAAACCATCCTCACTGACAACCAGGTCAATATTGGCAGGATACCCTTCAATAGGATAATGCAGGTAAACCTTTACACCTCTTCGCTCCAGTTTATTCTTAAAGATCACTGCTGAAGATTGATTGCTAAAACGGGTAATAACAACAGAAAGAATATCCAAACCCCATTTTCTGAGATCATCGATCAATTTCAGGGTAGCGGAATCGTAGGTAATTCCAAAATCGCCACGGACACGCCCACGCTCGATATCTCCGGCATAAATACACAAAACAATGTCGATCTTATCCTTCAACTTCTGCAGCAGCCTTATTTTAACATTTGATTCATAGCCGGGCAAAATGCGCGCGGCGTGGTAATCAAAACAAAGCTTTCCGCCGAATTCCAGGTAGAGTTTATTATCAAATTTCTTAACCCGCTCAAGAATAGCGGCGGTCTGTTCGGTAAGGTATTTTTCGTTATCAAAACCTATACTTTGCTTCATTTTTAACCTTCTTTTGTTTACTTATGAAACATTATAATATAAAAAAGGTGTTTTGTAAACAAGGCACCCTCCAACAACCTTGCTTCTTATATATCGTATGAGGAATAAAAATAAGGAGTGTAGGCCTGGAATTCAGCCGCGCAGGTATCTACCAATTTAAAGGCAGGCTTAATGTGAAATGTTTTACGTAGCGCATAGATTTCCTCTTCTTTTATATGCACCAAAGCCGCTAATTGTTTATCGCTAAAACCATACTGTTTGGCCTCCAGCAACATCTCCCGGGAAAGGTTCCTCCCCGCAGCAACGATCGCGCGTTCCAGCTCGATGATTTCTTTAAGGTTATGCAAAAACCAGCGGTCGATAAAAGTCAATTCATGGATCTTCTCAATACCAATACCGGCGCGCAGCGCATCTGCGATATAAAAGATCCGCTCCGCATTAGGCACCCGGAGTTTCTGATAAATCGTATCCAGGCTTACAGGATCCGCTTTAATATCCTTAAGGCAATCCTTAAATAAAATACTTTCCAAACCGTATTTCTTAATTTCAAGAGAGCGTAATCCCTTCTGCAGCGATTCTTTGAACGTCCGTCCGATCGCCATTGCTTCTCCCACTGATTTCATGGATACCGTCAATGTCGGGTCAGCAGAAGGGAATTTCTCAAAAGTAAAACGAGGGATCTTAACCACGCAATAATCGATAGAAGGCTCAAAACAGGCGGGAGTCTTTTGAGTAATATCATTAGAGATCTCGTCGAGCGTATATCCCACCGCCAGCTTTGCGGCGATTTTGGCAATAGGAAACCCTGTTGCCTTTGAAGCCAACGCAGAACTGCGGGAAACCCGGGGGTTCATCTCAATAATGACCATTCTTCCTGTCTGAGGATGGACACCAAACTGGATATTTGAACCGCCGGTTTCTACCCCTATTTCCCTGATACACGCAATAGAGGCATCACGCATTTTCTGGTATTCTTTATCCGTCAAGGTCTGGGCAGGAGCCACCGTAATACTATCTCCCGTATGCACCCCCATCGGGTCAAAATTCTCAATTGAACAGACGATCACCACATTATCATGTAAATCCCGCATTACCTCTAATTCAAATTCTTTCCAGCCAACGATTGATTCTTCAATCAGGATCTCACTGATCATGCTGGCTTCCAACCCGTGTTTTGCTAATTCCCGGAATTCTTCGATATTATACGCCACACTCCCGCCCGTGCCTCCCAGGGTAAAACTAGGACGGATAATAACCGGAAATCCTATTTTCCCGGCCACACGGCAAGCTTCGGGTAACGTATAGGCACGGCCGCTGCGGGGCAGGTCAAGCCCGATTTTCTGCATTGCCTTTTTAAACAATTTCCTATCTTCGGCTTTCTTAATCGCTTTAATATTTGCCCCGATAGTCTCAACCTTGTATTTATCCAATACACCCATTTCCGCTAATTTTACCGTAGTATTAAGCGCAGTTTGCCCCCCCAAAGTAGGCAGCAATGCATCCGGCCGTTCTTTGGCAATGATCTTTGCGACTATTTCAGGAGTGATTGGCTCAATATACGTGCAGGTTGCCATCTGCGGGTCAGTCATAATGGTGGCGGGATTCGAATTTACAAGAATCACCTCAAATCCTTCCTGCATCAGGATTTTACAGGCCTGCGTGCCGGAATAATCAAATTCACACCCCTGGCCGATAACTATAGGGCCTGAACCGATGATCATGATCTTTTTTATGTCTGTGCGTCTGGGCATAGGTACAAGTTACAAGTGAACTTCCTTACTTTTTACTTTTGGCTTTGAATGAGCCATGCCTTTGGCGTTTATGGCTCATTCACCCCGAGCTCTGTCGAGGGGTTGACTTTTTGTTCCTTCCTTTTGACTTTTTCATCATTGCTATAAATTCATCGAACAAATATGACGCGTCATGCGGCCCGGGGCCGGCTTCCGGATGAAACTGCACTGAAAAGATCGGCAGTTTCTTATGGCGCATACCTTCCAACGTCTGGTCATTTAAATTGATATGGGTGATCTCAATATCTTTTTTATTCAAAGATTCGATATCAACACAAAAACCGTGATTTTGCACGCTGATCAACACTTTGCCGCTCTTAAGGTCTTTTACCGGCTGATTTGCGCCGTGATGGCCGAAGGGAAGTTTATATGTCTTGCCGCCAAAAGCCTGCCCCAGCATTTGATGGCCGAGGCAAATACCAAAGATCGGCAGTTTTCCGATCAATTCACGGGTGGCAGCAACGACATAACTAACCGCAGCAGGATCTCCCGGGCCATTGGAAAGTAATACTCCATCCGGTTTTAATTTCAGGATGTCTCCTGCAGTGGCAACCGCAGGGACTACCACAACTTCACAGCCCCGGTTAAACAATGCCCGGAGAATATTATATTTAACGCCGCAATCGACAACCACAACTTTATACTGCTGCTTTACTTTCGCCTTCTGCCAGACAAATTGTTTAGGGACGCTGACTTCTTTAACCAGGTCGACCCCCAAAAGTCCCGGAGAATCTTTCGCTTTCCTGACCAAACTTTCTTCATTAGTCTCTACGGTTGAAAGGATTGCTTTCATGGCGCCAGCCTGGCGGATTGCAAGCGTTACTGCGCGCGTATCAACCCCCTCAATACCGATAATATTATTTTCTTTCAAATAATCCCCAAGGGATTTATTCGACCGCCAGTTACTGAATATCTTACTATATTCTTTGACCACAAACCCTTCAACAAAAGGCTTATGGGATTCTACGTCTTCAAAGTTCACACCGTAGTTGCCGATCAAAGGATAGGTCATGGCCACGATCTGGCCTTTATATGACGGATCAGTCAAAATCTCCTGGTATCCGGACATGCTGGTATTAAACACAAGTTCGCCGTAACTTTCGCCGCAGGCGCCAAAAGATCTCCCTTTAAACACTGTTCCGTCTTCTAATGCAAGTATTGCGTTCATGGCATATCTTCTAAGAAACTAAAAAACTTGTTTTCCCGGCACGATAAGTATTATCTTTACTGTATACCGGCATCCGTATAAGCCTTGCTCAATTATAATGCAAAAATACGATTCTTCAAGTCAAATTTTTCAAAACCGAGGTTAACCAAACTACAGCGCAGCTTTAATGAATCCACTAAAGAGAGGATGTGCCTGATCGGGCTTAGATTTAAATTCGGGATGATATTGAACAGCGATAAAATACGGATGAGCCTTAAGTTCAATAATTTCAACAAGATTATGCTTCGGGTAAATGCCGGAAAAGATTAATCCTTCTTTAGCTAAGACTTCCTTATATTTATTATTGAATTCATAACGATGCCGATGGCGTTCCTGGACCAACGCTTTGCCGTATAATGCGTATGCCTTAGTCCCCTTCTTTATTTTGCACGGGTAAGCGCCTAAACGCATGGTGCCGCCTAAATCTTTATGTTGTTTCTGCTCTTCCAACAGGCTTATGACCGGATATTTTGCCTTTGCCTTAAATTCCGTGGAATTCGCATCTTTTAGATCACACACATTACGGGCGAATTCAATCACCGCGCACTGCATCCCCAGGCAAAGCCCTAAAAAAGGAATGTTTTTTTCCCGGGCGAACTGAATCGCCTGAATCTTACCTTCAATACCGCGATACCCGAACCCACCGGGAACCAGGATACCGCTCGCCCCTGCAAGCGTTGCCTCTGCCCCCTGGTTTTCAATATCCTCAGAATCGACCTTACGCACTTCAACCTTCGTATTATTAGCGATCCCGGCATGTATTAAAGACTCATATATCGATTTGTAGGCGTCCTGTAAACCGATATACTTACCGACGAGCGCCACAGTCACTTTCTGTTTCGGATTCAAAACACGCGCGACAACATTCTTTTCCCATTCCTGCAGATCGCTTGCTTTACAGATCAGGTTAAAATGATTCAGGATAATCTCTTCCAATATCTGATTTTTAAATACCAGAGGGATCTGATAAATTGATTCAACATCCGGAGCCTCAATCACCGCTTCTTTTCTGACATTACAAAACAGAGATATCTTCTCTTTGACCTCATCAGATAATGCTTTTTCAGTTCGGCAGATCAAGATATCCGGCTGGATCCCGATTCCGCGCAACGTCCCCACGCTATGCTGGGTCGGTTTGGTCTTAATTTCACCGGCAACTTTAATATAAGGAATAAGGGTCAAATGAACATAGAGCACATTGGGATATCCGACATCAAGCCGGAATTGCCGGGCAGCCTCTAAAAACGGGAGGCTTTCAATATCACCGACTGTCCCTCCGATTTCAACTAAGATAATGTCAGCCGCAGAAACTGAAGCGACCTTTTTAATACGTTCTTTTATTTCATTGGTAATATGCGGGATAACCTGGATGGTCTTGCCTAGATAATCACCCCTGCGCTCCTTGGAGATGACGGTATTATACACTTGGCCGGTTGTCGCATTATTAAACTTGGTCATAACAGCATTGGTAAAACGTTCATAATGGCCAAGGTCTAAGTCGGTTTCCGCGCCATCCTGCGTCACGTAAACTTCTCCGTGCTGATACGGATTCATGGTACCAGGATCGACATTAATATAGGGGTCAAGCTTCATTAACGTCACTTTAAGCCCGCGCGATTCCAGGATCTTTCCAATAGAAGCACTCGCAATACCTTTTCCCAGGCTTGAAATTACTCCTCCGGTAATGAAGATATATTTTTGCATAGTAAAAGATAGTTAAGAGGCAATCAAGAAAATAAAACAGGCGTTTTGATACCGATAGTCCGGCCTCAAAAAACGCCTTTGTTTTCTTAGTAGTTCACACTTGAACTACATACTTAATATACCATTAGGCTATGCGGAAGTCAAATTATTTTTGCGCCAGAAAGGCGCACACCCGCGCAATACCGATTAGCGCGGGGTGTAAGCCAGCACCCCAGCTTAATAGGAATGCTGGGTGCGCCCTTTCTGGGCAGAAAGCAGTACACCCGCCACACCAATGAGGCGGGGTAAAACTAAGTAACCATCCCTTTGACCATCCGGGCAATTGCAAGGGAAGCAGTCAATCCTGGAGACTCTATACCGATTAGATTGATAAATCCAGGTATCCCTTTATCTGACTCATTACGGATGACAAAATCGCGAAACCCCTCCCCCGGCCCCTGCAGCTTTGGCCGCATCCCTGCGCTATCAACAGCAAGATCCGCAAAATCGATGAAAGGTAAAAAGGAACGGCTGCTTTCATAGAAATCTTTGCATTTACGGTCACTCATGGTATAATCTATGGAACTGACATATTCGGCATCCGGGCCTAACCGAAGCGATCCCGCTAAATCCAGCGTCGCATGTACGCCTAAACAACCGGAATCCTCTTTATGCGGGACCGGATAGACCAAATGGCTGATGAACCTTCCTTTATTATTATGAACACGGCAATAATCTCCTTTACAATACTTTAATTTATATTCATCAGACACTATCCCTGCCATCGCAGACACCTTTTCAGAAGCTAACCCCGCGGCATTAATAACAACCCGGGAAGAATAAGTAAAACTACCCTCAGCCTTATCTAAAACAGTAACCGCGAAGCCCTCCTTATTACTGACAATACCTGTCACCTCGGTATTATAGGCAAGCTGAACATGCCGCTTAAACGCGCACGCCTCAAGTTCCTTCATAAACCCGTGGGAATCAATAATACCCGTGGCAGCAGAATATATCGCTGCCACGGCCTTGATATTCGGCTCAATATTCTTGACCTGCGCTTCTCTCAACCATTCAAGGCCTTCCACCAGATTCAATAATCCCTGCTTATACAGATCTTCTAAATCATTAACCTCGCCATTATTGGTTGCAACGATCAATTTCCCGATTCTTTTATGAGGCACTGCGTGCTCCTGGCAAAACGCGTAAAGCAATCTCCTGCCCTCAACACAGGTCTTTGCTTTCAATGATGCAGACGGATAATACATTCCCGCGTGAATTACCTCGCTATTGCGGGAGCTGGTCTCCTGTCCAAACTTCGGATGCCGCTCAACCACCACGATGCTCCGGCCATCCTTGGAAAGCTCAAAAGCAATTGCTAAACCGATCACCCCGGCGCCTATAATAGTAATATCAACTTTTTCCATATTTTGATTATATCAATCAAGATACGCTCACCTCAAAAAAACTGTCTTGTTTTTAATCAGATTAAATGCAGATAAGCCTTACCTTCTTTTAAAGGGCTGACAAAACGCTCGATTTTAATAGTATGGTGGATCGGCTTTAAATCAATCAGTTCTTTTGAATGGCTGGGGGAGAGAATTTCTACCTTTGGATTAAAAATATCATCCGCATTTTCTTCCCTGACAACAGCAATACTGCCGTCACTTAATGTCACCAGAGTGCCGATAGGCCAAACTCCCATATTTTTATAGAAAGCATCGAATAATTTCGGGTCAAAACCCGCACCTCTATCTTTTAGCATGATCTCATAAATCATCGATGGCGGATAATCATTCTTATACGAACGCCGCTGCATTAACGCATCATAGACATCGCAGATCGATACCAGAAGCGACACAAAATGCGGCGGGCGCGAAAATGATAATTTTGGATACCCTCTCAAATTATATTTCAAGTGATGCTCGAAGGCGACAATAACGGGGAGATAACCCAAAGTATCGACATATTTAAGCAGTATCTCAGAACCAACGCTGACATGATTGGTAATCTTATTGAATTCTTCAGAGGTTAATTTATCCGGTTTTTGAATAATTTTCCGGGAGATATAGAGTTTCCCGATATCGTGAAAAAGCGCAGCAATGCCGATATCCAGGACATCTTCCCGGTCAAAGCCAAGCTGCGTTGAAAAATACATAGAAAGGATAGAAACATTCAAAACATGACGGAACGTGGCTATATCATAGCGTTTGACTGCGGTCAATTTCAAAAGGTCATGAAATTGCCCCATTAAACCTTCCATCATGTTTAAAAGATTAAACTTCAAGTCAAAAGGGTCGACATCTTGTCCGGAAAGCAAGGATTCCATGCTCTGCGTTACATTCTCCAAAGAATTAGTATAGGCTTCTCCTGCGCTAAAAACGCTCGCCACGGCTTCCAGGGTGCCATGTATTTTACCTACCATGATATTCTTAACCCCTGCAAGCGACACATACTCCTGCGCGGTCTTGGTAAATTCTTCTTTACGCAGGAGCAAAACATCAATAAACGCCATCAATTCCTCTGCAGTCATATGGTAGCGAAAACCAATTTTTTCTATCTTACGGTCCTTAAAATAAGAGATCATGGGCTTAACGCGTTTAGTCAACTCAAAGAATATCTCTTTCTCAAAGACAAGCTCATCACCGACGATACCGATGACTATTTCTTCGTTCTCGCACAAAACTGCCTGCATGCTTTCAAAAGCAATATCAAAATATTTCTTAAACCGGGGGTGGGCGGTAGCATAAAGCTTTGCCACCTCTAAAGCAGTCAAGAAACTCCCAAATGCTTCTTCAATTTTATTCACTCTGCCACCTTTTCAAGAGTTCACGCGCTTTCTTTTGTATACTTGCGCTGCCTAAAAACCATCTTCTCCCCAGTGAGATCAAATAATCTTTTGCTTCACGGATATCGAGCTGCTCAATAAGAAAAATATGCTCCAGGATAACCTTGTTTTTCTTCCCCCAGGGATTAGGGAATATACAAAGTTTATCTAAAACTTTTTTGGTTGTTGCAGGGTCTTGCATCAATATCTGTAACGCTTCTTTCTTCAGGACCATTTCCGGTTCTTCAAGGATAGAAAAGAAATAGTCTTTATCAAAAGCGGACAGGCGGCCCAGCGCTTGTAACACTTCGACCTTCATTAGTGTATTTGCTTTTGAGAAAACATGTTTCAGGATGTCTTGGGTTAATGGCGACTGGGAAAAAACCAATGCTTCGATGATCCTGCCGATAATCTCCAGATCTGCTGCCCGCGCATCGAGCTCCTCATAAAAACGAGGCAATTGGTCAGGGAAGAATTTTAAGAAAAACCGCAGGACATAAGGATTGATAACGCCTTCTTTAAATATTTTATCGAGGTAAAACGGGGAATTCATTGAGCTTTCCCGAAGGAAAGGTATTAAATATTCAAAATCAGCCGGGACATTCTCCTGAAAAACAGTATTCTCAACAGAATGCGTAATCCGTTTATGCAGCATTTCAAACTCTGACACCCAGGAAGGATTTACCTTTTCTTTTTCAGCCAAAACCTCCATAACAGAACTAATATATTCCCATTCATTGGCCCTTACGGCCAGCTCGAATTCATTCGCGAGCTTCTCTAAAACAAGCTGTAGTCTTTTTACATCGATCTCACCGGCAAGCAAATTAAGCAGAATAACCCGATAGTGCATATCCAGCGTCTTCTGCTCTAACCGGACTTCTTTATCCCGCATGGTATTTTCTAACACCACAGAAAGCGCATGACGGTAGACTTCGGGGATATATTGATTTTCTTCGGTTGAAAAAAGCGCCTTAATCTTATTGCGCAACCGCACATTGCCTTTTAAAGAATCTGCATTTTTCGCCTTTTGCTCCAGAACAGCCGCAACTTCCGAATGCTGGTTATTATTTACCAGCTGCGAAAACAGCTGAAAGCTTAAAGAATCAAAAGATTGGTTTAAAGTCATTTGGTCCCATAATGCATCGGCCAGATTACTTTCGCTTAAATCCTTAAATAACGCTTTTATTTCTTCCGGGCTGTGTTTCTTAGTGACTTCTTTATCGTTTAAAATCAGCTTCAAGAGCCCCTTTGCGCAACCGGAGAACTTCTTTTCTTCTTTATCATTCTCTTTAATATATGCGAAGAATTCCTTTACGTTCTTATTAAGGGTTGTATCTTCAAATAAATCCTTGACTTTGAATTTGCCAACGACTCTTTCAAAATTATTCGCTGCAGTCTCGATCTTCTGAGGATCCCGCTTATTCATCGCGTCGCGGAATAGATATATCCAAATATCCTTACATTCTTCCCCTTCACTTCTCAGCAGAACTGAGAAATCGAGCTCTTCAACAATCACATGGAGGATCTTTTCCTGGTCAAGGATATTCTGCAATCCGCCTGAACGTATAATATCCCGGGCAGACATAGCCATCTTGGAAAGAAAGACCAGGAGCTCTTCACGTGTTATGCCCGGAGTTATTTCTAAGCATTGGATCTTACGCGTGTGGAAAACCAAAGCAAGCTCATTGGCGAGCGCCGGATACGTTACAATCAAGCCTTCCACAAAAAGGGAAGTATCGCTGAAATTAACCCTTATCGGATTTGCGTAGTTTAAAAGTTCTTCGATCTTACTTTTGAGAGCCTCTACTGACTTTATATAATAGGGGTGCTCTTGAAAATAAGCGGCGGCGTTATTAAAAGCGATCTTTAAGCCTTTAAAGAATTCAAGATACGCGGTTTCTTTATCCACAGTAAACTTACCTCACATTTTTAATATTCTACAGCGGAAACGTGTTTTATTCAATGAGAAAATAATGTTCGCCGGTTATGCTTTACTATTTTCAAAGAAATAGTATAATAGGGACATACTCGTTATAATCCTCATAACACTTAAAAACGATGTCAAAGAAAATCATTATTGGCGTAGGAATTCCACCGGAGACAGTTGAAAATCTAAAAAAACAATTCGATCCCGAAGAATTTGAATTTACGAACTATCCCAGCGCGCAGGAACTTATTAAGAACATTACCACCTATGCGAACATAAACCTTATTTTTCTCTATAATCAGCTCCCGGACCTTAAGGATTGCCAGGAACTCTGCATCGCGTTACGCTCAGAAACCAATACCGAAACCGTTCCCATCATTGTACTTTCCCATATGGAGAAAAACCAGGAAGAAAAAATAAAAATGCTCAAAAGCGGACTGGTTGACGGCTACCTCCATTACCTGGTGAGCCCCGAAGAACTCACCGCATATGCCAATGTTTTCCTGCAACGCCAGGGGCTTGAAGAAGAACTTGAAGAAAAAAACGCGCTCCTGAGCACCCTTTCGAATACCGATGAATTGACGAAATTGTATAACCGCCGTTACCTTATCCAGCGGTTAGAAGAAGAAATTAAGCGGGTCAAAAGATACAACTATCCGCTTTCCTGTATTATGCTTGATTTAGACCATTTTAAACAGGTCAATGACAAATTCGGACATGCCCACGGCGATCTCGTACTGGAACAATTAGCATTTTTGACGAAGAAAACAGTCCGTGCCACTGATATGGTGTGCCGTTACGGTGGAGAAGAAATTGTTATCGTATTGCCCTATACTAATTATGACGGCGCCTATATTGTTGCCAGAAGGCTGCGTAAACGCGTTGAAGAATATGCTTTTGGAACCATTGATAAATCTCTGGAACTTACCAGTAGTATCGGGCTTATAACCGTCGATAATAATGACTATATTGATATCGACACCCTCCTGCAAGTCCTGGACCAGCAATTATACGAAGCAAAGAATACCGGGCGTAACAAAACCTGCGGCGGCCTTTATAAAGATAAAAAATAATCAGTCGGGATAAAAAAACCCCGTAAGGACTTATGTCCTTACGGGGTTTTATACTTACCCTTTCAAACCCGTAATTCTTTATTTACGGAGAAAACATTTGCATTATATAGAAATCAGGCACGGGTAAAGGTTCCACGGGCGAGGTAAAAGCCCCATAGCCTTCAGGAGGATTCTCCCTGTCAAACGGATGGTTCTTAAGCGCATCCCACGGTTGCTCTTCGTCAAAAGCAGGGCCATGCTGCTTACTATCATTAGGCAACGGGAACGTGATCAAATCAAAAACTCCGGAAATGATGCGGGATACCGGATAGATAACTGCCTTGCCAATTCCTTTAATAATGGCAAGCGCTGTATTTTCCTGCGTTGCTTTATTAAGCTGGCCGGGCATTTCAACTATCCCTGCGATCGTATTAACAACTCCACGAACAAGCTTTTCACCAACAGGAACAACACCTTGTTTATGGATCGAATATGGGGAGCCTTTTTCCCAAGCATACTCACTATCTAAAGGAATACCTATACCTTCATTATCAGAAGGATTAGGTAAAACACATGTCGTCAACTCTAAAATACCTGAAGCGGTCCTGCCAATACCATGAAAAACACCCCGTAAAATACCTGCTACCCCACCCAAGAGCTTATTATTACCCTGTTCTCCGATACCACTTTCAAATCCCTTCATGATTTGAAAAGGCAATTCGAGCCACCCGGTCAGCGTATTAATAACCCCATGCTTGGCCTTGACTGCAGCAGATGCAAGGTAATTTGATTCCTGAGCAAAAACAGGTAAAGAAAACAAAAAACAGAAAAGAACTAAGAAAACTGATACTTTCTTCATTTCAACCTCCTTTGTATAGAAGAATCTGCTCATTTATTCTATAAAAATCGATATAGTAAAAGTATAGCACAATTTCCGGGAACTGTAAAGGCTGCGGCAAAAAGCCGCGCACCGGCCTATCCGATAAGGCCGGGTGTAACCGGCTATTAATTATTAAGCTATTTTTGGTCACCGATAACCGAGTATTACAAAACCGGGAGATTGGATCTCCCCATGAGGTAAGTATCAATATGATGGGCGCAACGCCTTCCTTCTGCAATAGCCCAAACTATCAGGGACTGCCCGCGCCGGGCATCGCCTGCAGCAAAGACGCCTTTTGCTGTCGTTTGAAACTGCTGATCAGTCGCAATATTCCCCCGTTTATCTACTGTTACTTCCAACGCCTTTAACAAGGGGCCATGCTCCACATGCAGAAAGCCTAATGCCAGGATAACCAGGTCAGCTTCGATCTCAAACTCGCTGCCTTTTATTTCCTGTATAACCGGGCACCCCTGGGTATCCTTACCATGAGTAACCCTGACACAGGAAAGTTTTTTCACAGCGCCTTTTTCACCGGTAAATTTCTTAGTTAAAACTGCCCAGTCGCGCTGTCCGCCCTCTTCATGGCTTGTGGAAGTTTTAAGCAGCAGCGGATACTTTGGCCAAGGCACGGATTCAGTCCGGCAATCGGGCGGCATGGGGAACAACTCTATCTGCACCACACAGGCAGCTTTCTGCCTATGCGCTACACCCACGCAATCAGCCCCGGTATCCCCGCCCCCAATGACCACTACTTTCTTACCACCGGCATCAATGGCTTCATCTTGAAAGGTCCCTTTACCTCCAACCCGCTTATTTGATTGTATCAGGTAATCCATAGCAAAATGTATGCCTGTCAGGCTTCTGCCTTCTATTGCCAGATCCCGCGGCGTGCGGCTGCCCATGGTAAGAGAAACTGCGTCAAACGTTTCAATAATATCCGTAACATACGCTCTATCAGAGAGATTTGCCGCAGTCTTAAATCTTATCCCTTCTTTTTCTAAAATACTAACCCTGCGGCGGATGATTTTCTTATCCAGCTTAAAATCAGGGATACCATAAGTAAGTATACCTCCGACAGCATCATCTTTCTCAAATACAACCACCTGATGGCCGGCTTTATTCAACTGGTCAGCGCAGGCAAGGCCGGCAGGGCCTGAACCGATCACCGCGACTTTTTTACCGGTACGCTTCTGAGGAGGCGACGGCTTGACAAACCCGTGAGCAAACGCGTATTCAATCACCGCTAATTCATTTTCACGGATAGTCACCGGATCATCATTAATACCTAAGACGCAGGAAAATTCGCAGAGGGCAGGACAGATCCTGCCGGTAATTTCAGGCAGGTTATTCGTTGCCTGCAGCATCTGATATGCTTTCTGCCATTGCCCGCGATGCATAAGATCATTCCATTCAGGGATATAATTTCCTACCGGGCAACCCCAATGGCAAAAAGGAGTCCCGCAGTCCATGCAACGCGACGCCTGTTCTTTTGAATGAGCTTCAGAACGAATGAGCACAACTTCATTAAAATCATTCAGGCGTTCGCATACCGGCCTATATGACGACTTCTGTCGTTTAACCTTCAAGAATCCCTTAATATCACCCATCTGTTCACCTTACTTTTACCCCTCTTATCCATCTGATACTTCTTCTAGTTTTAATTTTTTCTGGAAATCATTTTCTGCCAGGATCCGCTTATACTCTAACGGCATGACTTTTACAAAATGGTTAACTTTGTTCTTAAAATCACCGAGTAATTGTCCGGCGGCCTGGCTTTGCGTGTATTTATAGTGGTTGGTAACCAATTGACGGATCGTTTCAATATCCTCAGTGTCTAGCTTTTGCATTTCTACCATTTCCATATTGCATTTCCGGGGGAATACTTCGAGCGTATCATAAATATAAGCGATACCTCCAGACATACCCGCGGCAAAATTCCTTCCGGTCTTACCTAACACTACCACTCTTCCTCCGGTCATATATTCGCAGCCGTGGTCTCCTACCCCCTCAACCACCGTATAGAGCCCGGAATTACGTATGCAAAAGCGTTCACCCGCAACTCCCCGGATATACGCTTCGCCTGTAATAGCGCCGTAAAATGTGGTATTGCCGATGATAATGTTTTCTTCCGGCTTAAAAGTAGCCTTTTTATCAGGATAGACGATTATTTTCCCGCCGGAAATACCTTTCCCTACATAATCATTTGCCATGCCTTCCAGTTCAAAGGTAACACCTTTGGCAAGCCACGCCCCGAAGCTCTGCCCCGCAATCCCTTTAAACGCGCAATGAATGGTATCTTCAGGAAGGCCTGTTTCTCCATACCGTCGGCAGACTTCACCGCTGAGCATCGCGCCTGTCGTCCTATCGGTATTTTTGATCTCTAAATCCAGCTTTACCGGCTTTGCCGCTTCTAACGACGCTTGAGACATCTCGATAAGTTTAAGGTCCATGATCTTATCTATACCATGGTCCTGCGCTCTCCTGCAATGCGTTTCAACTGTCTGAGGAACTTTTGGCTTATAGAGGATCTTTGAAAAATCGATCCCTTTTGCTTTCCAGGGAATGATCGCTTCATTGACCTCCAGTAAATCGGTACGGCCGATCATCTCATCGATTGTCCGCACTCCCAACTCGCTCATGATCAAACGTAACTCCTCGATCACAAAATTAAAATACCGGGTAATATATTCCGGCCTTCCCTGGAACTTTTTTTCCAGTATTTCATCCTGGGTAGCCACACCTACAGAACAATTATTCAACTGACAGTGACGCAGCATAACGCATCCCATGACAATTAAAACAGCGGTGCAAAAACCGAACTCTTCGGCGCCCAGAAGCGCTGCCATTGCCACATCGCGGCCGGTACGCATCTGGCCATCAGTTTGTAAACGCACCCTGCTCCTGAGATCGTTCAATACTAAGGTCTGATGGGTTTCCGCTATCCCCAATTCCCACGGCAGCCCCGCGTGTTTTATCGAACTCAAAGGTGATGCGCCTGTTCCGCCGTCACCTCCTGAGATCAAGATCATATCCGCGTGGCCTTTGGCAACGCCTGCGGCGATCGTCCCCACCCCGATCTCTGAAACCAGTTTCACACTGATCCTGGCGCGGGGATTGGTATTTTTCAGGTCAAAGATAAGCTGCGCTAAATCTTCGATAGAATAAATATCATGATGCGGCGGAGGAGAGATCAAAGTAACCCCGGGAGTTGTATACCGGGTTTTAGCGATAGTGACACTGACTTTATGCCCGGGCAGCTGGCCGCCTTCTCCCGGCTTAGCCCCCTGCGCGATCTTGATCTGCAATTCATCGGCGTTTATGAGATAATTCGTCGTTACTCCAAACCTTCCGGATGCCACCTGTTTTATAGCGCTTCGTTTTGAATCACCATTAGGAAGCGGCGTAAAACGGGCAGGATCCTCGCCGCCTTCACCGGTATTTGACTTACCTTTGAGCCTGTTCATAGCAATAGCTATAGTTTCATGAGCACCGCGGCTTATAGAACCGAAACTCATAGCCCCGGTGGCAAAACGCTTTACGATCTGCGCAACAGGTTCAACTTCGCTTAAAGAAATGGAAGATACGCTTTTCTTGAATTTTAAAAGGCCGCGTAAAGTAGTCGGATTATTTGACTGGTCATTGATACATTTCGTGAATTCTTCGTATTTCTTTTGGTCATCTTTTCTTACCGCATCCTGCAAAGCAGCAATGCTCTCGGGGTTCCACAAATGGAACTCTCCGTCGCGCCTCCATTGATAAAGCCCGCCTGAAGAAAGAAGCGGCGCATCTATCGATCTTACAGGATAGGCTTCTCTATGCCTCAAAAGCGTCTCTTGCGCGATAGTATCCAGCCCCGCCCCCCCGATGCGGGAAACCGTTCCCGAAAAACACAGGTCGATCACTTCTTGATGCAACCCTAATGCCTCAAATATCTGTGACCCGCGGTAACTTTGCAATGTTGAAATCCCCATTTTAGACAAGATCTTTAAGATCCCCTTATCAATGGATTTACCGTAATTCTTTAAAGCAGCCTTGGGTTCCAGGGATAATTCCCCTTCATTGATCAATTGCCCTATTGCCTCAAACGCAAGATACGGATTAACACAATCAGCGCCATAGCCGAAAAGCAGGGCAAAATGATGTACTTCCCGCGGTTCAGCGCTCTCAATGAAAATACCGATCTGCGTCCTTAATGATTTGCGCACCAGATGATGATGCACTAAGCCTGTTGCCAATAACGCAGGCAGCCCCGCGTATTCCTTGTTTACGCCGCGGTCGCTTAAAACAATAAAAGTATATCCTTCTTTAATGGCATCTTCAGCGTCAGCGCAGACCCTTTTAAGCGCCTTACGGAAACCATTCTTTTCTGAAACCTCAAACAAAAGGGATATAACCTTGGTCCTAAAACCATTGATTTTAATTTTCTTGATCTTCTCTAATTCATCATTCGTAAGGATTGGATGTTTAATGAGTAGTTTATGGCAATGTTGGGGAGTCTCTTCCAGTAAGTTCTTCGCAGGGCCGATAAAACTAAACAAGCTCATCACCAATTCTTCCCTGATAGGGTCTATCGCGGGATTGGTGACCTGCGCGAAGAGCTGTTTAAAATACGTATAGAGAAGCTGCGGATTAGGTGATAATACCGCGTGGGGAATATCATTACCCATGGAACCGATAGGTTCCAATCCGGTCTCAGCCATGGGCTTAATAATGATTTTCAGGTCTTCACGCGTATAGCCGAAAGCCTTTAAAGAAACAGGTAAGTCTTTTTCTTTTACTTCCCTGATTTTCTTTTCAGGCAAAGTGTCAAAATCAACTAAATACTCTTTCAGCCATGCGCCATAGGGTTTTTGACCGGAAATCGTCTCTTTAACCTCTTTATCGTCGATCAAACGGCCTGCCTGCGTATCGATAAAAAATATTTTCCCCGGCTCAAGCCTTCCGGAGCTCATAATATCCTCAGGGGCAATATCCAAGACTCCAACTTCAGAAGCCATGACGACAGTATCTTGTTTAGTAATAATATAGCGCGCCGGGCGCAACCCATTGCGGTCAAGCACCGCACCAACGCTTCTGCCGTCGGTAAAAGCGATCGCCGCGGGGCCATCCCACGGCTCCATGCAACTGATATGATATTTATAGAAATTCTTCACCTTGGCAGCCATCTGCGTATCATGTTCCCACGCTGAAGGAATAAGCATCATCATGACATGCGCAAGAGACCGGCCTGATAACAAAAGAAGTTCAAAAACATTATCCAAGGTCGCTGAATCGCTGCCGCCGGCGACGACAATAGGCAGGATTTTCTTTAATTCTTTTCCTAACAGAGCGCTTTTTAAAAGTCCCTGGCGCGCCTGCATCCAATTTATGTTCCCTCGCAAGGTATTAATCTCGCCGTTATGCGCCAGGAAACGAAACGGCTGAGCCAGGTCCCAGGTAGGAAAAGTATTCGTACTGTACCGTGAATGCACCAGGCACAAAGCGCTTTGCAGGCGGTCATCGCAAAGATCCGTGAAGAACGTATCCACCTGATGAGGCATCAAAAGCCCTTTATAGGAAAATGTCCGGCATGAGATATTCGTAATATAAAAAAATGATTTTTGCCTTAAAGAAGAGGCTCGTATCAAATTCTCCACTTTCTTCCTGATGATATAGAGCGTTCTTTCGAAAGCCAGAGCATCTGCGGGCGCATTTTCTTTCTTACCATAAGAATTATTCTTACCGATAAAAACCTGTTCAATAACCGGCTGGCTTTCTTGCGCGGACTCACCTATCACGCTCTTATCAACGGGTACTTCCCGCCACCCTAAAAGCAATTGATGCTCTTCTTTAATCACCGCGGCAAACGCATTTTTACAGAATGCGCGCTCTTTCTTATCCGTTGGCAGAAAAACCAGCCCTGCGCCATAATCACCCTGCCCGGGGATACTGATTTTTTCTTGCCGGCAGACAGCAGTAAAGAATTCATGCGGCAGCTGGATTAAAATACCCGCTCCGTCGCCTGTCTTCGGATCAGCGCCGGTCGCGCCGCGATGGGAAAGCCGATGCAATACCTCAAGCGCCTGCCTAACTATCTCATTGGAGCGCTTACCTTTTATATTGCATACAAACCCGACACCACAGGAATCATGCTCAAAACGGGAGTCATAGAGGCCGTGACGTTCTAATGCTTCTCGATTATTCATTAAAGTACTCATTTTTTTATGTATTATAAATGTTTATAGTTATTCGGATCGATCCCTAATTTTCTTATTTTTGAGCGCATGGTATTGCGGTTGATGCCTAAAATGCGGGCGGCTTTCAACTGGTTGCCTGCGGTACGTTCTAACGCGCATTCAAACAAGGGCTTTTCTATCGTTTCAATAATGAACCTGTATAATACACCTTTCTTATCTTTATACAAGAAATTCTCAAATTCAACGACCTTGCCTTTTAACGATTCGACATCCATGCTTGTGCCTTTTAGAGTATTTATGCCCAAAGTTTAAGCAATACAGAATAAAAAAAACGTTCATACAAACGCTTTTCTTTGCGCCTGTAATGAACGTCAATGTTCAATCTTTATTCTTTACTGCTATCGGCACAACAATGTGCCTAAATAATATACAACAGCTTCTTATTATATACAAGTAAAAAAACACTTGTTATGGTAACACTTATTTTAGTATAGGAAAATTCAAACAAGGTCGCAGGTCACAGGTCGCATGACACAAGTAGCCCACAATCCATAGTCCATGATAAAGGGAAATCCGGTGAACTGGGTAAGGCTTGGCTGTGTTTTTGCGGGGCATAAAGGCAAGGAGCGGGCACGGTGTCCGAGCGCGTAGCGCGAAGACGAGCGACGCAGCCGACCTGAGTGCAGCCCCGCCACGCCGGGGCGGGGCAAACGTCCCCGCAAAAACACAGCCAAGACGAACCCTCTCGCAGATATCTAAAGATTTTCGGGCAAAATCGACCTGAGCGAGAAAACTGGCAGGGACATTTTAGGTAAACTCGCTGTAATAAAAACGGGGTTTGCCTGATGTAACACCAGACAAACCCCGCACAACTTCAAAAAACCGGCAAATTATTTTCCGCCGATTATTTTTTCCGCTTCTTTCCGGTAAGCATCCATAAGATACGGTATACCTGAAACCTCTTCTGCTTCTTTAGTCAAACTCATCAGGTCTTTACGTGAAATGCTCTTGAGGCTGAAATTACGTGAACCAGCCATCAACTGCTGTAACCCTACCCTTAACCTCTGGCTGAATGTATAGATACCTACAGCTCCCAAGGGGATATCTTTCATATCTTTGCCATATTTCTCTGCCAATTCTTCATAACAGACAAAGATCTCTTCCGGTTTTGTCCCGAATTCAGATACCGTCGGAGGTAACGTGCCGCTTTTGATCCATTCAGCGACATTCTTACCGACAAATCCGGGGATCATGAGCGCCCGGCCCATACACACGGCCTTAACATAGGGAGACCCCATGGCGATCACTTTGAAGATATGGTCTTCAAGGGAAAATCCGCCTGCGATCGCAATATCAGGTATCCTCATTTTCTGTTTGGCTAATTTATCGCAAAATTCCTGCGTCAATGCCTGCAGATAGAATGTAGGAATTCCCCATTCCTGCATCATTCTCCACGGGCTCATCCCTGTGCCGCCGGGAGCGCCGTCAATGGTCAAAAGATCGATATGCGCCAGCGAGGAGAATTTCAATGCCTGCGCTAACTCAACCATAGAATAAGCGCCGGTCTTAAGCGTTATTCTCTTAAACCCGAGGTCCCTCAAACGTTTTATCTCTTTCATGAAGCCTTCTTCAGAAACAAAACCTAAACGGGAATGGCGTTCGAATTCTTTGATAGCGCCCGCTTTAAAAGCTTCCTGGGTAGCATGCATGGTGGGATCAGGAGTAACGATATATCCACGCTTCTTTAATTCAAGCGCCCTTTCAAGGCTCTTTACTTTGATTTCACCACCAATACATTTTGCTCCCTGGCCCCATTTCAGCTCAATGGTATCGAGTTTATGTTTTTTGCGCACATATTCAGCAACGCCTAAACGAGTATCCTCAACGTTCATCTGAACTAAAATTTCACCATAGCCATCGTGAAACCTTTTATACAGTTCAATCCTTCTATCCATATCAGGCGCATTGGTGATCTTACCTTTACTATCCAATTCCAATTTCGGATCAATACCGCAGACGTTTTCGCCGCAGACAATGGTTACCCCTGAGATCGCAGCACCAATGGCAAAATGCTCCCAATTCTTACGGGCGATTTCCGTTGAACCAAGCGCGCCGGTAAAAATAGGCATTTTCATTTTAACCTTCATATCCCAGCCATACTCGGTTTGAGTATCAACTGAAGGGAATGTGGCAGTATCAGGGTTTCCCTCAACTCCTTTAGGCAAACCGTTTGCTCCCTGGGCATACCCTTGGATATTCAAATGGGAATAATCAACAGGGTAATCCTTATCGCCTCCGGCAGTCATTTCACCGAACGGCCCCGGATAAATCACTTCTCTACCTCTCAATGATGATTTAAATACTTCGCAATTACCGCGACAAGACTCAAGGCAGCGGGAACATAACCCTGAGCAAGGCACTACATTTTTAGAACGATTGAATGTACGAGTTGCGTCATTTCCTCCTGGAGTTCGTAGATTCATACGTGCTACTCCTTTCTCTGATTAGAAACTGTGCACTTCTTGCCTGTATTTTGTGCACATTTTGTCAAAAAAAAAGACGCCATTCTCACGTGAGAAGGGACGTCTTTGTCCACTGCTTACTATGTTATCATTATGGTACCACAAGAAACTTTTTTGTCAATAACCTATAGGATGCGCATCCTTTATTTACAATCTATTGGGATTTTCTTGAGGGTGTAACTTTTTCCATCGCTCAACAAAAAGGAAAAAGACTCCCGGGCCGAAGGAACACACCATGACTGCCAGGCCGAAGACGATCCCCAGGAATGTGCCGAAGCCTGCACAGCAGTAATTCCTATACCGCGCCAAAATATGCAACGGAACCGCGACTAAAAGCTCCAGAATACTGCCGCGAAAGAAACTCAGGCGGATCTTTTCTAAAAAAGATTGCGGGGCAAGCTTCCTGCTCCAGATAAAAAAAATACAACCCCAAACTACCCAGGACACCCCTAACGCAACAAGCGCCAACCATTCCTTCATATCTTTGCCCTGGGTCAGCGTTTCATTGACCGCCAAAACGATCCCCGCGATAAGTAATGCCATCAATAGAGAAGAAAACACTACCACCGGCATAATACTGCGTTGAGTAGTCGGCCTGCGATCGGTCAGATCGACATGGACATCAAGTAAAGCCGCCTGCGCGGCCAGAAACAATGCGAAACCTGCCCAATAGGGCCAGTGAGTAAAAAGATCCTTAAACGCAGGGAGATCGATATTATTTTTAGGGTCAAGACTCAAGAAGGACAGGATAGTCACCGGAAAGGTAAAAATAATAATGATCAAACCATACAGCGCTAACACCACCAAAGCCCATTTTTTCATACTATCTCCCTTAATAATATTATGAACAATTGTTAAAACTAACCATCAGAAAGCTATACCCTATCCTTCCTTTTTTATCACCTTGAAAAACTTTAGCTTCTTACACTGAGGACATAACCCCAGCGTTCTTTTCCCCTTACTCTTCGCATAAGCGCGTACGCCCCCGGCAGCCCAATATGATATTGAATAACCGCACTGAGGGCATTCCAAGAACCATTTCTTGGATTCATACTCGACTTTCTGAGAAGCTTTCTTAGGTAATAACTTTTTAAGAATTTTGCGCATCATATCGCATCCTCCCTATCTATAGGTAATATTCACAAAGGCCCGCCTTAAAATAGTATACATTCTAACAAATTATTGTACTGCTCATATACCGCTTGTCAATGTTTTAAGGAGAGACTGTGGATTTGATTATGTCAAGAAAATTACGATAGAGAATTTTGGCGTGCGCGTCAAAGGAAGCTTTATTTTCGCGGAATTCATTACGGATCTTTATGAAACCTAACGCATTATCATGCTTGGCATAAGCATCTATCCAGGAATCAACAATTGAAGGAGTTACTTCGACATGGAACTGTAATCCATAAGCATTTTTGCCCACCCGAAAAGCCTGATGAGGACAGGCCTTAGATGAAGCTAACAGCGCGCCACCTTTGGGTATTTCAAAGCTATCCTCATGCCACTGAAAAACTCTCAAATCAGCGGGCAGGTTTTTAAAAAAAGGGTCCCTTTTTCCTGCCCCCGTAAGCTTCACCTGTAAGAATCCTACTTCTTTTTGCGGAGATTTCCCCACCGAAGCCCCGGCTGCCTTTGCTAAAAGCTGGCTACCCAGACAAATCCCCAAAAAGGGAATTTCTTTCTTTAGGATTTCTTTGATAAAAAGATCTTCTTTCTTTAAAAACGGGTGCTTTTCTTCTTCATAGACATTCATCGGCCCGCCTAAAGAAATAACCGCCTCAATTCTTTTAAGGTTACGGGGCAATTGGTCATTTTTACTCAGATCAAGGATAGAAAAAGGCCGGGAAATATCGTGAAAGAAATCTTCGATACTGCCCGGCCCTTCAATGCCTATATGCTTTAGCGCAATGATCATGCGTAAGCAATATGCTTATTTTATAAAAAGCATTTCTCTATACTTCGGCAGATCCCAATGCTCATCGGAAACAACCGATTCCAGCGCATCCACATGTTTCCTGATATGCTCCATTAAAGGCTTGAGCTCTTCAAAATAAAGTTTTGCCCGTTTTTCTCCTTCGAGTTTTCCTGCCTTTTCCAGGAGCTTCATCATGGCTTTAGTATTACGCCTGACGTAATAGATCTTTGAGGTAACTTCGCTTAAATGCTCTTTCTCATCATTAAGAGCAGCTTCCTCAAATTTAACTTTAGCGCTCTTCTTTAAATTATCTACTTCTCCAATAGTCTTTGCCAACATATGCTGATATTCGATGCCCGCTGGCACGACACTGGCGTTTACCATTTCGTTAAGCGTCTGCGCCTCGATCTCTAAAACCAGGTTGTAGGTATGGATCCAGATGTGATACCGCGCCACCAGCTCTTCCTTGGTAAAAACCTTATATTTTTCAAAAAGGGCAATATTCTTTTCTTCAGTCAATGCTTCAAGGGCTTCCGCAGTTGAGGCAACATTCGGCAAACCTCTTTTCTTTGCTTCTTTAACCCATTCTTCCGCGTAGTTATTTCCTTCAAAACGGATATTCTTGGTATCCTTCACCACATCAGAGACCACAGTAAGCACTGCCGCGTTAAACTCTTTTCCGCCTGATTGCGCTTTTTTGATCTTCTCAGCCACATAGTCAAGGCTTTCGGCAATGATCGTATTGACCACAGCGATAGGAGTTGATATATTCTGAGATGAACCTACTGCGCGGAATTCAAATTTCATGCCGGTAAAAGCAAAAGGCGACGTGCGGTTCCTGTCAGTCGTATCTTTATTGAATTTGGGCAACCGCGCCACACCCAGGTCAATCACGTCATGTTTAGAAACTTGTGACTTCGCACCTTTTTCAAGCATGTTCAAGATCTGGGTAAGCTGCTCTCCCAAGAAAACACTGATGATCGCAGGAGGAGCTTCATTGGCGCCGAGCCTATGCTCATTACCCGCCATGGCAACGCTTGCGCGTAAAAGATCTGCATGATAATAGACCGCGCGCAGTACCGCTGCCAATACCGCTAAAAATTGCAGGTTATCCTCAGGGGTATCTCCAGGATTAAGCAGGTTATTACCCTTATCATCTGCTAAAGACCAGTTAAGATGTTTGCCGCTTCCATTAATCCCTGCAAATGGTTTTTCATGCAAGAGGCAAACTAACCCATGGCGTAACGCAACCTTTTTCATCAAATCCATCAACAGCTGATTATGATCTGCGGCAAGGTTTGACTCTTCAAAGATCGGAGCAAATTCATACTGGTGTGGGGCAACTTCGTTATGACGGGTAGTAACCGGGATGCCAAGTTTATAAGCTTCTTCGGCGACCTCAAACATAAAATTAAGCACGCGATCTTTAATGGTGCCGAAATATTGGTCTTCTAGCTGCTGGCCTTTTGGTGAAGGTGCGCCAACCAATGTACGGTTAGTCATAACCAGGTCCTGCCTGAGATTGTAATAATTTTTATCGATCAGGAAATATTCCTGTTCAGGGCCACAGGTGGAATATACTTTTTTGACATCTTTATGGCCAAAAAGTTTTACCAAATTAACTGCTGCTTTATTTAAGGCTTCATCGGAACGCAGTAACGGCAATTTCTGGTCCAGTGCATCCCCATGATAAGAGATAAATATCGTCGGGATACAAAGCGTTCTCCCAAGTTTACTTTCCATGATGAACGCCGGGCTTGAAGGGTCCCATGCCGTATACCCGCGGGCTTCAAAAGTCGCACGGATACCGCCTGAAGGGAAACTGCTGGCATCAGGCTCACCCTGGATAAGCCGTGAACCGGAGAATTTCTCAATGACTTTACCGGGTCCGGTTATAGAAATAAAGCTGTCATGCTTCTCAGCGGTCAAGCCGGTCATAGGCTGAAACCAATGCGTATAATAGGTCGCGCCTTTACTCATTGCCCAGTCTTTCATGGCATTGGCGATCTCATTTGCCTGTTCAAGGCTGATGATCTTACCTTCATTCATCCATACTTTAAACGCTTCCAGGGTATCTTGGGAAATATGTTTCTGCATAGTTTCCAGATTAAAGGTATTCTCGCCAAAATAGCTGGAGACTTTTTTCGGCGATTCATTTTTGGCTAAATCAACACTTTTGATATTAACAAGCAGTTCCTGACGAATTCCCATCATTTCCTCCTTAGCGAACGATGTCTTAAAGAAAAGGCGCCCACCTTCGGCCTCTTACCCGACCACAGTGAACGCCCATGTTCTCTATTTGTGACACTCTCATTATGCACTACTATGTGCATATTTACTATACATCAAGCTGTCAGTATATACAAGTAAAAAATGTTTACCTTTGGTAACTATTTTTTCTATTAAAACACAGCGTTTCCACAGCCATCTTTACGCCGGCAAAGGCCACGAGGGACCTTTTCGGAGTTCACCAGGCTTATGCACCTTGATGAAATCCTCTAACTTATGGTTATCAATACCATCCATCCTGACAAATTTAATACCTGCTTCGGTAATCTTTTCTTTTGCCAACGCTGCGCCCGCCACATCCCTTGTCCAGACAACCCGGCTATAGATCGAAAGCGGGATAAAATAGTCAGGAACCACCAGGCCCACGGTAAAGGTATCTCCCACAGCGACTTCTTTCGATACCACGATATGAGCGCCTTCTCTTGAAATATCTTTTGTGAATGAAAGAAAACGCCCGCAAGGCTTGATTTTCTCGGCATTCCCCTGGCAATGCGCGACGACCCTGGTCAATAAACGGCTGGATTCTCTTTTTTCTATAGTCATGACAGGCTCCTTCCTTCCAAAGAAAAACGAGCAGTCAGCAACCGGCTTACTTCATTGTGCAGCACAGAAAGGGAATCGAGCTTATAATAATACCCATCTGCATTACAAACTAAGAACTGCTGTTCATCTTTGGGATAAACACTGGAAATTAATATTTTAATCTGCGGGAATTCCTTTTTTATCATATCAAAAACATCCAAGCCGCTCGATTCCGGCAAGAGGATATCCAAAAGAGCCATTTGCACATCGCTGTTCTTCCTCAATAAATCAATCGCTTCTTTTCCATCAGAAGCCGCTAAAACCTTATATCCCAATCCTATTAATTCCTGGCAATAAAGAGCGCGGATCCTCGGCTCGTCATCAATAACCAAAATCTTATTAACTTGCCCCATTCTCAACCACCCCCTTGATCTTCTTTAATAACACCTCTATACCCTGGGACTTATCGTAATAATCATGCGCCCAGGAAATCATACGCTTCTGCTCTTCAGGATGATAGACGCTGGAAACAATAATCTTGGTCTTCTTATGGAACAGCTGTATTACTTCAGACAACGTCTGTCCGTCAACATCAGGCATTTTAATGTCCAAGAGGACCAAATCGATATTTTCTTTCTTCAATATCTCATTGGTGTCTGAAGCATTAGAGGCTTCAATTACCTTAAACCCTTCAGAAACAAGCAAACTCGCATACATGTCACGGATATTTTTTTCATCATCCACTACCAGGATCTTTTTCATAGCCTGCTCCTTTTTATTTTAACAAAAATAGTATACTAAAACATAGGTTAAAAGAACGTTAAAATATCATTAAAACTCTTTAATGAAATACTTCCTGCATTTCAGGTTGGGCTTTTAATCTTTAAACTTTTCGCGGATAACACTTTAGGTGATCGGCAGGATAACGGTAAACGTGGTCCCTCGGCCTGGTTTACTTTTGACTTGAACATCAGCATTGTGGATCTTAGCGATAGATTGAACAATATTCAAACCCAGGCCGATACCCGAATTTGAACTCTTGATCTTCATATCTTTCTGGAAGAATTTATTAAAGATCTTAGGCAGATCTTCTTCGGCAATTCCCATACCGGTATCAGAAACGCTCACGGCAACTTTATTATTGACCGCCTTTACCGTAATATCAATTTTGCCTTTAGCAGGAGTAAATTTAACCGCGTTATTGATTAAATTAAAAAACAGCCTGCGCAAATGCAGTTTATCCGCTTTGACCATGATCGGCTTGCCCGGGATATCGCTGGAAACAACAAGTTCTTTTTCAAGAGCCAAGACTTTACTTTGTTCATAAATTTCCCGTAGAAACTCAAGCAAATCTATCTGCTCAAAATGAAAAACCCCCGTATTATACTCAAGCCTGGTCAATAACAACAAATCCTCGATCATTCGTATCATTCTCTGGGCCTCTTCAAGGTTCACATGCAAAACCGCCTTATATTCATCGAGGCTTCGTTCTTTACGCAAAACGACTTCAGTCTGACCCCGGATAATCGCCAGCGGAGTTTTTAACTCATGCGCGGCATGCGAGCTGAATTCACTGACATATTTAAATGATTTTTCCAAACGCGATATCATATCATTAAAAGCCTCCACCAATGGTTTTATTTCTTCATCGACATGCCCGGCTTTAACCCGCTCGCGAAGGTCCTCATAGGTAATTTTGCGTGCTGTCTCCGTAATCCTGACCACCGGCTTTAGAATACGCGTCGTGAGGATCCCGCCGATAAAGAAACCAAGGACAAGGATAACCGGGACGCTGATCCAACGGTAGTACAACATGATAGTAATAATATGCTGCAACGGCTCCAGCGGCGTGCAAATCTTTAAAATATATACTGTTTTATTATTCAGAGAAAACGGCATACTGACCATGCGTAAATCACTGCCTTTATACCGGACATTGGTAAACATTTTTTGATTCTCTGTGATGATATTGGAGCTTTTCGATAATAACGATACTAACTCAAGCTGCATATTCCCGGAAGAAACCACTACTTCTCCCGAGGGATTTGTAAAAATGATATAATCATCTTTTAAACCAAGACTCTCGATATTCTTTAGCCAAAGAGTCTCCAGCCGCGCCATTTTATCCTGATCGCCATGGACCGCTGCATCTCCTATCGCTCTCTTAAAAGAAAAAATAAAAGACCAATGGTCATGGCCCAGGATATTCAGATAAGAAGCTACGGTATTGGTCACCGCATTGGCTTTCATTTCAAGGCGTTCGTCGAAATCACGGTATAAATTATAATAAAGGTTTAAATAAATAAAGCTGGTATACACGGCGAGGATCAAACCTAAAATAGCGGTATATAAAATACTGATTTTAAAACGTATGGAATTGAATTTCATGGCATCCTTATTCTTTTAAAATATAGCCGACACCGCGCACAGTATGGATAAGCTGTTTTTTAAAACCCTTATCGATCTTTTTGCGCAAGAAATTAGTATACACATCGATGATATTGGTAAAACTGTCAAAATCATCTCCCCAGACATGCTCAGAAATCATCGTTCTGGTCACGACCTCTTGAGCATGCGTCATCAGATATTCCAACAAAGCATATTCTTTTGCAGAAAGGGTGATTTCCTTGCCAGAGCGTTTGACTTTATGGGTGAGCTGATCCAGCTCTAAATCGGCCACTACAAGGGATGTTGTCTTAACCGGAGCATCCCGGCGCAAAAGCGCGCGAATCCTGGCCAAGAGCTCCTCAAACGCAAAAGGTTTAGTAAGGTAATCATCAGCCCCGGCGTCTAAGCCTGAGACTTTTTCCTCAGTCGACCCACGAGCCGTAAGCATCAAAACAGGAACGCGTATCTTTTTTTCGCGCAGCTGCCGGCAAATACTCCTGCCATCGCCATCAGGCAGCATAACATCAAGAAGGATTAAATCATAAAGATTAGTTTCTGCCAGAAATAATGCTTTTTCTCCGGTAAGAGCGAGATCAACGATATACTGTTCCTCCCGTAAGCCACGCTTAATAAAATCAGCAATACGGATTTCATCTTCCACTAATAAGATCCTCACGGCCTGGCCTCTTTATTCTGAAGAAACAAAAAAAGCAATTCCTTGCCTTGCTGCTTTGAAGGAATTGCCTGGTGTACTATTTTTATTCAGCATATCGCCACCTCCGGTGACTGATATACACACATATTCCCGCGATGTTTCAGAAACAATCTTAATACACGCGCTTAACCAGAGAATGATCCCAGGCAACCAGCAATTCCAGGCATTCCTGCCGTAAGCAGCCGGAGAAAATACTGATAGGACTTTTTCCAAGTGTTTTAAGCCGGGCATTAGAAATATTCAATTCATGAAACCCCCGCTTTTTTACATCCGCGATAGAAGTCCCATAGATAAGCACACTGATCCTTGCCCAATGGAGAGCGCCAAAACACATAGGGCAGGGCTCAGTCGTCGAATAAATATGGCATCCTGAAAGATCCCACGTTTTTAATTTTCTGGAAGCAGCCCTGATCGCGTTTATTTCCGCGTGAGCGGTTGCGTCATGCTTTAAAACAGTATTACGCGCCACAGCTACTACGGTATCCCTGAGGACAATACAAGCACCAAACGGCCCGCCGGATGTTGACACCAGATTCTTACGCGCCTCAACCAAGGCCAAACGCATATAGTATTCTTTTAATCCCGGTTTTGGGTTGTTCATTAAAGAATTACGTATAGTCTAGCGCGAGATCTTGATAATTTTATACTTTAAGACGCCTGCGGGCACCTTGATTTTCACGATCTCATTTACTTTATGCCCGATCAAAGCTTTACCGACCGGAGAAGTAGTTGAAATCTTACCTGCGGCATAATCTGCTTCCAGTTCTGAAACCAGCATATATTGAAGTTTTTCTTCTGAATCCAGGTCTTTCAAATCCACAATTGCTCCAATAAGCACTTCATCTTTCGAAATAGCCTGATCATCGAGAATACGCGCCCTGCTCATCTTATCTTCTAACTCCGCGATCTTCTTTTCATTAAGCCCTTGAGCATCCTTAGCCGCGTCATATTCCGCATTCTCACTGATATCACCATGGGCCCGGGCAGTAGCAATAGCTCTGGAAATCTCATGGCGCCGCGTCGTCTTTAAATGATCCAACTCTTGCATTAGTTTATCGAAACCCGTTTGTGTTAAATAAATTTCACTGCTGCTCACCTGTCACCTCCAATAAAAACATCCGCATTCATAGGTAATGAGAAAATAGCAATCCAATCTTTCATACCTATTCTACAGCTAAACAAGACAGGTTTCAATCAAATTCGACGAAGCAGCAATGGATCATCCGATTGCCACTGAGCCTTTCTCTTCGGTACGGATACGCACGCATTCTTTCAAATCAAGAACGAAGATCTTCCCATCACCGGTATCTCCGGTCTTAGCGCCTTTGATGATCGCTTTTATCGTCGGTTCAACAAAATTGTCGTTGACCGCTATCTCAAGCCGGATCTTACGCAGCAGGTTGCCGGTCTCTTTTGCCCCGCGGTAAACTTCCGTAACTCCCATCTGCCTGCCGTGGCCCAATACTTCGTTTACGGTAATAAGGGTAACATCTGCTTTATACAGTTCCTCTTTTACTTCCTCTAATTTGTATGGCTGTATGATCGCTATTATCAGCTTCATATATCCTCCCTTTCCAAAGTCACCAGTCACATCTTTCAGACACAAACTATTCTTCACTCCCCCTACCTTCTGATCTATGTCTGGTTAGTATTTTAATTATTGCACGGGTCATGGCTTGGACTGTTTGCGAACGGGGCATAAAGGCAAGGAGCGGGCACGGTGTCCGAGCGCAAAGCGCGAGGACGAGCGACGCAGCCGACCTGAGTGCAGCCCCGCCACGCTGGGGCGGGGCAAACGTCCCCGTGAGAAAATAGTCCAAGCCATCCGTTCACTCGATTACCTCTGATCATTCCAACACCGTATACGCCCTTTCACGGTGCTGCGTTAAATCAAGCCCCATCATTTCTTCCTTCTCAGTAACGCGCATCCTAAAGAATATATCTACGAGTTTATATATAACCACCGTACCAATAAAAGTATAAACGACCGCGACAGCTACCCCGATCGCCTGGATCAATAACTGTTTCGGATTACCGTAAAACAAACCATCAGCACCCGCGGGGTTAATTGCTTTTGAAGCAAAAAGCCCGGTTGCGATAGTCCCCAGAATACCTCCAAGCCCATGAACACCGAAGGCGTCCAGAGAATCATCATAGCCGAATTTCGGTTTGATCACTGCTACGCCAATAAAACAAACAATGCTGGCAAAGATCCCTATTACCAGCGCGGAAGTTGGGCTGACAAAACCGGAAGCCGGTGTAATGGTAGCAAGTCCCGCGATAGAACCGGTTACAATACCAAATACCGTCGGCTTACCATTACGGATCCATTCCAAAAGTGCCCAGCTTAAGCCGGCGCTGGCTGCGGCAGCATTGGTAGCCACAAAAGTACTGACTGCCAGAGCATTTGCGGCTAACGCACTGCCAGCGTTAAAACCAAACCAGCCGAACCAAAGCAGCGCCGTTCCTAAAACTACCAGAGGAAGATTATGCGGAGCAGGGACATTATGTTCAATGTTCTTTCTTTTACCGATTATTAAGGTAGTCACCAATGCGGCGATTCCCGCGCTCGTATGCACAACAATGCCTCCTGCGAAATCAAGCACGCCTAAATTTTTAAGCCATCCTCCCTCACCCCAGACCCAATGGCAAAGAGGCGCGTAAATAAAGGTGCTCCATAAAAGAGTAAATACTAAAAATGCTGAAAATCGTATTCTTTCTGCAAACGCTCCGATAATAAGCGCCGGAGTAATAATAGCGAACATCGCCTGGAATATCATAAATGCCTGATGGGGGATCGTCCCGGCATACGCTGCATACGGCTCCAGGCCCACACCGTTTAATCCAAACCAGAGCGAGCCTCCCCAAAAACCTTTTGACGGCGCAAAAGAAAGGCTGTAGCCAAAAAGCATCCAATGCACTGTCAATAAACACAGGACAAAGAAACATTGCATCAATACACTCAAGATATTCTTTCTTCTCACCATACCCCCGTAGAAAAAAGCCAGCCCCGGAGTCATCAGCATCACCATTGCGCTCGAGAATAAAACAAATACCGTATCTCCTGAATTAATCATACCTCACTCCTCTCTACTGTTTTACTCAATTGAATACACAATTGAGTAAAAACAGGATAAAAAAATAGTTTACAATAATATGCCGTTTTCTACGGCATATTGCGCGGCACCTTGCTTTATTGGAAAATCAAATGCGCACTTCCTGTGCAGGAGTGTTGCTTTCTGCTTACACCCGGCCATATTGGAAAATGGCTGGTGTGCCGCTTTCTGCTAACACCCCGCGCTTATAGGAAATTGCGCGGGTGTGTTGCTTTCTGCAACAAAAAAGGCGCCTATACATTACTGTGCGAATACAGCCATGTATAAACGCCTCTGTTTTGAAAAAACAAGCACTGCAATGTGCTACCGTACTCTTCTATAAGTACAAGTAAGATAACACATTTTTTGGTAACTATTATTTATCCGATTGCCATTGAGCCTTTCTCTTCGGTACGGATACGCACGCATTCTTTCAAATCAAGAACGAAGATCTTCCCATCACCGGTATCTCCGGTCTTAGCGCCTTTGATGATCGCTTTTATCGTCGGTTCAACAAAATTG
>JBAZTA010000008.1:0-71386 GCA_041662125.1 Candidatus Omnitrophota bacterium | reverse complement strand
CGCTAACAACGTTAGTATTGACTCATTGAAAAAGGAGATTGTTATGAAAAAGAA
Organism: Candidatus Omnitrophota bacterium; assembly: GCA_041662125.1. GTDB lineage: Bacteria > Omnitrophota > Gorgyraeia > Gygaellales > Profunditerraquicolaceae > JBAZTA01. The sequence continues at coordinate 71,332 of JBAZTA010000008.1, read as the reverse complement.
CGGTTTTGGGTTGTATGCGGCAATAATTTGCATTCTACTTGCGGGCCAAGTCTGGGCTGAAACGGGTACTACTCCCCTGGAGGGATGGCAGAGGTCCAGCCAGATAACAGGAATGACAGTCACCAACCCGCAAGGGGAAAAACTTGGGAAGGTCGATGATCTCCTGATCGATCCAGGCGGCGCCTTGAAATACGCCATTTTGTCCCATGGAGGCATACTAGGGATTGGCGACAAATTAATCCCCATTCCTTGGAAAGCTTTGAAACTGGGAAAGGAAAAAACTACGCTGGTTGTTAATATCGATAAGGGGGCCCTGGAAAAGGCCCCGAATTTCGACCCTAAGGATTGGCCCAAGGTCACATCCCCGGATTCGCTGAAGAAAGTCGACATGTACTATAAGTAACGGCAAAACAGTGGGTGACGGGGTTGCCCTAGGGAGCGGCCCTCGTCCACCCTCAGAACAGAACGGCGATTTAGACGACACACTGTGGCGAAACAGCCTACGAGAAGATGCATAAACAAATTCTGAAAATGGCGGAAAGGCCAGCATTTGAATCTCCACCGATAGTTTGAGTGGGAGAGGGTACACACCACAGTAAATTTGACAAATCAGAATCACCATACAACTGGCTTGGTTGAAGGGACGAGGATCGGATGAAACTGCCACAATACATTACGACCGAGGAAGTACAGATAGTTTGCCGTGAACTCGGCATTCGGGACTGGACGTCGTTGACAGAGGCGGCCGTCCCCATTGAAGAGGCGCAAATCATACAGACCGACATCGGAGCTGAAGCGACTCAAGTCACAGCGGATGAGTTCCGCCGCGGGTTGGAAGTCGAACTGGAGCACGGACTGCAGTTCTCCGATGCGAACGTGACCAACAATCATCCTTTGCTGACAGGAAAGATCGTGTTGGCCCATCTCAAGGAAACCCTTGATTATTACTTGAGGCTGGAGGTAGCTGAGCTGGAGGGTGGCATTCCGAAGGCGCTCTCCAAGGGAGACTTGGCTAGGGTCGTGGAGAAGTACCGAAAACTGATCCTTGCCCGCGTCGCACTGAGTTCGAGTGAAGCCAGCCACCTGTAGTTTGCCTGTCGGTGAGGAACATCGAGCGTCATGGGCACAGACAGGTCCCGGTGTTCCGGGGTTAACCTCATGGTCCTAGTAACACCGGTCCTGATGTTCCAAAAGGAGGTTCCGGAAGCTCAGAGCATTCTGAACGCGGCGCCGAGGTTTACGAGTAAGCAAATCAGACTGCCTATTATGTTTATGATAAAACGGCCCACGCGGAAAGCGAAATCTATGAGCAGGCCAAGAGTTATAGTAGTGAAAATCCTGGCAAGACAATTCTTATCGCATTAGCGATAGGAATAGGACCGGGGTTTCTCTTGGGTGCAGGATGTTGTCGCCGCGTACCAGCCGGTTTGCCTAATCCGTGGCCAACGCGCTCTCCGACATTGCCCTGGCGTTTTGCCATTAAACCGTTCAGTTACCGGAAAAAGAAATGCAAAATATTAGGAAAACTTCCAAGTCTGAAAGACAAGGGTGATCGCTATGCGTGACAATCAAGAAGGAAAGGTAGGGTGGATTTTACTATGGCTCTTGGGAGTTCCGATCCCGATCTTATTGGCGGTGTATCTTCTGCGTGGGTGCACGTGAGGCGGCCCTGTTGCAAAAAATATTCGCTGAAGCAGTAAATGGCATCAGGGACATCTTCGGGCGTGCGCCCGGAATACATGATGGCGATACCGAGGTTAAGGGGCTCCAAAGCGAAACCCACGAACCCGGCCTCGGCGATGTAGCGGATTTGGCCGTCCGTCCCGGTGATAAAAAGGAGATAAACGATGAGCACAATTACGACGAAAGACGGTACGCAGATTTATTACAGAGACTGGGGCACAGGACAACCAGTGGTGTTTAGCCACGGCTGGCCCCTCAACGCCGATGCTTGGGAGAAAGTCAGATGGTCTACCTGGCGTCCAATGGCTATCGCTGCATCGCCCATGATCGTCGCGGCCACGGCCGTTCGAGCCAGCCGTGGAACGGCAACGAGATGGACACCTACGCCGACGACCTGTCGGAACTTATCGAAACGCTCGACCTGAGGGGAGCCACTCTGTTCGGCCACTCAGCCGGCGGCGGAGAGGTCGCCCGGTACATCGGACGCCACGGCTCCAAGCGCGTCGCCAAGGCTTGTGCTAGTGGGCGCTGTGACGCCGCTAATGCTTAAGACGGAGGCCAATCCAGGCGGCCCCTGCCGATAGAGGTGTTCGACGGCATCCGCGCTGGCGTCGCCGCCGACCGTTCGCAGTCCTTCAAGGACCTCACGGCGCCGTTCTACGGCGCAAACAGGCCTGGATCAAAGGTCAGCCAAGGCGTCCGAGACGCGTTTTGGTCAGGGGGGGCATGCAGGGCGGTCTCAAGAGCGAACTCGACTGCATCAAGGCGTTTTTTGAAACGAACTTCACCGAGGATCTCAAGAAGTTCGACGTGCCAACCTTAATCATCCACGGCGACGACGATCAGATCGTGCCGATCGGCGCCTCGGCGCACGCCTCGTCCAAACTCGTCAAGAACGCGACACTGAAGGTCTACCCGGGTGGCTCGCACGGGTCTGGCCGACACGCACAAAGACGAACTCAACGCCGACCTGCTAGCCTTTCTCAGGGCATAAGGGAGCCCCCCGTCAATCAGCAGCGGCAGCGATGAAGAAAGTAGAAATGGTAATCGAATCACTTTGTCTAGTGTGGCGTTCCAAAAATTGATGGTACTATTTATGAATGGAAACGCCGCATTATCTGGAGGTAACAATGTCCATCCAACTTGGGGAACGCTATTTGCGCCGGCGCTTAGAGACTGGGCTTGTAATTACAGGCATGAGACTGAGACTGGAGTTTAGAGGCGCTCCCATTTATTACGAAACATCTTTGTAAACAAACACATAATCAAGGTCATTTATATCCACGGAAATGTCAGCCCCGCGCGAATCAGCGTAAACCAACCAACTAGGTTTAATGTCGCCGCAGCAGATTACGTCAGGCGAAAATGTCCCTCTTTTCCTGTCGAACCACGCCAGCAGCATCGGGTCCGACGACAGTTCTTTGGCCTTATGGTCGGCCAAGGACTTGGCGCTGAGAAAATCCGCAGGTCCATCATTTATCCGTACACTGACGGGATTAGTTAGCATGTCCGAAGTTATGTATTTGCAATCCACCATGGGAACCTCCTCATGTCTATCTATGAGACCTCTTGTTAGAGCGCCTAATAAAAAACAACGCACTGGATCGATTTTAACTCTGCGTCTCTATTAATCACAGGATCACCGATGTCAAGCGATTGGAGGCTTATAGATGTAAACGGGAAAGGCCCACAAAAAAAGAAGCAAATCAGTTCTTTCTTGCATATATCCTTGGTTTCCAAATGAAGGCGGAATTCGTTCTGAGCCACTCTTTAGAGGGTTGGAGACAACAAAAGAAAGAATGAGGACTGCATTGGCTTGAAACGGGTCATGAACTAGTCTGGCGCATTGGCCGGTACTTGATTAAGTTATACGACGGTTACGCACGAACTGTGTAGGAAGGCCAACAAGTAGAGGAAGTGACTCAAAGACTTTTATATTTGGGTAAGGGCAAATATGGGGTCGGAGAGAACATCGCGAATATGATGATAGGCGCTTTGATCGACACTGAACAGATTACAGGCATGGGATTAACAATGTGTTCAGAAAAAGCGAATCGACGATTTGATAGAATCAGGCACGTTTATCGCTCTTTATTCTTGTTTTGATCCAACCGTGTTCAGACGCTGGAGGCTAGAAGCGTTTGATTGTCTGACTAACTTGCTTGGTCCCGATCATTATTACACGAAGAATTCTAAAACTTTTGTCAGGCAAGCCAAAAGAATTGACCTTCTTGCTGCATACGGCATACTAAGCGCAGCCGAACAACTATTCGGCGACAATTACAATTGAGCGTCAACGAAAATTGCCGACGTTGTAAGCAAAGCGTTTTGGGATTGCGAGCGAAAACCGTACCGCAGACCAGGATGATTGACCTACATTAAGACACCAGGCTAATTTCTAACCCCTTGATAAAACACACATCGGGCGTTTCCTGGTCCGTTTGTCTGACACTCCCATCTTTCTTGGCTACTCTTCATATCTCATCCCAGACGCCATTGCTGTGGCTAACTAGCTAACATCACAGGTTGTATATAAAAGCCGATCTATTGGCAGCGGTTGGCGCCAAACATGCATCCATATGCGGCAAGGGTTATAAAGAATCACCAATCGATGATCTGTACCACTTTTTGGATCTGTGGACCGGGTGTAGCAACGGCAGCCGTTTCCGATGGCGTCACGGTGGGCGCCGGGAACGAGATTAATTCCCGCCCATAACAAATAAAGGGACGGAGGACACTACAATGAGTATTTTCGGCGTGGGCCTTGGAACCATCCTATTGATTATATTGCTTATATACCTCATCCGGTAATAGGCGCCAATGCAAATGATTGGACACAATAATTTCAATTTGGCTGATTGCCTCTGCCAAATTTGGCATAACAGATCGTAGCCGCAGTTGCCGATGATGGAGTAGCGAAATTTAACAGGGGCAGTTCCCGGAACCTGGAGAGATTAGCAACGCCTATACAAACACGAGAAAGAGGAGAAGGAAAAATGATGGAAATTAAAGTACCTATGAGAGTGAGTGAGCTACTGAAAACTATCGTGGAGAATCGTCACAAGGAAAAACTTGGCACAATACAGGATTTCATGGTGGACGTGGATGGGCGTCTAAAATACGCCATCCTGTCTCACGGAGGTTTCCTGGGAATAGGTGACGTGTTGATTCCGATTCCATTTGACGCTCTGATGACGGGCGATGAAAAGGGAACAGTGGTGCTCGACATTGATAAGCAGACCCTGGAAAAAGCCCTCAGCTTTGAGAGTAAGACATGGCCTGATTTCACTGCGGCCGAATGGAATGAAAAAATTGATAGATACTTTGCGGCCTATGCGGCGGGCTCGAGTCAGCCGTAACCGGTGGATCGGGGTGTTTAGGGTGATCGGCGCTCGATCAGCCGAGATGGCCGACTCACCAGTTGACAAAACCCGAACCTAATTTCCTTGGTCGAACAGGAACGAGTTGAGCCCCGTGAAAAAGTCTCGATGGGCTGCCACTACGGCTTGGGCAAGAGGGTTGGCTTGGGACCGGAGACCGATTGATTCCGATTCCGTGGAAAGCCGTGAAGACAGGCGCTAAAGCGGACACGATGATCGTCAACATGGACAAGGAACAGTTATTAGGGAAAGCTCCCAAGTGACAGGCCGTATTTGACCTGGGCAATGGATGAAATCACACAGCTTTGTTAACAATAAAGGAGGACGAAACATGAACTGGGATCAGATTGAGGGAAATTGGAAGCAACTGCAAGGCAAGTTCAGAGAGAAGTGGGGCAAACTCACGGACAACGATCTGGAAGTCGTTGCCGGGAAGCGAGATCATTTACTTGGTAAGTTACAAGAGAAATACGGGCTGAAGCGTGAGGAAGCGGAGAAGGAGCTGGATGAGCATCTGAGCAAATGGTAGCCCCATTTATCCAGACGCTAACAACGTTAGTATTGACTCATTGAAAAAGGAGATTGTTATGAAAAAGAACGGTTTTGGGTTGTATGCGGCAATAATTTGCATTCTACTTGCGGGCCAAGTCTGGGCTGAAACGGGCACAACTCCCCTGGAGGGATGGCAGAGGTCCAGCCAGATAACGGGAATGACAGTCACCAACCCGCAAGGGGAAAAACTTGGGAAGGTCGATGATCTCCTGATCGATCCAGGCGGCGCCTTGAAATACGCCATTTTGTCCCATGGAGGCATACTAGGGATTGGCGAGAAATTAATCGCCATTCCATGGAGAGCTTTGAAACTGGGAAAGGAAAAGACTACCCTAGTCATTAATATCGATAAAGGGGCTCTGGAAAAGGCCCCGAATTTCGACCCTAAGGATTGGCCCAAGGTCACATCCCCAGATTCGCTGAAGAAAATCGACATGTATTATAAGTAACGGCAACACCGCGGGTGACAGGGTTGCCCTAGGGAGCGGCCCTCGTCCACCCTCAGAACAGAACGGCGATTTAGACGACCACACTGTGGCGAACAGCGTAAGAGAAGATGCATAAACAAATTCTGAAAATGGCTGATAGGACCATTTCGGGCATATCAGCGAGTTTCAAATTCAACCATGGAAAGGGAGTGATGATATGGATTCGACAACAATCATCATAGTCATTTTAGTGATTTTACTCTTGGGCGGTGGCGGTGGATACTGGTGGAGGAGGCGGGGCCCTTTAGGCTAGGCGCACCCCAAACGCCGGGTGGTGTGTCATTCGGTAGAGCCATCCCCAAGGTCACGAATCGAGGCGATCCGTTGAGTCTTTGGAAGCATGAGCATAGAACCGAATCTCTCGTCCAGCAAGGGGTTTTCTTCAAATGAATACAAGTGATAAAGAGCACCGATCTATTTTACAGAGCATCGCCCGGATAGCGATGCTCGAGAGAGGATTGCTCCCTGACTTTTCTGCGGAAGCGGTCTCCGAACTCGCCAAAATGAAGGCGCCTGCAGCAACTAACGGCGCCCCGGTTCGTGATTTGAGAGACCTTCTGTGGGCTTCCATTGACAACGACGACTCTCGTGACCTGGATCAGCTTAGCGTTGCCGAGGCAATACCAGGAGACAAAGTCAAGATTTTTGTCGCAGTGGCGGACGTGGGCTCGCTCGTTAAAAATGGATCGGCCATTGACGAACACGCTCGCCATAACACTACTTCTGTTTACACGGCGGCTCAAATATTCCCAATGCTTCCTGAAGCGCTTTCCACCGACCTCACTTCCCTGAATTTTAATGAGGATCGCCTATCAATTGTCGTTGAAATGCTGATTGGCGCGGACGGATCCCTTCAGGATTCTGATATCTACAGGGCTCGTGTGCGCAATCATGCGAAGCTCGCATATAACAGCGTCGCAGCATGGTTGGAAGGCAATGGCGCTACGCCTGAGGCCATTGCCGTCGTAAATGGACTTGATGAGAACCTTCGCATTCAGGACAGGATAGCGCAGCGTATGAAGAATTTCCGACATGTTCAGGGGGCTCTCAGCTTCGAAACCATTGAGGCGAGACCGACATTTGACGGCGATTACGTCCGTGAACTCGAAGTGGAGAAAAAGAATCACGCCACGGACATTATTGAAGATTTTATGATAGCGGCAAACGGAGTAACCGCCCGGTATCTCTCATCAAGAAAATTCCCATCGATCCGCCGTGTGGTACGCGTTCCAAAACGATGGGAACGGATTGTCGACATCGCCGGGGAACATGGGTTCACTCTTCCTGAAAACCCGGATTCTAAGGCGCTCGAGGAGTTTCTAATCAACGAAAAAGCATCCGATCCGCTTCGATTCCCCGACCTGTCCCTCGCTGTTATCAAACTCTTAGGACCTGGCGAATACATTTCAGAACTCCCCGGCGAGACTGCCCCAGGACACTTTGGTCTGGCTGTCAAGGACTACACCCATTCCACTGCCCCTAATCGTCGCTATTCCGATCTGATCACGCAACGCTTATTGAAGGCCGCCGTAGAACAGAGATCTTCGCCATATACGAATGATGAACTGGATGTTCTGGCGAAACATTGCACGGAAAAAGAAGACGCCGCCAGGAAAGTCGAACGGCAGGTGGGCAAATCAGCCGCTGCGCTTCTCCTTGAATCTAGAATTGGGGAACAGTTTGAAAGTATTGTTACTGGCGCTTCTTCTAAAGGCACGTGGGTCCGGCTCGTCAAGACGCCTGTTGAAGGAAGGCTGGTTCACGGGTTCGACGGAATTGATGTCGGGGACAGGATTCGCGTGGAGCTGATATCTACAGACGTTGAGAGAGGATATATCGATTTCAGGAAAGTTGGTCCATCAAGACATTGATGCTGAAGCTGATGTTTCTTATGTTCGGCACTCGGAAAACCTTTTATGGATCAACTCCATACAGTTTTTTAATCACTGGCTAGGCTTTTACGCCGCCACATAGGAGGAAAATAATGAGCAATAGCAAGATTGAAAGCGCAACGCAGCAGGTCCTACCGTCTCTGCCCTACGCGGATAACGCTCTCGAACCCGTAATCTCCGCAAATACGATTGGTTTCCACTACGGGAAGCATCACAAGGGTTACGTCGATAACCTGAACAAGCTGGTAGCAGGAACTGAGTTTGTGGACCTGCCGTTGGAGAAAATCATCATCGAGACAGCCGGCAAAGCTGACAAGACGGCGATCTTCAATAATGCGGCGCAAACATGGAATCACACATTTTACTGGCATAGCCTGAGACCAAAGGGTGGTGGTGAACCACCGGCAGTGTTGAAGCAAAAGATGGAGGCTTCCTTCGGCGGCTTGGATGCATGCAAGAAAGAGTTGGCGACAGCGGCAATGGCCCAGTTCGGTAGCGGCTGGGTGTGGCTCGCTCTGGATGGAGACAAGCTCAAGGTTGTCAGGACCGGCAATGCGGATTTGCCGATGACCGCCGGCATGAAACCGTTATTGACCATCGACGTGTGGGAACACGCCTACTACCTGGATTACCAGAACCGACGAGCGGACTATGTCAACGCAGTTCTGGATAAACTGATTAACTGGGATTTCGGGGCACAGAACCTTGGCAAATAAAGAACGATCCCGGCTTCGCAATTTCGTTTGTGAAGTATAATTGGCCTCCGGGATTCCAACCCTCGACTCAAATGGCTGTTTCCCGGAAGTCTACCAGGCTTTGGACAGTAATCTAGCGATACTGCAGCAAGAATTGATCTGAGGAACCAGGGTCACACCTGCCAATGGGAGGATCTTTGTTACGGTCAACTCCAATGTAAAACATGTCAGCTTTGCGGTTGAAAATACTGGTGAAGGCATCCATGAGGAGTATCACAAGAAAATCTTCGAAAAGTTCGGGGCAGGTAGAGTCAAATCGGCGAGGACGAAGATACTCGATAGGGCTGGGGCTTGCATTCTGCAAGCCGGCTGTGGAGGCTCACGGCGGGAAGATTGGTGTCAACAGCGAACCTGGTCGGGGGAGCGCTTTCTGGTTAGAATTGCCGGCGACTCCTCCGGTCAACGCTCTGTCCGACACGCTCGACTGGAAGGCAAAGGAACAGCGCCTGTTGATGCGGAATTTTCCTGCTTTCATGAGGAAGATCCAAAATGACTGTGAAGATCCCTGACCGGCAGCGAGAAGTAGGCTTTCCCATCCGTACCGGATTGCCCTGGCTGGTTCTTTTTTTGGGAGCGACCGTAGCGCTATTGATCGCAGGTTACACATACTACACCCATGAGGCTGACCGCGTCGGGCGCCAAAAGTATGACGAAATAAAGTCCATCGCCAAGCTGAAAGCTAAATCTATCCAGGAGTGGAGAAAAGGGCTGCTAGAGGATGTTAGGGCCTTAGCAAGAGGGCCTTTGTGGAAAGGGGCCGTAAACGAGTGGTTTCGGGAGCCTAAGAATGATGCGCTTCTAACGGGCTTGATGGATCGCTTAGTGGTTGGACAACAACAGGGGGGGTATGCTGACGCCCTTCTTATCGATTCTGACGGAAATGTAATACTGTCTACCAGTGGCCAACCTGAGTCCATGAACGCCATCGAGAAAATGGCTATTGAGGAGGCTGTCGCCTCTGGTTCCCCTGTGTTAAGCGACATGTACCGCAATCTTCGCGGCGCCATATTAATGGACGCAGTTGCGCCAATTCTGGACCCTAAAGGCCGATCAATAGCCGTAGGACTTTACAGGGTCGATCCAGAATCTTTCTTGTTTCCGTTGATCCAAACCTGGCCAACTCCCAGCCAGAGCGCTGAAACGCTTCTGGTCCGCCGGGATGGCGACGATGTTCTGTTCCTAAATGACCTGCGGCGCCGTCCAAACACGGCTCTTTCCTTCCGTGAACCTATTACGCTCCATGACCTTCCAGCCGTTCAGGCCATATTAGGAAAGGAAGGGCTATTCGAAGGGAAGGACTACCGGGGAGAAGAGGTGCTTGCCTATCTGGGCCATATTCCCGATTCGCTCTGGTTCATCGTGGCCAAAGTTGATAAGAGCGAGATCCTGAAGGGTCCTCGTTTTCGGGGCATCATTGCAGCGTTGTTCGCCGGAACTTTGATCCTGGCGGCGGCAGCCGGCAGCGCCTATGGCTACCGACACCGTCAGGACTCCATGTACAAGGAACTCTACAGGCTGGAGAAGGAACGCCAGCTACTGGAGGAGCGGTATCAGACTATCCTATATTCTATCGGTGACGCAGTGATAACCACTGACACAGGAACTCTGGTGCAAGAGATGAACCCTGCGGCTGAGCGACTTACCGGCTGGACGGAGGACGAGGCCAAGGGAAAAGCCATAGATGAGATCTTCCACACCGTGGACGAGGACTCCCATGAGCCAAATCCGAGTTCTGTGCAGCTAGTCCTCACCGAGGGGATAGGAGTGCGACTTCCGAACGACGCCCTTCTCATAGCACGAGACGGCGCCGAACACCCCATCGCAGACAGCGCGGCGCCAATCAGCCATGACGGCGCTATTAGCGGAGTAGTCCTTATTTTCAGGGATCAGACCGAGCAGAAAGCGATCCGCAGAGCGCTTGAGAAAAGCGAAGGCACGGTCCGAGCAATCTTTGAGTCTGCTTCGGACGGTATAATCAGTTTCGATGATCAGGGTACCATAGAAATGGTCAACCCTGCGATGGAGAGACTGTTCGGCTACACAGCCCAAGAGATAGTCGGGAGAAATGTTAAGTTGCTCATGCCCGACTTCTATTCAATCGAACAAGACGAATACCCAAAGCCTCAGTTGGAAGCATTCGAAACAGAAGTAATTGAAAGAACCAGTAACACAATTGGCTTCAGAAAAGATGGAGGAACATTCCCCGTGGAGATATCAGTCAGCGAATATTCGAGTAAACATGGGGGACATTCTGCAGCTTTTGTCAGGGACATTACCGGACGCGTGAAGGCCGAGGGTGATCGGGCTTTCCTTGCTTCCATAGTGGATTCCTCGGACGAGGCTATAATCGGCAATAATCTGGACGGTACAATCGTCAGTTGGAACAGGGAGGCGCAAAAGATGTACGGCTTTACCGCTGAAGAAGCAAAAGGCCAGTCTATACGAGCGATTATACCCCAGAGACTTCACTCTCAGATAGCGTATCTCCTTGGGATTGTAGGACGAGGAGAGCGAACAGAAAATATTGAAACGGCCAGAGTTGCTAAAGATGGCAGGGAGATCCCCGTTCTCTTGTCTCTTTCCCCGATCAAAGACTCCTTCGGAAAGATCTTGGGCGCTTCAGAAATAGCAAGAGACATATCCCAAATCAAGCAGTACGAACAAGAGTTACGCCTGGCCAAGGAATCATCAGAAACGGCAAATAGGGCGAAAAGCGAATTCCTTACAAGCATGAGTCATGAACTTCGTACGCCTCTGAATTCAGTAATTGGGTTCTCAGAAGTTCTTCATGATAAGACCTTTGGGGATTTGAATGCGAGACAGACGAGGTATGTGGATAATATACTCATAGCTGGACATCAGCTACTCAGCCTCATAAATGACATTTTGGATCTGGCAAAGATTGAGGCAAGAAAAACGGAATTACTTCGCTCTGAGGTGAAGGTCAAAAAGATTCTGGAGGAATGTGTTCTGCTGGTACGGGAGAAGGCGCTCAATCGAAATCTGGACCTCAGTCTCCATGCTCAGGACGATCTGTTGGTCTGGGCAGACGAGCGCAGCCTCAAACAGATTATCTTGAACCTGCTGTCGAACGCCACGAAATTCACGCCGGACGGAGGCAAGCTTTCTGTAACAGCGGAAAAGAAGCAGGGAGAACTTGTTTTCAGTGTAAGGGATAATGGAATAGGTGTAAAGCTGGAGGATCAAGAAAGGATTTTTGATGAGTTCGAACAGGTCGACACAGGGACTTCCCGGAAGTTCCAGGGCACAGGTCTGGGACTGGCTTTGACGCGTAAGTTGGTTGAATTGCACGGTGGAAAGATCTGGATCGAAAGTGAGGGAGAAGGCAGCGGGAGTGTTTTCTCATTTACTATCCCGTGCGCTCATGAGGCAACAGGGTAACAGGTTGATGGTAAGAAACCATAGGAGGGGTTACGAAGTCATGAAAGCGCTGGTTATCGAAGATGATCCCATGAATATGGAGCTAGCTGTAGACCTTCTCGAAGTTGCAGGCTTCGAAGTCCTGCAGACGACAAGGGCCATGGATGGAATCAGCGTGGCAAGGGCTCAGCATCCTGATCTTATCCTTATGGATCTTGGATTACCGGACATGAACGGCCTTCAGGCCACCAAGATCCTGAAAGAGGACCCCCTTACGATCGGCATACCCATTGTGGCGTTGACGGCGCACAGCATGCCCAGCGACGAGGCTACGGTAATGACGGCCGGATGTGACGGTTATATCTCCAAGCCTATTGATACCAGGCAGTTCGTGAAAACTCTTGAGAAGTATCTTCCCGTGGAAAGGTCTGAGAAATGACGAAAAGAGCGCACCGAATTTTAGTCGTGGATGATGAAGAACTCAACAGGGAACTGTTCGACGCTATGCTATCGAGCATCGGATATGAAGTCGATTTTGCCGAAGACGGTTTTCAGGCGCTGTCGATGGTCAAGTTGGATTTTGACCTTGTGCTGCTCGATGTCATGATGCCAGGTATGGATGGCTTTGAAGTTGCTCAAAAAATCCGTGAAGGCGAGGAATTTGGGGACGTGCCCATATGCATGGTAACCGCTTTGGCCGGAAAAGAAGACCGGTTGAGGGCTGTGGATGCAGGAGCAAATGATTTTATCACCAAGCCGGTGGACAAGCTGGAATTGAAGGTGCGCGTCGCTTCTTTGATCAGGATGAAGGACACGCAAGATGAAATCAAGCGTCACCAGGCGGAGTTAGAGGCAAAGGTGGAGCAGCGAACCATTCATTTGAAACAGGCATTAATGGATGCCGCCGAAGGACAGCGTCAAACCTACCAAGCTCAATTGGAGACGATTGAGAGGCTTGCGGTAGCGGCTGAGTACAAGGATGAAGACACAGGGCTTCATGTCAGGCGCATGAGCCGCTATTGTCATCTGCTGGCAGTCAAACTCAGCCTCACACCGCATGATTGTGAAATCATACTCAATGCAAGTCCCATGCATGACGTTGGAAAAATGGGAATCCCTGACGCCATATTGCTCAAACCGGGTAAATTGGATCCAGACGAATGGGAAATCATGAAGCGCCATACTATCATCGGTGGAAAGATTCTTGGGGGGTCTTCGTCGGAATTGCTTCAGGCAGGCGAGACTATAGCGCTGTCCCATCATGAAAAATGGGATGGCAGTGGCTATCCCAATGGACTGTCAGGAGAAGGCATCCCTTTAATGGGGAGAATTGCTGCGTTGGCGGATGTCTTCGACGCCTTGACCAACAAGAGGCCCTACAAGGATTCGTTTTCTAACGAGAAAGCCCTGCAGATCATGAAGGAAGGCAAAGGAAAGCATTTTGACCCTACAATTCTAGATGTCTTTGTGGAAAACCTTGGTGAAATAGAGAAGATCCAGAGCCAATATCCCGGATCTTGAACCAGCATATGATTCCGGACGTAGCTCCCTTAATCCGTCGCGCCTTTTCTTCCGTTAATCTATTGGATGACAAAAAAACGGATTTTGTGAGTAAAACGAGTCGAAATTACGAGCGAAAATCGCACCGCAGGCCAATCCTGTTGACCGATATTAAGACACCGTCGGAATTCATAAACACTTGATAAAACACACATCAGGAATTGTTTGGCCCGTTTGTCGGGCACATATCTCTGGTTTCCCTTCTTCTTTCACACCTTCGTAACTCACACCATGCTTAGTCACTATACCTAACTATCTAATTAACCTAGTTGTTCTGTGCAGAATTCTCCATCGGATACGCTTGGCACAGAAAGTGCTTATTGCATCGTAAGGGTTAACAAAATTGTTTTGTCTAAAAAACGAAAATGTCTTTTTGGCAGTTCAGGTCTCATATGTTAGCCGTGGCCTCTCCATAGGTTTTGTGTGAGGGGGAACGAACGGGGGAGTGGCGCTTACCTCCTTAAGGTCACTTCCCTCAATTTTCTTAATAAAAGGGGTTAGGGATGCGTTCAGAAAAGCGAATCGACGATTTGATGGAATCAGGCGCACTCGCTCTTAAAACTGATTTTGATCCAACCATGTTCAGACGCTGGAGGCTGCAAGCGTTTGATTGTCTGACCAACTTGCTTGGTAACAATCATTATTATACAGACAAATTTAGGGATTTTGTCAGACAATCCGGAAGAATTGACCTACTTGCGGCCTACGGCATACTAAGCGCAGTCCAACAACTGTTTGGCGACAATTAGGCTGGAGCCTTAACGACAACACGGATTTTGTGGGCAAGGCCAATCGGAACTGAGAACGAAGATCAGATGAAGCTTGATACTAATGGACGAAACCTAGACATTATGTGAGTTCTTAAGCCTTTGACATAACCGACATCGAGCATTTCATGGCCCATTTTTCGGGCACGTTCCGTCCTCCTGCTTCTGTTGTAGACGGTTCGTAACTCACACCGGTTATCGTAACAAGGACTGACTTATGAATTTAATGATTTATTTTCTGCGACATGGGGAAACCGCCGCCAGTCAAAAAGGCGTCTACTCCGGGACTCTGGACCCGGACTTGACCCCGGCAGGTTATCAGATGGCGGAGGATTTTGCCGACGCATATAAATCCCTTCCATGGGCCGCTGTCTTTTCCAGTCCTCTACGCCGTGCAGTGGCCACGGCAAAACCTCTTTGCGAGGCCGTCGGAATACAAATGCGACTCCAAAGAGGGTTGAAAGAAATCGCTTTTGGCCAATGGGAGGGTAAGACTCCTGAAGATGTTAACCTAGAGTTTCATGATGACTACGTTCGATGGTTAACTGATCCAGGGTGGAATGCTCCCACTGGAGGAGAAAAAGGCATCGATATTGCTCGGCGCAGTTCACTTGCGCTTGAAGAAATTGAGAACACCTACGCTTCAGGCAATGTGCTCGTCGCTTCTCACAAGGCCACGATCCAAATAATGCTGTGCTCACTGTTAGGCATTGATGTGGGGCGTTTTCGCGATCGCATCAGCATGCCAGTGGCATCTATCAGCATCATTGAAATTGCTGCGCATGGTCCTTTATTGCACATGATGGGAGAACGGTCCTATTTGAGGAAGTCCCTGCGTAGCCGAGCAGCCACATAAGCTACTGCGAAAGCAAAAAGAGAGAAAGCAGTATGCCGTTTCCCCTTTAATATTCCATTACCCCCCGTATCAAAGAGACTCATAGGAGGCGCTATGCAACAAAATATTAGTAGTATGATTGGTTACGCGATCAGGGCCACCGACGGTGACCTGGGAACAGTGGACGAGTTCTACTTCGATGATGAAACCTGGACTATCCGCTATATTGTCGTCGAAACAGGCAATTGGTTATCCGGCCGAAAGGTGCTCATTTCCCCTGCGGCTTTCGGTAAACTAGAACTGGAGTCACGCACGATTTCGGTAAACCTTACCCGTACGCAGGTGAACGGCAGCCCCGATATCGATACGCAGAGGCCCATTTATCGTCAGCATGAAGCCGAGCTACATGAGTATTATCAGTGGCCTTGGCGAGGCGGTTACGGAGGCGCTTTCGGAACAACCCCGTTACCCCTTCCTGTTGATGAAGTGTTTGTGGAACAGGAAGCTTCTGTTTCGGGGCGGCGGGATGATCCGCATTTGCACAGCTCACGCGAGGTTACCGGCTACCATATTCATGCCATCGACGGCGAAATCGGTCATGTGGAAGATTTTATTGTCGACGATGAAATTTGGGTGATTCGTTTTCTGGTTGTCGATACCCGCAACTGGCTGCCGGGGAAGAGAGTTCTTCTATCGCCCCGATGGATCAGGCGTGTGGAATGGGACGAATCCAGTGTGTATTTTGACCTCACTCGGGAATCCATAAAAAATAGCCCCGAGTTCGACCCCTCGAAAGCCGATAGCGGGGATTATGAGGCATATCTCTACGACGACAAGGGGCGGCCTATAGATCATCACTGAAAAGCTCAACGTCTTTCAAGACGCCGTCACGGAATTTTGAGAGGAGCGCCATGAAAGTGTCCCCCCTTGCGGGAAAGCCAGCCGAAACATCAATGCTGGTTGACGTGCCTAGACTGATCACAGCCTATTATGTCGAGACGCCTGACCCTTCGGCGCCGGAACAACGGGTTAAGTTCGGCACCTCAGGGCATCGCGGTTCGGCGTTCGATAAGTCCTTTAACGAGTGGCATATCCTTGCCATTACTCAGGCTATTTGCCTGTATCGTGAGCGACAGAAGATCGATGGTCCTCTGTTCCTCGGCATGGACACGCATGCCCTTTCAGTGCCCGCTTTTGCCAGCGCCCTGGAAGCGCTGGCGGGAAATGGCGTGGAAGTCATGCTCGCGGAAAAGGAAGAATATACTCCGACGCCCGTAATCTCCCACGCGATTCTCACTTACAACCGCGGGCGCAAGACAGGGCTCGCCGACGGCATTGTGATCACTCCCTCGCATAATCCTCCACGTGATGGTGGCTTCAAATACAATCCACCAAACGGCGGGCCCGCGGAATCCGCAGTGACCGCATGGATCGAAGCGAAGGCGAACGAGTTTCTCGAGAACGGCCTTCTGGGTTTGAAGAGGATTTCTTTCGAGAAAGCCCTTCGTTCTCCTACGACGCGTCGGTACGATTACCTCAATGCCTACGTTAGCGACCTCGGCAATGTGATCGACATGGACACCATTCGCGACGCGAAGATCAGCCTGGGAGTGGATCCTCTTGGCGGCGCCGGGGTGCGCTACTGGGGGCCGATTGCAGAACGCTATGGGTTGAACCTCACCATCGTTAACGGGGCCGTAGACCCGACTTTCCGTTTTATGACTGTGGATTGGGACGGCCAGATCCGTATGGACCCATCCTCACCCTATGCGATGCAGAAGTTAATCGGCCTTTTAAGGATCGCTTTGACATCGCTTTCGCCTGCGACACCGACCACGATCGCCACGGGATTGTTACAAGGAGCGGCGGGTTGCTTGCTCCCAATCACTACCTTTCCGTCGCCATCTCCTACCTCTTTCAACACCGGCCGAAGTGGCGCAAGGAAGCGGCTGTAGGCAAGACAGTGGTGAGCAGTCAGATGATTGATCGCGTCACGGAGAAACTTGGCCGGAAGCTCTACGAGACGCCGGTTGGATTCAAGTGGTTCGTTGCTGGCCTTCTCGAAGGGTCGCTCGGATTCGGTGGCGAAGAGAGCGCAGGGGCGTCCTTTGCTCGTCTAAATGGCGCGGTCTGGACGACGGACAAAGATGGAATTGTCCCGGCTTTGCTGGCGGCGGAGATCACGGCCCGAACGGGACGCGATCCCGGCGAAATTTACCACGAACTCACGCTCGAGTTCGGTGAACCTGCCTACGAACGTGTTGAGGCGTCAGCCACTCCGGACCAAAAGGAACGGTTGGCGAAGCTATCACCCCAGCAAGTTAAGCTCACCGAGCTGGCGGGCGAAAAAGTCCAGGCCATCCTCACGCACGCGCCGGGCAACGGCGCTCCCATCGGCGGATTGAAAGTGGTGGCTGGGAACGGATGGTTTGCGGCGCGGCCATCAGGGACCGAGAATATCTACAAGATTTATGCGGAGAGCTTCCTGGGACCGGATCATATGCGTCGCATCCTGGAGGAAGCCCAGACGATAGTCAGTGACGCTCTGGCGTCGTCGGTTTAGGGCGGAGCGAGGCCAATGGCGCGCGTCGTCGGTCCTTCATCAGCAGACAGCAAGCCATGACAAGGATTGGGGGCGTCATGAGGCGACACTAACGGATGTGTACGAATTTTCGGTCCGGAACACACTTGGGGAAGCAACCATGAGCACACAAACACGCGTCACTCACCCAATATACAACCTTCTTCCCACGGAAATAGAGGGATTCGAGTCCCTGGCGGAACTGGCGTTGGACATGCGTTGGTCGTGGAATCACGCCACCGACGAAGTGTGGCGGCAGCTCGATCCCAAATTGTGGGAAATCACGCATAATCCTTGGGTTGTCCTGCAGACGGTCTCGCGCGACCAGATCGAACGACTGATGGCCGACCCAGTTTTTCGTAAGAACGTTGATGGCCTGGTGAAGACCATGCGGCAAGCGGTAGCGTCGCCAGCGTGGTTTCAACGGAACCATTCGCAGGGTCCTCTGA
Source organism: Candidatus Omnitrophota bacterium (assembly GCA_041662125.1). GTDB lineage: Bacteria > Omnitrophota > Gorgyraeia > Gygaellales > Profunditerraquicolaceae > JBAZTA01. The sequence goes on along the minus strand of JBAZTA010000008.1, from coordinate 53,009 downwards.
CCTGCGCCGCTTATTTCAGCATGGAATTTATGTTGAGCGAAGCCTTACCTATCTACTCGGGCGGGCTTGGCAATGTAGCCGGCGATCAGCTCAAAGCCTGCAGTGATCTGAATGTGCCAGTGGTCGGGGTGGGCCTGCTGTACCAGCAAGGCTATTTTCGCCAGGTGATTGATAAGGACGGAGCGCAACAGGCGCTCTTCCCGTATAACGACCCCGGACAGTTGCCGATTACGCCTTTGCGCCAGCCAAACGGCGAGTGGCTGCGGTTGGAGATAGCCTTACCTGGTTACTCGGTCTGGCTGCGCGCCTGGCAGGTCCAGGTCGGCAGAGTAAAACTTTACCTGCTCGACAGCAATGACGCCGCGAATTTCCCCGCCCATCGAGGAATTACCAGCGAACTCTATGGCGGCGGACCGGAACTGCGTCTCAAGCAAGAACTTCTCCTCGGGATCGGCGGATGGCGGCTCCTTGCTGCGCTTGGCGTCAAGCCGGAAGTCTGTCATCTGAATGAAGGCCATGCGGCCTTTGCCGTGCTGGAACGCGCCCGCAGTTTCATGAAAGAGACCGCTCAGCCCTTCGAAGTCGCTCTGGCCGTCACTCGAGCGGGAAACCTTTTCACTACCCACACGGCAGTGGCCGCCGGCTTTGACCGTTTCGACCCGGCTCTCATCGAACAATACCTCGGTGGTTATGCGCAGCAGAAGCTCGGCATAACTCTTCACGACTTGCTGGCTCTAGGCCGCCAGAAGCCTGATGACACATCGGAGAGTTTCAACATGGCCTATCTGGCAATTCGGGGGAGCGGAGCGGTGAATGGCGTGAGTCGGTTGCACGGCATGGTCAGCCGGGATCTATTTGAGCCTCTCTTTCCGCGCTGGCCAATGGAGGAGGTCCCCGTCGGGCACGTCACCAACGGAGTTCACATGCCGAGCTGGGACTCTGCGGAGTCGGACTGTCTCTGGACGGAAGCGTGCGGAAAAGACCGATGGCTCGGGCCGACGGAAAGCCTGGAGCAGGATATTAGCCGCATTTCCAACGCCACGCTCTGGCAATTCCGGACCGCCGCCGGAAAATCCCTTGTTGAATACACTCGAGAGCGATTGTCAAATCAACTGGCCGCCTCCGGAGCGTCGCCCCAAATAGTCGAGGGAGCGAAACATCTGTTTGACCCCAACGTATTGATACTCGGTTTTGCGCGCCGCTTCGCGACCTACAAGAGGCCGAACCTGCTGCTGCACGACCCAGAACGACTGCTTCGTTTGTTAACCAATCCTCAGCGCCCGGCGCAACTCATCATCGCCGGCAAGGCCCACCCAGAAGACCGGGAGGGGCAGGCCTTGATCCATGAATGGATAAATTTTATCCGCAGGCCCGAGGTTCGACCCCATGTGATCTTTCTCAGTGACTACGACATGCTGTTAACGGAGCGCTTGGCGCAGGGGGTGGACGTCTGGATCAACACGCCGCGGCGACCTTGGGAGGCATGTGGAACCAGCGGCATGAAGGTACTAGTCAATGGGGGAGTCAATCTTTCGGAATTGGACGGCTGGTGGGCGGAAGCATACACGCCTGAAGTCGGGTGGGCGTTGGGAGACGGACAGGATCATGGCGCCGATGCGGCTTGGGACGCTGTCGAAGCCGACGCTCTCTACGACCTGCTTGAGCGGGAGGTTATCCCGGAGTTTTATACCCGAGACGAAAGTGGCATTCCTACCGCATGGGTCAAGCGGATGCGGGAAAGTATGGCCCGGTTGACATGCCAATTCTCCGCTAACCGTTCGGTACGTGAATACACCGAGGAACACTACCTCCCTGCCGCCGCGAACTACCGTGAGCGGGCTGCCAATAAAGGCGCAATAGGCAGACAGATCATCGATTGGCGGCACGCTCTGGAACAGCAATGGGCCTCGATGCGCTTCGGCGAAGTGAAGATTGAGACTGAGGGGATGCAGCACGTATTTGAGGTTCAGCTTTATCTTGATGATCTTGATCCGGATGCTGTGCGACTGGAGCTTTACTCCAACTCCGTGAACGGTGGAGATCCGGTACGACAGGAGATGAAGGCCGTTCACAAACTCGCCGCCACGTTGGGCGGCTACGTTTACACGGCGTCAGTATCCGCCACCCGCCCGGCGACCGACTATACGGCTCGTGTCATACCGCGCCACGACGGAGTTGCGATCCCACTCGAAAACGCAGGAATTCTGTGGCAACGATGATCCGATCCACGGAAGAAAAGACGATGAAGAAAGTGATCGCAATCACCTGCTTGTTCCTGGATGTCCGCTGCGCCCTTCTCACTGGAGGAAGGAATCATCAATGAAATCAGATGACCCACGCATCCTGACAATCAATGGTGGCTCATCAAGCATCAAGTTCGCCCTGTTCGAGGTTGGCGCCTCGCTCCTGCGGATTCTTGTGGGCGGGATAGACCGGATTGGACTGCCGGAAGCTACCTTGCTGGTGAAAGGCATAAACCTGGCGGACAACTTTTCACGATCACTGGTGGCCCCTGACCACACAGTGGCGGTGGACGCTCTAATGGATTGGATCGAGGAACGCATCGGACATGGTGGATTGACAGCGGTGGGACATCGTGTCGTGCATGGCGGGCCGAAGTACAGCGACCCGCAGTTGATCACCGAGGAAATGGTCGAGGAATTGCGTCAACTTAAGCCATTTGATCCGGAGCATCTGCCGGAAGAGATCCAGTTGACCGAAGCGTTTCATCGACGGTTTCCTGACCTTCCGCAAGTGGCTTGTTTCGACACGGCTTTTCACAAAGATCTGCCGCGCGTAGCGCAACTGTTGCCGATCCCGCGCCGCTACGAGGCGAAGGGCGTCCGGCGGTATGGGTTTCACGGGTTGTCGTATGAGTTTCTCATGGGAGAACTGGCTCGCGTGGCAGGAGCGGGAGTGGCGCATGGCCGGGTAATTCTCGCCCACCTCGGTAATGGATCAAGCTTGGCGGCGGTGCGCCACGGCAAACCCGTGGACACGAGCATGAGTTTCACCCCAACTGCTGGTGTACCCATGAGTAGCCGGTCCGGAGACCTCGATCCTGGATTGGTCTGGTTCCTGGCGAGCACTGAAGGCCTCGACGCAAAACAATTCAATGAGATGGTAAATTTCCGGTCCGGGCTACTCGGCGTGTCCGAGACCAGTTCCGACATGCGTGATTTGCTAGACCTTGAAACACAGGATATTCGTGCGGCTGAGGCGGTCGCATTGTTTTGCTATCAGGTAAAAAAATGGATCGGCGCATTCGCTGCGGCGTTGGGCGGGGTGGACACGCTGGTGTTCGCCGGTGGCGTCGGAGAGAACGCCCCTATAGTCCGTTCCCGGATCTGCGATGGACTGGGATTTCTTGGAATAGAACTCGAAGAGAAACAAAACCTTGCGAATGCTGACGTAATTTCCAAGGCGGCCTGCCGGGTTGCCGTCCGGGTCATGCGCACGGACGAAGAACACATGATAGCCAAGATGGTTTGCCGCGTTCTCAGCCTTGGCCCAAAAAAGGAGAATTGAACCATGAAGAAAAAAACTCTTTCCCCTGCACTGCTTCACAAGATTGACGCCTACTGGCGCGCCGCAAATTATCTGTCCGTCGGCCAGATCTATCTCTACGACAACCCGCTGTTGAAGGAGCCGCTGAAGCTGTCTCACGTGAAGCCACTGGTGGTCGGACACTGGGGTACGACACCGGGTCAGAACTTCATTTACGTCCACCTGAACCGGGTAATCAAGAAGTATGACCTGGATATGTTCTACATCGCCGGTCCCGGTCACGGCGGCCCGGCATTGGTGGGGAACACATATTTGGAAGGTTCTTACAGCGAGCTTTATCCCAACATCAGCCAGGACGAAGCCGGGCTGAAAAAGCTGTTCACACAATTTTCGTTCCCCGGCGGAATTTCCAGCCACGTTGCGCCGACAACACCGGGGTCGATTCACGAAGGTGGCGAGCTGGGATACTCGCTCAGCCATGCCTTCGGGGCCGCGTTTGACAATCCCGAACTGATCGTCGCCTGCATTATCGGCGATGGTGAAGCGGAAACTGGACCTTTGGCGACCGCATGGCAATCCAACAAATTCCTGAATCCAATTACTGACGGAGCTGTGCTGCCGATTTTGCACCTCAATGGTTACAAGATCAGCAATCCGACCGTCTTGGCCCGCATCGAGCATGAGGAATTGGATCAATTTCTACGAGGCTGCGGTTGGACTCCCCACTTTGTGGAAGGCTCCGAGCCGAAAGAGATGCATGAACTCATGGCGAGTATTTTGGATACGGTCATTGAGGACATTCGGCAAATTCAAAGCAATGCGCGGAACAAAAACGACACTACTCGGCAGCGCTGGCCAATGATCGTCCTGAGGTCACCCAAGGGTTGGACCGGACCGAAAGTGGTCGATGGCCTGCAAGTTGAGGGCACGTTCCGAGCGCACCAAGTACCAATATTGGTGGATTCCCAGCATCCCGATCATGTCAAGCAGCTTGAAAGCTGGATGAAGAGCTACAAACCGGAAGAACTGTTCGATGAGAATGGCCAACTCATTTCGGAATTGGCCGAACTGGCTCCCAGGGGCGATCGGCGGATGGGGGCTAATCCCCACACCAACGGCGGCATTCTACTGCGGGACCTTCGAATGCCGGACTTCCATGTCCATGCAGTTAATGTGCCTTCCCCAGGCGCAGTTGACGGCCAAGATACACTCGTGCTGGGTAAGTTCCTGCGTGACGTAACCAAACTGAATCAGGATCAGCGTAATTTCCGTATCTTTGGTCCCGATGAGACGCTCTCGAATCTCCTGGGCGCGGTCTTTGAAGCGACCAATCGTCAGTGGGAGGCCCTGAAGGTAAAGAATGATGAATTCCTTTCGCCCGCCGGTCGCGTGCTGGACTCCATGCTCAGCGAGCATCAATGCGAGGGTTGGCTGGAGGGTTATCTGCTCACCGGAAGGCACGGGTTATTTAATTGCTACGAGGCCTTTATTCACATCGTCGATTCGATGTTTAATCAGCACGCCAAGTGGCTGAAGGTCACATCGGAACTGCCCTGGCGCCGGAACATAGCATCGTTGAACTATCTGCTCGCGTCCCACGTCTGGCAGCAGGACCACAACGGCTTCACGCATCAGGATCCCGGCTTCCTCGATCATGTGGTCAACAAGAAGGCCGACATTGTGCGCATTTACTTGCCGCCCGACGCGAATTGCCTGCTGTCGGTCTTCGATCACTGCCTGCGCAGCCGGCACTATGTGAACGTGGTGGTCGCGGGAAAACATGCGCTGCCCCAATGGCTGAACATGGACGCGGCGGTTGTGCATTGCACGGAAGGCATTGGTATATGGCAATGGGCCAGCAACGACCAGGATTCCGAGCCGGACGTGGTAATGGCCTGTTGCGGCGACACGCCTACACTGGAGATCCTGGCCGCTGTTTCCATCCTTCGAGAGCATCTGCCCGATCTGAAAATCCGGGTGATCAATGTTGTCGATCTCATGAGGCTGCAACCCAGCACGGAGCACCCGCACGGGCTGAGCGACAGGGATTACGACTCGCTCTTCACAAAAGATAAGCACATCATCTTTGGGTTCCATGGATACCCCTGGTTAGTCCACCGGCTGACCTACCGTCGCGCCAACCGCAACCTCCATGTCCGGGGCTACAAGGAAGAGGGCACTATCACGACGGCCTTCGACATGAGGGTGCAGAATGACCTGGACCGCTTTCATCTGGTTCAGGACGTGGTCGATCGCCTGCCACATTTGGGCTCTAAGGGCGCCTATCTTAAGCAGATGACACAGGACAAGCTCATCGAGCACAAACAGTACATAGACAAGCATGGCCAGGATATGCCGGAAATCCGGAACTGGAAGTGGAGCGTCTAAAGAGTATATGCCCCATGAGAAAGACACCAAATGAATCCGAGGCCGAGTCGGCGCGTGCGAAGCCGGCAAACGCCAAAGCCCCTGACATTGGTTCCGCGTCGATTCCCGACACCCTTGCTGCGCTCCATGTCAAGCCCGACACTGGACTCACCCACGCTGAGGTAGCCCTCCGCCGGAAGGATCACGGATACAATGAAGTGGCCGAAGAAAAGGATCGGCCCGTGCTTAAATTCATCCAGAAATTCTGGGGAATCTCCGCGTGGATGCTCGAACTGATCATGGTACTTTCTGCGGTACTCGGGAAATACTCGGACCTCGCTGTGGTAAGCGCACTGCTGGTTATCAACGCTGTGTTGAGCTTCCTCCAGGAGCGCCGGGCAGCCGGTGTCGTTGAAGCGCTACGGCGACGGTTACAGGTCAGCGCGCGCGTCCGGCGCGATTCGAGCTGGCAGGTCATTCCTGCCCGGGAGCTAGTCCCCGGCGACATCGTTCGTGTGCGATCCGGCGACATCATCCCCGCGGACGTGAAACTCCTGACGGGGGCGTTGACTGTGGACCAGTCGGCGCTCACCGGTGAATCGAAAGACGCGAACAAGACGCCCGGCGAAGTGCTTTCATCGGGGTCCGTCGTCCGCCGGGGCGAAGGCAACGGCGTGGTGATGCTAACTGGGGCGAAGACGTACTTTGGCCGTACCACGGAACTGGTGCAGAAGGCGCGTCCGATACTTCACATCGAAGCGGTCGTGGCCAAGGTTGTCCGGTGGCTTTTCGTTATTGTCAGTGCGCTTCTCGTTGTGGTGATCGTGCTGTCGCTAATCCGCGGAGCGCCGCTCATTGAAATGATCCCGCTCATGCTCGTACTGTTGATGAGCGCTGTACCTGTCGCCCTCCCAGTTATGTTCACTGTTAGCATGGCTGTTGGGTCGAAGGAACTGGCCAAACGCGGCGTGCTGGTTACCCGCCTCAGCGCAGCGGAGGATGCCGCGACGATGGACGTACTCTGTGTGGACAAGACCGGTACGATCACGATGAATCAAATGGCGGTCACCGGCGTGATCCCGCTGGAGCACGCGACTGAAACCGACGTGCTGTTTGCCGGAGCGCTCGCGTCTCGGGAAGCCAACCAGGATCCAATTGACCTAGCGTTCCTGGCAGCGGCAAGGGAGCGGCGCATCTTCGACGACCTTCCCAATGTCTCGCGTGTCTCCTTCGCTCCGTTTGATGCGAAAAACCGTAGGACGGAAGCCGTAATCGAACAAAACGGGCAGCGCCTGCGTGTGATAAAGGGCGCCGTCCGAACCGTCGCCGAGGGCTGCGGACTTCAGGCTTCCTCGATCGAAGCGTTGGAGGCGCAGGTCAGCGAATCAGCATTGAAGGGATATCGGACGCTAGCGGTGGCGCGCGGTCCAGAGACGGATACCCCCGCTTTGCTCGGATTGGTGACGCTATATGATCCGCTTCGACCAGACGCCAAGCAGCTTATCGCCGAACTCCGAGGCTTGGGCATTCCGGTAAAGATGCTTACGGGCGATGCGTTAGCTGTAGCGAGGGAGATCGCTCAGGGAGTAGGGCTGCCTAACATTCGGCGCGTAGCGGATCTGAAGGCAGCGGGCGCACAGGCTGGCAACGAGGCGGTTGACTTGTTGGCGGGCGCCGACGGTTTTGCCGAAGTGTATCCTGAGGATAAGTACATCGTGGTGCAGCACCTGCAGGCAGCGAACCACGTGACAGGCATGACAGGCGACGGGGTTAACGATGCGCCCGCCCTCCGCCTGGCCGAAGTCGGCATTGCCGTCAGTACGGCGACCGACGTGGCCAAGGGCGCTGCGAGCGTGGTCCTGACCGAACCCGGACTGATCAACATTGTGGCATTGGTCGAGCAAGGGCGGACGATCTATCAGCGTGTTTTGACGTGGATCATTAACAAGATCAGCCAAACAATACTCACTGCGGCCTTCGTGGCCATCGCGTTCGTGGTAACCGGTAAGTTCGTCGTTTCAGCCTTTGTAATGCTGATGCTGGTCTTTATGCTGGACTTCGCGAAGATCGCTCTTGCCACCGACAACGTTAGACCATCAAAAAAACCTGAAACATGGAACATCGGAGGCTTCATTGCAGTTTCCGTGGCTCTTGGTGTCGCGATGGTCGCTGAGACGCTCCTTCTATTGTGGATCGCTTGGTCGCATTTCGGGTTAGCGACCAACAACAATGCTCTCTTCACCTTCAGCTTTCTCATGCTGCTCTACTTTGCCGTATTTACCGTTGTGTCCGCGCGGGAGCGCCACTGGTTCTGGGCGACGCCGCCCAGCAAAATCTTACTGTCAGCCCTCGCTGTGGACGTGCTCATGGGTACCGTCGTGACGTTGGTGGGTCTCCCGGGACTCATGCCACTGCCTGGCTGGCAGATGCTTGCGATATTTGTCTATTCCATGGTCGCGTGCCTCGCCGTGAACGACGCTTTGAAGGTAGGTATGATCAAATGGCGCGTTCCTAGCGCTGTGAGCGAGGACACCGTTCGAACTTACACCGCCGATAGCCGCCATCAGGCCAATGAACTCTACGAGTAGAGAGGCCCCCTCGATGGCCAAGCAGATCAAGACTGGCTTGAGGCGGAAAGCGCGACTCGAAAAGATGAGCCTCCCAAATGAACCGACGCCAACAGCGCGGCTGGTATGGCCGAAAGAATGAATATGAAAATCAATTCCGCAAATTTCCTCAAACAGTTGTGGATGCAAAACCATGACCACTACCTGAAGCAGCAACTCCAGGACAAGCTCATCGAGCACAAGCAGTACATCGACAAGCACGGCCAAGACATGCCGAAAATCTGAAACAGGAAGAGGAGCAATCCCAAATGAATGCGCAAGAGATTATAGACACAGCTAGAAAGCTTGTCGCCGACGACAAAGGCCTCCTTGCGATGGATGAAAGTAATCCAACCTGCAACAAACGATTTGCCAGGTTGGGAATTCCCCAGACCGAGGAGGCCCGGCGCGCCTATCGTGAGTTGATTGTTACCACTCCTGGTGTGGGTGAATTTATCAGTGGCTTTATCCTTTATGATGAGACCATCCGTCAGTCCACGAAAGATGGCGTTCCCTTTGTCAAGGTCATCACCGATGCGGGAATCATTCCCGGCGTCAAAGTTGACACCGGGGCAAAGAACATGGCGGGCCATCACGGAGAGAAAATAACCGAAGGTCTGGACGGATTACGCGACCGCCTGGCTGAATACTCTCAAATGGGCGCCCGTTTTGCGAAGTGGCGAGCCGTGATCACCATCGCCGATGGCATTCCCAGCCGGGGTTGCATCGAGGCGAACGCTCAGGCGTTGGCTCGCTATGCAGCGGTGTGTCAGGAAGTCGGGCTGGTCCCGGTCGTTGAACCGGAGACGCTCATGGACGGCGATCATACCCTCGATCGATGCCTCAAGGTAACGGAGGAAGTCCTGCGAACAGTTTTCAACCAACTTTACATACAACGGGTGATGCTGGAGGGTATGATTTTGAAGCCCAATATGGCGCTTCCAGGATTGACCTGCCCCAAGCAAGAGGGGGTCGACGAGGTGGCCGACGCCACGGTGAGATGTCTATTGCGAGCCGTCCCCGCTGCCGTCCCAGGGATTGCGTTCTTGTCCGGCGGCCAATCCAGTGAACTGGCCTCGGCTCGTTTGAATGCTATGAATGTCAGATTCAAGTCGCGACTCCCTTGGGCGTTGGCGTTTTCGTTCGCCCGCGCCATTCAACAACCGGCATTGGAGATTTGGCAAGGCGAGGAGGGCCACGTGTTGGCAGCGCAGAAAGCTCTGTATCATCGAGCCAGTTGCAACCGGGCTGCTCGCCGTGGCGAATATAATGCCGCGATGGAAAGGACATGAGCATGACAACAAAGACACATGCCTCTAAGCAAATACCTCTGTATCCTCTACGATTCGAACCGATCTACCAGTATCGGCCTTGGGGCGGTCGTCGTTTGGCTGACCTGCTCACCGCGCCGCTGCCGAACGACGACCCCATAGGCGAAGCGTGGATACTCAGCGACCGAGATGGCCATAGGAGCCAAGTCGCCAATGGAACGCTCAAAGGGCGGACCATCAGTCAATTGATGGAACAGTCTTCGGAACAATTACTGGGTAAGCTGGCCCAGCGTTTTTGCCGATTCCCGCTGCTGCTGAAGTTCCTCGACGCGCGTGAGACGCTCTCGGTCCAGGTGCATCCAGCGGATGCCCATACGGACCTACTGCCGGCGGGCGAGACAGGGAAGACCGAAGCGTGGGTTGTGCTGGAGGCTGGGACAGAAAGCCGTGTCTACGCAGGCCTGAAGCCAGGCTCCACGGCAGACGATCTGCGGCGGGCGCTCACAAACGGAACGGTGGCTGACCACCTCGTATGCTTCACACCGAAGCCCGGTGACGGCGTCTTTCTGCCGGCTGGGACGGTTCACGCTCTGGGTGGCGACGTCGTGGTGTTCGAGGTTCAGGAAAACAGCGACGTAACGTTTCGTCTTTACGACTGGGACCGCGTTGACGCCAAAACAGGCCGGCGTCGAACTCTGCAAGTCGATCAAGCGATGGCCTGCATTGATTTTACGCAAGGCGCTGTAGGTCCGGTTGCGCCCGTGGTGGAGGAGACGACGCCAGTGTGGCGCGAGAGACTCTTTCTTTGCGAACATTTTAAGTTGTGGCGACTCCGTGGAGAAGCGCCGTTTACCGTCGGCGCCGTCGGAACGGCTCGCGTGCTGGTGTGCATCGAGGGCTCAGGGGAGGTCGAGCACGGCGGAGCTAGTTATGCCGTCGGCAAAGGCGATGTGTTGCTCTTGCCGGCGGTGGTCGGAGCGTGCGGTTTTCGGCCTAGCATCCCAGTCAGCTTGCTGGAAATTGCCCTACCGGAATAGTTTACAACACGGAAACTGCGGGGTGGTTCGTCGGGTCCAAAACTCTAATTGAGATAGCAATAATTCAGAGGAGGAAGGATAGTGAAAAAGCTAATTGTTTTTGATCTGGACGGCACACTTGCTGAGAGTAAATCGGCTCTTGATACCGAAATGGCGGGGCTGCTGCATAAGCTTCTCGGTATTGTCAAAGTGGCCGTGATTTCCGGAGGTGATTGGCCACAGTTTGAAAAACAACTGCTCTCAAATCTTCCTCATGACAAACGCCTGGTGAATCTATCCGTCCTTCCCACATGTGGAACAAAGTTCTTCCAATACGCAGGGGACTGGAAAAAGATCTATTCAGAAGATTTCACCGCGGACGAAAAAAAGAAAATCATCAGCTCTCTAAAGAAGGCTATCGAAGTGGCGGGCTTTAAGGTCGAAAAGGTTTGGGGAGAGATAATTGAAGACCGGGGTAGCCAGATAACATTTTCCGCATTAGGTCAGCAGGCCCCCCTGAAAGAAAAGGACAAGTGGGACTTTGATTTCACCAAGCGGAAGAAGATAAAAGCAATCCTTGACACTTTTATTCCCGAGTTTTCTGTCCGAATGGGCGGCGCTACATCAATTGATGTCACCAAACCTGGCATTGACAAAGCCTACGGAGTCAGAAAGCTGCGAGACATCCTTGGCATTTCATTGAAAGAGATGATTTTCATAGGTGATGCATTGTTCGTGGGGGGAAACGACTATCCCGCCGAAGAAGCAGGTGTTGTCTCTATACCGGTTCGAGGTCCCAATGAGACTAAACGGGTTACCGAAGCAATCATCGCATGTTTAGATAGCGATCAGCAAGCGTGACCTTGCGGGAGGATTTGATGAGTGGATTTGAGTTGCACCGCCTGGGGTTGTTGATGGAGCCGGAACCCGGTAATTCCCAGGAGATCGAAGGCGTCCTGAATCCGGCTGCCGTTCGTGGCCCTGATGGTGAGCTTTACCTGTTTCCTAGGCTCGTAGCGAGGGGCAATTACTCGCGCATCGGCATTGCACGGGTTCGCTTCAATGAAGCCGGCGATCCGTCCGGAGTTGAGCGCCTCGGCATTGCGCTCGAGCCTGAAGCTGATTATGAGCGGCGACCTGACGGCGGCGGGGGCTGCGAAGACCCTCGCATCACATTCGTAGAGCCGCTCCGGCGCTACATGATGACTTACAGCGCATTTTCGCCCAAAGGCCCAAGAATCGCCCTGGCCCTATCGGAGGACCTTTTCCATTGGCAGCGCCTGGGGCTCGCAACCTTTGATCCGTACCACGGCATCGAATTCGACGGCGTCGATGATAAGGACTCTAGCCTCTTCCCCGTCGCCATTCCCAATCACGCCGGGAAAATGCAGATGGGCATCCTCCACCGGCCGCTTTTTCCCGGCACTCGTCCGGAGGAAACCATCTACCATCCCACGCGCCGACAGATAGATCTCGATCGGGAAAGCATCTGGATTTCCTACTGCCCGATGGCATTGAAAGGCCATGAATCAAATCGCCTCGGCCTGTTTAACTCGCATCACCGGCTGGCCACTCCGGTGTCGCCCTGGGAGCGGCTCAAAATCGGTGGCGGCACTCCGCCCATCCTGACCAGGCACGGCTGGCTGATCGTTTACCATGGCGTGAGCGAAATGGCGGCGCCGGGCAACGACGGGAGCCAGTTATGCTACTCGGCCGGGGTGATGGTGCTCTCGAAGGAGCATCCGCGCGTGATCCGCTATCGTTCGACGGAACCGGTTTTGAAGCCGGAGCTGCCGCAAGAACGCCGCGGGACCGTAGCCAACGTCGTGTTCCCAACCGGAATCGACCGGCGCGACGATCTTGGGTTACCGGACCGCTTCGACGTCTATTATGGGATGGCCGACAACCGAATTGGCGTGGCGCGCCTTGACGTGCCGCATATTTTGCCGCCGGGAGGCGTGGCCGACCATCCGGAAGCAAAGGTATAACGCTCCCGATTTCGGGAATTCGAAACCGTGAATGAGATTGTCCGACGACGCCTGTCCATCGATTTCCCGTGGCCCCTCTGGACCGGGACTCGGTGGTGGCGCCAAGAAGAGGAGGATAGTCATCGTGAAACCGAACGCGGATAAGCCCGAGGCGAAGCCGGGGGCCAAGCCTGAGGCCAAGGACGATTTAAAATCTCTTCCTATGCAGGAACTGCAGAAAAAATTGGCGTCGACGCCGGACGGCCTAAGTCAAGCTGAGGCCCAGAAACGGCTGACCCAATATGGACCTAACGAGATTGAAGAAAAGAAAATTAACCCGTTCCTGAAATTCCTCACCTATTTTTGGGGCCCGATCCCGTGGATGATCGAAGTCGCGGTGATTCTGTCGGGCGTGGTCCGGCATTGGCCGGATTTTTTCATCATCCTCCTATTGCTTGTGGCCAACGCAGTGGTCGGATTCTGGGAAGAGCACCAGGCGGAAAACGCCATCGCCGCCCTGAAGGCCAAGCTGGCCATCAATGCCCGGGTAAAACGTGATGGCAAGTGGATCACTGCGCCAGCGAGCGAATTGACGCCGGGCGACGTTATCCGCGTGCGCCTGGGGGACATTGTGCCGGCCGATGCGCGCTTGCTGGAGGGCGACCCGGTGGAGGTGGATCAGTCCGCGCTGACGGGAGAGTCGTTGCCAGCCACCCGAAAACCCGGCGAGGCGGTCTTTTCAGGTTCGATCATTCGTCAGGGGGAAATTGGCGCGATGGTCTATGCCACAGGCGCCAACACCTACTTCGGCAAGACTGCGCAACTGGTTCAGGAAGCCCACACCGTCAGCCACTTTCAACGCGCGGTGCTGAAGATTGGCAATTTCCTGATACTCCTAGCGGTCGCGCTGGTGGCGGTAATTATCACCGTCGCGATCTTCCGCGGCGACCCGATCCTCACCACTTTGCAGTTCGCATTGGTGCTGACGGTGGCAGCGATTCCGGTGGCGATGCCAACGGTGTTGTCGGTGACGATGGCGGTCGGCGCACGCCTGCTCGCCAAGAAAGAGGCGATTGTGAGCCGGTTGGTGGCCATCGAGGAATTGGCCGGCGTGGACGTCCTATGCGCAGACAAGACCGGCACACTTACCCAGAACAAGCTGACGCTGGGGGATCCGTTCAGCGTGAACAATGTCCCCGCCGATCAAGTTATCCTCAACGCCGCGCTGGCGTCGCGCGCGGACAATAAGGATACTATCGACCTGGCTGTACTGGGTGGCCTGCAAAATGATCAGGCATTGAAAGGCTACCAGGTGGTTCATTTCCAGCCGTTCGACCCTGTGCATAAGCGCACCGAAGCCACTGTCAAAGGCGCCGACGGAAAGGAATTCAAGGTGACGAAGGGCGCTCCACAGGTGATTCTGGAACTTTCGTCCAATGCAGGGCAGGTGAAGCCCGCCGTCGACAAAGCGGTTAACGAATTTGCTGTGCGCGGTTTTCGTTCGTTGGGTGTGGCGCGGGCCGGGGGAGACGGCCAATGGCAGTTTCTTGGTGTGTTGCCCCTGTTCGATCCGCCACGGGAAGACGCTAAGTCAACCATCGCGACTGCTGCCCAGATGGGAGTTAAGATCAAAATGGTTACGGGCGATCAACTGGCCATCGCCCAGGAAACCGCCAAGAAGCTAGGGATGGGCGCAAATATTCTCGACGCCAGCGGCCTGGGCGACGTAAAGCGGGAAGAGACTTCGGCGGTGGCCGAGTCCATCGAGAACGCCGATGGTTTCGCCCAGGTGTTCCCCGAACACAAGTTCCACATTGTGGATGTGTTGCAAAAACGCGGCCACATCGTCGGCATGACTGGCGACGGTGTGAATGACGCCCCCGCGTTGAAGAAAGCCGATTGCGGCGTCGCCGTGTCGGGCGCGACTGACGCTGCGCGCGCCGCTGCGGCCATCGTCCTTCTGACCGACGGCCTGTCAGTGATTATTGACGCTATCAAGGAGAGTCGCAAAATCTTTCAGCGGATGAACAGTTACGCCATGTACCGCATCGCCGAGACGCTGCGCGTGCTGTTGTTCATGACGCTGGCGATCCTGATCTTTAACTTTTATCCATTGACGGCGATAATGATCGTGATGCTGGCGTTGCTCAATGATGGCGCCATTCTGTCCATTGCTTATGACAACGTTCATTACAAGGACGAGCCCGAGGCCTGGAACATGCGAATGGTGCTTGGGATCGCCACCGTGCTGGGCGTCATCGGCCCGGTGGCGGCTTTTGGACTGTTCTACCTTGGCGCCAGCGTCTTTCACCTCAACCGTCCAGATCTCCAGACCATGATGTATCTTATGCTGTCGGTGGCCGGTCATCTCACGATTTTCCTGACGCGCACGCGAGGCCCGTTCTGGTCCATTCGCCCCGCCAAGATCCTATTGGTGGCAGTGCTCGGCACGCAAACGCTGGCGACTCTAATTGCGGTTTATGGACTGTTTATGACACCCCTCGGCTGGGGTTATGCGCTGTTCGTCTGGGGTTATGCGCTGGTGTGGGCCCTGGTGAGCGACCGCGTGAAACTGCTGGCGTATCGGGTTTTAGATCCCTCCAAAGCCAAGACACCGCCCGACTTGACATCCGATGTCGTCGCCGCTCGCGCGCGCCTGATGTTGTCCACGATTGCCGGTTCGATGATGACCGTGGTGGGGATCACGTTTTCGATGACCTTGATGACCCTGATGCTGGCCTCGAGCCAATACACCTCGCGCATCCTACGGAACTTCATGCGTGACACAGTCACGCAGGTCGTGCTCGGAATGTTCGCGGGCATTTTCACCTATTGCCTGATCGTGTTGCGGAGCATCCGCAGCGGCGACGAGGGCGATTTCGTCCCGAGCCTGGCAGTGTTTGTCGGCATCCTACTGGCGATCAGCGGCATCGTCGCTCTCATTCTCTTCATTCATCACATCGCGTCTCTGATCCAGGCCTCAAGCATTATTTCGTCAGTCGCTGAAGAAACCATGGTGACCAATGAAAACGCTCTCCAATGCACTCGCTTGACTGCCATGCGCCCACTGCCTCGTGGGCGATAACGCGAGCCTCGTGGTAACAACGCAACGCAAGGCGCTAGCGTAGCGAATTATCCCCGAACTCGAAATCAAAGCACACTCACTGTTCGGCCACTACAGTTCAAGAAACAGCCTGATCCTACGATACAGGAAGCTCAGGGAGGCTTTACAATCCGAAATTGAGAGCGGAAATCGCACCGCAGGCCTGGATGATTGACCTACATTAAGACACCAGATTAATTCTTAACCCCTTGATAAAACACACATCAGGAATTGTATGGCCCGTTTCTAGGGCACATTTCCCTCGTTCAGCTCCTATTGTAGACGCTTCGTAAGTCACACCAATCTCTGCCGCTATACGTAAGTATTTAATTAGGTTTAGCTTTCCAAGCAGGTGGTTCTGCGTCGGACAGTTGGCACGAAATGTGCTCTATTTACGGCAAGGGTTATACTATCTCCGTTACCATATTGTGAAACGTTTTTTGAGTTAACTGGACCAGGCCCTGTAAGTGTGGACATCTGCAAAGGTATCACTTTGGAGGCGTCTCTCTTGGGAAGGTTGTTCAGGGAATCTTCTTGATAGAAAGAACTCCAATGTCTATTGAACAGCGAATCGACAATTTAATAGCTGCGGGCTGGTATGTGCTCGACTCTGATTTTGATCCGGCCGCTTTGCAGCATTGGCGGATGCAAGCTTTTCATTGTATTGAGGCCATGCTTGGCTCCGATCATGTTACCACCAAAGATTTTGAAAATCTTGTCTCATTTGGCTCTTGGGCTCATTTCACTAAATAACAGGGGCTGAGGTTACGACACAATGAAGACTAAAACTAAACTTTTGGGCTCGCTCTTGTTGGTTGCGACGATCATCATGACGCCGGGTACCGTTCGATCGCAGGACTTGTCGATACCATTCGATGACAGCGCTTATCAATTGATCGAACAGATACAGGACCTGGAATCGATGGAGCGTGACATAGCACGGTGCTATGAGGCTGAGAAACGAACATCCATGTTAGCGCATTTGTCGCGACAATCATCGACAGATTCCATGCAATTGAATGGCGAACTAATTAATCGAGTATTTAGTCATCTCGCCGGAGCCCCCGAACATGAAAGGTTTGTCAAGGTGTACCATGAGCTTATTCAGAGCCCTGACTACAAACAGCTTTATTCGGCGAATCTGTTCGCCGAATACATGCGTTTAATAGAGTCTGCTCGAGCTAGATTGACGACTCAATTGAAGGAACGGCTAAGGACTTTTGCAAGAGAAAGTTCAACTCAGTTTTACGCCAAGAGCAGATTCTCTGAATCCGATCCCCTGAACATTGTTATTCGCCAATACTCTGGAGGGGCAAAAACGGCTCAAAGTGATGCGGTAAGCCCGAAAAAAACTGAAGAAGCGCGACCGATCCTAATTGACGGCGGAAAAGGAAAAGACCTGAAAAACCACCGGCGCTAGCTAATGTTGGCGGAGTAGCCTGGATTTGGCGCCGAAATAAGAGATGTAATCCATAACGGAAACCGAATCACAACACGAAGGAGAGAGTTATGAACGTTACAGGAAACAAGGCGGTCGCTGGAGTGTACAACACTCATACCGCGGCGGAGTCTGCTGTCAGAGAACTCCAGAAGGCAGGGCTTGACATGAAGAAGCTGTCTGTAGTGGGCAAGGACTATCACTCTGATGAGCATGTGGTCGGATACTATAATACTGGGGACCGTATGAAGGCCTGGGGAAAGATCGGCGCTTTTTGGGGCGGGCTCTGGGGCTTGCTGTTCGGCGCCGCCTTCTTTTTCGTTCCCGGTATAGGCCCCATTGCCGTAGCGGGACCACTGGTGAGCTGGATCGTGGGGGCGCTCGAAGGAGCTGTAGTTGTTGGCGGCGTCAGCGCAGTCGGCGCCGGATTGTTCAGTATAGGCGTACCAAAAGACAGTGTCATCAAGTATGAAACCCAAATAAAAGCCGACAAGTTCCTTGTAATCTGTCACGGGAGCACAGAAGAGGTGGAGAAAGCCCGAAGCATCCTGGAGAACACTGAAGCGGATGAGGTCAACATGCACGGTGGGGTAACGCCTAACTCGCTGTCTAGAGCATGATTCAATTGCTCAATATTACATCGATTTTGTGAAATTGATTTTGACCTGCCTTACTGGCGGAACGAATAACAGAAAGTGACCCCCATGTTGAGAGCGAAAACTAGTCCAAATCCGCACGTTAGTGTCCTATCATCAGACACTGATAAATATATAACCCCTTGATAACACAGTGACAGCAATTGAGTGGACCGTTTGTAGGACACTAACCGCTTTCTTGTCGCCCCTTGGTGTTTCAATCCACGGGCATCGCTGTGCCTAACTATCTGATAGCGTTGCTTTTATGGAAAACCTTATCCATTGCCTTAATTGGCACGCAAGGTGCATACATGTATTATAAGGGTTAAAAGCGTCTCCAGTGATGGTTATGTCACTGACGCTATTCTTAAAAGTCTGGAGGGAGAAAAACAATGGGAACTATTCTGGTAATTATCCTGATCCTTTTGCTCGTAGGAGCGCTACCGACCTGGGGATATAGTCGTAGCTGGGGGCGTGGCCCCAGCGGTCTCCTTGGTGTGGTGCTGATCATCGTGATCGTGCTCCTATTGACGGGCCGTCTCTAACCATGAAACCGGAAAACCTGGCGAATTAACGCCGCACCCCAATAAGGAGGGACGAATCATGAACTGGGATCAGATTGAAGGAAACTGGAAGCAACTGCAAGGCAAGTTTAGAGAGAAGTGGGGCAAACTCACGGACAACGATCTGGAAGTCGTTGCTGGGAAGCGAGACCATTTACTTGGTAAGTTACAAGAGAAATACGGGCTCAAACGTGAGGAAGCTGAGAAGGAACTGGACGAGCATCTGCGCAATTGGTAGCCACCCGGCCAGCCTTACGCGGAACGAGGATAAGTTGAAATGAAACCTACGAAATCCACATCTCGGTTCACTCGCTTCGCCAAATGGACGGCACGCGCCACAGGTCATCCGTCGGCTTTCGTCCTTGCATTTTCGGTAATTGTCGCGTGGGTCATTACAGGACCGATCTTCAGCTTTAGTGACACCTGGCAATTGGTCATCAATACTGGCACGACGATTGTGACCTTTCTAATGGTATTCCTCATCCAGAATACCCAAAATAGGGATTCCGAAGCCATACACATCAAGTTGGATGAGTTGATTCGTGTGATGGAAGATGCTCACAATGGGCTCTTGAATTTGGAGGAATTGGATGAAAAGGAGCTAGACCTCATACGTGTCGACTACGTGAAATTGGCGGAAGAGGCAAGAAAAGCCTTGCATCATAGAAAAGCTTGATACGGGATACCCGGAGTCGAGAAAGGGAGAGCAGCCTCATAAACAGGCCGGAGTTGGTCCTTTCTCACAAAAGGATTTAGATCGTCGCAAGACAGCGACGTAAGGAGGAGAAAAAATGCTTTGGACTATAGTGGTAATCTTGTTGATTCTTTGGCTAATAGGTTTAGTCGCCTACCCCGTGGGCGCCATAATTCACATTCTGCTGGTCATAGCGCTCGTGGTGATAGTGATTAATCTCCTTCAAGGCCGAAGGGGCCTTTAGCGGTCCTGGAATGGCCTGCGGTAGGACGAATCTCGGTTCTCAAAAAGGGAGGTGAACAACATGAATCTGAACGTAACAAAAAGATTGGGATTCCTTTTACTTGGCATCTGGCTGATCGTGACGGGCCTGCTACAGGCGCTATCTGTCGGTAATCCGGTCGTCAGTGTTTTATTGGCTCTGCTCGCTATCGCTGCTGGTATTCTAATCGTGCTGGAGCGGTAGACTGTTCGGTTTCACCGATTATGGCATGTCAAAGCGGTAATTTCAGTGTTTGGCTGTAAATAATGGGACTGGGTCCTCATCGCTCTGACGCCTGTCAAATTATCCCGAAATAGGAGGAAGGAGAAACTCGATGAAAAAATCGAGAAACTTTATGACGCTCTTTCTGGCAGTCTGTACCTTATTTGTAAGTCAAGCGCTTGCCGCTGAGCCAGAGGTGGGCACGACCCCCAGCGTCCAGGCTCAAACCGATGTAAAACCCCCTACGAGCGCAGAACGGAGCCAAACAAGCGAAAAAACCGCCCTGGAGCATGCGGACAGAGTAAGTAAAATACTTGGGAAAAAAGTGATAAGTCAAAAAGGAGAGGACCTCGGAAAGATTGAAGATATTGTGCTGAGCAAGGATGGATGTCTAGACTATATAGTTTTGGCTCCCGGAGGTTTGCTCGGAACCGGTGACCGATTGATACCCATTCCGTGGAAATCCGTGAAGACAGGCGCTCAAGCGGACACGATCATCGTAGACATAGACAAGGTTCAGCTAGAAAAAGCGCCCAACTTTGAAAGCAAGAAATGGCCGAACTTCACTGACTCTGAGTGGTATGGGAAAATCCGCGAGTTCTTTGGGGGGAAAAACTAGCCTGATACGAAACTTTTTCTCAGGACTTTCCGGGGTCTGATCGGCCGGGAGCCGGCGTAATGTGATTGGGCTGCCCAAAAGAGCGTAATTGCAGTTGGCGACAAGGAGAAATCCTGTGAATCGGCATCTATTCGTCGGAAACGTGAATCAGTTGAAAGGTAAGGTCCGCGAAAAATGGGGATGGTGGAGTCATAGGTATACCGGCGTTCTTGCCGGAAAAATCAATCAACTGGCTGGCAAGATACAATCACTGTACGGAAGAGTCAGGAAATGATTTGAACAATGGAGTCTCGTAGCGAATGGCGGAGTACGCCAGACGAATTCCTGGACGTACATTGTTTAACGACTAATTGTCGCAGGAGGAAAACATGAGAATCAATATGCCGATCGAGCCATTGATAGGGTTCTTGATAATAGGACTTGTCGCCGGTTTTCTGGCCGAACAAATTATAAGAGGAAGAGGAGCCGGGCTGGTTATCAATCTGATTGTAGGAGTCGTAGGGGCCTTCATCGGGGGCTTTCTGTTCAGCTTCATGAGGTTGTCCTTTCACGGACTCATCGGACCATTGATCAGTGCGACGCTCGGGGCGGTGGTACTCCTGTTCCTGCTAGGATTAGTCGAAATTATGCTCTATCGCCGGAAATCAGGCTGGCAAGGGTGGAAGAACTGGTCCAGGTCTCTTGGACGCCGTTAGAAATGAAGTTCTTAAACATGAATCAGAATAAACGCAGCTTCTGCGAAGCAATTGTCCCATGGAGGAAGACATGAACATTAATCTGCATCTTCAGCCGTTAGTGGCTTTGATAGCCGGTATTTTGATACTCATAGCGCCTCGTTTCGTGACATGGATCATCGGGATTTATTTGATCATTGTAGGCGCATTAGGTCTGCTCGGCAGATAACAATACATGATTGAGTTTGTAGCTAAGACAATTATAGGGCATGCCTCGCTGTTCCAATCATGGGCTAAGTGATCTAGCTCGGCCTTTGAACTCAAAAGAAATAAAATGGGAGAACTATCCATGAAGACGAAAATCTCAATGGCCGCAAGCATGAAATTGGCTCTTGTCTTGGCCGTGATGTGTTGTGTCGCAGTGGCTGCTCCGGCCTCATCGAACGCCCAGGTAGTGGGACCACCGCATGCTGCGGTACAAGGCATTCAGGGAGACGCAAGCGTGGTTGTGGACCGAGACCAGGAGCCGGTAAAACTGGCCGTAGGGAGCGTGGTCGATGCGTGGAACACGGTGAGCACGAGCGAAAACGGAAAACTGTTCCTCAAGTGGAAAACGGGATTACTGAACTCGCTCGGCAGCTCTTCCTCCATGTTCCTCGCTACAAGAGAAACTGAACATGGTCCGGCGGATGTCATTGAAATGACCCAGGGTCTTCTTCGAGTGACCAAGCCGAGCGGAGGTAGCTCAGGAGCTCCTTACATGGTCTTAACCCCCGCTGCTTCCATTGAGCCCGTTAGTAGTGATGAGCCAGTGGATTTCATCGTAGAGGTTTACATCCCAACGACAGCGGTCATAACGGTCATTTCCGGTAATGTCCGGGTCAGGAATTTGACGTTGACTCGGCCTGCGGATACAGTCCTTTCCTCTTGCCAGACCGTTTACGTGGAGGATGGGAAGCCGAAACTGGAGGCTCTGGCTTCGTCTTCGGAGGATCTTAACAGGCTTGTGGATGGAACGACTATTCCCGGAACCGTAGTCGCAAATTTGGATATCTGCCCTGTGACGCCTTCACAGCCGGGCGTGGCCGAACGGAGAGTTTCTCCCGGCCCACGGTATGCGGAATCCTCTTCTAATTCGGATTACGACTTTGAAGACTGGGAATCCCAAGACGTCTACCCGTACGATGAGATCCGCGTTCTTCAGCCTCAACCGGGATTGGGCGTTGTAGTAATTCTGCCCGGAGTGGGGCGCTGGATCATACCTGTAGACTCATTCACCGGCTGGAGGTTCGATCCTGCCGTTATCGAGATCTACGCCAGGCGCCTCATCCTGGACAACATAATTTATAGCGATCAGTATTATCTGGCAGATTTGAGGCTTCAGCAACGACAGTACCGTGATCTGGCATACCTGTCTCAACTCTCCGGCAATAGGGGCAGGTTGTGGGAGGCTCAACGTCAACTGGCCAATGTTAATATTCAAGAGGATTGGGCTATGAGGCGGCTGAACCGTCTCGAAAAGAATGTGACGAGTCTGAAGCAGGAAGAACACAAGTTCGCCAATAAGTTACCTTCGGGCAAGAATTTGTTTCAGGCTGTCTCAAGTTCCTTCAATTCTCCCAAGAATCTTAAGGTAGTCCAAAATTTCCGCGACAAAATGAAGACCGACCTGAATGTTCAGGCGCAGTTAGCGGGAGTCGCAGGGAAGGAATTGATCGATCTGCGCTCTAGGGTCGCCAATGAGCGGGACCCTCAAAAGCGTCTGGCTTTGAGGGACGAACTCAGCAAAATCAACCAGGATGTGATTCAAGGGAAACTCCCGATATCCGCAAAACAGACCCAAGTCAAACAGGTCGTGCAGAAGCTCGTAAAAGAACAGGATCCCAAGAAGGTTCAAAACCTTCAAAAGCAGTTAGGCCGACTGACAAAAACTGAGGCGCCCCGCGCTGCGGATCTTTTGACTCCAGATAAGCTTGCCTCGTTGAAGCAAGACCTCGCAAAATTCCCGAATCCACAAAAGCGCAAGGACCTGGAAACACAGGTTGCGCAACTCGGACAATCGGTCGAACAGAGAAAACGAGCGGAACTCACAAACCAGAAGATCGACTCTATAACGAATCAGGCTGCAAAACAGGGGGATGTTCGAAAACGCGATCAGCTTCTCGGACAACTCAAAGAACTTGGAAAAACACCGGAAGCCGGGCCGGCAGGCAGGTTGGACTTTCTCGGCCAACGGCGAAATCTGGAGAGCCAGCTATCCATAGAACAGGACAAACAAAAACGGGAAGGGCTGGAAAAAGCTTTGGAGGAGCAGCGAAAAAAGCAGTCTGAGATCGTTGGCCAGCAACCGGAAAGAGGACAACAACCTACACAGTTACGCGGGCGCCAGGAAGATCTCCGGAAACAGACTGAAAGCCAACAGCTTGAGCCTCAGAAGCAGGCTGATCAAAAACTCCACAAACAAGAACAGGTTGAGCAGGCTCAAAGGCAGCAACAGCAGTCTGAACAGTTGAAGACACAACAGGGACAGGCTGAGCAAAAGCGCCGTCAACAAGAGCAAACTGAGCAGTCACATAAACAGGAACAACAGCAGGTTGATCAAAAACGACGCCAGCAAGAACAAGCTGATCAAAATCAACGTCAGGAGAAACAACAGCAACACCAGCGCCAGCAAGAACAGGCTGAACAGACGCACAAACGTGAACAACAGCAACAGCAGGTCGATCAAAAACGGCGCCAGCAAGAAGAAGCTCAGCAGAGTCAGCGTCAGCGACAACAGCGCGACCAGGTTCAACAACATCAACAGCAACAGAGGCAGGAGCAGGTTCAACAACAGCAACACCAGCGCCAGCAAGAACAGGCTGAACAAGGACGCCGCCAGCAGCAACAACAGCAGCAGGCTGAACAGTCACATAGACAGCAACAGCAGCGCGAGCAGGTTCAGCAGCCGCAACCTCAACAACAACGAGAGCAGCCTCAGCAGCGCCAGCCGCAAGCCCCCCAAATCCAGCGACAGCAAATGCCTCAGCAACGCCCGCAGCCACAGGCGCCTCAGCAACAACAGAAGGAAGAGCCTGGCCATCAAAAGAAATGAACAACTGGTTGGCCGGATTGGTGAGGACATATTGATGAATGCGCTATTAATTTACCCGTCGATACCTGACACTTTCTGGAGCTTTAAGCACATTATGAAGTTCATCCGCAAAAAAGCGGCTCACGTGCCTC
Organism: Candidatus Omnitrophota bacterium; assembly: GCA_041662125.1. Lineage (GTDB taxonomy): Bacteria > Omnitrophota > Gorgyraeia > Gygaellales > Profunditerraquicolaceae > JBAZTA01. The sequence goes on along the minus strand of JBAZTA010000008.1, from coordinate 28,840 downwards.
TCGGGCTGCTGACGGTAGCCTCCATATTTCCCACGGACTGGAACCTCAGGCTTGTCGACGCTAACGTTGAAGGTGTCTCGGATGAAGCGATCAAGTGGGCCGACATGGTCTTCATAGGGGCCATGATCGTTCAAAAGGAGTCAGTACGACAGATTGTCGCCAGATGCCGATCTTTGGGTAAGCCCATAGTGGGTGGGGGGCCTTTGTTTACGAGTTGTCCGGAAGGCTTTGACGATTTCGATTATCTCGTCCTTAATGAGGCTGAAATTACGCTTCCACTTTTCCTGAAGGATCTGGTCACGGGAAGCCCACGCCGAGTCTATACAACTGAGAAGAAGCCGGACATCACGTTGACCCCTCTGCCCAGATGGGACCTTATAGACATGAAACTCTACGCCTCCATGTCCGTTCAGTATTCCAGGGGATGCCCGTACGACTGTGAGTTTTGTGACATTGTCAACCTTAATGGCCGGAATCCCAGGGTAAAATCCAATGACCAGATGATACGGGAGTTTGATATTCTGTACGACATGGGTTGGCGTGGAAGCGTGTTTGTTGTGGATGACAATTTCATCGGGAATCAATCGAAGGTCAAGTCGTTTCTTAAGGCGCTCAAACCGTGGCAGGAGGCTAATGATTTTCCTTTTGCGCTGTACACCGAGGCCTCGGTGAATTTGGCTCAAGATCGAGAACTCATGAAGCTGATGACCGAAGCAGGTTTTGACTCTGTATTTCTCGGGTTGGAGACTCCGGCGGATCAATGTCTCGCTGAATGCGGCAAGAGCCAGAACCGTTCGGTGGACTTGGTGGAAGCCGTCAAGACGATACAACGAAACGGAATGGAAGTGATGGGTGGCTTCATAATAGGTTTTGACAACGATCCGCCGGACATTTTCGAGCGCCAGATAGAGTTCATTCAAAACAGTGGAGTAGTTAGAGCAATGGTGGGCCTGCTTGAAGCATTGCCGGGAACCCGTCTTTACCGGCGACTCAAAGAGGAGGGGCGACTTCTCGAAGATTGCTCCGGGGACAATTGCGACGGGGCCATGAATTTCATTCCAAAAATGGATTCGCAGCTCGTTCGGCAGCAGTATTACGCAGTCCTGAATTACCTCTATTCCCCGAAGGAATACTACGCTAGGGTTTTGGAGTTTCTTGGGACTTACAAGCCTGTGAGACGGCGCAGGATAACGTTATTGGGAGCGACCGCTTTCCTCAATTCCATTCTCTACATGGGCATTCTCGACAAATGGAACAACAAAATCTACTACTGGAAGCTACTGCTAAAGTCTTTGATGTTCTATCGCCGGTCTTTGCGTGAGGCAGTGACGCTGATGATTTTTGGATATCACTATCGAAAGCTGTTCAGAGAGTGAACAGGCGAGACGGGAAAGGTAATTGCTAATTGGTAGATGACTTGAACAGGCGACTCCCCGTGGGAGCCGAAGTTGCAAGGGGAGGGGAGGCCACTCACTTCCGGGTATGGGCCCCTCTCTGTCAAGAGGTACAGGTTGTAATCGAAGAGGGCTCATCGAATCCCAGTGATTCGGACGGGAATTTTGATCTGGTTCGGGACGCTGACGGGTATTTCTCTGGGCTAGTGGCTGGAGCGACAAACGGCACTTTGTACAGCTATCGCCTGGACGGGCGGACAGATGTTTACGCCGATCCAGCTTCGCGTTTCCAACCAAAGGGACCGCACGGTCCGTCAGAGATAGTGGATCCGGGGTTGTTCAACTGGACGGACCAGGAATGGCCGGGCGTTTCGATAGATGGCCAGATATTGTACGAGATGCACGTCGGAACCTTCACGCAGGAAGGAACGTGGGAGAGCGGCGCACGGGAGCTACCCGAACTTGCCTCCCTCGGTATAACGGTAGTGGAGGTGATGCCCGTAGCCGAATTTCCGGGAAATTTTGGCTGGGGATATGACGGCGTGAATCTTTTTGCTCCGACACGACTTTATGGACGACCTGACGATTTTCGCCGATTCGTGGACAAAGCCCATTCCTTAGGAATGGGAGTGATCCTTGATGTTGTGTACAATCACTTGGGCCCGGACGGTAATTATCTGTCGAAATTTTCCGACGAATATTTTACTGATCGTTATGAGACCGATTGGGGAAAGGCGATCAATTTCGACGGACACGCCGCCAAGCCCGTGAGAGATTTCTTCAGTTCCAATGCCTTCTATTGGATCGACGAATACCATCTAGACGGTTTGCGACTGGACGCCACTCAGAACATCTATGATCATTCACCGGAACATATTCTAGCTGTCATAACTCGGTCTGCGCGCCGAGCGGCCGGCAAGCGTTGCGTTATTCTGGTGGCGGAAAATGAACCGCAAGATGTGAAGCTGGTGCGGCCGTGCGATCAGGGCGGGTACGGTATGGACGCCTTATGGAATGATGATTTCCACCACAGCGCCATGGTGGCTCTTACTGGGCGTAACCCCGCATATTATACGGATTACTTTGGAGCCCCACAGGAATTTATTTCCGCCGCCAAGTGGGGTTTCCTGTTCCAAGGACAGCGGTACAAACACCAAAAGAAACGTCGTGGGACCCCTTGTCTTGATCTAAAGCCTTCTACGTTCGTAACGTTTATTCAGAATCACGATCAGATCGCCAACGCCGCCGGGGGGCTACGATGCCACAACCTTACCAGTCCAGGGCGCTACAGGGCAATGACCGCTCTCATGCTGTTAGGTCCTGGCGCCCCGATGCTCTTCCAGGGCCAGGAGTTTGCGGCATCCAGCCCATTTCACTATTTTGCGGACCATGAAAAGAGATTGGCTGGAAAAGTACACAAGGGGAGGATCGAATTCCTTCAACAATTTTTCAGTCTTGATGCTCCTGACATGAAACATCGGCTCCCTGATCCCTCGGATCCGGCCCTGTTCAGACAAGCAAAACTCGATATGTCGGAACGGCAGAGCCACTCTGGAATTTATGCCCTTCATCGTGACTTGATAAAGCTTCGACGAGAGGACCCTGTGTTTAGCTCCCAGCGATATCGCGGACTGGACGGCGCTGTCCTGGGGCCGGAGGCCTTCGTCTTGCGCTTCTTCGGAGAAAATGGAGATGATAGATTGGTGGTGGTGAATTTTGGCCTGGACTTGCACCTTAATCCCTCGCCTGAACCCCTGCTGGCTCCACCTGAATTCATGCGTTGGAAAATCATTTGGTCGAGCGAAAATCCCACGTACGGAGGCTCCGGAACCCCTCCCGCAGATACTCACGATAACTGGAGGATCCCAGGTCACGCCGCAGTGGTCCTGGGACCAAGGAAACCTGGAGAGAGCTGGTCATGACCGATTTGGCCCACAGCATTCCCTGTCGTACGCAGGACGCAGTCGAAACCGAAGTGTTGCTTACACGCGAGTGGCTTGTGGCAAACGGACTGGGTGGCTATGCTTCAGGGACTGTGTCCGGTGTTCATACACGCCGCTATCACGGGCTCCTGATTTCTGCGCTTCCGGCTCCTTTGGGACGAGTAGTAATGTTAAACGATCTAGCGGAGCAGATTGTTCTTCCAGATGGAACAAGAATGCGACTCGGCCAGGAAATGAAAGCAGGCAGCCCGCCGCAGTTTTACGGCCCACCGATCCTGTCGGAATTTCGGTTGGAATCCGGGCTTCCTGTCTGGCTCTACATAATAGGAAATTTCGTGATCGAAAAAAGATTATTACTCCCGCATTTGCAGAATAGCGTGCACATCATATACCGCATGGTGTCCGGCGACGGTCCGGTGAGGCTGGAATTATGGCCGGCAGTACACTTCCGTATGCATGAGGCGATTCCGGATACTCCCATTGAGGAAGATTACTCAATCACCATTATTGGCCGTAATCGTTACGAGATTACCTCAGGTGGTCCTGTACGGCAGCTCCGCATTGCGCTTTATGGTCAGGGGCCGGCATTCATTGTGGACAACAGAACGCTTGAACCAATAGATTTCTGGATGGAAGAAATGCGAGGTTACTATAGCAAGGGCAATCTGTGGAGTCCGGGCCATTTCCACCTTGATCTGCAAAAGAGTCAGGACGTAGCGCTGGTGGCGTCGAGCCACAGTTGGGAGACCATGCTTGCGCTGAAGCCTGAAGAGGCTTTTCTGGCCGAGAAACAGCGCCGTGAGCATCTCATTAGTTTGGCGGATCCAGCGTCTCGTGCAGGGACATCAGCGGAACTGGTCCTAGCCGCAGATCAATTCGTGATTAAACCCGCGGGGCGCAAGGAAGACGCTGCTCGCGCGCAAGCCACCGGGTACGAACTCCATAGCGTTATAGCCGGTTACCACTGGTTCACAGACTGGGGTCGCGACACCATGATAAGTCTCGAAGGGCTCACGTTGACTACGGGGCGCTACATCGAGGCGGGTTCCATTATTCGCACCTTTGCTCATTACATCCGGGATGGACTCATCCCAAATATGTTCCCTGAGAGTGAGAAACAAGGCCTGTACCACACCGCCGATGCGACACTCTGGTTTTTTCACGCTATCGAACGATACCTGGAGATCACGAAAGACCGCTCGATACTTCGGCTACTGATTCCCAAGCTTCTGGACATAGTGGATCACCACATTCGAGGCACACACTTCAACATCAAAGTCGACCCCAATGACGGCCTTCTCTCTCAGGGGCAAGAAGGTTATCAACTCACGTGGATGGACGCGAAGGTTGACGATTGGGTCGTAACACCGAGAGCGGGCAAAGCGGTCGAAATCAACGCTCTGTGGTACAACGCGCTGAAACTGCTGGAAACCTGGGTTACCGAAGAACAGGGAAAACAGGCCGCAGCTTACCTCGCGGACCATGCCGCTCGGACTTACGCGTCGTTCAACGACCGCTTCTGGTATCCGGAGGGCGGTTACCTGTATGATGTTGTAGACGGACGTGATGGCGATAATTCGGCGTGCCGTCCCAACCAAGTCCTCTCAATTTCCCTGTGTCATCCTGTTCTGGAGTTTTCACGGTGGGATAGTGTCATGAATGTGGTCTCTGAACGATTGCTCACTCCTGTTGGACTCCGATCGCTGTCTCGAGATCACCCGGACTACAAGCCGACATACAGCGGTGATATTCGCTCTCGAGACGCTGCCTATCATCAAGGCACCGTCTGGGCGTGGCTCATAGGCCCATACATTGACGCATGGCTGAAATTGCATCCGCAAGACAAGGCGGAGGCTCGGCGTTTTCTGCTGGGGTTCGCAACGGAATTGGAGGATGCTGGAATCGGTTTTATCAGCGAGATATTCAACGCCGAGGAACCGCATACCCCCCGTGGTTGCATCGCTCAAGCGTGGAGCGTAGCCGAAGTTCTCAGATGTTGGGTGAAAACCTACGATCATCACAATCATGAAGAACAGTGATTCGGAACTTGTGGTGGTCTTTAATTTAGAACAGAAAGATTAGATCATGGACAGATTCATATGTATTCATGGGCACTTTTATCAACCTCCGAGGGAAAGCCCCTGGCTGGAGGCAATTGAGATTCAGGACTCAGCATTTCCTTACCACGATTGGAACGAGCGGATTTCGGCTGAATGCTACGCTGCAAACGCGATGTCCCGAATCCTGGACTCCGAGGGAAGAATCGTCCAACTGGTGAACAATTATTCCAGCATAAGCTTCAACTTTGGCCCAACCGTATTGCTCTGGATGGAGAAGTACGCCACCGACGCGTATGCGGCAATTCTGGAGGCGGACAAGCAGAGCATGGAAAAATTTTCAGGCCACGGATCTGCTATGGCCCAAGCCTACAATCACATGATCATGCCGCTGGCCAACAGTCGTGACAAGAAAACCCAGATTATCTGGGGAATTAAGGATTTTGAATACCGCTTTGGACGCAAGCCGGAAGGTCTGTGGCTGCCAGAGACGGCTGTAGATCTTGAAACCCTGGACATCATGGCGCAGCTCGAAATAAGATTTACCGTACTCTCCCCTGGTCAGGCGCATCGGGTTCGGCCGATTGGCGGTGATGAATGGCAAGATGTGAGTGGTGAAAGAATCGATCATACCATGGCTTACCAAGTGTCACTACCGTCAGGCCGCGTCATGAACCTGTTCTTCTACGACGGTCCCATTTCACAGGCCCTGGCATTTGAAGAATTGCTCAACAGTGGAGTTGAGTTCGCAAACAGACTGATGTACGAGTTACCCGAAGACCATTCGTCTCCTTGCCTCGTTACCATCGCAACGGATGGAGAAACCTATGGGCATCACCATCGAGGTGGCGACATGGCGCTCGCTTACGCTCTCCACTACATTGAATCCAATGGGTATGCCAAACTGACGAATTACGGAGAATACCTAGAGAAGCAACCGCCGACACACGAAGTTGAGATCTTTGAGAACAGTTCGTGGAGCTGCATTCACGGAATAGAGCGGTGGCGGTCGGATTGCGGGTGCAACAGCGGGGGCCATCGGGGTTGGAACCAGGCTTGGCGAGCCCCCCTGCGCTCCGCGCTGGACTGGCTCCGAGATGCCGTGAATCCGGCTTATGAACGATTGGCGAGGCGGTTTCTAAAGGATCCGTGGGCGGCGCGAGATGAATACATCGACATCATCGTGGATCGATCACCCGACATAGTCAGCGCCTTTCTGAGCCGTCACGCTAGCAGGCCGTTCAACTCCAGTGAAGAAATTACCGTCCTGAAGCTTATGGAGTTGCAACGCCACGCAATGCTCATGTACACAAGTTGTGGCTGGTTTTTTGACGAGCTTTCGGGTATTGAGACGGTTCAAGTCATACAGTATGCCGGCAGAGCGCTTCAATTGGCCGACCAGCTTTTTAGCGTTTCCTTCGAGCATGATTTTCTCGAACGTCTTGAACTTGCCAAAAGTAACATACCCGAACACGGTGACGGCCGAGCAATTTATGAGAAATTTGTCAGGCCTGCTATGCTCGACATGAAAAATGTGGGGGCCCACTATGCCATAAGCTCTCTGTTCCAGGATATAGGTGAACGAAGCTCGATCTATTCGTATTCTGCCACCCGGCAGGACTATCGCAGTTTTCAGGCGGGGGGCTCACGGCTTGTAATCGGGCGGGCAACGGTCATTTCGGAGGTTACGCGCGAATCTATAAGTTTATGTTTTGGCGTATTACATCTTGGTGATCACAGTATCGCCTGCGGCACCGGCGAATATCAGGGAGCGCAAAAATATGGAGCGCTTGTCAATGAGATTTCGCAGGCTTTTGCCGTCGCTGACTTCCCGAAGACCATCCTGTTGCTGGGTAAGTACTTCGGGAGTTCGATGTACGCTCTGAATTCGCTTTTTGCCGATGAGCGGCGAAAAGTTCTGAACATGATCATGGAGCCGACGCTACGCGAGGCTGAAGCTGCGTATAGCTCCGTTTACGGGCACCATGCTCCGTTAATTCGCTTTCTGAAAGGGTCCAACACACCTCCGCCTAAAAGCTTGGCTTTGGCCGCGGACTTATGCCTGAACGCCAAGATTCGTGATGCGATTCAAGGGGACGGGCTAGAGCCCGAAGTCGTTCGACCTCTTCTGGAAGAAGCTCGTTTGGCCGGCGCAACTCTGGATGCGACAGCTCTCGGATTATTGCTGGCAGTCGCCGTTGAGCGTCTGGCCGAACAACTTCTCGAACAACCTGACGACCTTTCACGAATGGAGAGGTTGAATAGGGCTGCAAAACTAGTCCGAACATTACCGTTCGATGTTAATATCTGGAAAACCCAAAACATGTGCTTCAACCTCGTTCACACAAATTGGCCGGATTTTGAGGTGAAGGCCGGCATGGGTGACAAAGACGCTCAAGATTGGATACGGGACTGCACGGTCCTGGCCAGAAACTTTTGGATTCGGCTCCCCGAGACCTCAAAAATTGCAGACCTGCCATGAACCACAAGATCGGAGAGTCTATTTATGGATAGTCCAGCCGCGACGTATCGGATTCAGTTCAGTCCTTCCTTCGGTTTTCAGTCCGCGATTTCGGTCGTCCCCTATCTGTCGGACCTGGGCATATCAGACCTGTACGCTTCTCCTATTTTTAAAGCAGCAAAGGGTAGCCTCAGCGGCTATGACGTGGTTGATTCCAATCAGTTGAATCCTGAGTTGGGAAGTTTCTCCGACCTCGAACTGCTCTCCGAGGAACTGCAAAAGCGCAACATGGGATGGATTCAAGACATTGTCCCGAATCATATGGCGATGAATTCGGAAAATGGAATTCTGATGGATATCTTTGTGAATGGTTACAACTCGCAGTATTTCAATTTCTTCGACGTGGATTGGGGGCATCCACCTAACGGGCCCAACAAGAGACTCCTCGCTCCATTCCTTGGCAGGTTCTATGGAGAGTGTCTCGAGGATGGAGAAATCGCGCTCACATACGGTCCTGACGGTTTTAAGGTTGCGTACTATGATTTAGCTTTCCCGTTGCAAATCGAATCTTATACCCATCTCTTTAAAAATCTGGCCAGTTTGAAAAGAAAACTTGCCGCAGATGATCCCGACTTTATCAAAGTGTTGGGTATCCTCTACGTGTTGAAGACGCTTTCTTCCAGCGATGACGCGGAGGAGCGCTCCAACCAGATAAAACTGATTCACCGTACTCTGTGGGAACTCTACAGCGCCAATACCACAATAAGAACATTTGTCGACAAAAATGTAAAGGCATTCAACGGCGAAAAAGGGAAGCCGGAGAGCTTCAACTCCCTTGACGACCTTCTTTCTCAACAGCTTTTCAGACTTTCATTTTGGAAAGTGGCAGCGGACGAAATAAATTATCGCCGCTTTTTTTGTATAAATGATCTGATTTCACTCAGGATGGAAGACGAGAGCGTTTTCAACCACACGCACGGCCTGATTTTCGATCTGATTAAAAGACAAATCGTAACCGGTTTAAGAATAGACCATGTCGATGGTCTATTCGATCCGACAACCTACCTTCAAGAATTGAGAAAGAAGGCGCCGACAACCTATATCGTCGTTGAAAAAATACTCAATCTCAAGGAAGACCTGCCACATTTCTGGCCAGTGCAGGGAACGACCGGCTATGATTTTGCGAATTATGTAAACGAAGTATTTTGTCAAAAGGAGCATGCGCGAGCGTTCAGCAGAATCTATTCGAGTGTAACGGGCTCGAAGAACTTGTATCAAGATGTAGTGACCGAGAACAAGCGATTGATAATCCAGGAAGACATGGCAAGCGACGTCCACAACCTTGCTCAACTCCTGAAAGAGATCTCCAGCCGGGACCGTCATGGAAGCGACATAACCCTAAATGCTCTACAAAGAGCCTTGACCAAGGTTCTTGCGCTGTTTCCCGTTTACAGGACCTATATCAACCATGTGGTAGTGTCGGAAAACGACAGGAAATACATTTTGGATGCGGTGGACAGGGCGAGGACCAATTTCCCCGCCCTATTACATGGGCTTACGTTCTTGCGAAGGTTCCTTCTCCTGGACTTCCCAGATTATGTCTCAGATGAAGAGAAGACGGGCTGGATCCTCTTTGTCATGAGGTTTCAGCAATTTACCGGGCCGATCATGGCCAAAGGAGTTGAAGATACGACACTCTATGTGTACAACCGGCTTGTGTCACTCAATGAGGTGGGTGGACGACCTGACCACTTTGGATGCTCGCTTGAAGAATTTCACACCTTCAACAAGAAGAAGAAAGACTTGTGGCCGGATTCCTTAAACACCACCTCGACTCACGATACTAAAAGGGGCGAAGACGTTCGCGCGAGAATAAATGTGTTGTCCGAGATGCCGGACGACTGGCTGAAAAAAATCCGGGTATGGATCAAGATAAACAGGGGCAAAAAGAAACGTGTCGGCGGCTTAGCCGTTCCGGATAGAAACGACGAGTACTTCTTATACCAGACGCTTATCGGAGCGCTTCCATTTTCAGACGACGAGTACCCCGATTTCATTGAAAGAATAAAGCAATATATTGTCAAAGCTGTCAGGGAGGCAAAGGTCCATACGGCATGGCTAAAGCCCGACATCGAGTACGAAGACGCCTATGTTTCATTTGCTGAAAAAATTCTCGTCCGTTCGGAGACCAACGCATTCCTGAAAGAACTGATCCCCTTCACCAGGAGAGTCGCTCATTTCGGTATGCTGAACTCGCTCTCACAGACGCTCATTAAAATCACATCACCTGGCGTGCCTGATTTCTATCAAGGGACTGAGTTGTGGGATCTAAGCTTAGTGGACCCTGACAATCGCAGACCTGTAGATTTTGAAAAAATGCGCTCAATGCTCGCAAGCATCCGAGAGCAGGAAGATTCAGATATTGGCGGACTTATCCAAGATCTCCTTCGAACGAGAGAAGATGGAAAGATTAAGCTCTTTCTCATTTATCTGGCGCTCAAAGCGAGAAGAGGCCATCGAGAGACTTTCCGGGAGGGCGCTTATGTTCCCCTCGAATCGGCGGGAAGATTCAGGAGCCACATCATCGCGTTTGCCAGAAGGTATCAGCATCAATGGGCCATTGTCGTTGCGCCGAGGCTTCTCAGTCACATAATTCAAGAGGGAGATTTTCCTCTTGGAAGACAAGTATGGCAGGACACTGAGCTGATAATGCCTGACGGAGCGCCCTTAGAATGTCGGAATGTTATCACTGGCGAGGCGCTGTCCGCCGGCAATATCCTGCCTGTCGGAGACGTACTACACAGTTTTCCTGTGGCGTTACTCATGGGAGAAGGAAAGGAGCATTATGCTCAAACCGCCTGATTCGAGAGAGTCCGAGAGTATTCCCCCCGGCGTGGTGGCGGACCGCCGAGGGTCAACTCGTAGCTATATTGCAATAATAGTCTAAGGTTACAGAGGTGAAGATGTCCACAAATTCTAACGATGAACCATTTATCGTAAAAGACTGCGCTCTGCTGAACATAGCAGTAGGCAAGAAGGCCGCAAACCTGAAAGAAATGAGGGACCATTTATTGGATATCCCTCTCGGGAGCATATATCATCATTTTTGGGGCGGGCTTTTAAGATACAGGTTCGATGAGCCTCAATACAACAACGATTTTGCGGAATGGGTTCGCTATTCCCTCCAAGACAATATTCTTGCTGAACGACTATCTATTATCGACCCGTCTGCCTTTGCAGATCTGGAATCCTTGCGCCAAGCGATGCTCGAAGTGATTGAACAGAGGTTGGATGAGACCGAAACGATTTCCTGGGCCGAGCTTGACATGCAGTTTCATTTTGTCAGCTCTCAAGTAATCGTGTTTGATACCCGAGAAAAAATTCAAGAACCGAAGCAATTGGTGGAGGCTGTTTCCAAAATGTCTGGAGGAAGCTTATTCTATCATTTTATTGACGCCAGACGTCGCAGCCCCGAAATGATGGACGACTTTCGCTTATGGCTGCGGCCTTTCGGTGATCATTATAAGGACCTTTGCTCACAACTGGCGTCAGTAGATCCCTATTTTGTAACCCTTGTGGAACTGCGGACGCAACTGACAAATCTGTTTGTACATTTTTTTCAGGGAGTGTCCGAATGATATCTATTCAAGATTACGCTGCAGTGACCGGAGAAGACGTGATCGCTCGACTTCGTCAGATTGCAAGACCATTAAGAGGAATCAAAGTAGTGCACGTTAACTCCACCTATGTAGGTGGAGGTGTAGCGGAAATCCTAACCAAGCTGGTTCCACTTCAGAACGATCTGGGTCTCGATGTTCGGTGGGAAGTTATTCGAGGGGAGGAGCGGTTTTTTCAGATTACAAAGAGCTTCCACAACGCTTTACAAGGCATACCCGTCCCACTGGGAGACACAGATTTCAAGGTTTACGAGGAAACCGGCGCCCAGAACTCGGAAGGGCTCCGTTCGACCCTTGAGGAGGCAGACATCGTTTTTATACACGACCCTCAGCCACTTCCTCTGTTGAGGTCATGTCCGAACCGAAAAGGCAAATGGATCTGGCGATGCCATATCGACTTGAGCCACCCTTATCGTCCATTGTGGAAGTACTTGCGCAAGTTCGTCATGGAATACGACGCGAGTATTTTTTCCCTCGCGGATTTTTCGCAGCCCTTGCCACACACCCAATATCTGATGCCACCCAGCATCGATCCTCTCAGCGAAAAAAACATGGATCTGACCGAAGAAGAAGTCCAAGGCGCCAAACTCCAATTCGGTCTGGACCCCGACAGACCAATAATGCTCCAGGTTTCGCGTTTTGATCGCTTCAAGGACCCTCTCGGCGTGGTGAGAGCCTATCGATTGATCAAGCCGTCCGTTCCAGAGCTTCAGTTGGTCCTTGCTGGCGGCGGGGCCACAGATGACCCTGAAGCCGAATCGGTCCTGGCCGAAGTTCGTAGCGAGGCGGGCGCAGATAAAGACATTCACGTGCTCCACCTAGCGCCGGATGCCCATGTTACCATCAATGCCCTTCAGCGGGGCGCAGACATTGTGCTTCAGAAATCTCTTAAGGAAGGATTCGGCCTGACCGTCACCGAGGCCATGTGGAAAGGAAAAGCCGTAATAGGCGGCGACACCGGAGGAATTCGTCTTCAGATCGTGAACCACCACACCGGTTTCCTGGTTAAGACTCCAGAAGGGGCTGCTTTGCGAACCCGATATCTCTTGCGTCGCCCAGATGTTGCCCATGCGATGGGTCAGAAAGCAAAGGAGTTGGTACGTCAGAATTTCCTGCTGACCAGAAATATGGCGGAATATTTGAGCATAATGCTGGCCCGTATGTTTGGGGACCCGGAGAGGATAGAACTGGAAGACGCCTCAGGCCTTTGAAGGCTGCCATAATAGGAGACTGACATGGGCAAATCTCCAGAGGCGTTTTGGAGCGTCCCATCGGCTGAAATTCTTCAACGACTCGAGAGCGCTCCGATGGGGTTGACTGACCGTGAAGCTCAGCGGCGACTCTCATTATACGGCTCTAATCTTCTCAAACCGAAAAAGAGATCTGATACGTTGACACTCCTGGCGTCTCAGTTCAAGAGTCCAATTATCCTGATCCTTCTTTTCGCCACCGGATTATCGTTCTTTCTCCATGATCACGTAAATGCGATTATTATTCTCGTAATTGTTGTGGGAAGCAGCCTTCTCGGATTCTGGCAGGAACGGGGGGCTGCTGACGCAGTGGAAAAATTGCTGGCAATCGTTCAAATAAGAGTACCCGTGATTCGAGACGGAACTGAAAAGAAAATCCCATTGGAAGAGATTGTCCCGGGCGACGTGGTTTTAGTTAGCGCAGGCGATGTTATTCCTGGAGACTGCCTTGTTCTAGAATCCAATACTCTCTATTTGGATGAAGCCACGTTGACAGGTGAAACCTATCCGGTTGGGAAATCAGTTAAAGTTGTCGACACTGAGACGCCCCTCTCTCAACGTAAGGGCGCTCTATGGATGGGAACACACGTGGTTAGCGGCAGCGGGAAAGCTTTGGTTGTCAACACGGGAAAGCAAACCGAGTTTGGTAAGGTGTCTGAGCGGCTTAAGCTACGGCCGCAGGAAACCGAATTTGAAAGAGGGGTAAGGCGATTCGGGTATTTTCTGATGGAAGTGACCCTGATCCTAGTGCTAACGATCTTTGCCGTCAATGCGTATTTGCAGCGTCCAATCCTAGAGTCATTTCTCTTTTCCCTTGCGCTGGCGGTTGGACTGACCCCTCAACTCTTACCTGCGATCATTACCATCAACCTTGCCCATGGAGCCAAAGACATGGCACGGGAGAAAGTGATCGTCAAAAGGCTGGCGTCTATTGAAAACTTCGGGAGCATGAATGTGCTCTGCTCTGACAAAACCGGCACTCTTACCGAGGGGGTGGTTCATTTACACTCTGCCCTTAATGTGGACGGTGTCTCAAGCGCGAAAGCGCTTCTATATTCCTATATAAACGCCTTTTACGTTACAGGTTTCGTAAACCCTATCGACGAAGGCATTCGAGCTTATCGTCAGTTCGACCTTTCCGCGTATCAGAAGCTGGACGAATCGCCTTACGACTTTGTGCGCAAACGATTAAGTATCCTGGTATCAAAAGGGAACAAGCATCTTATGATTACCAAGGGCGCTTTGCGAAATGTTCTTCAAGTGTGTTCGTCGGCCGAAACCGGCGCCGGTACGATTGAAGACATTTCCTCGGTACGAGACGATGTCGAGCGGCGCTTTCAGGAATTTAGCAGCAAGGGTTTTCGGACTTTGGGGATTGCATATAAGGACGCAGGCCCAGAATTGACTATCGGAACGGACCAGGAAACTGGGATGACGTTCTTGGGTTTCCTGGTCCTTTTCGATCCGCCAAAAGCTGACATAGCCGAGACCATAGGGCTGCTAAAACGGCTGGGTGTTTCACTGAAGATTATTACTGGTGACAATCGGCTTGTGGCCGCCAATTTGAGTCAGCAGATCGGTTTGCCAAATGCCGCGATCCTGACAGGTCCGGAACTCAGGGAGATGAGTAATGAGGCCTTACTCGCAAGGGTCACCGATGTGGATGTCCTTGCTGAAGTCGAACCGAATCAGAAGGAGCGGATCATTCTGGCTCTCAGGAAGGCCGGTAATGTCGTTGGCTACATGGGTGACGGCATCAATGACGCATCAGCTCTCCATGCTGCAGATGTAAGCATTTCTGTGGATAGCGCTGCCGACGTAGCCAAGGAAGCGGCTGATATTGTTCTGCTGGAAAAGGACTTGAAGGTGCTTGTTCAAGGAGTAAACTCAGGCAGGATGACCTTTGCCAACACTCTTAAGTATGTGTGCATGGCCACAAGCGCGAACTTCGGAAATATGTTCAGTATGGCGGGCGCATCCCTTTTTCTGCCCTTTCTTCCGTTGTTACCAAAGCAAATTTTGCTTACCAATTTAATGACGGACTTTCCCGAAATGGCAATCGCTACTGACAGCGTGGACATAGAAATGGTGGAACAACCACGGCGATGGGATATACAGTTCATTCGGAAGTTTATGGTAGCGTTCGGTCTTTTGAGTTCGGTGTTTGACTACCTAACTTTTGGTTGTCTACTTCTTATCCATGCCACGGTGGATCAATTTAGAACTGGCTGGTTCATCGAGTCTGTTGTCTCCGCATCGCTTATTGTGCTTGTCATTCGAAGTCGGAGACCCTTCTTCAAAAGCAAACCGGGAAAGTACCTCTTAATGGCCACCCTGCTGATCTTTGCCATAACATTGTTTCTGCCGTTTTCGCCTCTCTCTGGTTTGCTTGAATTTCAGCCCCTGCCTCTTTCGTTTCTTCTCATGTTAGGTGCGATCTTGATCGGTTATATTGTTTCGACGGAATTGCTTAAGAGAGTCTTTTACGCTAGGGTAAAGCTCTAAAAAATGCTGCATGAGATACTAGAATCGGATGGATATCGATTGTCAAAGTGGCGCAAGAGATCAAGACAAATCCGTCTTGATGGTTCGATTTATATTAGCTCATGAAATGAAGAGGTAAAAACATGAACGTACTGGTTCTTTACTATTCTAAATCAGGACATACCAAAAAATTGGCCGAACAGATCGGTGAGGGTGTAACATCTGTTACAGGCGTTGAAGCTGTGCTCAGGTCAACTCAGGAAGTCACGAAAGAGGATTTTGTAAACTCGTCGGGTGTCATCGCCGGCTCTCCTGTTTATTTCGGCATAATGGCGGCCGACCTGAAGCGGGTTTTCGACGAGTTTGTCGGAGTCCGGAAGCAAATGGAAAATAAAGTAGGAGCGGCTTTCGCTTCATCCGGATTCCTGGCGGGCGGCAACGAGACTACGCTCATATCCATCATTCAATGCATGCTCATCTATGGTATGATAATTGTTGGCGATCCGATGAGCGCGACAGGGCATTATGGAGCCGCTTGCGTAGCGTCCCCCGATGAAAAAGCAATTGACACGGCCAAGAAACTTGGCGAACGGGTCGCCTTGTTGTGCAAGAAACTGGCGTAGCCTGATTTCCGCTCTTAACAAAAAGCAGTGTCTTGTAAACCTTACTTATTGTGGGTGTGACAACCAATCGCCGCCAACTAAAATAGGCGCTTAATAGCGCCTATTTTGTCAAATACTCAGAATTGGGTTTTCGAATACTTGTTTCAGTCGAGTACGAAAAAATAAATTATTTTCCACATTTGTCAGCAGGGGGGTAAATGTCGGATTGAACGGTGCAACAAGGAGGATTGACCACCTCAGGTCCCTTAAGGCCTACCTTTTTGAAAACTGAAAGACAAATTTCACCGACCCATTTTTGAGGAAGAATCTTTTCAGTGAGCCAAACTAATACAAAAACTATGGCGGCAATTATTCCCGCTGAGATCAAAAACGATATCAAGGCCGCCAAACCAGCCAGCAGCAACAAGAAATAGAACGGGAAAAAGAAACCATAGAAAAAACCTCTTCCGATCCTCGTGGCGGCTTCTTCGTCTTCTTCCCTTCCAAGGATATCGTTAAATATGTTTACAAAAAAGTTCTTCTTGTAGTAGCTTAAAATCCCGCTAACTATTCCAAGAATGATCATGCCGATTAATTTCATAAGCATTTTTTCCTCCATCTAGATATAAAGTCGGTTCAAAATAGGGAACCGGATTCAAGTGTGAAGACTCAGTGATTTTCTAGAGTGTCAAACCCGGCAAAGCTCGGTCCAAACAAACTACTAAGCTTGAGGTTATTTTCGGGATTTCTTTCTGGCCTTTTTGGCTTCCTTGTTCTTTTTCCTTTGCTTTTCAAGATTTTTCTTGGAAACCTGTTGCACGTTCCTGACTTCTGGAAGTCCAAATGGATTTTCAGCGCTCGGAACGGCTGTCGAATCACCTCCCATCAAATTTCCTATGCCCCCGTTGAACATTCGCTTGAGACCTTTCAATCGCTTCCATCGGCCCCGCAACTTGCCGCCCCCCATGGCGCCCATAAGGTCTCGCATGTCCTTGAATTTGACGAGCAAGTCGCGAACTTCGTTTTCTTTTCGACCAGCTCCTCTTGCTATCCTGTCGATCCTGCTATCGTTTATAATTTCAGGGCCCTTGCGCTCGGCCGGAGTCATTGAGTTTATGATAGACTCTATTTTAACCAGTTCATAGTCGTCAAAATTGGCCTGCTGCGGAATGCCTCCCTGAAAAAATGGTAATTTCTCCACGACATCCTTGAGGGGCCCCATTTTTTTAATGGTTTTCACCTGGGAGAGAAAGTCATTGAACGTAAAATTACCTTGAAGCATGCGAAGGGCGTCTTCTTCCGCCTTCTTCTCGTCGACAACTTCCTCGAAATCTTTAACCAGCCCTACAACATCGCCCATACCCAGGATACGGGAGGCGAGTCCTTCAGGGCGAAACTCCTCAAGCCTGTCTAGACCCTCGCCCATACCGAGGAACTTTATCGGAACCCCTGTCGCTTCCTTTATGGATATGGCGGCTCCGCCTCTCGCGTCGCCATCAAGTTTCGTCAGAATAAAACCGGTCAGGTTGATCCGCTGGTTAAAGGCGTTCGCCACATTAACCGATTCCTGACCAATCATGGCGTCACAGACCAGGAGCACGTTTTCCGGCGCAGTTAATTCCTGGATCCTTCGGAGTTCCTCCATAAGTTTTTCGTCCACCGTCAGACGACCGGCGGTGTCAAAAATTGTGACGTCACAGCCTAGTTCAGCGGCTTGCTGTTGAGCTGCCGCGCATATTTCCGGGGGATTGGCTGAGCCATTGGAATAGACTGGTATATTAAGGTCACTGCCGAGTTTCTTTAACTGATCAACCGCAGCGGGTCGATAAACGTCGGCTGCAACCAGCATGGGAGTCTTCCCGGACTTGATTAGGAAGCGGGCTATTTTCGCGGCTGTAGTTGTTTTTCCGGATCCCTGAAGCCCGACCAGCATGATCGAAGACACAGGTCTGGATTTCAAACTCAAGGAGACGTCGGCGGGTCCCATTAATCGAACCAACTCGTCATGGCAAAGGCGTATGAAGTGGTCACCAGGGGTTACCTGGAGCTTCTTGTCCTTGTGTTTAACCTTTACCTGGACTATCTCACCAATAGCCTGCTCTTTGACCCTGTCCAAAAAAGACCGAGTTACATTAAATTCGACGTCAGCTTCCAGCAATGACATGCGGACAATCTTGAGGGCCTCACCCAGGTTCTCCTCATTCAATGTCCTCATACCCTGCAAATATTGTCGAGCGTCCCGGAAACCGCGAGACAGGATCTCAAGCACTTTTCATGCCTCCAGACCTAACTTACCTGAAATGTAATTTTTTATCATAGCGAAGGATAAAATGTAAGAGTTTTCTTTGCTTGATAGGCCACGCCTTTTTTGTTATAGCATTGTCGAAGTCTGGATCGAATTCCCCGATAAATAGTGGAGATCAAATGTTATCAGATCTTAAGACCTTTCAATTTCGCACCAAGATTTTCTCAGGACGCGGAGCAGTTTCAAATCTTGGCAACATCGCCAAGGATTTTGGCGCTCGTAGCTGCCTTCTTGTGGCTGACCCGGAACTTGAACGTCACGGTCTAATAGAACCGGTGAGAGTTTCTCTGCGCCAAGCGGGAATTCATGTTGAATCCTCCATGAAAGTGGAGCCTGAGCCCTATCTTGACAACGCTGATGACGCTGCGGCGATTGGTAGAGACCTGGGAGCCGATATCGTGGTCGGTTTAGGAGGCGGATCAGCCCTCGATACCGCAAAAGCTGCCGCTATCCTCGTCACAAATCACGGAAAGGCGGAGGACTATGTCGGGCTGAACAAGGTTCCCGTGGCTGGTTCACGGACCATAATGATACCTACTACATCCGGAACCGGCGCGGAAGTAACCTTCACCGCTGTTTTCACCAACCGGCTGACAAAGGCTAAGGGCGGAATCAACAGCTCTTACATGTTTCCTGACGTCGCTTTGCTGGACCCTGAACTGACTCTGTCTCTCCCACCACAGGTAACGGCTTTTACCGGGATGGACGCCCTTACGCACGCGATCGAATCTGTCACGAGCCGATCAGCGTCGGTATTTACCCAGGCCTTGAGCCTTACATCCGCGCGACTCATCTCGAAAAGCCTTAGACGGGCGGTATACCATGGTTCGGACATTGACGCCCGAGAGAATATGTTGCTTGCTAGTCTTTTCGGCGGGTTGGCGTTAGCTGACGCCGGCGTTGGGGCGGCGCACGCCCTCGCGTATCCGTTGGGTGGACATTATAGAATTCCCCACGGACTGGCTAATGCGATCCTGATACCTCACGTCATGGAGTTCAACTTGCCGGCTGCTCAAGAGGCCTTTGCTCTTGTGTCGAAAAGCATGGGTGAGTCTATTGAAGGTTTGGCTCCGAGATGGGCTGCTGAAGCGGCCGTGGACGCAGTCAGAACATTGGCCGGCGACATAGGGGTTCCTCTGAGCCTGTCCGAATTAGGTATTCCTAGAGCCGACATACCAATGCTTGTAGAAGGGGCTCTCAAGGTAACCAGACCCGTAGAAAACAACCCCAGAAACCTTGGCCCGGAAGAAGCCGAAGCCATATATGAAGCGGCCTTTGGCTCTTGATTTTCGGGAAAATATATTGGAACTTCTCACGAAGTCTTGAGAGACCAATTAACGAATAGAATATTGCAGGCTGTAGCTAAAATGAGGAGGCGTTGATGCCAGGTTTTGAACTTATAGGAGACGCGGAGCGGGAACAGGTAAATCAGGTTCTCGATACCGGGATTTTCTTCAGATATGAATTCCCTAACGAAAGAAAAGGCGTCTACAAAGTGCGTGATTTTGAGACCAAATTCGCTGAATTTGTCGGCACAAAATACGCTCAGGCTGTGACTTCGGGAACAACGGCGCTCAAAGTGGCTCTGGTATCACTTGGGGTTAAGCCCGGCGATGAAGTCATAACACAAGGATTTACATTCGTGGCGACCTTTGAAGCTATTATCGAATGTGGGGCAATCCCTATTCCTGCAGAAATCGATGAGACACTGAACATGGATCCGGTCGATCTTGAGAAAAAAATCACGTCAAGGACAAAGGTCATAATTCCTGTTCACATGCTAGGAGGACCGGCAAGGCTAGTCGAAATAAAGGAGATCGCTGACAGGAGGGGACTGAAAGTCCTTGAGGACACAGCTCAGGCTCTTGGCGCCTCGATAGCCGGCAAAGGAGCCGGTTCTATTGGAGAATGTGGAACGTTTTCATTTGATTTTTACAAGACCATTACCACTGGTGAAGGGGGTATGATTACTACCGACAACGCGGATCTCTACAGGATCGCGTCGGAGTACGCTGACCACGGCCATGACCATAATCCCAGTGTCGGTAGAGCCTTAGAGGGCAGGAGCTTTCTCGGATTCAATTACCGGATGAATGAGCTTCAGGGCGCTGTCGGTTTGGCGCAACTTGGTCGCATCAGCAAAATTCTTGCGGTCCAGAAAGCTAGTCATACCGTTATATCTGACGCCGTAAAGGAGATTCCGGCGATAACAATGAGAGCTTTGCCGGAAAACAGCAAGGACAGCCATACCCATGTGTGTTTTTTTCTCCCCGACTCCACCTCCGCCGTTGAGTTTCACAAGAAGGTCACGGCAAAGGGGATTTCCGCAATAAGTTTCAAAAACAATCTTTGGCATTTTCTTGGTAACTGGGAGCATCTGATTAACAAGAAGACTGCATGGCCGGGTCCATTCCCGTTTGGCTCCCCGTATTATTCCGAAAAGATGGATTATTCCAGGGAATTGTTACCGGTAACAGCAGGATGGTTGGAACGTCTCATAGTGATTCCGGTGTCACTTAGAATGAAGTCCGAGGACGCTGAGAATGTAGGGAAAGAACTGGCGAAGGCCGCTAGTGAAACCATCTGATTCCAGACGTTTTTTTTACCGGGAAATGCTCCCAAACCTGATTTATTGTATCGAAAGGCTAACAACCAATAACAAACAAAATGGAAAAGACGGGAGAAATAGTCGGATTTATACCGGCCCGAGCCGAATCATCGAGATTTCCGGGGAAGCCGCTTGCCGATATTCTCGGGAAACCCATGATAGTGAGAGTTTGGGAAAGAGTTAGCGCATGTGAATCGTTATCTCGCGTTTACGTGGCTACTGACTCCGAACGGATTATGAAAGCCGCTGTTGATTACGGAGCGGAAGCGATCATGACTTATGGGGATCACGCGTCAGGCTCTGATAGGGTAGCGGAAGCGTCCAGAACCTTGGGACTGGCTCCAAATGATATTGTTGTGAATGTTCAGGGCGACCAGCCTCTAATGGATGTGCAAATGATTGACGAAGTCATTGGTCCACTTATTCAGGATGAATCTATCCCTATGACCACGCTCATTTACAGAATTGTTCGTGAAGATGAGATTCACCATCCTAACGCCGTCAAAACTGTTTTCGATTGTGATGGTTTTGCCCTTTATTTTTCAAGGTCCACGGTCCCCTTTCCCGGAAGTCCGCAAGACGGGGGGATATATTTCAAACACCATGGTATCTACGGATTTAGAAATGATTTTCTGCAAAAATTTAGTCAACTTCCTGTAGGAAACCTCGAACTTGTCGAGCGATTAGAACAACTCAGGGCTCTTGAAAACGGCTTTAAAATAAAAGTAGTGATTACCGATAAAGATTCTGTGGAAGTTGACACCCCGGAGGATTTGGAACGAGTCAGGCGAGAATACCTCTCTATGACTTGATTTTCAAGTTTCAATAAAATAATACACGTGTGTATAGACTTTTGACGCTGGAAATGTAATATTTGGATTCAAGTGAGGCGTGTTTTCTTTGGAGCTTAAAGCAGTATTCGAAGAACCGAAAAAAATGAGAGGAGATGTTAACTAAGTGAGTCGTGATGACAATGTAAAGGTTGAAGGAACTGTGGTCAAGGTGCATTCAGGAGGCATGTATCAAGTTGAAACCGACGATGGCAAGAGCATCCGGACCAAACTTTCGGGAAGGATGTCCCGTTTCAGGATAAAAGTGCTTCTGGGAGACCGTGTGACTGTAGCCCTTTCTCCGTATGATCTTAGTCACGGGCTCATAGTCTACAGAGGCAAATGAATCAGTTAATTCCAATATCTGAGGCGGCAGGATCTATCCTCAGCGCCTCATATGTCTAAAATCCATCCACTTTTGTTTTACCCCCTACCCAAAAAACAATCATTGTGCAATATAAAACCATCACCGGTTTTATGGCCAAGGGGACCGGAAACATAGCCGCCAAACTGACGCCCTATGTCTTTATTGAAAAATCTGAGTTACCAGGTTGAGCGATTTGTTTTGTTGGTCACGAACTAAATACTTGTCGTGGAGGAGCGCTTATGGAAATCAGATTTCTGGGGACCGGAAGCGCCTGGCGCCTGCCGGAACATTCTTGTGGATGCGCGATATGTGAAAAGATGGCGCAACTAGGTGAAGAGCGGACCAGAACATCCATCGAGATAAGAACCTCTTTAAGAATACTAATCGACCCTGGGCCGGACATCCTGGAGCATATGAAAAGATATGGGCTCAGAGTTCCGGATCTGGCGTTGATTACCCATGAACACGGTGACCATTATCTTGGCATGGACGACTTGTTGGCATACAGGAGGTCTCACACTCGCGATGATTGGAACCCAATTCCAGTATATGCGTCGGAGATTACGTGGAGAACCGTTGAAACGAGGTTTGGCTATTTGTTGGGATCCTTGTTCGAGAAACGAATAATTGAACCTGGCGCGACCATTCAAATAGGTAACACCTCGATAGCGCCTTTCAAAACCTTCCATGGCAAAACGGCTGAAGGCTCGGTAGGATATATAATCATTGAGAAAAGACCGAACCGAGAGGAAATAAAGGTTGTTTACACTTCTGATTTCATTGAAGTCCCTGCAGATGTTCCGGAACTTGAAAAGCCTGACGCCCTGATCATTCAAAGCCACTGGTTCAATGAGCCAGTTGAAAATCGTCCGTCTCACATGAGTCTTCAGCGCGCGTTAGGTTTCATAAAAAAGTGGAAACCGACCAAAAGGATTTTTCTGGTACATATTTCCGGTGGCGATCAGGTTGCAGGTGATCCATGCAACGATACCGTCAAAAAGGCGGCTCCACTTCAACCCATGAAAGATCCAAACACTCTCGAAGCTTACCCCGTACCGCTCTGTCAGGAGGATTGGTCCAATGTGACGAGCAAGATCGCTGAAGGAGCGTCTCTCCCATGTAGCATAACAGTTCCAAAGGATGGCGATGTGTTTACTATGTAAATACGAGTTGTTATTAATAAGAGAACCAACGATGGAGGCGCATAGTGACCGAAGATTTAAGAGCTAAGACAGCTAAGACAGCCGGTTTGTACTTTGAAAATTATGTTGGTGAACGGCCTTTTGATCTATGGCGTTCCTTTGACAAGGGATTGGCCAAGGAACTTTCCATGTTCATTACAGGCCAAATGTACTCTCGCGAACGAATACCCCACACTACCAGGCAACTTATTACCATATCTGCGTTGACTGTGCTCGAAAGGGTGGAAGAACTCAACTTACACATAAATGCCGCCCTGAATGTCGGCTGCAAGCCCCGAGAAATATCAGAGGTCATTTTTCAGTGCGGAATCTACGGCGGAATGCCGGTCGTTAACCAGGGTCTCAAAGTGCTCCGAACAGTTCTTATGGAACGTCAAATGTGGCCTCTGGGACCAGAAGGCGCGTGATCCGGCGGATCTTTTTCCGTCAGGCGCAAGTTTCAGCTTGGGGTTGAAATGTATTTACTTGAAGACTGTTTTCAGGTATAAGATTAATAATGTATGTTATATCAGATAGCTATATTTAATTCATATTGTTTTTATTGAATAATGCCAGTGTTTCTATTGTTTGACCGTCACGCGATTCTGAATCGGAAAAGAGCCTATTGTCATCTTTGGCTAGCGCCTCTCATGGCGAGCGCCGTCACTTTGATTCTCGGTTGCGCTTCTGTCCCACATACAGGGAGAAAACAGCTAAACTTTGTCCCTAATAAGGACCTCGATGGCTTAGGCGCCAGAGCATACTCAGAGGTTATTAAAAAGGAACCGGCTTGCCGGAATGAAGAAATCAACAAAATTGTGAAACGGGTGGCGGATCGAGTGAGCAAAGCCGCTGAAGATATGGATCATCCAGGATTTGAATGGAAAACGCATGTAGTTGAAAAGGATATACCAAACGCGTTTTGTCTGCCTGGAGGCAAGATCGTAGTATACACAGGGATCCTGCCTTATGTGAAGAACGAGGCCGGCTTGGCCGCTGTTATCGGTCACGAAGTAGCTCACGCTGTAGCGCGGCATGGAGGCGAGCGGCTCAGTCAACAATTGGCTCTCCAGGGGATAAGTTCCATCGGATCGGAGATCTTTAAGGATAAAGAAGGCAAATTGGACGATAAGACTAAAGCCGTAATTGGGGCGCTAGGTCTGGGAGCCACGGTCGGCGTGCTTTTGCCGTACAGCCGTACTCACGAAATTGAGGCCGACAGAATAGGGCTGTTATACATGGCCAAAGCGGGTTACGATCCTTCAGAGTCCGCCCGCCTGTGGGAGAGAATGTCAAAAATAGACAAACCCCCTGTCCCTGTCTGGCTGTCCACCCATCCAGCCGACCAAGATAGGATAAACAATTTAAGAGAATCATTGTCGGCAGCCAAAGACATCTATAATAAAGAGCCCGTGAAGTACGGCTTGGGCGCTTCAATATGAAGGGGCCATGACATCAGCGACTTTGTACAACTCCACTAAGGATGAGATCAGATCTTTTTTGGCGCTGGATCTGCCTGGCCAGGTCACTAATTTTCTTGAAAACGTTTCAAATGAACTGAAGAAGAGTAGGGCGGATGTTAAATGGGTAAACCCCAGATCCATTCACCTGACCATCAAATTCCTCGGAAATATCAAAAGGGCCACGATCCACGAGATAGAAACCACGCTGAAACCTATCTTTTCAAGTCATACGCCGATCCAGCTTAAAGTATCAAATATTGGGGTTTTCCCAAACCCGCGTCAGCCCAGGATAATTTGGGCCGGCATAGAAGATCCTACCGGATGCATAATAAGGATGGTTCCGATTATTGAAGACGCTTTCTTCGAGATGGGGTTCGCAAAGGAAAACAGGCCTTTTACGCCGCACTTGACCCTCGGGAGAACACGGTCCTCAGAAGGTAGAGAAAGATTGATCAGTATAATGTCAGGGTTAATATGTGATAGTCCTGTTTTTACCATAGACAGAGCGATTCTATTCCAAAGTGTCCTGAATGCGGCAGGCGCCAACTATTCAGCCCTTTCAGTGTTTAAGCTGGGCGAGTCTCGATAGCCCGGAGTTCATGGATCATGGATTGGAACTCATCATCAAGAATCACCCTGGGGAAAGATACGTTTTTCCGGCGTCGTCATGGGCGTTCCATAAACGCGCTGATAATTTTGGTATTGGTTCTCTTTTGCGTATCGCTATCTTACGCAAAGACATCCGTGGTGGACCTGTCTTCCCTAAAAAGCAATATTGATCCTGCTCCTGGAAACACTACCTCCCAATCAAAATCCGAAGTCCTGAACAACTTATCAAAAGAATTTGATTCAATGTCGATCAGCCAAACGGCTATCGGTAAAACTCAGGCGCCTTACGATCCTTGTCTCCCAGGATTATATAGAGACTGGCTTGAATACAGTGATGATCAGGAAACCCTGAGAAAGGGCTCGGGTGTTAACGGAGCACGCATACTTATCGATCGAATAAGATATGAAATAATAATTGAAGCGCTGTTTAGGGATGGAACTGCAAGAGAGGCCTATCGCGGGGCAGTGGCCTTGGGCGCCCCCAAAACTCCCACGCCAAAGGGGCGCTTTATAATAAACCACTTGTATTGTTATCCTGATGTTATTTTCTTCGCGTCCGATTCTGAGCCGATTGCGAATCTCTACAGGGGTTTCTTTGCTCCCCTGCAAATCTGCGACACGTATGGGCATTGCGAGAGGTATAACGACCTGGGCCTTCACGGATTCGAACTCTCGGCCCATCCACATCCCGAAGTTTTACAAGGCGGGGTTTATGGTCCTGTTTCAGGTGGATGCGTAAGAGTATCTGATCCGTGCGCGATCAAGAGAAACCTTGTGCGTTTGGTCGGAGTTGGCAAGCTTGGAAAAAACGAACGGGGAACATATCACTGGCTGAAAAAAAATGTGGAGGTTGTAATATTTGATGAAGAGCCGGAACAAGACGGAGCGATTACATTAGCCGGAATTCTCGAAGAAGGCTTGACCTCGATAGGAACAGGGCTAAAGAGCGTTATGAACTTGTTTCAGCCCTGAATCATTCGCTCAAAATCAGTTTTCTCTTTACAGCTACCTGGGGAGTATTATCCTGAACCTAAAATCCGGCATTCGATAACCATCTCAGAAAGACAACACTTCCAATCATAAACATAGCCGTAATCAACCATTCTAGAGAATTTTTCATACTCGCAGCCTACCCACAAAGAAGTAAATACTGTGGAATGTATTTATCACATTTCCTGGTATGATTTGAAGTGAGCGGTTTACGAATGAGGTATTTGATTTGGTAGGGAATCAGGGGCTGATAAAATTGCCGGGTTTGCGCCTATGGCAGTATGAGATTGGATCGAAATCAGCCCAATAGGTCTGTTCAATTACAGGCCAATTTTCGATAGCGTCTCTGGCCCCCGTTCCAATACTTCCCGTAGTTCTTCCCAAGAGTCAAATCCGCGGCGTTACAATTGATAGATTCATCGGTTTATCCGTAAGTAGCGCTTTTGGAAAAAGCTCCGTTGCCCAGGAATGAGGGCAACGGAATGTCTACGACGAAAATTTAGGCGGCGTCATTTGAGTCATTCCGGTCGACAGCGGCTACTGTGTGTTGAATCTCGAATTAAATGGACTGTTTTTTTCTGATTATTTGGGACAGGCGTGCTTTTTCCCAAGATGTTTGGACCGAGCCGGGCAACCCGGCTCGATGTTCAGTGGTTAAAAGATTTCAGTGGAAGCCAGACGCACATGATCAGCGGTTACGGTCATTGATTGATCTTTTGCCGCTGCGACCAGAGCGCCTCGTGCCAGGTGATTCGCTTTTCTCAGTATTCCTCCTGATCCTTGGTGGACGGCGGTAATAGCGTTGTCTTCAAACAGATTTGTTTTTACCCCGGTAATAGCCAGATGATGAAGGATATACTGTTCCATTTCTTGTCTGTTAATCGGCTCCATGTGGCTTCTTGCGACTATTCTTGACGCTAGTGGCATGGAAGTCTGATACATGAGCTTGTCGATGAGGTTTGACCTTCCGGCCAGGATTATCGGCAGCCAGGGTTTTGAGTCCTGTTCAAACTGCGTTATAGTATGAAGTTCAGCAAAGACCTCCAAGCGGATCAGTGAAGCCTCATCCACGACAAGGACAACTTTCATTTTCTTTTCCAGGACGATTTGTCGTATGGATTTCTTGATACTCTTTATCATGACAGACTTGCATCCTGTGTTACCCATATTCAGTTCAGAAATTAAAAGTCGGTAAAACTCCAGTATTGAACCAGAACATGCGGTTATCCATATGGTTTTGTATTCCGAGGGATGAAGCTTCGATAGAGCGTATCTAAGAGCCGTAGACTTACCGCTTCCGACCTCGCCCGTGATCAGCGCTACTGCTCCGAGTCTGAGAGTATAGTCAAAACGCTGTCTTATAGAAGCGATGTCCTGGGTTTCAAGAATGTCTTTCAAGCCTAAATCAGGATCAAACGCCTCCTTGGTCATCCCGAAAAAAGTACGATAAGTTGCGCTCATTGATTCTCCCTCTTTCCCCATAGACTCCCACCTTTGTAGTTTTCAGGGTAAGAGGTTGATTCAAGCTCTATGTTGTTATTCTTATCTCTCTTGACTCTACAGTTAACGTGTATGTCCAAAGCAGTGAGTAGTCCATAGGACCGACCCTCGAATGAGACTTCTACACGGTCCGGCTCCTGATCGTGATAAAGCAGCGACACTTGTTTGCCAATAAGGGGCACGGGCGCTTCAAAAATTCTTCCGTTAAGGCTGACCGTTCTGTCCTTGGCCACCCTGCGTCTTACGTTTTTCCGAAAGTAGTCCTTAAGATTAGCCGGGGCTTCTCTTAAACACTCCATGTTCGATGTGAACCGGGCAAACGGGGTCTGTCCCGTGGAAGAGTGGTTTCTTGAGTGGTATATATCGTTGAGCCAAAAACAAAAAGCCTGGTTCAGTTCGAACAGTGTCGAGCCTTTGAAGAATGGTAAAAACTCAGACCTGACCGTGCGAAAGAAACGTTCGATTTTTCCCTTCCCTTGTGGTTTGTAGGGTCTGGCGTGTACAAGAGCGATCCCCAGAGAAGCCGTGACATGCTCCAGATGATGGGATCGAAAAGCAGCTCCGTTGTCCGTATAGATTTTTCTCGGCAGCCCTCTCGTGGACACAGCCGATTCCAGGGACTTGAGATACGATTCAAGCGATTCGGACAGATAAAACTCCGCATGAGGGACCAGCCTTGAATGATCGTCTATAAAGGCTAGGAGATAGGCTTTTCTTTTCTTGTTCTCGTGGATTATCATAGGCCCATGCATACAGTCTGATTGCCAAAGGTCATTGGGAGACTCGGCTTCGAACCTGCGCCTGTCTTCGGGGGTAACCCGGTTCTTTTTATTAAGACCATTGGAATTTAAAAAGCGATATACGGTAGATCTGCTCAGATCTACTCCAGGAGTGATCAGTTTACGGATATTAATTTCGTGAATCAGTCTGACAACAGTGGCTTTGGGGAGTTCTTGACGCAAACGGATCAAAGCCAGACCGGTCTCTTGATCTATAGCCCTGGGACTACCTTGATCGGAACGCTCATGATTACAAAGGGCATTGAGTTTCCCTCCGGATTCCTTGTAAAGCCTGACCCACCTCAAGATCGTGCTCCGTATAATTCGTGTCTTGTCCGAG
>JBAZTA010000007.1:0-93263 GCA_041662125.1 Candidatus Omnitrophota bacterium | reverse complement strand
ATACTTCGTTTACGGTAATAAGGGTAACATCTGCTTTATACAGTTCCTCTTTTACTTCCTCTAATTTGTATGGCTGTATGATCGCTATTACTAATTTCATAAATCCTCCTTTTCAAAGTCACCAGTCACATCTCTCAGATACAAACTATTCCTCATTCCCCCTACCTTATTCCAACACCGTATACGCCCTTTCACGGTGCTGCGTTAAATCAAGCCCCATCATTTCTTCCTTCTCAGTAACACGGACACCAACAAATAAATCAACTAATTTGTAAATAACAAATGTCACGATAAACGCGTAAACAACGGTTACTAACACGGCAATGAGCTGAATAAAGAATTGTTTGGGATTCCCAAAAAACAAGCCATCAGCGCCCGCGGGGTTAACTGCTTTTGAAGCAAATAATCCGGTCGCTAATGCGCCCCAAATACCTCCGACACAATGAACACCAAACGCGTCCAAGGAATCATCATAGCCTAATTTCGGTTTTATAAAACTGACTGCCATAAAACAAAAGACGCTTACGGACAATCCAATTATTATTGCCGGAATAACACTCACATAACCCGCCGCAGGGGTAATGGCTACCAAACCGGCAACCACACCGCTGGCAGTGCCGAATATGGTCGGCTTACCGTTATGGACCCATTCAATAAGCGCCCAGCTCAAACCCGCTGCCGCAGCAGCGGTATTGGTAACCACAAACGCGTTCACCGATAAACCATTAGCCGCCAGGGCGCTTCCCGCGTTAAAACCAAACCAGCCAAACCAGAGTAAACCCGTACCCAGGACAACGAAAGGAAGATTATGCGGAGTTGGAACATTATGTTCGAGATTTTTCCTCCTGCCAATAACCAAAGCAGTGACTAAGGCGGCAATACCTGCGTTAATATGCACGACAGTGCCTCCGGCAAAATCAAGGGCACCCAAGGCCCTTATCCAACCACCGATCCCCCAGACCCAATGACAGACCGGGTCATACACAAACGTCGCCCATAAAAGCGTAAAAACCAGGAACGCGGAGAATTTCATCCTCTCAGCAAACGCCCCGATGATCAACGCCGGAGTAATGATAGCGAACATCGCCTGGAATATCATAAATGCCTGATGCGGGATCGTCCCGGCATAATCTGCGTAAGGTTCGAGGCCTACGCCGCGTAACCCCAGCCAAGCAAACCCTCCCCAGAAGCCTTTTGCCGGAGCAAACGATAAACTATAGCCGTATAGCACCCATTGCAGGCTTAATACGCACATAATAATGAAACATTGCATTAAAACACTGAGCATATTCTTGCGTCTGACCATTCCTCCATAGAAAAAAGCCAATCCCGGAGTCATCAACAATACGAGTGCCGAAGAAACCAAGACCCATGCCGTATCACCCGAGTTAATCATTTTTCTGCCCCCTTTCCCTCTTTTTATTATTCATGGTTAATCAACAAATACTCTCAATCCATTATAATCCTAATTTATCTCTGACGAGTTGCGCGTACACTTTATTGATCCGCTCTGTCTTAAGCCAGCGTTCTAACGTAGATATATGCACATCGATAATCCGGGATAATTCCCAAAGTGTATATCCTTTCTCTATCTTTACACCCCTGATTTTAGCTATTAATTCTTTGTCAACCATATGTGATCCTTTTGCTTCAAAATGAGTAACTTAAATAAATACCGCTGTAAAACCTCGTTTTCTGGTTACCTGCTCCCTTATCACTGACATTGCCCCAAGGAACTGAATAATTAATATTTGGTTTACAGTTTAGATTTCTGGTAAGAGGAATAGTCAAACCCGCCCCCAGAGCCGCGTCTCCTCCTTTTGATGCATAATACTGTTTATTGTTATGCCCTATATGGCTATAAAGATCAAAGCTGCAGGCATATTCTTTTATTTTTACCGGCAAGCTATAGGATAGATTAAGCACGGTATAACTACCTTGCCCGCCGCCATCCTCTTTTTTCCCGTAATCATAGTAGTAATAAACCGACGGGGCCAGAAGTATATTCGGAAAAGCAAGGCCCGCATAGAACTCGCGGCTGAAACCTTTTGGAGCCCCATCAAGCGGAG
Source organism: Candidatus Omnitrophota bacterium (assembly GCA_041662125.1). Lineage (GTDB taxonomy): Bacteria > Omnitrophota > Gorgyraeia > Gygaellales > Profunditerraquicolaceae > JBAZTA01. The sequence continues at coordinate 91,194 of JBAZTA010000007.1, read as the reverse complement.
CAGCATCAGGAAAATCATAATAGATATGACCCAACGAAACCGATGCGTCTTTAAAATTATAGCTGTAATCAACGATATAATCGGTCTCGCTTGATTTAAGCAGGTCCTTATTTTCCATATCCCTGCTCATCCAAAAACCCAATTTTAGCTTGCCCAGTTTAGAATCCTTGGTGCTCACATAAAAACCCGGCTGCGCGACCAGGTCCCCGTCAAGCATAATACCCCGCCACATGTAGATGGAATTAAATGCCAGGTCGCCGGAAAACTCCAGGCCGTAATCGGCAATCACCTTATCCAGGACACCTTCGTTTTGCGCAAATACCTCAGGAATACCCCTGCCCCCGACAAACACCATTACCGCAATTAACATACGTATTAATAGCTTTTTCATACATTGCTCCTTTCGCAGGAAGCGAAACACCCGCGCAATACTGCCGCACATAGCGGCATACCCAGCAATCCGATATGCTGGGGTGCGATTAGCGCGGGGTGTAAACAAATACAAGCGTCTTTTATTATTCTCTCATGGAATAAAAAAGACGCCTGCGTCAAAAAAAAAGCGTTCTTTTTCAAGAACGCCCTCGATCTATTTCTCCTGCTGCTTCGCAAATTATCGACACTTCAACGTGTTTGAAACATCTTACATGTATACAAGTAAAAAAAACCTTCTTCTGGTAACCTGTTTAAATCGGATCAATGTATTTCCTGCATTTCTCTTTGATCTTTGCCATACGTTTAATAACCATCACATGAGAAATCCCCAGTTTCCCCCCGATTTCACGTATCGTTAAACCATCCGCGAAATACCCAAACATCTCTTTTTCAAGAGGGCTAAAACCATTATTCATGATCGTCTCTACCAGCAACTTATCGTGCAAGCGGTCTCTATCGCTATATATGAGTGAATGCGCCTCTGAAAGTATCTCCTCAAAACGCACCCCTTCATCTTCATTGTAAAGCATTGTCTCAAGGCTGACTGCCATATACTTTACCCGCGCCTTACGGATATAATTCTTTAAATGAAAATAGCATCCCTGAAGTATATAGCTATCTGTTTTATTCCGCAGCTTTCCGGACTGAAAATGATCCCAGAGATGAACTAAAGCCACCTGATACAAATCATCATGGTCAAAAGAGGCATACTGGCCGTTCAACCTATAGGCAATCCTCTTTAAAACCGACGATATTTTTTTAACTAATTCTTCGAATGTCATTATCTTATCCTTTATCTTTAACCTAAAAACAAAAAAGCGCCCCTCATCCGTACACCGGATAAAGGACGCCATAGTCCTTACTTTAACACCCAAACATATAGGATTGTTTGGTATGCCCTTGTTGGGCAACACCCAAACATATAGGATTGTTTGGTGTGCCCTTGTGGGCAAAAAAAAGTCTTTTTGCGTTCTTTGCAAAAAGACTTCTGCGTCTTATTTCTACATCTCTGTAACTTATTATAACTATACCACAGATTTAGCTTTTGTCAAGTGCTTCCCTGATCTTTATGGCAGGAAAAGTGTCGCTTTATTTGCCAACACCTCCAGGAAACTTTTACCCTGGGCATTAAAAACAACTGATTTTCCGGAGATCTCACGCACTGTTATTCTCCCCGTAATAAGGTTAGCGGCAAAAGGGGCATGATCAGCGAGTATTCCCACATAACCGGTTTCAGCCGGTACCATCAAAGATACCACCTCTGCCTCATAGATAGATTTCTCCGGATTCAAGATAGTAACACGAAAAGGTTTCTCCATAGTATTGTTAGCTTAGGTATGCGCGTCTTTAAGGCGCTCTGCATTAACCAAAACTTCCTCAATCGTTCCCACCATATAAAATGCCTGTTCGGGAGCTGTATCAAGCTGTCCTTCAATGATCATCCGCGCCCCGCGTATCGTATCCTCCAGCTTCACGTATTTCCCTTTCATGCCGGTAAACGCCTCAGCGACAAAAAACGGCTGAGAGAAAAATCTCTGGATTTTCCGCGCCCGGGAAACGATCAATTTATCCTCATCGGATAACTCATCAATGCCTAAGATGGAAATGATATCGCGTAAATCTTTATACCGCTGCAACACCTTCTGTACGCCGAGTGAAGTATCATAATGCTCATCGCCGACGATCTTAGGATCCATAATGCGGGAAGAGGAATCCAAAGGGTCAACCGCAGGATAAATCCCCAGCTCCGCGATTTGCCGGGAAAGAACGATTTTAGCGTCCAAATGAGAAAATATCGCCGCGGGCGCCGGGTCAGTAAGATCATCTGCCGGCACGTACACTGCCTGGATAGAGGTGATCGAACCATTTCTGGTCGAGGCGATCCGCTCTTCTAATTGCGCGACCTCAGTCGATAAATTAGGCTGGTATCCGACTGCCGAAGGCATGCGGCCCAACAAAGTCGAAACTTCAGAACCGGCCTGAATATAGCGGTACACATTATCAATAAATATCAAGACGTCTTTTCTTTCTTCATCCCGAAAATACTCGGCGATGGTCAAAGCAGATAATCCGACACGTAACCGCGATCCCGGCGATTCATTCATCTGCCCGAATACCAAAGAGCTGTTTTTCACGACCCCGGAAGCATTTAATTCAAGCCAAAGCTCATTTCCCTCCCTCGTGCGTTCTCCTATCCCGGCAAAAACTGATACACCGCCATGTTCTTTTGCAATGGTCCGGATAAGCTCCATAACGATCACTGTTTTTCCCACACCTGCTCCGCCGAATAAACCGACTTTGCCGCCCTTGGGTATCGGCGCTAACAGATCAATCACCTTGAGGCCTGTTTCCAGTATTGAAGAAATAGGAAGCTGTTCAACAAAATTAGGCGAAGTCCGGTGTATAGGATTACGCCTTTCTGGTTCTGGGAGCGCGCCTTTACCATCAATAGTCTCTCCCAGTAAATTAAATATCCTGCCGAGCGTCTGCGGCCCGACCGGCACCGTGATCGGCGACCCGGTATCATGCGCCGACATCCCCCGCTCTAATCCATCAGTAGAACCTAACGCAATACAACGGACCGTGTTATTCCCGATATCCTGCGCCACTTCTAACGTCAAATTAATTTCTTTTTGGGCATCAACAATCTTAATTGCGTTTAAAAGCTTAGGCACTTGGTTTTCCGGAAACCGTAAGTCAACCGTTGGGCCTATCACCTGAATTACCAAACCATCTGCCATGGGTCATCCTTTCAGCGCTTCTGCAGAGGAGATAATTTCCAGCATATCCTGCGTGATCATCGCCTGCCGGACTTTATTCCTCATCAATATCAACTGTTTTAAAAGGTCCCTGGCGTTATCGGTTGCCGTTTTCATGGCAACAGTCCGTGCCGCATGCTCAGAAGCAAACGCATCCAGGAGCATGAACCTGCCATAGAGCGCGATATAACGCAGAATAACCTCATCAAGGACTCTCGACGGAGCTGGTTCAAAAATATACTCAGACTTAACTCCGCCTTGCGCCTGAATGCCAAGGAACTTCTTTACTACCGGCTTATGCAATAATGCCGTCTCAAAATGGGTATAGGCGCTATATACCTCTCCAACCCTGCCCGAGGAGAAAAGAGCACTAAGATATTGCGTAATTTCATCGGATATCTTATTCGAATACCGGCCGTTTAATCCAAGATAGCTTTTGACTATTGAGACCCCGGGGGCATTCTTAAAATAATTAAAACCTTTTCTTCCGACGATAACAAGTTCAACGGTATCTTTTCCTTGCGCATGGATAAATTCTTGCGCGGCGCGTATGATATTATTATTATAAACACCGCAGAGCCCGCTGTCAGAAGTAATGACGCATAAACAGATTTTTTTACCAACCGCCTTTTTCTCCAGAAACAGGCTTTCCGGAGCTTCTATACTCGCCAGAAGATCATTGAGCATCGTTTCTAATTTTAGAAAATACGGACGCAAGGCAGAAAGCATTTTATTAGTGCTGTTTAATTTCGACACTGAAATCATTTCCAATGCCCCCGTTACTTTCTTGGCATTTTCAATGCCGCGTATCCTGTTTTTTATTTGTCTGAGTGACTGGATCATCATCTTAACTGGGCAATAAATTCTTTTTTGAACATCTCGATCGCCTGGTCTAATTCTTTGATCACCTCTGGGTTCAACTCTTTTTTCTCCTGGATCTGGCGTCCAATCTCAGGATACAGTTGTTCCATGTATTGATAAAACGCAGGCTCAAATTTTTTGATCGCGGCTACCGGCACATCGTCGAGGAAACCGCGTGTACCGCAATAAATGATCATGACCTGCTTTGCAAGGAGCAGCGGAGAGTATTGGGCCTGTTTTAAGATCTCCACCATCCTCTCTCCGCGGTTCAACTGCGCTTGGGTGGTTTTATCCAATTCAGTCCCAAACTGCGTAAAAGCAACCAGCTCCCGGTATTGGGCTAGATCAAGCCGTAACTTAGAGGCAACCTGGCGCATTGCTTTTACCTGGGCTTTTCCGCCGACGCGCGATACTGATAACCCCACATTGATAGCCGGGCGGATGCCGGCGTAAAAAAGATCACTCTCCAAATAGATCTGTCCGTCGGTAATCGAGATAACATTGGTGGGAATATAACTGGTAATATCACCTGCCTGAGTTTCAATAATCGGTATTGCAGTAAGAGAGCCTCCGCCTAACTCATCATTAAGCTTCGCGGAACGTTCCAATAACCGGGAATGAAGGTAAAAGATATCACCGGGATACGCTTCTCTTCCCGGCGGCCGGCGCAACAAAAGTGAAATTTGACGGTATGCCTGCGCGTGTTTTGATAGATCATCATAAATTACCAACGCGTGTTTGCCGGAATACATGAATTCTTCGCCGATCGCGCATCCGGCATACGGCGCTAAATATTGCAGTGACGCTGATGCGCGAGATGAAGCGCTCACCACGGTTGTATAAGCCATCGCCCCATATTTTTCCAGCTGCTGGACAACAGCAACAATACTGGCAAGCTTCTGGCCGATAGCGACATAGATACAATATACCCCCTTATCCTTCTGATTGATAATCGTATCGATCGCAATAGAGGTCTTGCCGGTTTGCCGGTCTGCAATGATTAATTCCCGCTGGCCGCGTCCAATAGGCGTCATTGCATCAATCGCCTTAATCCCCGTTTCCAGAGGCTCAAACACCGGCTGGCGTGCCACGACATTTGGGGCTCCTGCCTCAAGCGGCCGGTATTTATCCGTCGCAAGCGGCCCCTTCCCGTCAATGGGCCGGCCGAGCGCATTCACCACGCGGCCAACTAACGCTTCTCCAACTGGGACCTGGACGATCTTACCGGTGCGCTTAACGATATCGCCTTCTTTAATATCTTTATCAGGAGTATCGGTGCCGAAAACAACTACCCCGACACTGTCTTCCTCAAGGTTAAAAACCATGCCCATGATATTGTCGGAGAATTCAACCAGTTCTCCCATCATGACATCATCAAGGCCGTAAATACGCACGATGGTGTCGCCTACCTGGATTACCGTACCGATAGATTCGACTCTTAAACGAGAGCGGTATTTCTCCAGTTCTTTCTTAATGATCGAAGTGACTTCTTCCGGTTTGAGTGCCATATTATACCTTTACCGCCATGAGCTTCTCGCGAAGCTCATCAAGGCGCCTGCGTACTGAACCGTCAATAACGGTATTTCCAATAATTATCTGCACACCTCCCAGCAGACTCGAATCAAGGTCAATATAAAATTTAAATTTCTGCGAGTATTTCTCTTCCAATTTCTTCTCAATACTTCTGATAAGGTCTAAATCCAAAAGATAGGATGTCCTCAAGAGCGCCTCAACTTCCCCGCCACGCGAATATTTCACCCTGACGTATTCGATAATATCAGTGATTTTATCAATACGCCCTTTCTCTAAAAGCAGCTTCAAGAATTGTCTTGTTTCAAGCAGAAATTCATCGCCTAAAATCGCCTCAATAAAACTGTATTTTTCACTCAGGGTAATCTCCAGGCTGCGCAAAAATTCAAGGAAATCCGGGTTATTATTCGTAAGGGCCTTGAGGTTCTTTAAATCATCGATAGCCTGCGAGCGAAGAGCCCCATCTTTGGCAAAACTCAAGAATGCTTCCGCGTATCTATTGACGACTATCCTGTCCTTAAAATTAGCCCTCATCCGACATCATCCATCCGTTTGAGAAAATCTTCCACTAATTTCCTGTCCTCAGCTTCCGTGAGTCTTTCCTGTATGACATTTTCCGCCGCGCCGATTGCCAGATCAACAATTTCTTTCTTTAACTCCTGTTTTGCCTTTGAAAGCTCATATTTAACGCTTGCTTGAGCATTAGTAATAATTTCCTGCGCCTCCTCGTGGGCTTTTTTCCTGGAATCTTCCACGATTTTTCTGCTGTCAACGACCGCTTCCTGGATCCGCAGCTTGGCGGCAGCTTCAATTCCCTTTAACTTTGCCTCATATTCATCCCTGATGCGCGCGACCTGAAGCTTAGTATCTTCGATATTCCTGAATTCCGCGGCAATGCGCTCTTTACGCTGGTCTAAAAGCGCTAAAATCTTCTTCCAGGCAAACACACGCAAAACAAAAAGCAGAAGAAGAAAACTTAAAACCTGCGCGACAATTTCACTGCCGCTTAATAACTTTAACAGTTCCATAGTTTATAAAAATGTTTAAAATTTCCCCGATAATACAAATGAAAAAACCAGGGCATAAATAGTGATTGCTTCGATAAACGCGCAGCCGATGGTCATATTGATCAATATTTTTGTTGAAGCCTCGGGTTGGCGGGCAATCGCATCCATCGCCGAAGCAACAGCCTTACCCAAACCCAACGCGGAGCCAAACGCAGCCAATCCCAGTCCAATCGGAAGGCTCAACGCAAGTGCGAATTTTAAATCCATATTTCCTCCTTTTTTTACCTATTCTTCATGGGTTAAAACAACAGCAAAATAAATCGTGCTTAAAAGGCAAAAAACCACTGCCTGGACAACCGCCGATAAAAGCGATGAAAGCATATTAAAAAACAGCAAAGGAAACCCTTGCATGCCGAAATTCGCCAAAACCGATAATAACACATCATCACCCCAGATATTACTGCGCAGACGAAGCGATAAACTGATCGGTTTAATCAATTCACCCACCAGATGCAAAAAAAACATTAACAACGGAATAACAATTGAAAACGCGATCGCGCCGCGCGGTTTTCCTGCCAGGTGGTCAAGGTATCCCCGTAAGCCCAGATCCTTGAGCGCGGCGTATTGAACGTAAAAGAAAACACACAGCGCTAACGCCAGGGTCGTTGACCAGCTTGCTGTCGAAGGCTTCAGGAACGGGACCAAGCCGGAGAGATTCATAAAGAGTATATAAATAAAGAGCGTGCCGATAAAAGGAGTGTATTTTCTTCCTTTCGGCCCCAGGATACCACAGACAAAATCATCCAACCCGCCCGCTAAGATCTCAACCGCATTCTGCAGCCTCCCCGGGATCAAAGAACTTTTTCTCGTGGCATAAAAAGCAATTACCGAAATCACTGCCATAATAAAGAGCGAATAAACAACATGTTCCCAGATATACAGATTTTCAAAAAACGGATTACCCTTGAATCTTTCCGCAAGCAACGCCAACACATCGGGTAATTCATGCTGCACTACAGAACCTTCTTCCATATTAATTTCCCTGCATTTCTTATTACTTTTATAAATCAGAGACTGCTCAAGAACCAACTAACAAGTTAAATTTAAAGATTCAAGGCTTCTTATCTACCAACAACACAAATTTAACAAGCCTGATTATTTCTATTAAACTGGCAAGAAAACCCGTGCCGATACAAATAAAATACACCCATGTACCTGCGTTAAATTTCTTTATGAAATATTCACCTGCCAGGTACCCGGCCACCGGACCGGACGCTAACAATAACGGGATAAAAGAAGCAACCCCTGCGATCTTGATTAATTTATAGGACCCTTCTTTTTCAGCCATAAAGGAAAAAGGCGTCCTTCATCCAAGCACTGGAGGAAAAAACGCCTTAGTTCTCTAAAAAAATAAAGTCTTTTTGCGTTCGTTGCAAAAAGACTTCTCTGTCTTACGTGTCAATTCTGTACAAAAGCAATTATACCAAACAGGCCGTTCCTGTCAAGCCTTTATTGCTTAATCTCTTTTGCCTCTGATATCTTTTGCCAAAATGATCGCTTCGGCGATCTCACGCATCCCCTTACGCATATCCATACTTTGTTTCTGGATCAGCCGGAACGCTTCCGAAGAAGAAATATTAGCTTCCTGCGACAAGATATCTTTTGCTCGTTCAACGAGTTTCCTGGTAGTCAAAGCTTCTTCGGCGGTACGGGCGCGGACATCTAATTCCGCATTTTCAATCGCCACTGCAGCCTGATTAGCCAGCGCGGTTAAAATATCCACTTCATGCTTGGTAAAAACATGCTTTTTCGAAGTATAACAGTTCAACACTCCGATAACCCTTCCCTTGACTGCTAACGGGACACTCGCTAAAGAACAAAGGCCTTCCTTAACCGCGATATCACGGTTAAGATACCGGGAGTCTTCCCTGACATCCAAAACAAATACCGTCTTATTTTCCTGCGCTGCGATACCGGCGATGCCTACTCCTAATTTAACATTCGGCTTTTTATTATACGCTTCTGATATAGACTGCGTTGCCCGCACGACCAATTCTTTCTTATCCGGGTCAAGCAGCATAAGCGACGAAATCTTAGAGTTCATGATCTCGGCGGTCACTTGCACGATCAAACGAAGCAGCTCATCCATATATAAACCGGAGGTGATCAAATTTGCCACTTTTGAAAGCGCCTCGATCTGTTTCACGTATACCTGGTAATTCTCTTTCTTTTTGACAGCCTTAACTACTTTACCCATGTTTGGTTCCCCTTCGTAAAAATAACGCGATCCTTCTTACTGCTTCTTTAAGATTCTCCAGGCTTGAAGCATAGGACATCCTCACATAACCTTCCCCTGAGGAGCCAAACGCATTTCCGGGCACAACCGCAACTTTTTGCTCTCGAAGCAGCCTTTGCGCGAAATCAATTGAATTCATGCCTGTTTTTTTAATGGACGCGAAAGCATAAAAAGCTCCCTGAGGCATTGCGCACGGCAAGCCTAATTGATTAAGCGCATCCACGATAAATTCCCGTCTTCTGCGGTACTCCCGCTTCATTTCCTCTACTGACTTCCTGCCGCTTTGCAAAGCTTCACACGCCGCCATCTGGGAAGTGATCGACACACACATGATCGTATATTGATGTATCTTAGTCATTGCGGCAATAATCTCTTTCGGGCCGCAGGCAAAGCCAACCCTCCAACCGGTCATCGCGTAGCTTTTAGAGAATCCGTCGAGATAAACCGTATTATCTTTCGCGCGGGGGAGCGTCGCAAAAGGCGTATGCTCAAAATCATAGGTCAAATCCCCATATATTTCATCTGATATGCACAAGACATTATGCTTTAAAAGGATCCTATTGATCTGGGACAATTCTTTGCGTGTATACGAAACACCAGTCGGATTCCCTGGATAATTAAAAATAATTGCCTTAGTCTTTCGGTCAATATGTTTCTCTAAATCAGCCGGCGTTAATTTAAAGTTTCGTTTTTCAGTATCAATATATACCGGAATACCGCCTGCCAACTCAGTCATCGGCCCATAAGAAACATAACTGGGGATCGGAATCAATATTTTATCCCCGGGGTTGGTGATCGCGCGCAAAATCAGGTCCATCCCCTCGCTTACCCCAACCGTAATTAAGATCTCTTCATCAGGGCAATACTCCAGGCCAAACTTATTCTTTAAATACCGGCTGATACCCAAACGCAGCTTATATAACCCCTTGTTTGAAGTATATGAAGTAAACCCCTGCTCAAGGGAATAAATGCCTGCTTCCCGTATCGGCCAGGGAGTGACGAAATCCGGCTCACCCACGCCAAGAGAGATCACATCTTTCATCCCCAGCACGAGGTCAAAAAAAGCCCGTATTCCTGATGGCTGCATTTCCTTGACTATATGAGCGATCCTGTCGGTCATTGTTCTTCTCAATTTCCCGTATGATTAATACGATATCGCTATCCGCTTGTGTTCTTCTTTATGTTTTAAAATAACCCCGTCTTCTTTATATTTCTTCATTAAGAAGTGAGTCGATGTGCCTTTCACATTTTCCATCGGTGCCAGTTTCTCCGCCACAAAGTTAGAGACGGTGTGCATATCTCTTCCTTCGACGATCAGAAGCAAGTCATAGGTACCCGAAACCAAATAACAGCTGGAAACCTCAGGGAACGAATATATCCTTTCGGCGATCTTATCAAAACCCAGATCTTTCTGAGGAGTAATATCAACCTCGATCAATGCCCGCACCGTCGTATCAGGATCCCTGACTAATTCTTTATTAATGACCGCCTTATACCGCAGGATAATGCCTTCTTTTTCAAATTTTAAAACCGCTTTTTTAACTTCAGCCGGTTTTTTCTTAAGCATGATCGCGATCTCTGCCGGGGTTAAACGCGCGTCTTTTTCTAATATCTCTAATATCTCATCCATACTACTTTCCTCCGTTTCATCGATAGCAGATCTTCGGCCCCTGCCTCTTATGTTCAGAACGAGCGATCATCTTCTTGATCCTATCGACTTTTTCCTTTGCAGTAACCGGTTTCTGTTTTGTTTCCAAACGCTCTAAGATCTCATCCAATTCAGGATAGGTGACTCCCATCTCGCCTTCATCAGTCTGGCCGGGCCAGAGGCCGGCAGTCGGAGGCTTGGTAATCACCCGCTCAGGGATATCTAATGCGCGCGCAAGCTTGCGGACATCTTTTTTTAATAAATCAGCGATGGGGAGTATATCGGTAGCTCCATCGCCATGCTTGGTAAAATACCCGATCATAAGCTCACTTTTATTACCCGTGCCGCAGACCAGATAATTTAAGGTGTTCGCATAATAATAAAGGACAACCATACGCAGCCGGGATTTCAAATTTGCCAAAGCCAGCTTGTTGCCTTTCGGCAAGATCTTCAAGAACATATCGTATAACCCGGATAGATCAATGACTTTCGTCTTAATGCCGAGGTGCCGAGCCACCAAGAGAGCATCAGCCATATCTTCTTTCTGGCTATGGCAGGGTAACATTAAAGCTAAAAGCCGCTTTGCGCCAACCGCTTGCTTAACTAAAGCAGCGATTACACTGGAATCAATCCCTCCGCTTAAGCCCATCACAACGCCTTTTACCTGCGCGAGGCGCACTTGTTGCTTGATCCAGGTAACGATTCTCTCTTTCATAGGATAGTTTTGGCAAAAAAGTTTTCTAAACAATTATCATAGCATAATTCCAAAGAGGGTCAAGGAGATACTCTATCGTTTACTACAGCGCTTCGGGATGGTGTTTTACCACTCTTGCTTCAACCAGATAAACCACATCTTCGGCGATATTGGTTGCATGGTCGCAGATACGCTCAAGATGCCGGGCTATCAGTAAAAGGGGAACCGCTCGGTCAGCGGTTTTGGGGTCAACCGACATATAATCATTGATCAATTCATCCTGAACCAAGTTACGCAGCTTATCCGCTTCCGGGTCTGACAAAACTACTTTTTTTGCCAAATCAACATTCTTATTCACAAACGCGTCGATCGAATCATGCACCATATTCTGGGCAATAACCGATAATTTCGGGATATCAATCAATGGTTTCAATAACGGCTTATCCACTAATTCTAACACCCGCTCAGAGATATCAACTGAGAGGTCAGCGATACGCTCAAGGTCAGCGTTGATCTTCATGCCGGTAGAAATAAACCGCAAATCACCTGCCATCGGCTGATACCGCGCGATCAAATCAATACAACGTTCATCAATCGCCAACTCCAACTCATCAATGGCATTATCATGGCTAATGACTTCCTGAGCCTGGGCGCGGTCACGGCTTTTCAATGCTTCTGTAGACTTAAAGATAGATTCCTGCGTCAACGCAGCCATCTTTAAGATATCCTTAAGCAATTCCTTTAACTCATCATCAAAATGTCTCTGCATACTTCCTCCTGAATATATAATAGTTTATCATAAATCGCCTAAAATAACGAATGTTTTACCGCTCCCCGAATCACCCGAAACCCATGACACGCTCTTACCCGTATCTGCCCGTAATATAGTCTTCCGTCCGCTTATCCTTCGGAGCGGTAAATACGTTTTCAGTCTTGCCGAACTCTACTAACTCTCCTAAAAGCATAAAACCCGTATCATCAGAAATACGCGCTGCCTGCTGCATATTATGCGTGACAATGACGATCGTATAGTTAGCTTTAAGTTCACGCATTAATTCTTCAATACGCGCAGTTGCCTGTGGATCAAGCGAAGAACACGGCTCATCCATTAATAAAATATCGGGTTTTACCGCGATAAGCCGGGCGATACAAAGCCGCTGTTTTTGTTCAAGCGAAAGATCCATTGCAGATTCATGCAGCCTGTCCTTTAATTCATCCCACAAAAGTACCGAACGTAAACTCTCTTCAACCACCCTATACACGTTTTCTTTGCTTTGCGCAAAGCCGTGTATCCTTAAACCAAACACTACGTTCTCAAAAATGCTCAGAGGAAAAGGATTGGGCCTTTGGAAAACCATACCTACATTCTTGCGCAGCGCAACTAAATCAATTTTTTGGTCTAAAATATTCTTTCCGTCAATTAAAACCTCTCCCCCCATTTTGATACCTTCTACAAGGTCGTTCATCCGGTTAAAAACCCGTAAGAGCGTCGACTTCCCGCAACCTGACGGGCCAATAATTGCGGTGATCTTCTTCTCCTGAAGGCTGACACAAACGTTTTTTAAAGCCTGGAAACCGCTGTACCACAGATTTAGATTACTGGTAACTATTTTAACCATAGCAAAAAATATTATCCGAATTTACCCATGATATAATCCTCTGTCCGCTTATCCTTCGGCGCAGTGAAGATCTTATCTGTCTTATCTAGTTCAATAAGCTCGCCTGAGAGGAAAAAAGCGGTCATATCTCCCACCCGGGCAGCCTGTTTCACATTATTAGTCACCAAAACAATGGTATATTGCTCTTTAAGCTTCAGCATCGTTTCTTCTACTTTCGCTGTCGATATCGGGTCAAGCCCGGAACAAGGCTCATCAAATAAAATGACCTCCGGTTCGACTGCCAGGGTGCGCGCGATACAAAGGCGCTGCTGCTGGCCGCCGGATAACTTAAATGCTGAAAGAAAAAGCCGGTCTTTTACTTCATCCCAGATATATGCCTGTTGCAGCGACGATTCCACAATCCTGTCTAATTTCTTTTTATCCCGTATATTATGCATCCGCGCCCCGTATGCCACGTTATCATAGATTGATAACGGCAACGGCATTGGCATAGCAAAAACCATCCCCACTTTCTTGCGTAAAAGTTCTAACTCGATATGCCAAATATCCTTTTTATCCAACGTTACAATCCCTTCCATGCGAAAATGTAATTGCAATTCATTGAGCCGGTTAAGCATACGCAAGAACGTAGTCTTTCCGCTGTTAGCAGGGCCGATCACGCTTAAGATCTGCCGGGTTTGTATCTCCATACGGACATTCTTAAGCGCCTGCACGCCACCGAACCAGATATGAAGCCCCTCAATATTGAATTTTACCATTTCTTTTTCTTCCTGAATTGATAGCGTATGATAATAGCTACTAAATTCATAACTAATACCAGGGTCAACAAAACCAGAGCCGTACCATAGCGGGTCTTTTCATCGACATTAGGCACCTGCGTTGAGATCACGTAAAGATGATACGGCAATGCCATTGCCTGGTCAAAGATCGACTCCGGCAGGCGCGGCAGATAAAAAGCCGCGACCGTAAAAAGGATAGGAGCTGTTTCACCGGCAGCCCTGCCTAACCCAAGAATAGTTCCCGTTAAAATACCGGGAATAGCGTTCGGCAAAACAATATGGCGAATGGTCTGCCATTTACTTGCCCCCAAAGAAAGGCTAACCTCGCGAAACGAATACGGCACGCTCTCTAAGGCTTCACGCGAAGTAGTAATAATGATCGGCAAGATCATGATCCCCAGCGTCAAAGAACCGGAAAGAATGGATGCCCCGAATTTCAGGAAAATAACAAAAAGCGCCAGGCCAAATAACCCATACACGACTGAAGGCACTCCTGCCAAATTCACAATTGCCAATTTAATTATCCTGGTCAAAAGAGTATCTTTGGAATATTCGCTTAAATAGATAGCCGCCAAAAGCCCTATCGGAAGGGCAAAAATAATCGCGCCTGCTACCAGGTATATAGTGCCGACAATAGCAGGGAATATTCCGCCGGCGCGCATCCCCTGCCGCGGGATATCGGTAAGGAATTGCCAATTGATCGCCGGCAGTCCTTTTTGGATGATAACCAATACGATCAAACCAACCGGCAAAACGACTAAAAAAGTAGCCAGGAACAAAAAGAAAAATGCAATGTTTTGTGTCCGCTGAGAGTTTAGTTTCATCGTTTCTTATGTAAGAACAGATCCGCGGTGACATTGACCGCGAAACTGATCAAGAATAATACAATACCTATAGCAAATAAAGCGAAATAATGCTCACTGCCTACGACTGCTTCTCCCATCTCCGCGGCAATGGTAGCGGTCAAGGTGCGCACCGGCTGCAAGATCGAAGACGGAATAACCGCAGAATTTCCGGTGATCATCATCACTGCCATTGTTTCTCCGATCACCCTGCCGATCCCGAGCATAACCGCTGCCAGGATACCGGAAGACGCAGCAGGAAGGATGACGCGGTAAACGGCCTGCCAATGCGTAGCTCCCAGCGCCAACGCCCCTTCTTTATATGCCCGAGGCACTGAATAAAGCGCATCTTCAGCAACAGAAACAATCGTCGGCATAGCCATAAAAGCGAGAATGATCGAACCTGATACCGCGGTCAATCCGGTAGGTAAACCAAACGTATGTTTAACCCAGGGGACCAGTGTCACCATACCGATAAAACCAAGGACAACGCTGGGGATTGCCGCCAAAAGTTCAATCCCTGATTTTAATACCTCTTTAATATTCTTCGGAGCGACTTCCGCGATATAAACAGCGCAGGCAACGCCAATGGGAATGGAAATAATCGCAGCGCCAAACGTAACATACAGAGAACCCAAGATCAAAGGCAAGATCCCTAATTGAGGCGGTTCAGAAATAGGGTACCAGTTTTTGCCTAACAGGAACGAAGGAACGCTTATTATTTTAAACAAAGCAAGCCCTTCTTTCAGCAAAAACAGGAATATAAGAGCCACAAAAAAGATGACCGCGGTCCCGCAGCAAAAGATCAACTTTTCAATAATGAATTCTTTGAATTTACGCATGATCATTGAACCGGAACAAAATCAGTTTCCTTAACGATAACCTGGCCTTCTTGAGAGAGAATAAAATCAATGAATTTCTTAAGCGCACCCTTAGGCTCGGCATTGGTATATAAAAATAACGGCCGCGAAATAGGGTAAGCCCCCGTTATCACGTTTTCTATGGTGGGAGTTACATACGCTGCCAATGTATCTTTTGCTATCGCAATGGTTTTCTGTTTTGAAGAAATATACCCCATACCATAATAACCGATTGCCGAAGGATTCTGCGCGATTTCATCGGCAATTGCCTGAGAAGAAGAAAGCATAAGCGCAGAAGGAGCGAACTCTTCTTTGGAAGCGGAGTCGCCCTTACGTAACACATGTTCTTTGAAATAGACATGGGTGCCTGAATTTACTTCCCGGGAAAGGATCACGATCTTCTTATCATCTCCCCCGACTTCTTTCCAATTAGTTATTTTACCGGTGAAAATCTGCGATAGTTGCTCAAGAGTCAACTTGCTAACCGGATTCTGCGGGTTTACTACCACTGCTAAACCATCGAGCGCGGCTTTAATTTCATACGGAGCAACCCCTTTTTTGTTCGCAAGCTCTATTTCTTTATTCTTAATATTACGAGAGCTCATGGCGATATCGCATGAATTGCTGATAAGGCTGGCAAACCCCGTACCTGAGCCTCCTCCGGTAACTGCAATAAACAGTTGTGGGCACTTCTCCATATATTTTTCCGCCCAGGACTGCCCTAAATTCACCATCGTATCTGAACCTTTAACCTGTAACGAATTCTTTCCTGAAGCAGCGAAAGCAGAAGATATTCCCATAAGCATTACTACAACCAATATCAGTTTCTTAAACATATACTTCTCCTTGTTCTTATATACATTATGTATACATTCTCTATATTATACCATATGAGGGTTACGTTAAATCCATGTAAAGTTTAGAACGGTTACCGAGGAGATCTTCCCGAGAAAACGCAGGAAGGGGATATCCGGGAATTCAAGAAGCAGGAATAAATACATCGCTTATTTACCTTTGCAGTTTGTGACACATACCCCGCAGATAAATTGGTCCACTAATCTCTGTTTCTGAAAATCCTTTAATTTCTCAAAGCATCTCTGATGATCAAAATCAATTGCGTTTTCTTTGATCGCACCGGCAGGACAGGCTGCAACGCACACCCGGCATGTTCCACAAGTATCAGCCGATGGCTTATCAGCCTTAAGCGGCATATCAGTCAAAATGGTTGCCAGCCGGAATTGCGCCCCCAGTTTTTTGTTAACTACCAGGTTATTTCTGCCCAACCAGCCCAAACCTGCCAACAACGCAACTTTCTTATGCGAAAGATGCGCTGTTTGTTTTTGCCAATCGACTATTTGTGAAGCAGGGATCGGCAGAGCCCGATACCCTTTTCTTTGGATATATTGGCTCAGCTGAAATGCCGCCTGGTCAAGAAAAGTATTGGCGCAACGATAGTGATGAAAATACAACCGCGTGGGAGCATCGACAATTTCTTCCAAGACTCCGGAAGAGAGCCTGACCGCCACACAAACCGCTCGATCCATTCCCTTTATTGCTTTTTGAGAAAGGACAAATTCATGTTTCATCGCCTCTATATCGGCAACGCCGAATAAATCAAGCCCTTTTTCTAAACAGAATTTTTTAAGTTGAGGATAGTAATTATTTGTTTTATTCATACCCTGTTTTTTTCCCTGAATTTCTTCAAGTAGACCATCAAAAGAGAAATTGCTACCGGAGTTACTCCTGAAATACGTGATGCCTGCCCAAGATTCAAAGGTTTAAACCTGCTGAGTTTTTCTTTTATCTCCCTCGACAAACCGGGAATATCCGCGAAACCTAAGCCATCAGGCAGGCGTACTTTTTCCAAATGTTTGAATTTCTCCACTTCCGAGATCTGCCGCTTTATAAATCCACTATATTTTACCTCAATTTCTATTTGTTTTAAAGCATTCTCTGGAATTTTTAGTTTATCCAACCATAAGCTTTTGAGCTGCTCAATATCTATTTGCGGCCGCTTGAGCATTTCCTCAAACGTAAATACTCTCTTGATCGGTGGTATGCTCAAACGTTCCAGGCAGGCATTAATTTCCGTAGACGGCCTGAGTTTGGTGCTCTTTAAAATCTTTATCCCCCGCTCAATTGCTTCAGATTTTTCTTCTGCCTTCTGCCAATCATCCTTCGATACTAACCCTGCCTGATAACCGATTTTCCTGAGCCGCAAGTCAGCATTATCTTCACGTATAATAAGGCGGTATTCAACACGGGAGGTAAACATACGGTACGGCTCTGGAGTGCCTTTGGTCGTGAGATCATCAAGCAATACGCCGATATAACTGGTTGAACGGTCAAGCACCAAAGGCTCTTTATCTTTTATCCGTAATGCTGCGTTTATACCGGCGATTAACCCTTGCGCGGCTGCTTCTTCATAACCGGTAGTCCCATTTATCTGGCCGGCCAGATAAAGATTCTTGATCAATTTCGTCTCCAGGCTCGGATAAAGCTGAGTGGCATCAACTACCGAATGTTCTATCCCATAGCCGTAACGTATAACTTCTGCCTTCTCCAGACCTTCAATGGAATGCAGGATTTTAAGTTGCACATCCTGCGGCAAACTGGTAGATAACCCATTAGGATAAACCGCTTCGCTCTTAACCCCTTGCGGCTCCAGAAAAACCTGATGGCGCACCCTATCCTCGAACTTAACGATCTTGTCCTCGATCGAAGGGCAATACCGCACACCGGTTGCTTTAATAATACCGGCATATAAGGGAGATTTATCTAAATTTTCCTTGATGATCTTGTGGGTTTTCTTATTGGTATAGGTAATATAACAGGGGAGTTGTTTTTGCGTTATTGATGCGGTGGAAAAAGAAAATGGTTTCGGTGGATCATCCCCATGCTGGAGTATCAACTTTGAGAAATCGATTGAACGCTTATCCAGGCGAGGACAAGTGCCGGTTTTAAACCGTAAAAGCTCAAACCCTAATTCCTTGAAATGTACTGCTAAACCAACGCTTGCCTTTTCATTGATCCTGCCCCCCTGCATATGCGTTAAGCCCACATGGATCAATCCATCAAGGAACGTCCCGGGGCAAATAATAACTGCCCGCGCAGTAACGTGCCCCTGAGGCTCCAGAAAAACTCCTTTGACAGTCATCCCCTCAATCAATAAACGGACGACCTCACCTTCTATAACATGCAGATGTTCCTGGTTCTTAACAACCGAACACATGTAACTGTTATAAAGGTCCATATCGATCTGCGCGCGGCTAGACTGCACTGCCGGGCCCTTGGAAGCATTCAGCACCCTGAATTGGATACCACAGGCATCAGCAGCTTTGCCCATCTGACCACCTAAGGCGTCAATTTCTTTAACCAACTGTCCTTTTCCCACGCCGCCAATGGCAGGATTACAACTCATAAGGCCGATGGTACGGGCATTCAAAGTTACCATAAGCGTCTTTGCCCCCATCCGCGCGCAGGCAAGTGCAGCTTCAATACCAGCATGCCCTGCGCCAACAACAATACTATCGTAATTATCCATCAATTTCCCCTCATTCATACTATTGTTAGTTTTGGGCAAACTTCACCAGGAGGGAAATAATATCCGTTCCCTTGATCTCCCCCAGGGAACCAAGATGAGCAGCCTTCTCAGAAAAACTCATTGAACCATCAGGCTTGAGCTTTCCTCCCGCGATTAAAATAGGCACGGGGTCATCTGAATGAGCCCGACAGGCACAAACTGTCGCATGATCCGCAGTTACCGCGACAATGAAATCTTTCAGATTAAGATGAGGGATAAGGTTGGCGAAAAAGAATTTATCTATCAACTCGATGACTTCCTTTTTCCTTGCATGATCTCCGTCGTGGCCTGCCTCATCCGGCCCTTTAATATGAATATAGATCCCGTCATAACGCTGAAGCGCATCACGCGCAATTTTTGCCCAAATCTGATAATCCACATCTAAATGGCCAGTCGAAGAAGGCATTGCGATGATCTCCATGCCGGTCAAAAGGGCGATCCCCCGCTCTACCGGCATTTGAACAAAACAACCAAACTTCATGTTATACTTACTATTAATATCGGGGAACTGCGGAAGGGCATCTCCTGCGTCACGGGATAAAATAATATTCGCAGGCATTTTATTCTCACTGATCCTTTTTTTGTTGATCACTGATTCATTCAAGACCTTCTGTGATTTCTGCGTAAATTCATTTAAAAGGTTTGCTGCTTCTTGCGCTTCAAGTGAATCCTCATGCCCTGCCATGGGAACAGCTTGAGGTATCACAGAGAGCGCTTTTTCCCGGGGACGGCTAAAACTTCCCACGCGTTCATAGGCAGGATCGGTATTTGTGATCCATCCTGACAACTTTGCATGCATTCCGCGAACGACCAAGACGCCCCAATGGCCGACCGTATGCTTAAATTCGAATGTCGCGTTCGATAAGGAAACTTTAACATTGATTTCCTGCGCAAGCGCGGCAGCTTCATTAACCGTCAGATTCCTTCCGGCCCTGCGGTCTTTTAAGGTCTGGCCATCCGGTTCAACACAGGCAAAAGTCGCCCGCAAGGCTAAATTTCCCGCGCTCATCGGCACACCTTCCGCGAAAGCTTCCAAAGGGCCTCTGCCGGTATAATAGCGCTGATGATCATAGCCTAAAATACTGATCACTGCAGTATCAGATTGCGGAACAATATTTTTACCCATAGGATAAACCATGCCCGTAACACCTTTTTGAGCAAGGAGGTCCATCTGAGGCGTTACTGCCGCTTCAAGAGGAGTTTTATTATCTAATTCTTTTATTGGCTGGTCAGCGATACCGTCGAGAATAATGTAGATGATTTTTTTCATACGAGGAATACGTATTAGGTTATCAATGGTTATACACCCCGCGCTATTCGGAATTGCGCGGGTGTGCCGCTTGCTGCGGCAGAAAGCAGACACTTGCCTTTCCAATTAAGGCGAGGTGTGCGGCTAAAATAAAAGCATAAAGGACAAGGCTTACAATATCCTTGTCCTTTGCGCTTGTTTCACATCAAAACTTATTTAACATTTGGAAAAACCGCACGCCTGACATTTCACACAACCTTCTTCATGGCGTAAAGCCCCTCCGCAATCAGGACAGACGCCAACGATATCCCCGCGCGATTTCATATCAGTACTGGATTCTTCAACATAGGAATGCTTCATAGCCTTGCTTTCGATTTCCAGGGAAGATGCATGGAGATGAAGATGCCCATTAATCAGCCTTCGTTCGACTACCCGGGCAATAGCGTCGGAACAAGAAAATATCCTCTGTCCTTTTTCCCACGAAGGCGAAGGACAGCGGATATTCCGCAGCTGCTCAATGATCGATTTAACCTCTATTCCCGAACGAAACGCCAGCGACACCAGCCGGCCGAGAGCTTCAAGCTGAGACGCAGCACACCCTCCGGCCTTACCCATCTGAGTAAAAAGCTCAAAAGGCTTTCCTTCTTCATCAATATTGATCGTTACATATAAATTACCACAGCCGGTAGATACTTTTGTGGTCGTTCCGGTGATCACCTCAGGACGGGGCCGAGGGGCAATCTTTCCCACTTCCAGCTTTGATTCCTGGGCTATTACCGCAGGCTGTTTATATGCAATATTAAGGACTTGTTCTTCCCTGCTTCTATCACGATAGACCGTGATCCCTTTACAATCTAACGTATAGGCTAACAAGTAGGCTTTACGCACATCATCAAGGCAGGCTTCATGAGGGAAATTGATGGTCTTTGAAACCGCGTTATGGGTATATTTCTGAAATGCCGCCTGCATCTTGACATGCCATTCAGGAGCAATATCATGTGCGGTAACAAACATTTTCTTAACATCTTCCGGGATGCCTTCGATATTATGCAGAGAGCCGGTTTCAGCGATCTTTTCCATTAATTCCCGGCTATAAAACCCTCGTTGACGAGCCACTGCCTCAAACAAAGGCTCTACTTCAACCAGCTTATCATTATCCATGACATTACGGTAATACACGATCGCAAAAAGCGGCTCGACTCCTGATGAACAAGGCCCGGCGATAATACTAATAGTTCCCGTCGGAGCAATAGTAGTTAGGGTTGCGTTGCGGATAGAAACACCTTCTTTTTCCCACGTACTTCCTTTATATGCGGGAAAAACGCCTTTTTCACGGGCTAACTCTTGTGATTTCTTAACTGACTCATCAAGAATGAATGCCATTAACTTTTCAGCCAAGAGGACTGCTTCATCGCTATTATACGGTATACCCAGGCGGATAAGCAGGCTTGCCCATCCCATAACCCCTAAACCGATCTTACGCGTCAATTTAGTCGCTTTCTCGATCTGCGGCAAGGGGAACTTATTGACATCGATAAGATTATCAAGGAAACACACCGCAAGCCGGGTGATTTCTCTTAATTTATCCCAATCAACCTCATAACCGGCATTTTTCTTTTTATACATGCGGTCCAAATTAAGAGACCCTAAATCACAGCTTTCATACGGCAGGAGCGGTTGTTCACCGCAGGGATTAGTACTTTCGATCATTCCCAATTTCGGCGTCGGATTATATTCATTAATACGGTCGATAAAAATAACGCCCGGTTCCCCGTTCTTATGCGCCTGTTTTACGATTAAATCAAATACCTCTTTGGCGCTTATCTTCTGAACCGGTTTATTGGTATGAGGATCCATGAGGTCATAGGACTTGCCGGCCTCCAGGCTCTCCATAAATTCGTCAGTGATAGCGACGGAAATATTAAAATTTGTAATGAGCTTGTTGTTTTCTTTACAGGTTATAAACTCTAAGATATCAGGATGGTCGACCCGTAAAATACCCATATTAGCTCCCCGGCGCGTGCCCCCCTGCTTTACTGCTTCAGTCGCCGCATCATAAACTTTCATAAATGATATCGGGCCTGAAGCAACACCTCCGGTTGTTTTTACCACGGCGTTTTTAGGGCGAAGGCGGGAAAAAGAAAAACCGGTTCCCCCGCCTGATTTATGGATAAGGCTGGTGGACTTAAGCGTTTCAAAGATCGACTCCATCGCATCCTCAATAGGAAGCGTAAAACAAGCGCTCAGCTGGCCCAACTCCTTGCCGGCATTCATAAGACAAGGAGAATTCGGCACAAATTCTAAAGAAGACATGATCCGATAGAAATCATCCTCTAATTTGACGATTTCTTTCTCGTCCTGGCCATAATCCTTATCAGCCAAAGCGATCGCCTTTGCCACGCGGTGAAACATTTCCTCTGGAGTTTCAACAACTTTTCCTGACGGGTCTCTTTTCAGATATCTTCTTTCTAATACCTTTAAGGCATTCTCAGAAAGTTTTATCCCCATGCTCCCTCCGGTTTTAATAGGAAATTTTTTCCTACCTCTCACGATTATTAAATAATTCCGTGCCCTGTAAAAATCAGTATAACACCCGCGTATTTCTTGTCAAGAGAAAAGATACAATATATAGTATACAACTAACGAGAAGGCACAACAGATAGTATTAAATTACCATATTTTGCATTATTCGTTGCGCGATTATAAACCGAATGACTCAAGTTACGAGGAACTAAGGCGGCTGGCAGGAATCCCTGATCACCAATTCCGCGGGAAGAACAAGCTTTTCTATTTTAGTTTTCTTTTTCGACATGATCTGAGCAAGCCGTTTAACACTTTCTTCGGCCATCTTGATCAAAGGCTGCCTTACGGTAGTTAACGCAACCGGCCCATAAAGCCCGGAAGGGTTATCGTCAAAGCCAACGATCGATACATCAGCAGGCACATGTTTACCCGCTTCTTTAACGACGGTCATTACTTCAAGGGCCATGGAGTCCGACGCGATAAAGATCGCGGTCGGAGGCTGATCCATTTTAAGCAGTTTTTCCGCCGCCAGGCGCGCCTGCCCGCGGGAATAGTCGGTTTTAATACAATAGCTTTCGTTAAAAACGATATCATTCTTCTTAAGCGACCGTTTATACCCTTCAAGCCGCTGGACGGCGGCTTGCGTGATCAGATCTCCGCTGATATGCGCGATCTTACGATGGCCTAAGCCTACCAGATAGTCAACAGCATCCTCTGCCCCTTTCACATTATCAACAGAAATACTGTCCACTTCCAAATCTTCAACGCGGTTATTGATAACGATAGACGAAATAGAGGCATTAATTGCTTCTTCTAATTGATGGCGGTTTCCGATCACATCGGCAAAGATCACTCCGCCGATACCTTTCAGGTTCAGGGAGGAACGCGCGTCAGTCAAATGCAATAAAAGATCCAGTTTTAATATACTGCAGAGTGTACCAATACCGCGGATCAATTCCAAAGCATAGAACGAATAAAAGATGCCTTCATAGCGGGGCATAACCAAGGCAACAACATTACTTTTGCCTGAGGCCAGCCGTTGCGCGTAGACTGAAGGCTGAAATTTAAATTTCTTAACGGCTTCTTTAACTTTGATACGGTTTTTTTCTTTGACGCCGGGGTCGTTATTGATCACCCGGGAGACAGTACTGATCGATACTCCTGCAGCCCGCGCGACATCAGTGATGGAAGCAGCTTGATTAGAAGAGGGTTCTTTTTTTTCGCGTACCATGTATATGAAAACCTAACTCTGGGAATAAAAGGACTACTTAACCCTATCGCCTACTTTAACCGATGAATCTTCTTTCTTTATATCACAAGCGGAGAAATTCTTGCGTATTTGGATGGCTTCAAGCATAGCAATCGCGCCGTCATCCCGATACACGGTCAAGACATCGCCCACCTTGATCCCGGTATCCTCTCCCAAATTAACAATGACAAAATTATTTTCCCTATTCACCAGCAAGACTTCACCTTTTTGGAAAACAGTGCCGCCAGAAGGCATTGACTCCAGCGCCGATTGAGGCCGCACAACTATCGGAGGCAATTCCACTGAATCTTTTGTTTCTTTAACGATATTCTGGTTTTCCATTGACCCTGCTGCTTGAGCGCCTATCCCTAATTGTTCTTTTACCACATCGATCTGGCTTAATTTATCCTTTACGTCGCTTTCCAGCTTATTATAATCATTCTGCAACATACTGCTTTTTTCCTGAAGCTCAGTGACTTTTCTTTCCAGCCCAATCTTATGGTCAGTGAGCGCTTTTAACTGCCTGCGCAAAGCGGCATTTTCGCTTTTAATAACCTTAGCATCATTTTCTATGATCATTTTTTCGTTCTTTTCCCGCACCATTTCCTGGCTTAACGTATCCGTTACTTTTTGATTATATTCAGCCTGCTGTTTTAATTCCTGATTTTTGCGGTTCAGGTCCTTGACATCAAAATCTATATTGTTTCTTTCCCGGCGCAGCTGTTCGTTGTTGATCTGGGCTTTTCGCAACTCAGACCGCACAGTCTCAAGCTGCAATACTATCGTAGCCTTCTCCTTTAAAATACCCGCCCAATAGGTATCTCCAACCCCCGTAGCAGACGACTGCTGGGGAGACTCCTGTTTCTGGGTTTGCGCTTTTTCAGCGACAGCTTTTGCCTTTAATTGCTTTACCAAATCATCTTTTTCCTGCACAAGCATCTTGTATTTTTCATTGACCGAATCTTTTTCAAGAGAGATCTTTCTGATGTCTTCCCGCAAGGACCCAACCTGTTTTTCAAAACTGCTGCTCTTTTGGGCCAAATCATCAACCTGTTTATTTAATGCTGCATTTTCTTTCTTGGCGCCAGTAAGTTCATCTTCAGTGATTTTTTGCGAACGGATTGTTTGCAAATTCATAAAAACACTTATCACCAAAAAAGCTGCGAGAGCAATAAGTATCACTTTTGTTTTTTGCAGCATTCATTCCTCCTTATTAAAATAAATAAAACCGAAAGCTTCTGTTTTCTTTACTCTATATGAGTCGAACTGCTTTTAAGGCCGAGGATATCGCCTAATATCGATCTTTATAATTTCGCAAACACCCGCTGCATAACTAAGCTTGCCGCACCTAAAGCAACTGCGTTTTCCCGCAATTGTGAATAAACGATTTTCAAATCTTCAACAATCTCCCTGAACGCCCATTCTTTAACCGTTGAAGTAACTTTATTAAGAAAGTCGTCCCCCGCGTCTTCTAAACCGCCGCCAATAACAACCATCTCAGGATTAAGAAAATTAACAATAGAGGCAATTTTGATCCCGAGGCGTTTTGCCGCCAGGTCCAAAGCAGAAACTGCAATCGGATCTTTAGCCCGGGCAGCGATAAAAACGCTTTTTAAGTCGACATTATCAACAGTAGCTGAAGTCAATTTCAAAAACTTCTCAGCTCCCTGTTTGTCTTTATTCAGCAAAGATTTTACATCTTCAACAATACCCAGGTCTATTTCCCAACGCTTCATGAAACAACTATTGCCTACACTGCAATTAAACGCATCCTGTTCCTTATAATTATAAATGGATACCTCTCCTGCGTACCCCTGGGTACCCCGGTAAATCTCACCGTTTACCATCATCCCGCAGCCAACACCTGAAAACATATAAACGACATTCTTCAGGCCAAAACCCGAACCCAGCCAATATTCTCCAAAACAGGCGCCGGTAGCGTCATTCTCTATCATCGCAGGGAGATTAAACTCCCTCTCAATTAAATCTTTTAACGGCAGGTCTACCGACGCGTACGTATAATAATGGTCCATTTTTTGCGGCCAATGGATCGAGCCGTCTTTTTTATTGATCAACCCGGCGATACCAATACCGATCCCCTTGATCTGCGAGGTATATTCTTTAGAACGCCTGATGATCTCGCGAATGATCTGCAAGAGGCATTCCGTGATCTCTTTTACCGACGGCCGGGGGCGGGCGATCTGCGTCTTAGTAATAATATTGCCTTTTAAGTCTATCAAGACGCCGACAATATTCATAAGATTCAAGCCTACGCCAATGACGTAGCCGCCTTGAGGGTTCAAGTCCAGGAGTGTCGGGCGCCTGCCGCCTTCAGAACGGTCTAATTCTTTTTCATACACGAGATTATATTTTATAAATTCATCGATGTAATTAGATATGGTTACTACGTTTATGCCGATCTCTTTAGAAATTTCCGGCCGGCTGATGGGGCCGAGCCTGCGCAGGATTTCAAAAATGTCAATATTTCGTTTTTCTTTTTCCGAAAATTCCTCTTTCTGAAAATTGGTGAACTTCATGTCAATGCCTTTCCCCGTGGCTCTAGAAAAAAATTATTATTGGATTTATTTATACTACCAATAGCGCCTTAAGTCAAGTGTTTTTAATACGTAAGCTATTGATTTTTTTGCAGATGGCTGATTCAGAAGCGCAATAACCGGCTGGAGCGATATGCCGAGGTGCAATTAAATTGACTATTGTAAAAAAATTGGTATAATTATTAAAATCGCTGGCGTAGCTCAGTTGGCAGAGCAGCGCTTTCGTAAAGCGCGGGTCGGAGGTTCAATTCCTCTCGCCAGCTTTTTTTCTACTCTTGCACACGTATAATGTCAAAATTTACCCACATATTAGGTAATCGCAATTTCTTTCTTTTGTGGCTGGGACAAATCATCTCACAATTAGGCGACAGGCTTGACCAAATGGCATTAATCGCCTTTGTCTATTTACGGGCTCCCGGCTCCTCTTTGGAAATAGCCAAAACCCTCTCTTTTACTATTCTCCCGGTTTTCTTAATCGGCCCGCTTGCCGGAGTATATGTAGACCGCTGGGACAGGCGCAAAACTATGTATTTTTGTGATTTTATACGGGCGGCATTAGTATTAACTATCCCCACATGCCTCTTTTATAGTAAGAATTTAACCTGGATCTACTGTATTATATTTATCGTCTTCTCCGTAGGGCGCTTTTTTGTGCCGGCGAAATTATCGATCATCCCGGAGGTAGTAGAAGAAAAAGACCTTTTAATCGCCAACTCTCTGATCAGTACAACCGGAATGATCGCGGCGATCCTGGGATTCGGGGTCAGCGGGATCATTGTTGAATGGCTGGGAGCGAAAAGCGGTTTTTATTTAGATTCGCTGAGTTTCTTGATCTCAGGGCTCTTAATCTTTGCCATTGTGAAAAAACATAGCGCCACGCCTGTTCCCAGAAAAACAGACGCCCCTCCTCTGCTGATTATCAGAAAATCGGTATTACATGAAATAAAAGACGGCATCCTCTATTTTATTAAGGAAAAGGATATCCGATTCACCGCGGGGATCATGTTTGTTTTATGGGCAGCCCTGGGAGCGGTATATGTCGTCATCATCGTATTTGTCCAGAAAACACTGCATTCAGCGACAAAAGATCTGGGCCTTTTGATCATGTTCCTGGGTATCGGATTATTCCTTGGCTCCCTGGCCTACGGCCGTTTCGGCCAGAAAATATCTCATTATAAAACAATATTCTCCGCTTTGATCTTAAGCGGGATTATGGTCGTGCTCTTTGCCATAGGGATCAACCGCTACCCCTTCTTCTCTGTCGCCGCAACGCTTGCATTGGCTTTAGGGCTTACCATTGCTCCGATCATGATCGCCACAAACACCATTATTCATAAAGTAAGCCAAAACCATATGCTGGGAAAGATCTTCAGTTCTCTCGAGATCATCATGCACCTGGGATTCTTATTGTTCATGTTTTTAAGCAGTATCCTTGCGGAAAAGATCCCCCCCTTATTTATTCTTATCTTTGTAGGCAGCGTCATTAGTATCATTGGAATAATCAATCTCATTCTTGACCGGAAAATCCCCTGGCTCAATGGTATTTCCTAAAAAGGGATTATATGATATAATACTCAATCGTAAGCATTACGAAAGAATAGCATGATTAAATTAGCTGAACATAAATCTCAAACCGAACATAAAACGATACAAGCATCCTCCCTGCCCGCGCGCGTCTACTTGCCGCTCAGCCAGCACTTGGGAAAGATCTGCTCTGCGGAAGTAGCAGTGGGAGACATGGTGTTAAAAGGCCAACGGATCGCCGCAGCAAATGCCGGCGTATACGCGCCCATACACGCATCTCTATCAGGGAAGGTCGCAGCGATCAAAGACTGGCCGCATCCGCTTTTAGGCCGTTGCCCTGCTATCGTTATTGAAAGCGACCTGGCAGACAAAACAATCGCAACTCAAACGCCCAGGCCGCGCAATGAAATTGATACCTTAACCCCGGGACAGATCAGGGCGGAGGTGTTCGCTGCGGGGATCGTCGGGTTAGGCGGAGCGAGTTTTCCCACCCATATCAAATTGACACCCCCCAAGCCTATCGACAGCCTGATCATTAACGGCGCGGAATGCGAGCCATACTTAACCAGCGACGACCGGTTAATGGTAGAAAAAACAAAAGAAATTATTTTAGGTATTCAATTAATTGAAAAATGCCTTGGAGCCAAGCATGTTTATATTGCTATTGAAACCAATAAACCCCAGGCCATAAAAATATTTAAAGAGCTCCTTGGCAATTCAGGCTATAAGCTGTATATTTTAAAATCTCAATATCCGCAAGGAGGAGAAAAACAACTCATTCAAAGCGTCTTGAAACGACAAGTGCCGGAAGGGAAATTCCCTTTTGATATCGGAGTTGTAGTGCAAAATGTCGCGACTTCCTACGCCATCTATGAAGCGCTATATTTAAGGAAAACGTTATATGAACGAGTCATAACCATAAGCGGCGACTGCCTGAAGAACCCCGGGAATCTCCTGGCCCGATTAGGCACACCGATCAAAGACTTGATCGCGCAATGCGGACCGCTTACAAAAACACCTAAACAAATTATTTTCGGCGGGCCCATGATGGGAATTGCCCAATATAGCCAGGATGTCCCGGTCATTAAGAATACCAACGGCATCCTTCTTTTATCAGAAGCGCAAGTCAAGGAATCACAAGAGAATACCTGTATCCGCTGCGGCCGCTGCGTAGAATATTGCCCGTTAGGATTAATGCCCTGCTTAATGAGCATGGCTGGGGAGAAAGAAAAATGGGACTTGGCAAAAAGCTACGGCTGCCTTGACTGCATGGAATGCGGGCTCTGTAATTATGTCTGCCCGCAAAAAAGAAATATCGTGCAAACGATTAAAACTTCTAAAATAAGGATACCCAAATGAAAGAAATGATAAAATTCGGGTTTATTTTGGGATTTATCTGTTTTTTAGCCAGTGGAGTATTAGCGGTCGTAAACGGCGTTACTACTCCCAAGATTGAGGCACAAAAAGTGCTGGAGGAAAAGACCGGGTTACAAGAAGTGCTGCCTGCTGCCGCTACCTTCAAACCGCACACACAAGGGGAAATAACTGATTATTATAACGCTTATGATTCCTCAAACAAACTCATCGGTTTTGTGATCAAAACGCAAACCAAAGGCTATTCTTCAACCATCGAAGCTTTGACAGGATTGAATCTTACCCTGGAAATAACCAACATTAAAATACTATCTCAAAATGAAACCCCCGGATTAGGGGCGCGAATTACAGAACCGGCATTTAAAGGGCAATTTAAAGGAAAGACTCTGGTTACTTTCGACCAAATCCAGGCTATAACCGGAGCAACGATATCTTCCGGAGGCGTCATGAACTCCATAAAAAACAAACTATCCGAACTAAACGGACAATTATCAGGAGAAATAAAGAGTGCCCGATAAACCTGCTCAAGAAAACACAACAGAAGCCATCAACCAACTACACGTCTTTACTTCACCGCATATCCACAGCCAGGAAACAGTTTCTAAAACCATGTGGTCGGTATTCCTGGCACTGGTACCTGCGGGCATTGCCGGAATATACTTCTTTGGCTTGCCCGCGCTCAAAGTCATCATTATTTCTATACTCAGTTGCGTTATTACAGAAGCAGTGATCCAGAAACTTAACCACAAGAAAATCAGCACGCTTGATGGCTCTGCAGCTCTCACCGGGATCCTCCTGGCATATAATCTTTCTTCACGCGTCCCTTTCTGGGTACCGCTGGTAGGAGGCATCTTTGCCATCGCAATCGCCAAACAAGTATTTGGCGGATTAGGAGCTAATATTTTTAATCCCGCATTGGCTGCGCGCGCATTCTTACTGGCATCATGGCCAAAACAAATGACTGAATTTGTCAGCCCCTTGAACCCTGACGCAATTACTCAAGCTACACCGCTTATGCTTTTGAAAGAAGGAAAATTCCATGATATAACACAACTGGGAATATCCTACTGGGATATGTTTATTGGAAAACGCGGCGGTTGTATCGGTGAAGTCTGCATTATTGCCCTTTTACTTGGAGCGGCGTATTTATTATGGAAAAGTTACATCTGGTGGCAAACGCCTGCGGGATTCATCCTCACCTTAGGAGGATTAAGCTGGATATTCGGAACTTCAGGGCTCTTTAAAGGAGATTTTTTATTCAGCATTCTATCAGGAGGAGTGGTTTTAGGCGCTTTCTTTATGGCTACTGATTATGTAACAACTCCGATAACGAAAAAAGGACAATTAGTATTCGGGATATCCTGCGGGATAATAGCGTTTATTATTCGCAGGTTTGGCGGTTATCCTGAAGGAGTATCATATTCTATCCTGATCATGAATGCCTTTGCACCACTTATTGACCGTTATCTGCGGCCGCGTAAATACGGGACCAAATTGAAAACAGCGTAAGAAAATATGAAGCAATTAATCAAAGAATTTACCAAAGGGATCACCATTGAAAATCCCACGTTCGGTTTAGTCCTGGGATTATGCCCGACATTGGCAGTTTCAACTTCAGTCGCAAATGCGATCGGGATGGGGCTAGCCGCTACTTTTGTTTTATTAGGTTCTAATATTATTATTGCTGCGGTGCGTAAATTAATCCCGAATGAGATCCGCATTCCCTGCTTTATTGTGATCATCGCTACTTTTGTCACGATCAACGAACTGGTAATGAAAGCGTATTTCCCTGCGCTCAACGCATCATTAGGCATCTTTGTGCCTCTGATCGTCGTCAATTGCATCGTTTTAGGCAGGGCTGAAGCTTTTGCCTGCAAGAATTCGGTGGTCAGTTCGGTTTTTGACGCGCTGGGAATGGGAGTCGGGTTTACCATAGCCCTGGTCATTATCGCCTCGATCAGGGAATTTCTCGGAGCAGGCACACTTCTGGGGGCAACCCTCATCAAAGGATTTGCGCCCGTGACTATGATGATCTTAGCGCCGGGGGCATTATTAACAATGGGACTGTTAATTGGAATAGTAAATTATTTCCATATCAAACAGAAGACAAACAAAGAAATAACAAAGGCGGGTTGTGATGGATGTAAGTAAATTCATGGCGATTATGATCTCCATGGTCTTTATCAACAACTTTATTCTTTCTAAATTCTTAGGGCTATGCTCCTTTATCGGCGTATCAAAAGAAACAAAACCCGCGGTCTCCATGGGCCTGGCAGTTACCTTTGTTACTACAATGTCGAGCATCATTACCTGGTTAATATACCGGTTTCTCTTAATCCCGTTTAATATGACGTATCTGCGCACGATTTCTTTTATTTTGGTTATTGCCAGCTTTGTCCAATTTGTGGAAATGGTAGTACGTAAAACCTCACCCGGACTTTACCGCGTCTTTGGGATCTATCTGCCCTTGATCACGGTAAACTGCGCGGTATTAGGAGTCGCTGTTTTAAACTCAGAAACATTTTTCCCGAACAACCATACCATTGCCGGCGGCTTTCTCATGAGCACAGCTCAAGGCTTCTTTGCCGGCATTGGCTACTTATTAGCAATGCTTTTAATGTCAGGAATACGGGAACGTTTAGAATTGACCAACGTTCCCAAAAGCATAAAAGATGTCCCGTTGGCTTTCATTATTGCCTCTCTCATGAGCCTGGCATTCATGGGCTTTAACGGTTTTCGTTTATAACAATGAACCTCCTCGTTCCCATTTTAAGTTTAACGGGTTTAGGCATCATTTTTGGTGTTGGACTGGCGGTAGCTTCCAAGAAATTCTGCGTGGTAAGCGACCCACGTCTGGAAAAAATTTATGCCCAGCTTCCGGGAGCCAACTGCGGGGCATGCGGGATGCCCGGATGCATGGGGTTTGCCGAAGGCTTGATCCAGGGCACTTGTACCGTCGATAAATGCGCGGTCTCTGAAGAAGGATCGCGTAAAGAAATCGCCAGCATTCTCGGGGCAGAAGCAAAAACCAAAATCAAGAAAATAGCGGTTTTACTTTGTCACGGCGGCAGTAAACGCGTTACAAATAAACTGCTCTATTCAGGGATCAAGGATTGCATTGCCGCAAACGCGGTCTTAGGAGGCCCCAAGGCCTGCGCGTACGGCTGTATCGGCTATGCAAGTTGTGTCAAAGTCTGCCCCTTCGGGGCCATTACCATGAATGAAGAAAGCTTACCTCTGGTAAATGAGAAAAAATGTACGGCTTGCGGAAAATGCGTTACTATCTGCCCTAAGAAATTGTTCATTCTTACCCCCGTTGCAAGCATTGTTGCGGTAGCCTGCAGCTCGCACGATACGGGCAAAGACACAAAGGCCGTCTGCCCTGTCGGCTGTATAGCCTGTAAGATCTGCGAGAAAGCCTGTAAATTTGATGCTATCCATGTCACGAATAACCTTGCGGTTATCGACTATACCAAATGCACGTCCTGCGGGGCGTGCGTAAAAACTTGTCCTGCCAAAACTATCAAGATGCGGCAATTACCGCTAAAAAAGACAAGCACAAAATGATAAAAAATATCGCGATCTTTGCTTCGGGAAAAGGGACAAATTTTTCTGCGATTGTCGCAGCAGTTTCTCGGAAACTACTCCAGGCCCGCATCGCGTTACTCGTATGCGATAATCCGCAAGCGCCCGTCATTAAAAAAGCCAACCGCGCCGGGGTCAGAATTATACGAGCAGTGCGAAAAGACTTTGCGACAAAAAAAGACTTTGAAGCAGAAATTATCCGGGGCTTAAAAGAAGAGGATGTCGATTTGATCGTCCTGGCGGGCTTTATGCGTATCTTAAGCCCTGACTTTGTACGCCGTTATAAAAACCGCATCATCAATATCCACCCCTCACTCTTGCCTGCCTTTAAAGGAGCACATGCTATTAAAGAAGCTTTTCATTATGGGGTCAAACTCACTGGCGTGACGATACATTTTGTAGATGAAAAAATAGACCACGGGCCGATCATCCTCCAAACACCGGTAGCGATCAGTTCAAAGGATACGCTGGAATCCTTAGAGGATAAAATACATACCCTTGAGCATTCCCTCTACCCTCATGCTATTCAATTATTACTTAAAGGAAAATTAAAACTTTCAGGAAGGAAAGTTAAGACCCCTTAGTTACTACCCCGCGACCAGACTGCCGTTTTATTAAGAATAACACGCTTATTGGTTACTTGATTATTAAACTCTACTGTCGAAAAATCGCGGAAATTATAGATCTTAACCGTCGCGACTGCTATATCCATTATTTCTTTATCGATATCGACATTTTTGTCGACTTCTGGTTTCTGGAATTTAAGCCTGATACGATGTTCGATCTGGCCGGCGATAAATTCATCTAACGTGATCTTCTGATACCGCACATATTTCCCCTTTTTATCTCCTACTGCTTCGGGGGCTATCCCCGTATTCTGGATGACCCGGTGCTGGTATTCTCCCCAGGAAATAAAACCATATGATACTTTCTTTAAATCCAAATAATAAAAAGTCTCGCGCATCTCAATCCCATTTTTTATATCCGCGGTAACAATACAAAAAAACTGCGGCTCTTCCTGCCGGCTGCGATCCATGCTAAAGAGGACCCGGCGTAATACCATCCAAAGATTGTTCATTTTCTCTAAAATATCTTTTTTATATTTATATTCCTGGGTTTTCTCTTCTTCTTTCTTAAGTTTAATCTGATACTCAAGCTTTAAGGTACTACCCATGAATTCATTATGATTATTTAAGATCTCAAATTTTTCCGTGTATTTATCCGGCTTTTCTGCTTTTTCAAAGATATTTTCTACCGGCATATAAATCCATAACGTCGAGCCGACCTGCGTTAGCTTTATTTCGATCTTATATTCATTAAGGGCAAGTGTGGTTATCGCAGAAACGATATCATCGTAAACAGGGGTGACAACGGGGGAAGAACAGCCGCAGAGAAAAATCGATATGATGAAGAGGTTAAGGCCTTTTCTTGCCAAATTCGTTAAAAATAGCCTCGATTTCATCATAATTAAGCTCTTCCTTTGCAACTAATTCTTTCGCTAAACGCTCTAAAAGAAGCACTTCTTTTGTCAGGAGTACTTCGACTTCTTTTAAACAACTTTGTAATATTTCCTGAACATCATTATCCAGCCGCAGCTTCATTTCACTCGATATGAACCAGTCTCCGTCAATACCGTAAAAATTCCCAATGATCCCGGACTTACCCATACCCCAGCGCCAGACCATATTATGAGCGATAAACATGGCTTCACGAAAATCTGTATCGACGCCCGCAGTAGTCGTGCCTAATTTCAACTTTTCAGCGGCATAGGATCCCACGCAGGTTTTAATCTCGCTTAAAAGTTTATTTTTATCACGGATAAAAATTTCTTCATTTTCCGGTGTCCACGTAACCCCGCCTGTATGGCCGCGCGGGGTTATAGTGATCTTAAAGACATCCTGTGTGGGGACTAAAAGATACGTAATCACTGCGTGGCCGGCCTCGTGATAGGCTGTCTGCCATTTTTCTTCAACACGTACTTTAATCCGCCGTTTAATACCTAAGGCGATACGTTCCCGGGCTTCATCGATCTCCTTCATAGATATTAACGCTTTATCATGTCTGACGGAGATCAAAGCGGCTTCACGGACAATATTCGATATATCAGCAGGGGTTTGCCCAACGGTAATCCGCGCCAGGCGGTCAATCTTGACGCTATTAACATCATATTGCACGCTCTTGAGGTAATAACTAAATAGCTTTTGGCGGTCGTCGAGGTTTGGCTTATCAACATAAATCTTACGGTCAAACCTGCCTGGACGCAACAGCGCGGAATCAAGAAAACGCTCCGACATGTTCGTGGCGCCGATAACAACCACATTGGTATCTTTTTCTTTCAATCCGTCCATTTCAACCAACAGCTGGTTCAAGGTCGTATTAGTTTCTGTTTGGCCGCCAAAACCGGTGTCACTTGACCGCTGAGCGCCAACAGCATCTACCTCATCGATAAAAATAATACAGCCTCCCTCAAGCGAAGCTAATTGCCGCGCTCTCTGAAAAAGGCTTCTGATACGCCCGGCTCCTACGCCAACAAACATCTCGACAAATTCTGAACCTGACATGGCAATAAACGGAATTTTTGCCTCAGTTGCGATAGCTTTAGCAAGATAGGTTTTGCCGCAGCCCGGAGGCCCCAGCATAAGGATCCCGCGCAAAATTTTCCCACCGATACGCTGCAATTGAGCGCGATCAAGGATAAGCTTAACCACTTCCAAAGCTTCCTGTTTCGCTTCATCCATCCCGATAACATCATCCCAATGGATCCCGATGCTTGCGCCCGAAGTCGATTTCTTGGAAACATGGGTAAATGACTGCCCGCCTTTTTTATAAAACATCCAGTACATCATGAAAACATAGACCGCGCCCTGGACAATACCCATGACTCCCCAGATAAACATCTGAAGCGGAGCGGTTGCCAGCTGTGACTGGCGAAGATAGGGGTCGGCAGTACGCCATTCACGTAACCCGCTGACAATAATCATGCACAAAATGATGAATATGATAGTGATGAATATCGCGACAACTCCCCGCAGCCAATAAAGCTTGAAATAAAATTTAATCTTTTTCCAATTCATAGTAACTCCCTTCAGAGAAATAAGATATCACAAGAGCATTCATAAGTCAAATTTTATTTTCTTGACCATGCACATTTTGCATGTTATAATCTTTTTTCTGTTAAAAGAAGTATATACGTATCCCTACGATACCTAAGGTTTATTCGATAAAAGGAGAAGGTAACGATGGCAAAAATCAAAAAAATCAGAGGTCGGCAGATCATAGATTCACGCGGTAATCCCACGGTAGAAGTGGACATTATCCTGGATAACGGAGTCCTTGGCAGGGCAGCGGTCCCTTCAGGGGCATCAACCGGAGATAATGAAGCATTAGAGCTCAGGGATGGGGATAAAACAAAATACTTAGGTAAAGGCGTCACCAAAGCAGTCAATAACGTTAATACCGTAATTGCCTCTGCAATAAAGGGTTTAAGCCCTGATTTTAAAGAAACCGATTCTTTACTCATCAAATTAGACGGCACCGAAAACAAAGGCAACCTGGGGGCAAATGCTATTCTGGGAGTTTCCCTGGCAGTGGCAAAAGCAGCAAGTATCGCAAAAAAACAATCTTTATATAAATTTCTTGGCGGCTCAAAAGCGAACGTTCTTCCTATTCCTTTAATGAACATTTTAAACGGCGGGATGCACGCAGATAATAACCTTGACCTTCAGGAATTCATGATCATGCCTATAGGCGCGCCGAGTTTTTCTGAGGCATTGCGCGTTGCAGTCGAAGTATTCCATAACCTGAAATCGATCTTAAAATCCAAAGGGTTATCAACCTCTGTCGGTGATGAAGGCGGCTTTGCACCAAACCTGCAGTCAAATGAAGAAGCCCTCAACTTGATCATTCAGGCAATTGAAAAAGCAGGATATAAACCGGGCAAAGACGTTTCCCTTGCACTTGACTGCGCGGCAAGCTCATTTTATAAAAACAACTCCTATCAATTTGAAGGTTCACAGAAGAGTTCCACAGACCTTATCAACATCTATGCTTCATGGATAAGCAAATTCCCCATCCTCTCTATCGAAGACGGGCTCTGTGAGCATGATTGGAGCGGCTGGCAGGAAATGACCAGGAAAATCGGCGGAAAAACCCAGCTGGTTGGCGATGATATCTTCGTGACGAATCCGGTGATCTTTAAAAAAGGTATTGAAGAAAAAATTGGTAATGCTATACTAATAAAAGTGAACCAGATCGGCTCTTTATCAGAAACATTAAAAACAATACAGATCGCCCAAAAGAATAAATACCGCGCGATCGTAAGTCATCGTTCTGGCGAAACAGAAGATACGACCATTGCCCACTTGGCAGTTGCCTGCGGATGCGGTCAGATCAAAACCGGCTCTTTATCCCGCACAGACAGGATCTGTAAATATAACGAATTATTGCGCATTGAAGAAGAACTCGGGGCCCGCGCAGTCTATGCGGGAACGCGCTGGAAAGCGTAGTGTATGTTATTAAAGAAGACCTTGTACCTCTGGGGGGGCATACTTCTGGCATTGATCATCTTTCTTCCCGGATATACAAAACTGCAAGAACTCAAAGAAAGAAACCTTGACCTGGAAGAAAAGACTAAACGCTTAGCCGCGGAAAACACGTTCCTCCAAAAAGAAATCAAACGGATAGAAAACGATTCCTTCTATCAGGAAAAGATTGTCAGGGAAAAAATGGGAGTTGTCCGTAAAAACGAAGTCCCTGTTCGGATAATCCCTCAAGATGAATAAATGATCGCGGGGTGGAGCAGCCTGGTAGCTCGTTAGGCTCATAACCTAAAGGTCAGAGGTTCAAATCCTCTCCCCGCAACCAATTTAACGCATCGCTTTAGTTAAGCTTATAAACCTTAAATCCGCGTTGAGCACTATAACGCCCCTCGAATACAAGCGCTCCATTCTTCTCTAAAAACATATAAAAATCTTTCACAGAACGATTCTCCTCAGCCAAACTATTCTTTACATATCCCCAATTCCTCTCGTATATAATCGCATAATCGATCCCTTTATTATCTTTTAAGACCGATTCGTAATTGGCTTGATTGCGGATATCGCCAAACAAAAAAGAGGAATTTATAATAGGATATTTCTCCCGCATAACTTCTCTGAATTCTTTAGACATCCGATTGTTATCACAAGCCACCGATATTAAAGGAGCGACTTCTACTTCAATAAATATTCTTGAATCCCTGGTTACATGAGCCTGCAGCCAGGTTAAAAGAGCAACGCTTGGGCTTTGCGATTCAAGCGCGCGCCTTTCTTGCAGCTGACGATCCGTCAAGGGAATCAGCCAACAAGCCAAAAGGAGTGCTATCACGGTGATCGGAAACCATTTTTTGCTTCTCGAGCAAAAACCCCCGATCACAATACACATAAATGTAAAAACAGGCAACATAAACCTGTCAAATTTTGAAGCTACATAAAACTGAAAAATAATAAAATATACCAACGGAAAAACAATTAAAAATCTTTCCTTGATTTTCCCCAAAGAAATAAAATAAATCATGGATACGATACAAAGCAACGCGTAAAAAAAGCCCTGCTCAAATAACATATAATAGTAAGAATTATTACCTTCGCTTCCCGGATGAATTTTAAAAGTTAAACCTGATTGATACAAAAAATCTGCCTTAAACGATTCATTATCTATCACAATATAGGGAGAAGTGAACAAAAAAACAGAAAGAGCAAGGCCCGCCGAGTAGATTAAAAACGCGCTTTCGGCAAGCTCAAGATTCTGCCCTTTATCGGTATGTTTATTTTTTAATACATGCGCTACGGTTAAGATACCGAACAAAAGCGCGCCGTTATAATTGGTAGAAAGCGCTAATCCAATCGCCAAGCCGCTCCAAACATAATACTTAAGCTTACCCGTTTCGTAAAGCCGGTATATAAAGTAAAACGCAAAGAGCAAAAAAAAGACAAAAACACTATCCACCCGTATTTGCCTTGAATACTGTATATGCAGCGGACTCAAACAACATAAAAGGGCAGAAAATAACCCGGCTTTGGTATCCCAAATCCTTTTTGCGATCTTATAAACGATCAGTATGCTTAAGGTGCCAAAAATAATGGGGATAAAACGCAGATAAAAAGCAACTGCCCCCTCATGTTCAAGGAATAACCTGACTAACACGCTTACCTGAGCTGTTCCTGCATACAAGAATTTAAATACAATAAACGGGATAAGGAGGAATCCTGCGGATATATAATAAAAAAGGGTGGGGTGTATAAAATAATGCGGGTTACCATTCTCGAAAATGAGCATCAATATCCGGGTGATATTGTCCCACTCCCCCTGCTCATTCACAACAACAGTATAGGAATTTACTGTCCTGAAATAGAAGCCTACGATAATGATTACTATCAAGAAAAAATATCGCTTCATACGAAAGTGTGTCAGGGTTACATTGAACGTCTCAATATTTTAAATTCCGCTTTTAAGAAAGCTATCGAATCTAATATATGTCGACAAGAGCAAAACTGCGGTCAATAATACCGCTTGAAGTAACGGCAACCACAGCGATAAGTTTGGGGCCGAGTTCATTATAAGAGGCGTGAAAAGAAGATTGCTCTGAAGAGGGCTTTTCTTTACCAAGGTTGCCCGACCAAAGATATTCAACAGAAACCTGCATACAGCCGCTTTCCGGCATAAAAGGCGTAGCACTCACTGCCAGCGCCTCATCCTTTTTGGCTGTTAACGGTGAGGCTTTTAATTCCAGTTTATTCATTTCAAAATGCTCATACCCTTGTTTTAATGAAGTATCTAAAAATGTTTTCAGGTTATATTCAAGAGGCTTTTGCCCCTCTATTTCTATCATGCGGTCATTTACCAGGGATTGTGTTTCCGGGAAATCGCCTTTTGCTTTTTCCAGGCAATCTGCGTAATATTTCTTTGCCGCATCAAAGGCATCTTCCCACTGGCTCAAAAGCCCGAGCTGATAAAGACTCGCCAGGCAATAAGGATTTCCCGCTTCTTTTTGAGCAGCCTTCTGCAAGTAATCTTTCCCTGTCAATAAATCACGCGAAAAATAAAGATACATTACCCCGAGTTTAAAACATGCTTCACCGATATACCGAGAATCAGGATACCGCTGTACCAATTGTTCATAATACGCCTGCGCTAAAGCATACTCTTTTGCTTTCTCAACGTTTAATGCCCGCGCGTAAAGCAATTCAGCATCAAAAATATCCTTACCTCCGACAGCAGAGATCTTTTCAAAGACGCTTTCGGCATACAATAAATCCTGAGGGCCTTCCTGCGTTCTATACGAAAACAAGAAAACGATCTTTTTCAAAAGGGGGAGTGCTTCTTCTTTCGGCAAAGAAGTAGTAACCGAGGTGAGATACGCCTCAAACATAAGCTGGGCCAGTTCAATATTGCCCTGCTTATAAAAATCAAGCGCTGCGGTATTAAGCTCATCTATTTTCGTAACAGTAAGAATGGTTTTTTTCACATATATCTTATATAATTCACGTGAGATGCCTTTCTCGCCATACGCTAACACGGTATCCGCTGATTGTCTGATGGGCCGCAGGTCCTCTGCTTCTTCTGCGTACGCTGCCACGTCATGAGCCAGATCCACAAGCGCCTGCTCATGAAAAGCATCCTGCTGGTCCCGGTGGAATTGCCAGAGAACCAGCCGGGCATAAACGCGAAGCGGCTCCTTTACAGAAACCCCGTCGATAACCTTCTGCGCGCTCGTCATAATATCTTCCCGGTACGTATTGCCTTGGCTAAAATATTCATCCCAGGCCAATGTTTCTTCAAGATATTTAAGCTGTTGGTAGCGGGCGAAAGCGATATAATAATGAACGAACACATCAAGTGATTGCTTCTTTTGAGCTAATGACCTTAGGAATTCAACAAAATCAGAATACCTATGGCTCGAAGCGTAATCAATAGCCAAGGCCTCAAAACTTTTATAGAGGCTATCGCGGGTTTTGGCATCCATGATCTGTTTTGTCAAGGTTACAATCGTAGTATCCTGCTCTGCGGGCGAAGGAATCGGCATTGCCAATACGTGAACCCACAAAACACATATAACAAAACCTACTCGTGCCCATACCATAACTCTTTGCTTTGAATTTAGCGTATCTTTTTTCATTTTAGCTTTTTCCCCCGAATACTTTTAACTTCTAGCACTGGTTTCCTCCAGAATTCCCGGACAACATAGTATGCCTTACGAGGTATCCGCTTGTCCAGGCCGTTCTCTTTCTCTTCTGCGGACAAAGCAACAATACCGAACCACTCCTCATTCATATTCATATTCTTTTCAGCTTTAATATCAAAATAATAGCTCCCGTTTGACCAGTTTGATTCCGTATCGTGCAGGCTCCATCCGTCAGGGCTATATTCATTATGCTTCCACCACTCATCATTCCATTCAAACATCGTCCCCCCCAAACAATTACCCGGCCCTTCAGCGCTCTTTGCCAAATTATTATAGATCTGCCGCCACTGTGACTCCAGGAAAAACGCCTGCATATTCTGGTCTTCTTTCTTCTGGAAAGCGTCATAACAGTCCGCGCCGAATTCCGAGATAAAAAGCGGCTTATCAAAAGTCAGTTTTAAAGAATTGAATAAATTGCCGAACATCTTCCCGCGGTAAATGATACAAGCGACTAAATCAACATCCCGACAGACTTCATTGGCAACCTCTAAACCGATAAGCTCACCGTTGCCTAATGCTACCGGGTGATTGGGGTCTATCGCGTGTATCTCTTTTGCCAGCTCATTCACAAAAGAATAATAAATCCGAGCGCGCATATTCTTTTGCTTCTGAGGATCGGGCTCTTTATCGATCTCTTCATTCGACCAGGGATGAACAAGGTTCAAACATGAATAGTTATTTTCATTCCCCAAAACCCACATCAGGATTCCCGGCTCATCCTTGTAGGCGTTTACCATTTCCAAAACTTCCTTTTTTACTTTATCCTGGAATGGCTTATCGCCATAGAAGGGACAGGGGTATTCCCAAAACCCGAGCCAATGCCCCATAACCGAACGAATCCCATATTGCTCATACAAATCACTGATAACAATCTTGACCGCTTCAGGATTCTCTCCAGGCTGATAAAACCTGACGGTGTTAACGCCCATGGCTTTCATAAGTTTCCCATCAACAAGCCAGGGTTTATACTGATTAGACCACCAATCAAAATTTGAGGTTTCTCCGATAGAAACAGGGTTATAACAAACCCCCTTGATAAGATAGGGCTTCTTATTAACCATTAATTGATAATGGCCGTTCTTAAGCTGTTTTATATAGACCCGGGGAATAGTTTTAGCGCTCATCCCCATTAAGAAAAAAGAAATAATGATAAAAACGGAATAAAGAAAATTTTGCTTTTTCATTACGGTGTGTGTGGTGGTTAAAAAACGCTTGAGTCCGTTATCATTTTGATAACGGACTCAAGTGAATTAACGATTTTCTATTCGTCTATAGCCCGGCCATGATGGCACGGGGCTAAACCTAAGCAATTATTATTCGTATTTAACTTCATCCAGATAAAAAGAAGCTCCTTCCGGATTAACATCGATGTTGGTCGCCCAGGCAAACCCACCGATAATAAAAGACAGATCCTTTCCTTTTAAATCGATAGTGTATTGCGTCCATTCCTTGTTCAGGATAACCGGGCCGATACTGGCAGTATCTGAATCAGAATATTCTCCCATAATGCCGCCGGACTTAAATTCTTCGATCCTTTCGCCACCTTTGGCACCCCGTGCCCAGAACGTAAACTTAGTAGCTTTGGAAAGGTCAAATCCCCCATCAATGGTACCCCAGTTATTCGCGGGATTCTGCCAATAGATACCTGCCCAGCGGGCTCCTTGAGTCGCCTTGCCGCTGTAAAGGATCTTAATACAGGTATCGCCTAAATACGGGTCTTCCTTGGAAGCGCCATCATATTTTATATCACCGTAATCACCCATCCATCCAGAAGGAATAAAATGATTGTTCGCTGAGGAACGGTCTGAGTAAATATAAAATGGCACTGCTTCCTGCTTCTTGCTTGCAGGTTTCACGGTAGGATCAGCTACAAACTTAATATCATCCAGATAAAAAGTGCAGCCTTCAGGAGTAAGATCATTTGTCGCAACCCATCCAAAACCGCCGTTAACATACGAAAGGTCTTTCCCTGCCACATTAACGGTAAATTCTTTCCAATTGTCAGTCAATTCAATAGGGCCGAATTCTACTGATGTAGAATCAGGATATGTCCCTTTAATACCACCGACAACAACCTTCTGCAATACTTCTCCGCCCTTGGCACCCCGTGCCCAGAACGTAAGTTTGGTCATACCGGTCAGGTCGAATCCGCCTTTTTTGGTACCCCAGTTATTCGCGGGATTCTGCCAATAAACGCCTGCCCATCCCTGGCCTTGCGTTTTCTTCGCGGAATAAATAAATTGCATACAGGTAGTCCCGGAGTGAGGCTTATCAGTTGCCTGATCATTAAGCTTAATATCGCCGTAATCACCCATCCAACCGGAAGGAATATAGTGGTTATCACGCGCGCCTTTATCCGAATAAACAACAAACTCTTTTACAGCAGCAGCCTTATCAACAGCCTTTTCCTGAGCGAAAGCTAAGGAAAAGCAGGCACCTATTGCCATCACCATCAGCACCAACTTTTTCATCTTTCTCCTCCTTAGTAATTGCCGTTCCATTGAAAACATATTTGCAAAGGATTTAGGAAGTCTCTGCAAAAAACACGGCCCTATAATTTATTTTTAAGTTTTTCTGGTTCGCCTACTGCAACCTCCTTTCTACCCCCTCGCATATTATTTCACTTTCCATTTTTTCTTATACATAAAATATGCTTTGCGTAACTGCCGCAAAAATGGGCTCGACTTACTATTACCCTGGCCGCACAAACCAAGCCATTCTTCATGCATAAAACCATCCGGGAACGGCCCGGTAAATAATCCTTTTGTATCATGGATAAACGGTTCATAGGCTTTCCACCATTCATCGACCCATTCAAAAACGACTCCGCCGACAGAATTACCGGCCCCATCGGAAAATGCCATATTGTTCTCGATATCCTCCCAGGTGCCACGATGATATTCTGACTGAAGTTCTTCGGCTTCTTCAGAAGGCTTGCCTTCGGCAAAAGCCGGGCATCCATACTCAGTAATAAATGCCGGCCTATCAGCCTGCTCTTTTACTTGTTTCCACAGGAAACCAAAACCATAATTGCCCCGGTAGGCATTGGTCCCGAACATATCGATATCCGGAGCATTTTTACCGAATTTATCCAGGTAAAGGACATCGCCACTGCAGATGGCAACAGGATGATCCGGATCAATCGCCTTGATCTGTTTTGCCGCTTCATTGGCGAAGGTAAAGAACGCATCCGGCTCTTTATCCGCGTTACAGGCATACCCGTATACGTTCTCGTTACCTAAAAGCCAGAATAAAATAAACGGCTCATCCTTATATTCTGCGACCATCTTCAAGACAGAATCAAGCATGTTCTTTTTCTGTTCTTCATTCATATAATCAGTCCCGGGATTCCACTTCGCCCCTGAACCGATCGCGTATTTGCCAAAAAAGTCCCCCATAATAACGCGGATACCATAT
Organism: Candidatus Omnitrophota bacterium; assembly: GCA_041662125.1. Lineage (GTDB taxonomy): Bacteria > Omnitrophota > Gorgyraeia > Gygaellales > Profunditerraquicolaceae > JBAZTA01. The sequence continues at coordinate 46,587 of JBAZTA010000007.1, read as the reverse complement.
GTCTTATAAAGGTCGCGCAATAACTCTTTATTCACTTTAAGCGGATGATGATACAACCGTATAGAATTAACCCCCATATCCTGCATTAATTTAAAGTCCCCCACCCCCGGCTCATCGGCATCCTGGCTGCCATTTTTATTGGCGTCTACAAACGCATCATAGGGACCATCGATCTTACCGTTTTTATTAAAATCTTCATACTCCCAATCCCCTAAAGTATGCTCGTCGGGAGATTGCCCTATTTTGGTAGGAGAATACGTGATCGCCTTAACGAAAAACGGCTTATCATCAACGATCAGCTGCCAATCCCCATTCACATATTGCGCCAGATGAACCTTACCGTTACCCAGTGTCCGCTTCACACTCATTGAATCCTGCTGAGTTTTTGATTTTATTTTATTCAACAACCCGACTTTCACGAATTTGCCGGGGTTGGTCATGATCACGTCATTGGAAAGGTCATGGTCAAAACCGTTGGTGATAGTAATGTCGGCATCAATAAGCCGATAGCCCAGCTGAGGATTATTGCGTAAAAGAAAATTGATCTTGGCGATAGCTGCCTGGCCCACATACCATGGCGTATGCCAATAGGTCCATCCGTAACTTCCGGGGAAATGTACCACGATCGAATAATAACATTTAATCGCATGTTTGATTAAACCTGATTTCTCCAAAAGTAAAGCCGTATAAAACATTTTCACGCCCGGGGGCTCAGGAGCAGTAGCCCATTTTAAGAATGAGGCTTCTAAATCGGGAGAATTAACAAAATCCCAGTGGCTTCCCTCCAACCTGCCTGTTTTCTGCGTTTTCTTATATTCAGGGTCCCAACGGATAGAAGAGGTGTTCGGATATATACCTTCTCCGACAGCAACACTTAATCCATCCTGGTCTTTGACTACATAGTGATAATCCTTAGTTCCGACATTCTTAAATTCCCCGTATTCTGCATAATCGATAAAATCTTTTTTCCCCTGATCATATAACGTGATTTTGGTAGAAAGCTGGCTTGCTTTTTTTACTGCCACCGGCTTAGCTATACCGGCAGTATCTTTGAGCTGGGCGATAGCTTCCTGGGCAGTTTTAGCGATGACCCAAAACCATCCGCGCTGGTCCCATGCCTGGGCATAAAAATATTTATCGGCAATAACCTGAAATGTCTTGATGGCATCCTCTTTCTTCCCCTGGTTACGGTAAGATTCCCCCTGTATGAAATACACAGTCGCCACATCGTTTAAAACCTGCACAGCTTCGATTTCCTTCTTACCGCGAGGAAGCTCTCTTAAAGATGCCTGAAGCCTGTCAGCTTCATCTTTATAGAGATCAATACATTGTTTGGTATATTCAAAGGTAAAAGCCACATCTTTCTGCCCGTGAGCTTCCCATGCCTTATCGACTAATTCCGATGAAGAAAGCTTCTTTTCAGCCAGAGGAGCAACCATACTTTCAGGAGCGGCTAGCGTAACAGAGGGGTCAGTCAACGGCTCTCCTGCCAAAGCAAGCCTCCTGGCAGATGAATCCGCGAAGAAACATGCCAGATACAAGAAAATTATAACCGAAACCCTGCGTTCTAGAACCATTGGCTTATCTCTCATCCTACTAATGCTCCCTGAGTAACTCCTTTAACGATATATTTCTGCATGAGAATGTAAACGATAATTATTGGTAATGCGGTAATGGTCAAACCAGCCATTAAAAGAGGATACTTCGTGATAAATTCCCCCTGAAAAGTCTGTAACGCGACCTGGAGCGGCATAAGAGGTTTTGAATCAAAGATAATCAATGCGAGGACATATTCATTCCAAACATTAAGGGCGTTAAATACCACCACAACCGCAAGCACCGGTTTAGATAAAGGTAAGGCCACATGCCACCATATTCCCATTTTGGAACACCCGTCTATTCGCGCAGCATCTTCAAGTTCTTTAGGCATCTTATCAAAGAAGGTCTTTAAAAGGAATATGCTCGTTGACAATCCCACATTGATCATACAGAGGATATATCCGATAGGCGTATTCCTCAGATGGAGCTTATTTAACAAAACGTAGAGCGCGACAAAGCTTCCCGGGATAGGAATCATCATCGCGACCATAAAGATCGAGAAAAGGATACCGCGGCCGGGAAAACGAAAACGAGAAAATGCGTACGCTGCCATTGAAGAAATAACCACGATACCGACGACCACTGAAACCGTATAAAAAATACTATTTAGAAAATACCTGCCAAACCCGCCCTCCTGCCAGGCAAAATAGTAATTTTCAAAATGAAACTCATGCGGCAGCAAAGACATATCTGTAAATATTGTTTCCTGTGTTTTCAAGCTGGATGAAATCATCCAAAAGAGGGGAAAAAGGCACGTAATAGAAACTAAGATCAAGAAAATATGGATAAGCGTATTAAGAGCTATTTTCTTCGTCGTATAATAAGCAGTGCTTTTCATTATAGTGGATCCTTATCGTAGTTTTATGTCTGACGAAATTTACGGGAAAACTGGTATTGAACAAATGATATTGCCATCAAGACTATACCGAAGGTAAGCCCCTGCGCGCAGGCATACCCAAACCGGGAAGAGCCGCGCATTGAAGCTAAAATCCGCAAAACAGGAACCGAGGTATATCCGCCAACTTCTCCTCCCACTAAACCGATAATCAAGACAAACGCCTGCATGGTTCCCAGGACCGTGAGTATCGCAACCAGAACCGTCACCGGGATCATTAACGGAACGGTAATATTTTTAAAGCTATACCAGGCATTAGCCCCATCCACCCGGGCAGCCTCATAGAGTTCCCGGGGAATAGTCTGTAAACCCGCCAGGAAAATAAGAAAACCCCATCCAAACCCTTTCCAGCAATGCACTAACGCCACCGTTGTCAAAGCGGTTTTCGGGTCATAGAGCCAATGCTGTGTCAATCCTGATAACCCTATCGCGGATAACATACGGTTTATCATATTTGCCCCGTCGATATCATTAATAACATACCTCCATACCATACCGACCACGATTTCCGACAATACCGGAGGAATAAAGAAAATAAGCCGGTAAAAATTCTTCAACCGTATTTCCCGGTCACAAGCCATAGCCAAAAGAAATGCAAAAATATTCTGGAAGGTCAGGGCAATTAAGGTAATATACCCGGCATTCCACATTGCCTGCCACCACGATTTATCCTGAGTAACTACCTCAACAAAATTACTCATTCCGACGAATATCTTAGTCGGCATAATGCCGTCCCATTCAAACCTGCTCAACTGAAAAACCCACAAAAAGGGGACAATATAAAATATCGTAAAAATGATTACCGCAGGAAGGACAAAAATATAATTCTCTAAAGTATCTTTGATCTTCATAGCAAGTGTCTCGTTTTATGAAAACAGGGAGGAAATTAAGCTCTACCTGTCGATGAGCGTAGAAGGACGATCTATTTCCTTTTCTTATTTAATTCTCTCTCTTTAATCTTTTGCACTTCATCTGCTACCTGCTCAGGAGTCCTTTTACCGATAATAATCAACTGTATCCCCTTATCGAGAGCCTCGATCACCGCCGGGAATTCCGATACGCCCCAAACATTAGGATGCGTTGTCTGCTCCATATCATCCGCGAACTGCGAGAGGATCTCTGAAATATTCGATAAACTCTCCTTGTTCGACGGGAGGTTTTTTGTCGCTTCAGATAAATATGCTTCCTGCTCTTTTGAGGTAAGCCATTGCAGGAATTTCACCGCTTCTTCTTTTCTCGGAGAATTCGCGTTGACCATGAACGATGACCCCGCCCCGCCCCATATCGCCATAGGATATTTATTTGACGCCACAGGCGGCAGCATCGCCGCGTAATTCAACTTCGGATTCATCCCTTGGTAAACATTGACACACCAGGAGCCGTTAAAGGCAAAAACCGCCTTTTCGGTCGCAAAGAGCTGCTCAGCAGTCTTATTAACCATGGTCACAACACCACCCACAAGGACCCCCGAATCCTGCATCTGTTGAAAAAGGGTTAAGACCTTGATCCAATCAGGGTCAGTATACGGGCTCTCCCCCTTTATAGTTGCGATCACCTTATCTTTACCCATAATATTGAACGCGTAGTTATTTGCCAGGCAGTCAATCATCCATAATTCAGCCCACCCTGAAACAAGGCCCTGCAATTTTTTTTCTTTGATTTGCTTGCCCACTGCCAAAAACTCTTCAAACGTCGCCGGGGGTTTCTCCGGGTCAAACCCAAGCTCTTTCATTAAATCCTTATTATAAACCATCTGTATAGTCATAATATCAATAGGCACGCCATAAATACCCGGATTGATGCCATAGCTATTAGAGGGCGTAAATTCATTGACTGCCAAGGCTTTACTAAAGAAGCTGTTTTCCCATTCTGAATTATTAGCTTTCATGTAAGAAGTTAAATCGAGGATATGCCCGGCTTTAATAAATGAAGAAAAATCTCTTTTCTCCCCCAATATGCCAAATATATCGGGAAGATTCGACCCTTGCGCGGCTGCCCGCACTTTTTGAGAATACGCATCAGAAGGAGCGTATAACTCAAAGAAAACCTTTATCCCCGTTGTTGCTTCATATCTCTTTGCCAACTCCTCAAAAGCAGGCTGCCGGTCAGTCATCCAATGCCAAATCGCGATAGAAGGTTTCGATTCGGTTTTCTTCGAAGCGCAACCCGTAATACCTAAAAAACAAGAAAATAAAAACAAGGCCCCTAAACCGAGCATGGTTTTGTTAATGAGCACTCTTTCTATACCGACTTTCATCCAGCCTCCTCTTTTAAATTAATAGTATATAATACCATTGAATTTGGAATAAATCAAGTTCATAGAGATAAGGTTACAAGAAAAGGATTTTGACCTTGGGATATCTAAATTTAGCACAAGTTCCTGAAACGGTCAAGGTTTTTATTACCCGAACCATTCAGCGCCATATTTTACTTGACCTTAAAACAAATTATGCTATTATTTATCTATCTGAACCTCCCGGAAGAATATATGTTCTCCCGGTTTATATTTTATAGCCTCACGCGAAGTTCTTAAAACACGAGCCATAAAAGAGCGCTATAAGTATAGCATTTCTTACGGTAATTTTCAAAATTATTATCGTTTATTGAACGCCTGATTTCTTTAAAAGATACTCTTAAAAGGCCTCGAAGGAAACGCATGAAAGATGAAATGGACATTTTAAAAGAAATGGGGACGATATCAGCAGGCCAAGGCAGCATCGCCCTTTCCGAAATAATCGGGAGAAAAATAAACCTTAAAGTCCCTGCCTTGACATTTTTATCCAGAGCTGATATCCTTAACCGTTTTAGCGAAGACCAAATCGTGGTCAGCATCTTAGGGAGCCTGCTCACAGGCATTGAAGGCAAAATCCTTTTTTTGCTTGACGAAAAAAGCGCGTATAAATTAATCGATATGTGCTATGGCAGGAAAGAAGATGAAAAACAATGCGGGATATTCACCGAGATGGGGATGTCGCTGATGAAGGAAGTGGGAAATGTGGTGATTTCTTCTTTTATCGGAGCTTTAAGCATTCTTTTGAAATCCTTGATCATCCCTTCCATCCCGACATTAGTAAACGGGCCGATCAAGCAAATCTTAAACATGGTACTTGCTTCCGAAGATGAATATGTCCTCTTTATAGAGACAACTTTTGAAGAGCCCCAGCAGCAGATAACCGGGTCTTTTTACCTGGTATTGACCCCCCAAACAGTGCAATTTATTCAGGCCGCGTGCAAAAAGATGCTTGAAACAATTAACAAAAGCTAACCATGAATGATACCAAGAACGAAAATACAATCTTAATCGTCAGCGCTGACCCTCAAAATATAAATTTCTTATCAGAATTATTAAGCGGAGAGGGGTATACAGTCAAAGGTTGTTCAACCCAGGAAGAAGCAAAAGAAATTTTACTAAAAGATCAGGTTAACCTGATTATCGCTGATTTCGAAGCTCCCCGGATAAACGGCATTGAGATCTGTAAATTTATCCGCAGTAATTACCGCATTCGCCATATCAGTGTCATCATGCTCATGAATTCAAAAGACCCCTTGAATAAAATCAAAGGCATTTACGCAGGCGCGGATGATTATATCGAAACGCCCTTTGAACCGGGAGAGTTATTAGTACGGATAAAAGCTTCACTCGTACGGCTTACCAGAGACTTAGACGCTAACCCCTTAACCAAGCTTCCGGGAAACGTCTCGGTGATGAAAGAGCTCGAAGAACGAGTCAAGGCAAATGCCCCTCTGGCAGTTGGATATGTCGACTTAAATAAATTCAAGGAATTTAATGACCGTTACGGGTTTGAACGCGGCGACACCATCATCTCGCATACTGCGCTCATTATTATGAATGCTTTGGAAAAACACGGCGCGCAGGGTGACTTTCTCGGCCATATTGGGGGAGATGACTTTATTTTCATCTCTACCCCTGCCTGCGTTGATATGATCTGTAAACATATTCTCACAAACTTTGACAAAACGGTCATCTCATATTATGAGCAAGAAGACCTTGATCATGGTTATATTATCGCGCGTAACAGAAAGGGTGAAATCACAAAAATCCCGCTCTTGAGTATTTCCATCGGTGTTACTACCAATGAACACCTCAAGTTTACCCATATTGCCGCCATTATACAAAACGCCACAGAACTTAAACACTTCGCGAAGACCTACGGAGGAAGCATCTACTTAAAAGACAGGCGGCAGAGAAATGATACCAATCCTCCTCAAAACACCTAAACTTTTCGAATTAAATTAAAATATTCTTTTGTTTGCGATTTTTACATTTACTGAATTTGTTGACTCGATTTGATTTATTATAAGGAGGTTTTATAAAGGATTCATGATAGTGTTAATCTTTTCGAACTTAACACCGATTTCATGCGATGAGGACTGCTTCGAGGATTCTTTCACCCAAATAACCTTGCCTTCAACAAAATAAGTACCGAATTGCGGAGTGACCTTAAATTCTCCTGTCACTTTGCTGCCTATAGGGACTGTTTCATTAAGAAAAACCCTCATCCCACCGCTGCTCAGGTCAGCAATAGGGACTTCTTTCTTTTCATGCCCTTTGCCCAGGGTTGCTTTCTTATTCTCGATGTTCCAGCGGCTATGTTTTCTTCTCTCTTCCAACGTCTTATACTACCTTGTTGTATGCTTATTTTACTTTGAATTGCCCGACTAGTTCCCGCAATTCAGAAGAAGTCTTTGCTAATTCAGCCGCACCCGCGCTCATTTCTTCCATTGAAGCGGTCATTTCCTCAGTGCTGGCTGAGAACTGCTGCGTCGACGCCGCATTTTGTTCCGCGACTTGGGCAACTTGTTTAACCACATCCATAACCTTTTCCGTCGCACGGATCTGCTGCGGCACTGATTCGGAAATTGTGATCATCAAATCTTTTGCTTTATTTGCCACGGTTAAAATACTTTCCTGCACTTTGCTGGTGATCTGAACGATCTTCCTGCCGTCTTCAGCCTGTTCTTTTTCACTGACTACCAACCCGACAGCCCTATCGATCTCGTTAATGATCTTTTGCACCAACTGCGCGATCCTGTTGGCTGCGTGCGCAGAACCTTCAGCAAGTTTTCTGACTTCCTCGGCAACAACGGCAAACCCTCTTCCCGCGTCACCCGCGCGCGCCGCTTCAATTGCAGCGTTTAAAGACAGAAGATTTGTCTGGTCAGCAAAAGAAGTAATCGTAACAATGATATCGCCGATTTCTTTCGAGCTATCTTTTAATTCCTGGATAGCAGTCGACGATAAATTAGCCGCATCAACGATCTTATTGATCTTATCGATTAATTGCATCGTTGATTCTTTTCCTTGAGCCGCATGTTCCGCTGATTTGACAGAGCTGTCTTTGGCAATTTCTGCATTAGTCGCCACCAATTTAAGCTTTCCTGCCAATTCATCAAAGATTTTCTCAACCTCACGGACTTTATCCAACTGAACTGATGCGCCTTTAGAAATATCCTGGATACCGTTACTTATCTGCACCATGGAAGCATTGGTTTCCTCTGCATTAGCGGAAAACTGCTGGGCAGCATTTGAAACCTGCTCGGTATTAACCAGGATCTGCGAGATCATATTACGCATCTGCTCAACAAAAACATTAAACCAGTTTGCCAGATCGCCGATTTCATCAGAAGATTTTATTGTAATCCTATTGGTCAAATCACCTTTTCCTTTAGCCAATGCTTTAAGCATTGCCAGCATGAGCGTGCTTGGCTTGGTAATAGTACGTACTATAAGCAAAGAAACGATAATAAAAACAACCGCTATCACGATCATTGACCCAAACAAATAGATCAAAGAACTCTTGCCGACGTCAATAATCCCCTTCTTAACCTGCTCCACCGAAGAAATTTTAATTTCTTCAATGCGTTTAGCAGCTGATTCCTGAGATTTATTTAAAGCATCCCGTGATTCTTCGATAACCGCAGCCGCCCCTTTAACGGTCTCCGCAGTCTTAGTATCGATCTCCTTACGCATTTCTTCGCCAAATGCCGCAAGCTCCTTAGGCACTTCCGTATTTAAACGGTCGATCTTGCCAGATAACGTCTGCTCGACAGTTGCAATCTTTTCTCGAGCTTCAGACTGGATATTAATGACCTTAGTTATAGATTCTTCAAATAAAGCCTGCAATATTTGCGAAGACATGATCTTTTCTTTATCAGCATCTGCCTTTATCTTGAGATCCATCAGGCGCATCTGTTCTTTAATGACATTAATAACGCGCACGATATCTTTTTTCGTTGCAGAATATGCCTGGCCATACCCTTTTAAGATATTATTTTTAAGACTCTCCTGCAAGGGCATGATCTTTTCCATAGCTTTATCAGCGCTAAAGCCGGGAGCAGTAGCCGCAGCTTCTCCTAAAATAGTCATCATTTGAATTGTATTACTATCAACTTGGTCGTTTAACCCGCCTGTCATCTCTTCTAATTTTAGCCCCAACATCGTAAGCACTTCTTCTATTTTGCCAAACCCGTCTAAACTCGCCTGGATCAAACCCTCAACGCGGAAATATGCCAACTGCGTTAAGACTTCCTGTGATTTTGTCGCTTCTTCAATAGTCTGGCCTACGGCATCTGAAGCAACTGCTAAACTTGCGTTAAACCCTTCTTCCATGGAAACTTCAAGCTCTTTTAAAGAAACGGAAACATCTTTTCCGGTCTTAGAGATCATTTCCTGGGTATACCCCTGGAATCTTCCCTGGCTTTTCTGGGCAATTTCCTTGATCTCGCTCAAAGCAACTAAACCGCTGGTTTTCTTTACACTCTCTTCCGCAATATTCTGGAAGTTTTTAAAAAGGTTTTTAACATCATTAAAAACATTATCAAATGAATCCGTGACATTTTTGCTGATATCCCGTTCCAGGCGCTTATTAGAAAGAATACCCGAAATAATAGCGCCGCTACTGGAAAGCATGAAGACTAAAATAACAAGCCCTAAGATTTTATGTGAAAGCCTTAGTTTGAAACCTTTTTTTTCTTCCATATTAATGTTATCGCTCATAATTTTTTATTTTAGTCGCAAAATCTCGTATCAATAATGTCATTTAATTTCACCATTCCGCTTAAAACATTCAATCCCATCAAATCTTTCTCTACATTTTCAATTTCCTGAGCCTGAGGAACAAGGTTCTTGAACAAGATCCTGTCTTTTGGCATAGTTAATGCCCTTTTCACAACTTCGGGATTGATTTTAAAAATATTTACTTGCGCCATCGCCGTCTGCGCGCCATTTGAAGCATCTTTATCTTTTTCTATAAAAGCCGCGGCTTTGGTCAATTCTTTGACAAACAACTTTATCACATCAGGATGGTTTTTGAGCGTTTGAGGATTAACAATAAGAACACTATTGATAAGGTTTGGATAAATATCTTTGCTCAGGATAACCCTCTTTGCCACTGCTTCTTTTTCCGCCAGAGCTCCGTAAGGTTCTGAAAGGCAAAAACCATATATTCTTTCTTCTTTCATAAGCGCGATAGTCCGGCTAAAGGGAATGAGCAGGTAACGCACATCCCGGCCCAAACGCAATTTCTTTTCCTTTAAGAAACGGGCGAAAACCAGTAAATCCATAGTATCATTGCCGGAACCTCCCGTAATCTTGCCTTTAAGGGCGTCAGCAGAATCATTATTAAGAACAATAGTACTGCCATTCCTTCCCACAACCAGGAGGATCTTTAAAGGCACCCCCTCATAAGCCATCAACAATGCTTTCGGAAGGGTGATCGCTGCCGCATCGATTGCCCCCGTTCGAAAAGCAGCCTCCAGCGCGGTCCAAGAATTGTACACATCCAACTGCACTTTTTCTTTCGTAACAGTAGCAGCAATTTCTTTTTGCGCCAAGAGCAACGGAATATGCTCAACAAGAGGAATAACACCGACTCGCATAGTATATTCCTCTTGCTGAGCAGAAGCACCTAAAGTTCCCAGAAAAACCAATGTTGCTACTATACACGCTTTTAAAACTGATCTTTGATTTTTCATATTTAAATTAGTACGTATCCCGATTAAAATTTCTCACTATCATCCCACTTTACCGGATTATCTTTCTTCGTCGGAGCTACTTTTTCTCCCGGCACTTCATCAATGATCTTAACCAAATCCCATTCACCATTCATTTCGCTGGCTGATTTCCCTTCAAGGATCAATGTTGAAGTCATTGCCTGATGATCCCAGTCCCTCCAATACTCTTCACCCTTGAGTACCGTAAACTTAGCCCCTTCGAGGGCTTTCACCACAGCCTTTGCATCAACCGTGCCGGCTTTTTTAACCGCATCGGTATATTGCATAATAGCTACCCAAGCAGCGGCAGCGGCATTTCCGGGATATGTCCCATACCGTGCTTTAAACTTCTCAACAAAATTCTTAGATCCGGGATATTTATCCTGCAACTGCCATTCCCAGGGAGAAGTACAAATAACGCCTTCCATTGCTTCAGGTCCGGCGCCTTTTGCCATATAAAGTTCCATCAAAGGAACCACTATCTTCAAATCTTTCTTAATACCCATTGCTGTTGCCTGCTTTAAGGAATTGATCATATCTTTCCCAAACTGGACTAAAACCAAAACATCAGGTTTGGCAGCTTTAGCGTCCAGCAGGTATTTTACAAAACTTTTTTCTCCCAAAGGCGAACGCACCGCGCCGATAGTCTGGCATCCGGCAGCTTCCAAAACCTGACGGAATGATTTTTCAACCGTGTGGCCCCAGGTATAATCAGCGGTTACGTAATAATATTTCGCGGTTTTGCCAAACTTATTAATTAAATACTCGCTGGCTGCATGAGCTGACATCCACGCATGATGATACCAACGGAACATATACCGGTTTAACGCCTGATAGGTGAATTCTCCGGTTTTCGCGTCAATTTCAAAACCAGTTGTTGCGTCAGAATGGCTTAAACATACCATGAAAACTTTGCCCTTTTCTTTCGCGACTTTCCCCTGAGCGACTGCTTCACTGCTGGCAGAACCACCGGTGACCATAACAGCGTTGTACGTATCATATAATTCAGCAGCATTTTTCGCAGACACCTGCGCGTTTGTTTCTGAATCTTTTTCCACATATACAACGCGCTTACCCAATAAACCGCCGCCGGCATTAACCTCATCAATAGCCAACTTATACGCTTTTAATTCATCGGCTCCCTGATCAGAATATGAACCGGTCAAAGGAACATTTATACCAATGGTTAAGGTATCTTCTTCGGCATGCCCGAGGGGAGCACACAACAACATTCCCGATACCGCCAAACTTAACGCAAGTAAGAAAATAAAAACTTTTCCCTTCATACTACACCTCCTTAGATGATAATAAAAAAAGCGAAAGTGACCTTTCTTCCGCTTTAAAAAATCTTCCGCAAAAATTATAATAAGGATTTTGATTTTTCATTTGTATTAACTCTATAATAAAGAGTTTAATTTTTTTGTCAAGATTTTTTTAATAAATCTTTACGCCTGACGATGAAAACTTAAAAACCCAACAGCACTGTTATGAGAGGAGAGGACAATATACTCATCCTCTCCTCTCACCAAAACTAATTATTTTAGAATTTCATTTCAACCTGCGTCCTTAAGAAACAGGCATCATCTGCGCTGGCCACATAAAAATCACCGGCATGCAAATATTCACCCATGACATACGCAGAAAGATTCTTATTAAAGGTATAATCGAACTTTGCCTGAGTAAGCATACCCCTGTTTTTCCCGGTACCAAAGGTATCGCTTGTCGGAGCAATCGTTTCATTAGCTCTTAAAATATAATACGCAAGACTCAATTTTGTCTTCTTTGTAGGAACCAGAGACAAACCGATTTTATACAACTGTAGATTTGTCCAATAACCAAGAGCGCCTGCTTCGTTATTATATGTCAGGTAATACAGTTCGGAATAAACATCTGACATGATCGGCCAACGGGAAAACAAAGGATCCCAGGATTCATTGGTTGATGAATCACGGTCATCTCCGGACAAATACATATAACCGGCATTGAGAACGGGTGAGAACATCGCCTTCTTAAAGTCGCGGGTAACGAACCCATACCCACCCATAGCCCTGCGTGCCTCATCGCCATATCTGCCAAACTGGGATGCGAGTTGCCCTTTAAAAGTCCAGGGGGCAAGAGTATATTTCGCATAGGTACCTACCGTACTTAAGCTTGCTTTCTTAGCGCCAAGCTTAGTGCCGATACCACCCTCTTCAGCTTTATACATGTAATAATTTTCCAAATGCAGCTTCTTTGTGGGATCACTCTTAAGATAAGCAATAAAACCTGTTTCATCCCCAAGGTTCAGCTGCTGTTCTGCGCCCGTTGTTCCCGCAGGAAGCCCTTTACCGTCAAGACGGTTAATCACAGGGAATTTTTCATCAGTTGCGTCATCAGAAAGATAGATGAAATCAAGCGTATTCTTCTTATTGATCTTCCAAGAAGCTTTAATCGCGTCAAAAAAGGTCGTTCTTGATCCATCCTGAGGAGTTCCATCGGAGATCAAAAAGCCTTCACCATACTGCCCGATAAGATCCTGACGCCCAACCCTTACATCAACCGGCATTTCCCCGAAGTTCTTAACATCGAAATAAAGATTATCAAATACCACTTCATTAACATCGTAATGGAAGCCTTTTTTCTTATCCCCTGAAGACTGGTGATAAAAAGTATACGACCTGCTTTCATTGGTCAATTTACCATAAAGGGTAAGGCTTTTAGTAACATTCGCCTGCCCCCACAATGATGTCTTGATTCTGAAGAAATTACGATTATCGCTTGTCGGGGTAGCACTTACGTTACCATTAGTCATATCACTCCAGTTTCTCCAAAACTCATGCCGAACGCGCAAATACGGCCCCCATTTGAATGTCACTTCAGCAAAAACAGGCGAAGCGGCCATAATACCTACCAGCGCAAAAGCAATAAGACAAAGCCAGTATTTCTTACTCATTACGCACCTCCTTATTGTTAGTTAACCTAAGAATTTGCTTTACGAATTCCTGCTTGCCCGCTATTCATCTAACAGGCTTTTGGGCAGGAAAAAACACTTTAATGAAGAATTGATTATTATGCCCAACCTGAAAAAGAACGCAAATTCTAGGTTTCACCTTTACAACAGCCAACTTCCCAGAGATTGACTGCAAAACAATCAAAGTAACGCACAACTAATCAACAACCTATATACAGCTTATCTACATCTTTTCCACAGCTTATGCACTATTATATGCACAGGACTATTCTTGTCAAGTGTTTTTTTAAACTTTTTTTACCCACAAGGGCATCCATACAATCCGACATATTTGAGGGTTGAAGCAAGAAAGAACACCATGTCATATCGACGGATATTTATCGTAATTCTTATTACCAACAAAAATACATAAATCCTATGAGAATAATTAGTTAGGAAAAAATGTCATAAAATAATAACCTAAGTAGAGAAATCTAAAGAAAATAAGGAGAGTAACAATTAAGTGGTTTTTTAGAAGAAAGGCTCACTAACTGCTATACCCAACGCTTAAGAGCACCCGGCGCAGATTGGTATTGCGCCGGTACGCGGCTTTCTGCCGCGGAATTGCGTTGGCACCTTGGCTTAGAGGTATTCCTATATATAGGTATAATCAAGGTTGCCGCAGTAGCGGCGCAGAGAACTACTTATCACAAAAGCCCTACACTAATTACCCCTGACCTGAAGGCGAAGGGCTAGAAATACACATAACCAATAGCAGGATAACATGTTATAGCGAAAGTTTGACAGAAGTGAAATTAAATTGAGTAGCTATATAGTTACGTGGTGAACTGGGGAACCGGAACTCGGGGAATATGGGGATCTCATCATCTCTATTATTTTTATGCTGACGTATCCTGTAGTTTGAATTTTTTTACCGTGTCCTTTAATTCTGTGGCCAAACGCGCAACCTCCTGGCTTGAAGCAGCCACTTCCTGCATAGAAGCGGTTTGTTCCTGAGTGCTTGCCGAGACATGCTCTATCGCGGTTGCTGATTCTCTGGCTATCTTCGTAACTTCACTTATTACCTTTACTACGCCCTCTACTTCAGAGACACTATCCTGGCCAGTAGTAGCAATATGATTAACAAACACGGTAGCCTCCTGGGCAACCTTATTAATCTCCCCTAAAATCTCTGTTATTTTAGCTACCTGAACCTTACCTCCCTGAACTTCTTTTGAACTGGTCTCAATTGAATGAACCGCTCGATTAGTCTCTTCCTGGATCAAAGTAATTAACCCTCCGATCTTACGCACAGCTTCAGCAGCACCCTCAGCAAGCTTTCTAACCTCTTCAGCAACCACCGCAAACCCTCTTCCTGCGTCTCCTGCCCTGGCAGCCTCTATTGCCGCATTAAGCGCCAAAAGATTTGTCTGGTCAGCAATGGAAGTTATAGTCTCGGTAATCTCTCCTATCTGCTGCGAAGTCTTCCCCAGCCCCTGAATAACCGAAGTTGTTTCTAAGACCGTATTTGACAAGTGGTTGATTCTTTCTTCTGTTTCCAAAGCAGCGATACGCGCGCTTTCCGCGCCAGCTGTTGTCTGGCTTACAGCCGTATGGGCCATTTGAGCATCTTTGACCACATCTTTAAGGCTCTCTGCTGCCCGGCCTATAGTCTCAAATACCCCGTCAATCTGCTGTGCCTGAGCATTTGCGCCTTTACTCACCTGGGCCACAGAATAAGCGACTTCTTGAGTTGACGAATTCATTTCCTGAATAGTATGTGTTGTCTCCTGCAAAGAAAAAGCCACCTTATCCGCAATTCCGCCAATCTGGGCGATCATATCACGCAACCCTTGAGACATTTTTGCAAATGCTGCTGACAACTCAAATATCTCATCATCGCCTTTGATCTCAAGAGAACCAAAGGAAAGGTCGCCGGAAGAAATCTTTTGAGCCATAAGCATAAATGCGGATAAAGGGCGTAAGATATGTTTTTCAAGGAAAAATTTATATATGAACCCGCCGCCGATCAAAACTAAGGCACACAAAAAACCAGCCAACATAATAATGCCGGTAATATCCGAAATAATATACTTATCTGTAAATCCTACTCTCAATATACCAATAACCTGAGAGCCTGAAATAACGGGCATAACAGCCTCAAAAACACTTTTACGATCAGGCTGTTTAAGGATAAAAAGGCTTTTAGCCTTAAGGCAACGCTTCTGTGCCGCTGTTTGATTCAGGTATTTACCTTCTAAATCCCG
This sequence comes from Candidatus Omnitrophota bacterium, assembly GCA_041662125.1. Lineage (GTDB taxonomy): Bacteria > Omnitrophota > Gorgyraeia > Gygaellales > Profunditerraquicolaceae > JBAZTA01. The sequence continues at coordinate 30,884 of JBAZTA010000007.1, read as the reverse complement.
CTGCGTAGAAACCAACACCAACCCTTCTTTCTCAAGCAGAATAATGTATTCAATTTCGAAATTCCTGCCGCGTAATTCTTCAAACACACGAGAAACCCGGTCTATGGCGCCAGCCTCTAAAAAATCCTTGCATGAAATTGCTAAACTTGACGCTGTCTCTCGTGCCACTGATTGCTGCATCAAAAGAAGCTGGGAGCGCATGCTATAGCCGACAACCGCCAACGCTAAAACCGTAATAAACAAAACGACTCCCAGGAAAAAAACCATCATCTTCAGCTTCATACTGAAGCCTTTCACGGGATTCATGCACCCTCCGGGCTATAGGTAATTTTGTAAACGATTATTGATTTGTGTTAAATGAATATTAAGAATTAACACTTTCGCTTGATAACAAAGGCTGGAAATAAATCTTAAACAAGCAGACGGAATTTAGTTTTCTTTATCTTTACTATCTTTCAGCACAGACCCGGCAACACCTTTTACCCGTTCAACATGCTGCACTTCTTCGGGGCTTAAAACGCTCTTAAGGTCTAAAAGGATCAAGAGCCTGTCTTTTAATTTCCCGACACCCCAAATATAATGTTCCGGTATCTCCGTCATGACCAACGAAGGGACGTCTTCAACAAATTCTGAAGATAACCGCAATACTTCTGAAACCGAATCCACGATCATCCCTACGGTATTATCGCCAAATTCGACGATAACGATACGGGTCCGCTCCCCGCGCTCCTTAGCGGCAATACCCAGTCTTTTCGCCAAATCGATAACAGCAACTACCTGGCCGCGCAAATTGACGACACCTTCAATAAAAACAGGAGCCTTAGGCAAATAGGTGATTTGCAGCACCCGGACAATTTCCCGCACCTGGCTTATATCAACGCCAAATTCTTCTTCCCCGATCGTGAAAACAACCAACTGGTATTCTTTTAATTTACTCTCAGCCATGAAACTCACCCCCTGTTATAAACCAATGGAAATAGCTACTCTTTTAACCCTAGTATATCAAAAATCTTCAGCAACGAATCCGTTGAGGGGAACAATAAAAAGAGGCCTTCAAGGTTTAAGCCTTTTACTTTCATATCGGTCTTAATCACAATCGCTTCTTCCGAATACTGCGCGATCTGGATAAAAATAAAGTCCAGGATCGCTCCCACCATATCCATGGCTAATGAAGGGATCGAGGTGAGGATATTTTGATGGACCATGTCAGCCAGCGCGGACAAATATGATCCGCCTAAAATATTCGCGGATTCCTTTAAGGACGACTGGAACAACGAATCATTAAAATCGATCTGATCTTTCGGTAAACCCAGGAGGCTGCTGGATAAAAGCCGTGCGTCATTCGGAGAAAACAAGAGAAATATCCTTCCATAAATATCCCCTTTAATCTCCATATCTAAAACAAAAAACAGCCGGTCCATCCCCCCTAATAATGTATAAATCTGCTCCAGAGGAACCATACTAACCTCAGGGACAGTGATCTCGACTTTCTCAGCGATCAAATCAGCCAGGGCAGTGGCGGCATTGGCAGCACCAATAGTGCCAATTTCTTTTATCAAGTCCATCTGAGCTAAAGAAAACTTTTTATCCATAACCAATTCCTTTTTTATCCATTATATTTTCTCTAAGATCGCTTTCGAGATATCAAAAACAGGCAACACCGCGTCAGACAAACCGGCATCATAAATAACTTTCGGCATACCCCAGACAACTGATGTCTTCTCATCTTGAATGATGACTGTCCCGCCTTTTTCTTTTATTTTTCTTACCCCTTCCAAACCATCTTTGCCCATCCCGGTCAAAACCACCGTAATAACGTTCTTGCAATCATAATTCTCAACTACCGACAACATAGTCACATCTGCTGCCGGACGGACAAAATTCACGAGCGGCCCCTGGTTTAATTTTATTTTCAGAACCCCTTTTTCATTCTCAAGGCCCATATGAGAGCCTGCCGGAGCAACGAATGCTTTTCCGGCAACGAGGAGGTCCCCCTCCTCAGCCTCTTTAGCCTTAATCTTTGATTGCCAGGATATCCTTTCAGCAAAACTCAAGGTAAACCCCAGAGGCATATGCTGGACTATTAAGAAAACTGCAGGGACATTCGCAGGAATTTCCCGCATAACGTCAAGCACCGCCTTCGGGCCACCGGTCGAAGCCGCTATCAAAACCAACTTCTTAAACGCAATTGGTTTTACGGCCTCACCCAAAATATCCACTTTAAATTGTTCTCGTGAAGAAAATTTTGCTATCTCAACTTTGGCAGCTAATTTAATCTTCGCGATAATCTCGTCTTTAAGCTTATTAATATCTAACGATATCTCGCCGGATGGTTTGGCAACAAAATCAAGGGCCCCTAACTCCAGCGCTCGCAGCGTCGCGGTCGCGCCCGCCCGGGTATACGCTGAGACCATGATAACGCGAGAAGGCTGTTTTTTCATTACTTCTTCAAGGACACTTAAACCATCCAGGAAAGGCAGGTTTATATCCAAAGTAATAACATCGGGTTTGAGCTCATATATTTTTTCTAAAGCCTCTTTACCGTCTTTTGCTTTCCCGATTATTTCTAAAGCCGGATCGCTCTCAATAATATCGGCGATGATCTGGCGCATTAAAAATGAATCATCTACGATTAAGACACGAATTTTCTTTTCCATTATACTTCTTTCTCTCCCCAAGAAACCGTTTTAACCAATACTTTGCCATCTTCCAAGTTCAGTTCGATCGTCCTCCCGAAACTCCCCCCCGTTTCCTGGGCTTCGATCTTTATATCAAGAGTTTTAAGCGTAGCCACCGCGACCTCAAGGTTCTTTTGGCCGACATTGAGGATACTATCGGAAGCAATAAACCCGAACATATGCGCTCCGCCAAAAAGCTTGGTAACAATTGAATCTCGCTGTACGCCGCGCTTCTCTAGTTCTTCAACCATCCTGGTAATAGCAGAATTGACAAATCGGCTGGGATTTGATTTAATTCTAGCTTTCTCAATATCCGGAAGCATAGGATGAGCCATCACGCCGATCTTCCTGGACGCATCATACATGGTAATACCTAAACAAGAGCCAAGCCCCCGGGTAATCAATTTTGCCGGGGCATCCGATATTTCCATTTGAGCCATATTTACTTCAATGGTTTTTACTTCCATGATAATCGTACCCCTATCCTCCTAAAACTCTTTTTAATGCCTCCACAACGCGTGAAGGTTGAAAAGGTTTTGTTACAAAATCTTTAGCGCCTGCCTGGATAGCCTCAACAACTAACGAATGCTGCCCCATAGCCGAAACCATAATGATCTTTGCCTGTGAATCTACTTTCATAATCTCTTTGACCGCGCCAATGCCGTCGATTTCTTCAACCTTAGGCATAACAATATCCATAGTGACCAGGTCGGGCTTGAGCTGCTGGTATTTATCAATCGCATCTTTGCCGTTTTCAGCTTCACCACAAATCTCAATACCTTCCTTCTTTAAAATATCGGAAAGCATCCGACGCATGAACAACGCGTCGTCAACAATTAATACCCGTGCCATCTGTTACCTCCTTTGTATTTTTAATTTGACCTTCTGTTACAAGATTCCGGAAAAAAACTTATCCGATTTTCTGGTAAATCTTATTTTGATTGTTTGGCTCTAGTGTCGAGAACAAATCTTTTTGCCAAACATTTTCCACCTTGCCAACCGCCAAATACCCCTTCGCGTTAAGCGCATCATAGAACTTACGGGTAAACTCTTCCTGCTGGTAGCGGGTCAGGTAAATCATAATATTTCTGCAGCAGATCAAATCCATAAACTGCAGATAGGGCTCGGTAATCAAATTGTGCTGCTGGAATTTTACCAGCCCTTTTATTTCATCTTTCAATTTGTAAACGTTATTATAAGCTGGGATAAAATATTTATCAAGAGTTTTCTTATCTAACTTTTTTAACTCGTTATCCTTATACTCGGCTTTCGCTGCCTTATCCAATGCTTCCCGATCCATATCCGTGGCGATGATCCTGAAGGAAAAGTCTTGCCGGGTAAGGAGTTCTTCTTTCAACATAATAGCCAGTGAATACGGTTCTTCTCCCGTAGCGCAGGCCGCCGACCAAATACGGATCAACCGGTTATTGTTTTGCGCCTTACGCGTAAGGATCTCAGGGATCACGATGCTGCGCAGCGCCTGAAAGACTTCCTTGTCACGGAAAAACTCGGTAACATTGACACCCAAGGTGTTCAATAAAAAGCCGAACTCTTCAGGAGTTTTTTGGATATACCCCTGATAATCCGTATACCGCTCAAGCTTAAGATTCGACATACGCACGCGCAAGCGTCGCAAGACAAAGCTTTTACGATATGAACTTAAGTCAATGCCCTTTTGTTTCCGAATATAATCAAGGAGCGCTAAAAACTCCGGATCTTTTAAATATTCCGCTTCCTGTGGGTCTTGCATCTTTACAATACAATTAATGACGCGGGTTCTTGCTAATATACAAGATCGCTTTTGTTATCTCTTTAACGACGTCCGCGCGGAACTGCGTATCCTGTTCCTTGAGTTTGGTGAACATCCTGCCTTTATCAGTAATGACATAATTTGGCGGCAGCCTGTTCAAAGCCCAAACCATAATATCAAACTTGCATTTCTGGCATTTACAGATATCTTCTATCTCCGAGAATAATTCATCCAGCTCATCTTCAACAATATCTTCCATATAATTATGTACTTGCATAAAAAGCCTCCTTGTATCCTCTTTATAATTAACACTAAAGCCGGTCTTCAAACAATATCTGAACCTGAGCCCCTTCAGTCAAAGGAGTTACAAATCCCGCCGGACTGTCATTAACCAGGATCTTGATCTTCTTCCCAAACCCCTTATAGGGATCAAAATCTATATACTTAAATATATCAGAAAGCAAGATCTGCCTTTTCTTCACATAATACACTTTTATATCCGCGCCATCGATCAAGAATTCATCAAGTTTGACCTGCTGGCCATTCATAAAAACCTGCACTGCCTCAAAAACCATATCAATATCTTTACCATCAACAATTACATGTATCGTATCATGCATTTTAGGCAAGTCAATAATATCTTTAATCCGGTAATAGGTCGGAGTGTCCGCATTAAACTCCAGGAAATCATTTCCCTGCAATTCAGCATCCAAACCAGTCAGTTGCCCGTTAAGCCGCAGCGTAAAATTACACTGTGTCAGCATCCGCGGAGCTTCATTGACATTAACCAGGATTTGGCGTTCGGACAAAGTACCCATGTCTATGCCTTGGGCTTCCAAAAGATCACGGATCCGGGGGACTGACCTCTGAATAACCGCACGGTCAGGCACCATTGTTTCCCATCCGATACGGCTACCGTTGACCAAAACAGGAACAACAAACATTACCTGCTGGCGGTTCAGCATGACGGGAATTTCCAGATGCCCGACAGCATCCCGCAAACAAACAGATCCGTCAACACCATCAACGGCTTCAACAAACAGAAGCGTGTCGCCATCTTCTACTTTATCAGAAAGAGAATTAACCGGTTTACCGTTTAAACTGACCGTTGCTGACCTGCCTAAGCTGCCCTTAAAGATCCGAAGCTCTCCGTTGACTTCTGCTGTCAAGGATAAACCGGGGCGCGGGAAGAGTTTTTTATCTGTAATCGCCCCCGATGCCGTCAATACAGCCAGGATATCTTTTTTTTGCTGAAAATCCAGCATTCGTAACAGCCTGCCATTGACCGTGACATGAATAAAACATAACCCTGAAGACTGCATCGTCATCAGCGTAATGCCTATCGGAGTTATGGTTTCCGGGCCTCTGAGCGTACCCGTGAGGTCATCAATACTCTTGATCATCTGCGGCAGGCGTATGCCGACCTTTTGAGGTGCAACCCCAAAACCTTTTGCGAGTTCCTGAATCAAATCCGGCGTCTGACTCCCGCCGCCGACAATAATAACAGCCTCAGGAGCCCCCTCATTTAACGCAAGCCCCGCCTGAGCAATTGATGCCGCTAATTTTTTAACGGCAGGCAAGAGGCTTTTCTTGAGGCTAAAAATATCAATACGCTGAGGCTTGCCCCAAATATCTTCATAGGTGATCATGACCTCTTTATCCAACGACCTCTTGATCCGTTCAGCGGTAGAAAAATCTACCAGCAAAATCTTAGAAATATATTCCGTGATCTCATCGCCTGCCTCAGGCACCATGCCGTATGCAAAAATAAACCCGTCTTTGGTCAATGCCAGATCAGACGTTCCGGCACCAATATCCACAAGGACGATATTGAGATTACGCATCTCAGAAGGCACAATAGCATTGAGAGCAGAAATAGGCTCTAGCGTCATATTAACCGCCTCAAGCCCCGCTTTTTCCAGGACCGAGAACATACTATCTAAAACAACACGCGGCAAGAATGTCGCAATGACCTCAACGCGGACTATTTTCCCCCGATGGCCCCGAAGAACAGCGATCCGGTTATTATCCAGCTCATAATAGATAGGGCTGTATCCGACACAATAAAATTCAGAAAGCTTATTGCCGGAATTAGAAATGATCGCATCAATGGCTTCTAATTCCAGGTCACGCACCATATCTTGGGTAATCTCCTGTTCTGTGCCAAGGTCTTTGGAAACGTTACTTTTATACGTTGCCAAATTCCTTCCGGCGACCGCTACCCCGACTTGCGTAAGTTTCCTGCCGAGCCGGCCTTCAAGGCTTTCCTTTATTTTAACAACTGTCTTGACGACCTCCTCAATACTATGGATCTGCCCATCAAACATCGGACGCGCCGCATGTTCCCTGACCTCAACATCGACGATCTCGACACACTCATCCTGCTGACGGGCAATAATCCCCATCACCTTGCGTGTCCCGATATCTAACGCAAATATTTCCTTGGCCATAAGAGTCATGATTGATGAGTACTGAGGATTTTATGCAGGCTTTCCTGCTCCAATAAAAAAAGGACGAACACATTAAGCTCGGCACCTTCAATAAAGAGGCGATTCTCAATTGGCAGGATATAACCGGCATTCCCCGTGTGTAATTCAGCGATTAACCCGCGGACCAAACGATCCATCGTATCCACATGAATCTGACTAACCGACGGAACTAATTTATACAGTTTCAAAAACTCAGTCACCGCGTTTAAATAGGAACAACAGAGGATATTAGAGCTTTCAGAGAGGCAGGAGGAATCAGCAACATTAAAAAGCCGGCTGGCGCCGACTTTGCGACGCGCTAAAATATCGATCATTGAAAGCGCGCTCTTGAGCGAAAACAAAACCAGCATATTCCCGGTCAAAGAACCCAAAATATTTACGCTGACCGCCAGACCGACCTCATTGGGCTCGGACAAAAACTCAGCGCTTGCTATCTCAGGAACAGTCAAAAGTTTAACACAAGGAACAGTAATAAGCACTTTCCTGTTAAAAAACTGGCCTAAAGCTGTCGCGGCATTGCCGGCGCCGACATTGCCGATCTCTTTTAATACATCTAATTGCTGAGGCGTTACATTCAAACTGCTCATTTTCTTCCTTAACTAACGCAGGCTCATCGTATCTAAAATCAACGCAACTTTGCCGTCTCCCAGTATCGTTGCGCCCGCAATACCCTTTGTCCTTTTAATTAACGCGCCTAAAGGCTTGACGACGATATCCTGTTCACCTAATACCTGGTTTACGACTAACCCCGCGGCTTTTGTGCCGTATTCAATAATAATCACGGATAAACTCGTTTCATCGGCGGAATCAAGCTGTAACGCCAGCTTCTTAATATCAAGCTCTTTCTGTAACCTGATAATCGGAATAATCTCATCCCTGACCCGCGCCACTTCAAAATTCTGGATGACCCGAAGCTCTGTTTCCTCGATCTTGATGATCTCTCTGACGCTCATTAACGGGATCGCGAAAACCTCATTGCCGACCTTAACCAGCATTGCCTTAATAATCGCCAAGGTCAACGGCAGCGTCAAGATAAAACGACTGCCCTGCCCTAACTTTGTTTCAAACTCAAGCCTGCCCCCCAACGATTCGATCTTGGATTTAACAACGTCTAACCCCACGCCCCGGCCTGAAATATCAGTGACTTTCTTAGCAGTCGAAAATCCAGGCATAGTGATTAAATCAAGGACCCGGTGTTCATCAAGGATTGAAGCTTCTTCTGGCGTTATCAAGCCTTTACTGAGGGCGACACTTTTCACTGACGCAATATTAACACCCCTGCCATCATCGGCTATCTCGATAAAAATCTGGCCTTTCTGCCTACTGACCTGGATAAGCAATTTGGCGGTCGGTTTCTTCCCGGCGGCACTGCGTTCCTCAGGGCCTTCAATACCATGATCGATAGCATTACGTATTAAATGCACCAGAGGGTCACTCATTTCATCCAGGACCACGCGGTCCAATTCAATTTCACTACCGCTAATTTCCAGCTCCACCTGTTTGTTCTGTTTCCGGGCTAAATCCCTGACCATGCGCGGAAAGGTATCGAGAATATAGGCAACCGGCAATAACCGTGTCTGCATGATTTCATCTTGCAGCGATGAAATAAGCCGGTCAAGCATCGAACTGACATCTTCTAAAGGATCGATTTTATACTGCTGGGAAATCTGCATCAGTCGGATCTTAGCAATCGCCAGTTCTCCCATCAAATTCATGATTTTATCCAAACGCTCTACCGGCAGCCGCATACTCTGGATCTTCTTAACATAATGCTGAGAAGGAACAGCAACCGTTGCAGACTGAGGAATCCCGCCAGCTACGGCAGGCCGGATATTTATTTCAAACGTATTAATCTCCACCTTCTCAATTTCCGAAATAGTTAATAAGACCCGGTTGATCGTTTCTTGAGTCTCTTTTGTCGATAGGATCAAGATGAAGCTAAAATCAAATTTCCCCTCTTTCAGACAATCAAGCGGAGGCAGCGACTTTATAATCTCACCGCTGCGTTTGATATTATTAACCACCAGATACGCGCGGGCTTCGCGCATGACACAATCTTTGGAAATGGTTACTTTGACCTTATAGATATTATGTTTTGCGTCCTTTGCCAGGTTTATTTTCTTAAGCTCTTCTTCGCTGAATTCAATATCCTCATGCCCTTCTAAAACCTTTTTTACCTGGCCGTCCGGGATTAACGCGACTCTCTCCTTATCAGGCTCCTGGGTAAAAATATCCTTCAACTCCTGCAAAAAAGGATTTATATCAATTTTAGATTCCTGTTTTGCTTTTATTTCCTCGACTAATTTTTCCAGGAGGTCAACGGTAGCAAAAAGCTTATCGATAATCTCTGAGGTAACCTTCCTGCGCTGGCTGCGCAGCTCATCCAGAAGGTTCTCCATATGGTGGGATAACTGGGTAAGTTTATCAAAACCCATCGTTGCCGACATACCTTTTAAGGTATGCATACAACGGAAGATCTCATTTAACGAACTTAAATCAGCGGGATTTTCTTCGAGTTTAACCAGACAGTTACTGATAACACTGATATATTCTTCGGATTCGGTAAGGAATAATTCTCTATAGCTATCCTGCATACAGTGGCCTTGGGGATTTGTAGTGTATTATTCGCCGATACTTTTAATAATAAGATCGAGCCCAACCGAGTTGGGAATCAAGAAAAAATGCCCACGGATAGAAGCTTTCAATTCTGTGAATTCAGATTCAATCAACAGGGCAAACTCAGACGTACAGCTTAATTCAATCAGCACATAATCAAGCATTGCCCCCGCCATATCAACGATCAATTCCGGCACAGTCGGAACCAGGCCCAACCCGACAAAACTTCCTAATGCCCCCAAGTACGCGTTGGCAAGGATCACTCCTACTTCTTTTAACGCAGAACGCTCGACATCGCCCATAACACTTCCACCGGAAACCGGCTTACCGGTCATCAGGCCCGCCAGGGCAAGAGCGTCTTTCAGGGAAAAAATAAAAACAATGGTGCTGGGCAGGTCACCTAAGACGCGCAAAACTAACCCCGCAACAAGCTGGTCATCTCCACCGACAGCGTTCGGAACTTCTTCAATAGGAAGAAATAATATACGGGGAACGACGATACTAATATTGGTATCAAGTAATTGAGAAAGCGCGGTCGCGGCATTACCGGCACAAATATTGCCGATCTCCTTCATCGCATCCTTTTGCTTATCAGTAAAAACCATATCAGCCATTGTAATCTCTCCCCCCTGATATCTCTTTTAGATGAAAAAACTTATCGCTACAGTTTTCTTTCCGCCGGAAGCAAAGCATTGCGGACCGCCTCGATCAACCGAACAGCCTGGACAGGCTTCGTCACAAAATCTTTGGCTCCCGCCCGTATCGCCTCCACAACCAGCGACTGCTGCCCCATAACCGAACAAATCAAAATCTTCGCGTTCGGGTCGATTTTAACAATTTCCCTCACCGCACCAATACCGTCAAGCTCTTCCATCATAGGCATAACAATATCCATGGTCACCAAATCTGGCTTGAACTCCTGATACTTCAAAACGGCATCTTGGGCGTTTGAAGCTTCAACACAGATTTCGTATCCTTCTGCAACCAAGATCTTAGCGATCATTTGGCGCATGAAAAGGGCATCATCAACAATCATTATTTTTGCCATACTCACCTCTTGTAAAAATTATAAGCTACTCTATCATTATGTCAAGAGAAATCGTCCTTTTGTTAACCAAACTTAAGTTTTTTAACCTAAGCTACTTACCGTTACTTTTTCTTGTGAAATTTTGCTTTAATCGCTCCATGGAGTAACCCCCAACCGCACAAAAATCCGCTTGCTCCATAAAACACCGTTACCAGCAGGCGGTCACAAACCGCTAAAGAAACAGCCTGTTTCAAAGATACACCCTGCTGCATCAACAAAAATGTCATCCCGCTTTCCTTGACCCCGAGGCCCGCGGGCACAGGGGAAAGATACCCTAGGGTAAAAGAAATAGCAATAAGCTTGAAAACCTCCAACCAAGGAATACGCAAACCAAACATCTTGAAAAAAAGAGAATAATAACAGAGGCCGGCAATACCATTCAATAAAACAAATGGCACAACCGCAAGAATATTACGGCGAGTTTCTTGAAAATATCCTGCTGCATTCTTGATAAAATCAACCAGCCGCTTTTTTTTGCTCACAACAAAAAAGAATACCAACGCGAAGAAAACAATCAACAAAAAAGGGATATGCGCTATTTGCTTTGCCCCAAAATAAAACCCGGCGGCAATCCACGGAAGGACAGAAAACAACTCAAGAACGGCAAATGACGCAAGGCTTTTATAGAACGGGATAGAATCATTTTTTAGGCTTGCGCTTACCGCCGCATACCCGGAACCCGTCAACAGCATTTTATTTAACGCGGCCGCCACCGTCACCCGCTGTACCGCCTTCCCAAAAGAAATTTCCCTGTTGAGTAAAATCCAAAAAATACACGAGCTCAAAAAAACACTCACCCCTAAGATAAAGAAAATAACCAAGCCATACACGAGAACCATCATTTCCTGCACACACCTGTTAATCCTTTACACAAAGGAGTAAACCTGCTTAAAAACCCATGGAATTTACGCACGGGTAAAAACCGGCACCACGGCAATAACCAGCCGAAGCGGCCGTATAAACGCACTTCAGGAAAATACTGGCGTAACACCGCTTTAAACTGGAAATAATTTAATTCTGAAAAATGGGTGGGATGCTTTTCTCCGGTAAGCGCGCAATAAACCCTAAAGAAAGGTTTATTCGGAGTCGAGATCACTAAAGTTCCGGAAGGAATAAGCACCCGGGATATCTCTGCAAGTAAATGCCGGTGAAAAGCCCGTTGGGGTAAATGCTCAATAACTTCTATAGCGCAAACCGTCTCAAAAGAATTACCCTTAAAAGGAAGATGACGCGCATCCGCGCGGATAAACTTCGCGCCTGCCGCGCCAGCTGATGCCTTTGCCCGAGAGAGCCTGCCTGCGGAAAGGTCCATTGAAACCAAAGTATCGCATCTGCTACAAATTTCTTTAGTCCACATTCCATCGCCACAACCGATCTCCAAACATCTTCCCCGGACATGCGTAAGCACAAAATCAATAAAATCCCGGGAGCCGGTTTGCCGATGCGCCTGCTTTGTTACAGAATGCTCTAAAGAATCCAGGTATGTTTTTTCGTCCATACTATTTCCGCGCTACCATACTATAACCTAACGTATCCTCTTCATTCTTGTTCAGGCGTTCTAACAATACAAAGGACGATTGGACAAGAGCGCAGATAAAAAGCCTCAGGGCCTCTGAGGCAAATGACCTTGGTTTATTACCGGCACAATAGAAATAATTACTGAAACGCTGCCCCATCATCTTCCAGAATCCGCCCCGCGCCTTAATACTGACTACCGTAAAACCTGCGCAAGACGCCAGATAACGTAAGCCATAGCCGGTAAAACGGTAATAATCATGCGGGGCCTCATGGATGCCCCAAGACATCGGCGCTGTTACAATGAGGCAGCCTCCTTTTTTAAGCACCCGATACGCCTCCTGGAATAACGCCTTTGGTTCACGGATATGCTCGATCATCTGAACTGAGAGAACCGTATCAAAACTATTATTTCTAAACGGCAGAGCCTCCCCTGAACCATAAATATCCGGGTTCCCGCAAGAACTTAACACATCGACTCCGATATAACGCAGAGTATTCCCGTCAAAAACCACCTGGTATGGCTTTTCTCCACAACCAATATCCAGCAGTATCCCTTGTGTATATGCGCGGCAAGCATAGAGCGCATCAAGTATCGATTGCTTTTCGATCCGCTGAGGATGCAGCCAGGGAAACCTGCCTTGGCGGATATATGCTAAACGTTTTCTTCTAAAGATTTCTTGAGCATTCATGACACGCACGCTTTCAAATAATGCGCAATCTTTTCTATCACCTTCTGCCAATCATACTGTTTGCTTAAATACAGCCCGTGCTCAGAAAGTGTTTTAAGATGCCCATTCGAACGTAAGACTACCTGCAACACAGTTGTTAAGTCTCCAACGCTATTTTTTTTAAACCGCGGTAAACCCAGGTCAGGGCAGCCTGTTGATACCAGCGTTGGTGTAGCAGAAGACATCGCTTCTAAAGCTGCCAAGGGTAATCCTTCGTAGAGTGAAGGCAATACAAATAAATCCGCGTTACGATAAACTTCCGGCAGGAATTCATACGGAAGCTTCCCTAAGAATTCAACGGCAAGCGATAATTTCGCAGCTTGAGCACGTAAACGTTTTTCTTCCCTGCCAGCGCCCGCTATCTGCACCACAACTCCAGGGCCATTGGCAAGATTTTTAACCGCGCGCAGTAAAATATCAATACCTTTCCTGGCATCTAACCTGCCGACGAACAGTATTTTTTTTACTGCCGCATCGAAATGACGCATCGATATAGGTTTAAAAAGCCCTGTATCCACGCCATTGGGAATGATCTCAATTTTATCCTGCGGTACCCCAAAAGCCTGAAGTTCCCCGACCATATCCTGAGAAAGCGCGATGACCCCGCAAGCTGCCTGTAACAATCTTTTCTCATAAGGGATATATGCTTTATTCAAGAAAGCATACACGAGCCTGCCCATTAATGCGCAAGCCTTATATTCCCCATAACGGCTACCCTGGAAATGAGCCACCAGCGGCCGGGTTATCTTACACATAAAAGGAGAAGAAAGGCTGTATATACAATCAAATTCTTTTTCGATCTGAGGAATTATCCTATCGGCAAAATACGCAAAAGACGGCATCCTGGTCAAAAACGTCTGGCCCAAAAGCGGGACACGATAAACAACGACTTTCTCTTTGACTTCCTTCCTGACTTTATATATCGTCGGATCACCGGCAATGATCGTAAGATCAATGCCATAGCAGGGAAAAAGGCGTTCAATATAGCCCGAACAAATCCCCATCCCTCCCCTTACATGAGGAGGATGATCCCTGGTTAACATCAAAACCTTCATAGCCATGAATATCTTTCACGTTTAAAGATCTAAGATTAAATAACAAAAGAATTTCAAAAGTTGAATTTAAAAAAAATCATTGGCATCCGCCATGCTTTGTGGCGGAAAATCGTGTTGAGTAAAAAAACTGACAGATCCATTTTACAGTTAGTTAAAAATTAGCTATTTAAACTTTATACTTTAAAATTAACTTATTATTCCTGATATCCAAGCTACGCGTACTCCCGCAAGCGCTCTACAATGGCCGCAGAAGCAGTAAGAGGAAGTGGCTGCGTAAGCTTATTCTCGCGCTTAAATGCCGAGTACCCGGTGATAAATGAATCTACAATAGCCTTATCGAAACAGGAAAGGACAACATTCTCTCCCAGCCCTTCGTTTCTTTCCGTATGCGAGCGTAAAAGCAGGCAAGGCTTGCCTAAATAATACGCCTCTTCCTGGATGCTGCCCCCATCAGTCAAAACATACGCGCATTGCTCAAGCGAAAGCATAAATTGTTTATGAGAAAGAAGAGAGCAGGATTTAATATTATGCATGCCAGAAAGCCTTTGCCACAGGCCTTTTTTACGCAATTGCCGCGCAGTCGACTGATGCCGCACAAAAACAACAGGCATCTGCATTGAAATACGCTCAATGGTATCGAGAATGAATACAAGACGGCGTTTGGAGAAAATATTTTCAATGCGGTGGAACGTTACCAAACAATACCCGCGGGCCTGTTTTCCTGAATCCCTGTTTTTCTCAAAACTAAACCGAGCCGTTTCAAATGATGTATTCGCTGGCATCGCCACTGATTTATTCTCTAAACCCATGCCGGCTAAATTCTGATACGCCCACATAGAAGGCGCAAAGAGTATATGAGAATACTTCATCGCGATGATCCTGACGATTTCTTCAGGAAAAGGCTCTTGCCAACAAAAAGAACGAAGCCCCGCTTCAATATGCGCCACCGCTAAACCTGCCCGTTTTGCTAGGTATAAACCTAAAAGCGTAGAAAGCGTATCGCCGTGAATAAGGCATACGCCACCTTGATCATGAAAAACCTCTTTTTTTATCCAACGAGAGGATAAACTTTTCAACCCTATCTTGCTTAACCAACAAAATGCCTGAAGCACCGAAGAAATATTCTTTCCTGCTGATACATATACCGCCGGCTCAGGCAAAGAAAACTCAGCACGCAATTCCTTTGTAATTAACGCGTGTTGGCCCAAGTCGATCAGATTATACGGGATATTTTTTTCTTTCAGGCGCCACAGGACCGGAGCCATTTTTACAACCTGAGCTTTTGTGCCGATAGCGATATGGATCATAACGAAATTAACCTTTTCTCTTCAGCAACATCGTGTTACCTATTCGATGCACCGGAGTAAACTGATCTTCGTATTTAACGAGGAACTGCTTAAGGTAAGTACCGGTACTATGGAAAGCTTCATCAACAATGATATATTTGATATTATATTTTAAAACTGCCTGCCATATTGTATCAGGATTCTGGCTAAACGGGTATACGACTGCCTGATGTCCTGTATATAAATATGTTACGGTCGGCTTACGTGAAATGATCGCCCCTGTATCCGTTACATGCGCTGGTATCCAGGCATTCATATCGAGAAAATTCTTCGCGGGAGGATGCTCAGTAATAAGTGTCCAAAGCCTCAGGTACGTCGCGGGAGACAGGAACCATAAAATAAAAACAAGCTGCACCGCAAGCAACAGATGCAATAGCTTTAAGGCTTTCTGTGGACGAGCGGTAAAGAATTGAAAAATCGAAGTAAGGCCGAAAAAGAAAAAATAAAATATAAACGGAAGGAGCGGGTATATATACCTCCCATCTTCATAAAAAGGCCAGAAAGAAATTAATACAAAATATGCTAGAAAATAGACAACATAAACCTTGCGCCCGTTATTGTGCCGGTTCCAGAGGCCTAACCAAACGATAAGAAACAAGATAAGTACCGCAGCATTATAAAACGGCCCATGGGCGATAAAAGGCATAAGCGCTTCTTGCATGATCGAGGCATAAAAATCCACCCCTTCAACAAAACGCAATACCAAAAACCAGGGATTATCGGTAATGTACCCCAAGTGCGGCACATAACCATCTATGGGAAAAAACTGCTGGGCAAAAGAAGGAGCATACGGGTTAGAAAGGAAGGCATTACGCAGCTGCCAAACGAAGAAAAAAGGAACAAAAACAACCGCAAGGAACACTATTTTTTTCTTATCGATTTTCCCTTCAGGGGCCTCTTTTTCAATCCATAAATAGACCAGCACGCTCAAAAACACCAGGATCCCGACATACCGGAAAAAATACGTTAATAATAAAGCTGCGGCAGTTATCCATCCTTCTTTATTAATGACCGATGGCTTTCTTTTATATCGGATTGCCGCTAAAAAGCTTATCCCCGAGAAAAACAACAACGGGGCCTCAGTCAGGATTTTCTGCGAATACCACCAGTAGAGCCTGCTTAAGAACAAAAACACCACGAGTAAAAAAGCAGCCGAATGCGGGAGGTCTTCTTTGAATAATTTATAAAAGATTATTAATGATAGATAGGAAAACAAAAGCATAAGCGCGTGCATCAGCCAAAAATTCCTGCCAAAGAAAAATAGGATCCCCGATAAAAAAACAGAGATCCCCGGCGCTAACCCGGAAAAAGGCTCTCCCGGATAATTCATCATCCGCAACCCCTTGCCCTGAGATAAACTTTCGCCAATGATGATATATTGCGCGCTATCCCCTCCTGTATCAAGAAAGCCGGCGGGGATACACTGAAGGCCGCAATACCAGAAAATAACGCTTAAGAAAATCCAATGCCAATTTTTAGCAATTCTTTTCCAAACGCTCATTCCTCGGTCCTATCCATCCTCAATTGATTGATCTGCTCAGAAACAAGGCCAAGCATAAATATGATCAGGGAAGCGGTAAAAAGTAAGGCGCTCATATTGGTGAAACGGTGGCTGGTAATAAAGGTATGCACATAATAGGCAAACCCGCTTATGAAAAACAGGGCGCTGACAGGCATAAATACGCGCAAAGGAGAGAAAAAAGTAGCGATTCTGATCATAATAAGGAAAAATCGTAAGCCATCTTCCCAAATATTGATCTTACTGACGCCGTGTTTTCGAGGATCGCAGGAAACAGGCACATACGTGATCGTCCTGCCGGTATTTAAAAACGCCAGCGTCAAGGTGGTAGGAGAAGAAAAACCGTTGGGAAGCAGATAAATATACTTAACGGCGAATCTACGCTTCATCACGCGCAAACCCGAGGTTAAATCCTTTATCGTAAACCTGGTTACGTAACTGGCAAAAAGGTTATAGCAGCGATTACCGAAATTGCGCAGGCCAAACTTCGAAAAATCCCTGGCGCCGATAACCATATCAAAAGAACCAAGCTGCCCGAGCAGCCGCGGGATATGGCGAGGTTCATGCTGCCCGTCAGCATCCATCAAAACCACGATATCCGCGACCGCATTACGCAACCCTGCCTTTATACAAGCGCCGTTACCCATCCGATAGGGATGCCGAATGACTTTAGCTCCGCCGGCAACAGCTTTGTCGACGGTTTGATCTTCTGAGGCATCATCGACCACCACGATCCGGCAGGCCGGCCCGAGAATTTCCCGGACTTGCAGAATAACCGCGCCAATAGAATCAGCCTCATTATAAGCAGGCATAATAACCTCTATAGTCTCTCTTTCCAAATGCTCTCCTTATCCGTATATCCGTCTGGAACTCATCGGGATTTCGCTGTGGACATATATAATATTGTAACAAAGATTCTAAAAAAACCTATTATTTTCTCTGAGACTTTGTTATAATACTCTTACTACAATGAAAGAAACTAAGAAAATAAAAATAGCTATCATCGTCGAAGACCAGCGCCTTCAGGACTATATTGTGCTTTTATTAGTGGGGGAAGGCTATGAGATCAAGGCGTACTCCTCGCAAAGCGACGCCTTAGAAAACCTTGAAAAAGAAACGGTCGACCTTATTATTTCCGAATTTCAATCGCCCAACATTAACGGCCTGGACATCTGTAAAGTCTTACGAAAAAATTTCTTCTACAACCTTATACCGATGTTCTTCCTCATCCCTGATAAAGCCCCGCTTAATGCTGCCCGGCTCATTTACGCGGGAGCCGATGATTACATCAAAAAATCATTAATTGAAGAAGAGCTGTTCCTCAAGGTCAAATTAAACCTCTACCGCAAATCACGCCATCTGGATATCGATAATATCACCCGTCTTCCCGGACAGTCATATTTACTGCGGGAGCTGCAAAAACGCATCGAATTCAAGGAATTATTCGCCGTATCGTATGTAGACCTGACAAAATTCAAGGAATTCAATTACCGCTACGGGTTTGAGCGGGGGAATGCCGTGATACAATATACCGCCTCCCTTATCCACAATACCATACGTCAAAAAGGTGCAGTTTCCGATTTCCTTGCCAAAACCGGAAGCAACGACTTTATCATGATCACCTACCCTGAAAATGTCGATGAAATCGTAAACAAGATCATTCAAGAATTTGATGCTGATATTCCCTCTTTTTACGATGAAGAAGACAAAAAAAACGGTTTCATTGTAATTAAGAGCCGAAACGGCGAGATGCAAAAAGCCCCGTTATTAAAGATCCACATCGGAGTTGTCATCAATGAATATTTTCCGCTTTTCTCTCCCAGCCGCATCATTCAAATTGCCAGCGAAATTAAAGACCTAGCCCAGAAAAACACTGACAAAAGTGTGTATATAAAAGAAGATCGGAAGAATTATATCATCTCGTAAGCAAAGCTGATTTAGCGAAGCTTTTTCTCTTTCGCAGGGCTTTCTTGTATCGTGGCGAGGAAATCAGTATTCACCGGGTATCCCAGGGAAAGGGCTTTTTGGGCGTGGAAACGCGCCAGGTCATTGCGCGGCGCCTGCAGGCAACTATACACAATAGCAAGATTATTATGCGCCTCAGCGGCATCCGGATTAAGATTCACTGCTTCTTTAAGATGCCGTAAAGCCCGCACGTCAGCCTTATTCGCGTAACAAGTACCTAAAGAGTATTGCGAAGGATAGTATCCGGGATTAAGCCGCACTGATTTCTCATACGCCTTGATCGCACCGAGGAGGTCTGCTTGCTCCTCGTATGCCTGGCCTAAGCCATAATAGCCAAGAGAAGAATCCGGATCTGCTTTGATTGCTGACTGAAAATATTCTTTCGCGGCCGCGGGATCATTTTCTAAGAGAGAAAGCTGCCCTAAACCAATAAGCATTTCCGAAGCCACCGGATTAATGCTTAACCCCTTTTCCCAGGCGCGCAGAGCATCTTGCTGCTTGCCCATAGCCAGGTATACCCTGCCCAGGAAATTAAAAATATGGTAGTTTCTATTATCAATCCCTTCTGCCTGAAGCAACAGCCGCTCTGCTTCAGAAAACAGGCCTTCCTTTTCTGCCACATACGCAAGATTAATCCTGCCGGTAACCTGATTCTCAATGGTATTGGATAAAACAAGCGACTGCGTAATAAGGTTTTTTGCTTTGCTGTAGTAACCCGCGTTTAAATACTCAACGCCTAAATTATGCAGGGCAATGGTTGAAGAGGGTTCTGTTTTTAAAACTGATTTCCAGAGACGCGTTGCGCTCGACCACTCGTAATTTCTCATCCATACCAGGATAATAAAAATACCGAGAACGCAGGCATAAAGATATGGGGTAACCTGTTTCCAACGCCGATACAGCCAATCAAGCACTAAAGCCGCAATAAAATACAAACCAATCCCTGCGCAATAAAAATGGTGTTCCGCGGCAACAATATTTAAAACAGCGTAAAACTTTGGCAGCTGACAGATACCATACCATGCCAGGCCAAAACTTACCCAGGGCTGTTTCTTACGCAACAGGCAGATTATGCCGATGAGTACCCCAATGCCCAGGACAGATAAAAACGCCGCAGGCTCATAAACAGAGGTAAGCGTTGGGAAACTATGATGTATTGATAACGGATACGGCCAGAGAAAAAGCCTCAAGGCGAAAAACAAAACAGCTGACTGAGTAAGGACATTTGCAGAGAAACTTCTTAAGGGGCTGGCTAAAGGAGCCAAAATCCCGGCACTGCTGCCTATCATGAAATACCGGTATTGCCAATACGCAATCGATATAACGATCACGCCAATATAAAAAATACCCCTATCTTTGACCGCCTTAACTAACGGCCCCTGAGGACGAACAACAATCAAATCATAGATAAGAATTAAGAGGCCAAATACTAAAGCGCTTTCTTTTGTTAAGAGCGCGCAAGGATACATGGCCAAAGCCAATAACTTTTTCCCCTTGAGGTAAAAAGATACCCCCGCAAGGATAAAAAAAGTCACCAACAGGTCAGAACGGCAGGTAATATAACTTATTGTTTGCGTATTAATCGGGTGGCAGACAAATAATAATACGGCGCCTAAGGAGACGGCAAGGGAAAGGTTTTTCTTTAAACAGTTAATTATCTGAAACAACAAAACCGCGTTTAAGAAATGGATCAGGATATTGATACAATGGTATCCAAAAGGCTTCAGCCCGCTAAAGAAATAATTCAAACTAAAAGTAACCATTAAAAACGGGCGCAGCATCCCTTTTCCAACAGTAGTTTCAGAAGTATATGTCCCCTGAAAAAATAAAGGAATATAGCGGAAACTTTTGATAAAAAGATTATTGACTATCGTATGAAGGTCGTCAAAAACAAAGGGGTTCCCTAAAGAATTAGAATAAAGGATACAGCAGAATATCGCGATAAGTAAAACCGCTAACTTTTCCTTATAACTCTCTTCCATGGCAACAAAAAGCCCCTGTGTTTGACCTTCAAAAACAGGGGCTTTCAGAAAATCATACTATTTTAAACGTTCTTATGCCTTACAAGCCGTGATTGTGGTCACGCAGTACGCCTGTGGTATTGCTGTACAAATTCAAACCTGTAGCATCATACACGCTGGCTCTTCTGGGGCACGAAGGAACTGAGCCAACCAGAAACGGCTCCGCGTGGCGGTTAGAGGCTGTACCCAAAGAAGCAATCGATACCGGGAAACCACTATTATCCATACGGTTACGGGCAGCTGATTTAGCGTAAAAAGCAGAAATCGCGCTTCGTAATGAACCAATGTTTCCCTGGCATGCCGCCTGATCAGCATCTTCTTTTAAACTGACAAAACGAGGAATTGCAACTGCTGCTAAAATACCTATGATGACAATGACCATTACCAATTCGATAAGCGTAAAACCTTTCTTATTCATTTCTCACCTCCTTGTTCAAGTTTAACACACTGACTGTTTCATTGTCAAGTATTTTTGTTAATGCATCTTTTCATACCCGACGGTTATTTATTCAACAAACGTATATGATACCATATCAAAGGTGATCTCCTGATACGGCAGAATTTCCTTCTTCCGGGTAATAGCAACGGTTTCAACCAAAACAAGCCTTTCCATCGAGCTGAGCTTCTCAAGAAAATTGATCGCTTGCGGGAAGGTACTTTCGCATTTCATTTTGATAAAGAACTGCTTCAATCCGTTATTTGCGGTATCCGCAGTTCCTGAATCGGTTATTTTAAAATTACACTCTTTTAATCCTGCCTGAGTACTGACACGGATAAGGTCCTTGACTAAACCAAATGGTTTTTCTTCATTGAGGGGAACCACTTTATTTATTTTCTGTTCTTCCTGTTTTAAAGCCTCATTTTTACGCTCTAATTCAGCTAAATACCTGTTTGCGTTCTCCTCTTTTTCATATTCCGCGCTTTTTTCTGCCAGAGAAGCCTTTAAATCAAAGTTTTCTTTAAGGTACCAGCCAAAAAGCGCAATAACTAATACCAAAACGGTAATAACAACTATATTAACGATCAGGTTCAATTTCTTCATTTTTCACCCACATCGGCGGTAACCGTGAATTTCCTGATTTTTACTGACGTCAATACAATCTCGCCAGATGCCCCTACCATTTGCGCGGTAAATCTTTCTAATTTTAACGGCGTAATACTCACATTTTTAAAATACTGCGTATTTTCGAGTTTATGCTGGAACCCTTCGACGATCTCAAGCGCTTGTTCATAATCGCTGGAAACTTCGGCTTTTATCGTAATCTGGCCTTCTTTAAGGGTCAGTTTCGTCAACACTACTTCTTCAGGGACTGCTTTCGGCAACTCCCGCAAAGCAGAACGCATAGGATCTTTTCCGGCGCACAAAAGTTTGATCTGGGCGTCTTTCTTCTCAATGAATTTCTCTTTAACCTGCAACTCATTTAATCGTTGCCCCAGTTTTTTAAATCTTTTTAATTCGAATTCTTTGCTTCTAATATCCCTGCGGATAAGCGCATTATCAAGAGAAACTTTCAGCACGGCTAAACTAAAGAGAGAAATGAAAATAAAACTCAAAATCAATAAGATCAAACGCCGCCGGGCGACCATTTCCTTCTTTTTGATCTCCAACGGCAAAAAATTAATAAGGGCTTCTTCTACGGCTTTGGTCTTGATACCCCCCAAAGCCAGGCTTGCAGCGTTGACAAAAATAGGGGCATTCACCACTGCATTTTCAGTTTCTTTTTCTTTAACTATCTGGATATCAGCAAAAGGCATGATCAGATGGCACTTGCCGCCCACTTGAGGAGCAATTGAGGCAAGAAAATGCTTGATTTGGCTGACGCCGCCTAAAAAATAGATCTGGTCAACGCGCTTGCCTTCAGATTGCTCCTTATAAAAAACCAGCGACCTGCGCAACTCATGCATAATACGCTCCAGATGCGGCTGCCACAACATCCGAAGTTCCAGAGAATTAACCCGAGGGCCCTCAGCACTTGTTTCCTGGCCTTCCTCATATTTCTGACGCATGATCTCCTCAGCAATAGCCACCTTATCTTTCAGATCAAAAGGGATCTGCGGAATACCTTGTTCGTGGATCGCCTTTTCCGCGGTATCACGGGAGACGCCCAATTGCCGGGAAATATCAACAATAATATCATTAAACCCGAAAATCACATTACGCAGGAAGACTAATTTTGAACTACGCACCACGCTGATATTGATGGAAGTAGCCCCAATATCCATACAAATGACGCTTTCGTCTTTTTCCCTGGCTTCCTTTGCAAGTATATTGGATAAAACGCAGCCGGATGGAGTTATTAAAACCGGGGCACTATCCAAGGAAGCGAAAATCTCAACGACCTTCTGGATATATACCTTTTCCGTCCTGACAACAAGGACCTCTGATTTTTTTGATTTTGAGATCGTTTGTTCACCAAGCATGAGGCATTCAAAAACATGATGCACCCCGGTTACCGGGATCATTTTATGTTTTGCCTCATTGGTAGCCGCAAACAATAATTCTTTTTTATTCATTACCGGGAGGAATATCGAAGTAGCCGTAATCGAATGGGGAGGAAGATTGACGATGATACGGGCAACGCGCAGGTCTTTTTCAGGAATAACCTTGGTTATTTCCTGCAGGAAACTATCGCTTTTGACATACAAGAGCCCATTCGGAAGCGCTTCAGTAGGAGTAGGGAACAAAAAGGCATTCAATAAAACCGGTTTACCTTTAAATTCTAACTCCACAACTTTGGTAAACGCTGAACCAATATCAATCCCTATTAACATATTAGACATACTTTAACCGCCGACTTTTGAAACTACTGAAGTAAGAGGCAAGAATACTGAAAGCGCGATTCCGCCAACAACAACTCCCATGGTAACGATCATGATAGGTTCAAACATAGCAAACAAACCCCTGACCGCCGCCGGGACTTCTTTATCATAATACTGATTGACCTTTTCCAGTGTTTCGCTTAACGTACCTGTCTGTTCACCGACACCGATCATGCGCACGACCAAATAAGGGAATTTTCCGGACATTTGCAGTGCCGTAGAAATTTTTTCTCCTACATTGACATAGTCGCGGGCTTTAACGATCAGGGTCTCAAAATATTTATTCCCGGTTACTTCTGAAGCTATACCTAACGCCGCAAAAACATTGACTCCGGAACGCAGCCCTAAAGCAAAAGTATGGCAAAACCGGGACAAGGCTATTTTTTCCATAAGGATACCAACAACCGGGATCCGCAGTTTCCATTTTGCAAGCAAGTATTGGCCTTTTTCTTTAGAATTAACTATCTTATACCCGACAACTCCCCCGATAATTGCAAGCAACCCGGCCCACCAATACCCCGCCGCTAAGTCGCTCACCGCTAAAACAATCTGCGTTGGTAAAGGTAAGGCAACTCCTAAATCATCAAACATCGGCTTAAACTTAGGGATAACCACAATAACTAAAATAAGGACCACCAGGATCATGGTAGTAAAAAGAATGATCGGATAAATAGAAGCTTCTTTAACCTTCGACTTTAACTCCTCCTGCCACTCTAAAAGTTTAGCTAAGTCGCCTAATACAAAAGGAAGTTTACCGGTGCTTTCTCCAGCTCCGATGATTGAAGTATATAATTTGGGGAATGATTTCGGAAAATCAGATAACGCTTCTTTTAACGACCTGCCTGATTCCACATTATTAGCAATATTTTCCACCACTGTTTTTACTTTCTTTGACGGGGCAGCTCCTGCTAAATCGCGCAAAGCCGCCAATAACGTAATACCAGCGTCCAAAGAAATAGCCAGCTGTGTGGTAAAATTAAGCAATTCTGAGGCATTAAGAGGATGGCTTCTTTGAGGGGCAGCTTTGGTTGCTTGTGCCGAGGAAACCCGCGCAAAGGTAAGATAATATCCGGATTTACTGAGCTGGCTGGATAATTCTATTTCGTTCTCGGCATTGAGGGTGCCCTTGATCAACTTCCCCGCGGCATCTCGAGCTTTATAGGTATATGTTTGCATACTTAATTTTCAACCCAGTACCCATCTACCACTGAGACTACACTTGTAGAAATATTCTGCCTTAATTGCACGCTTATTGATTTGGTAAACTCTCCCAGCTCTCCAAATCCTGTTACCGTACGGTAGTTATATGTGGCATCCGAAGCGTCATCAACAATAGTAACCCAATAAAAACCATCTCCTAAGGAAACTTTGCTTGCCTGGGCAATCCCGGCCCAAGACCAGCCAGAACCGCCTAAGCCGTCTTTTAATTCGTATTTGGCCCGTTCAACACCTGCTTGGGCCAGATAAAAAACGCCTATTGAGCTCTTTTGCAGCGTTCCAATCTTAACCTTTGCTTCCCATATCGTTGCTAAAGCGCCGACCAAGAAACTTACGACTGCCAGAAGGAAGAAAATAAACAATAAGACCTGACCTTTATTCCTGCGCATCAATTATTCCTCGCTTGTACGGAAGTTTCCAGAGAAAAATCATAATTATTCGGGCCAGCCGGTTCGGCAGGAAACGGACGGACCGTCAACATGATCCTGATAAGACCATCAGTTGCGTTAAAGAAAGGATCGTGCGCGTCACAGGTAGGAGCAGCATAGGCATGAGTCACGCCAAATATATTCCACAATGATGCATGGCAATTATAATCACCGTCGCATTGCAGGTCTGGATTATCAACAATATTGCCTGCTAAGATGTCCGGAGGATTAGACCACCCTCCGGTAGACGCCTTCCACCGACGCGTCAGAGTATAATTTGCTTCATCTCTTTCGTAACGCACTTTAATGGGATCGTTTCCTCCGGGGCCATCAGGATCAATAGTGAACTCTAACTTTTTAAAATGCCCGTACGCGCATCCACCGCCGTTATTATTACCATTCCCGGGAGCATCAAGATCAGAGGCAGATGACATTCTAACCTCACGGGCAATATATTCCAAAGCCCAGCGCAGGTTTTCTTGGCATTCAATATAGCGGGTTTGTTTTCTCCAATCAATGGAGATCTTATAAAATATACTCGAAGCAGCAGTCATGGAAAATCCGAATACGACCAGCCCTATTAAGATCTCTATTAAGCTAAAACCTTTTTTCTTTTGAGCCATAGGTGCACCTCAGAAATTCGCCAAAAGTGTCGTTAAAGAAACAGAACGTTCTCCCTGCTCTCCCGCCCATGAAATAGTCACGGTTATTTGCTTCAAATTCACACCATAGAGAGGCGTCACCGCCACCGTCCGGAAAAATGGCATATTAGTCAACGCATGCTTTGCTTCAGCCGTAACAGTCGCAAAATCATGCCTCAATTCTTCCATCCGCTGCTGCGCAAGTAATACTCCCCGGGTACTCAAAGTGCTTTTACGCACATAACGGTAGCCTTGCGTAAACATCGAGAGCATGGAAACAAGTAAAACACCAAGGATAGCAATAGAAATACTAACCTCGATCAAACTCAAGCTTTTTCTTGATAGTATGCTTCTGAATATTCCCATAGTAACAAACACCCCAAGCTATTGGATCTCTAAGAAACCCGTCTCACTGATAATATTAACCTGTTTTGTATTTCCGGCCCGGGTCAAAGTAATAACTGTATCCGCGGAAGTGGCGCCTGAAGCATCAACACTTTTACCGAAAGGCCTGCTAAAGCGTATGGTTGCCGCAGGAGTCACTGAAACAGACGTATTTAATCTTTTATATATCTCTCGCTCCTGGTCACTCAAAGCATCATCATCATTTTTATCTTCACCTATTGTATACGATTTATCCGCAGTATCGATAACGAATAAATACTTATGTTGGTGAAGCGTCGCCGCCTCTTTCGCCCAGGCTAAGTCAACATAAATACTGCGCGCCGAAGATTCCAGAGCGCGTTTATCCAGCTGAGAAAATGCGACCAATGTCACTGCCGCAAGGCCCGCCGAGATCGCAAGCGCAATAATCAGTTCCATTAACGTCGTAGCTTTTTTCTCCATAGTTATGATAAATTATATACTAAACTGCGATTACCGGCAATATGTTTATCTGATTTTTAATATCCTTCAAAAACAACGATACATACTGAAGTTCCGTAAGGAGCAACATCAGCCATCTCCTGCAAAAGCCCGGTGCTCAGGCCATTGCCGCCATCTAATATACTGTCTAATTTATCCCGGGAAGCACTCGGGATCTTAGGATTGGTATCATAGGGACCGGGATGCTCCGCCAGATCAAACCAGACCACATGCTCATTGGGAATACCATTACCGGTAGTGTCGAAATTATTCGCATCCCACATATACGGCCAACCCCAGGGACTAATAGACCATTTATCCAAATACGGCCCCTGCCAGAAGGCAATCGCGTTATTACCGATCAGCTGGCGCTCGGCGCATCCGCTATGCACGATCGGAGGGGTACAAAATCCCTCCCCATAAGGTGCCTTAGAATATGGATCATCTTCATATCCCGTGGCGGGATTCGCAGGCATAACTCCCCATTGGCTTCCCGGCCACAGGCCGAGGTCATTAAAGAATGCTATTGAAGCCGTCTTAATAGCCCGGACCTCCTGTGTGGCGCGCGATATCTTTGCTTTTTCAATAGCCCTGTAGGCATTCGGCGTGATCACACCGGCCAAGATAGCGATAACAGATATCACAACGATTATTTCTACTAAGGTAAAACCTCTGGATAGCTTCTGTTTGGCATACATTGAAACCTTCTAAATTAAAAGATTGTCATCATGAGCTGTGTTTCGCTGTTAACCGCACCATCTGCATCAAAATTACTGTTTACCATTGATTGCTCTGAATGCGTCGGGATACCGTTTACATCGGCATAATCCCGCTGGATACCTACATAACAACCAGGATTAACAAAAATCCCATACCTCGTTGCTCCTGCCGGCCAATAATTCCAATCATACTTTCCCTTCCACGGAGTAAAAGTTGCCCATTTTTCAACATACGGGCCTTCCCAACTAACTTGCACTCTGGCTTGCCAATCAGCAGGATAATCCGTCGTAACTAACCCCATCGCTCCTCCATAACCATCAGGATTCCATGGCACCGGCTGCATAAAACCGGGATCAAATCCCCTATTTACATCCGGAGGCCAAAAACCGATATCACTGTAATAACTTGTTGCTCCAGCGCGAAAAGCTTTCGCATCTCCCATGGCCCTCGTAATCTTGCTTTTTTCAATAGCTTTATAAGCATTTGGGGCAATTACCGAAGCTAAAATAGCGATGACCGCGATCACTACGATAAGTTCTATTAAAGTAAATCCTTGTTTATGCATACCTTACCTCTTTTTATAATATACTATTATAAAATTTCCCCTTAAACATGCCTATAATAAGTATGCCTCATTATGACACTTATTTCAATTAAAATCAACTAGTTAGAATATATTTTATCTTACCAGAAAGATGCTTTTTCTTAGAATACACTTCTTATTTTACCCGGGTTTTTCTCTTGATCGTTATCTAATTGATACCCCTTCCCAAAGGGATCATCAGGGATCTCTTCAATCAAGCCTTTCTGCACTAATTCATTGATCTGTTTTGGCCAGAAACCAAAAAGCTCTTTAAACCGCGCGGCCTTGCCTTCCAGGAAAACAATATTCTTAAGCCAAAGTATCTTTTTTTTCAACATCTCTCTAACTCTTTGGTCAGTAATTGTTTGCGAGAGGCTTTCCAAATATACAACACCCATTGCGGCCTTGCCCGCCTTATAATAAAACATGGCCTGGTTTGTCTTAAGATACACTGGCGCACCAGGCAGCAAAATAGCCTTCTGATAATATTCTGCGGTCTTGAGATAATCTCCCAATTGCAGATAATTAAACCCTATCCAGAACGGCACCCGCCAATTACCCGGATTTAAAGTAGCGGCTTCTTCCAGGAAAGCGTTCCCCAGAGGGATATCATCTTTATTAACCGGAACGACAGTCCCTCCGAAGAAATAAGCACTCATCAATTTCGGGTCAAGATAAACAGCCGCCCTAAAGACGTTGATCAAATACCGCGTGCGTTCGGGTATTTCATCGAAAAGTTCAAGCACCCCCTTAATATACATCATTTCCGCTGCCAGCGGCTTAAAGGTGCCACTTACCGATTCCAGATATTTCACTGAAGGGACATAATAAATTGTTTTTTTCTGTAAAGCGCTCAGGCGGGATACTTGCCAGGAAAGCATAAAAACGGCACAACAAAGAAAAACGCAGGAACATGGAATTATCTTTCTTGAATCCATATATCAATGTTCTTTCTTTGAAAATACTAAAACACTCAGAGAAAAAGCGAATAGGATATATATCAAAACATAGAGTGAAACATACCCTAAAAAGTATACGGGCAGAGTATGTCCGTATATCGCCTGATATTTCATGTCTATTTTGTCGGAATTGGGCACCAGATGATACAATGCTTTCATCCATATCTTCGTGACGGCATTATTTGAAACCGTTGTGATCTTAAGAGCGCTGGCGGAAAACTCCGCGGCCACATACGCAAATACGGTAGAAAGGGCGGCTAAAAGCGGGTAATCAAAAACACAGGAAAAAAGAAGGCATATACTGCAGAACAAAGAGATCTTCAGGAAAATCCCCCAGCTGCCCAGGAAAAACTGCCAGATAAAAGCCTTGTTTACTGCCAGGATGATACCGGCTAATACCGACGCCATAAAAATATAAATGCAGCATATAAGGATATATCCGATCAATTTTCCCGCCAGGTAACTACCCTGAGGGAAATAAGACAGATACACTTCTTTTAAGCGGGTCTCTTTTTCCCGGTAAAAATTGTTAACGATCCCCAGAACTACCAAAAACAGGCAGCTGACTTCGATTGCGGAAAGGCTGATATTCCTCAAAGCGACTTCTTTCTCCCCGATGGATAATTCGCCCATAAAAAGCGAAACCCCCAAAAGGAAAAGGAAGAAAAAAGCTACGCCCAAAAAAGTCTTTTCTCTGATCCCCTGCCTGACATTTATTAATACGATAGAAAAGATCTTACGCATCGCCATGGATTGCTTTTATAAAAGCATCCTCCAAAGAAGCACTTGATTGTTGAACCAAAAAATCACGTATCCCCCCCGTATATTTTATTTTACCCAGAGACATAACACCGATCCGGTCACACAATTTCTCGATCTGCGAAAGATTATGCGATGAAAAGAAAATGGTCTTGCCTTGTTTACGTAAGTTATGGATCAACGACATGATCTGATGCTGGCCAACAGGATCCAAACCTAACATCGGCTCATCAAGGATGATAAACGCTGGATCCTTAAGCAATGCGGTTGCCAACCCTAAACGCTGGATCATCCCGCGGGAATACTGTTTTACCTTTTTCTTGCCGTCAAGTTGAACCATTTCCAGGAGTGCGCTGATTGTTTGAGAAGCGACACGCAGGCTTAAGCCCAGGTTCTCAAGGAATTCTTTCCCGGTAAGCTCCCGCGGAGGAGTAAAATTCTCAGGCAGGTAACCAAAATCACGATAGATATCTTCAGGAGCAAGCCTTTTAGCTTTATAAAGATATTCTCCGTGGGTTATTTTCAACAATTGCAGGATACTTTTAATGAGCGTTGTCTTCCCTGCGCCATTTGGGCCAAGAAGCCCGAAGACTTCCTGCTCATTGACTTTAAGGGATACATCATTAACAACACAAGACTTGCCAAAATATTTTGATATATTTTTTGCTTCGAAAAGAACAGATAAGCTCATATATGATTTTATTAATACGGGGTTATAGAGTGCTGCTTAAGGCTCACTGTCGCAAATTGCGCCGCACCTTGCTTTATTGGAAAAGCAAGTGCGCACTTCCTGTGCAGGTGTGCTGCCTGCCTACCGGCAGGTAGGCTTTCTGTCCAGAAAGGACGCACCCAGCATTCCTATTAAGCTGGGGTGCTGCTTACACCCGGCTTTATTGGAAAGGCGCCGGTGTGCTGCTTTCTGCAGCAAAAACTTCCGTGCCCGGCAATAAACCGGGCACGGAATAACACCATTACATTAGTCTTGAGAGATCAAATAGTAAACATTAGCGGTAGAGCTGTAACGGAACCCTCCCGTGGTCTGTGTCGCCCCAGGAGAAGCGGTCCCATCCAACTGGGTTTCCATCTTTTGCTCAGCAGCTAAAGTCACTGTGCTGATCAC
>JBAZTA010000006.1:0-134931 GCA_041662125.1 Candidatus Omnitrophota bacterium | reverse complement strand
AGACACACCAGAGTAGAAGCTGTAAAGCTTCAAGGTTCATCATCTCTGGCCAAAATGAACCAAGGCTCGTTAATTCCCTTAACGGATAACGAATCAAGGTCGCTATATATAAGGAAATTCAACCAGCATATCTGGTAGATTCATTAAGAATCTATATGTGCGACTGGAAAGAATTTTATGAATCTCCTCCAAAAAATAGCCAAGAAAGAAAACCTATTTCTTGCTTGGTCTCGCATTAATCAAAAACCTCGTTCTCACGGTATCGACAACGAAACTATCCAGTCCTTTAAAGAAAACTTGTATTTAAATATAAAGAATATAAATAAAAGTCTTCTTGCCGGAGGTTATCATTTTTCTCCATATAAGGGGCAAAAATTGGAGAAAAAAGGAAAAACCCGCATACTAAAAATTCCTACCGTTAAAGATCGCATTGTTCAGAGAGCTATTCGCAACGTAATCGAAAAGAGATTTACTTCAGATTTTTTGGAGTGTAGCTTTGGTTATATTGAACGCCTTGGCATAAAAGATGCCGTAGAGAAAATTCTGAAATTTAAGGATGATGGTAACTATATCGTATTAGAAGCAGATATTCAGAAATTTTTCGATACTGTTGATAAAGAAAAACTTTTTGCTCTGATAATGAATAAATTCAAAAAGGATTCTGGGATTGAAAAGCTATTGAGAGAGGCGCTTAATAGCGAAATAGGAAATCCTGAAATATTTAATTATACAGAGATTGAAGGTTTAAACAATAGCGAAATAGGCATTCCACAAGGGGGAATTCTTTCTCCCCTTTTTGCTAATATATATCTTTCCGATTTTGATAAGAAAATACTGGCTACTGGGTATAAATTGATAAGATATGCTGATGATTTCATAGTTTTATGTAAAAGTAAGGAAGAAGCCAAAGCTGCCCATGTATTATGTAAAGAAATTTTGGAAGGAGAATTATATTTAAAATTACATCCACTCGATAATTCTAGCACAGCAAAAACAAGGATCAGTGATTTTAAGCAAGGGTTTAAATATTTAGGTATCCAATTCGGCTATGATTATATTTGTCCATCTGAGCCATCAAGGAATAATTTTAAGAATAGAATTGAAGAATTGACCAACTATAATAAGGTTTCTTCCCTAGTAGGTAATTTTAAAGAGCTTTCATTAGTAATCTATGGATGGGGCAATGTTTATAATTATTGTAAAAATCAAAAAACGAGAGAAATCTTTATGGCTTTGGACGAATATGTTCTTAAGCGGATAAATTTATTGCTGAAAGAGTTGTATTTTCTAAGCAAAACATATTATCTCTCGAATCGTCAATTAGATTTATTAAAAATACCTAAATTGATAAACATTTTGGATAAAGCTCAATAGAATGTCCGGTGTTTCCTTGTGTATATAGCGTATCCATTTTTACCGCAAATAGTTACGAGATTATGCGGTTTTAATAACCGGACAAAACGGACAATTTTACCTGTAGGGGTTGCTCTGAATTAAGAATCCGGTTGTAGATAACTGGATCCGAGTTATAATGGGTACCTGGGGTATTTGAGCATTTCCCTTAGTACAGAGTTTACAGCGACCCCAATAATTAACCTCTCTACTACAGAATAGAGAGGATTTAGGCTATGATTGCCCAAAGCGATCATGGCCTTTTTTATTCCTTTAAGTTTCAAAGGGTTAGGGCATTAATTTCTAAGGTAGTATTCCTTTTGAGAAATCCATCTCAACCTGATTAAAATCTCCCACCAGGCTGCTGCAAATATCCCCGAAATAGACCGGAATAACCTCATAGTTTATCCAGGCTAGTTTAGGCTTGAATAGGCGTTTGAAGAGCGCGGTGGTTGTATTTTTGTTTACTAGTGCTATAATAAAAAAATGTAAGTGAAAGGTGATGAGAAGATGAGTAGATTTGTAAAGTATATAAAACGCTCAAAGGAACTTGGTGCAAAAGAAGCCAAGATTATTTCTACTAAAACTATTGTCACCGCGGAATGGGTAAGGATGAAATGCCAGTTTGGCTGCGACGGATTTGGCCAATCACTAACTTGTCCGCCATATTCCCCTACTCCTGATTTTACCCGCCGCATGCTAACTTATTATAAATATGCACTCCTTGTTCATGGCGATGAATACACCAATATCCATGCGATTATTCCTAAATTGGAACGTGAGGTGTTTCTGGATGGGTACTTTAAGGCGTTTGGAATGGGCGCCGGGCCTTGCCAGCTTTGTGAGAAATGCGCCAAATTCTGCCGTCATCCGGATAAAACAAGGCCGTCCATGGAGGCATGCGGTATAGATGTATATACTACCGTAAGGTCTAACGGATTTCCGATTAAGGTGCTAAAGACATCTAGCTGTAGAGGTAATTATTACGGCATAGTGTTGATTGAGTAAGGAGAAAGTATAAATGTCCACATGAAGGAACAGGACGGCCTTTGGGAGATAATACTTTTCTAGAATAATGGAGAGAGTATTTCTTTGGAATTAAAAAATGCGAAGAATTATTCAAGGTGTTCTTGTTAGTTTAGCCGCTCTTATTTTATTTATGATCATGGTAGAGGCATCACTTTGGATCATTGGTTTTTTCTATCATAAGAATTTAGCTGCGGCAAAGAAAATAGGGAAGGGCGATTTTCTTGTTTACTGTTTCGGAGATTCGTTTACGTACGGGATCGGGAGTGAAAATAAAAAAGGTTACCCTGAACAGTTGCAGGAACTTTGTGAGAAGCAGTACCCTTCTGAGCATGTCAAGGTCATTAACTTCGGGATCCCCGGGTCGAATTCAAGCCAGGTGTTAAAATATTTTAAATACATTTTGAATTCCGGTAGTTATATCAAACCGAGCTTGGTTATTGTGATGACCGGTATTAATGATTGGTGGAATGTTGCCGAGAATGCAGAGGTTGTTTCGTATTCCCGGATGAATCCTTTTTTGGCGAAATGCAGCATGGTAGCAATGCGTTCTAAGATAGCGAAATTGTTCATGATATATTGTGCCAATAAAACCGTTGTTGTGGAAACTAGTTTTAAATCACAAACCGTTCTTGCCGATCCTGATGAATTCTTGGCGCAAAAACGATTAGGCGATAAACATTTAAACACGGTTCGCCTTGTTTTTGAACAAAATATGAATGAATTTGTCGATTTTGCCCGCGCGTGCGGTATCGATGTTTTGTTTTCTCAATATCCGAAAGGATTTGTGTTTGATAAGACTGTTGAGAATATTTCGAAAAGAAAAAATGTCGCGATAGTTTATAACTACGCGAGGTTTAAGGAAAATATAACCCATGGCCGGTTGGATGAATGTTTTTCTTCTCAGTATTCTTATTCGCATCCCAATACGAAAGGATACGCCCTTATAGCAGAAGAAATGTTGGCGGCGATCATTAAGAAAAATAGGCCTTTGGGAATGTTTTCTAAAATAGTAGGCCATAAATTGTAAGTGTCATTTTAATTCTTTTGGCGTATGCGTAAAATAGGGTTGCTGGTTTTGTGGATATTTTTGATCTTGATGTCTATTGAGATATCGCTGAGATTATTTGGCGGTATTTATTATGCAATACGCGCGCGCACCTTTATCGAAAAGGATTCCCATAAGTTCAGAATTCTCTGCCTCGGTGAGTCCACAACTTTCGGTACCGGAGCTCTCCCGGGGGAAGATTTTCCTGCTCAGCTTAATAAATTATTAGAGGCGAAATATGCGAACCAATATATCGTATATAATAGGGGAGTTCCCGGCATCAGTTCGTCACAAATCCTTTTCAATCTCAGGCGTTTTATCAGTGAGACAGACCCTCATCTGGTCATCTTAACATGTGCAAGTAATGATCAATGCTACAGGCTCAATACCGCCAATACTCTTCTCATAAGCGATAATAGTAAGGCTCCTGTTAAGTATTTCTTATTTTATATTTCTCGTTTTTTATGGAAGTTCAGGGTATATCGCTTGGCTGTTTTGATTAAGAGTTCTATGCTGTACAGATTTAAGGAATTTTGTGGAGCGTATATTAATACAGGGCCTGAATATTGCAGGTATAAGTACTATGAGGGTGAAGCCGCGGAGTTTCGATACTTGCAGTATAAATTTAATATGAAGGCAATTACTCAGTCAATTCGCAGTGAAGGCAGAGAGATTGTTTTCACTACCTATCTTCATCCGGCATGTATATTGTTTTTTAGAGAGGTATCTCGCGAGAATGAGGTTATTTTGTGCGATCAGGTTGAAATGTTGCGACAGCGAAACATGTCTCTTGACCCTTTTTTTTCAGATGATGGATTTCATCTTAATGCTAAAGGCTATGGAGTTATGGCGGAATTTTTGTTGGAAACCCTAGAAAAAAACCGACTCATTGGGAAATGAAAGGTATTTTCGAGTGGGAAAGAAGTCAATAAAAAAGGGCATCAGGTGATAGACAAATTTAGTCTTTTTGTAATATAATGATATATATGGAGTTAACCGATCACCGATTAAAATTAAGGAGGACAAAATGAAGAAAGTTTTTATGATGTTACTGGCTTTGGCAGGCATAGGTTTAGTTGCTTACACCCAAGTATTCGGACAATCAATTGATGTGTCAGCAACAATTCCGGCGGGTTCGTATGGAGCAACAATTACAGGTATTCTCTATGTATCGCCAACCGGTCCTGATGACTGGACCTCTATAGGAAAAGTAAATACTATGACTTTCGGTGAGTTGGCAGAAATATCGGATGTAAATGGTAAAAAATTAGGTGTTTTTGCGCCGAGTGATAATAGATACTATGCTATTGATATCGGGATCAGCGGGGGAGGAAAGCCTGCTAATTTTCCAGGAATAGCTATTGAGTGGTCTGATCATGGATCATTGGGGTTAGGAGATAGAATAGGGGCTACCTATAAGCTAATGACTTGGAAAAGTGCAACCGAAAGTACTGAAGAGACCTTTGCTACACAATTAATAAATGCCGGTACCCCGAGTGCTGTAAATACAGAGGCGTCTTATGATGGCCATTGGGTGAGGATATATGTGGGGATTATTACCGACCCAGCTCTTTTTGGATTTACTGACCCCGTTGAAGCCGCTAAGCATATTTTTAGCTACAACACTCCTGCGGGTACGTATTCCGGAAATTTAATGATCCGGATAGGGTAGAGACAAATTAACGCAAGAATTAGGAGAAAATATAAATGAAGAAATATATAATTTCTTTAACTTTAGTTTTATTGGTAAGTTGGAATTATCCTGCCTTTGCTCAGTTAGCTTTGGAAAAATACCGTGAGAGAGTGGATATTGCTCCGGGACAGGCTGTTAAGGGGACAATTACTCTTAGCAACTGTTCCGACAAAATACTTTCTTTGAAGGCATATTTGAAAGATATTAAGTATATCCAGCCATTTGACGGAAAAAAAGAAATTTTACCTGCGGGTTCAACCCCGTACTCTATCAGTAAGTGGATTACGGTTTCACCTGAGTCATTCAATATCCCTGCGAATAGTAAGCAGGTAGTAAACTACGCTATAAATGTTCCGGAGGGAGTAAAGGGTGGTTATTATGGGACCATTTATTTCGAGAAAAATGCCGCAGGTCAGAATGAAGGTAAAGCGAGTGTAAGTTTAGCCATAAGTTGGGGCTACACATTATTTTTAGAGACAAGGGATAAAATAAAGGAAACGACAATAGAAGGGGTATCTTTTGTTAAGGGCGCTATTCAGGGAAATATTACCAACACCGGTAATGTTTTGTTGGTTTCTAATCCGACTTTCTATGTCATGGATGAAAAAGGCGTTGTTTTAAGTAGAGGAATACTGCAGGGGTTTTATCTTCCCTCAGGAGAGAAGACTACTTTTAAGACGGAAATCCCCCCGAAAATACCCCAGGGTAAATATATCCTCATCTTGAGTTTTGATTTTGGTGGAGGCGCTCCGCAGATCAAAGAAATTGATTTTTCTAAAACTGAAAGCGGATCAATTCAGATTTTATAATATTTATAGTGTTTGAGTTTCATTGTAAGGAATAAAAATGACGGATGAAACTAAAGAAGAACTCATTGAAGAGATAAAACTTCTTAAAAAACGTATAGCAGAGCTTGAGAAATGCGAAGTTAAACTTAAAGAGTTGGATGATAAGATCATAAGGCGCTCCGTAGAGCTGGCCAGGACAAATGTGGATTTGCAGGATGAGATTAAAGAGCGCAAGAAGGTGGAAAAGGCGCTCAAGGAAAGCGAGAGAAAGATACGCGCTCTTTATGATCAAACCTTTCAATTCATCGGCCTGATGACTCCGGACGGAACTTTAATAGAAGCAAATAGAACGGCCCTGGAATTTTCAGGAATAGAATTATCGGAAGTTATAAATAAGCCTTTCTGGCAGACTCCTTGGTGGATCCATTCCCCGGAACTACAGGAAAAATTGCGGCAGTCGATAAAAAAAGTTGCCCAAGGAGATTTCATTCGTTTTGAAGCAACTCATCTTGACAAAGACGGAGTTTTGCATTACGTGGATTTTTCGCTTAAACCGTTTAAAGACGAATCTGGTAAGGTGATTTTCATGATCCCCGAAGGCCGTGACATCACTGAGAGCAAGAAGGCGCAAGGGAGAGGGGATGGCGACTATTAGTTCCCAAATAAATAAAAAGGCGAAATTTATGAATATGCAAAAGTTTTATTTTGTTATTGGCATTGCCTGTTTATTTCTCTGCGGATGCCTTGGAACACCAAACTATGTCGATCGCGCCACCGTACCGGGAGAGGTTTACGGCCAGGGGGGCCCGTTTGCTACTCTGCGTCTCGGCCTGGTGTATACCGAGAACACCCAGCAGGCTTTCCAATACATGAAACAACATATGAGCCACGGGCACAGGTCGTTCGTTCCGTTTCTCGAAAAGGTCGATCCGCAGCGGGTCACGGAGGGACTGGAAAAGATCGTTCAGGCGCGTTTCAAAGGCGTGACGCTGTTTGGCAGTCTTGACGAAGCGGTAAAGTCCGACGTGGATATGATCCTCGCGTTCGATTATCGCTGTATGATCATTCAAAAACCCGGGGAGGACACGACCATTGACATGACCGGCACCTTTATGAACCGGCAGGAGCGTATTATTGATGTTGTTAAAGGCAAAGGTGTTACAACGCCTACGTATGTTTCTTTCACCTACGGCTTCGCTCAGGCGTTGGATACAGCCTTTGAGCAGTTCACCGGCAGCCTGGATAAATCTTCTTTGATCGCCGCTTTTGCCGAACACCGCAGCGTTCCAGCCCCCAACAGTGTCCTGGAAGGGCCGTCCGTGCAGGTCGTCGATCTTCAAAGCGGTGCTTTCTACCGCAAAAGCTGGGCGATCGTGATCGGGATCAATAAATACAATGTCTGGCCGCCGCTTGAGTATGCTGTGAGGGACGCTCAGTCCGTTGCGCAGAAGCTTAAAGAGATTGGTTTCGATGAGGTCATAGAGATACTTGATAAACAAGCGACTCGGGAACGCATTCTGACCACCCTGGGGTCCGAGCTTCCTAAAAAAGTCCAGGCTGAGGACCGTGTGTTGATCTTCTTTGCCGGCCACGGACAGACCGAATCCCTTCCTGACGGGAAGGAGCAGGGTTATATCATCCCGGTCGATGGAGACATCACAAACTATTTCACGACAGCTATCTCCATGCAGCAGGTGCGTGAGATTTCCCAACGGGTCATGGCAAAACATATCCTCTACGTGATGGATGCCTGTTACTCGGGACAGGGGTTTACCCGGGCCTTTGGCGTTGAGCCGGCCATCAATGGCTATCTTCAGAAGATCACCTCATTGCGTTCAGTGCAGATGATCACCGCGGGCGGCAAAAAGGAACAGGCCGTCGAAGTCCAGGGTCACGGCCTCTTCACGCAATATTTTTTGCGCGGGCTTGACGGTGAAGCTGACCGGGACAATGATAGTGTGGTGACTGCTTCCGAGCTGGGCGCTTACCTCATGCCTCAGGTTTCGCGCGCTTCGGGTAATCTACAGACGCCGCAGTACGGCCGCCTCGACGGAGAGGGTGAAGTGGTATTTACGGTTCCTCTCAAGAAAGAATAAGGAGGCAGTGATGTCTATTCTGACACGCGCGATTCTTTTAAACGTTTTGCTTATCTTTCCGGTTTTTTCGCCGGCGTATCCTGCGTCTTCTGACAGCCAAGAGCCCATAGCGCAGGTGTATGAAGTTCAAGGCAAGGCTACGGTCAAGAATTCTGCTGACGGCATCATCAGGGAAGTGCGGAAAGGATGTTTGCTTGGGGTTGATGATTCTTTGACCCTGGATAGGAATGCCTTGATCGCTTTATATTTTAAAAACGGAGGCAAAAAAGAGGTCCGAGCAAAAGATACGCAAGTATTACATAAAGTCTCGGATCTGTTGCCAAAGGCAGAAGCGTACGGCCAGAGCGTTCCTTTGTTCGGAGCCACCAGGGGGATTAATATCCCGGAAGCAGTTTCTCAGACGGCCGGGTTCTTTTATCCGCAAGAGGCGATCATTCTCGATAGTCCTCCTTTGATCGAGTTTACCCTATTTAATGGCCCGGGCGAGGAAGTTGTCCTTGGCGGGGCATTGGTGCAGATCGCAAAGGGCGGCGTGGTTTTTGATTCCAAGAAATTCAATAGCCTGGAGTATGGTTCTGTTTACGCGTATCAGTCTCCAAAGCTTAACGTGCAGACGGAGTACAGCGTAGAGATCAGGTATGAGCTTCAGAAGGCTTTAGGTAGCGTTATGACTATCTCATTCCCATTGTATATTGCCGGCACCTCCGATACGGCGTCAGGCTCGAAGTATTCGCCTTTTAGCGACTCGGTGTACAGATCATTTGAATCTAGTTCTACGGATTATAAAGGTAAAAAACGCGCGATCACGGCTTTAAAACAGTTGGTGAGAAGAAGCGGGTCGCCTGTGCCGGTTATTGTGATCGAATTATTTATCCTCTAGAGAATGATCCGAAAAGTTTTCCTCATTTCTTTTGCCAGCCTTTTTTTTACCTGCGCGTTACTCCAGTTAACTTTCTTTTCGTCTCTCAAAAATAAGCTTTACGACTCTCTTTTTCATGCCCGGGGTATTCTGCAGGATAAGGCTGGGGTTGTTGTTATCGTTGCCATCGATGAGGCAAGCCTGCAAAAGACAGGGGATTGGCCATGGCCCCGCTCGGTTCTTGCCGGTCTCATTGAAAAGATCAAGCAAGGGGGTCCAAAAGTTATAGGCGTAGATCTATTGCTGGATTTACCGACTAGAGGTAAAGACGCACACCTGGAAGATGGCAAATTGGCTGAGGTTTTCAAGGTCGCGCCAACATGTGTCCTGCCTACCGTAGTAAAAGAACAAAGATCAGCACGTATTCAAGAGACGCTCTTTAATCCTTTGGATATTTTTCTCACCGATCACACCGTAACCGGGGTGGTGAATGTTGAATCCGACCCAGCTGACAAGATAACCAGGGAGTTTAAAGTAATGTACGGCGGCACAAAACCGTCTTTCCCTCTATCAGTATGCCTCGAATATCTTGGCTGTTCCATAAAGGATGTTAAGTCGCAAGGTTCTTTTATTAAATTTGCCGACTACAGTATTCCGGTGCGTGACCAGCGCTGCCTGATCAATTATAAATGCGCGAAAGTAGAAGCGTTTTCCGCCAGTGATGTTTTAGAGCCTTTTTTCGATCCGGTATTCTTTTTTAAGGGGAAGATCGTGCTCCTGGGAAGGACTGATCTGGCTTCTAAGGATTTTGTGAATACGCCGGTTCCATCAGGCAAGATATTTGAGACGCTGTCTATGGCCGGGATCGAGTTATGGAAAGAAATAATCGATATGATACTGGCAAGGAACTTTCTTTATCGATTGCCCCCGTTTCTTACTTTTTTGTTGGCGGTTTTTTTAAGTATTATCATCTGCAGCCTGACCTTGCATTCCAATAAAGGCGGAGCCACTTTGTCAATAGTGTGCATCGGGCTTTGCGGCTTTTCTTTTTATTATTTATTTTTAAAGAAGGGTATTATCCTGCCGTTATTATATTTAATCGCGGTTTGTATCATATCCTACATATTCGCTTTTCTCTATAATTTTATCGTTTTTCAGCGCGAGAAAAGAAAGATCACCGCTGCTTTCAAAAGCTATATTTCACCGCATGTCTTAGCGAATATCCTTTCGCAAAAAATAGATCTTTCTGTCGGCGGCAAGAGAAAGGTTTTGTCTATGCTTTTTGCCGACATAAAAGGGTTTACCAGTTTTTCAGATACTCACGGGCCGGAAGAAGTCCTTAACTTCCTGAAAGCATTTTTTGCTGAAATGAATAAGGCTATCATCGAGCACAACGGGATAGTAAATAAGTTGATGGGGGATGGTATATTGGCTTTTTTTGGTGATTTTTCGGATTCAGATACCCATGCCTATGATGCTGTCCGGGCGGCGATAGAAATGCAAAAGAAGGTGCCTGATCTGCGAAAGAGCCTGGGAATTGATTTTCAGATCAGAATAGGCGTGCATACGGGGCCGGTGGACGTGGGCAACATAGGCTCGCGTGAGCACCTTGATTACACGGTTATTGGCAGCAACGTGAACCTTGCCCAAAGATTAGAAGCTAATTGTGAACCCGGGAAAGTCTTGATTTCTGAGGCTACATATCAAATGGTCAAGGATATCGTTGAAATAACCGATATGCGAGAGATACCTCTCAAGGGTTTTGCCAATACAGTCAAAGTCTGTACGGTTCAGGGCCTGAAGTAAAGAAAAGAAAAAAGGAGCGAAAATGAGAAGATCGTTTGTATTCGTGTTGATGAGTATGGCTGTTTTTTTTATGCCGGCAATCGGATGGGCAGGGGATCTTATTGAAGAGGGTTCGCTCATGGGTGCAGGCGCTATGATGATAGAGAGCCCTTACCGGGGAGTTGATAATGCAGTGTATCCGGTGCCTGTTTTAGTTTTTGAGTCAAAACAGTTTTTTGTCGACAAGACGGTTTTAGGTTATTATTTCAATGATAAATCAAACCCGGTTCGCTGGGGTGTTATCGGTTCTTTGCGCTTGCAGGGCTATGAAGCTGATGACAGCAGTGATCTCAACGGGATGCAGGATAGGGATATGGCTTTTGACGGGGGTTTACGAATAAGCTGGAAGAACGAAATTATTAATACGATCCTTGAGGGCGTGACAGACGTATCAGGTACGCATGAAGGGCAGGAACTTCGTTTGACTATTGACAAGGAACTTTTTGAAGGATTCTTGACACCCAAGGCAGGGATCAAATGGCAAAGTAATGATCTGGTAGATTACTATTA
This sequence comes from Candidatus Omnitrophota bacterium, assembly GCA_041662125.1. Lineage (GTDB taxonomy): Bacteria > Omnitrophota > Gorgyraeia > Gygaellales > Profunditerraquicolaceae > JBAZTA01. The sequence goes on along the minus strand of JBAZTA010000006.1, from coordinate 123,674 downwards.
TGGAGTTAAGGCAAACGAAGTGAAGGTAGGGCGTGTTGAGTATTCTGCTGATGACGATTTAGAGTATATGGTAGGAGTTACGATAGGTGTTCCGCTTGGAGAAAAATGGGCACTGTTTGGGGATATTCAATGTAGTTTTCTGGGAAATGAAGCTAAGGATTCTCCGATAGTCGGTGACGATGCGCTCATGCGATATGTGATGGGTGTTGTATACAGGTTCTAAATTAATGGTTAATTTGGGGGACGTAAAATTGACTATGAACTTGATAGTTGCGGTATTTGCTGTGATCTGGGCTCTTTTTTCTCCCTGTTTTGGCCCGTCTGGCCGTTGCGCAGGCGCTTTTGCGCAAACAGGAGGGCAGGAGGCAAGTAAAAGCGAAGTCAGGGTTATCAATAATGTTCCTCGGCTTTTTATCAATGGCAAAGAATTAAATACTGGTGCGGTGAATGTCTATTATCTACCTGATATGGGCATTGAGACCAAAAACAAGAATGAAGTGCCCCGTTATGGCCAGGCGCAATGGCTTATTAATACCAAGGTGTTGATCGATCAGGCTGTTAATAACGGAGCAAGGCTCATCTTGCTTAATCTTTGGTGGAGCGATCTTGATAGATCAGAAGTCCGTCCTAAGAATATCGCCGATAATCTTGATTTTGGACAGCTTGATGAGATCTTTGATCATGCCCGGGAAAAGAATGCTTATATAATCCCGTTTTTTGTGTTTTTTCCTTTTGTACCCGATTGGTGGCTTAAAGAGAACAATTTCCCGCCGTACCATAAAGATAAAGTCTGCAGTCATTGCGAAACTGATTCCTACGGTAATGTGTATAATAATGCCAGTATGAACGCGGATATCGTACAGCGCGATTGGGGCGCTTTCCTGCAAGCAGTGGTAAATCGTTATCGAAAGCATGCTGCTTTAGCCGGCTGGTTCGCCGGTGTAGGCACTACAGGGGAAGATGGTTACGGGCCAAATTATATTGTTTTAAAAGGGTTTGGCAATGCCTGCGAAAAGATCGAACCTAAACCGCTCATGTTCACGGATTATTCCCCGTATTTTAAAGAGAAATTCAAGGAATGGCTGAAAGAGAAGTACCGGGATGATCCAGGGCTGCAGGATGCCTGGAATGATAAAGCCGTTACTTTTGCAAGGTTCATGATCCCCAAGCCGTCTGAAATGATCAGAGAGGGGCAGCAGGTTCCTATGTTCCCTGATCCTACGGATATCTTTGCTGAAGCTGGCGGTCATAGCGATGAAGGAAAACTGACTGAAAAGGGGAAGGATTTTTATGAATTCAGAAATGAGATGCGCCGTCAGGATAGGCGGTATTACTCGGATCTTATTAAAAAGGCTGATCCGAATCATGTGCTTATTTTCTCGGCTGTTTCCGATGAGGCGATGAACCAGGATTCTTTGGCAGAAGGTTTTGCCTTTTCACTCGCCAATACGAATGATAGTGAAGCCGACAGTTTGTTCTATTACCTGGCTATAGATATTGTCAGACGGGCGGTTGAGAAGGGAAAGCTTGCCTTTATCACGCGGGAGCATGGTTGTGATGGGCGTTCTTTTTCAAGTACGGGTAAATGTGAGCAACCTCAGCAGTTGCGTTTTATGGATCTGCTCGGGAAATCGGTAAAATGCGCGGGAGGTATTTTCGCTTATGCCGCTGCACCGTATAATAAGGGTTCTTACACTAACGGTTCCTGGTTTCCGCCGGTTTGGTTCTCAAGTGAAGCGATGAGCGTAGCAAAGAGCATAAACGATTATTCGCCTGCTGAAGGGTGTATCAGTAGTTCTATTTCTGAAGCCTTTGAATGTAATGGCTGTAACAGCAAGATGCCGGCGTTAAATTGCAGGCTGTTGAATAAGATCTATAAGGCTTATTTTAACAAAGAGTTCGCTCCCCTGAATATTGATAACGGGCCCGGCAGCCCCGGTAAATGCGGCGACGGCATTTGCGATGAGTTTGAGAAACAGTGCGGCAAGTGCCCGCAGGATTGTGTTTCTGAAAAATGATTGAATTCGCACCGTCTGCGAAAGGGGGAAATAAAAATCCTTGACAAAAGGCGATATATAACGTATTATTATAATATAACGATAGAAGGAGTAAATAATGAGTATCAGTTATGAAAAAGATAGCGAGTTGCTTAAGGCGTTAGGGCATCCGGTGCGGCTGAAAATGGTAGAGGGGCTGTTGAAGCATGAGTGTAATGTAAGCAAAATTGTCAAAGCTTTGGATCTGCCGCAGTCAACCGTATCTCAGCATCTTGGTATACTCAAAAGCAGGGGTATTGTGCAGATCCGTAAAGAAGGGGTGAAGACTTGTTACCGGGTTACCGATACCCGGATCGTTGAATTATTGAAGATATTAGAGAAATAAAAAATTTTAAACATATATAACGTATTATTATAATAATACGTTATAAAAAAGGAGGATGTATGGAACAAAATCTAACGAGTCAAAATTTCGATCAGGAAGTTTTAAAAGTAAGTATGCCGGTTTTGGTTGATTTTTGGGCTGAGTGGTGCGGGCCGTGTAAAATGGTGGCTCCTGCTGTCGCGGCACTCGCTCAAGAATACCAGGGTAAACTTAAAGTGTGCAAGGTCAATGTTGACGAGGCTGCGGATGTGGCAGGGCAGTACGGTATTATGAGCATTCCCACTTTTATGATTTTCAAAGGGGGCAAAGCGGTAGATACATTCTCCGGAGCGTTACCTCAAAAAGCGCTTGCGGCAAAGGTTAAACCGTATCTTACAGTGTAAATAAACTTTGGCAAAAGGAGTTCTTGTTGTGAAAATAATTTTAGCTATAGCTGGAGGAGCCGTTATAGGTTTCGCGGTCGGATATTTCGGGAAATGCGCTTCAGGAACATGCCCGTTTATGAGTAATCCCTGGATAAGCGCAGTCGTCGGCGCATTATTCGGTTTGATGATGGTAGCGGGGAGATAGGGGAATGACGAGGGGTGAAGTTAAATAAGAGAGGCGGGGATGACAGGGTTGGCCTCGGTGATGACAAATGGGATTGCCGCATTATTTCTGCAGTAAGTAATTCTTCTCTAACTACCTTATAATGTAATAGTTATGTAAAACTCTGCCATTTCCGGGATAATTATTTGAAACTTTTTGGTTGTTCGCGCGTTTAATATATAGGATAGCTAAAGACTTCTTTTGTGGAAGATAAGTATTTTATCTGGAAGGGGGATATGGCTATGAAAGTTCAAGAAATTGCGCGAGAAATAGGATGGTTTTTTCCGCTATTAGCGATAGTGATTCTGGTTTTTTCGTTCTCGCATGGGCGAAAGCCAGAAGAAAAATTCGTTTATGAACTTAGTTATGGGGAGTTATTAAATGCATGTCGCTACCTTGATCGCTATGCAGATATAAATGCTAAAAATGAATTTGGAGCAACAATGATGATGGTGAAGTTATTGCTGGAAAAAGGCGTGGATATAAATGTCAAGAATAAGCAAGGTAGGACTGTTTTGCGTATTGTCAAGGAGCGCAGGTATTTTTTAGATTTCGAATTGTTTAAAAGAAGAATGTATTATTTCTGGTGCTCATTTCAAAAAAATATAAGTAATTTTTACGATGATTACCTGAATGTGTTTGCTAAACGTAAACGGTGCAGCGTAGAGTATTCATATAATGAGATCGAGCTTTTTTATAGAGATCTTCTCGTCTTCAATATGCTCAAGGAAGGGAAGCAAGGTGAAAGCCCGTGGAAATAGGTAAGGCGGCAGATGGGATGCATTTTTTACATAACCGGAGAATCTAATGAATAGGACTAATCTTGTTTTTGGGGCAGGTGTTATTCTTTTGGTTTTTCTTTTTAAAGTATTCATCACAGAATGGATGTATCTCAATAAAGTGAATCCTTATTACTGCAGAAGGCTTGACAGGGAAATTGAGAATGAGCTGAAAAAAGCTAATTATTGCGATCAAGATAGTGATTGTATGTATGCTGACTTAGGAGCTCGTGATTATGCGATCGTTTGTGGCAGATTAATAAATAAATCTGCCAATTTAAAGAAAACTCAGTTGAAAGTGGCAAAGTCTCTAATAGATTGTACTCCTCTTGTCGCATGTGATTGGGTGCCAAGCCCGAAATTGAGTTGTATCAGCCGTAAATGTCAAGATAGTGGATATTATAAATAATTTTCGTTGATTCGATGTTTGGTTGTTTAGATTCCCGCATAAACAGTAAGTAAGCAAGGCCCGCCACAAAGCATTGGCGGGCAAACGGGAATGACAGGGTTGGTCTCAGGGATGACACGTTGGATAGCCGCCATACTTCTGCAGCTACACCCGGCGCTAATCTGTATTGCGCCGGTGTGCTGCTTTCTGCAGCAAAGAATTGTTCCATACTTTTTTTGTCGTGATATAATTATATGCAATATATTGTTTTTCCGGTTTCCGGAAACACAGAGGAGGGAGAATGGTTGAAATTGAAGCTTTGAAATTAGCTTTAGCAAAAGAAAAAGAAGCAGTAGCGGTCTACAAAAAACTATTAATTCAACACCCTGTCTTGAAAGACCTGTTTTATTCTCTGATCAATGAAGAAGAAAAACATGTGCTGATGATCGAGAAAAAGATCTCTGAGTTGTTCATGAAATAGACAATAGGAGTTAGACTCTGCGTGAAGATAGCCAAAAAGATCCATTCATTAAGTGTATTTATATTTATTCTTTCCGGTTGTGCAAGCGTAAGGCATGCTATCCCGCCGGATTTGTTAAGTGACGCGCGAGTTTACGGCATGCAGGATATCAGGGCGTTTAGCGGCAGTCCGAGTGATTATTTTAAAAAAGATTTAATTAAATTATTCGCGCAGGAAGAAAAAGGAAACCCTTCTTTTTTTAGTCCTAAAACTGATCAGACTTATGCCGTCCTTGCTATTTCCGGGGGCGCCGGCAATGGCGCGTATGGAGCGGGATTACTTAACGGTTGGTCAGAATCTGGGACGCGTCCGGTCTTTAAGGTAGTTACCGGTATAAGCACGGGAGCGATAATCGCGCCGATCGCTTTCCTGGGCAGTAAATATGATGGCCAATTGAAGGAATTCTACACAAAATATTCAACAAAACATATTGCACGAATAAGGATCCCCTTTAGTAACTCTTTTGCAAATACGCGGCCGCTTGAGCGTTTGATCGAACGATATTTTGACGCTAGCCTGTTAAAAGAGATAGCTGCTGAATATAACAAAGGCCGTAGGCTTTATGTGGGGACTACTAACTTGGATGCGCAGCGGCTTGTTGTCTGGGATATGGGGAAAATCGCATCCTTAGGAGATGACAAAGCCTTAAAATTGTTTCAGAAGATCATTCTGGCATCTGCGTCTATGCCGATCGCTTTCCCGCCGGTCTATTTAAAAGTAGAAGTCAATGACAAGACATATGATGAGATGCACGTTGACGGCGGAGTAACCAGGCAGGTGTTTTTTCTTTATGATGTTTTACGGGGGTTTGACAAGGCTTTTAAAGAAAAGGGGCGCGATGCCTCTGGTACTAAATACACGATCTATGTGATAAGAAACGGCTATGTTGATCCTCTCTATAGAGAAGTCCATGATAAGCTTGTCGCGATCGCTGATCGTGCGGTTGATACAATGATAAATGCTCAGAGTATCGGGGACCTTTACCAGCTCTATGTATTTGCTAAAGACGGCGGCAGGGGGGATTTTAACCTTGCTTATATTCCTGCGACCCATGTATCGAAAGCAAAGGAACTTTTTGATCCTGTTGAAATGCAGGCACTCTTTGATTTAGGCTTTAAGGAAGCTTTACAAGGATATCCTTGGAGAAAATCGCCTCCTGGCATAGGGGAGATTTAATTCCGCAACACTTCTGCAGTAAGTAATTCTTCTCTAACTCTCTTATAATGAGATAGTTATGTAAAACTTCATTTTAGGGATAATTATTTGAAACTTTTCGGCTGTTCGCGCGTTTAATAGATAGGATAGCTCAAGACTTCTTTTGTGGAAGATAAGTATTTTATCTGGAAGGGGGCATATGGCTATGAAAGTTCAAGAAATTGCGCGAGATATAGGATGGGGTTTGTCGCTATTAGCGATAGTGATTCTGGTTTTTTCGTTTTCGTATGGGGGAAAGTCAGAAAAGTTACTGGAAAGATATTTTTTGGAACGTAGTTATTGGGATTTATTCAATGCGCGCAGATTGCTTGAGCATTGTTCGGATATGAATGCTAGAAATGAATTTGGAGAAACTGTTTTGATGGATGCAGTTCGAGAGGGAAATGTGATGATGGTAAATTTATTGCTTGAAAAAGGCGTGGATATTAATATCAGGAATAATAAAGGTAAAACTGCTTTGGGCATTGCCAATGATCGCAGGTGCTCCTTAAATATCGAATTCTTTAAAGAAAGGATCAGGCAACCCTACTACTCGTTTAAAGAAAGTATAAGTAATTTTTACTATGAATACCTGAATGTATATGCTAAACGCAAACGGTTTTGTATAGAGTATATTCCAAATTATTTAGTCGAGCTTCAGTACAGAAATCTTCTCATTATTGAAATGCTTAAAGCGGCCAAGCAAGGTGAAAGCCTGTGGAAAATAGAAGAGCAGCAGATGGCCAGACTTAGCTTAAGTGTAAGTAATCAATGCTTTGATATTGATCCGGTAGATATAAAAATTTTTATTGATAATAAAAAAGTCGTGAGTAAGAAATTTTATGTGCGCTCGCAGCACAATTATGAGGAATTTCAATTTAATTTAGCAGTGGGGCTGCATAGTATTCGTGCTGAATCAATAAAGGGTGGGGTTATATTAGAAAAAGAATTTGAGATCCAGGATAATCTTTGGGTAGGAATAGATTATTGGTATTATCCAAAAGCCCGGGGAGGCCACGGGACGGCACCAAAACATTTTTCTTTTATAGTTTCTAAGAAGCCTTTCTATTACGATTAGTAAAGTCACTTTTGGGACAGGCATTTAAGTAAGTTTCGCTTTCGCGGGAATGACAGGTAGGGAAAACGCATCACGTCTTCAATAAAGATTAGTTCCATAGTTTTCTTGCCGTGATATAATAATAAAAAATGTCTTGTTAATGTTATTGGAGAGGATATGGTAAAACAGATAGCGATTATAACAGCAGTAATTGTTTTCTTCCTGGGATTTTCCGGCTGTCAGAGTTCATCGGGTGAGATCATCAAACTTGATAATATACCGTCGATATTTACGATTAAGGCGTATACAAGAACCTTAAAAGTTAGCCGCGGTGCTTATACCTATACCCTTAAGAAGAAAGCGGTGCTGAACAATAAACGGTATGTGGTCGTTGATACCGATTCTTTGAGCTTTACTTCGGAACATCAACCAGCTCCTGAAGATGCGTTTGTGAGGACTATTAATATCGTTCCCGCAAACGATAAAAGGGCGTTACGCGCAATCAGGGAATTAAGTGTGGATATACCTGAGTTCAATGCGCGGGATAAAAAAGCCTGGGCGAGGGTCAATCAGACAAGCAGGGATTTCCAATATTTGAACGACACCAAATTCGGTATCGGCATATTGCCGGCCGCCGAAGGCGTCAAAACAACCGTAACGAAAATCAAAGCAGGAGATACCATCGCGCTTTCCGGAGTTCTTTACAGGCACGCCGTGGTAATGCGTAACGGTAAAAAAGAACCGCTTTCTTTCTGTTTATCGCACGTTCGTGCCGCTTTTGTGAAGTCACTGGAGATAAAGTAAAAGTAAAGTAAGGTGACAGTCACTTTTGGGACAGGCATTTAAGTAAGTTTCAAATGGGTATGCGGGGATGGTAAGTGAGGGAGAACATTAGAGGATACTATGATAAAAATGTCAAAAGAGTATAAGGTCTTCGATAAGGCTGCGGATGAAGCAATCGGTAAGCTTATTAAGCTTTGTTCTTCCGCAGGCACAGAATCTCTGATGCAGGAAATACTTACTACTTGTGTCAAGCTTGGAATGGAATCTCATGATTTAGGCGACCTTAAGCTGATAAATAATTGCCTGAAAGAATTGCGTTATTCCTTCAAAGTATTCTCTCCCTATAGAAACGTCAAAAAAGCGATCATCTTTGGCTCTGCAAGGTCCGGGAAGGATTCGGCAGAATACAAAATGTCTGAGGAGTTTGCGGGGAAGATCACTAAAAAAGGCTATATGGTGGTAACCGGCGGCGGGCCCGGGGTCATGGAGGCGGGCAATAAAGGAGCCGGCCCGGGAAAGGATTTTGCTTTGAATATCCGCCTTCCTTTTGAGCAAAAGCCGAATCCTTATCTTGACGAGAAAGAACGGTTGATCAACTTTAAATATTTTTTCACCAGGAAGCTTATCTTTATCAAAGAAACCGATGCCACGACACTTTTTCCCGGAGGCTTCGGCACTAATGATGAAGGCTTTGAAGCCCTCACTCTGATCCAAACCGGGAAATCCCGTCCTCGCCCGGTGGTTTTAATGGAGCCCAAGGGCTCGACCTATTGGGAGAGCTGGCTTCGTTTTGTGAAGGAGCAATTAGTCAAGAACGGGTTCATTAATAAGCAGGACCTAAGCCTTTTTCAAGTCGCCCGCAGCGCTGATCAGGCGGTTAAGTATATAGAGAATTTTTATAGAGTATACCATTCTCTGCGTTATGTGGCCGGCCTGACGGTGTTACGCTTGAACAGGCCGCTTTCCGATAAGGCCTTAAAGTCGATTAACCTTGAATTCAAGGATATCCTCAGCGAAGGCCGCATTCTGGCATCTTCTGCTTTGAAAGAAGAGCTTGAAAAGGCAGAGTACCCTGATCTTCCGCGCCTGGTGATGAAGTTTAACCTGCGTGATTACGGCCGGCTCTTTGAGTTGATCCATGCCATTAATGAAAAATCCTAGGATCTTAGGCCGTTGTATCTAACTATCACATAATGAATAAGTTATGAAATATGCAAAAGTCAAAAACCATTAAATATCCCTATCTGGTCAGCATAGGACTTGTTTTTATCACGACTTTGTTGGGTGAGCTTGTCAAAAGAAGGCTTGAGCCGACAAATATCGTGATGTTTTATCTTTTGGCGATAGTAATAGTTGCCATTCGTTGGGGACAGGGGCCAGCGATCGTGACTTCGGTATTGAGCGTTCTTGCGTTCGACTTTTTTTTAGTTCCGCCGTATCTCACCTTGAATGTTCACGATTTCGAGTATCTTTTTACCTTTGCAGCTTTCCTGGCAGTAGGAATTATTGTCAGTACTCTTGCTTCTAAAGTGAGAGAACAAATTATTCAGCGCCAGACTGAAAAACTCCATTCGGCGCTCCTTAATTCCATTTCCCATGATTTAAAAACACCGCTTGTTTCAATTACCGGAACTTTGAGTACTCTCTTGGATGTCAAATCAAAGCTTAGCGAGCAGCAAAAGAATGAGCTTTTGGAAACGGCTCGCGGTGAATCCGAGAGGCTGAATCGTATTGTAAACAATCTTCTGGATATGACGAGGTCTGAATCCGGCGTGTTGAGGATCTCTAAAAAGCAGTGCGATCTGAGGGATTTCATAGGAGCGTGCCTTGAGCAACTAAAAGATAAGATAGGCAGCCGGAACATAAAAATAGATATCCCTAAAGACATCCCCGAAGCGGCCGTAGATTTTCCGTATATGCTCAAGGCATTCTTGAATATTATAGATAATGCTTTAAAGTATTCGCCAGATGGTTCTCCGATTGAAATTGAGGCTTCTTGTATTGGCAATAAGATACGTATTTTTGTGCGGGATCATGGTTCTGGAATTCCCAAGGAAGACCTGGGGCGTATTTTTGACAAGTTTTATCGGGTCCAGCGCGCTCAAAATGTACTGGGAACCGGCTTGGGCTTAAGTATTTCAAAGAATATTGTTGAGGCGCATGGCGGTCATATCAGCGCAGAAAGTATTTTTGGTAAAGGCGCTACGTTTATTATAGAGCTTCCTATAGAGTAAAAATTTATGGCAGAACAGGTAAACTTGCGAATTCTGGTAGTGGATGATGAGAAATCGATACGCAGTTTTCTTAAGACTTCTCTTACGGCATACGGTTATAGTGTTTTTGAGGCGGCCGGAGGAAAAGAAGCCTTAATAGATTCGGTTGAAACACATCCGGACGCTATTATTCTTGACTTAGGGCTTCCCGATATGGACGGCAAGGAAGTTATTGCCAAAATACGCAAGCGGACAAAAACCCCGATAGTAATCTTGTCTGTTCGGGATGATCCGTCAGAAAAGATAGCCGCCTTGGATGCGGGAGCGGACGACTATCTTACTAAACCTTTTTCTGTGGGCGAGCTTCTGGCGCGCTTAAAGGCAGTTATGAGACGTTTGGTGCCAGTTGAAAAAGAGGAAATACTAAGTTCTGGAAAGCTTGCAGTTGATATTACGAAACGCCAGGTAACTCTCGATAATAGCGAAATTAATTTATCCCCTACAGAATACGATATCCTTAAGTTGCTGATTTTTAATGCCGGTAAAGTGATCACTCATAAACAGATTCTTCGTGAAATATGGGATAAAACAGAAAATTACGAAGGCATCTTGCACCTTTTACGGGTAACAATCAGTAATCTGCGCAGTAAAATCGAACCCAACCCCGATCGACCAACCTATATCCTTACAGAACCTGGCGTAGGCTACCGTCTGCGCTCTGCCGATTAACGCCGCGTTTTGACCTTTTTTTGACTTGCCTTTTTTGTTCGTCAAGCGTATCGTAATCAAATAGAATAAATATAAAGATAAGTTAGATCTTGCACAATGCCAGAGGCTTTATTCTCTGGCTTTTGTGTGTTTTGATCTTCTCTGTCAGGGAGGGACTTAACGGAATGAAGAAAATAGCTATTTTTTATAATGTGACGCTCGGAATATTCTGGGAAGCGGTATATGTAATCGTAATTATCGGCGTAGGTTCACTATTTGCATTAGCAATTAAATATATACGATGATACTTAAGCCTCAATTAAACGATATTAAGAACATCGGTTATTATTTAGGAAGAATAATACTCGGTATCGGGCTAACGATGTTTATACCGTTTATTACGGGACTTGTTTTATTTAGAGAGCCTAATCCTGCGTTGGATTTCTTGATAAGCGCTAATATTGCAATATTTATTGGCTTGGCTTTAAGCTGGCTATGCAAAACGGATAAAGATTTATATGCCGGCCCGGCAATGGTTGTTATTGCCCTTTCATGGCTGGTCGCAATGGCGCTGAGCGCCATCCCGTTACTATTAAGCGGTCATTATAAATCATTTCTTGATGCTTGTTTTGAGACCATGTCGGGTTTTACCACAACAGGACTGACTCTTGTGCAAGATCTGGATCATCTCTCGTGGACGCATAACTTATGGCGCCACTTAGGGCCTTTTATTGGAGGACAGGGAATAGCAATCATCGCGATTTCGTTCTTAGTAGGAGGCACGAGCGGTTCGCTTAATCTGTATCTCGGGGAAGGGCGCGATGAGAAATTAGTCCCCAATGTTATACATACGGCGCGTTTTATTTGGGTTATTAGTATTGTGTATTTGATCCTCGGTACAATTATTTTAGGTTTAGTAGGTATGGCTATAGGATTAAAGCCGCCAAGCGCGTTCTTTCATGCTGCCTGTATTTTTATGGCCGGATTTGATACCGCAGGTTTTTCTCCACAATCCCCAAACATTCTTTATTATCACAGCCTGATGTTTGAAATTGTCACTATTTTCTTCATGGTTATCGGTTCATTCAACTTCAATTTGCATTATCAGATCTGGACGGGTAATTTTAAAGAAATAGGGAAAAATATAGAAACGCGGACGCTTTTATTTGTCATTATGATCGTTACTTTAATTACATTGGCTGGTTTGCAACAATGCGGTGTTTATTCTGACGGAATGATCATGTTTCGTAAAGGATTTTTTCAGCTTATTTCAGGACAAACCACAACCGGATACATGACGATATATGCGCAGCAGTTTATCAAGGAGTGGGGTGATTTAGCGTTAATCGGGTTAATTATTGCTATGGCTCTGGGAGGTTGCGCGTGCTCTACGGCCGGGGGTATTAAGATGTTGCGCGTAGGCATTATTTTTAAAGCGTTTAGGCAAGATATAAAAAGATTCACGCTTTCGCCAAACGCCGTCATAGCTCAGAAGTTTCATCATATAAAAACGATGTTCATTGACGATAAACAGGTGCGAGCAGTTTTAATTGTTACCGTGGGGTATCTCTTTCTTTATGGATTGGGTACTCTTATAGGCATGGGGATGGGGTATCCTTTTCTGGATGCCCTCTTTGAGTCAACGTCTGCTGCCGCAAATGTCGGGCTATCCTGCGGGATAACCGATACCAGTATGCCGGCGCTACTAAAAGTGACCTATATAGTCGAAATGTGGGCAGGGAGGCTTGAGTTAATGTCGGTTTTTGCGCTTGTTGGTTTTTTTGTGGCTTTTGTGAAAGGGAGATAAGAGTGAAAAGATTTATTTTACTTGGTATGTTTTGTGCGGTATTCATTCTTTTGAGTTATAACTGCTATGCTCAAACGACGGTAAGTTTAGACTTGTTGAATAATGCTAAAGAGCATGACGGAAAGATTGTGGTTTATAAAGGTGAGGTTATTGGCGATATCATGATGCGCGGTGACCATGCGTGGCTGCATGTGAATGACGGCTATATTGCGATCGGGATTTGGGCTTCTCAGCAGTTAATTCAGGATATTTCTTTTGCAGGGGATTATCATAAAAGAGGAGATATGGTGGAAGTTTCCGGAACATTCCATCGCAGTTGCTTGGAGCACGGAGGCGACCTCGACATTCACGCCCAAGCAATAAAGATAATTACTCCTGGAGTTATCGTTAACTCACCAATTAATAAAAGAAAGATTTACTTCGGGGTAAGTTCATTAATAGTAGTTTTGCTCGTCTATGCGTTAAAGAGGCTTTTCCAAGGCAGAAAAGAGTAGCGTTTCTGTTTTGTCTCTTTTTGTTGACCATAGCAGTGGAAGAAAGTCAATAAAAAGAGGCACTAGACACTTCCCATCTCCTGGATTTATCTTTATACTAAAAATGTGCTCAACAGAGCTTAAAAAAGGAGGGGGTATGGATTTACTCAAGAAGGCGATCGAGTTAGGATTGGGAGCATTGGTCATTACCAGAGAAAATGCTGAAAAAGTGACCAATGACCTGGTAAAAAAAGGAAAATTGAAGAGACATGAAGGTAATACATTGATCCAAGATATATTAAAAAAGGGAAAGGTGCAAGAAAAAAAGCTTGAAGCCGAGGCCGCTAAAATATTCAAGAAAACACTGATAAAATTAGACCTTGCCAGCAAGGCTGATGTACGCCGTTTAGAAACCGAAATCAAAAAGTTAAAAGCTCATAAACATTGAAGGGCTTAAAACCTTGTTCCCTTTTCGATTACGAGATGATATCAACGATATAAAAAGATTAAAGGAGATCGCCGGAGTTTTTACGAAATACGGCCTGGGCTATCTTGCCCAGCGATTTCATCTCCATCGTTTTGCGCCTAAATCTACCCCCCCAGAGGATGTCCTCAATGAGCCGTTGAGCGTTCGGGTCCGTAAGATCTTGGAAGAGCTGGGCCCTACGTTTATAAAATTAGGGCAGATGCTTAGCCTGCATCCTGATATCATCCCTCACGAATTTTGCGAGGAGTTTGAAAGATTGCAGGACAACGTGTCTCCGGTTGAATTCGTAAAGATCAAAGAAGTCATTGAAAAGCAGTATAACAAACGCCTCGATGAAGTCTTCAAAGATTTTCCGGAAACTTCCCTGGCATCGGCGTCACTGGCGCAAGTATACAAAGTCTCCATAGGGAACAAAGAAGCCATTGTAAAAGTGCAGAAGCCCCATGTGGAAGAAATAATCCACGCGGACCTGGAGATCCTGGAATTCCTCGCTAACCACCTCGATAAGTATTATAAGGAAGCACACGTATATAATCCCAAAGGGCTTCTCGAAGAGTTTAAAAGGTATGTCCTGAACGAGCTTGATTTTGAAAATGAGATCGTCAACATCGAAACGTTCAGGCATAACTTCCGCCACGATAAGACCGTTCACTTCCCCCTGGTATATGACAAACTCTGCACAGAAAAGATCATCGTCGTTGAGCACATCAAAGGAACAAAGTTAAGCGACATACATAAGCTTAAGGATGCGGGGCTTGACTTGCAGAAAATAGCGCATACGGTGATAGCGTGTGTATTAAAGCAGATCTTTAGCGACGGTTTATTCCACGGAGATCCTCATCCGGGAAACATATTTATATTGCCTGACGGGAGAGTTTCATTTGTGGATTTCGGGGTCGTAGGCAGGATCGATGACGAAGCCAAATTCGCCTCAGCGCATCTGTTTATCGCTGCCGCGGAAAAAGATGCGGATGAGATGCTTAAAATCATGCGCGAATCCATGGGCATGAATTCCTCAAACGAGCCGAAAATAAAACTTTCTTTACAGCAGGTGCTCGATAAATATTATGGAATAACCTTGGCAGAATTCAGTGTAAACAGTTTTTTAAAAGATCTGACCAGGTTCCTGTATGAAAATAAAGTGCGCATTTCTCCCGACCATCTCCTTTTGATCAAAGCTTTGGGAATACTGGAATCAGAAGCAAAAATGCTCGATCCTGAAATGGATTTCGGCCTGGAGATCAGGCACGCAGCAGAACGGTTGATCAAGGACGAGTACAGTCCCGTCAGGATCATCAAAAAAATAGGCGCCACCACCCGTGACCTATTCGGCCTTCTGCAAAGTTTTCCCAAGGACCTGGTCTCTATACTCACCGAACTTAGAACGGGAAGTTTACGGATAGGGTTTGAACACTTGAATCTTGAGAATCTGATCGCCGTGATCGATAAATCCAGCAACAGGCTGGCAGTCAGCCTGATAATAGCAGCGTTGATCATTGGTTCGTCTGTGTTGATAAATTCCGGCGCTCAAACATTCCTGGGGTCAGCACAGTATTTAGGGACCTTAGGTTTTGCTACCGGAGGGGTTCTGGGGGTGTGGCTGTTGATCAAGATCTTTGGCTCAGGTAGATTATAAGATTCAATGATAGGCCGCCACAGGGATCTTTTAAACAAAAGAGCCAAATCCCCTTGAAATCTGGTCAGGTATAGTGCATACTTAATCAAAATTAGATCCGGTAGTCCTGAACTATGGAGGTAGTCGGGATTGCCACGGTAAAACGTAAGCCGGATTGAGAAAAAGGTCAGTCTGGTTTTTTTTGTTTTTAGGGAGCGCGATGAATAAGAAACTCACAAAAATCCTGTCTTTAATTCTGGGCCTCTTGTTTATTGTTCAGCAATCAGGTTTTGCCCAAATTGCCGCAGAGCTTAATATTGCAGGTCATTTGAGCGCCTTAGGTAATCCTCTTGTTATAGAAAAATTCCGGCCTCTGCACTTACGTTACCTCTCCTACGACACCTTAAATAATAACTTTAGGCTACTCTTAGATAAAGGAGACCTGAAGAATCTCAAAACCACTGAATTAGAGAACACTTCAAAGGAACTTCTTAAATACTTCTTTATCGGTATCTCTCTGCCAAATAACTCCTTCTGGGTAAATTTACGTCCTGATGCTGACGATACCATAATTGATGATAAGTTAGCTCAGACTGATATCGGTAGAATTATGCTGGAATCAGATCTCCAGCTTAAAAAGGATACAGCTAAAGCCACCTCTCCAAAAACTCCTGAAGGAAGAGAATATTGGAATAAACTCTATTTAAAAGCAGGCGAGCTCTTCGGATCCGAGAATGTCACTATACCTACCCTCACTCGTCCTTGGATTGTCCCAGATGAAATTATTATCAGAGAAACTATTGACTCAGCCTATGTCTATAAAGCTACCCTTAAAGTCATGCTTGAGCAGGATTACCTTAAAAATGATGCAGCCTATAACTTTAAAGACGAAAGGTTAAAACAACTCAATGAATACTCAAGTGAGCTCATCAGGGAACTGATTATTCCCAAGCTTACCAAAGAAGTAAACACCTCTAAGCGCTATGCTTCTTTAAGGCAGGTTTATTACTCTTTAATCCTTGCGCAGTGGTTTAAGGCTAGATTCGCTGGTAAAAATAATCCTTATTCTCAGCTTATTGATATGGGAAAACTAACTAATCTCTCATCCCAAGACCCCTGGTCTAAAACTACGTACTTTAGAGAATATCAGCAATCTTTTGAAGAGGGAGAATATAACCTAAAAGAACCAGTATCTACGCCCTTTGGTCAAACTGTCAGAAGTTACTTCTCAGGCGGAGAAATATTTGATCTTGGCCGTATGCCTTCTTCGGGAGCTACTACAACAGTTACGCCAACAGGCCCTTCCATATCTGTATTACCAGCTGTTTCTTCTCCGATTTTTAATCATGATACGATACTGGAAATAAATGTTAGAGGTACAACTAATCCTCCGGAGATAGGAGAGGCATTCTCACCAAATGGTTTATCTTCTGGCAGCTCGCCGATTATAACTAATTTTAATAATCTTAAAGTAAAAAGGTATATATCGAGATTAAAAAGCTTAGATCCTGCGGTTAGAAGAGCAGCAATCATAGACATAGGTAACATGAGCCCTGCAATCCCAGCCGTCGTTCCCGCCCTTATTAACGCTTTAGGAGACGATAACTGGGAATGTCGCGAAGCTGCAGTCAATGCCTTAGTTAAAATCGGTTCCGCAGCTATTCCAGCTTTAATTAATGCTTTAGGAAATGATAACTTTAATGCTCGCAAAGCTGCAGCCAAAGCCTTAGTTAAAATCGGTCCTGTCGCCGTCCCAGCTCTCATCAATGCGTTGGGTGATGAAAGATTGTGTTACGGCGCAGCCGAAGTCTTAGGCAATATCGGCCCTGTAGCCCAAGCTGTCTTCCCAGCCACCGTTCCAGCTCTTATCAATGCGTTAAACAATGCGTTAAGTGTTAAGGATTATAGCGTCAGTTACTCCATAATCGTAGCCTTAGGCAACATTGGCCCTGCAGCCAAAGATGCTGTCCCGGTCCTCATTAAAGCTTTAGGAGAAAGTATCTGGCTAATCCGTTATGCTGCAGTTCAATCCTTAGGCAACATTGGCCCTGCAGCTCAAGCCGCCGTACCGGCTCTTATTATAGTTTCAAACGATCCGGATGCTCGCATAAGAGAGGCTGTTCCCCTGTCTTTAAAGAAAATTCAATCTGAGACAGGTTCCAGTTCTCCTGTCGGTACGCCAGTGCAGCAACCACAGACTTTTGGTGGCATTGACTTTCGCGCTCTTCCTATTGTTACCCAAGCCATCGGTAAACTAAACACTAACCTGACAGTACAGTTCCTCAATGATTTAAAGGTTCTTAATCTTGATAAAGAGTGGTACGAGATACAGAATGTGCTTAAGAGCGGGATGATCCTTTCAGCGGAAAGACTAAAAGAATATGTTCAGGCATCCTGTCTGCAGGGAGTCGTGGCTGGAACGACTGATCAAGTCGTTCTGTGCATATCTGATATCTTGCGTCAGGAAGAAGAGAGATGTTGTAGCGCTGATCCACTCTTGAAGGATATTTTGGTTGTACTTGAATCAACAAGCTCCTCCAAAGAACTCAAAGACATTTTTATCGGTAAATCCTAGACGTTGTATCCAACCTCTGCAAACTGACTAAGTTACAAAATAATTCCCCCCTTAAAGTAAATTGTTTCTTAACTCTTTTATAGTGATATAATTATACAAATGATTTGCGACAGTATTATAAAAGGATTTGAGCTTTTAAATTGACTTTTCTTATGAAAGTGCCAAAATGGGTCCGCTTCATCATTTCGGGGGTCATCGCGTTGTTCTTGTATGCGGTGACATTCCCGAGCATCACTGGCCCCGGGGTTCCCCTGCGTCCCGCAACTCTCATTTACATCTTCTGTATTTCCGTTATCCCGTTCCTGCTCGTTTGCATTTTCGCAGGGAGAAACAAGATCTTGGAGATTGTTGGCTGGGGCGTGCAGTTTATCGTGCTCTCATTGCTGTTTATGAGTGTGATACCGATCGGCTTATTGGTTTTAACTCTGGTAATGATCTTTAGGCGCAAAAACAAAAAAGGAAAGGCTCATGCGTAAAGAGAATGCAAAGAACTATTTTCTAGGTAAGGATGGCCATGTAAAACTTAATTGTGCCCAGTCAGTGATTAAGGCATATCATGAGGTTTTTAACACGCCGGCACAGGAAGTGGATACGTTTGCCGGTTTTGGTAGTGGTAGGGCGCCGCAAGGCCGATGTGGAGCATATCATGCTGCTTGGCATTTAGCTTTAAAGAAAGGTTCATGTAAGATCGATCAGTTTGAGCAGGACTTTGTTAATGCTGCCGGTTCTCTTAAATGTAAAGAGATCCGCAGTCTCCGTAAGCTTTCCTGCCTGGGGTGTGTTGAAAAGGCTGCAGATCTTCTTGAAGGAGCGAAAGGATGATAATGGATAAGATTGTTGCGTTTGCTCTTAGGAAACCTAAACTGATCTTTTTGATCACCGGTTTGGCAGTTTTATTGTCACTTGTCGCATTTATCCGGGTGAAGGTGGATACTGATCCGGAGAATATGCTTCCTGCAAAAGAATTTGTTCGTGTTTTCGACCATGAGGTTAAGAAAGAATTTACTATTTATGATTATATTGTGCTGGGCGTGGTCAATGAAAAAGATGCAGATGGCGTTTTTACTCCGGCAACCCTCGGGAAAATATATAAGATCACCGATGAGGTAAAAAAAGTAGACGGCGTTATTGCTTATGAGTTAATGAGTTTAGCTAATAAGGATGATATGGAGCAGGCAGGCCAGGGGGCGATTAGTTTTCGTTGGTTGATGGGAAATCCTCCATACACTGCAGCGGATGCCATGCGCATAAAAGCGCGCGCGCTTGAAAACCCATTGTTTTACGACACGCTTATTTCGCGTGATGGTAAGGCGCTTTGTATTTATGTTCCTATCAAAGAGAAGAAACTCAGTTATCGGGTTGCAAAATCCATCCAGAAAATCGTTAAAGGATATCCTGGGGTCGAACAATATTATCTGACCGGATTGCCTTTGGCAGAGGATGCGTTCGGGGTTGAAATGTTTTGGCAGATGGGGATTTCTGCTCCTTTGGCAGTGTTGGTAATATTTCTGCTGATGTGGTGGTTTTTTAAACACGTGGCGCTGGTGGTAATGCCGATTGTCATGTCGATGATCGTGGTTATTATTACTATGGGGCTGATGGTTGGGCTCGGGTTTCCTATTCATATTATGAGCTCTATGATCCCTATCTTTTTGTTGCCAATATCAGTGTTGGATTCCATCCATATCCTTAATGAATTTTTCGAAAAATACCGGAAGTTTAAGGATAAGAACAAGACAATTACCTATGTTTTAAATGATTTATATAGGCCGAATCTTTTTACTTCGCTTACGATTGTTGCCGGATTCTTTTCTCTATCTTTCGCGCCTATTCCTCCTGTCCAGGTTTTTGGGATTGCGGTGGCCTTTGGAGTTGCGCTGGCATGGATCTTGACCGTACTGTTGATCCCTGCGTATATAGCTCTTTTGGATGAGAAGAAAATGGGTGATTTCGGAGTGCATGAGGATGATTTGGATACAGGGCCTTTAAGCCGGGCTTTGGCCTGGTGGGGTAAATTTACGGTAAGGCGTTGGAAGCAGGTACTGGTGGCAACTGTTGCGGTAGTGGCGCTGTCCATTTATGGGATTATGAATATCCAGATCAATGATAATCCTATTAAGTGGTTTAATAAAAACCATTCTATTCGTGTTGCTGATAAAGTGCTTAACGCTCATTTTGGCGGCACCTATAGTGCTTATCTGGTGCTTGAGGCTAAGGATAAGGCTGCACAGGTTTTTCAGGAACCGGCAATGTTGCGTTACATAGAACAAATGCAACAGTATCTGCAGAAGAAGGGTAAGGTTGGTAAATCAACTTCTTTGGCAGATATTACTAAGAAAGTATATTATGAGCTTCTTGGCGGGGATAAAAAGAATAATGTTATTCCGCCTACGCCGCAGGCAGTAGCTCAGTCGCTTATTTCTTTTGAAAATTCGCATAAGCCGGATGATCTTTGGCATTTTGTTAGCCCTGACTATTCGAAGGTGAATGTCTGGTTGCAACTGACTTCCGGAGATAATAGGGAAATGGCGATAGTGGTTAAGCAAGTCGATGAGTTTATTAAAACAAACCCTGCGCCGTTTTCCATCACGCACAATTGGGCGGGTCTCACGTATATTAATATGGTATGGCAGGATAAGATGGTGGGGGGAATGCTGGTCAATTTCTTGGGTAGTTTTTTAATCGTGTTGTTTATGATGATCGTGCTTTTTAAGTCTCCGGTTGCGGGCATTGTTTCGATGATCCCGCTTACGGTGACCATACTTTTTATCTATAGCATGCTTGGGTTTACCGGCAAAGAGTACGATATGCCGGTAGCGGTGCTTTCCGCGTTAACGCTTGGCTTGGCAGTTGATTTTGCCATTCATTTTATCGAACGGGCACGGATGCTTTATGCGGAAAATAAGAATTGGCCAGAGACAGCAGCAGGTATGTTCGGTTCTCCGGCGCGAGCGCTGATCAAAAACGCCTTAGTGATCTCTATCGGATTTTTACCGCTCTTTGCTTCGCCGTTAGTTCCGTATAATACGGTAGGATTCTTTATGTTCATGATCATGCTTGTGGCCAGTATCAGTACTTTGATGATCCTGCCGGCCCTTATTACTGGTTTTCCTTGGCTTGTATTCGATGATTCAAAGGTCAAGGCGGTATGCTCTTGCGGCAAGTGCGTGCTGATGTCAATTATCATCGCATCTACTGTAGCATATATCCTTCTGGGATATGATTTGGCAAAATTGAACCTAACGACAATTATTTGCGTGGCGATCGTGGTAGTGCTTTCCGGTGCCTGCGCTTTGATCTCGAAACAAAAGATATGTGTAAAGAAATAGGGGGAGTTATGAAAAAGGGTATTGTTTTTTTAGCGGTATTATTATTCGCAGGCAGCTCTTGGGCGCAGGAGCTGACAGTGGAGCAGGTTGTATCTAAAGCTAACAATTGTTCCTACTATCAAGGGAAAGATGGCAGCGCCAAAGCAAATATGGTGGTGACTGATTCTCAGGGTCGCTCCCGCCAGAGGCAGTTGACTATACTTAAACTGAATGTTCAAGAGGGTAGTGATCAGAAATATTTTGTGTACTTCCATAAACCCAATGACGTTAAAGGTATGAGTTATATTGTCTGGAAACATGTGGGGAAAGATGATGACCGCTGGTTGTATCTGCCTGCAATGGACCTGGTGCGCCGTATTGCTGCATCCGATAAACGCTCAAGTTTCGCCGGAACCACATTCTTGTATGAAGATATTTCTGGAAGGTCTATTGATTTAGATGCCCATGAATTATCCGGAAGCGATGCTGTATATTATACTGTTAAGAATACGCCCAAGGATGCCGCGTCAGTTGAATTTTCCTATTATACGGTCAAGATCGATAAAAGTAATTTTGTCCCTATGCAGGCAGAGTATTTTGATAAATCCGGAAAACTTTATCGCACTATTGAGGCTTTAGAAGTAAAGGATATTCAGGGGTATCTTACAGTCACTAAGATGAAGGCTGTGGATTTAAATGCAAATTCCAATACTGTTACAGAGTTTAGTGATATTAAGTATGATGTAGGATTAAAGGATGACTTATTTACCGAGCGTTTTCTGCGTACGCCGCCGCAGCAGTGGCTAAAGGAATAAGATAATGAAATTAGTTTTTCTTATAACTTCGGCGTTTATGTGTTTTGTTGTGCCGTTTGCCCAAGCAGTTGAGTTGCCGGATTGGCATGGATTTATTGAGCAAGACTATGGAGGGCGCTTAAGTCATGATTCATTGACTAAGCATAGAGATTATAACATGCTTGAGCAGCGCCTGCAGTTAAAGACCCGTTACGCCATTCCGGGTGAGAATCTGCTGTCTCGCTGGAACGCAGTTTTTACCTATAAAGGGGATTTTGTACTGGATGAGTATTTTGCCACTACCGGTTCCTATGAGATCCGTGAGCTTAATTTTGCTTTTAGTCCAGTCAGCATGATGGATATCAAGGCCGGCCGGCAAATTCTGACCTGGGGTACGGGGGACTATCTTTTTATCAATGATCTTTTCCCTAAGGATTATGTTTCCTTTTATATCGGCAGGGATGATGAGTATCTGAAAAAGCCTTCCGATGCTCTGCGGGTATCACTGTATCCGAAAATAGCCAATATTGATTTTGTTCTGATCCCGCATTTTACCTCTAATACTTTACCCGAAGGTGATAGGCTTTCTTTTTTTGATAGTTTCCAAGGAGGTATTGCGGGGAGGGCAAGTGAGCGTAATGCGGTTAAGCCGGCATTACAGGCGGAAAATATAGAGTATGCGCTGCGTCTTTATCGGAACTTTGGCAGCACGGAAGGCGCGTTATATTATTACCGTGGGTTTGATCCTTCTCCACGCAGTTATCTGGATGAGGCAAATCGCCAGCTTTTTTATGAGCGTCTGGATGCCTATGGGGCAAGCCTGCGTGGGCCATTAGCCGGCGGTATCGGTAATATTGAGATGGGCTATTATCGTTCTCGAGAAGATAAAGCGGGCAATAATCGGTTGATTGAGAATTCTATACTTAAATGGATGGCAGGTTACGAAAAAGATCTCGGCAATGATCTTAAGGCCGGGGTGCAGTATCTTTTTGAACAGAAGCTTAATTACGCTGACTATATAAGAGCGCTCCTGCCGTATGACTACTATTGGGATGAATACCGGCACCTTTTGACTCAGAGGATTACCAAACTTTATAAGAATCAGACGGTTATGTTGGGCCTTTTTAATTTTTGGTCGCCGTCAGATAAGGATGGCTATGTGCGTGCTTCATGCGCGTATGATATAACCGACCAGTGGAAGTTGACCTTGGGTGTTAATATCCCGTGGGGAGAAGATGAGACGACTGACTTTGGAATGATGAAAAAAAACAAAAACGCTTTTGTAAGAGTTAGATATAGTTTCTAAAAAATAGGGTACTAACGGTATAATATAAATAGGAGTGACCAGATGAGCAGGTTAATTATTACAGCAATAATGCTTGCATGCAGCAACATATTTATGA
Organism: Candidatus Omnitrophota bacterium; assembly: GCA_041662125.1. Classification (GTDB taxonomy): domain Bacteria; phylum Omnitrophota; class Gorgyraeia; order Gygaellales; family Profunditerraquicolaceae; genus JBAZTA01. The sequence continues at coordinate 100,600 of JBAZTA010000006.1, read as the reverse complement.
CATTTGCGTGGTATGGCCATCTCAAGAATTATAATGATAAACCATGGATCGTTGCGGCTCTCATAAGCTGGGGTATTGCGTTATTTGAATATCTTATACAGGTTCCTGCGAATAGAATTGGCCATCAGGTTATGAATCTGGGTCAGCTCAAGATCCTTCAGGAGGTTATAACATTATCAGTATTTGTGCCGTTTGCGATTTTTTATATGAAGGAAAACTTAAAACAAGATTATCTGTGGGCAGCATTGTTTATTCTGGGTGCGGCCTTTTTTATGTTCCGTGGGTTAGTAACAAATGGATGCCGCTAATATTTGACATTGTTTTTAGAGAGGAGGCTATACCATGCCACAAGTGCTTTATGTAATTCTTGGAGTAGTTGCAGGAATATTAGGGGGGATGTTTGGTATTGGTGGCGGCGCAATCTTAATCCCTGCATTGGTATTTATATTTGGCCTTACTCAACATCAGGCGCAGGGCACAACTCTTGCTATTTTGGTTCCACCGATAGGTCTGCTTGCAGCATTGCGTTATTACCAGAGCGGAAATGTGAAGTTATCAATAGCTGTATTTGTATGTATCGGATTTTTTGTTGGTGGGCTCATTGGCGCTAATATTGTGCATAATTTCTCCGATGTGTTGCTTAAGAGAATGTTTGGTGTTTTCTTTCTCTTGGTTTCTTTGCAGATGATTTTCTCTAAATGAAAGAAGGCATGGAAAATACCGTTACAAATGATGGAACTTTGAAAAGAAAACGGCGCCTGCGTTATAAGGGAACGCATCCCCGCCGCTTTGAAGAAAAGTACAAGGAACTCAATCCGGAAAAATACGCTGATGATATCGAGAAGATCATGAAGAGCGGGAAAACTCCTGCCGGGATGCATCGGCCGATTTGCGTTAGAGAAATTTTACAAGTTCTTGACCCTAAACCCGGCCAGGTAGGTTTGGATGCTACCTTGGGGTTCGGCGGGCATGCAGAGGTGCTTTTGGAGCGCATTATGCCCGGGGGACGTCTTTTTGGCATCGATATTGATCCGATCGAGTTAACGCGTGCGGAGGCGCGCCTTCGGGCCTCGGCTTTTACGGAAAAAGAACTTATTCTTCGGCAGATTAATTTTGCCGGCATTCCTAAGATACTTGCTGACTCAGGCAATAGGTTTGATTTCATTCTGGCGGATTTGGGCGTTTCGTCAATGCAATTAGATAATCCGGCGAGGGGTTTTACCTTTAAAAGGGAAGGGCCGCTTGACTTAAGGTTTAATCCCCAACGCGGCCAACCGGCATCAGCTTTGATAAATGCGGTTTCCGAAAAAGCTCTGGAAAAAATACTTTTTGTTAATTCCGATGAACCCTATGCGAAAACTATCGCCAGGGCTATCCATAAAAACCGCTATAAAATTTCTACAACTACGGCGCTTGCGGATACCGTAAAGGAAGCGTTGGCTTGTATCGCTCTTGCCGGCCCCAAAGAGGCAATAACTACGTCGATTCGTCGGACCTTTCAGGCCTTACGCATTGAGGTTAACGACGAGTTCTCGGCGTTGGAGCAGTTTTTAAGGAATCTGCCGATATGCCTTAAACCCAAGGGCCGAGTGGCGGTTTTAACCTTTCATTCCGGTGAAGATAAACGGGTGGTTAAGTTTTTCCAGGAAGGATTAGTTGCAGGGATCTATTCCGATATTTGCCGCCAGCCCATACGGCCGACACCTCAGGAATGCTATGATAACCCACGCTCCAAAAGCGCAATCTTACGTTGGGCGATAAGAGCAGTTTGATAATCTTAATATAAAAAATTAAATAATGGACATAAGTGTTTTTAATACCGCGCAATTCCTTGTAAGCGTTGATTCAGCGAATATGCTTGATGATTCCCTGGCAGAAGTTGCCTTTGTGGGCCGGTCGAATGTGGGAAAAAGTTCACTTGTAAATGCGCTTTGTGGCCGGCGTTTGCTTGCTAAGATCTCAAAAACTCCCGGTAAAACCCGTACCATTAATGTATTTTCCATACGCTATGGGAAGTGGATCGTTGATCTTCCGGGTTATGGTTTTGCCGCTGTACCAATAAAAGAAAGAAATAACTGGAAGTATATGATTGAACATTATTTTTCCAGCCGGCCTGCACTTAAAGCTATTTTTGTCCTCATTGATGCTCATGTTGGAGCAACAGCCCTTGACCGGAAAATGTTAGCATGGTTAAAAAGTGTAGGTATGCCGTATCGCATAATCGTTAATAAAATTGATCGTATTGCGCAAGTAAAGCTTGTTGAACAACGACAAAGTTTAGCCTTAGATTTAGGCGTATTGCAGGAGCATATTCTTTGGGTGAGCGCAAAAAAAGGCACAGGCATCAAGGAGCTATATACTATTGTAGCCAGTTTTCTTGTATTATAAAAGAGAGGGATGCCGTATGATCATAGATGAGAAGCTACCACAAAGGAGGCAGGATGTCTATAGTAAAAGAGTTTAAGGAATTTGCCGTAAAAGGCGATGCGGTGGATATGGCCATAGGTATTGTGATCGGCGCTGCTTTTGGGAAGATCGTTAATTCTTTGGTTAATGACGTTATCATGCCGCCTATCGGTATGTTAATAGGCGGGGTTGATTTTAAAAATCTCGTGGTAACGCTCAAAGAAGCAACACTCACTCAGCCCGCTGTTACTTTAAAATATGGCCAATTCTTAAATAATATAATTGATTTTCTTATTGTAGCTTTCTCGATTTTTATGGTTGTAAAGGGCATTAATTCCTTAAAAAAGAAACAGACTAGTTTAGATTATTTAAAGACGAAGAAGGCCGAGAAATAAGGAGAGAGGTGATTTGAAGCCGCTCTTATTTTAACTGATATTGTTGATTGTAACTCGTTGAGAGGCAACACATTTGATGCTAAGTTTAATTGTCTTGAGATTTATACGGGGGATGTTAAAATAATAGGCAGAAAAACAGGTTACAGATGACTAAAGAAAAAATACTCATAATTGAAGACGATAAACATATATCAAAGCTTGTAAAATACAACGCCGAGAAAGCTGGTTATGATTGTACGGTTGTCGAAGACGGCGAAAAGGCGTTGGATGTTTTAACTAAACAGGGCGCAGACTTGATCATTTTAGATATCATGCTTCCTAAGATGGATGGTTTTGAAGTATGCCGCGCTATTAAACAAAATCCTAAGCTTAAAGATATTCCTGTCATGATGTTGACCGCCAAAGGCGAGGAGGTAGACAGGATTGTCGGACTGGAGCTTGGCGCTGATGATTATGTGGTCAAGCCTTTTAGCCCCCGGGAATTGATGTTGCGCGTAAAAGCGATATTACGAAGGGGAAAAACAGAAGAATCTCCCAAAGATATTATAAGAAAAGGGGGGTTGGCCATAGATATCCCTAAACATAGAGTAACGGTCAATGCGAAAGAAGTTGAATTCACCCCAATAGAGTTTAAACTTCTTGTTACGCTTATTGAAAGGGCCGGCCGTATCCAGTCAAGGGACCGCTTATTGTCCGATGTCTGGGATATGCATGCGGACGTATTTACCCGAACCGTTGACACTCATATCAAACGCTTGAGAGAAAAGCTCGGTAAGCTAGGTGACCAAATCGAGACGGTTAGGGGTTTAGGCTATAGATTTAAAGAAGAAAATAATGATTAAGCTCCACTGGAAACTTACCTTTATTTTTTGTTTTGTAGTTATACTTGCCATTGCATCCGGTTATTTTTATCTCGATTCCCACCTTAAATCCTACGTTGAAAATAATTTCGAAAACAATATTAAACATCAGCTTACCCTTGGCAAGGAGCTGTTAGAAACTCATCTCAGAGATAAAAGAACCCCCTTGGACTTCCATGAGCTTGCACTAAACATGGGTAACGCTCTTGGCCTGCGTGTGACCATTATCGCTCTTGACGGAAAGGTGTTAGGTGATGCTGATTTAACGAGAGAGCAGTTACGCAGCGTTGAGAATCACGCAAACAGGCCTGAAGTAAAGGAAGCCTTAAAGAATGGGCTGGGAGTAAGTAGGCGCTTTAGTTATACCGTACAGAGAGATATGCTTTATACGGCGATACCTTTTGGCCGGGAAAAAACAGAAGGGACATTGCGATTTTCCGTTTCTCTGCGTGATATAGAAATGCTGCAGTCAAAGATGCGCAGGGTAGTAGGCGTAAGTATTGCCGGAATTTTACTCTTAAGCCTTGGTTTGACTTTTTTGGTGTCCGTGTTTGTTTCGCGCCCTCTCCTTGAGATGTCAGCGATCGCAAAACTCATGGCGCAGGGTGATTTCTCCAGGAAAGCCTCTATCTATTCCAAGGATGAGATCGGCGACCTTGCCCAGGCGTTAAATGCCATGTCTGATGAGATTAAGGATAAAATAGAAAAGATGAATTCAGAGAAGGCAAAACTCGACTTGGTCCTCTCGAGTATGTTCGAAGGAGTCATTGTTACCGACGCAAATGAAAAGATCATTTTGATGAATCCATCTTTAAGGAAACTCTTCTTCATTGATTCAAACCCCGAAGGCAAGATGACGTTAGAGGTTATCCGTAATACTGCGGTAGAAGATATGGTAGGAAGGATCATCGCAGGAAAACAGCAGCTTGCGACCGAAGAGATCACGGTCCATGCCCCGGAAGAAATAATCCTTAAGGTCAACGGCGTGCCGATCGTGCGTAATAACAAGCTTGAAGGAGCGATCTTGGTCTTTCACGATATTACCGAACTAAGGCGCCTGGAGAAAATAAGGCGGGATTTTGTCGCTAATGTTTCTCATGAACTGCGTACTCCTATATCAAGTATAAAAGGCTATGCCGAAACGCTTCTTGAGGGGGCTCTCGATGATAGGGATAACGCGAAAGAATTCATAAGTATTATTTGTCAGGACGCCAATCGTTTAGCTTCCCTTATCAACGATCTGCTCGATCTTTCAAAAATAGAATCAGGAAAGTTGAAGATGTCTTTTGATGCCCTTGATCCCGGTGTCTTGATAAAAAAAGCGATAACGATTATCGATCATCAAGTTAAAGCAAAATCAATCGCGCTTAAAATCACTATCCCTCAGAGTTTGCCTAAGATAACCGCCGATGAAACAAGATTTTCGCAGGTCATGGTCAATCTCCTCGATAATGCTGTCAAATACTCTTCTGAAGGAGCAACGATAACTATCTGCGCCCAGGTAGCCGATAACGCTTTGCAAATTGATATCTCAGATACCGGGATCGGTATTTCTGAGAACGACCTTCCTCGGATATTCGAGCGCTTCTACCGCGTTGATAAGGCCCGTTCCCGCGAGCTCGGCGGTACAGGCCTGGGCCTTTCCATCGTTAAACACATTGTTTCCGCTCACGGCGGCCAAGTCTGGGTAAAGTCAGAACTTGGGTCAGGCTCCACCTTTAGTTTTACCATTCCCCTGGCTTAACAGCCTTTCGTAGTAACCTTTTCTCTAAAACTAATCAAGAAAAACTCACAGAAAGTTCACATTACCTTAATGATATTGTAACCTTAGTTTTGTATACTTGCTTTGTAAGGTAGGAAAGAACAGAGCTGGGATTGGCGAGTGTTGCATTTTACGGGAGGAGGATGTGCATGGTGCTGAAAAGAAAGATCCTGATCGTTGAAGATGAAAAGGAGCTTGTAAAGTTGATCACTTTTCATATGGCGATAGCCGGTTATGATGTGCTTTCCGCCAAAAACGGCATCGAAGCATTAGAGGTCTGCGAGACTCAAAAACCCGCACTTATCATCCTCGATATTATGCTGCCCAGGATCGACGGCTGGGAGGTGTGCCGTCGCTTAAAGCTTAACCCGCAGACCAGGCATATACCTATTATTATGCTCAGCGCTCTTTCCGAGATCGAGGATAAACTAAAAGGTTTCGACCTGGGGACGGATGATTATGTCACCAAGCCATTTAGCCCGCGAGAATTGGTCGTGCGGGTAAAAAGAGTATTGGCAAGGTCAGAAAACAAAGAATCAGTTTTAAAAACTATCAGAATCGGCTCTCTGGAGATAGATAAAGAAAATTTTGAGATCAAGCGCAATGATCAGCAGATAACTTTTACTGAAAAAGAAAGAGGCATGCTTAAACTTTTTATCAATAATCCCGGCATCGTATTAAGCCATAGCGAGATACTGGATGCGGTCTGGGGGCAGGATACTATTGTCGAATACGGCAACATCGATGTTCATATAAGGCACCTCAGGGAAAAGATAGAGAAAGACCCCGAAGAGCCGCAGGTGATCAAGACGGTAAAGGGCGAGGGGTATAAATTCGATTTTTCGTGAGTTCACAGAAAGTTCACAATCTGTTAAGGATTTTGTTACTCGGATCCTGTAGATTGAATAGGTGAAAGAAATCCGGCCGGACAATTTACGTTTGCCAGCCCTGTAAATTGAGGCCGCACTAAAAGGAGGAAGGAAAATGAGGAAGTTTGTAGTAGCGGTACTGTTGCTTGGATTTATCGTTGTGGGAACAGGCGTGCGGACATCGTGCGCGGGAGAAATCGATCTCTTATTACAGAAACTTGTTGAAAAAGGCGTTTTAACTGCCGGCGAAGCGCAGCAGATCGGCACAGAAACAAAAGAACAAATCAAGGCTGAAATAGCGGCAGGGCAGTATTCTTCTTTGCCGGCTTGGGTACAAAATACAAAGCTCAAGGGTGATTTCAGGCTGCGGTATCAGATGGAGCATACCTCAGGTTCGACTTCCAGGACATACCGCCAGCGCGAGCGTATCAGGCTGCGTTTGGGAGTGGAATCCAAAGCTAACGAGAAGCTGTTGGTTGGTATCGGATTGGCAACTGGTTTAAATGATGGTTCTGCAGATGCCGCCCGTTCTACCAATGCCACTTTAGAGAATGGGTTCAGCAAGAAGATCATTTCACTCGATTATGCCTACGCTCAATATATGCCTAATTCATGGATGACCTTGATAGGCGGTAAGTTCAAGAATCCGCTCTGGGAACCCGGGGATCTTATCTGGGATACCGATATCAATCCTGAAGGCGGCGTGATACAGTTATCCAGGAAATTGAATTCCAGGGTGGAAGGTTTCTTGAACGCCGGCGTATTGGTCCTGGATGAATTATCGACTTCTAACCATGACCCGATGCTCAATGTGGTTCAGTCAGGCGTGAAGATCGGCTTGAGCGATACCGTTTCCCTGAAAACCGCCCTTTCTTTTTATAACGCGGCTAAGGTAAAAGGGCAGAAGCTTGATGGTACCGCGGGAACTAATAGGAATAACGGGACAGCCAGCGGCAATCAGTTGCTCGACGGGTATACTACATTAACGCCCGCGGCTGAAATAACGGTCAAAGATCCGTTGAAATCTTTGGGTATTGAGTTGCCGATGTTGGGCGTGTTCGGTGAATACGTGAACAATCCGCAGGCAAAAGATAATGGCAATGGATATATGGTAGGTTGCAAGTTCGGCGCTGAGAAGGTCAGCAAATGGGGGGATTGGCAGTTCGCCTATAATTTCGCTCAGTTGCAGCAAAATGCCGTGCTTGATATATTGCCTGATTCAGACCGGGTCGGAGGAAAGACCGGCGTAAGAGCGCATGAAGGTATCTTGCAGTTCGGTTTAGGCAAGAATACGGCGTTGAACATCGATTATTATTACGGCTGGAACATGGCTTCTAAGCACGCGGGGGCACATGTCGCTCAGGTTGACTGGAACGTGAAATTCTAAGGATAATTATAAGGAGGGAAGAATGAAATCGTTTAGTAATATCATTAAGGTAACATTGTTTGTTTTAGCTTTGGCAGTGCCCTGTTTCGCGGAAAAAATCGTAGTTGAAGGTTCTACTACGGTGCTGCCTATTGCTCAAAAGGCCGCTGAGGTATTCATGAATAGCAATCCGGGAGTCGATATATCGGTGCGTGGCGGCGGTTCCGGAGTGGGAATTGCCTCGTTGATCGACGGCTCCTGCGATATTGGAGATTCGTCCCGTCCGATCAAAGATACTGAGCTTGATAAGGCGGTATCAAATAACAGAAGCCTGAAAGCCAATGTTATTGCTATGGATGGGATCTGCGTTATTGTCCATCCGTCAAATGCTGTGAGCGCGTTAAGCAAGCAACAGGTTAAAGATATCTTTAAGGGGTCGATTTCAAACTGGCAAAAGTTAGGCGGACCAGATGAAAAGATTGTGGCTGTCTCACGTGATAGTTCAAGTGGAACGTTTGAAGCCTTTGGTACCCTCGTTTTGGATGGTGAGAAGGTGCGCTCTGATGCGCTTATGCAGGCATCTAATCAGGCGGTTGCTTCTACGGTATCCAGAACTCCCGGCGCAATTGGTTACGTAGGGTTGGGATATCTGACTGCTTCAGTTAAAGCGGTAGATGTTGATGGAGTGAAAGCAAGCAAAGAAACCGTGCTTTCCGGTAAATACCCGATCGGCAGGCCGCTGTTTATGTATACCAACGGAGCGCCGAAAGGTTTGGTTAAACAGTTCATTGATTATATCTTAAGTAAAGAAGGACAAAAGTTAGTTGAGGAAGAAGGATTTGTGGGGCTAAACTAAAACTGTTATAAACCTCAAACCGCGGCAGGCTGATAACCTGCCGCGGTAAATTCTATAAAATATGGCACAAGTAAAAGAGAGATTATATCAGTGGATTTTTACGATACTGGCTTTTTCTTCATTATTATTCCTTGTGGGGATTATTATTGTGCTTTTTAAAGAGGGGTTGCCGGTTTTTAAGTATGTAAGTGTATCTAAATTCTTACTCGGTAACGCCTGGTATCCTACGTATTCTACTCCTGAGTTTGGCATTTTACCGTTGATATTAGCATCAGTATGGGTGACCGTTGGAGCGGTCCTGGTGTGTGTTCCCTTAGGGGTAGGCAGCGCTCTTTATCTGCATGAACTTGCAGGACATAAACAAAGATCGATACTTAAACCTTTAATCGAACTATTAGCGAGCATTCCTTCCGTAGTATATGGTTTCTTCGGTATGGTGATCCTGACTCCATTTTTACAGGATTTGTTTCACTTGCCTACCGGCCTTTGCGCTCTTAACGCAAGTTTAGTTTTGGGAGTTATGGCTACTCCTACGGTCTGCAGTCTTGCCGACGATGCTCTTAATTATGTCCCTAAATCTTTCCGCGAGGCGTCTTTCGCGGTAGGGGCAAACAGATGGCAAACCTTGACTCAGGTAGTAATTCCTGCTGCCGGCTCGGGCATATCTACAGCGGTCATTTTAGGCATGAGCCGGGCGATAGGAGAAACCATGACTGTTTTGATGGTTGCGGGGGGCGCGGCGGTTATCCCTCATTCGTTTGTTGAGCCGGTCAGGCCGATGACCGCGGCCATTGCCGCGGAAATGGGAGAAGCTCCCATGGGAGGAGCGCATTACCACGCTTTATTTGCGATCGCGCTTGTTTTGTTTATTACGACCTTTGTTTTTAATATAGTTGCCGAGATGATCAGCCGGCGCTTTCGGATAAAACTGGGATTAAGCGGATGACCCTTGCGGCTTCGCTCAGGGTAATGGTGAGCGACTGAAAAGGAGTCGGACCATGAAAAAGAATATCATTCAGAATATAGGTTTTTTTGGTTTGTTTCTCTGCATTACCACAACCATTTTCTTTTTAGGCTCAATCATCTTTTTTATTAGCGCAAGAGGTTTTCAAGTTATTTCCTGGGAATTTCTTACCCAGGGGCCGCGCATGGGAATGACTCAAGGTGGTATTGCGCCTGCAATTGTCGGGACATTTTATTTAACGCTTGGCGCTATTCTTTTTGCCTTACCTCTGGGGCTGGCATGCGCGATTTATCTTTGCGAATATTCCCCCAAGGGGTTTATTGTTAATATAATTAGAATAAGTATCAATAATCTGGCTGGGGTCCCGTCAGTCGTATTCGGGCTTTTTGGGCTTGCGGTATTTGTAAAATTCTTTGGTTTTGGCGTTTCGATCCTCTCGGGAAGCTTGACTCTGGGAATATTGATCCTGCCGTTAATCATTTCTTCAAGCCAGGAAGCGTTATTGGCAGTCCCGCAATCGATCCGTGAGGCTTCGCTTTCGCTGGGAGCAACCAAATGGGGCACGATAAAGAATATAGTTTTACCGACAGCTTTGCCGGGAATTTTAACCGGGATCATCTTAAGCATTGGAAGAGTCGCGGGGGAAACAGCTCCGATCCTTTTTACCGCTGCAGCCTTTTATACTCGCGGGTACCCAAAATCAATTCTTTCCGAGGTTATGGCGCTGCCATACCATATTTACGCGCTTATGACAGAAGGCACTCATCCTGATAAGCAAACGGCAATTGCTTATGGATGCAGTTTGATCCTCTTGTTCATGGTTTTGTTGATTTCAGGGGTAGCGATCATTATTCGTCAACGACAAATGGTAAGCAATGGATAAAAATATAGCAATTAAAGCGGAAGATATTAATTTTTATTACGGGAAAACGCACGCCTTAAAGAGTATAAATCTTGATATTTATAAGAATCAGGTAACGGCGATCATCGGGCCTTCCGGTTGCGGTAAATCGACCTTTATACGATTACTCAATCGTATGAATGAACTCGTTTCGAACACCAATGTTACCGGAAAGATATTGTTTAATGGGTGGAATATTGTTAACCCGTCTATTGACGCGGTTGAAATAAGAAGGCGCATCGGTATGGTTTTCCAAAAACCTAATCCGTTTCCTAAAAGCATTTTCGAAAATATAAGCTATGGCCTTAAGGTAAAAGGCATTAAGGATCGGTCGTTTATCGAGAGTAAAGTAGAAGGAGCTTTAAAAAAGGCAGCCCTCTGGGAAGAGGTAAAGAACAGGCTTGCGGATAGCGCGTTGAAGCTTTCAGGGGGACAGCAGCAGCGTTTATGCATCGCCAGATGCCTTGCGGTTGAGTCCAAAGTAATTCTTTTTGATGAGCCTTGCGCAAGCCTTGACCCTATTTCGACTGCAAAAATAGAGGAGCTGATCTTAGAGCTCAAAAAAGATTACACCATCGTTATCGTAACTCATAACATGCAGCAGGCAGCAAGGGTTTCTGATTATACGGCATTCTTTTTAATGGGGGAATTGATCGAATTCGGTAAGACGCAGGATATATTTACCAAACCTCAAGATCCCAAGACCGAGGCCTACATTACCGGAAGATTCGGATAATATATATAATCGAGAAAGAAGGTTAGTCTATGGAGAGGCATTTAGATCAGGAGTTGACGGATTTAAAGCAACAGTTACTTAAAATGGGTACACTTGTTGAGACAGCGATCTTTGAATCCGTGGGATCGTTAAAAGAGCCAAACAAGGAAAAAATCAATACAATAATCAGCGAAGATAAAGTTATTGACGACATGGAGAACGCCATTGATGAATGGTGTCTTGATTTATTGGCGCTCAGGCAGCCAATGGCGATCGACCTGCGGTTTATCACAATGTCTATGAAGATTTCTACTGACTTAGAAAGGATAGCGGATTTAGCGGTAGATATCGCTCAGCGCGTCCAGGATCTCGTGGGTAAACCCTTACTTAAACCGCTCGTTGATATTCCGAAGTTAACCAGCCTTGCCCAGCAGATGACAAAAGACGCGTTAGATGCCTTTGTGAATAAAAACTCGGAATTGGCTTGTAGCGTGATCTTGCGCGATAACGAAGCCGACAAATTACGTAATTTAGTGCAAAAAGAGCTCGTTGATGATTATATGAGTAAAGATCCAACTACGGCAACGCGCGCGGTCCCGCTCCTTTTGATCGCCCGGCACCTGGAAAGGATATGCGATCATGCCACCAACATTGCCGAAGACGTAATATATATGGTTAAAGCTGATGTGGTAAAGCACCACCCTGAAAGGTTACAATAACGCAAGGAGCCTAAAATATGGATAAGAAAAAAGTTCTTTTTGTTTGCGCGCATAATTCTGCAAGGTCTCAGATAGCAGAAGCTTTTTTGAAACAGAAGGCAGGGGACAGGTTTGAAGTCGAAAGCGCCGGCTTTGAACCGGGCCAGTTGAATCCGGTGGTTGTCGAGGTAATGAAAGAAATCAATATAGATATATCTGGAAATCAAACCAAAAGCGTCTTTGATTTGTATAAGCAGGGTAAGCTCTATAGCTATGTAATTACAGTGTGTGATGAATCGCAATCAGATAAATGCCCGATTTTTCCCGGTTTAGCCCAAAGGCTGCATTGGAGTTTTCCCGATCCTGCGCGTTTTGAAGGAACATGGGAAGAGAAACTGGTGAAGACGCGGGAAGTTCGGGATCAGATAAAACAAAAAATAGAGGGATTTTTACTATAGTTCGGGACCCTTGAGGTACCACATTATATCCCCGGCGGAGATGATCTGTCGGGGATTTTTTTTAAACTGAGTAATTGCCTTTGCATCATTTTTTTATAGTGATATAATCATACACATAGCTGGTTGTTTAATAACTTCTAACGCATAAAAAGGACAAAGAATGAAAAAGGTCGATTGCTTAAAATGCAAGCAGCAATATTCCTGTTGTGATTTTGGGGCATGGGTAGATCTGGAGGAGGCCAAGAAAATATTGTCTCTTGGATTAAAAGGAGATTTTTATCATCTTGAGGCAGATGAACATTTTCCTTCCGGATATAAAGTCGGAACCAGTTATGAAGATGAGCCGTGTTCTTTTCTTACGCCTGAAGGGCTCTGCGCCATCCATAAAGTTGATTATAATTTGAAGCCGGTCCACTGTAAAGAATTCCCGTACGAAAACGGGAAATTATCTTCCCAGGCAGATTTTTTATGCGCGCTGGTTAAAGCAAAAAAGAAAAATAAAGAAAAAACCGAATAGGGGGGAGTTTGTCGTTAAAGATTTGCGTTCTGAAAAGTGGAAGCTCCGGTAATTGTACTGCCATATGGACGAGGCAGAGTGCGATACTCGTTGATTGCGGGGGCAGGACATCAACCAAGAATTTCTGCCAAATGCTAAACGCGATCGATTTAGAGCCTGCGAGGATCAATGGAATAGTTGTCACGCACGGGCATGGGGATCATATAAATTTAGATACATTTAAAATCGCAAAAGAGTTTGCTATACCTCTGTATATCCATAGGAAAACTCTCTTGAAGGGTAACGATAGTAAATCAAAATGTCCGCACCATCTTATACAGCACCATACTGTCCAGATGTTTTCAGTGAAAGAATTTAAGATTACGCCATTTCGGTCGACTCATGAAGGCGGTAATGCTGGGCAACCTCATGGTTTTTGTATAGAATACGGGCAGACGAATGAAATGTGTAAAATAGGGTATTTGACAGATACCAGCCAGGTTTCCAAAAAGATGATCCAATCTTTAAGTAATTCTCATTGTTTGGTTATTGAAGCAAATCATGATCTGGAAATGATAGAAAATAACCCGCCTCATCACGTAAACTGGAAACAGCATCTGAGTAATGACGCAACGGCTGAAGCTATCGCTAAGATCTTAAAGGTTTCGACTCATAATACTCCAAAGTATATTTTTCTCGCGCATTTAAGCCGCGATAACAATACTCCCCAGGTGGCATTAAAGAAGATCACCAAGCGGATACGGGAAGAAGGGTTTAATAAGATCAACGTGTTCCTTACCGATCAGGTCAAGAAAAGCCAAATTCAAGAATTGTCTTGAGGTTTTGATGAAGTTAAAGTTGAACGTGTATCCGGTAATTCCGGATATGGAAGAGAAGCTTGCGGAAATCATTCAGAAAGCGGTGGATAACCGCGCTAAGATCGTTGAGATCGCCTACGGTCCAGCGAGCGATATCGTTAAGAAACGCATCCTTAGTTTTCTGAATAGGAAAGATGTTTGCAAGCTTTATTCGCGCCTTGATAAAACTGACAAGGGATGGGGAAGGATTTACCTGCATTTTCGCTGGTAAGATCAATGCAGCATAATTTTATTGACAAAGTTGATTTATGCGTTAAAATCTGTATCTCCAAATATTGAGGAGTAAAATTTATGCAAGATTTAGCCTTCGATGTGGTTCCCCGATAATATCATCTTCCATTTAGATCTTCTTGCGGTATTCTTTTTAGCGGTAATCGCCGTGGTTTCGATCCCCGCGCTGATCTATTCCTATGGGTATCTCAAAGGGACATACTCGCGCTTGCGCGTATGTATGCTTACTGTAGGAACATTGCTTTTTATCCTGGCGATGGCGATGGTCGTTTGTTCTGCTAATTTGCTGGCATTTCTCTTCGCCTGGGAAATTATGTCGCTGGTTTCCTATTTTCTCGTAGTATTTGACCATGAGCATCAGCAGTCTGTTGAGGCCGGGCTCATCTATTTGGTGATGACGCATGTGGGCACGGCTTTTCTTTCGGTTGCCTTTCTGATGATGTATCATTACGCCGGCTCATTTGATTTCGCGCTGGTAAAGAGTTCGCTTCCCGCAATCCCCCTTGCTGTTAAACATCTGCTATTTTTGTTTCTCCTGATCGGGTTCGGTACTAAGGCAGGCATTGTGCCTTTGCATATCTGGCTTCCTTATGCGCATCCTCAGGCTCCTTCGCATATTTCGAGTATCATGTCCGGGGCAATGATTAAAGTGGCAGTGTATGGTTTCTTAAGGATCGTTTTGGGAATGCTGGGAGTTGTTTCAGTGTGGTGGGGGATAAGTATATTACTTTTGGCGGCAGGGACATGTTTCGTGGGTATCATGTATGCTCTCCTGGAACGCGACATTAAAAAAATATTGGCTTATTCAAGCGTTGAGAATATGGGCATAATTCTTTTGGGTATTGGGACGGGTATGGTGTTATTGAGTAAGCAGCAGTTTAGCCTTGCGGCAATAGCCTTTGCAGCGGGACTGTTCCATCTTATAAACCATGCAGTATTTAAGGGGCTGCTTTTTCTTGGCGCGGGAAGCGTATATAAGGCCACCGGAACACGGGAGATCGAAAAGTTGGGTGGTTTGATAAAGCGTATGCCTCAGACAGCAGTTTTTTTTCTTGTGGGGGCGCTTGCGATCTCCGGTATGCCTCTCTTGAATGGTTTTGTGAGCGAATGGCTGATTTTTCAGAGCCTTTTTAGCGCAGCGGGGGCATTGAGCGCTGCCTATAAGATTTTCTTTATCTTTATGATGATCACACTGGCGATTACCGGCGGCTTGGCTGTTGCCTGTTTTACCAGGGTTTTTGGTATAACATTTCTGGCTATGCCCCGCAGCCAACGGGCAGCTCAGGCGAGTGAAGTCGCTTTAAGCATGAAGCTGGCAATGGGGATATTAGCAGCGGGTACGCTTGCGCTGGGGCTATACGCAACCCAGGTTTGGCAGGTATTAATAAAGGTGGCAGAAGTGATCATGGGTAATAACGCGCTATCCCTGAACACGGGGAACATTTTTGTTGCCGGCAGCGTATTGCCCATGCCGCTTATCGCCGGGATCTTTGTCGCGGTACTAGGGCTGGTGTATTTGTTGGTCCGTTTCGCCGCAGGCCCGGCAAAAGTGACGAAGAGTCCGACCTGGGATTGTGGATATTATGGTTTAAGTTCCCGCAACGAATATACTGCTACTGCTTTCTCCAAACCTTTTAGGATAGCTTTTAGTTTCTTTTTTCTTCCTCAGCACAGGGTGGAAAAGTTAAGGGATTCGTATTATCATGTGAGCAGCCTTAAATATGAGGTACATACCATTCATGTATTTAAACAATATTTTTATGAACCGATCGTCAAAGTGATTTTTTTGGTGGCGCAGCGTATCAAATCGTTTCAGATGGGCAGCGTTCATTGGTACCTGGGGTATATTCTGATCGTTTTTATTGGCGTAGTAATCTTTGTCCTGGTTAGGTAGAGTATGGAGACAGCATTTTTTATATTTCAGGTAATTATCATGATCGTCATTTCTCCCTTGGTAAGCGGCTTGATGCGCAAATTTAAGAATTCCCTGCGTATGCGTAAGGGATCTCCTGTTCTTCAGCCTTATTATAATCTTCGCAAGTATTTCATGAAAGAAGAAGTTGTCTCTGAGCACGCTTCGGTCATATTACGCATTACTCCTTACGTCGTGTTGGCTTCTACGGTTACTGCGTTTCTTTTTGTGCCGGTATTTCATTTTTCCAATTTTTTCCAGGTTACGGGTGGGATCCTTGCGCTTTTCTTTTTTCTGGCACTGGGGAGGTTTTTTCTGGTGTTGGCTGGTTTAGATACGGGAAGCGCTTTTGGCGGTATGGGTTCATCCCGAGAGGTATTTATCTCAAGCCTGGCAGAGCCTGTGGCAATCTGCGCGGCAGCCGTGGTAGGATTAAAATCCGGGGCTTTGCATCTTTCGGCTGCGCTTAATTTAACGAGCACGCCAGTTTCAGTAGTAATTGCTGCAGTGGCATTATTACTGGTGGTGATCGCTGAGACTTCCCGGATCCCCGTAGATAATCAGGAAACTCATCTTGAGCTTACGATGATACATGAAGCAATGCTTCTTGAATATTCGGGCCGGTCGTTTGCCCTCCTTGAATTAAGCGCGCATAGTAAGCAGATGCTGTTTTTCGGGGTCCTGGCGAGTATTCTTTGGCCTTTACCGGTGACTGCGCAGTCAGGCCTGGTGATTTATTTCTGGTCTGTTGTTTGGTTTATCGGGAAAATCGCGGTTTTTGCTTGTATGGTGAGTGTTTTAGAAGTAATGCTGGCTAAGATGAGGCTTTTTCGGGTAGTTGATTTTATGGGTTTTGCCTTTTTGCTATCGATCCTGGCGCTGATAATGGCCGGGCTGGGGGTATAAGTATGCTGTACGCATTTTTGTTAGGGATGATCATGTTCGCTTATTCAATGGTGATTAACCGCAGGGTAACCGCATTGATACGGAGTTTTCGTTTGCAGTCTTTATTCCTGGCGCTTTTGACTCTGGCTTTTGCTTATAAGGAAGGAAGCCTTGAGATCTATATTGTGGCATTATTATTGGTCGTGTTAAAAGTGATCGGCATTCCTAATTACTTGAACCGGCTCTCGAAAAAAATTAATATTGACGAGTCTTTAGGGTTATTTATGAACCCGTTGCTTTCATTGGTAGCGGCGCTGGTGTTTACGTTTGTATCGGTATTGTTCGGTACTGTGGTTTTGCGTAACCAGGATCCGATCACCTGCATATCGTTTATTACCGCCATGACTACGGTATTCATCGGGTTTTTCATCATGGTATTCAGGGCTAAAGCGATCACTCAGATCATTGGATTACTAACTATGGAAAATGGTATTTTTCTTCTGGCTGTGGCTATTGCCGGAGGGATGCCTTTCTTTGTGGAAATCGCGATCTTTTTTGACGTGTTCATTTGTGTGATCATCACCGGGATATTTTTGTACCGGATAAACCGTTTGTTTACTCATATCGAAATTAACCGTTTGACTGAATTACGGGGTTAGGATGATGCTGTTAGTATATCTTATAATGCTTCCTTTTGTTGCGGCGTGGTTTTCTTTAGTGTGCCGAAACGACCGCGCGCGTACGGCGTTCAGCGTATTTTTGTATGTTATTATGGCGGGTGCAGGGGTGAGGTTGGCGTATCTGGTATGCACAGGGATGCCGGTGGTGGTTTTTGGTAACCTGCTGCGGGCAGATGCGCTCAGCGCCTTTTTTGTGGTGCTGATCACCTGTATAAGCCTTGCTTCCTTGATTTATTCCAAAGGATATTTGGTTCATTCGGAAGAAGGTGATCTTTCGCCGCGTAAAAAGTCTCTGTACTATTTTTTCTTCCATATCTTCGTATGCGCGATGCTGGCAGCGGTCCTGGTGGATAACCTTGGGCATTTGTGGGTAGCCATTGAAATGACCACTCTTGCTTCTACTTTCCTGGTGGGATTTTATAACAATAAAACATCGGTGGAGGCGGCGTGGAAGTATCTTATTATCTGTTCAGTAGGCATTACTATTGCGCTTTTGGGGACGGTGTTATTGTATTACAATGTGGCGCTTTATGGAGGCGTGAAAAGCCTGGACTGGTCGGTTATCGTAAGCGTCGCTTCGAGCCTTGACCACCGGTTGATCGTGGTTGCGTTTCTTTTTATCCTTGTTGGATATGGCACGAAAGCAGGCGTGGTGCCGATGCACACGTGGCTGCCGGACGCGCATAGCCAGGCGATGACGCCTGTTAGCGCGTTACTTTCCGGCGTATTGCTCAAAACTTCCATTTATGCGCTTCTGCGGTTTGCGATCATTGTCAATAAAACGTTGGGGACAAATTTCGCGTTTACCGTATTGATGTACGCGGGGCTTTTCTCCGTAGGGGTAGCCAGTTTTTTTGTCTTGGTGCAAAAAGATTTAAAGCGTCTGCTTGCCTATAGTAGCATAGAGAACGTGGGGATCATTTTATTCGGATTAGGATTAGGGTCGCCGCTGGCGATATCAGGAGCTTTGTTCCATACTTTCAATCATGCCTGCGCCAAATCACTCCTTTTTTTCTCTGCGGGGAATATTGTCAAACGGTATAAGACGCACAACATGCATTTGATCCAGGGGGTTATTCAGGCCATGCCTTTTACCGGTGTAGCCGTGTTGGTGGGGTTGTTCGCTATCGTCGGCATGCCGCCATTTGCGATATTTATGAGCAAACTGGCTATTCTTACCGCGGCGCTGGCAACGAAACACTTTCTCTTGAGTGCGTTATTCCTATTGTTCGTGGCGCTGGTTTTCGGGGCTTTGCTGCTTCATTTGGGGAAAGTAGTATTTGGCAATAAACCGAAAAATATCCCGCGGGTTCCGGAGACCTTAAGCGTGAAATTGGTTTTTAGCGTTTTGATCGCCTATCTTGTGCTGTTTGGTTTTGGTGTCGGGTTTCCGCTCAGGTTATTGCTGGAGCGGGCCGTAGATGTCGTGAGAGGAATTTGATATGCAATCCGATGATATCCTTCGTAGTTTGAGCGCGAAAGGCGTTACACCGTTAGAGGTAGCGTATCCTAATGGTATCGAGCTTGAGATCCGTGTTGAGAGAAAGGATTTTAAGGCGGCCTGTTTTTTTATGCATACGCAGCTGCATTCGCCGGTAATGGCGCTTTTTGCAGTTGATTGCCGCACGGCAACCGGCAATTTTGAGGTGCGTTGTGTTTTTCTTGCTAAAGAAAACTCCCGTTGGTGTTCAATTGTGATCGTGGTGCCGGCAGATGACCCTCGCTTTGATTCTTTGGCAAAGGAAATATATTCAGCCGCGCTTTTCGAACGCGAGATCAAAGAGATGTTCGGGATCACTCCTGACGGTAATCCCGATGTTCGATCACTTTGCCTGCATGAGGAAGTGTGGCCGCAGGGGGTATTCCCGCTGCGCAAGGATTTTACACAGGCGCCTGCTTCTGCGCTGGCTCCTTGCGAGTATCGTTTTACCCGTGTTGAAGGTGAAGGTGTGTTCGAAGTTCCCGTAGGCCCGGTACACGCAGGAATTATCGGCCCCGGGCATTTCCGTTTTAGCGTTGCCGGAGAACCTATTATTAACTTGGAGCTTCGCCTTGGTTTTACCCATCGGGGAGTAGAAAAACTTTTTGAGGGAAAAACTCTTCAGGAAGGTTTGAAGTTATCTGAATGCATTGCAGGCGATTCAGTCATAAGCCATAGCTGGGCTTTTTGCCGCGCGGTTGAAACGATTATGGGAGTAACGATCGAGCCGGACGCATTTCGGGTAAGGGCTATAAGCCTTGAGATGGAGAGGATCTATAATCATCTAACCGGCATCGCAGGCATCGCTTTAGATGTTGGCTTTAGTTTTCCCGCACAATTCGCGCAATTACTTAAAGAGCGCATGATGCTGCTTAACAAGGAGCTTTGCGGGCACAGGTATCTTAAGGGCATTTTAGTTGTTGGAGGAGGAGAGGACGTATTTGAGCAAAACCGCCTCAAGTATATGCTCGAGCAATTATCATATATAAAGCGCGACATGCAGGAATTGCGCGCTATGTTGTATGGAAGCGTTTCTTTTATGGATAGGGTGGATGAAACTGGCATCTTGCGGAAAAAAACCGTTCAGGATTTCGGGGTTATTGGGCTTGCAGCCCGTGCTTCCGGTATTGCTTTGGATCTCAGGCGCCAGTTCCCTGAAGGGTATACTGCGGCAGGATTTCGTTTGATCAAGCAGGAGAAGGGAGATGTACTTTCCCGTCTTAATGTCCGCATAGATGAAATAGATGAGTCGCTGCGTTTGATCGAGTGTTTCGCAAAAAATATTACCAAAGCGCATAATTCTAAGAATAGCTTTAGAGACATTGTTCAAGGGCATGCCTTGGGAGCGGTTGAGGGATCCCGAGGCCCGGCTATTTATTGGGTTAAGGTCATTGAGGGAAAGATCGACCGTTGCAAGATCGTTGATGCTTCTTTTCACAATTGGCAGGGGCTTTCGATAGCCGTATTGGGTAATATCGTCCCTGATTTTCCCGTGTGTAATAAGAGTTTTGATCTATCTTACGCGGGTAACGATTTATAGCTATGTTTAATATTTTAAAAAACAGCATTAAAAAAGGTTTAGTAACGCAAGAAGTAAAGTTGCCTGAACAGGCGCGCCTTCAAGAGGTTGAGTCTCTCGGTAAAGAATTAAAAGATGTTATTCTTGCGTTATACGGCCGTTCATTGCACTTAAGGGAAGTGGATACCGGCTCTTGCGGGGCATGCGAATCAGAGTTGATCTCGCTTAATAACCCTCTGTATGATATTCAGCGTTTTGGGATCGATTTTGTCGCGTCTCCCCGGCATGCTGACGCGCTTGTTGTGACAGGTCCGGTTTCCAAGAATATGGTGTTGGCGCTTAAAAAAACGTTTGCTTGTGTGCCGGAGCCGAAATTCGTGATAACGATCGGAGATTGTGCTTGTCAGGGAGGCGTTTTTGCGCAGTCATATTACACTGCTAACGATATTCAGGCAATCACAGGCAGGGTGGCGCTTCATATTCCCGGATGCCCTCCGGAACCGTTAGTGATCATGCAGCAGTTGTTATTGTATCTGCGATAGAAGGCCGCATACTCGCGCAATTCAAAATTCACATAATATCCCTTGACAAAAACGGTAATAGTGGTAGAATAAAAACAGTAAAAGATTAGAAGTCTTAGCCGTAAGGGAGATAACTGACCTTACGGTTTTTTTTATTTGTCATTGTTTGTCCAGTTGGGAATCCGAGGATTCTACTCAAGGAAAATAATGCGCGATTTCTAACTGGTACTAAATCTCATGAAAAGGAGGTAACAAGCAATGGCAAAAGGAATAGTAAAGTGGTTCAATGATCAAAAAGGTTATGGATTTGTCACACCTGAAAACGGTAAAGATGTATTCGTACATCATTCCGCGATCAAGGGAGATGGCTATAAATCTTTAGCTGAAGGCGCCCAGGTTGAGTTCGATATCGAACAAGGCCCTAAAGGCGAACAGGCTACGAATGTAGTCAAGATATAATCTTGATCTTCAAGAGGGCCCGGTATCTTTAAAGATCCCGGGCTCTCTTTATTTGTGGAAGACATAACACCGGCCTTTCCAATAAGGCCGGGTGTATTTGTGAGGGGTTATGGCATTAATCAGTTTACAGGGAATTACCTTAAAGTTTAGCGGCCCGCTTATTTTTGATGGTTTAAGCTTTCAGCTTGAGTCGGGTGAGCGTGTTGCTTTGCTTGGTAGGAACGGCGCGGGCAAAACTACCCTGATGAAGGTGATGGCTGGACAGTTAGCAGTTGATGACGGAGAAGTCATCTTCCAAAAAGGTATCCAGGTCACGCATCTGCCGCAGGAAGTCCCTGTTGATATGAAGGGCAGTGTTTATGATATTGTTCTTTCCGGTTTAGGGGAACGCGCTGCACTTTTAAGCAAGTATCATGCGTTGACGCACCGTCTTCATACAGAACACACCCCGGAATTATTAAAACAGCTGGATGTTCTGCAAGCCGAGTTAGACCATACCAACTCCTGGGATGTGAATAACCATGTTGAGAATGTGATCACCCGCATGAAGCTTGACGGGGAGAGTGATTTCCAGAGCCTTTCCGGCGGCCAGAAACGCCGCGTGCTTTTAGCGCGGGCGCTGGTGATAAAACCTGAAGTTTTGCTTTTAGATGAACCGACCAACCATTTGGATATTGATTCCATCAATTGGCTGGAGGAGTTTCTTTCAAATTATCCGGGAACGGTTTTCTTTGTCACCCATGACCGGATGTTCATGACACATTTAGCTACCAGGATCATTGAGCTTGACCGGGGCAGGATTTATAGTTGGCAATGCGATTACAAGACTTTCTTAGAACGTAAACAAGCAGCGCTTGATATTGACGAAGCAGCCTGGGGACATTTCGATAAAAAGTTAGCGGAAGAAGAAATTTGGATCCGTCGGGGGGTTAAAGCCAGGCGCTGCCGTAATGAAGGACGCGTCAAGGCCCTTGAGCGCTTGCGGGAAGAGAAGAAAACTCAGCGTAAGCAGGAAGGGCAGGTGCGTATGCGCGCGCAAAACTCTATACTTTCCGGCCATCGGGTGATCAAAGCATTTCAGCTGGGGTTTGGCTACGGCGATAAATGTTTGATCAAAGATTTTTCTACTCAGATCATGCGGGGGGATAAAATCGGATTGATCGGGCCTAACGGCAGCGGCAAGACTACGTTGTTACGTATTTTAATGGGGAAACTCACTCCTCAGAGAGGGACAGTTACCCTCGGCACTAACCTTGAGGTTGCCTATTACGATCAGCTGCGTGAGCAGTTGGATGAAGATAGAACTGTAGCCGAAAATGTCAATAACGCAGGCGATACTATCATTATTAATGGTAAGCCTAAACATGTCCTGGGCTATTTGCAGGAATTTCTTTTTGCGCCAGAACGCAGCCTCACGCAGGTAAAAGTCCTTTCCGGGGGAGAGCGTAATCGTTTGTTCCTGGCTCGGCTGTTTTCCAAGCCTTCTAATGTATTGGTGATGGATGAGCCGACTAATGACCTGGATATTGAGACTCTGGAACTCTTGGAAGAGTTACTCCTTGAGTATCAGGGAACACTTATATTAGTCAGCCACGACCGGGCATTTTTGAATAATGTAGTTACCTCCACCATTGTCATGGAAGGCGAGGGGGAAATTAATGAATATCCCGGAGGATATGATGACTGGTTAAGCCAGTGTAAGCCGAAAGCGGCCCTTGAGCCGCCCAAAATCAAAGCTATAAAAGAACCAGTAAAAAAGAAAAAACCTATTGTCCAGCGTAAACTTAACCAAAAAGAACAGAAAGAATTAGACAGCCTTCCTGCAAAAATTGAAAAAATAGAAGAGGAGCAGGAAGTGATCTACAACCTGTTAGCTGATTTTAACTTTTACCAGCGTGACCCCACAGAAGTTGAACGCGTCAAAACCCGCTCCGCATCCCTCTCAGACGAACTCCAAAAGGCGTATCAGCGCTGGGAGTATCTTGAAGAATTAGCCGAATAAAGCTTCAAGAAGCCTTAAGACCCGGTCTTAAAATGTGGTTTCCAATTACAGCCAAGACCGGGTCTTGAAATATCGGGTCTTGAAATATTGTATCCCACTACCTGAATTCCAAATTCCAGTTGTCATACAGGCACAAAAGTTGTATACTTATATCCAATTACGACGAAAGCATAAGAGGCGTTATGAACACGATTTTACGCAATAATAATCACTAAACAAGCCGGGTCAGGGTGGAGATCCGGTTTTTAAGTTTGGGGGGGGCAGTGCATGTCTTCAGGAATCAAAAACTGGCCAGTGGATGATCGGCCCCGAGAGAAGTTGCTCAAGAAGGGGGCGGGAGCTCTGAGTAATTCCGAGCTCTTGGCTATACTTTTGCGTACTGGCACCAACGGCATTAGCGCGATTGACCTTGCTCGTAAGGTCTTAAAGAAATTCGGTACGTTTAGGAATATGTCGCATACCGATACCCGCGATTGGAAGGAATTTAAGGGCTTGGGCGGGGCTAAGATTGCTCACATTCAGGCCGCACTTGAAATCGGGCGGCGCTATCGGCAGGACGATGTGTTTACCGGGAAGCAGAAGATTGCTTCTGCCAAGGATATTGTGGATATCCTTATGCCTCAACTGCGCGACCTTAAGACAGAAGTCTTTAAGGTCGTTTATCTTGATAGTAATAATCGTATTATTGACATCGTGGATATTGCCGTTGGTACCGTTGATCAGGCGTTTCCTATTGTCCGAGAAATAATCCACGCCGCTTTGCAGAAATTCGCGAAGTCGATTGTTTGTGCCCATAATCATCCAAGTGCAAACATAACACCAAGTAGCGAGGATAAGAAATTTACTCAAAACTTGTGTAATGCAGCAAAGTTGATGGAAATTAAGGTCCTTGATCATATTATTGTTGGAGGTAGCGAGTTTTATAGCTTTAAAGATGAAGGGGAAATAGATTTATGAGTGAGGAAGAAGCACGCAAAGTTATCGATGGTTTATTAACCGAAGCAGGTTGGATTATTCAGGATGTTCGTAAGATCAACTTATCCGCGGGTAAAGGGATAGCTGTGCGTGAGTTTTCTACTAAATCCGGCCCCGCCGATTACATGTTATTCGTTGACCGTAAAGCTATTGGCACCATCGAAGCTAAGAAAGAAGGGACCACTCTTTCCGGCGTCGCCGAGCAAACTGCGCGTTACAACGCTTCAATTCCCGATAACCTTCCTCATGTTGACGATATCCTGCCATTTGCTTACGAATCAACCGGCATAGAAACTTTTTTCCGCAATCTTCGTGACCCGCGTTCCCGTTCGCGGCGCATATTCGCTTTCCATTCACCCGATACTGTAGCTGAATGGCTCGAAGAAGAGAAGACTCTGCGTCAGCGTTTGTGCGAATTGCCTGTACTTGATCCGTATAATCTCCGCCAATGTCAGATTGAGGCTATTACCAATCTTGAGATATCCTTGAGCCAAACTCGTCAGCGCGCCTTGATACAGATGGCTACCGGCAGCGGCAAGACTTATACCGCAATAAGCGAGATTTACCGTCTGATCAAATTCGCCAAAGCCCGCCGGGTTTTGTTCCTGGTAGACCGTTGTTCTTTAGGCAGGCAGGTCAGGAAAGAATTTCAGAACTACATCCCTTTTGACGATAATCGCAACTTTACCGATCTTTATATCGTCCAGCACATGACCACCAACGTCTTTGACCCCGGCGCTAAAGTCTGCATTACCACCATACAGCGCCTGTTTTCCATGCTTAAAGGCGATCAGGACTTGGACGCAAGCCTCGATGAAAAGTCTCTATACGAATCAGATGCGCCGAGCATTGATCCACAGGCGGTGAAATTCAGCGGAAAGATCCCTGTAGAAACCTTTGATTTCATCATCGTCGATGAGTGCCACCGCTCGATTTACAATCTTTGGCGCCAGGTTTTGGAATACTTCGATTCATTTATTGTTGGCCTTACTGCCACGCCTTCAAACCAGACTATAGGATTCTTTAACAAAAACTTAGTCATGGAATATGACCACAACCGCGCAGTTGCGGACAAAGTAAACGTCGGCTTTGACGTTTACCGTATCAGGACCAAGACTACCGAAGAGGGCGGCAAAATCCCCTCAGGCTTTTACGTGGATAAACGCGATAAACAAACCCGGAAAATCCGTTGGGAAAAACTCGATGACGACATCGAATATACACCGGAACAGCTTGACCGCAGTATTGTGGTAAAAGACCAGATCCGCACGGTTATCCGTGAGTTTAAAGATAAACTTTTCACAGAAATCTTTCCCGGCCGCACCGAAGTGCCGAAAACTTTGATTTTTTCCAAAGATGACAGTCACGCTGAAGACATCACCGAGATCGTGCGCGAAGAATTCGGCAAAGGCAATGATTTCTGCAAGAAAATAACCTATCGCACCCAGGAAAATACCGACGACTTGATCGCTTCATTCCGCAACAGCTTCAATCCCCGCATTGCCGTTACCGTAGACATGATTTCAACCGGCAGACATCAAGCCGCTGGAATGTATCCTGTTTATGCGCGACGTCAAATCCGCGGTTTACTTCGAACAGATGAAAGGCCGCGGTACTCGGGTGATTGATTCTGATGACCTTATGGCAGTAACGCCTGATGCCAAAACTAAAACACACTTTATTCTCGTTGACGCTGTAGGCGTATGTGAAAGCGAGAAGACACAGAGTTTCCCGCTGGATAGGCAAAAAAGCGTGCCTACTCCTAAGCTTTTAAACAATATCGCCATCGGCATCCGTGACAGTGATACTTTGTCCAGCCTTGCTTCGCGTTTATCGCGCCTGGATTTGGAACTGGAACCGAGGGATATTGAACGGATCAAAGCATTATCCGGCGGTAAATCTTTAACCAGCATTGTCGGAGATCTTATGTCGGCGATTGACCCGGACAAAGCCTATGACCGGGCCAAAGAAAAAACTAAACCGCACGAGCCGATGGAATCCCAGTGCAATAAAGCCAAAGAAGAATTGGTTATTTCTGCCTGTAGCCCTTTGGATAATCCCGAACTGCGCGAGCTTTTAACCGCTCTCAATAGGAAAACCGAACAAACCATAGATACCACCACAGTAGATAAAATTATTCAGTCAGGGTTCGATCAGCAGGCTAAAGATAAGGCTTCGGCAGTAGTCAAAAAATTCGAGCAATTTATCGAAGAAAACAAAGATAAAATCACCGCTTTGCAGATCCTCTATAACTTGCCTTATAAAAAGCGCCACGTTACCTACGAAGAGATCCGCGAATTAGCCGAGAAAATCGAAATGCCGCCGTGCGGCTTTACTACCGACACGCTTTGGCGCGCTTATGAACAGCTTGAAAAGTCAAAAGTACGCCCGGCATCAATTCAGAAGCAATTAACAGATATAGTTTCCCTGGTGCGCTTTGCCATACATCAAGAGGAAGTTCTCGAGCCATTTAAAGAACACGTTGAGCACCGCTTCCAAGAATGGCTTAAGAGTCAGCAGCTTTTAGGCAAAACTTTTAACGAAAAACAAATCCAGTGGCTGACCATGATTGCCGAACATATTGCGGGTTCTGGCAGTGTCGACAAAAATGATTTCCTCTTACCGCCTTTTAGCGGCAGCGGAGGGATTATTAAGGCGAAAGAAGTCTTTGGCGATGGGCTGGATGAGGTGATTGAGGAGTTGAATAGCGTGTTGGTGGGATAAAAGAAGGAAGATTGTATGAAAGTTTTCTTTGAGCGGGTCTTATTTTATATGAAGAATAGATTTGTAATCTTTACTGTCTTTTTCTTGGGTTTCGCTATAGTGCAATATTGTTTCTCCAGGCGACTCTTTTTAAGTGCGGAAGTCAAGGATCTTTGGTTTTACTCCGGTATCTGCATGGTTTTATTCTCGATTCTGTTTATTGAACCATATTATACTTCTCCGAAGAATGTTATTACAAATGTTATCCCTTTATTACTGGTTTTTATTTCAATTAAGAGTGAATTTCTCAATTATGCATTTTGGTGGACGGCTGTTATCGTTTTACTTTTTCTTTTAGTCTTATCTATAACAGCGATTGTTCTGGAGAATATTAGCAAAAGTCCGGAGCATTGGCATAATAGAATCTCTGCTTTATTAAAGAATACTGTCGTACTAGTTGGGCAGGGAAAAGTACTTTATTCGGCAATGTTTTTATATTTCTTGCTATCGTATTCTTCAATCCAAAGTTTTTATTCGCAAGTTATGTTTATTCTGTGGTTTTTTATTCTTTGCATTAATCCTAAGGGAATCCATAATGAATTTATATTTGTAACTTCCAAGGAGCAACTCGATGCAGTGGGGGAGATTTTTAGTGTACAAAGTAAGAAGATTTTTCTAGTTAGATTGTTTGAAGATAAAAGAAATCTCAAATTGTTCGATATTGTTAATTTTAGGTATTCCATGCAGGATTCTTTAGATGCGATTTGTATCGGCGTTGTAGTTGAGATATGTTTATTGAATCAAGAACGATGGGCTAAAATACTCCAGTTATCCAAAACTGAGTCTTTTGAGGGAAAATTTGAGAAAAATACAGTGTATCATGTGCCTTTAAATTCTGTAATAAGTAAAGAGCTAAGAATTGATGATTTTGTTGGGATTGTTATAAGAGGCTCTGCAATAGGGAAAATTAGGTTCAAATATTCCAAGAAGAAGGATGATTTACAGGAGGGGGATTTAATTGAGTTGCGAGTTGGAGAGAAGAGACTTTTTTATCAAGTTGTTATGGGGATCACTTGTGAAGAAAAACTAGAAGAAAAGAATGAGACGGGCTTTATCGAAGGGGAAGCGATACAGCTTGGGGAATGGCAGAGTGAAAAACTTTCCTTTCAGAAGTTTGGATGGGTTCCAGAAATAAATACCCCGATTTTTATGGCAGATACTTTGAGCCTTGTAGTCCCGCAATTTGCTTATCCTGAATATAAGCTAGGTGTTATACCAAATACCATTTTGCCATCAGTAATAGATTTACATGATGCAATTATGCATCATATGGCGTTATTAGGTATTACAGGCTCGGGGAAATCATTTTTAGCTAGGAGGATCATTCAAGAAATACAAAAAGATACAAAAATAATCTGCGTTGATTTTAATAAAGAATTTGTTTCAACTTTAAATCCAACTCCCAATAATATTATTGATGAAACTCAGGCTGCAAAAATAGCAGGGAAGATTGATTGGATCAATAATGAATTGGAGAAGTTTGGAAATCAACAAGACAAACCAAGTATAGCTAGAGCGCAAGCGGAAACTAAGGAATTGCTTAAAGCCGAGATTAAAAAGTTTATTAATGATCAGCAATGTAATCTAAAAGTGTTTGAGTTGCCCGATTTGAATAATACTACTGGAATATTAGATTATACTAAGTATTTTTTTAAATCTCTTTTTGAGATTGCTAAAGATAATCAAATAGCAAACAAAAAGTCATTGAGAATTTGTGTTGTTTTAGAAGAGGCGCATACAATTGTGCCTGAGTGGAATTTTGCGGGCACCAGTGACAAAACTTCCCAAGGCCTGGTTAATAGCATTGGGCAAATAGCTTTGCAGGGCCGAAAATATGGTGTTGGTTTTTTAGTCATTGCCCAAAGAACTGCCAATGTTTCTAAAACTGTGTTAACTCAATGTAATACAGTCATTTGTTTTCGAGCTTTTGACGAAACAAGTTTTGGTTTCTTGGGTAATTATGTTGGTAAAGAAATGGTGCAAACATTGCCGAATCTTAAACAATATCATGCAATTGTAACTGGTAAGTCCGTTCGTTCCAGTATGCCTATGATTGTAGACCTTAGGACTAAGGATGAATAGTATGTGGCAAATTGAGAAATTAGGAGACGCTATTAAGTTGGAATATGGGAAGCCTTTGCCTGATTCTAAGAGGAAATATAATGGTAAGTATCCTGTCTATGGCGCTAATGGTGAAAAAGATAGGACTGACGAATATTATTGCTCTAAGCGGAGTATTATTGTGGGGAGAAAAGGGTCTGCAGGAGAGGTTAATCTTACGGAAGAGAGATTCTGGCCATTGGACGTTACTTATTATGTTGACTTTGATAATAATCAATACGATTTGATTTTTTTATATCACCTTTTAAAAAGACTTCGTTTGTCTCAGTTCGTACGGGGAGTGAAACCAGGTATAAATAGAAACGACGTTTATTCTATTTCTGTTGCTGTGCCACCGCTCTTCGAACAAAAACGCATTGTAGCAAAAATTGAGAGTTTGTTTTCACGGTTGGATAGCGCTAAGGTTTCGCTGTTGCGCGTGCATGCGGAAATTAAGCGCTATCGCCAATCAGTGCTTAAATCTGCGTTTGAAGGGAAGTTAACGGAGACCCAATGTGAATATAAAAATACTACGATAAATGGATTGAAGGCTACTCTTTGTGGTGATTGGTTTGTGTGCAGAATGGGAAATTTTGTTAAGTTACAAGGGGGATTTGCTTTTAAAAGCAAAGAATTTGTCCTGGATGGAATCCCTATCGTTAAGATCGCTAATGTTAATGTCGATAATATCGACTGGACTGATAGAACTTGTATTGCTAGGAATAGATTGTCCGAGTTCAAGAGTTTCCAGCTTAAAGTTGGAGATATTCTTGTTGCTATGACGCGTCCAGTAATTAAATCATTAAATACAGTGAAAGTTGTAGTTGTGCGAGAGAACGATTTGCCTGCGTTATTAAACCAACGTGTCGGAAGATTTGTTTTGGATGGCCGAGTCAATAATAACTACTTAAGACATTATATTAGTACTGATTTCTTTAAGAAACGAGTAGTTTTTGAATCTTCATCTTCTCAACAGCCCAATATAAGTTCTAATAGTATTGAGAATTTTGATTTTATTTTGCCTAAAAACATGGATACACAAATTGAAATTGTTAAAGCCATCGAATCTCGTTTTGAGCGGGCGAAGGTGCTTGAGGAGACTGTTGAACAAGGACTGGAGAAAATTGAGCAGTTAAAACAGAGTATCCTGAAGGAAGCCTTCGAAGGCAAACTTGTCGAGCCCGATCCTAATGATGAGCCGGTTGAAGTCTTGCTGGAGAGGATAAAGAATGAAAAGTTAAGTTTAGTAGGGAGAAAAGAAGATGAGAGTTCAGTTTAATTACGATAAAGTAATTTTAGCTTTTATAGATATTTTGGGGTACAAAGAATTAATTCAAGATAGAAGTGCTGAAGAGGTTTACGGCCTTATTTATGAGGCATTAAAGCCTAAATATCAAGTCTCAAAAGACCCAGATCATCCGGCTCAAAAGTATGCTAATGAGATTAAAGTGCAAGTGTTAAGCGATTCTATAATTATGTTCATTGATGAAACAAAAGTAAGAACAATTGGCCCGATTTTTCTTCACTATCTTTGTGAGTTTTGTTTGAAATTTATTGCGAATACGGGTTTCTTGTTGCGCGGTGGGATTGCGTCTGGGAACTATTTTCAGGAACAACTAACAAGCCCTAAGAATCAGTTTATATTCAGTAAAGCTTTAATTGCAGCATATCAACTAGAACAAGAAGCTAGTTATCCCCGGATACTATTTTCTGATAACTTACTGACTTCAGGAGGAGTTTTTAATGATTATGCTGTTAGAGACTTTGACGGACTTAGAATCCTGGATATTTATAAGGATTCTGTTCATTACCCCCAAAATTATAGGGAATATATTTTTCATCAAATAATCCAATCATTAGGAAAAGTTAAGAGTCTAGATAGGGGAGTTCTTAAGAAGCAATTCTATTTTAAGCAATACCACAATAAAAAAGTAGAAGAGATAATCAAATCAGGGGTCGATAATTTCTTATTTGATTTAAAAAAATGATTTTTAAGGAAGAAAAGAGAACCTATGAGCGAGAATGAAATCGTCCAGAAAGTGTGGAATTATTGCGATGTGTTGCGGGATGATGGAGTAAGCTATGGCGATTACGTTGAGCAGTTGACGTATTTGCTGTTTCTTAAGATGTCCGATGAGCGAGATGAGTTATATCATGACTGCGATATTCCTGCAAAGCATAACTGGAAGTCGCTCAAGAAACTGGAAGGTGAACCGCTTGAGGGGCATTATATAACCGTACTTCGGGAGTTGGGTAAGCAAAAAGGAATTATTGGCCGGATTTTTACTAAGTCTATGAATAAAATCCAGGATCCGGCAAAGCTTAAACGGTTAATCAACATGATTGATGGTGAAACCTGGCTGGGGCTGGATATTGATATTAAGGGCGCTATTTATGAAGGCTTGCTTGAAAAGAACGCGCAGGATACTAAAGGCGGCGCCGGCCAGTATTTTACCCCGCGTGCCTTGATAAAGGCGATGGTTGCGGTGATGAAGCCGGAGCCGAAAATGAAGATCTCCGATCCTGCTTGCGGCACAGGTGGTTTTTTGCTCCATGCTTTTGATTATATCTTCAAAAAGTTCCCCACTATGTCCAAAGGCGATAAAGAGTTTATGGTTAATGAAGCCTTGTATGGTGTGGATATAGTTGAATCTGTTGCTCGTTTGTGTGTTATGAATATGTATCTCCATGGCATTGGAGCAAAACGTTGTCCGGTTGAAGTGGCTGATGCTTTGGCATCTAAAGGTAGCGAACATTTCGATATGGTTTTGACCAATCCTCCTTTCGGGAAGAAGAGCTCAACCACGATTATTGGAGAGAACGGTAAGGCGGCAAAAGAAAAAGATACATATGAGCGGGATGATTTCTGGACTACGACTTCGAACAAACAGCTGAATTTTGTCCAGCATATTGCCTCGATCCTGAAAGTGCATGGCAGAGCGGCTGTAGTGGTGCCGGATAATGTTTTGTTTGAGGGCGGCGCTGGGGAGACGGTTAGGAAGAAGCTATTACATGATTTTGATCTGCATACGATCTTACGACTGCCCACAGGGATTTTCTACGCCCAGGGAGTTAAGGCTAATGTTATCTTTTTCGACAAAAAACCAGCCCAGGAAAAGCCCTGGACTTCAAAGGTATGGTTTTACGACCTGCGAACCAATAAGCATTTTACTTTAAAGGAGAATACGCTTAAGTTCGAAGACCTGGCAGATTTTATCAAGTGCTATAACCCGGATAACCGGAATAAGCGAAAAGAAAGCGAGCGTTTCAAAGCATTCGATTACGCGGAAATACTTAAACGCGATAAAATCAGCCTGGATATATTCTGGCTCAAAGATGAATCATTAGAGGATCTAGAGAATTTGCCAGATCCTAACATAATTGCCGAAGACATCGTCAAAGACCTCGAATCTGCGTTGGAGGAATTTAGGGGGGTAATAGAGGACTTGGAAAAGAGGAGCTAAAATGGCTAAATCTGAGCATTTAGTTTGTCAGCATTTAGAGAATATTTCTAGTGAAGCTTTGGAAAAATATCAAAAAATCATTCGGCATTACGTCAGGAGACGTAGTGGTATCTATGCCCTTTATAGGAACGATCGTCTTTATTATGTTGGATTAGCTCATAATTTACGATCTCGTTTAAAAGGACATTTACGGGATCGTCATAAAAAATTATGGAATAGATTCAGTGTATATCTTACTATCGGTAGTGAGCATATGAAGGAGTTGGAATCTCTAGTTCTTCGTATATCAAAACCTATTGGGAATAAGGTTAAAGGTAAATTCAAAAAGTCAGAAAATTTGCAACGCCATTTTGCAAAAGACATCAGAGATAGTCAGAAGAATGAATTTAATCGGCTTTTAGGACGTGAGATGACTAGATTGGTATTGGATGGCAAGGAAAGACAAGAGAAGAAAGCAGTTCTTGCAAAATATATGCAAAGTTTTCGGCAGAGTTTGCGATTGAGGACTAGGTATAAAGGTAAGAAATGTAGAGCTTTTGTTCGTCGTAACGGGATAATAATGGTTAATGGTAAGAAATTTTATTCGCCATCGATGGCGGGGAAGTCTATTGCGGCTAAAGGTACGGCAGTTAACGGATGGTTCTTTTGGGAATACGAGCGCGCGCCTGGCGATTGGGTTTGTTTAAACGAATTGAGAAAATAAAAGAGAACGATTCATTTGGAGAGTGTTTAGTGGTTTTATTATCAGAAATTGAACCGATAATTAAAGAGGCTAAGAATTTAGCTAAGAAATATAAGGAGTTGACTGGAAAGCCTTTAGGCATAACCGGTGAAGTGGCTGAGTTTGCTGCAGCTAAGATTTTGGGCCTAGAATTATCTTTAGTAAGGCAGCCTGGATATGACGCGATTCGTCACGCTAATGGGAAAGAAATCAAAATTCAAATCAAGGGTCGCTGTGTTCTTAGAAATTCAAAACCAGGGCAGAGGGTAGGGAGTATTAAGTTAGACAAAGACTGGGATATTGTTATTTTAGTTCTGCTAGATGAAGAGTTTGAGGTATTAAGTATGTATGAAGCTGAACGATCAGAAATTAAAAAGGCTTTGTTAGTTCCTGGTTCAAAAGCTAGAAATGAAAGAGGCGCTTTAGGTGTGAGTAAATTTAAGTCTATAGGTCATTTGATTTGGAAGCGTAGTTAATTGCGGTAGCAAGCAGCAACATAAGTTCGGGGGACACAATATTTAATTATTCAACATAGTGATGGAGTTGAGTAATGTGTTCCCAGATCTTCAACAAGAAGCAGAATGCATGGGATTTCAAGATGTAACCAGTATATAATTAAAAAGGAGAATCGCATGGGTGATGCTTATCGTATTGGCGAATGTTTTTTCCCTAAAGATAAATCATATGGGGATTCTGATACGTTAGGTTTTAATACAGCTAGAGGTATATTCATAGGGATCATTGAGGCTGCCACATCTCCCTTGACGATCGGTTTGTATGGGCCTTGGGGGAGTGGGAAGACAACCATGATTAATGGCATAGTTGAGCAGTTACAAAAAGATAATTATTTAACATTGGTATTTGATGCGTGGAAATATCGACATGAAAGCAATCTTGTTTTGCCTTTAATGTGCGCATTAGAAAGCAGTCTCTCACCTGCTGTATGTCGTGACGGAGAAAAGAATGTTGTGGAAAGAGTACAATATTGGTGCCGAGCTAGGAGAAAAGAATTCTCTTTGTTAGGGTCGTTAGGCCTCGTTTTGGCCAATCAATACATTAATAAAGAAATTGGTATAGACTTTGATCAAGCTGACACAGCTGTAAAGAAAAAATTGCTTAAGCAGTATGAACGGTACGAAGATAATGTTAAAAAGATAGAATGTGAATATTCGGAGTTTATTCGCGCATGTTTAGAAGAGGCTAAAAAACGTTCAGGAAATAGAGATATAAATAAAGTTGTTTTTTTTATTGATAATCTGGATCGTTGTTTGCCCAATATTGTTATTTCTCTCCTTGAGGACATATCGAGCTTCTTGTCGATTCGTGGCCTGCCGTGTATCTATGTGCTCGCTATGGATAAGGAGAATGTGATTAAAGCAGTAAATCATCGGTATCCGGACTTTGATGGTGCTCATTATCTAGAGAAAATTGTTCAAGTGGCGCTAAAAATGCCTGTTCCGCAGCAGAATAACAAGGGAGAAGGCAGCGCGGGAAGATACCACTTTATGAAGAGATACGAATGGGGAAAAATGTATGAAAAAGACTCTCATGCAGGAGACTCGCGGGACAAGGTTTATAAGGAATTAGCCAAAGTGGAAAACATTTTCGATGACGATCTACTAGGCAACCCTAGGAGAATGGAGAGGATAGTCAATAAGCTGATGTTGCTTGAAGCAGCCAGACTGTTTGATGTGGAAAAAAATCCAGCTGATGTTCCAGCTTTATTGTTTTTGCTCCTTCTTGCCGAATATTTTCCAGTTGTTTATGCCTCATTGAAGAACGATAGTGACTTTAGGTGCTTGAGAGATTTCTTACAAATGAGCATTCAAGTTCAGACTTCGCCATTTAATAAGCGAAAAGAGAGAGAATCAATGCCACCACAGTCAAAAATTCTTAATGAAGGTATTTTTAATGCTTATTGTGATGATAGAAAATTCTTCCCATTTCTGAAAGGTTTCTCAAATTTGGCGGAGGTTAGCGATTTACAGAATCGGTTACAACAGATAAAAAGCTACTTGAATTGTATAGGTTGATTGTTTTGGGAATAAGGTGACAGTCACTTTTGGAACAGGTAATTGAGTAAATTTTATAATTTATATCTTCAAATTTAAATTTGTTCAGGAAGAAAGTAATTATTTATATGCAAGAAGGAAAAATAATTAGGATTGTAGAAGGCGAAATCGAAAACTTTGTTAAAGAATGGGCGAAGTTTCCTTACGCTTGGGAGTCTGAAGCAGATGTCCATGCAGAGCTTTATTTTAGAATAAAATCATTGCTTAGAAAAAACAAATTTCGGTTACAGAAATATAATGCCTATAGGGATTTGATTGATGAGGAATAT
Organism: Candidatus Omnitrophota bacterium; assembly: GCA_041662125.1. Lineage (GTDB taxonomy): Bacteria > Omnitrophota > Gorgyraeia > Gygaellales > Profunditerraquicolaceae > JBAZTA01. The sequence continues at coordinate 64,923 of JBAZTA010000006.1, read as the reverse complement.
GTTGATTGGATTTATTGTAAACCGAAAACATATATCAAAAAAAAGCCATATTATCCCGATATACTAATATATAGAAATATGGGGGTAAAATTCAGTATTAAAGAGCCGGATAACGATCCAATACTTTGGGCGTGTGAGATTAAATATATAACTGATTGGAGCAGCCAACTTTCAAAAGAAGGCGTTCGGAACGATATCAGGAAGCTAAAATGTTTACTGAAACCTAAAAACGGTGGAGCATCGCGCTCATGTTATTTAATTTTGCAGAGAAAAAAGAAGCGAAAAGAGGAGCGCGGTTATGCTTCGTTTCTTCGTTATGACCTACGGCTTAGTTGGAATAATAAAATATTGCAGATTTTAAGAAATCTTAAAAAGAAAGATGAAAGGTTGAAAATTTATTGCTATAGCATAGATTATAAGAGAAAAAGTCAGTAAGTGAGTATGTTTTTTCAAGGTGCAGGTTGTATTCAAGTCTCTGCGTGTAAAACAGATAGGGAAATAATGAGGAGGATCTGATGATATTGAGCATATTACTTAGTTTGTTAACGTGGGGAGTAATTATTTTTGTTATTGTGAAATCAGTCGCTCGTGCCTTTAAAAAACCTTCTTCCTGGCTGCAGCGGGAAGTCCCGTTATGGGAAGAGAAAAATATTATCAGTAAAGAGCAGGGTGATGCTGTCTTAAGCCTTTATAAATTAAAAAGAGTGGTTGCTGGAAAAAAGATGGATATGGTTAAAGTCCTCACTCTTGTCGGCGTTATATTCGTGGGTTTAGGCGTTATCTTTTTCGTGGGGTCAAACTGGCAGAGAATTCCTTCTCTTTTCAGGACCGCTATGCTTTTAGCCATAACTATCGGCACACTCTACGCAGGATACATCTTTAGTTATGAAAAAGACGGGTTTGTTAATTTAGGAAAAAGTTTATTGCTTTTAGCCTCACTTTTCTGGGGAGGCACTATAGCGCTTATCGGGCAGATCTATAATATTCCTACTTCTGAAAACTGGTATATCATACTGCTGTGGGCTTTCCCTATTGTGCCCGTTGCTCTTTTTTTTAAGAATAATTATGTGCATATCCTTGCCTCAGTTTTGTTCATTATCTGGAACTTTCTTTACAGCGGTAGTAACAGTATAGCTAATTATTATTATCCTCTTATTATTTTTCTCTTCATGCTGCCGACAGCTAAGAATTTAATCCTCACCCGCAGGATCAATATCATTGGCCTGCTGTTGGCATCTTTTTACTGTTGTTTTTATAAATATGAATGGCTATCGCTTTTGATAAGCGTTGGGTTATTGGCCTGTTATTTAGCCCAGAAAGAAGAGCGCGCGTATCTTTATACTGCGTGCCTTTCGTTTATTTTCTGGGATATCACTTATTTTACCGTAAGACAACTTCAGCCTAATATCTATTTTCTGCTGCCGATAGGATATATGCTTTATTTGACATATAAAGATACTCTAGAGAAGAATTTGGTTTTTTGCCTGGCAGGTTTGATGATAGGGATAAATTTAGCGTTATCTTCGTTTTCTCGTATGTTTAATTATCCCTTTGACTGGCTGCAGTTCATGGTTTTTCAATCATTTCTGGGGTTATCTATTTATTCTGTGGGGATCGTTTCCCGCAGGAGAGGATATTTATTCCCTGTGATCTATAAAATGTTTGGTTACTTAGTGGTATTTATTTGTGTATATCTTTTAGCGTTTAAGGCGCTTCTTGGTGAATGGACGCAAACAGTAAATAATATATATTTGATCGGATCACTGATCTTAACGGGAATTATAGCTTTGTTTTTGATCGATGCAGTAAAGTGCGGTGATTTTAAGAACAAGTCTCGCCGAATAGAATTAACAGCTATACTAGCAGCCTTTGCAGGGAACCTCGTTCTCTTGGTGAGCCCGCATACACTATTATTGAATACGATAGTTATGAATAGTGTTTTGGTGGTTTTTGCGCTCTGTAACATCTTCTTGGGTGTTGAGCTTAAAAAGCACCATATTTTTACTTTGGGCATTGTGATCTTTGCGTTATTCATTATTACTCGTTATATTGATGTAACCTGGAAATTAAAGGAAAAATCGCTGTTCTTTATAGCCGGGGGTTTAGTAATTTTATTCCTCGGGACATTTTTAGAAAAACAAAGAAAGATGATCATAGAAAGGATGAAATCAGGATGAATAAAAAGCTGATTTTTTTTGCCGTGAGCCTTATATGGATAGCGGTGGCGGTGGGTTTGATCATTTCTAAACAGCATATTATACGGACAGGTAAAACTGTGCTTCTCGAAACTGTCCCCGTAGACCCCCGGGATTTCTTGAGAGGCGATTATGTTATCTTGCGGTATAAAATAAGTTCGATTGACTTGCAGAAGACGGCCAGTGAGAGATCATATTATGAATATGGCAGGAAAGTTTATGTAAAAGTTGAACCAGGAGAAAGATCCTGGGAAGCAACAGCCGTTAACACAAAAATGCCTGTTTCTGATAATAGGGTATATATCAAGGCCAGCGTTAGATCTTGTTATAATAAGAAATTAGAGCTTAATTATGGAATTGAGAGTTATTTTGTCCCGGAGGGTGTTGGTAAAGGAATCGAAAAAAATATGCAGGGGAATAAGAGTTCGGTCAGGGTTGAAGTTTTAGTGGATTCATCGGGTAATGCTTTAATAAATAAGTTGGTTGCGCAATAAGGGGGAGGATCTCCCTGTATTTTCGCTGGGAAGATTAATGTATGCTCAATTTAATTGATTCCGGGTTTCAAGATTCAATTCTCTTCCGGCATATGCCGCTTTTTGACGAAATAACGTATTCCGGGCATAATCAGGAGAAAGTCCGTCAATATAAAGCGGTTCGCGAAGATCAAACCTGCGATTTCTTGGCATTGAATTTTATTCGCAATGACGAAATCCTTCTCTGGGATGCGGTGGAGGATTTTGTGAAGCGCAGCACCATCGAAGCCACATCCAGCGTGCGCGGCGTTTATGCTTTTGACCTTCTGGCTATCGATATCCATAAAGAAATCAAATCATTTAAACATTCCGAACTCACTGCTGTCATTATCAATGAGGCCAGAAGGTTAACCCCCGGTAAGACTGCATTGATCAAATATTCTTCTGTCTATGCGTTCATTCATAAGAAAATTGATGAAGATTGGGGGAAAATCACTTTTAAAACCGCTGTTGATGTATTCAAAGACAAGCCGGATTATCTAGACCTTTTTATCAAAAAGCTTTTAAAAGATTACACATTCTCGCGAGTGCCGGTCATTCTTTTATTGAACGATCTGAGCCTTAATCCTATCTTTAATGATCAGAATCAAACACAGCAGGCGCGAATAAAGAAAGTCATAGCCGAACTTATCCCTAATTCAATCGAATTCATTCCTGAAGTATATATTCAAGACAAGAATGGGGCACGAGAACTCCTCTCCGGGTCTATACTATAATATGGATATTGCCAAAAAACTCACCGCGCATGTTGAGAAATTGCGGCAGTGTGCTTTGTGTCCGCGGATGCATCCGCCGGTGGTTAGCGGCGGGCCCGTGGTGAGCAAAATTCTTTTGGTGGGCCAGGCTCCGGGGGATAAGGAGCCGAAGCTAGGGCGGCCGTTTGCCTGGACCGCGGGCAAGACACTTTTTCGCTGGTTCACCGAGGCCGCGGGAATGAGTGAAGAACAATTCCGCGCTTCCATATATATGGCAGCGGTGTGCCGGTGTTTCCCCGGGAAAAATCCCTTGGGCGGGGACCGCGTTCCGTCGCCCGATGAGGTGTTGCATTGCAGCGCCTGGCTTAACCGCGAATTAAAGATACTCAAACCGGCATTAGTCATTCCTGTCGGCAAGCTGGCTATAGAACAATTCATCCCTTTGCAAAAGCTTGATCAGATCATCGGTAAAAAGTTCACGATAACGCGCGAGCATGATCGTTTTGATCTTATTCCCTTGCCGCATCCTTCGGGAGCCTCTCCCTGGCATCGTAAAGAGCCGGGGAAGAGTTTGCTAAGAAAAGCTTTGAAACGTATCGTAAAACACCCTGCATTTGATCCTTTAACAAAGGAGTTGAAGCGATGAGTGAAAAAAAGATTTATTTAAGCGAAAAAGATATGCCGCGGCAGTGGTATAACTTAGCAGCAGATCTGCCGACTCCCCTGCAGCCGCCTCTTGGCCCGGACGGTAAGCCGATTAAACCTGAAATGCTATCTGCGGTATTCCCGATGAATCTTATTGAACAGGAGGTCTCTCAGGAACGCTGGATAGATATACCTGAGGAGATCCTTGAGATCCTGTATCGCTGGAGGCCCTCGCCTTTACGCAGGGCGGTATATTTAGAAAAGTTCCTCGATACTCCCGCTCGGATTTATTATAAAGATGAAAGTATGAGCCCTGCCGGCAGTCATAAGCCCAATACTGCCGTGGCTCAGGCGTGGTATAACAAACAATTTGGCATTAAACGATTGACCACTGAAACAGGCGCAGGCCAGTGGGGAAGCGCTTTGGCTTTTGCCTGTAATTTGTTGGGAATTGAATGTAAAGTATATATGGTCAGGATCAGTTTTGACCAGAAGCCGTTACGCAAACTTATGATGCAGATCTGGGGCGCCCAATGTATCGCCAGTCCCAGCAATGAAACAGAATCCGGCAGGATGGTCCTTAAAGAGATGCCGGGAACTCCCGGCAGCCTGGGCATAGCTATCAGCGAGGCAGTAGAAGAAGCGGTTACGGATAAAAGCGGCAAGACGCGTTATGCGCTGGGAAGCGTATTAAATCATGTGTTGCTTCATCAAACGATAATCGGGCTTGAAGCAAAAAAACAGCTTAAGAATATTGGCGAGAAAAACCCTGATATTGTCATTGGCTGCGTAGGCGGAGGGAGTAACTTCGCGGGAATAGCGTTTCCTTTTGCCTGTGACAAGATCCACGGCGCCAAGATACAGATCATTCCTACTGAGCCCACCGCCTGCCCGAGTTTGACTCGCGGTGAGTTTTCTTATGACTTCGGAGACTTAGCAGGCTTGACGCCGTTATTAGCGATGCATACTCTCGGCCATAAATTCGTTCCGCCACCTATCCATGCGGGCGGGTTACGTTACCATGGAGTGGCTCCTTTAGTAAGCCAGGCTACGATAGAAGGATTATTTACGCCCCGGGCATATAACCAAATACAGTGTTATGAGTCAGGAATTATATGGACCAGGACCGAAGGCGCGATCCCTGCGCCGGAAACAAACCATGCGATTGCCTGCGTTATAGAGGAAGCCAGGAGAGCCAAAGAGGAAGGTAAGGAAAAAGTCATACTTTTTAGTTACAGCGGACACGGCTTGATGGATTTGGCTGGGTATGAAAAATTCCTTAAAGGCGAGCTCACCGATTATTCTTTACCTGATGAAGAATTGCAAAGGTCTTTAGCAGTCCTTAAAGATAAACCAAAACCATCCAAGAAGAAAACAGGGAAGTGGTAAGTAATATTTTTTTGTTCCTGCCTCCTCACACGTTAATTAATATAATTCAGAGTTTTTATTTGACAAAGCTGGCGTATGTGTTAAACTAATAATGAACATATGTTCATAACTGGCGGGAGGATCTGTGAGGCCAAAGAAGACCAGATGGGTAAAGTGCGCTCCGGGTGAGCGCTGTTTCAAACCACGGTGTAAGCCATTAAGCAAGTGCGAGGGAGTGTATCTGTTTCTTGATGAGTTTGAAGCTGTACGTTTAGCTTGTCTTGAAGGTATGAAACAGGTTGATGCAGCAAAGTTAATGAAGATCTCCCGACCGACATTCTCAAGGATTTTAACTTCTGCCCAAAATAAGATTGCTGATGGTTTAGTTAATATTAAAGCCATCCGGATTGAAGGTGGCTGTTGTAAGGTCGGCGCAAGGAGTAAGAAATGAAAGATTGGAAGAAGTTCCTCTATGTATTAGCTGCGTTTCTGGCTTGTTTTTATCTGCCGGTAGAAAATATGCGTTTTAATAACGCAATCTTTGAGGCTTTGGCTCTGGTCAAATGGTACGCCCGCGAGCATGTGCTTTTGTGCCTTGTCCCTGCATTTTTTATCGCTGGAGCGATCTCGGTATTTGTAAGCCAGGCATCGGTCATGAAGTATTTCGGCGTTCAGGCAAATAAGTTCCTTTCCTATAGCGTTGCCTCCGTATCCGGAACGATTCTCGCTGTTTGCTCCTGTACGGTTCTACCGTTATTTTCAGGTATCTATAAAAGAGGGGCTGGTCTTGGGCCTGCGGTTGCCTTCCTATATTCAGGGCCTGCCATAAACGTTTTGGCTATTATTCTAACGGCACGTATCCTTGGCTGGCAATTAGGATTAGCGCGGGCAATAGGCGCGGTTGTTTTTAGTGTCGGTATCGGTTTATTAATGCACCTTATATTCTTGAAAGAAGAACGGGCGCGTCATGCAAACGGTGATTTTAATGTAGGAGAAATAAAAGAAACCCGCTCTTTAGGCAAGACAGTTCTTTATTTTGCTTCGATGGTTGTATTCCTTGTATTTGCTAACTGGGGTAAGCCGCTTGAGGGTGACCATGGTGTCTGGCCAATAATTTATCAGTACAAGTGGTGGATCGCCGGTTTTTCTCTTGTGAGCCTATCTGTTATGCTCTTTAAATGGTTCAAAAAGGATGAATTAAAAGAATGGATCGGCGCTACATGGGGTTTTGCCCTTCAGATCCTTCCACTTCTTTTGGGTGGCGTGCTTGTATCGGGATTCCTCTTGGGAAGGGTAGGTCATGAAGGAGTGATCCCGTCGCGCTTTATTGTGGCGCTTGTCGGCGGGAATTCTTTGTGGGCTAATTTCTTTTCGTCTGTAGTAGCGGCATTCATGTATTTTGCCACGCTTACCGAGGTGCCCATATTGCAGGGATTGATGAATTCAGGGATGGGTAAAGGTCCTGCCTTGGCGCTTCTTTTGGCAGGTCCGGCGTTAAGTTTACCAAGCATGCTCGTATTGCGCAGTATTATGGGTATTAAAAAGACTGTCGTTTATGTGACTTTGGTTGTTGTTATGGCAACCATAAGCGGAATGATATTTGGTTCTATCGTTAAATAGGAGTGTACTATGAAAAGAAAAACAAGCGATATAAAGAAAATCGTTAGAGAAGGTTATGCCAAGGCGATCAGGCAAAATACTTCATGCTGTTCTACAAACTCTTGTTGTGGTAGTACAGGCCAGGCAAAAACTATAAGCAAGAAAGTCGGTTATAGCGATGCGGAAATCAACGCCGTTCCGGAAGGCGCGAATTTGGGTTTTGGGTGCGGTAATCCGGTCGCCATCGCCTCGTTAAGAGAAGGTGATGCCGTGCTTGATCTAGGAAGCGGGGCAGGATTCGACGCTTTTCTGGCGGCGCAAAGAGTGGGTCTCGCAGGCCGGGTTATCGGCGTTGATATGACTCCGGAGATGGTTGAAAAAGCTGAAAAGAACGCAAAGAAAGGCAAATATAAAAATGTAGAGTTTCGTTTAGGCGAAATTGAGAAACTCCCTGTCGATGATAATTCTATTGATGTGATCATATCGAATTGCGTTATTAATCTTTCGCCTGAGAAGCAAAAATGTTTTAAGGAGGCATTCAGAGTGCTTAAGCCTAACGGCAGGTTGATGGTTTCTGACCTGGTGTTGGTCAAGGAGTTACCGAATATCATTAAAGAATCGGTTGAGGCGTATGTCGGTTGCTTTGCCGGAGCCATTATGAAAAATGAGTATCTGGAGTTTATAGCGGCAGCTGGATTCAAAGATGTAAAAGTTGTGAGTGAGTCGAATTATCCTCTGGATGCTATGGTTAATGATGATCTTAAGAGTATCAAGGATGCGGTGGTTAGCATAAAAGTCGCGGCAGTGAAAAGATAGACGGAGGCAGGATCACTTTTTGCCTAATCACTTGCAAATTTCTTTGAAATTTGCTGCGCAGGCTGCGAAGTTGGTTTTGTAAGGAGTGTCTAAATGGGGGAGGCAAAACCAATGAAAATTGAGATATTAGGAGTTAATTGCCCGAAATGTATTCAGCTTGCCGTTAATGCCGAAGTTGCAGTAAAAGAGTTAAATATCCAAGCTCAGATCGGCAAGATAACTGATATCGATAAGATCATTGCATGCGGCGTAATGTTGACTCCCGCGCTTGTGGTAGACGGTATTGTTGTCTCTTCGGGCAAGGTTTTAAGCAAGGATGAAATAAAGAAAATATTGAGTAAATGAAAGGGGAAATTTGAAAAGATTATTATTGATCTTGATGGCCTTTGTTTTAATGAGCGGCAACCTCTGCGCATCTTTAGAGGGGAAAACCGGCCTCACCCAGGTAAGCGTGTATTATTTCCATGGATCCTTCCGCTGCGTTACCTGCACCACTCTGGAGAAATATTCGAGGGAAGCGATCGATGTGAATTTTAAAGATGCCCTTGCATCAGGGAAACTTGAGTTCAAAGAGGTCAATGTTGAAGAGCAAGAGAACGAACATTTTGTGCAAGACTATCAGCTTTACACTAAGTCGCTGGTTTTATCTCTGAAGAAAGATGGAAAAGAGATTAAATCAAAAAACCTCGATAAGATCTGGGATTATTCCCGTAATAAACAAAAGTTTATTAATTATGTTGTCGAGCAAGTCAGCGCATTTTTAGAGGAAGCAAAATGACGGGTATTTTGATCGGCTTCGGTTCAGCGTTATGGCTGGGGATATTAACGTCAGTGAGCCCGTGTCCTTTGGCAAGTAACGTGGCTGCTGTTTCTTTCCTCGCTAAAAAAATATCCCATCCGGCGCTGGTGTTTTTATCCGGATTAGCATATACCCTCGGGCGGATGGTTTCCTATGCTGCTCTGGGGTGGATTATTATTAATTCACTCTCCAGCGTTCCTCTGGTTGCTCAAGCTTTGCAGAAGTACATGGGTAAAGCTTTGGGGCCGCTTTTAATTGTTATGGGTTTTATTTTGCTTGAGATGATCACTATCCGTTTGCCGGGGCTATCACTTTCACAAAAGCATCACAATAAACTTGTAGAGTCTGGAGCTATGGGTGCCTTTGCGCTCGGTTTTGTTTTCGCTCTGGCGTTTTGTCCGTTTTCTGCGGCGCTATTCTTTGGGAGCCTTATTCCTTTAGCGATCAACAGTAAAAGCGGCATCGTCATGCCGCTTCTTTATGGGATTGGCACAGGGTTGCCAGTTCTTGTTTTTGCTGTTGCTCTTGCGTTGGGGGCGACTTCTTTGAACCATTGGTTTAATAAGATCACAAAATTTGAGTATTATATGCGCAGGATAACGGGTGGTATTTTTATCATCGTAGGTTTGTACTATACCGGGATTTATATCTTGAAGTTGTTTTAGCAGGGGGGATACATGGAACATGGTATACATCAAGAGCGCCGCTTAAGTTTCTTTGAGAAATATCTTACTGCGTGGGTTTTTGCCTGTATCGGCTTCGGGATCATTCTGGGAAAATTTTTTCCGGGTGTCGCTCTTACATTAGACAATTTATCTATTTATCAAGTTTCTATTCCTATTGCTATCTGTCTGTTTTTTATGATGTATCCTATCATGGTTAAGATAGATTTTGCCGAGGTGATTAAAGCAGGCAAAGCGCCAAAGCCGGTTATCCTTACGTTATTTGTGAACTGGTGCATTAAACCGTTTACTATGCTGGCAATCGCAACGCTTTTTCTCGGTGTTATCTTCAAAGGATGGTTGCCGGGGATGGAGATTGTCAAGGACGGCTCGCAGGTTGAACTTTTCAGGTCATATATATCCGGATGTATTCTTTTAGGTATAGCGCCTTGTACGGCGATGGTTTTGATCTGGGGGCATTTAGCCCGCGGCAACGACGGCCACACCTTAGTGATGGTCGCAATTAATTCACTTACCATGCTGTTCCTCTATGCGCCTTTAGGAGGATGGCTTTTGGGTGTTAACAAAATGCCTATACCTTGGCAAACAATTGTTTTATCGGTGGTTATCTATGTCGGATTACCGCTTTTATTAGGATATTACTCAAGAAAATGGCTCATTGCTAAAAAAGGTTTACAGTGGTTTGAAGGGAAGTTTCTGCATTATTTAACACCGGTTTCAATAGGGGCATTATTACTTACTCTTGTTTTGTTATTTTCATTTAAAGGAGAGCTTATTATTAATCAGCCGCAGATTATTTTTCTGATCGCCGTTCCGCTTTTTATTCAGACGTGCCTTATTTTCGCAGTTTCTTATGGATTAGCGAAGTGGTTAAAGATGCCTTATCGTGATGCGGCACCTTCAGCATTAGTGGGAGCCAGTAATCATTTTGAAGTAGCGATTGCGACGTCAACAATCCTTTTTGGGCTATCTTCCGGAGCATCATTAGCCACGGTTGTCGGAGTCTTTATCGAAGTTCCGGTCATGTTGCTGTTGGTTAAGATTTGTGTTAAAACACAAAAGTGGTTTGTGCATGTTGAATCAAATAATTCTCACCTAACTCTTTTGTCGTGATATAATTAAATATCTCATGTTGTGTTGTTTTCTGAAGCCGTAGCGCTTGTCCTTCATTTTAGAAAGTCCGGTTCACGATGTTTAAGAAAACGCTTATTTTATTTTTGATCAGCGCAATATTCTTAACACAAGGAATTGCCTATTCCTCAGACATTCTTTCTTTAGAACCTCTGATCGAGGAGGCCAGAAATCATAACCCCGATATTTTAGCCGCTCAAAAGCGCTGGGAAGCATCTGTAGCGCGTATCCCACTTTCGAAGTCGCTTGAAGATCCGAGTATAGGCCTTACCTTGGAGCGTATTCCCCGCGGGACCTTAAAATTAAATCAAACCATGCCAGACGACCGTATGCTGACTCTCTCGCAATTTTTTCCTTTGTTTGGCAAATTGTCTTTAAAAGGCAAGATCGCGGTGGTCGAATCACAGATGTTTGCCGCGGAATATAAGGCTCAAGAGCTCCAGGTCATTAATCAGGTGAGGAATGCCTATTATGACCTCTTCATGAATTACAAAGAAAGAGAGCTTATGCAGGAGAGCCTGATTTTATTAGAAGGTATTGCGAAAGTTGCCGAGTCAAAATATTCAGTAGGCGCTCTTTCTCAAGAAGAGGTCTATAAAATTCATCTGGAGGTTGCCCGCTTAGCTAATACCATAAAAAATTTAGAGTTAGAACAATCTTCCAGGCAAACCCGCCTTAATACGGTATTAAATAGAGATCCTGAAAGTCCGTTTGGTATCCCGCAGCTGAGCGAAGACGTGAATTTTAGCGCCGACATTAAGTCATTATACCAATTGACAGTCATGAATCAACCGGAACTGCTTATTTTTTCATTGGCGGTAGAGAAGAACAAACACGCTAAATCTCTGGCGAAAAAAAGTTTTTTCCCGGATCTGATGGCAAGTGTCGTGCAACGCGGTATTACTTCCGGAACGCTTGGCCCCTGGGATTTAATGCTGTCTTTTAGCGTCCCGCTCTGGTTTTGGACTAAGCAGAAGTATGAGGTAAAAGAGGCGATCGCCAGCCTTGAAGAAGCAGAAGCCGCGTATAAGGCAATGCAAAACAAGTTGTTTGCCGAGGTAAAGGACTTAGCGGTAAAGACCAAAATCGCGAAAAACAAAATAGCGCTCTCTAAAAACAGCCTTTTACCGATAGTGCAGAGTTCTCTTGAAGTATCCTTGTTTGCGTTTCGTTCAGGTAAAGGCGATTTTATGGCGCTTTTGGATAATCAAAGGATGTTTATTGAGACTAAACTGCAATATTATAAAGCACTAATAGAGTATGATATGAACGTGGCAGATCTGGAGCGCGCCGTAGGAGTAGATCTGAAACAATAAGGAGATAAATTATGAAAAAGAAGAATATTGTAATTATAATTATCCTGGGATTAAGCATCGCGGGTTTTGTTTTTTATGCATCGCGCGACATGATTTTTGCGAGTTCTGGGAATAGCCCCGAGAGCGCGAAAAATAGTGTGTATTCTTGTCCAATGCATCCGGAGTTTACATCTGATAAGCCAGGGGATTGTGGAATATGCGGCATGAAATTAGTTAAGCAGGAAGCTTCAGGGCATGAAGGACGCGCGGATACGAAGGCCAAAGATCGGAAGATCATTTATTATCGTAATCCCATGAATCCAGCAGTCACTTCACCTGTCCCCATGAAGGATCCTATGGGGATGGAGTATGTCCCGGTTTATGAAAACGAGGCCGCAGGCGCATCGGGTATTTATATTAGCCCTGAGAGGCAGCAATTGGCAGGGGTAAAGAAAGAAAAGGTCCAGAAAAGAAAACTAACCCATGAAATTCTTACCATAGGAAAAATTGCGTATGATCCTGACTTGTATGTAGCCCAACAGGAATATCTCCAAGCGCTTAAGACCCAGAATGCTTTGCGTGATTCATTCATCTCCGCGCAGTCTGATTCTTTGGCAGAGGCAGCAGAAAGAAAACTGCTTCTTTTGGGGATGAATCAAGCGCAGATCAAAGAATTAGAACAACAGAATAAACCCCAGGAGAATCTTTATTTACCTGCAAAGGAAAGCCCCGTTTGGGTTTATATGACCATTTATGAATATGAGATAGGATATATCAAAGAAGGGGTTTCTGTGGAAATAGAGTCAATTGCCTTTCCGGGTGAGAAATTTAGCGGCGTAATAACCAGTATTACTCCGGTTTTAGACCCCATGACCCGCTCTGTCCAAGCAAGGGCCGAGGTTGGTAATCCAGACAATAAACTCAAGCCTGAGATGTTTGTCAATGTAAAGATCAATGTGGATCTCGGAGAAAAATTGGCTGTTTCACAAGAAGCAGTGATCAATACCGGGAAAAGGGCGGTGGTGGTCGTTACTGACGAAAAAGGGAATTTCTTAAGCAAGGAAGTTAGATTAGGCCAAAGCGCCGAGGGGTTTTATGAGGTGCTCGAAGGGGTACGCGAAGGCGAAACTATCCTAACTTCCGGGAATTTCTTGATCGATTCTGAGTCGCGGTTACAGTCTGCTATAACGGGCAGTGAGCATAAGCATGGGAACTAAGGATGACTAAGTTAGTAGAAAATATAATCGAGTTTTGCGCCAAGAATAAATTTATCGTATTTCTTTTAGTCGGCGTAGTGACTTTGGCCGGGCTTTACTCTATGAGGCAGGTCCCGCTTGACGCGATACCCGATCTTTCCGACACGCAGGTAATTATTTATTCCCGTTGGGACCGCTCACCCGATATCATCGAAGACCAGGTTACGTATCCGATCGTGACTTCGATGTTAGGAGCGCCAAAAGTTAAAGATATTCGGGGGTTTTCTGATTTCGGCTTTTCCTACGTCTATATTATCTTTGAAGACGGGACAGATATCTATTGGGCGCGTTCCCGCATTTTGGAGTATTTAAGTAAGACCATACCGCGTTTACCCGAGGGAGTGCAGGTTGAATTAGGGCCGGATGCAACAGGGGTGGGATGGGTTTTCCAATATGCGCTTGTAGATGAAACGGGTGAGAATTCTTTAGCGGACTTACGCAGCTTCCAGGATTGGTATTTACGCTATTATCTGCAGGCTGTGCCGGGAGTAGCTGAAGTAGCAACAGTCGGTGGATTTGTCAGGCAGTATCAGATCACTATTAATCCCAATACGCTCTTAGCCTATAATATCCCCTTAATGCGGGTGATCGAGAATATCCGTAAAAGCAATAATGATGTTGGAGGCAGGCTTATTGAATGGAGCGGCGCCGAATATATGGTGCGGGGCCGCGGGTATATTAAAAGTATCGATGACCTTAAAGATATTGTGGTCGGTTCGTCAATGAATGGCGCGGCCGTAACTATAGGACAGGTAGCCCAAGTTTCTTTAGGGCCGGATATAAGAAGGGGGGTGGCTGAGCTTGACGGTAAAGGCGAAGTTGTCGGCGGCATTGTGGTCATGCGCCACAAAGAAAACGCTTTGGAGGTAATTAATAAAGTCAAGGCAAAGCTAAAACAAATTGAGCCTTCATTGCCTAAAGGGGTAAAAGTCGTTACGGTGTATGACCGTTCCGATTTAATTAAGGCTTCTATTGATACGGTAAAGGATAATCTCGTTCAGGAACTTATCATCGTCAGCTTTATGCTTATTTTTTTCCTGTTGCATTTTCGTTCAGCGCTGGTGCCGATCATAGGCTTGCCCATTGCGGTGATCATTGCTTTTATCCCTATGGGTTGGATGAAGTTGACCTCTAATATTATGTCTTTGGGGGGCATCGTCGTGGCTATCGGGGATATGGTCGATGGCTCAATAGTTTTTGTAGAAAATGTGCATAAACGCTTAGACGAATGGACGAAGGGGTTAAGAAAAGGGTCGCGCGATGAGATCATCATCGGGGCAATGAAAGAAGTCGGGCCGCCGATATTTGCGTCGCTCTTGGTTATGGCAGTCGCCTTTATGCCTATATTTACGCTTGAGGCGCAGGAAGGACGGCTCTTTAAACCGCTGGCTTTTACCAAGAATTATTCCATATTCTTTGCAGCGCTTCTTGCTATTACTTTGACTCCCGCATTGGTCATGGTGTTTGTGCGGGGAAAGGAATACAAATTCAAGAATAAGTTTTTAACCGCTATCACTAATTTCTTTATCGGCGGCAAGATCATCTCTGAAGACCGCCATCCTATCAGTAGATTTTTGATCAAACTATATCATCCTGTCGCTCATTGGGCGATCAAGCATCGCAATGCCGTCGTGGCAGTAGCCCTCTTGAGTATGGCGCTTACCGTTCCTGCGTTTTTGATGATGGGATCGGAATTTATGCCGCCTCTTAATGAGGGGACAATACTTTACATGCCTACGACGCTGCCAGGGCTTTCTGTAACAGAAGCCACAAAATTATTGCAGACGCAGGATAAGATCTTGAAATCTTTCCCGGAGGTTGAGCGGGTATTCGGCAAGGCAGGCAGGGCCACGAGTTCAACCGACCCGGCGCCTTTTTCCATGATGGAGACAACCGTTGTGTTAAAGGATAGGAAATATTGGCGTCCTCGGTTGACTTGGGAAAAACTCATCGATGAGATGGATGGCAAGATGAAGATCCCGGGAACAACGAATGCCTGGACCATGCCTATTAAGGGCCGGATCGATATGCTTACCACGGGAGTGCGCACTCCTGTCGGTATTAAAATCTACGGCTCAAACTTAGATGAGATAGAAAAGATCGGGATACATATTGAGCAGGTTTTAAAACAGGTCTCCGGAACGCGTAGTGTTTATTCCGAACGGGTTGCCGGCGGATATTTTGTCGATTTTGATCTCAAGCGTAAGGATCTCGCCCGGTATGGCTTGACTGTGGCTGATGCCGAAGATATTATTATGTCTGCTATTGGCGGAGAGAATATTACTACGACCGTTGAAGGCAGGCAGCGGTATCCTGTCAATGTGCGCTATGGCAGGGAGTTACGGGATAATGTGGATAAGCTTAAAGCCGTTTTAGTGACGACAATGGACGGCAGGCATATCCCTTTAGCGCAGATCGCCGATATTAATTTAAAGTTAGGGCCGTCGATGATCAGAGATGAAAATGGCCTGCTATCCGGTTATGTCTATGTGGATATTGCTGGCCGTGATGTGGGAGGTTTTGTCGCGGATGCTAAAAAGGCGGTAAGCCAAGAGATAAAATTACCCGTCGGATATTCGCTTATCTGGTCGGGACAGTATGAATATATGCAAAGGGTCAAGAACAGGCTCAAAATTTTTGTGCCGCTTACTGTTTTTATCATATTTATACTTTATTTCTTTACCTTTAAGTCAGTAATTGAAACTGTGATCGTTATGATGTCTGTGCCGTTTGCATTGATCGGCGGCATATGGTATCTGTTCTTGCTGGGTTATAATATGAGCATCGCGGTCTGGGTCGGCTTGATCGCCTTGGCAGGTGTTGCTGCGGAAACAGGCTCTATCATGATCGTGTATTTAGATGAAGCTTATTCTCGTCGTAAAGCTCAGGGGAAAATGAATAATCTTACTGATCTCTATGATGCTGTGATGGAAGGCGCGGTGCAACGCTTAAGGCCAAAGTTGATGACTGTGGGAGCAAATATTTTTGGCCTGATGCCGGTCATGCTAAGTACGGGGACCGGCGCTGATGTGATGAAGCGTATCGCGGCTCCCCTGATCGGAGGATTGACAACTTCCACGGTCCTGACGTTAGTGGTTTTGCCGGCAGTTTATACTATCTGGAAGTACCATTCTGAGATAAAAAAGTTGCCTCAAGATCGCCCAAAACATTCTCAGTAAGTCCTGAATTGGTTAAAAAAGCCCCTTCCGGATTAAAGAATTGTTTTAACGCTTTTAAAGTGGTATAATTATACACAATGTTTTGCTGCTGTTACCTGAATAACAGTAGTTTTGTTCATTAACCATCACAAAGGGAGAATACAATGAATAGCTGCGTGAGATGCGGAGTTAAATATCAACATAATTATTTGGTAACATTTTTTAAAGCGACAAAAGAAAGACATGAAAGATTCATAGTATGTTTAAAATGCAATGAGATCTTGAAGAAGGCGGAAGAGAAAGTATAGTATGTTAGATGCATGCAAAAAAAGGTTTAGATTAAGAATTATTGTCCCGGCTTATCCGGCGTTTAACATCTATTCTCATATTGCTAATAAAACTACAGCTTTAGGCCCGGTATGTGTTGCAAGCGCGGCCCATGAGATGGAAGGATGGGATGTCGAGGTTATTGACGAGAACAATCTTCGCAGGCATGGGCCTCTTGGCGCTTCGGGCGGCGCTGACCATGAATTTTTACAAACTCAGAGGCCTGCGGATGTTGTTGGATTTTATGGCGGATTGACAAGCACTATCCCTCGGCTTTATGAACTATCCCGTTTTTATAAGAAAAAAGGGATTGTCACTATTGCCGGCGGGCAGCATTTTGTTGAAGAAACAATACCTGAGGCCTTGCGTGCCGGTATCGACTATGTGGTTATCGGTGAAGGAGAAGAGGCTATACGAGAGCTTCTTTTAGTCGTAGAAGGAAAACGAGATATAGGTGAGGTTAAAGGTGTTGGTTATCTTAAAAATGGCTTGCCCGTTTATACTTCTAAAAGAGCGCCCCTCATTGATTTTAATAAACTTCCTTCGCCTGATTTTTCCCTGGTTCGTTACGCTAAAATTGACGTGTATCCTGTTGAAAGGATACGAGGCTGTGGTATGGAGTGCGAATTTTGCACGGTTAAAGGTAAGCCAAGGGATGCTTCTCCTGAACGCCTGCTTGAATGTATCAGCCGTCTTGTTGAGACCTATGATGCCAGGCATTTTTTTATTGTTGATGACCTTTTTGGCCAGCACAGGGATGAAACAATACGCTTCTGTGTTATGCTAAAAGATTATCAAAAAAGTATAGGTACGCGGGTGGATTTAGTCGTTCAGATAAGACTGGATAAAGCTAAAGATCCAGAACTTCTTTTTGCGATGCGCCAAACCGGGATCAACACAGTGGCTATAGGTTTTGAGTCGCCTATTGAAGAAGAGCTCAAGGCTATGAATAAACATCTCATGCCTGAAGATATGGTCGCGCTCACCAGGATATATCATAAATTCGGGTTTTTAGTGCACGGCATGTTTATTTTCGGTTATCCCATGAAAGAAGGCGTGAATTTTAGCATGTCGATAAGCCAGAGGATAAAGCGTTTTAAGAGCTTCATCAAAAAAGCAAGGATTGATACAATACAGATCTTGTTGCCTACGCCTCTGCCCGGGACAGAGTTAAGGCATAGGCTCGGCGATCAAAACAGGCTTTATTCGTTTCAGGATGTCGGTTGGGAATATTATGATGGTAATTTCCCGCTTTTTGAGCCTGATGAGCCTATGACCGCTGAAGAGATGCAGTTCTCCAATAGAAAGATTATGGGGAGGTTTTATCATTTTAAATATGTTTTTATGATAGCGTTAAATATAGTTTCATTCCCCGCATTAGTTTTCTTTTTGCATAATATTAAATTAGGCTGGCAAAAATGGTATAGGCCATGGCGCAATGATTTGATCCGTTTTGGAGGATGGATCGTCATGAAACGATGGGCAACACAATTCAAAAAAGATGCGTTTCTGGAAAGATTACAAAAGGCAAAAAAGCACCTTTCTGGTAATCAACGCAGGTGAAATAGAAATATGAAGATTTTTATAGCAATCCTTGTGAGTATCATTGGTTTCTTGACGTGGCAATTCGTTCATACTAACCGCGGAGAAACGCTCAGTTTTCCTGATGACAGCGGCTATGTTTGGAAATTCAAGAAAGGAAAGGAAATGACTTTGAGCGGCAGAATCCTTCCGTATCCGCCAGGTATAATAGGAGGCAGTTCGGTTATCAAAGGAAGCCTGCAGTTTTGCACGGAAGACGCGTATCGTATATTTAAGGAAGAATACGTTAAAAACAAAAAATCTTGTCAGCCGTTTTGGAAAAAATATGCAAAAAATTTCCTTTTGCTTACTCATAGCGCGGCCGCCACCAGAACGATGGCTGATCTCAAGCCTGGCAAGAAGGTCGAAATGAAATTTGATTATCTTCGCTTCATTGGCACCTATAGCTTAGCAGGAAAGAAAATGCAGAATTCGTGGGGATGGGGCGGAGTTCATTTTTTATATGTGACCGAAATTAGCGTGCGTGCCGCTGGCTAAATAAACATGGCGAAAAATAAACTTAGGTATTAATTGTAAAATCCCAGGAATATGATATACTGAATAAAGTTGTACAAAAAAAGATTAGAAGATCTTTAGCCGTAAAGGGGCATGACTACTAACCTTTGCGGTCTTTTTTATTTGTAGTTAATGAATATCATGAAGGAGGGGTATAATGCATACAGGGAAAATCAAGAAACTTGTGCGTGAGAGAGGGTTCGGTTTTATAAATGATACTGATGGCAGAGAGATCTTTTTTCATCAGTCCAGTGTCATTGATATAAAGTTTGATGAATTACGTGAAGAGCAGCAGGTGGAGTTTGAGGTTGAGCAGTCTCCGAAGGGTCCGCGGGCTATAAATATCAAAATCGCGGTTAGCTAGACGATGGATATTGAATTCAAAGATTTTATGATCGGGGATATACGGATTGAGATTCCCATTATTCAGGGTGGTATGGGTGTCCGGGTTTCAACAGCTGGTTTGGCTTCCGCGGTATCTAATGAGGGCGGCTTGGGCGTTATAGCGTCTGTGGGGCTTGGCGAAGGTGCTACTGTTTCATCAGGCGACTACGCTGCTCGTTCGCGCAACTCCTTTGTAAGTGCTATCAGGAAGGCTCGTACAATGACTGATAAGCCTTTTGGGGTGAATATTATGTGCGCCCTCACCAATTATGATGACTTGGTTGATGCCGCGCAGCAGGAGTCAGTGGATGTTATTATTTCTGGAGCAGGCCTGCCGCTTAAATTACCTTCGCTTATTAAGAATAGACGGACTAAGCTTGTGCCGATTGTTTCTTCTGCCAGGGCAGCTCAATTGATCTGCCGTGTCTGGAAGAAGAAATATAACCGTTTGCCTGACGCTATTGTGGTCGAAGGGCCCTTGGCTGGCGGGCACTTGGGGTATAGTTTGGAGGATATTAAAGACCCGAAGCGCGTGTTTCTTGATAATATTTTGATGACAGTATTAGAGGCAGTCAAAGATTTTAAAAGCCAGGGAGCGAAGATCCCGGTAGTCGCCGCGGGAGGCATTTTTGACGGGGAAGATATTGCTCGGGTTATCCGTTTAGGGGCAAGCGCTGTGCAGATGGCTACAAGATTTGTTTGTACCCATGAATGTGATGTGGCTTATAGTTATAAGGAAGCGTATTTAAAAGCTAAAAAAGAAGACATCGTGATCATTAAAAGCCCGGTAGGAATGCCGGGAAGGGTCATCAATAATGAATTTGTCAGAAAAATATCAAGCGGCGAGCGTATTGATTTCGGTTGCCCTTACAAATGTCTGTCTACCTGTGATCATCAAAAGGTCAACTATTGTATCGCTAACGCCTTGTTTAATGCAGCTGCCGGCCAGATGGATAAAGGATTTGCTATGTGCGGCAGTAATGCCTATCGCATCAAAAAAATTGTTTCGGTAAAAGAACTTATTACCGAGCTTGTGGAAGGGACGCGTGTATCATTAAAAAAGTTAAAACCTCAGCAAAATCTAGAAAATGCAGATTCCCACATTGTAAGCAGATCTTAAGTATTTACAATCATGAGGAATATTGCCATGTCCACTTAGGGCAGGATGACAAACTTCAGAGAATAAGATAAGATCGTTGTCGTTTGCGGAATCAATAATTCGTTTGTGTAATTATTGATATATGGTTTGTGTATCCGGCAACTATTCTTGATAAGTAAAAAAGGAGAATGCATGAGTGAGCACTTTGAACATAAAGATTCTTTACCTGTAGAGCCCGATGATCAGGATGCCGTGGCTTTGATCAGGAAAATGCAACAGCAGTTGGCCGCTTTGGAGAAAAAGATAGATATTCTACTCGAGCAGTCTTCACGCAGGCCTTCAGGCGAGAGGCCTTTTTCAAAACCTTTCCGGTCTTTCAGCCGCCCTCACCGTCCTTTTGACAGAGCGCATGGTGATGCCTCTGGAGAAAAAAGATTTGACCGCGGGCGCCATTTTGGAAAACGCCCAAGTGAAGAAAGCCCGAGATTTGACCATAAGAGGAAGACGTTTGGTGATTCCCGGGAAAGTGGTTTTAGCCAGGACCGTAATTTTGCGAGGCGTAACGACGGCCCAAGGGGAGGGTTTGAACATAAAAAGAAGCCGTTTCCTTACAAGCGAAAAAGCCGTGAATAAACAACGTTTAGTTTTGAACTTTACGTATGTTAGGTGAATAGTTATTTTAGCGAAGTACCTTTAGACAGGTATTTACAAGGAGGAAGCAAAATGGGGTTTCAAGATGGGTTTAGCAGGCAGCCGCGGGAAATGCATAAAGCAGTGTGTTCTGATTGCAAAAAAGAGTGCGAAGTTCCTTTTAAGCCTAATGGAGCTCGTCCAATTTATTGCAAAGAGTGTTACTCAAAGCGAAAAGATAGCGGCCGTTAATATTCCTTGACAAGCAGAAGAGCAGTGGTAAAATATAAAAAGTTTAGAGGTCATAGCCGTGAGTGCAGGATATCTGAACTTACGGCTATTTCTATTTGTCATTGTTTGCCCCGTTAGGAGTCTATAGTCTAGCAGGTAAAGATGATAAGGATTTCTATGCAGTTTACTTAAAGTAATAGGAAAGGGAGGTAACAAGCAATGGCAAAAGGAATAGTAAAATGGTTCAGTGAACAAAAGGGTTATGGATTTATCACGCCTGAAAACGGTAAAGATGTTTTTGTGCATCATTCCGCAATCAAGGGTGAGGGTTATAAATCTTTAGCTGAAGGCGCCCAGGTCGAGTTTGATATCGAACAAGGCCCTAAAGGCGAACAGGCTACGAATGTAGTCAAGCTATAATTTTGAAATCGATGAGGGGCCCGTATCTTTTTAGATGCGTGCCCTTTTTAATTGGGGGCGTATTTTCAGCGAATACACCCCGCGCTAATCGCATCCGCGCTAATTGGCACCCCGCCTAATAGGTGTGGCGGGGTACGCCGCTTGCTGCGGCAGAATTGCGCGAGTGTTGTCCCTTCCGGACAAAAGGAGGATATGTTGGCAAGAGATAACTATTCTTATAAGAGGTACCAGATAGAATTGGCAAAGAAAAAGAAGGCGGAAGAAAAAAAACAAAGAAAACTGGATAAGAAGGTGCAGCCTCAAGCGGACTCAGAGTTAGCTCCCAATGAGGGCGGCATTAAACAAAACCTGAATTAAAAAGGAGGTACCATGGCATATCAATACGGTGGTGGTGGTGGCGGCGGTGGATTTGGCGGTGGGGCTCGGGAGATGCACAAGGCGGTTTGTTCGGAATGCAAGAAAGAGTGCGAAGTTCCCTTTAAACCCCGTGATGACCGTCCGGTATACTGCAAAGATTGTTATTCAAAGCGCAAGAACGAAGGTCGTTAAAAAAAAGTAGTATTGAGGCTGTTTATTGAGTAAGCCTTGGCATATCGCACCCAGCCATTAATGGCTGGGTGCGTTGCTTTTAGGGTAGAATTTAAGAGGCCGTCCGAACCAAAGAATTGTTTCCTATCCTTTTTATCGTGCTATAATAATAAAATACGTCTTTTGTGCGCTTGATTTTTGTCCCTCTGCGCACGCTTTTCAGGAAGCGATTATATAGAGTAGCTGTGTATAACTATTAGATGAGGGGGCGTAAAATGAAGAAAACAAGGACTTCAGTCAAAGGGAGGAAATGTAAATTTTCTTCTTGCAAACATATATTAAGTATTTATAATCACGAAGTGTATTGCCATGTCCACCTCGGCCAAGGTGAAAAAAAGCATAAGCAGAAAGCTCCTAAATAAATCTTTTCGTTTCAATTCTCTCTGTGTCTCTGGTGTATTACATGATCCATGTTAAGTGCTCCCGTGGGGAGATAGCACATAATTAATTTATGTTATTTCTGTTGAGAAGGATTCGATTGTTCGTGGTGATAGGATGTGGTGCTTTTTTTTTAGGAGGATGCGCGCATGTTTCTTTAGAGCCAAGCAGAGCGTCGCTTAAAAAAAAGGCTGTTCCGATCCTTTTGTATCATCATATCGCAGAGTTACCTGATACGGCCAGCCGCTCACAAAAGCGTTGGACTCTTTCGCCAAAAAAATTTGAGTCACAATTAGCTTGGATCTTGGCGCATGGGTTTACCCCAATTACGCTGGCAGACTTGATCGCTGCCCGTACCCGGGGGAAACCTCTGCCTCAAGCCCCGATAGTGCTTTCTTTTGATGATGGGTGGAAAGACCAATATTCTGGAGCGTTTCCGGCGTTAGTGAAATATAAATTTACTGCCACTTTTTTTATTATTACTGATTCCGTTGGACATTCGGCATACATGGATTGGGGGAACCTTGAGAATATGGTTGCGGCCGGAATGGATATTGAGCCTCATTCACATACCCATCCTAAACTTTCGACTGTACCAGAGAAACTCTTGCCGCGTGAAATCATTGATTCTAAAAAGATCCTTGAAAAAAAGATCAATATGTCGGCTGTCGTTTTTTCTTATCCCTTCGGCAGTTACAACGATACGGTGATCTCGATAGTCAAACAAGCCGGCTTTGACGCTGCGGTTACCATAAACGGTTTAAACAACGGCTATATTTTCCGCAAAGACCAGAGCTATACTTTAGTGCGATATCCTGTAGAAGGGGGAGATAATTTGGAACAGATCGCCCGTACAAAAGGATTTTATCAATAATGCCCACGGTTCGCAGCTTGTTCTTGGTTTTTGTTTTCTTGTTTTTTTCTATTGTCCCGGTAGAAAGCAGGGAGGTGATGCCGTGCGCTCTTTTTGTATCTGTTGTGCAGGACCCTCCGGTACTTTCCAGCCGTAAGGGGATCAAACAGTTGCTTGATTTCGCGAAAGAAGCACATATTAAGCTGCTCTTTGTGCAGGTTTATCGTAAGAATCAGGCTTGGTTCCCGTCACAGATCGCCGATGATGCTCCATATCAAAAGTGCCTCAAAGATGTGTCTGAAGACCCTTTTGCGTTATTGATCAAAGAAGCTCATAGCGCTGGTATCCAGGTGCATGCATGGGTCAATATGTTAAGCCTGGCAAATAACCAGGATGCCGTATTCCTTAAGAAATACGGGACTGAGATTTTGACCCAAAATACAACTCAAAAGAAGGAACTCCAGGATTTTATGGTCGATTCCCAGTATTTTCTTGAGCCGGGAGACCCGCGGGTAAGAAAAGAGCTTGTAGAAATAGTTTCTGAACTCCTTATGAATTATCCTGATTTGGACGGCATCCAGTTTGACTATGTCCGTTATCCGGATACCAATCCTCATTATGGGTACGCAAAAAGCAATATTGAACGTTTTAAGAAAGCAACCGGGTTTAGGTCTGTCGAAGAGAATAGCCAAACCTGGAAAGACTGGAAACGCACTCAGGTGACAGAATTGCTGGCAAACCTGGTTAAAGAAGCCAGAACCTTAAGGCCGGGCATTCAAGTCTCTGCAACCGGATGCATGCCGTATTCACGGGCGTATTATGAGGCCTATCAAGATTGGCCCTCATGGCTTGCAGAAGGCCTGGTTGATTTTGTGACGATCATGAGTTATTCTCCTGATCCGAAAGAATTTGAAAGTTGGATCGCGACTGTAAAAAAGATAGTCCCTGATTTTTCCAAAGTCAAAATAGGCGTTGGGGCCTATAAATTATTGCGTTCACCTAAAATATTTGCGCGGGAGTTCCGGCACTGTGAAGAAGCCCGCGGTGACTGCGTTATTTTTCACTATGGCAGTTTATTGGAAGGCCCTGAGCTTAAGAATGTTTTACTCATCCGTAAGAAGCAAAACGAACTGTAATCATGCTTGGGGTGCAGAAGCTTTTTGCCATTGTAACAGTAAAATATGCTACTTGATAAAGCCAAAGCTTATTATTATAGGAAATACAGGGTACTCTGTGATTATCTTCCCGAGCTGATAGCTTTGAAATATCATTTAAAGATCGTAACTCAATTGAGCCTTGCTGATGAACAACTCTTCTTATCGGAATACCCGGCGATAAAGAAATTTGCTGAAGAGGTCGGATTTTACCATTATTATTATATCAACAGGCATGAGTATAAAATCGTGATCTCCTGCGAGCGGCTGCCGAAGTATCACATAAACAGGATCGGTGAGCAGCAAAAGAAATTATTGTCTATACCCGACTGTTGTTTCGCTGAATTTCACAAAGTAGCTCCGGCGCATAGTGACGATTGGTTTCGTAATTTTCGTTCTGTGAATAAAGAAACGAATACATTTTCATTTTTGTTAAATCCTTTTACCCGTGCTTCTCCTTTTCATCTTTTTAAGCACAGGCCTTGTTCTTTGAGATGCAGGAACACCTTTGCTTATGCAGAAAAGTTGTCGCGCTTTATCGATCATGATAACCGGGTGCTTTATGAAGAGATACGGATGTTCTTAAAGACTCCGGTGCTTTTATTGGATAAATATGCTATTGGGTTTGAAGGAAAGGCAGAGCGGGGGAAGGTCCAGTATAAAAGAATCATATATTTTTATCCTTGTGGAGTTTTAAAAGATGTTTCCCCTGACGGTTTGTTACAAGGGATGCTGCAAGTTTTATCGTGTGGCGATGAATTCCTGTTGCGTCATAATGAGTTGTCGGTGTTCAGGAACGGCGTGTTCATGTCTAGGTATATTCCTCCTGCGGGGCGTATATTACGAATGATCGATTTTACGTGATATTTACCAATAGCTTTCTAAAGATTCGTCACGGGCTACATCGAGCGTGATGCAGTGTAATCCTCCTCCAAAAAGTTCGCAGTGCCTCATTTGTATCGGTATTACGGTAAATTTTTCTTTTTCCAGCTTTTTTTGCAGGAGCTGATCTTCTGTTCGTACGCAGACGGTATTTTCATCAATCGATAAGACGTTGATGCTCATCCCGCTAAAGGATGCTATCTGTTGGTGGTTAGCGGGGTAGTTAAACTTTCCATCGCTTTCATTGCTGCCTTCAATGATCGACCATTTCCGTAAAGGTTTAGGCAAAAGGTGTAACCTTTTTTTCATGTTCGGGTTTATAAGCAAGACTCCTGCTTTTAAAGGCATGAGGCTTCCATCGATATGCCAGTCGCAGATCCTCACCGGATGGACTTTAAAGGTATTTCCTAAATGCCGTTGCAGCCAGATGGCTCCGAGTTCGTGGTTTTTGTTCCCGACATTCATCACGATATCCTTTCCGAACTTGAGGCAATTAGCTGCATCAAAGGCGATATCGAAGTGTGGCTCGATACTTTTTAACGAATGAAGTTTTTTTACTTTACTCCAGTGTATAATATCCATGCTTTCCATCATCAGCCTTGTCCGGGGGGCCAAGGTCCATCGCGCGCCACTCCTGAAATAATCCATAAAAACTTCTCTTAACATTAATCCTTCAAAGTACCTGTTCCTGTTGGTGGGAGGAGTTTCAATTATTTCATTACCTATACAGAGAAAAGTGTCTCGAGGAGCGTCGAGGGCGTTTACCATGGCTTTAAAATATGGAGTTTTAATCACTGATGCCATGCTCAGTTGCTTGGGCCGTTTTACCCGTATTCCTTTTTTCTTAAGCGTGTTGGCGAAATTGTCCAGGTCTTCCTGCCGCTCTATAGTAAATTGGCGGTTGATCATGAGTGGATACTTGCGCGTGCCCTTGAGCTGATTTATTTGGTCCCGGTAAAGGTAGGCGAAGACCTCGTCGAAACCTTTCATAGTAAAGTTAATACTGTTGCCTATAATGATTTCTTTTAATGGCCCCCATTCGGTAAAAACGTTAACGGGCATCGTATCTCTCCAAAGAAAAGTGTTTTAAATGAAAAAAATCAATATACGTATTATAATATCATAATAGTCTCTGAAATGTTATAATTGTTTTCTTGAGGGCATTCATAGAGGGTTGATATTGATGCAAAAGATTATATTGCGTTTGATGGCTTCCAAGGTTAAAATAGGCGTATTGAAAAAATAACCCTTAAAACTAAAAAGTTTAAAGATCATGAAAACGATTATTTATTATTTTTCAGCTACGGGCAATTCATTGGTGGTAGCCAGAGACTTGGCGCGGGAAATCGGCGATGCAGAGCTTGTTGCGATACCTAAAGCACTCAGGGCGGATGAAGCAAATACGGCTGCGGCAGTTGGTATCGTTTATCCTGTATATATGTTTGGTTTGCCGCTTCTTGTCGCAGATTTCTTAAGGAAGGTGAAGATACTGCCTGGCGCGTATGTGTTTAGTGTCGCGACATTAGGCGGTTTGCCGGGAAGAGCGCATAGCTTGGCAAAAGAAATCCTGCGAAAACGTAAAATACCGCTTTCTGCGGGGTTTTCTGTGCGTATGCCTGGGAATTATATTCCCCTTTATGGAGCAATTCCTCAAGAACGTCAGAACCAAGAGTTTGCAAAAGAGAAGTTGAAGGTAAAAGAAATCGCTCAAATCGTCAGGGAGAAAAAAACCGGTATCATTGAGGAAAAGCCTCTTGTAGCGAATTTTCTGCTTTATGCGTTATTCTACCGGGGGGGCGCTCGGCAGATCCCGCTTTCAGCGAAAGGTTTTTGGGCCACTGATGCTTGCACTCACTGCGGGCTCTGCGCACAGGTCTGTTTGGTAGCAAATATTGAAATGCGCGATAGTTTACCTGCCTGGCTTGATCATTGCCAGCATTGTATGGCTTGCCTTCAGTGGTGCCCGGTTGAAGCCATTCAATACAAAAAGTCTACCTTGGGCAAGAAACGGTATGTCCATCCCGAGGTCACGGTTCAGGATATCATAGCGCAAAGATAATATATTCGCTGCCTATATCTCACCTTAAATTTTTAATGTGATTTGGGAAAATGTAAGTTTTTTATGACAAAATAAGTGATGGTAAAGATCCCCAATTCGATGGCAATTGTCGCCACAGCTGCTCCTGTATAAGAGAAAGATGATATTAATAAAATGATTAAAGGAAGTCCCAGTATTGCCATGGCGACGTGTATCTTGGAATAAAGCTGTGTTTTTCCGCTGACCAGTAAGAATTGTACCCGGAAAGCATTAGCGTGCACAAAAAATACTGAGATAAGCAGCAGCCGTAATGATAGTACCGCTTCCGGGTATTGATTCCCGCAAATAAATCCTACAATTGAAGGCGTAAATATAAAAATCAAAGGCAGAGAAATTAAAGACATCGTTGTCGTGATCTGTTGAATATGGCACATTATTTGAAATGCCTTGGCCTTGTTTCTATGGAATATATGGCTTAACCGGGGGAAGATCGCCTGGGAAAAAGACATTAAAGGAAATGTTTGGCAGGCGCCGGCGACCCTTTCCGCAATAGAATAGTATCCGGTGATGTTATTGTTGGTTAAGAGTCCAATAGCAAAGACTCGTGAGGCGGTATAGGCGTTTATTGCCGCGATGGAAATAAAAATATCCCAGCTGTTCTTTAGGTGTTTTCCGATATTCTTATAGCCCTGGAATGAGAATGATATCTGGAATTCTCTTAAGGCAATTATTTGCCCTAAGATCCCGCTGAGCAAAAAGATACAACAGCCTATAAACGGCACCAAAAGATAATCCTGCGGCCCGTGTACAAAGACGAAGATCAATCCCGCAAATAGGATCCCTCCGACAATATTCAAATTGGTGATATACTTCATTTTTTCCGTGCCTTGGAAAAACCAGGTAGGAAAGAGCGCGTTTCCTATCATTCCGGTAAAAGTCAAGAGATAGACTGGCCAATCGTTCCTGAATTTCGGGATAGAGAAGACGATGCCGCAGAAGAGGATCAGGCTGACGCACATTAACGCGGCTTTTGCCATCATGACCGCGGAGAATATCTTTGACATCTTCGAGAGGTTGTCGCGGCAGAGCGAGATTTCTTTTGTCGCGGAAACGTTAAAACCATAATCCATCAGTATCATGAAGTATTGGACAAAGGCCTGCGCGAATGCCAGTAAACCGAATTTATCCGCTCCGATCACCCTGAAAAGGTATGGCAAGATGATTATAGGCAGGATATAGGTTATGAATTGCAGCGTTGAAAGGGCGGCGGCATTATCTATGACCACTCTGCTTTCCTGGGGCCGGGCCATTAAGTATGTTTTTTTGATCAGTTTTATTAAAGAATGCATGGGTTTAATTTACACTGTTTTTACCCTGCCGTCAAGAGAGGTAATAATAAAAATATTTATTAAGATTTGTCGATTGTAATGATATAATTTTACCATGAAGGTATTTCCGCGTCATTTTATTTGGGGGGCTGCGACTTCTTCCTATCAGGTGGAAGGTGAAAATGTTTACGCTGACTGGTGGCAGTGGGAGAAGTCTGTTGGAAAAGAAAATTCCGGAGCTGCCTGCCGGCATTACCAGTTGTACGAACAGGATTTTGACCTTGCCAAAAGCCTGCATCATAATGCCCACCGCCTTTCTATCGAGTGGAGCCGTATTGAGCCTGAGGAAGGAAAATTCTCCCAAGAAGCGCTCCAACACTATTCTCAGGTTATCCGAGCGCTACGAACACGTAATATTGAACCTTTCGTGACCCTGCATCATTTTACTAATCCCGAGTGGTTCACCCGTATGGGCGGGTGGGAAAAAAAGAAGGCTGTGGATTATTTCCTTCGTTACTGCGGTTTTGTAGTGTCTGCTTTGGCAAAAGATGTCCATTATTGGATCACGATCAATGAGCCGACCATATATATCTCACACGCGTACTTTTTTGGTTTTTGGCCTCCCCAGAAAAAGTCGATCCTGAAAGTAAAAGCAGTTGAGGGTAATTTTATCTTAGCGCATCTGAAAGCATATCGTTTTATTCACGCAACATACCAGAAATTAGGAGAGAAGAGCCCTGCAGTAAGCATTTCTCAACATATGCAGGCGTATATCCCGTGCAGTGAAAATGTTTTAAACCGTTTTGCCGCGTCTTTGAGGCATAACTGGTTTAATTGCGGGTTCATTGATGTTTTTATGCGCTTGAAAACCCTGGATTTTATCGGTTTGAATTATTATTCCCGGCAATTGGTAGAGGTAAAGAAAGTGGGGATAAGGCCCCTCTTAATGGATGTCTGTCCAGACAACCATCATCCGGTTAAAAAAAATTCTTTGGGCTGGGATATTTATCCTGAAGGCATATATGATGTGTTGGTGAAACTTAAGAAATATAAGCTTGCCGTTATTGTGACTGAGAACGGGATCTGCACGCAAGATGATACAGAGCGCTGGGAGTTTATTCGCTTGCATTTGGAGAATATTCATCGCGCTATGGAAGAAGGTGTTGATGTGCAAGGATACCTTTATTGGTCGCTCATGGATAATTTTGAGTGGGATAAAGGTTTTACCCCGAGGTTTGGCTTGATCGATATTGATTATAAGACGTTTCAGAGGACCATTAGGGAAAGTGCACGGTTGTTTGCCGGTGTCTGCCAAGCAGGTGTTTTAACCCCTTAAAGGGGACGCTGTTTTTATTGGTTAGTATCTTATGCAAAACACTGGATCAAATATTCGTTTAATTTATTCAAGCGCTCATGGTCCGGTCTGTCCTGATTGTGCCCAATCGATCGATACCTGCGCCTGCCGTAAAATTAAAAGAACAACGGTGCCTAAAACTGACGGGGCCGTGCGCCTGCGTTATGAGACCAAAGGCCGTAAAGGAAAAGGGATGACCATTATCAGCGGGTTGCCCTTGAGTGAAGAAGGCCTTTTGGAATTAGTTAAGAAATTAAAACAGCGCTTGGGCACGGGTGGTTCGGTTAAGGGTTATGCTATTGAATTGCAGGGGGATCATCGGGAGCCAATAGGGCAGGAATTGCGTAAACGAGGCTACGAAGTTAAGTAAACACGCGTCTTGCTCAATGCTATTATTAAAAGGAGTTACGCATGACAAATCTTTTCAGGAAATCAAAACTTATTGGCCAGCCGCCGGAGACATTGCTTTATGAAGGTAAAGCAAGATCTGAACATGTCAAGATAACGATTTTTGATTATAATGAAAATAATTTTATAGAGAAAGAAACGTATGGGGCTGAAGATTGTATCCCGTTCAAAGAAAAATCGACAGTGACCTGGATCAATGTGGATGGGGTCCATCGTATTGACCTCTTGGAGAAATTGACATCAGGTTTCCAGATCCACCATCTGGTGCTGGAAGATATCTTAAATATCAATCAGCGTGCCAAGGTCGAGGATTTCGGCGAATATGTTTATATCGCGGCAAAAATGCTTACTTTCGATGATGGGAAAGATGAACTTGTCGATGAACAGGTAAGCATGATCTTAGGAAAAAATTTTCTGATCTCTTTCCAGGAAGAAAAGCAGGGAGATGTTTTTGATGGTATCCGTCAAAGGATCCGAACTAATAAAGGACGCATCCGGAAGATGGGAGTGGATTACCTGGCGTATTCGCTCCTGGACGCGATAGTTGACAGTTATTTCTTTATCCTTGAGAAAGTGGGAGAAAAAGTTGAGGTGTTGGAAGAGGCTGTTGTTGACAAGCCTGACCCGGAAGTTTTACAGACAATAAATAAACTTAAGAGAACATTGATTTTTCTGAGGAAATCGGTTTGGCCCCTGCGTGAAGTAGTCCATGGGCTTACTCAGTCCGGGTCGAGTTTGCTGAGTGCAAATGCCTTGGTGTACTATCGGGATATTTATGACCATGTCATCCAGGTAGTTGATACTATTGAAGCGTTCCGGGATACCGTTACGGGAATGCTTGATATTTATCTTTCTAGTTTAAGCCACCGCCTCAATGAAGTCATGAAGGTCTTGACCATCATTGCTACGATCTTTATGCCTTTGACATTTATCGCGGGAATCTATGGGATGAATTTTAACTGGCAGGGGTCGCGCTTTAATATGCCCGAATTAAATTGGAAGTTTGGATACTTTTTCGTACTCGGGATAATGGCTTCAGTAGCATTCGGCATGATCCTTTATTTTAAGAGGAAAAGATGGTTTTAAAGCAGACGTTTGAATTCTGGAGAAGTCCTGTAATGTGTTTTCTTTTATCGGTAGTGATGGTTTTTGTAATTTTGGGAGGGCATATGGATGTATATTCAGGAGAAGGACCCCGGAAGGTCAAGATATTTAATGCCGCAACCGCTCAGGTCGAAGAAGTAGAAAAGATCAGTAGATCTGAGGCAGAGCGGAAAAAGATCTTAACTGCTGAACAGTTTTATGTTACGCGCCAAAAAGGCACGGAAAAACCATTCGAAGGCCATTGTGTTATTCCTGAAAAAAAAGAGGGAGTCTATAGATGTGTTTGTTGCGGGACTGACTTGTTTCTGGTTGAGACAAAATTTGAATCGGGAACCGGCTGGCCGAGTTTCTGGGAGCCTGTTTCTGACTTGAATGTCTTGGAAGCGCAGGATAATAGCATTGGAATGAAAAGGACGCAGGTCATATGTGCGCGCTGCGGCGCTCATCTGGGGCATGTTTTTGATGACGGCCCGCCGCCTACCGGCAAACGATATTGTATTAATGCTGTCGCGCTGGCTTTTGCAAAGATCGATATACCGAAAAAAACAAAATTTGAGAAAGCTATTTTTTCGGCAGGCTGTTTTTGGGGGGTTGAGTCGGCGTTCGCACAGATCAAAGGTGTCATTAAGACTGTCGTAGGGTATACCGCAGGTAAAACAAAGAATCCTGCTTATAAAGATGTCTGTACTGATAAAACAGGGCATGCGGAAGCCTTGGAAATAGAGTATGATCCCGGCATCATATCGTATGAGCAATTGCTGGATGTTTTTTGGACTATTCATGATCCTACGACTTTGAATAAGCAGGGGCCTGATATCGGTAGCCAATACCGCTCGGCAATCTTTTATCATAGCCCTGAACAGATGTCTGCGGCGCTTGCTTCTCGGGATAAACTTGCGAAATCAGGTAAGTTCCGTGATCCGATCGTAACACAGATCGTTCCAGCTCAAGTGTTTTATCCTGCTGAAGAATACCATCAGCAGTATTTCCAGAAGCGCGGTATTAAGCCGGCGTGCCATTTGCCAGCGAAATAAACGAGGTTTATAGGGGCAGGTAATATATACAGGGCTTTACTTTTTTTACCATGCTGTTATAATACATTCCTTCCAGCGATCCTTAATTTGATCCCAATTTAGTTTTTATTAATTGTTTTAAACAAGGAATAATAGTATGATTTCTGTTAATAATGTATCATTGCAGTTTGGCCAGCGCAAACTTTTCTCCGGCGTTAATATCGTTTTCTCTTCGGGAAATTGCTATGGTTTGATCGGAGCTAACGGCTGCGGTAAATCTACATTCTTAAAGATCCTCTCGGGAGAGATAGATTCTTCGGCGGGGGATGTTGCTATTGCTCCGGGCAAGCGTGTTTCTGTGTTAAAACAGGACCAGTTTGCTTTTGATAAGTTCACGGTATTGATGACGGTCATTATGGGCCATAAGAAGCTTTTTGAGATCATTACTGAGAAAAACTCGTTATATGCGAAGGCTCCGTTTACTGCTGAGGATGGCATGCGCGCTTCAGAGCTTGAGAGTGAATTTACGGAATTAGGAGGATGGAGCGCGGAATCTGACGCGGCAAAGTTGTTAAGTGATTTAGGGATCGAAGAGTCGTTGCATATGCTGCATATGAAACAGCTGGAGAGCGGGCAGAAAGTGCGTGTTTTATTAGCCCAGGCATTGTTCGGTAATCCTGATATCCTGCTTTTGGATGAACCGACAAATCACTTGGATGTTGAGTCTTGCATGTGGCTGGAGGAGTTTTTGTGCTATTTTGAGAATACGGCGATCGTAGTCTCTCACGACCGGCATTTCCTGGATAAGGTCTGCACCCATATCGCGGATATCGACTTCGGCAAGATCCACCTTTATCCCGGCAACTATACTTTTTGGTCTGAAGCAAGCCAGCTTGCGGCGCGCCAGCGCAGCGAAGCCAATAAAAAGATCGAGGAACAACGCAAAGAATTAAAAGAGTTTATCATGCGTTTTGCCAATAACGCGTCTAAGTCGCGCCAGGCGACCAGCCGTAAGAAGATCCTGGAAAAACTTACCTTTGATGATATCGAGCCTTCTTCCCGGAAGTATCCTTTTATTAATTTTGAACAAGAGCGAGCTGCCGGTAATGACATCTTAAGCATTAATAATTTATTTAAATCTGTCGACGGACAGGTTTGTTTTGAGCGTTTGAATATTACTATTCATCGAGGAGATAAAGTCGCGTTTGTGGGGCCGCATGACCTTGCCAGGACCATGCTTTTTGCGATCCTGATGCAGGAGGCCCAGAGTGACCAGGGAAGTTTCAAATGGGGTTCATCGGTGAAACGCGCGTATTATCCGCGCGACAATGTAACATATTTTAACGTTCATTTAAGTGTTGTGGACTGGCTTCGGCAGTATTCGGCTAATGCAGATGAGGAGTTTATCCGTTCATTCCTGGGAAGAATGCTTTTTTCAGGAGATGAATCTTTGAAGCCGGTAAATGTCCTTTCCGGAGGAGAGAAGGCAAAATGCATGTTCGCCCGTATGATGGTTGCGCAGCCTAACGTTTTAATACTCGATGAGCCGACAAATCACCTGGACCTGGAAGCGATCACTTCTCTTAACCGGGGCCTTGAAAAATTCGCCGGGACCATCCTGTTTTCTTCGCATGACCATCAATTGGTGCAGACTGTTGCCAACCGTATTATTGAGATAACTCCCTGTGGATATATCGACCGCGCTATGAGCTATGACGAATACCTTGCTCATGAGCAGATCAAAGAGCAGCGGCATGCGTTGTATAAAACTATGAGTGAAGAGGATAAAAGTTGATGAAGGCTAACCTGCAGCGGTTATTGCGTGATACGAGTATCTTGAAAGAAAGCTGGGCAATAAGCTGGCCTATGGCTGTGATCATGTTCTTTATCTTTCTTATCGGTTTTTCCGATGTTTATGTCGCGGGTATGTTCGGGAAAGAGGTGCAGGCTGCGTACGGCCTGGCGAGCCAGATATATTTTATTTTGAGCATTATTGTTTTTGCCATTACGGTTGGCGCGGTGTCTATTTTGTCGAGGCTGTTTACTTCCGGTGAAAAGGAAGAATTCAACCGCACGCTTGATTCCACACTTATATTGACTTTTTGTTGCGGCCTGATAGCGAGCGTGATCGGGTTTATATTTTCCGGACCCGTTATTCGAGCTATGGATGTGCCTGATGAGCTGAAAGGTTTGGCGACTGCTTTTCTGCGTATTTATTCCGTGGGGCTTTTGTTCAACTACTCACTGATTGCCACCAACGGTATATTACGAGCCTGTAAAATGATCAAAAGGTCTCTGGGGACCATGCTGGTCGTTTGTTTGTTAAATATAATACTTAATTTTGCTTTCGCGTTCGGGACCTCGCTTGGATACCAGGGGATTGCGGTGGCTACGGTCGTCAGTTCGATGGCCGGGGTTTTAATAAATATGGTTTTTATCCGTAAACTTATGGATGGCTTTTATACATTTTCCTGGAAAGCGGCAATGAAGGTTTTTCATATAGGCTGGCCTGCGGGGCTCTTGCAGATATTATGGCAGTTAGCCGCGCTTGTGTTATATCTGGTATTAAGCAAATTGCCGTATCATAATGTTGAATTACTGGCGGCTTTTACGAATGGATTGAAGGTTGAGTCGGCGATATTCCTGCCTGCATTTGCGTTTAATCTGGCTGCCGCTGTTTTGACGGGGAATCTGTTGGGCGGGAAGAAAAGCCAGCAGGCTTTTCATTCAGGGTTGGTCACTGCTGCGGTAGGTGTGGGTATTGTTACTGTTTTATCGGTTTTGGGGATGGTTTTTGCGCGGCCGATCGCTTTGCTGCTTTCTAAAAATGAGATCGTCGTTTCTGAGTGTGTTCGTTATATCCGCATCAGCCTTATTTTTGAGCCGGTTATGGCCTGGGGTGTAATCTTAGGAGGATGCCTGAATGGCGCAGGGGATACGCGGGGAGTGATGAAAGTTGTTTCTCTGAGCATCTGGCTGGTGCGCTTGCCTTTGAGTTACTTGTTAGGGGTGTATTTCGGGTTTGGAGCGGTTGCTGTCTGGTGGTCGATGAACATTTCGATAATC
This sequence comes from Candidatus Omnitrophota bacterium, assembly GCA_041662125.1. Taxonomy (GTDB): domain Bacteria; phylum Omnitrophota; class Gorgyraeia; order Gygaellales; family Profunditerraquicolaceae; genus JBAZTA01. The sequence continues at coordinate 29,396 of JBAZTA010000006.1, read as the reverse complement.
ATACAGACGATCTTTCTTACCCGGCGGTATTGGCAGCGCAAATGGATGAATTCTTCTCTTTTTGAATCGCCGGAGTTTATGGGTTAAGAATAGTTAGATACTGCATGTTTTTTCCTTCCGGATCATAATCAGCCTTACCTTCATTAATTATATCGAAAATCCATCCCGAAGCATTAACCTTTCTCATTTGGCTGGTAATCTTAGAAAAACTCTTGGCTGGAACTTTTTTCGTATTCTCGTTGTCTAAGTGGTAAGAGGAGGAGAAAAAACCGTATCGAGTAAGAGTTTAACCTACCGAGGAGGGGAAAATGAAAGAAAAATATAATGTGTTAAGAGTGTGGTTAGTGATAGTGTTGTGTTTGTCAGTCATAGTGCCTTATTCTGCTGCGTTTGCCAGGGATGGCGGCAGGGAGCATGGAGATGTGCGCGGCGATCATAGAGGAGACAGTCACTATCGGACCCACCGGGAAGTCGTGGTAGTCAATCATAATAGGTACTACTACCATCAGGGCAGGTTTTACCGGCCGGGGTGGTTTGGTATTTCGTTCAGTTTGAATGCCCCTCCTCTCGGCGCGATTATCACCAGCCTCCCCTTTGGGTACAGCACGGTTATTGTAGCGGGTGAGCCATACTATTATTACAACCATATTTACTATCGCAGGCATCCGAGAGGATATTTTGTTGTTCCTGCTCCGACTTCGGGAACTGTGGTGATCAATGTTCCTCAGGTAAGAGGTGGCTTTATTGCTGTTACCTTAGTGAAACGAGGGTCAGGCTATGTTGGGCCGCAGGGAGAATATTACGAGGGGAATCCTACAGTCGAACAATTGCAGGCCCTCTATGGGAATTAGGCAGGATCAACGCGTTTTTTGAGGAATTTCCTTGACAAGTAAGTATGATTTGATATACTTATCATATAAGTCACATAAATCATGTAAATCATATTTACGTAAATGGAGATAATCCTATGGAAAAATTCCCTATGCCTAAGTTGTTTGGAGCGGTAACGGTAGGAGAGCGGGGACAGATCGTGATCCCGGTTGAGGTGAGGAAAATGTTCAAGATCAATTCCGGGGATAAACTGATCGTTTTTGCCAAGTCCGGGGGAGGGCCGATAGGCCTGGTGCCTGCTGAACAGTTCAGTGAGTTCCTTTCTCAGGCAAACGCGATGCTGGCAAAGATCAAGACTAAACCTATGGTCAAGGACGAGCAATAATGAAGAGAGTTGCTGTTTTTTGCGCGAGCGTATTGCTTGTGTTTGCTCACGCGCTATTCGTACAGGCGCAAGAGGTTTTGACCTGGCAGGATTGTTTACGTGAAGCGCAAAAAAACCATCCTGATCTAATATCGGCGCATGAATTTGTTAAACAAACCGAAGCCGCCAAATCGATCTCCAAGAGCGCGTTGGCCCCCCAGGTCAATGCGTCGTTGGATGCTTCCCGGTCTATGACGACAACGAGTGCTTCTTCAAATAAAACCAAAAAGACGGCGAATTCGTTTCAGTATGGCGCCAGCGCCAGTCAACTGCTTTTCGACGGGGAAAAAACAAACAACGAGGTTAGCTCAGCTGGGGAGAATATCAAAGCCGCTCAATATAACTTTTCCTTCATTTCATCAGAAGTGCGGCTTCGTTTACGGACCGCATTTATTGACCTGCTTAAGGCTCAGGAATTATTAAATCTAACCCAGGAGATTTATTCGATCAGAAGAAGTAATTTAGAGTTGATCACCTTGCGCTATGAATCAGGTATGGAACATAAGGGCGCGCTTTTGACCGCGCAGGCGAATTTAGCTCAATCAGAATTTGAGATTACTCAAAATAAACGGGCGTTTGAGGTCGCGCAAAGCCAATTGACTAAAGAGATCGGAAGGAATGGTTTTTCCTTGATAAAGGTCTTGGGTGATTTTAATGTGCACGATGCGGTTTTGGAAAAACCTGATCTTGAGGCGTTGGCAGGTAAACATCCGTCTTTGGGCAAAAGTATCGCGCAAAAAAATTCCGCTTCTTTTAGTATTAAGGCCGCGCAAGCCAATTATTTTCCTCAGCTATCAATACAGGCTGCAGCAAACAGGACCGGGGCGCGTTTCTTGCCGCAAAACGACCAATTGGATGCGGGGTTAGTTTTGAGTTTCCCTTTGTTTGAGGGAGGATTGCGGTCCGCCCAAGTCGCGCAGGCAAAAGCAATATATAATCAGGCAGAAGCTGATCAGCGAAGTACCAGAGACAGTATCATAGTTGGCCTGCAGCAGTCATGGGCTGCGTTGCAGGATGCCCTTGAGACAGTTGCGGTGGAAAGGAAATTCCTTGCGGCTGTTGAAGAGCGCTCGAAGATCGCTGAAGCGCAATATTCATTAGGATTGATCCAGTTTGATACCTGGACGATAATAGAAGATGATTTGGTCAGCAGAAAAAAAGTTTTTTTGAACGCAGAGGCCAACGCTTTATTAGCAGAGGCTTATTGGGTCCAGGCGAAAGGAGAGATATTGGAATATGCGCCATAAAAAATTAAAAATATTCATTACGCTTTTTGTTGTGGTTATTGCCGCTGGTGCGGTGATCTGGAGATTGAATCAAAAGAAGGTCAATGGTGAAGTTATTAAAGAGGTTTCGCCTTTTATTGGCTCTATTAAGACCTTTATTTCATCTACCGGGACAGTACTTCCGAAAAACCGATTAGAGGTTAAGCCTCCGGTAAACGGCAGGATAGAACGGATTTTAGTCAAGGAGGGGGATGAAGTAAAAGCCGGGCAGATCCTGGCTTGGATGAGCTCAACTGAACGGGCGGCCTTGCTGGATGCTGCCAGGGGCAAGGGGGATGAGGTATATAAATACTGGGAAGAAGCGTATAAGCCGATACCAATGCCTGCGCCGATCGACGGCCAGGTCATTGTTGCCAAGACTCAGCCCGGCTCAACAGTCACGACTGCCGATGCCGTTGTGGTTTTATCTGACCATTTGATCGTGAGGGCTCAAGTTGATGAAACAGATATCGGTAAGATCACCCTTGATAAAAAAGCTAACGTTACCCTTGATGCGTATCCCGATGTGATCATAAAATCAACGGTTGAACATATTTATTATGAGTCTCAGACAGTCAATAATGTGACTATTTACGAGGTGGATTTGGCCCCGCAGCAGATCCCGATTTTTTTCCGTTCCGGCATGAATGCGACGGTCGATTTCATTGAGCAGGATAAAGAAAATGTTCTGCTTATACCGGCTGAAGCAATAAATAAGGATAACAAAGAGAGTTATGTCTTGTTAATGCAGGGTAATGGCAAGGATCCGCTACGCTCACGCGTTAAACTAGGCGTTTCTGATGATAAGAATGTAGAAGTGCTTTCCGGGGTCACCCAGAATGACCGGATAATGGTAAGATCAAAGCAATATAAACTTCCCCAGAATTCAACAGGCAAGAATCCCTTTATGCCGGGGCGCAGAAGATAATGATCGAATTAAAACATGTGTATAAGACCTATCAAATGGGTGATATCGAAGTCCGTGCTCTGGAGGATGTTTCTTTGACTATTTCCCCCGGTGAGTTTGTGGCGATCATGGGGCCTTCGGGATCAGGGAAGTCGACACTTATGCATTTGTTAGGTTTACTTGACAGGCCGGATTCCGGAGAATACTGTTTGGGCAAGAGGGTAGTTAATAAACTTACTGATGAAGAATTATCCGCGGTACGAAACCGGCTGGTAGGTTTTGTTTTTCAACAGTTCCATCTTCTTCCTCGTATGACGGCCTTAGAGAATGCGGCGCTGCCTTTAATTTATGCCGGTAAACGCGCTCTTTTGGAAAAGGCCCGTCAGAAGATCGCGGAAGTAGGCCTCTCTGACAGAATGACTCACCGCCCTAATGAGCTTTCCGGCGGACAGCAGCAGCGCGTGGCGATCGCGCGTTCTTTGGTGAATGATCCTTTAATATTGATGGCGGATGAGCCTACCGGTAACCTTGATTCAAAAAGTAAGGAAGAAATTATCTCTATTCTGAAGGAGCTTAATCGTAAAGGTAAGACCATTGTCATGGTTACCCATGAAAATGAAGTTGCCGTTGCTGCCAAGCGGATCATTCTTATGCGTGACGGCCGGATTATTTCTGATAAGAAATCATCAGAAATAAAGAGCCTGCCTGAAAGTCAGGCGGATTCTATCATTGATGTTGTTTTATCTGAGCCAGAAAGACTCGCCCGGGGGACCAAATTCTTAGATTACCTGCGTCAGGCAGCGGTGTCAATGGTAACCCATAAAATGCGGTCATTTTTGTCTATCCTGGGGATATTGATCGGTGTGGCTGCGGTGATCGCGATGCTTGCGATCGGCGCTGGCGCGAAAGAATCAATTGAGAAACAACTTGCATCATTGGGTTCTAACCTTTTAGTGGTCAGGCCCGGATCTTCTCGCATTCATGGTGTAGCCTTAGAGAGCGGTACGGTAACTCGCTTGACGCTGCAGGATGTTACTGCTATTAAACAACTTTCTGATGAAGTTAATAGGGTAAGTGCTTCAGTGACAGGAAGAGGCCAGATGGTATACGGTAATAAAAATTGGAGTACGCAGGTAGAAGGGGTGGGAATAGATTATGCGGCCATGCGCGCTTCAATGCCTGAAGTAGGCAGGCTTTTTACTGAAGATGAAATTAGAGCCAGGGATAAAGTTGTGTTACTGGGAACAACAGTTGTCCGGGAGCTTTTTGGAGATGCTAATCCTGTCGGTGAAATGATAAAGATAAACCTGAATAATTTCAAGGTTATTGGCGTGCTCCCGAGTAAGGGTGCAAGTACGTTTCGAGACCAGGATGATAACGCGCTTATCCCGATCACGACCGCAATGTATCGGGTGTTCGGAAAAGAATATGTTGATACTATTTATGTGGAAGCAAAAAGCCCTGATTTAATAGAATCTGCGCAAGAATCGATATCTGAAGTAATTATAAAACAACACCGTTTAAATCCGAAAGACGCGGAAGATTCGTTTGAAATCCGTAACATGACTGATATTAAGAATACTCTTGAAGCGACAACTAAAACAATGTCGCTGTTATTGGGGTCGATTGCCGCTATTTCGCTTTTAGTCGGAGGTATCGGTATTATGAATATTATGCTTGTTTCAGTGTCTGAGCGTACCCGTGAGATCGGCCTGCGTAAGGCGATAGGCGCTAATAATAAAGATATTATGGTGCAGTTTCTTATTGAAGCGGTTTTAATGTCGTTTATTGGCGGGGTGGCAGGTATTCTATTTGGAACGGGGACCGCGGTTTTAATAACTATGTTTGCCGGATGGGCAGTAAGAGTTGCGCCTGCTTCAATAGTTCTTGCCACGACATTTTCATTAGTCGTTGGAGTCGTCTTTGGCCTCTGGCCCGCTCAAAAAGCTTCTCAACTTGACCCTATCGAAGCGCTGCGGTATGAATAAAAGGACCTATTATATAGGTAAAGAGAAATAAATAAGTTTTAAGTCTTCCATTTTAAGACCCGGTCTTATCTATAACGGGAAATTGCAATCCAAGACCGGGTCTTTTTTCCGTGCACGGGTCTTGCTTTTGTGTAAACGCTTTCAAAAACCCTTCGTAACGCCTTGAAAAACACCCGTTTATAGGTTATATTTATCATAATACATTATTTCTTATCAAATTTCACTTTTAAATCCCAAAAAAGGAGATTATTCAATGGTCCGTCGAATTCTGGCAATAGTTATAAGCTTCAGTTTATTGTTTCAGCAATTAGGTTTTGCGCAAGTTGCCGCTGAACTTAATGTGGGCGGTTATTTGCACAAGATGAATTCTAATCTTGTCATTGATAAATTCCGGCCAATGCACCTGCGTTATTTTTCTTATGACGCTGGAAACAATAATATCAGGGTTCTTTTGGATAAGGGAGACAGTAAAGATGTTGCCGGTATCCAACTCCAGGATACAACTAAGGTCCTTATAGATTACTTTTTAATAGGCTTAAGCCTTCCGAATAGTACTTTTTGGGTTAACTTAAGGCCTGATGCTTCTGATGAGATCATAGATAAAGACCTTGAGAATACTGATGTTGGCAAGATCATGCTCGAAGCTGATCTACAGCTTAAAAAAGATACCGCACTCTTTACCTCTCCGGAAACTTCTGAAGGAAAGCTTTATTGGGATAAATTATATAAAAAAGCGGCAGAAATATATGGGATGGAAAATGTCAATATTCCTACACTGACCCGGCCTTGGATCGTCCCGAATGAGATCATTGTCCGTGAGGCCCAGGATAGCGCTTATATATATAAAGCCACGCTCAAGGTCATGCTGGAGCAGGATTATTTAAAGGATTCAACACAATACAATTTTAAAGATGAACGGGCAAAGGCATTGAATGAATATTCTTCAGAGCTTATCCGCGAGATCATCATACCTAAATTAACTAAAGAGGTTAATGCTTCCAAACGCTATGCCGCGTTACGCCAGGTGTATTATTCGCTTGTTTTATCGCGCTGGTTTAAGATACGTTTTGCAGGACAAAATTCAAGCTATGCCGCGCGTATCGACAAAAGAGACCTCAGTAATTTAATCTCCAAGGGTAATTGGGCCAAGAATACTTATTTTGAGGCTTACAAAAAATCATTTGCTGAAGGTGAATACAATATTAAAGAGCCTGTTTATACTCCTACCGGCCAGGTGATCCGCAGTTATTTCAGCGGAGGAATTGATGTTACGAAAAATATTTCGATAAATGGCCTTCAGGGAGCCAGTCCCTTAAGTGCTCGTTTGCCGAATACAGAGTTGATGGAGTTGGGCATCAATGGCCCTGAAATAACAACTTCTGGTAATGGGCAACGTAGTTTACTTGACCAGAGAATAGCTGGTAATTCTCAAGAGGGCTCAACCGCGGGAAGCCCGATAGCATTACCTGAACTTATAAAGCAAGAGGATGAGGTTATTACTCAGGAGGAATTGCAGAAGGTTTATTGGCAGGTAATATCCGGCTATGCCCAGGAAATGGTCGCCTTAAGGCAGAAGGTCAAAGATGGAGAAATGACTTTAGCAGAACGGGAGCAATTCTTAAACGATATCCATGAAAAAGCAATCAAAGAAATTGCAGACATTCTGATCGCCAAACACCCTCAACAAAGAACTCAAGTTGAAAATCAGGTGAATGAACTGATAAGTAGGGTCAATAACGGCTCCAGCCAGCAGCATTACGCCTCTGCTATGGCAGCCTGGAACGGCGAAGAAATGTTTTTTTACCAGAATGGAGCCTTTAGAGTTGTAGGTATTCCCCGGGATTCGGGGTTACTTGCTTCAGCGCATAATACCTTAAATCTTATTATTCAGGGAGACGTTGATGCTTTCTTGTATTATATCAGCGGCAGAAACGCGACCTTTAAAGATTTTTATAGTGAGATAAAGAGTGCGATTCAATCAATAGCGAATACGCCCGGGGTTACACGCGAAGAATTTTATCTTAAATTCGAACAGTTTATAAAAAATAAAATGCTTCAGGATAAAAACTTTAAAGATAAGATCGAACAAATCCAGAAAGAATTACAATCTCTCGGGATCGCCAGCGCCGAAAAGGTCATGTTTGTGGACAGCGGTTATTGCACCTTTCCGCCATTCTTGGCTGTTCTTACGAAAATGATAAATCCGAAGATCGAAATCCATGGGTTAGTGCAGGAAAGCGGGATAAAACAACAGATCTTACCGGGGCTTAATATTGAGCAATGGAGGCAGCAGGTAAGGGAAGCGATAAAGAATAGTTATGCTGCAAAATACGCGGTTCCCAATCTTTCCACATCAGAAAACACCGGTTTTTTAAAGCACCCTTTTAAGGATCCTCACTATTCAGATGGAATTATGCGGGCGCAGTCTCCGGGTGACCAATTAGAATCTTTTTGGCTGCAGCTTTGTTTTGTCCGTGGGGCAATTAACTATTATGATCTTATTGATGGTTTAGTTTCTGATTTAGAGACTCAAGGGGTCCCCCCTGAAGCAGCGCAACAGCTTGCGCATGATGCGGTGCGGGACGCTCTTGATGTGGTCAATGTCACTGATGATGCCACAGGTGTTACCATTGCCGCGATGCCCACCTATATGCAGCCTGCCGTAGAAGCCGCGCAAGCAGGAGAAGATTTCGTTGTTACAGGTAAGCAGCTGCTGGAAGTTATCGATAGCTATTTAAATAAGAAAGAAGTTCAGAAATTTCCTATGGCATTTATGGCGCCTCTTCAAGGAATGAGGAAATTGGTCGAACAGGTAATGCAACCGGGAATAAGCCAGGCTGAGAAAAAAGAAGTTTTAGACCAACTAAAAGCAGAATTAATAAAAATCTTAGATCAGGGAAAGCTCATAGATACGTTGAATGAGCCTACACCTTCACCGTATACAGTAGCGAATGAAATGACCAAAGAGATTGGGCATTTGATTGAAAAACTCTTAGAGATACTTCAGAGCCCGGAGGTAGAAGGGGTTACTGAAGGCGCGCCATTAATGAAATCTGCAGCTCCTGATGCCGCAGAGGTAATTAAAAGGATAGAAGATAAATTAAAGGTCACCTTATCGCCATCTACCAGAGAAGGTTTGAGCGGATTGGTGGAAAGTAAACAAAAAGGGATCGATGAGCCTGTTATTGTAAAACATAACGAAGAGCTTTTAGCTGTAGCTAAAAAGACAGAAGATGATACGGGTAATAATGGTTCGGGCGGGACTACGGTAAAAGCTACAGTTCTTAACGCTATCCATAAAGTCAGAAGCATTGCTCAAGCATTTGCCGAGGAACGTTTTAATGCCTCTTTGCAGACAGGCGGTTTTTGGTCAAAATTAATGAAAAGAGCTTTTTCCCGCTTCAGGGCAGCACCTCTGAGGGAAAAATTTGCCACTGAATATCAAACAAGGTTAGTCTCCATAATAAATAACTGGAATAGCGCGGAAGCCAGAAATGAGTTGAATGCCTTAATTACAGAATTAGAGAATATGCTGGGAGACCGTAATGTCGCAGTGGGACTTTTAAGAAATATGGAGTCGCCGGAACAATTTATCGATATGTTGGCTGCTTTTGCCGATACCATCCAGGAAAATGTATACGGTCAATTGACGGGTAAGGCTGTGGGTACCACGCCGGTAACCGGGACTCAACTGGAAGACATAAAACAACTTTTTGTTGATTACATAAAAAATAATGTCGATGATTTCGCTTTTACTCAACGGCTCCTTGATATTTTCGGCAAGAATAAAGACCGTGATGTTTTAGGGAGCAATCTTTTGCAGGCAGCGCGCACTATGAAAGCTGGGTGGAGTAACCGGGATACTTCTTCGCTTGCGACAAATGATATCGCGCTTTCTGTCGATTTGTCTGATGGTGAAGATGTTGCGATCAAAACTCCGGAGATTGCCGGCAGGTGGAACCGCGCTATTGCCGCTGTTATGAATGTAATGCAGCGCAGCCGTATATTCGGGCCGTTGACTACTCCGTTTATTGTTACCTCCGGTATCAGTATTTTAGGTTATGGGGCAGTCATATTCGGTATAGTTAAAATCGTCAGCCTCGGGTTAGCAGGTTGGCCTGTTGCAGTGCCTGCGATCGCCGCAGGGTTGATCATAACAGCGCTGAGGGCTAATACGGAAGTCAATCAAAGTAAGATCCAGGCTGAGTTGCGTGATAACATGGGCCTTTTAGGCCGCTCAAATCAGGAGCGCACAGGATTAGATAAAAAGTTAGAAGCAACATTAGCCCAGAAGCTGGATGTTGCCAAGACGATTGAAGAATTACAGGCTGTTGGCACTGATAAAGATAAGGCTTTGGCATTAATTGGCAAGATATTAGATTATCAGGAATTGCAGGAACAGGAGCAACAGAGCAGGCAATCAATAACCTTATTCAAGTATTCACATGAAACAAAAAGCGATGAGGCTTTAAGGAAAGAACTTTGGGATGCGGTTAATCAAGTAATGCGGGATCTTGCGCTGACAACTGATGAGATTAAAATGGCCCGCGCTCAAACTAAAATATCAAGGGCAGACGTAATAGATACTCAGGCGTATAACTCCGCTAAAAGAAAAGAAATTGCGGTGAAGGTTGTTTTTGCTTTGGCAGTCGGAGGGGTTGTATTTGGTGTAACCAGTTTTGTAATTATTCCTCTGGCAATGAAATTGATCCCGGCGACACTATTGGCAGGCCTGTCATGGTTTGCGCCTACTCCTGGATCAACTACCACGAATACTTTGTTGAATTTCCTGGCAACGCAGAAATCAAATATTCTTGCTAAGATTAGTTCGGGGACATTGGCGCGGGTTTTAAGCGACGCTGGGATAACCGATGGCAGCAATCTTATCAGCCAACTGGCTCCGGCTCCGGGAACACTTAATACCAATAAATTGGCGGAATTTATCAATAGTCCTGATACCAGGATCGCCAATGCTTTTCGGAAATTCTTAGAAGATACAACTCACGCGCAAATAGAATTTAAGGCCGTAACTGCGGATTTTGGTACTTTGATGGCGCAGCATTATAGTGCGTTGAATAATAAGGCTCTTTTGGAGCAGTTTTTGATCAGTAAGGGAATAAGCGCCGCGCAAACCCAGGAAACGATCGCTTATGTTTTCTCAGGCAATGCCGGAGGGATGGATTTAGCAAAACTAATTGAATTAGTTGATGTCTCACGAATGTCTAACCATACGATTGCTGATGCGCTTAAACAATACATAGGAGATGTCACTCTCGCGCAAATAAACGTAAGCAACTGGCAGGATCAATTTGTTGCGGCATTATGGCAAGATCAGGGATTTAACGCTGAAATACTGCGCTTGCTTGGGCCTGGTAAAGCGGCTCAATTTAAAGCGTATTTTGAAGCGCAGGTGGGTAATCCCGGAGTTAAACAGCCTACGGTATGGCATATCGTAAGGGATTACTGTAAGACAAGCGGGATTAAGAAAGTAAATGGTGTGACCAATGATTTGGAGAAATCCTTACTTGAGGCAATATGGAATACTTCCGCAATAAAAAGAAATTTAATCGCAGTATTTGGAGAACGTTTAACTAATCCTGCTGATCCGCAGGCGTTAGCTCGGTTCATGAATTATTTTACAAAGTACTATAAAGGGTATCTGAATGTTGATGGTAAGACTTTTAATCTTATTTTGCAGGATGTGTTAGGGATTTATCGTGACCACGGATTGACTCAAGCACAAAAGGTGGAAAAGATATTAAACCTTTTGCTTAATGATCCTCGATTGGGAGCGGCCAAAAATAGGACCAACGCGCTTTTTTCTTATTTACATGCCAGGCGCGGCTCAAGCGTTTGGGCTTTGATGGGTGAGAAGACAGGGCTTTTGAAAGAAGTATTTTTTCAGGCAGTGCGTACGGTAAGTGATGCAACTGACCAGATGGTAACGGTTAATCCGTTTAAGGCGATGATCCGGGGAGGCATTGCTGTTGTTGCTGATTTTTGGAGAGGCCTTGGATTGTGGAAAGATAAAAAGCAGGAAGGCGAGGGAGAAAATAAAGCTCCGGCTGTGGATAAGGTTGTCAATACTCCGGGTTCAGATAATGCTGGCGCATCTTTGGCAGAAGGATTACCGCCGCTTGCTTTAACAATGATACAGGGCATTAATGAAGCCCAAACAGTTGAGGATGTGACACAAATCAGGGATTCTGCAGCAACGCTATTGGGAAGGGATGTCGCTGATGAATTGCTGACGCAAGAAGCTGCGGATGTAATAATGAAAGCCATTGATGAAGCTGTCCAGAAGCGCAAAGCTGAATTAATGCCAGGTACTGATGAAAAACGTACGGTAAAAGTTTCGGCTCCACGAAATTGGATGAAGGAATTAGATAAACATAAGGCTAATAAAGAGATCAAGCGGATTGTTAACAATATGTTTACCAAAAACAGGAACGAACAGCAGATCTTGGATGCGCAAAAGAATGCTTTGCAGATATTACATGGAAATAAAGGGCCGATTAAGACTATGGTAATCGACGGGAGAACAATTGATAACCGCGCAGCCATAGAAGAGATCATCCGCGGAGCAGCAGCGCAAGCTATTGAACAAGCTAAACAGCGGCAAGCCGCAAAAGCTGCAATGAAAGAAACAGGAATAGTGATATTAGGTGTAGTGATCCCGGGGAATACTCCTGAGACGATAAAAGATTTAGCGCAGGAAATGTCCGCAGCCTCACGGCCGGAAGATGTTAGGGCAGCGTATGATTTAGCAAGCGAGGCCTTAGATGGGAAAGAGGGGGAAACGCTGAATGAAGATGAAAAAAGTGCTGTCAAGGAAGCTATTCGTCAAATAAGAGCCATCCGGGAAAATAATGAGATAAATGATTGGCTCAATGATCTGTTAACGTATGTACCAGGCAGCGGCAGGGATACTATTGCAGTAGAGCAAACCAAAGCTTTGATTGAAGGTTTGATCGCTGATTCAGTCTTACCTGATGCTAAGAAAGAAGAGCTCATAAAAAAGGTGGCAGCAGCATATCAGAATGCGACAAAACCGGTATTTTCTGCTGAAGAAAAAGAAGCAGCGCTTCAAAAGAGCAAACTTCAAGAGGCAGCCCGCAAGGCGAGGGCAGCAATACGCTCAGAGATCGCTCTTGTTCCTCAATCAAGCATTCAAGATATTGACGCATATGTCGCGGAAGTAACGCAAAAGATCAATGATGCTGATTTAACTCAGCCAGCTAAAGATTTATTGAAAAGTGAGTTAAAACAAAAACAAGATAAACAATTAAACGCGTTGTACCCATTATTAGGGCGTTTGCCTGCAGAGCAACGTCAAAAGGTGCTCGAGCTTCTCAGAGTTGATCCGCAGCTGCCGCTTGAGCAGTTTGAGCCTGCTGCAAAAACTAACGATCCAGCTAATGATCAGGAACAGAAAGGTTCTGCTTCAGCATCTCCTATTATAAAGACTGGTGAGCCGCCGTTTAAAAAAGGTGGTATTGATTTCGCTGGCGGCATTGACAGGACATTGGTGATTAAACCCATGGGGAGTTTTAATGGATTGAATTTTACCCTTCCGGTATTGAGCCAGGCAGCACTTGATAAGATGAACCTTGCTGATGAAATGATACAGATCAAAAATATGGCTGATAGCGGTATTGTGGTTTCTGGCCAGCGGATCAAAGAATTTATGGCCGCATGTATGCAAAAAGGTGATGTAAACACCTATTTGAACGATTTAATCGTGGCATTAGTTGAGATCTGTCAGTGGCAGGAAGCTAATGAGCCGCTTGACGACCTTCCGATTGAGATAAAAGAAGCTTTAGTGCTTGTTGATTCTAAGTTCTCCACATAACTAAGGCTTAATTTTAGCGAATAGCTATAAAAGAAGGCTGTGATTGGTAGTATCGATCACGGCCTTTCTTATTTTATGCCTTGTTCATACGCTACTGATTGTTTTTTTGAGCGAAAATTTTGCTAAAGTAAATACGGTGTAATGCCGATAAGTTAAACAGTAGGATATATTTACAGCGATGTGTTTCGTTTACTGCTTACACCCTGCGCTTAATAGGTATTGCGCAGGTGTGCCGCTTTCTGCGGCAGGAGGTTTGATGCCGTTTTACAATTACAAAGCCAGAGATTCAGCCGGTAAATCTGTTAAAGGTACTATGGAGGTTGCAAACAAACAAGCGCTCATTGCTGAACTTCATAAGCTGAACTATATGACGACCTATGTTTCTGAAGTTTCGGCAGTAAGCCAGGCGGGAAGCATATTCGGTAAATTTAAATGGATTAATTCCACTGATATGCTTATGTTTTATTTTCAGCTGTCCAATCTTATTAATGCCGGTATAACCATTTTAGCGAGCCTGAATACACTCTCGAAACAGATAGAAAACAAAAGCTTAAAAGAGGCAATTGATAATGTTGGCAGGCAGGTTGAATCGGGGCGTCATCTTTCTGCGGCTTTTGCAATGTATCCAGGAATATTTAGTAAGCTTTTCGTGAATATGATAAATTCAGGTGAAAAAAGCGGGAAATTAGATGTTGTTTTGATGCGGTATGCTCATTTCTTTGAACAACAACATGACATTAAGGAAAAGATTACTGGCGCGCTTTTTTATCCCATGATACTTCTTTGCGCGGGAATTGCAGTTATGCTTTTTGTCGTTACCTTTATCATGCCTCAGTTTTCCGAGATATATGTAAGGGCGGGGCTCAAACTGCCTCTCCCTACATTAATCGTATATAAAACCGGTATAGCTCTTAAAAGTTTCTGGTATTTATTCGTTATGTTTTTTATTGGCCTGTTGGTTGCTCTACGATACTATTTGGGGACAACGCAGGGTTCATATTTGCGTGACAAATTAAAGTTGCGCATGTATGTCATCGGCCCGTTATACCGAAAAGTATATATTTCACGATTTACAAGGACATTAGCTACTCTTTTAGGAAGCGGGGTTCCTATTTTGGGGGCATTGGATCTGACCAAGGAGGTGATTGAGAATGAAATACTGATGCGTGCTATTGTAGACATACGAAAAAGTGTTGAGAAAGGCGAGCGGATGGCTGAGCCGATGAAAATAAGCGGTGAATTTCCCGCAAATGTCGTTCAAATGGTTTCAGTAGGAGAGGAAAGCGGAAGTTTAGTCGAGATGCTTAATAAAATCGCCGATTTTTATGATATCAGCGTAGGCTATGCAGTCAAGAAATTAACCACTCTTATCGAACCGATATTTTTAGTTGTTATGGGGTCTATGGTTGGAATGATTATGGCAGCAATGCTTATGCCTATTTTTGATATGGTAAAAACGCTGAGACGTTAAACAGGGAGGGTAAAATGTTGCAAAGAAAAGGTTTTACTATCATGGAGCTTTTAATCGTAATTGCCGTAATTTCTATTTTGGTTGGTATTGCTTTGCCTCGTTTCAGGGGCATGCAAGATGAAGGCAGGATTGCTCAGGCAAAGGGTGAGTTAAGGACACTTCAATCTGCTGTTGAGAGTTACTATATCCATAATAATAATGCCTATCCGGCTTCCGGAGCTACCTGGCAAACTGCCCTTACCGCTGCTGCTCCTAATATTATTGGTAGCGCGTTGACTGATCCTTTCAGCAGTTCAACTCAGTATGGGTATGCAACTGATGGCGCAACTCCGGTTAAGTATTATGCTATTTATTCTGTTGGTGTCGGTGCTAATGGAAGCGCCGCAGTATCAACGGCGGGAGTTATTACCGAAACTAACGGCTCAAGCTGTATTTATGTTACTAACGGTACTACGAAAGATACGCAACCATAAAGCTTCGTTTAGTATAGTATTACTGCTGTGGCGTTAACGGCAACAATAAGTGAAATATTCCATGAAGCGTAGAAAGAATGGATTTACACTTTTAGAAGTGCTTATTGCAACTCTTCTTCTTACCGTGGGCGTGCTATCGATCGTGGGAGCGTTTAGTTCAGGGATATTTACCTCTGGTGATTTTGAGAGTGTGGAATTAGCCCTGAACCTTGCTCAGGAGAAGATGGAAGACATTAAAAATAAAACGTATGCGAATGTTGCCAGTGAAGTTAAGTCTGCGGTATCGGGATTTTCTGCGTTTCAAAGGCAAGTAGCAGTAACCGTCCCTCAGACGAATCTTAAACAAGTAGATGTAACCGTCTCCTGGGATACTAAAGGCGGACAGACTAACGTAAGCGTAATGACTCTTGTAGCAAATTACTAATGATAATGCGAACAAGCAGAGGCGGGCTGACATTAATAGAACTTATGATCACGATTGCAATGCTTGTTATTTTGACTTCGGTCCTTGTTTCTGTGCTCAGGGTAATATTATTGAGCTGGTCAAGTCAGGAAACGAGGGCGGGCATTGATATAAACATTGACAGGGGCGTTGAAGAGGTAGTCCGGGATTTACGGGATGCACGGGCGATCCAATGTTCAAATGATGAGATACGGTTCTCGTCTGACCAGGTTGGTTATTATATTTATTATCTTTATAATGCAGCTGATTCGTATCCCTCTGCATTTAATAAAAGTGCTTATCAGTTGCGCAAAGCTTCACTTACCGGAGGCATCAGTGGGACGTTTACCTATGGTTCGGGGGATGTTAAAATGATTGATATACTGCCCCCATCCACTTCAGACTTATCACTAAGCGGCACGTTGATTACTATCGATTTAAGCCTGAAGAGGAACGATGAAACGATACGCTCAAGGACAGCAATTAGGCCAAGGAATCTGTGAATAGAAAAGGCATGGTACTTATACTTACATTTATCATTATGATAACGTTAACTGTTATTACAGCATCTTTTTTGTATATGACATCTGTTCAGACCAAAGGGTCAGGATATGGCATAGCCAGTTCCCGGGCATTATGGCTTGCTGAAGCCGGAATTCAAAAGGCTGTATGGAATCTTAAGACTCCTGTTGCATCAGGCGGCAAGGGTGAAAATTGGGTAACTTCTGCTACCACAGAAAACTTAGGCGCCGGAAGTTATACCTTGAAAGTCGAACGATGGGACTGGAGCCTGGCATCTCACAATGCAACAGTTACGGCTTCTTCAAGCGCGGCAAGCCATGCGGCGGGCCTTGCTATAGACAATTCAGCTACGACGTATTGGCAATCTTCGGCAAGGCCGTCAGTGGGGACACCGCAATACATTACCGTTACTTTCCCATATAAATTGACGATAAATAAAGTTCGTTTTATAGTGCCAACGGCCTCTGCATCACGCAGGCCTGTGGACTATACGTGGCAAGTTTCTCCTGATAATGTAACGTATACGACGGTGGTTACGAAAACTAATAATAACGTAAATGATGTGACTCATGAATTTACGGCTGTATCTAATGTTAAATACCTTCGTTTGAGAGTTACCAGGATTAGCGCGAACGCTGGTGTCATAATTGCGACTTTAGAGGCTATAGGAGCAAAAATAACCTCAACAGGAACAGTGAGCGTGATGAATAGAAAGATTGAACGGACCATGGCAATTCATGACGGGCTGGTAGTTGTAGCTGATGGGGCCCCAACGGCATACAACCAGATAGATTGGAACGAGATAGTTCCGGCTATTTAACCGGTTATGCTTAAAGGTGTAGAGAAAATGGATTTAATGGGAATATTCAGAAAAGATTTAATTGTCGGCCTGGATATCAGTTCTTCTGCGATCAAGGTTTCGCAGTTCGTAAAGAAGGATGACGGACTGCATCTGCTTAGGATTGATTTAAAAGAGTTTCAACAGGCTGGCGGGGATGCTGGCGTCAATGAGCAGGAAATGATAGGGGCTTTAAAGGTATTATTAAGAGGTATTGATATACATAAAGCCAAAATCATAGTGAGCATTAATTGTGCTCAAACCGTACTAAGAAAAGTAACAGCGCCTTACATGCCCAAGGCGGAACTGTGTGAAGGTGTAAAATTAGAATCGAAAAACTATTTTCCGTTCTCGATAGACCAGTTTATTTTCGATTTTGAGATATTAGGAGAGATTATTGAGAACGGCATCAAGAAATACGAATTAATAGTCGCAGTAAGCCCCGAGCAAACAGTCAATAAATATTTATCCTTGCTGGAAAAGGCAGGCGTAAAATCGTCTTGTTTTGTTCCTTTTTCTTACGCATTGCAGAAATTGGCAGAGTGTCTCTACTTTAAGGAAGGGGAAACCCAATGTTTTGTTGATATAGGAGAATTTGATACGGAATTAATCGTCTGCAAAGGAAAGGATTTTGTATTTAATCGTAAGATACCTGTCAAAGAATATGATTTTACTAAAGTTTTGACGAGTACTTTATCTCCTGAAAGGAGTGATGAAATTTCCTCAATGCAGATTCTTTCTATGGCGCGTATTCCTTTGGAGCGATTGGCAGTCGAAATAGAAAAAAGTTTTGATTATTATAAAGAAGAAGGTGTGGGGCGCAAGATCGACTCGGTTATTGTCTCCGGAGAGGGCGCTTTGTTGGGGGATATTATAAAATACTTGGCCCAACGATTAGGCGTAGAAGTCAGGCTGGGAGATCCGTTAACAGGCTTAAAGGACGCACAAGAGGCGATAGGCCAAAGAGGCAAGGATGCGCATCGGTTTTCGCTATCAATAGGTGCGGCTTTAAGTGAAGGAAAAGGGCTTAATCTTCTTCCTGTTGTAATGAAAGAAGAGGCAGGGAGAATGCTTAAGAGGATAACCATCGAAAGTATCGCAATAACGGCTGCTCTTATTTTTATCCTCACCTATATAGGTATGAAAATACAGCTGGCTAATTTCGAGAAAGGGATTTCTGTTGCGAAGCTGGAGCTTTCCAGCTTACAGCCGCAGTTAAAGCAAGTAGAAGCGCAGAACTTCGCATCCGCGATATTGGTTGAGGAGCCCCGATGGGAAGACGTTTTTATCGAACTTTCAAACCTGATCCCTGATAAAGCGTATATCACGCATCTTAAAATGAATGATAATTTAATTACTATGGAAGGGGCTGTTGTAGCTCAGGACGGTGAGCAAATACTTGCCCATTTTATACTCGCGTTAGAAAAAGGGTTGTTTAGTAATGTGAAATTGGTCGAGAGCAAGAATAAGGGAGACAACGGTGGCATTGAATTTGAATTAAAATGCAAAATCGATTAATACAATGAATAAATTTGAATTCATACAGAGAAAAATGGCTTTAGGTATATCGATCGCAATCGCATTGATTGTAATTGTGATACATATTTCCCTTTATGCGCCGTTAATAAAAAAGCTTAAGGTAAGCTGTTTGGAATATAAAGCCGTGGAGAAGTATTTAAAAGGTGCGCGTTACGCCATAGAACAAACCGATATGACGCTAGAAGATAGGGCGATTATTACGGAAGATGAGGTGTCGCTTGCGATCGCTGAATTGACACAACACGGAAAATTGAGGGGGATCAATTTCATTTCCATAAAGCCCGGGGAAATAATAAGCGAGAAAGAGTTGCTTTACAAGATATTGCCGCTGGAGATAACTATGAGCGCGCCTGAGCAGAAATTCGCGTCTTTTATTGGTACGCTGGCAAATTTAAAAAGAAGCGTAATAAAGGTTAAGAGTTTTGAGGCAGCCTTAAATATAGAAAATGAAAAGAAACTAAAAGTAGATATGGTCTTAGATATATATCTTTTGGGAGGCAGGTAAATAATAAAATGAAGGACAAAAAAATTATAATTTTAATTATTTTAGGAGCTGCTGGTATTTTAAGCTTAATGCGTGGGATTAGCGTACCCGTAAAAGGAAAGGGCGGTATTTCTTTAACACCAGAAGGTAGTTATTTTGCGCAGAATGCCCGATTAGAGAAATTGATGTCTCCGGTGGATCGGCGCGCAAAGAAAACGGGCTTTTCTTCTTTTAAGAGAAACATTTTTTCTTTCAATAGCGGTGGCTTATCGGGCTTGACCGGGATAATCTGGGATGAAAAATCTCCGCGGGCAATAATCGATGACGTTGTTGTCGGTATTGGAGAAAGAGTGGGGGGTAATACCGTCGTTGAGATTCAAAAAGATATGGTTATTTTAAACGACGGCGCCACAAATTCCGAACTCAGGTTAAAATAATCGAACAAGACCCGGTCTTGCGGCAGAAAGCCGCACACCGGCGTCTTTCCAATAAAGCCGGGTGTAAGGCAGAAAGCCGCACACCCCGCGCAATACCGATTAGCGCGGGGGTGTTAAGTGTCTTAAAACCGTGTAACTTCTTGTTTAAGAACTTGAATATTCGCCATTTTCTATTATAATAGTAATAATTACACCCGGGCATATTTCACCTTGGCTTATCGCATCCCAGCATATCGGATTGCTGGGTGTGCGTTTTCTACGCAAGATAGCCAAGTATGCCGCTTTCTGCGGTAGGGAGGTATTTATGAGTGGCAATGTAACTAGATTGGTTGTATTTAAGCGATTGGTAGGGGTAGTATGCGCGATTCTTATTTTAGTGAATGTGTACGGTTGTGTCGCTTTATTAGCCGGCGCTGCTGGTGGAGCAGGCACTGCTGCCTGGCTTTCTGAAAAGTTGTCTCAGGAAGTTAACGCCCCGTTCGATAAGGCGATTAAAGCTTCTCTGTTAGCTCTTCAATCAATGAACTTTGAGGTTACAAAAGAGACAAAACAGGAAAATATTGCCCAGCTCCTCAGTAAATATAGCGATGGTAAGACGATCTGGATTGATATTCGCCGGATAAGCGATACTACTTCCCAGATCGATGTGCGCGTGGGCGCAGTTAAGGGCGATAAAGAAGCTTCTTCGAAGATCTTAACAGCAATTCAGAAATATTTATAGTAAGGTAGGTGGTTTTTATGAAGAAATCCATTGGAGCTAAAACAATTGTTTTTCCAACCCCGGTTTATATTGTCGCAACCTATAATAAATCCTCTAAGCCCAACGCTACGGCCGTTGCCTGGGGCGGTATATGTTGTTCAGTTCCGCCCTGTATCGCTATCTCTCTGCGGGAAGCCACCACTACCTACGGTAATATCATGGAACGCAAGGCATTTACTATTAATATCCCCTCAGAAAAACATATTAAAGAAGCAGACTATTTTGGAATTGTTTCTGGCAAGAATGAAGATAAATTCGCTGTCACCGGATTGACTGCCTGTAAGAGCGATATTGTTGACGCTCCCTACATTAAAGAATTCTCCCTTAATCTGGAATGCCAGCTTATTAATACAATTAAGATCGGATTGCATACGCAATTTATCGGAGAAATCAAGGATATCAAGGTTGATGAAGATATGCTGGAAAAAGGCGTTGTTCCTGATATTGGGAAAATAAAACCATTTAGTTTTAATCCGGCAACTCGCACTTATTATGGGACAGGTAAGTATTTGGCTGAAGCTTTCTCTGTAGGAAAACGCTGACAGGCGCATGTTCCTTTAGGAAGCGTTCCTGATACTATGAGATTAAAGTGAAAAAAAATAAAAGATTTATATTGACAAAACGTGAAAATAGGGTATACTTAGTTCTGTAGTAAATAACAGATTAGAAGTCTTAAGCCGCAAGGATTAGAGTACTAACCTTGCGTTTTTTTTTAATTCTGTCATTATTTACTATAATTTTAGGAGGAGAGGAGGTAGTAAATAATGGCAAAAGGTATAGTGAAATGGTTCAATAACCAAAAAGGTTATGGATTTATCACTCCTGAGAATGGCAGCGATGTATTCGTACATCACAGCGCAATTCAGGGTGAAGGTTACAAGTCTTTAGATGAGGGTGCTCAAGTCGAGTTTCAAATCGAGAAAGGCCCTAAAGGCGAGCAGGCTACAAACGTAGTCAAAATATAATCTTAATCCAAAATATTGCCCGGAACATGTAACAGTGTTCCGGGCTTTTTTGTGTCAGAAAGACACACACCCACGCAATACCAATTAGCGTGGGGTGTTGAGCAGAAAGCGGAACACCGGCGCAACTTCCACATAGCGCCGGGTGTAACGCAGAAAGCAGCACACCCGCGCAATTTCCAATCAGCGCGGGGTGTAAGTCAGCACCCCAGCATATAGGATTGCTGGGTGCGCCCTTTCTGGTCAGAAAGCAGCACACGCCGCAGAAAGCGACACACCCATCGTGATGTAAAAGTTTGTTAACAATGTTGAAATCTAAGGTATAATAAAGGTAAGTATAAAAGGAGTATACGGTATGGGGTTAATATCATTGTTTTTTAGTAATCCGGTTTTATTTCTTATTCTTGCCGTGTTATTGCTCTATTCTATTATCGCGCATGAAGTCGCGCATGGAGCTGTAGCATATCTTTTTGGCGATGACACTGCCAAGCGATACGGCAGATTAACATTGAATCCGATATCACATATTGATCCTATGGGAGCTTTGATGCTTTTTTTAGTGGGTTTTGGATGGGCAAAACCGGTGCCGGTTGATTATTATCGGCTGAAACATTCCCGCGTAGCACTTTTTAGCGTGTCATTGGCAGGGTGCGCGGCAAATATACTCATTGCGGTGACCGCGCTCATCTTATTACAGTTTGAAGGCCCTCGCACGAACCTTGTTTTATCAACGTTATTGCCGGTTGTGGTCAGGATTAATATTATCTTAGGCGCTTTTAATTTGATCCCGATACCTCCGCTTGACGGTTCAAAGATCTTGATGAGTTTTCTTCCCCAGCGAGCTCAAGAAAATCTCGCGAGAATTGAACCCTATGGTTTTTTTATATTAATTTTCCTGCTTTTTACTCGCCTTTTGAATCCTGTTATTTCCTTTATGGAAAATCTTATTTTCGGGTTTATTGCTTTAATTTTTGGTTTTTTCAGATAAATTTGTTAAGAGGGAGGGGATCGTAGTTACTAGTTTTACGGTAATAAAAGCTAAATTATGCAAAACATACAAGAACCAATAAAAGAAAACAGGGAAATCCCTTTAAAAAGAAATGATATCTCAATTCTTATCGGAGGGAAAGCCGGTTTTGGTATCGATAAAGCCGGTTCTATTATCGCGGGGCTGTTAAACCGGCTGGGGTATTATATTTATGTTTATCGTGAGTATCCTTCACTCATACGAGGCGGCCATACGTATTCGCTTATCAGGGCCTCTGAACGCAAAATTTGCTGTCATAATGAGCAAATAGATTTTCTTTTGGCGCTCAACCAGGATACCGTTGATCTCCATAAGGGGAGATTGAAAAATAATGCAAGTGTTGTCTATGATGCTTCTGTTGCGCAATCATCCGGGCAGGGTATTGCTGTGGCGGGTATATTACAGGAAGAGGGTGCCGCTGAAGTCATGCGTAATTCATGTATCATCGGCGGTTTCTGCAAAGCTGCCGGGATCCCCTGGGAGATCCTTGAAGATGTTTTTAAGAAAAAAATCGATAAAGAATTCGATCTTAATCTTAAAGTAGCGCTGCGTGGTTTTGGCGCGGTAGAAAGGCAGGTAACAATTCCTGAGCTTTCTTCCAGGAAAGTTCCTGTTATTACCGGTAATGAAGCGGTTGGCCTTGGCCTTTTAAAGGGTGGCCTGCGTAATTTTGTTGCTTATCCTATGACCCCGACATCGGGGATCTTGCATTTTCTAGCTTCTCTGGCAGAGGATGGAGGGATTAAGGTGATCCATCCTGAAAGTGAGATCAGTGTTATTCTTATGGCGCTTGGGTTTGCGTATACGGGTGAGAAGACAGCTGTTTCAACTTCAGGAGGAGGCTTTTGTTTGATGACTGAAGGCTTAAGCCTGGCGGGCATGGCTGAACTACCGGTGGTCATTGTCGTTGGCCAGAGGCCGGGCCCGAGTACGGGATTGCCGACGTATACCTCGCAAACTGAGTTGAATTTTGTGTTACATGCAGGCCAGGGTGAGTT
Organism: Candidatus Omnitrophota bacterium; assembly: GCA_041662125.1. Lineage (GTDB taxonomy): Bacteria > Omnitrophota > Gorgyraeia > Gygaellales > Profunditerraquicolaceae > JBAZTA01. The sequence continues at coordinate 6,176 of JBAZTA010000006.1, read as the reverse complement.
CCCTCGTTTTATAGCCGCTCCGGGAGATACAGAAGAGGCATATTACTGGTCAGCGGTTGCTTTGCAGCTGGCGTGGAAGTATCAGATACCGGCGATTGTTTTGGTTGATAAAACTTTGGCAGAAGGCGCGTTTAGTTTTGATATGCAATCGGTTCCTCCTATTCTCAAAGAGCTGCTGCCGCTCTGGGATAGGGATCTTCCCTATAAACGATACTTCAATTCAGAAACCGGAGTTTCTCCGTTAGCTTTTGCGCCTGAGAAAGGAACGGTCATTAAGGTTAATAGTTATGAGCATGATGAATCAGGCATTACCATTGAAGATGCGGGAATAAGTTCTTTGATGCAGGCAAAAAGGCTGCGCAAAGAAACTCATTTGGCAGAAGAATTGAAGGCGTATGAAACGGTGAAAGTTTATGGAGACCCAAAAGCCTCGCGCGTCCTTTTATGCTGGGGCTCGAATAAAGGCGCTTGTTGCGAAGTAGCGCAACTTCTTAGTTTAAAAGTTGTGCAGGTGGTGGTTATGTCACCGTTCCCCCTGAAAGAAATAAAGCAGTCCCTGCGCCAAGCAAAGGAAGTTATCTGTGTCGAAAATAACGCGACCGGGCAGCTATCCTCGCTTATGAGCCGTTATGGGATCTCGGTGAAGAAAAGGGTCTTGAAATCCGACGGCAGGCCGTTTTCCGTTGATGAACTCAAAGAAAGAGTAGAAAAGGAATTGCTATGAGCGAGATTAATCTAAACACGCAGGCAGTGAATACCTGGTGCCCGGGGTGCGGAAATTTCGCGATTTTATCCGCTATAAAAATGGTCTTAAAATCGTTAGTAGATGATGGCCTGCCTTTAGAAAATATCGTTTTAGTCTCCGGTATCGGTTGCCACGCCAAGATCGCCGACTATATTAACGTGAACAGTTTTTATTCTCTTCACGGCAGGGTGGTTCCTCCCGCAGAAGCCATTAAGATCGCCCGGCCGGGGATGAAGATCATCGGGTTTGCCGGTGATGGAGACGCTTATGGAGAAGGCATGGAGCATTTGATCTTTGCCGCCAAGAGAAACATAGATATAACTATGATCATTCATAATAATCGCGTTTATGGTTTAACTACCGGCCAATACACGCCTACGTCGCCTTTAGGGTATAAAGGCCGTTCAACCCCGCAGGGGACACGGGAGCGCCCGTTAAATCCTCTGGATGTGATGCTTGCCAGCGGAGCAACGTTTCTTGCGCGGGGGACATCGCATGGCCTGGATTTGCTTAAAAATATCTTTAAAGAAGCTGTTCTCCATAAAGGGTTTTCTTTGGTAGATGTGCTGCAGGTCTGCGTTACCTATTATAATATGTATGAATATTATGATAAATGGGTGTATGAATTATCAGGCCATGATCCTGCTGATCGTAGCCTTGCAGAGGCTAAGATCAGGGAGTGGGATTATGATCGTGACGCGCGGATCGCTCTGGGGGTGTTTTATAAAAAGGCAGCTCCTTGTTTTGAGGATAATTTCTTGATGCCGCAAGGGGCAAAAAAGCAGGTTGATGAAAGAATAAGCGAGTTTCTCTCTCAGGCGGTTTAAAAGGGGTGATTAAAGATTGTATTTGACAAATTTAGATATCATGGTATACTATCTTTGTGATGAAGATTAGTAAAGCTTAAACCGTAAAGGAAGACAACTAACCTTTGCGGCTTTTTTTTTATAGTTGTATAAACATAATTTTTAGAAGACAGGTAGGTATAAGAAATGCCACATAGAACGAATAATCCAGATACTGTTACTCAGATCCCGAACCAGCCAAATGATGGGTTCTACGGCCTTGGTATTGCGCCAAAGATCCTTGATTTTTTAGAACGCATAAAATTTAAGGTTCCGACACCGATTCAATTGAAAGCGATCCCGTTAGCGATAGAAGGTAAAGACCTTATTGGTATCGCTCAGACCGGGACAGGCAAAACCCATTCTTTCGCGATCCCGATGGTGCAAAACCTGGCGCAGATAAAAGGTATAGGCCTTGTTTTAGCTCCTACTCGGGAGCTGGCAATTCAGATCGATGAAGCATATCAAGGTGTCGCTCATGCTTTCGGGATGAAAACCGCTTGCCTTATTGGCGGGGCTTCGATGCAGGACCAGGTGCAGGCTTTGCGTAAAAATCCCCGCGTGATCATTGCCACTCCAGGCAGGCTTCTTGATCATGCGAGCCAGTGGAATGTAATATTAGAAGATGTTGTGATGCTGGTACTTGATGAAGCTGACCGGATGCTGGATATGGGGTTTGCCCCTCAAATCGAGAAAATCCTGCGTAATTTGCCTAAAGAACGGCAAACCATGCTTTTTTCAGCCACGATCCCTAAGGAAATCATGGGTTTGGCTTCTCGTTATATGAAGCTTCCTGTTTGCGTTGAGATTGCGCCTTCCGGGACTCTCGCGGATCGAGTTACTCAAGAAGTTTTTATTGTCAGAAAAGACGCCAAACAGCAGCTTTTAGGAAAAATATTAGCGCAGTACCACGGGGCGGTCCTCTTATTTTCCCGCACTAAACATAATGCTAAGAAGATTGTAACCGTCATTAGAGGCATGGGATATAGGGCTGCTGAAATACATTCTAACAGGTCTCTTGCGCAGCGCCGTGAAGCGTTGGAAGGCTTTAAAACGGGCAGATACCGGGTACTTGTTGCTACTGATATTGCCGCCAGAGGCATTGATGTTACCGGGATTGAACTAGTCCTTAATTATGACCTTCCGGAAGACGCGGATAATTATGTGCACCGTATTGGGCGTACCGCAAGGGCGGGCCATAAAGGGCATGCGATTTCTTTCGCTACGCCTGACCAAAGCCGTGATGTCCGTGATATTGAAAAACTTATTAAGACAACGCTTCCGATCTCAAAGAATCTTGATCTTTCTTTACAGGAATTCAGCCAGTCTTCCCCAGAGGGTGTTAAGCCCCGCCCAGGACATAACCGCGGACGTAACCCCGGACGTGCCTTTGGCCGCAGCCAGAATTATAGCCACGGGCAGAAGCAGAGGCGGCCCCGGAACCGTAAACCTTCGTCCCATCATTCTTAAAAAAACTCAATAAAATAATTTATGTAAGCTGCGTGTAAAGCTGTTTATTTGTGGTAGAGGAGAAATAAGCTTAAAATAATGGAATCTTCTTGCTATAAACGCTTGGTGTCGGTATAATATACAAAATCGATTCTGATCAATTCCCATAAAAAATAAGGTAATTTCAGGATATTGCGATTGCCTTCATAATTATTAAAAACTTTTGCCACTTATTTAGAGGAGGAAGAGAATGTTTACATTTATCGTAAAAGGCGGGGCGGTGATGATCCCGATTATTATCGGTTCAATCGTTGGTTTGGCTATCGTTCTTGAACGGTTTTGGGTCTTTCGGCGGATGCAGATGGATACGTTTGATTTTATTCAGAATGTCTTTAAGAGTATCATAGCTAATAAGATAAAAGATGCTGTTGAATTGTGTAATAAAAACATTCGTCATCCGCTGGCAATCATATTTAAAATAGGGATCGAACGCCGCAATCTCCCGCTTGATCGATTAGAAAAAATATTAGAACAGGCAGGTAACAACCAGGTGCAGAAGTTGGAGAAGAACCTGGGGGCTTTGGTCTCAATCACCAGTATTGAGCCGCTCTTGGGTTTTCTGGGCACTATCACCGGTCTGATCCGCGCTTTTATGTCATGGGAACAGTCTGGCGCTAATGTCACGGTGAGCGCCTTGGCTTCCGGGATCTATGAGGCGATGATCACGACCGCTGCGGGTTTGATCGTGGCAATCCCGCTGTACTTATGTTACCACTATTTTATCAGCCGTATCAAAGTTGTTTCAAATGACCTGACCAATCATTGTATCCAGCTCTTGGAAGTGATTGCAGAGACCAAGGACGGGAGAATAGCATGAAGATATCCGGAAAACGTGATTACGCCCTTAGCTTGGAATCAGTCGCCATGACTGACATTGTATTGAACATGTTTATATTTTTCTTTATTTCTTTTAGTTTACTCTATACATTTAGCCCCCAGCGCGTCAAGAAATTGGAAGTCAAGCTTCCTGAAGCGGCGAGCGCGTCTCCTATGGTGATTGATAATAAGCAGGTCAATATTACCATAACTAATGAAGGGGTCATGTATTTGGATAAAAATGTGGTGACCAAAAAAGAGTTGAAGGAGAAAATCGCAGGTTTAGCTGATCGTAATCCGGAGTTAGCGGTTATTTTGAATTCAGATAAATTAGTGCGGTTTCAGGATGTGGTTATCGTGTTAGATATATTGAATGAATTGGGGGTAAAAAACCTTAACATCGCGGCAACGACAGGATAAAAGGATAGTTTTATGAAGCTGAAATTATTCAGTTGGCAATTCTTTTTAAGTATAGTCCTTATTTTTACATCTCTTGCCATATGTTTTATCCATTACCTTCTCTTTAGGGATATCCATCATATTTTTTATTATTTAGTCTTAGATGTCGCGTTTGTCCCGATAGAAGTATTATTGGTTACCCTGGTTATTCATAATGTTTTAAATAACCATGAAAAACGCTCAATGCTTAATAAGTTGAATATGGTTGTGGGCGCTTTCTATAGTGAAGCCGGCACACTGCTCTTAAAATCATTTTCCCTCATGGATACGCAGGTAGCGTCTTTGAGTAAGCTTTTGGTCGTGACGAATGAGTGGTCACCAAAAGAATTCCTAAAGGTAAAAGCAATTGTTAAGTCCCGGGCCTATACCCTTGATCCCGAGAAAGTTGATCTGCAGGAGCTGCGCAATTTCCTGGTCGTTAAAAGGGGTTTTTTCTTAACCTTGCTGGAAAACCCGAACCTGCTGGAGCATGAAGCTTTTACCGAGTTACTCTGGGCTGTTTTTCATCTGGCTGAAGAATTGCAGCACCGGAATACTCTTATAGGCCTGCCGGAAGCTGATTATAAACACCTCAATGGTGACATGAGAAGGGTTTATGGTTTATTGATCCTGGATTGGCTTTCGTATATGGAACATTTACATAAGAGTTACCCTTATCTTTTTTCTCTTGCCATGCGGACTAACCCCTTCGATGCGGCAGCATCGGTTATCGTAAAGTCATAAAAGAAAAATTTAAATTAATATGCAGGACGGCTATGTGTTACTATGAAGGAGAAAGGAATTAAATATGGAAAAGATCATGGATAGGGTTTCAGGATATGTTATTCAATATGGAATGCAGGCAGTTGCTGCCGTTGTCATTTTTATTGTCGGAAAATGGCTCGCCCGGATAAGCAGCCGTCTTATCGGGCAGGTGATGGGACGCTCAAAGATTAATGATACACTGGTGTCTTTTACGAAAAATATCGCCTATTACGTAATTCTTATTTTTGTAGCTATTGCAGCTTTAAATAAACTTGGTGTTGAAACGACTTCGTTTGTGGCGATAGTTGGTGCCGCAGGCCTTGCGGTTGGTTTAGCCTTGCAAGGATCCTTGTCTAACTTTGCGGCAGGGGTCATGCTTATTTTATTCCAGCCGTTTAAAGTTGGCGATGAGATCGAGGCAGGAGGGGCAAGCGGAATTGTCAAAGAAATACAGATCTTTTCGACGATCATGATGGCCAAAGATAATAAAAAAGTTATTGTCCCTAATGCCAAGATCGCCGGTGATAAGATTACTATTACTCCACATTGAAAGAAAGGATAGTATGCTATTTTTTAGGTACCACCCCGCGCTAATCGCACCCAACCTAATTGGTGTGGCTGGGTACGCCGCTTACTGCGGCGGTATTGCGCGGGTATGCGGCTTTCTGCCGCAGGAGGAAACATGCAAGGGATCATTGATAAAGTAACAGGGTATATTGTTCTGTATGGCATGAGTGTGGTCACCGCAATCCTTATTCTAATTATCGGCAAATGGGTTGCAAAACTGATTTCTCAGATCATCGGGCAGGTGATGAGCCGCTCAAAAATTAATGAGACGCTGGCGTCTTTTACGAAAAACATCGTTTATTATCTGATTTTGATTTTTGTAGCTATTGCAGCTTTAAATAAACTTGGTGTTGAAACGACTTCATTTGTGGCGATAGTTGGTGCCGCAGGCCTTGCGGTTGGTTTAGCCTTGCAAGGATCCTTGTCTAACTTTGCGGCAGGGGTCATGCTTATTTTATTCCAGCCGTTTAAAGTTGGCGATGAGATCGAGG
>JBAZTA010000005.1:0-183180 GCA_041662125.1 Candidatus Omnitrophota bacterium | reverse complement strand
ATAAAAGAATAATTGCGCTTTCTGGTCAGATAAAGGCCTTTTATCGGCTAACCCGCTTTGGAATTGAGCCTTATAAGCCGACAGGCTTACTTCTATCCCGCACCTCTTGTAATATTTCTGAAGCTTTTGAGCTGCACGCTCATCCAAAGAGCCTCGCTGAACTTTTTTAAAACCATAATAGAGTGCGTAAAACTCACTCCTCATAACCCCGTTAAGAGACAACGCAGGGCATTTCTGAGAAGCGCTCTTGGGTAGTAAACCTTTAGATTTAACTATAATCATTGTTTAAATTAATTTATTCTAGAGATGGATTCAGGTTTTCCGTATCCTGAGAACAGCAGCCTTTAAACAGGAGATGATTTGCCTTAGATACTATTTTTTCGCTTTATCCCGAAGTTTCATGATGAGAGAAACACAGTTGGTAGATAAAATCTTAAACTCGCTTCCCGCTTTGATTTTTTCATCTGCCTCATTAAGTTTACCAGCGTTGACCAGGTCAATGACCTTGGCAGCACATTTATGGAACTTAGCGTGTTCAATCTTAAGTTCGTTATACTCGGGCAATGCGCTGTATTTAATCCCATCGCTGTAAATCCATTTGCCCAAACTACACTGGCTATCCTGTGCTACAAGTGAGGATTTAAGGGATCCGTCGGCTTTGAGCATATACGCCCTTAATTTTGTCTTCCACTCGACATGAGCTTGTATTGCGTTGTCAAAATCCATTTTTCTTACTCCTTTTTATGAATATCAGATAATACCTATGCTTGCCATTACTGTTTTATTTTACCATAATTTATTAAGCACCTCCATTAATAAATCTCAGGAAAACCGGGTTCGATCAATTCCCACGTTTTTACTGACTTAAGGAATTCGACCCCTTTTTTCACGGCAGATGAATCTTCTTTGCTCCTCAAATTGTAATTACGGTACAACAAACCCAAAGCGCTTCGTTCATCCTGTTTTTCCAAGAATATTTTATAAAAACTTTGTATCGCGGATTTACTTACTTCTCTATAATGCGCTGCCGGATTTTTACCCAAGAGAATGCTCCGGGAAAGGCCTATCCTGATTTCTTTATTCATTTCATCACAAAAAGGCGATTCCCCTAAAACTGGAGTAAAATACGTCACCGAGAAACAACATTGACTATCATCAAACAAGGGCACCAATGACAAACGGATAAAAACTTCCGCATGCGGGCCGTTCTTTGCCCATTGTTTATTGCATGCCTTTTTTTTCTGCAAGCTCTTCACAATTTTATTAATAGTACCCTCTGTGCCCTGTATTGACAAACGCCGTATATAGCCTGCGTCAGTCACATCTTCAAAACCATCTTTTAACAGATTGGCCTTACGGCACCGGTACCCTCTGTTCTGGAATTTATCTTTATACATAGAAGAACAATAATGCAGCGATAAAGGTATTTTATTGCTGAGCGCGAATTTTATTAATCGAAGGGCCGCAATCTCTGATTCAAGGACAGGTATCCCCGGTTGATGCAGAAATGTGTAACCACGGCCGCGGTAATTCTTGTAGTTAACCTCGTTGGCATGTAACTGGTGTATATTCAAATGTTTGACACCAAGAGCACTGATTGCCCATACGTGCTGTTTGACAGGCTCAAGATCTTCAGGGATCATCGGTATCTCAACAGTAACCGTATCGATAATATTGACTGCAAGTTTTACCGGCTTGAGGTCATAACCGCGCGCGCTGGTATTAAATCTGATCTCATTAAGGCCGGCGCCTTTAAGCGCTTTCAATTTTTCCCGGGTAACTAAGTCCCCATTGGTATATACCCAAATGTAAAATTGTTTTCCCAAACAGGCGCGTATTGTCTTTACATAGGTAATCAATTTTTCAAAAGCAATAAACGGCTCACCGCCGCTTAAACCAGCGCCTTTACAACCAAAAGCCTTCAAGTAATCAACATATTCTTGCGGGCTGTTAAAACTAACCTCTTCTACCGGCGCTTTCTTTTCTGTATCCTGTTTATCCTGCGGGCAGTAAAAACAATTCTTGTTACATGCGTAGTTCATGAATAAACAAGACCAGCGCCCCTGCCCGCATAATTGGCATCCCCGCGATAGCGAACCGGTAAATATCTTACTCTCTAAAAAAGAATAGTGAGCCATGCCGCCTAAAGATGCAAGCAGCGCTGACCTTTCCTGGCCTGCCTCCAACGCCTCTGCCTGGCTTAACCATTTTAAATCAGAATAAACCCACCCGATGGAGCGCTTTACCGAAAGAATATCACTTTCTCTTTTATCCATAAGCTTTAATTAAATTTTTCCTGGCGCAGGCGTTCATATGCGCAGAGACAGACTCGATGATCCGAGGATTTACGACTGTTTTAGGAAGGCCAAATTCACGCATAACTAACAGAGTAAGCTCTTGCGGGCTCAGCGAAGCATTTTTTTTATAGAGGGCAATAACAACTTCATGGATATGCTGCAGATGGCGCAAACTTGCATCCATCACCTCTAAAACACGCTCTCCCTTGCGCGGATGGTCCCAGGAGGAAAGCAAAACATCAATATCCGGAAGCGCCTGCAGCTTCAAAATTGATTTTGCAGACTCTAATACATCTTCATAAATAGGAAGGTCTCCTACCAGGGGAATAGCATCTCCTGAAAAAAGGGCTTTATCCTGCTGGAACAGGAAAGAAACAGACCCACGAGAATGGCCCGGCGTATGCAACACCTTTAACCAAAGCCCCCCCTCAAGATCTATGAGCTCGTTATCTTTAAGTATTCTGGTTACTCTGCAAGAGCCGCTGACAAGAGTTTTAAAACCGGGAACCGGCCTCTGCCTCTCTTGCAATCCGACATTTTCAATCCATGCTTTCTCATGTCTGCCAGCGGCAACAATACATCCTGACTTCTTTTGAATGATTTTAGTCGAACCTATATGGTCAGGATGCGAATGAGTTTGCAAAACCATAGCAATATCGCGGGGTTTACGGTTAGTTTTCTTAAGATACTCGAAAATAACCCGCGCGGCAGTTGCGACTCCTGTATCGATCAAATAAATACGCTTTCCATAAATCAAATACACGTAGACAAACCGCTCAAGGATCATTCCATTAGGATTAATGACTTGAAAAGGGATCTTTAAAGCATGGATATGCGGGGTAACCTGCATCTATTTTTTTGTCGGCTTGCGACGGCGCCGAGCAACCTTCTTCTTGCGTTTTAACCACAAACTGCGCCGCTTGCTCAGGCGTACCGGAAGATTATTTACCAACGATTCTTTTTCTTTTCTCGCGAGCGCTTTAACCTGCTTTTCCCGGAAAAACGCGGTTTTAAAATATTTAAATACCTTATTCCAGATCAACTTAACCGGGCGCCTATCCCTGGTATACTTAGCGCCTTTACCGCTGTTATGGAGTTGGATACGGCGTTCTAAATCCGGAGTGAATCCCGTATAATAGGTGCCATCAGCGCATTCAACAATATAGACGAAAAATTTACCCTTACGCTTAAATTTTTGTTTCACATCAGCTCAATTTAAGACCCGGTCTTGAATGGTAGTCTTTTATACTAGATAAGACCGGGTCTTTATCTGTACTCCGAAGCTCTTAGCCGGCTGTGGAATTCATCCCAAGGAAAGCGTGTGCCCGGGCATTCTGTCCTTGCTTCAGGGACCTGGCCATGCCCCAAAATATTCTGATACGGGATCTTATACTGTTTTCTGAGGACATTTACCAAATAGACTAAAGAATCCAACTGTTTATCCGGGACAGATTCGTTACTGAAGTTACCCACCAAACAAATCCCGATCCCCTGATGGTTCATACCCGAAGCTTTACAATGCGCCCCATCCATCTGTTTGATCCAACGCGGAGATGCTTCGATCTGCCCGTCTATCTTTCCGAATGAACCGTTGGCAATAACAAAATGATACCCCAGGCCCGAAGTAAATCCCCGTTTCATGTGCAGGTCAAATAAAGATAAAGCGTTTCCTTCATCTGTTGCGCTGTGATGCACAATGATATATTTCCATTTTTCAGTATTATACAGCGGTATTACCGGCCTGACCGGCGCGGCCCGCGAAACCATGATCTTCTGGCCCATTTTTAAGTCGGTAGGATGCCGTAAACCGTTTTTACGCATCAATTCCTGCATATTAACATCATACATCTTACTGATACGCCAAACAGTTTCACCCGGCCCAACGATATGGCATATATCCTGCCGCTGCACATGGGCCGCCTGGCGAGGATAAACTTCCCCCGAAGGGTAAATTCCCGGAGGCCTGACAGGCGCGCGCGCGCAGGAACTTAAAATAAGCATTACCGCGATCAAACCATGAATACGAAAAACTCTTTTAAGCATAGAGGATTAAATAACGGTCCCGGAAGGAATGACCGTATTCTTAGGAATAATAATGATACCATTGCGAATAACGCAGTACTTATTTTCGAATTCAAGGGCATTACTCTTGTTTACTATTGCGACATGGTCGCCGATCCTGACATTTTTATCAACGATCGTCTTTCTGATATGACAATTCTTCCCGATCCCCAGCGGAGGCACAGACGAGCCTGCGGGATAATTTTGAGCGCTGTCTTCATAATAATCAGACCCCATCACAATAGAATCCTCAATAATAGAATTTGAGCCGATCTTACTGCGCAAACCGATTATAGAATGGGAGATCGAAGATTCTTCAATAAGCGCTCCTTCTGCGATATTCGACATTTCTATCTGGCTTTTAATGATCTTCGATAAAGGCAAGTAGCGGGGACGGGTAAAAAACTGCCAATTTTCATCAAAGAGGTCTAAAGGAGGGTTCAAGCCGGTAAAAGCCAGGTTTTCCTCATAAAAAGACTTGATCGAGCCGATATCTTTCCAATACCCTTTATGGATATACGCGTGAGTCCGTTTATCTACGAGCGCATCGGGTATTATTTCCTTCCCGAAATCAACTTTTGCGCTGCTGGTAAGCAGATCAAATAAAACATCTTTGGTAAAAACATATATACCCATTGACGCCAGGAATTTCTGCTTGCCGTCCATGTCAAATGCCAAAGTATCTATATCCCGCCTTGACTTGGGCTTCTCAATAAAATGTTTAATTCGAAAATCCTCATTAACACCCATGACCCCTAATTCATGGGTATCTGCAACATCAACCGTATTGCAAGCCACAGTAATATCAGAATTCTTCTCAATATGAAAAATAAGAAAATCAAGGAGGTTCATGCGGTACAATTGGTCTCCGGATAAGATCATAATATACCTGATCCGGGAATCATTAAAATGCTTCAGGCATTTGCGTACCGCGTCAGCTGAGCCTTGAAACCAATCGAGATGATCCATTGACTGGTCAGCCGCAATGATCTCCACAAAACCGCCTGAGAAGAAATCAAGTTTGTAAGCGCGGGAAATATGTTTATTCAACGATTCAGAATTAAACTGGGTCAAGATCGATATTTTGTTAAAACCGGAATTCAAACAATTACTGATAGGAATATCAATGAGGCGGTATTTACCGGCTATCGGGACAGCAGGCTTTGCCCGGTATTTCGTAAGCGGGTACAGCCGAGTCCCCCTTCCTCCACCAAGAATTAAACACAATACGTCTTTCATTACCTGCACCTCTTTACAGCCAGCCATGCGCTATACGCTTTTCTATTATTTTAACACCTTAGGGATCAAGTCTCAACGAAAAACTATATATTAATACAAATACGCGTTCAATACGTATTGCTGCACCATACGGTGCGTATTAAAGAATGAAGCATTAATGGCTATGGAATTACGCATCACATCTATCCAGTTCTGCCGGTTATTATAAAAAGTGGGAACGATCACTTTTTCCAGCTTTTCATAGAGGCTTTGCGCGTCATGAGATTGGCTGTTGTCGATATCATGCGCCGTTCCAATTGACCATCCGGTAATATTTTCAATACACCCCTCTATCCACCAGCCGTCTAAAATGCTAAACGACGGGACACCGTTATGAGCGGCTTTCATGCCGGAGGTTCCTGATGCCTCCTTTGGCCTGCAGGGAGTATTCAGCCACAGATCGACTCCGGAGGTGATCATTTTTCCCATCTCAATATCGTAATTATCAACATAAACGATCTTAATATGTTCTTTCATACTCGCGGCAGCAGCAACTATCTTTTTGATCAATTCTTTTCCCGCGCCATCACGCGGATGGGCTTTACCGGCAAAAACAAGCTGTATCTTACCAACATTTGCCGCTATGGAAAGCAGCCTCTCCGGATCACTAAAGATAAGATCAGCCCGTTTATACGCTGTCGCCCGGCGCGCAAAACCGATAGTCAAAGTGTCATAATCCATACCCGCGCCTTTTTTCGCGTTCAAATGATCGATCAACAATTTTTTTGCTTCCTGATGGGCGTTCCACGCCTCTTCCCGGGGAATACTCAAGGCGTACCTGAAACTAAACGGATCATTACGCCACCCTGAAATATATTTATCAAAAAGTTTCTTAAAGCTGTCGCAGACCCACATCGTCGAATGAATCCCGTTGGTGATCGAATCGATCGAGTATCCGGGAAACATTTCACGTGAAACTTTCCCGTGTTCTTTAGCGACTCCATTAACATAATGGCTCAAATTTAAAGCCAAAAGCGTCATATTGAGTTTTTCCGCGCCTGCCAACTCCTGCAGGAATTGAAAGGGGACAATTTCTCCCATAACCTTCCTGACAAGCTCATATGAAAACTGGTCATGGCCTGCGGGAACCGGCGTATGCGTCGTAAAAACGCACATTTTCCTTACTCCCTCGACATCCCATCGCTGCTCATAATTGGACTTACGTTCATTTAAAAGTTCCAGCGTCAAAAAACTTGCATGCCCTTCATTCATGTGATAGCGGGAAATGTGGTTAAACCCTAACTCGCGAAGCATACGTACCCCCCCTATGCCAAGAATAACCTCCTGACAGAGGCGGTAGCGGTCATCTTCTCCGTAAAGATAATAGGTTAAACTACGGTCATATTCGCTATTCTGATCAATGTCAGTATCAAGGAATAAGATCGGGGTAAAGTATCCGCTTATTCCCGGAACATTATATATCCATGCCTGCACATACACGGTCCTGCCCTCAATAGTGACGCTGACTTTTTCGGGAAGAAGCGTTAAGAAATCTTTAGGCTCCCATTCATACGGCAACTCTTGCTGCCAACCATCAGGATCGAGTTTTTGATAAAAATACCCTTTTTTGTAAAACAAGGTCACCGCAACAAGCGGCACATTCAGATCAGCGCATGAACGGATCGTGTCACCTGCTAAAACACCTAAACCACCGCTGTATGTTGGTATCCGGGCATCGATGCCGACCTCCATGGAAAAATAAGCGATACTCCTGTCTTCTTTACGCCGTTTCTTATAATGTTTTACCGGGCGATCACCTGACATTGAAAACCTCCTCTAATAATAAATCACACTTCAATACAACTGCTCTTAGAAACAACACCGATCTTATCATAAAACACCTGCACATGCTGCTTTAATAACGGGACCTTCCCGGCAAAAAGAACTGCTGCAATAATACAGGTTAAACCTCCCATAATAACCGCGTTGGGAGCGCCGATCTTGCTTGCTAAAATTCCTGCCAGAAGGCTTCCTAAAGGAGCCATCCCGATAAACGCCATAGTATAAATACTCATGACTCTGCCTCGTTTATCATCTTCGACTATCGTCTGTAAAATAGTATTGCTTGAAGCCATGTTCACCATACTTCCAAATCCGCAAATAAATAATAATACCGCAGAGAGATAAACCGAGCGGGAAAGAGCAAAGCCTATGATCCCCAGAGCGAAAATAAGCGCTGAGCCCGGAATACTATTGCCCATAGTCAGAACGTCTTTTCGCGACGCCAAATATACGGTCGCCACCAGCGCCCCCACACCGCCGCATGCCAAAAGAAAGCCTAACGTACCCGGGCCTCCTCTTAAAAAATCATGGACAAATAAGGGCATGAGCACCATAGAAGACATTCCCATTAAACTCATAACTGCTAAAAGCATCAATAAAAACCGGATCGGCGCGAACCCAAAAGCGTAGGCAAAGCCTTCTTTAAGCCCAGTTAAAAGATGGGCATTTTCTCTCTTCTTATGCTTTTTGATCCGCATGAATAACAAAGAACCTATCACGAAGAAAAAACTCATTCCATTGATCAAAAAACAAAAACCTTCGCCGACAAAGGCGATCAAGAGACCCGCAATTGATGGGCCGATAAGTTTAGCGACATTAAACATAAAAGAATTCAAAGCAATAGCGTTTCCCAGATTTTCTTTTCTCTCAACCATATCAATAATAAAAGTCTGCCGGTTAGGAACATCGACAGCATTGACGCACCCGATAAAAACGCCCAAAAGAATAATATGCCATACCGCGATATATCCTTGTAATGTAAGAAACGCAAGTATGAACGCCTGGATCATTGAGAGCACCTGCGTGATGATAAGCATCCGATGGCGGTTCCAGCGGTCCACCATAACTCCGGCAAACGCGGACAATAAAAATGACGGGATCTGGCTGGCAAACCCGACGACACCAAGCATAAACGCTGAATGAGTAAGCCGGTACACCAACCAACCCATCGCCGTATACTGTATCCAGGTTCCCACGAGTGATATACTCTGCCCTACGAAAAACAAACGGAAATTACGGTATCGTAAAGCGCGAAATATAGTACCTAAAGCGCTTTTATTCTCTTGATATACGTTATCTGCCTGCATATTCTATTCTTTACACTCCTTGAAGATTGCAATAAAACTCTTATATTATACATCGTTTAATTAAAATCATTAAAGTTTTTTTGTAATTGGGAAAATAAAGACCGAAAGACCGGGACTTGAATGTTACGCTTTAACTTCCATTACTTCTAACACTTGATATCTTGTTACTCTGGGTGTAAAATATATTTATGAAGATTAAACTCGCAAAATCTGCCGGTTTTTGTTTTGGTGTAAAACGAGCTTTAAGCATCGCCCTAAAGACCGCCCGATCGAAATCTCCCGTGCATATGCTCGGAGATATTGTCCATAATGAAGACGTCGTAAAAGAAATCAAGGCTCTTGGCATCAAAAAGATCACAAAGCTACGCAACGGGAAAGGCAAAACGCTCCTGGTGCGCGCGCACGGCTCCTGTAATGCTATCCTTAAATCAGCGATGGAACGCGGCTATACTATCGTTGATGCCACCTGTCCAATGGTAAAAGAGATCCATCGGATCGTAAAGAAAGCTGAAAACCTCGGCCGTCGTGTTATCATTATCGGAGACACGCTTCATGACGAAGTCCACGGGATAACCGGACAGCTCAAACAGAAAGCCATCATGATCGATGATCCGCGCCGCATCCCTTTTGCCTCCATTTCAAAAATTAAACGCGCCACCGTAGTAGTGCAATCAACGCAAAACCTCAACAAAGCATTAGAAATTGTTGAAAAACTTAAAAGCAGGATCATCGACCTGGAATTCTGCAATACCATCTGCAAACCGACAAAGATCAAACAGGAAGAAATAAAGCAAATGCCATTGGTCAACGATTGCGTGGTAGTTATCGGCTCAAAGAAAAGCGCCAACACAAAACGCCTGTATGAAATATCAAAAGCGCTTAACCCCAGGACTTATTGGGTCCAGTCTCAGCAAAACTTAAGAAAAGATTGGTTTAATGGCATGCGCAGTGTCGGGGTCACTGCAGGGGCATCAACACCTGATGCTACGACAAACAAGATCATAGGCGCCATAGAAAGATTATAACGCTCGCGGGACAAGCCTTATTTCTTTTTCTCAATGAGATCAGCAACAATGCGGGAACCGGCAATCACAACCGGAAGGCCTCCTCCCGGCTGCGTGCTTGCGCCGACATAATAAAGCCCCTCAATACTGCGGTCATAATTCTGCGGACGAAAGAATGCGCTCTGCATCAAATTATGCGACAACCCAAAGGCCGCACCGTATTTAATATTATACCTCTCAATAAAATCGTTGGGATAAAACCGGTGTTCAACTTCAATTAAATCTTCAATATTACATCCGGTAACCTGGTTTAATTTCTTAAATACTTTTTTTCTTAAAGTTTCTTCGTACGCTTTAAAATCATTTTTTTCATGGCGCAGATTAGCTACTGGCACCATGATATGCAAGAGATCTTTTCCAAACGGCGCCAGCGTATGATCAGTTACCGTAGGCACATGGACGTAAAAAGACGGATCAGTTGGAAAGGTATTTTCTTTAAATATCTGATCGAGGTTCTCCCGCAGGTTTTCTGAAAAGAACAGATTATGGTGATGGAGCCCTTTCACCATATCTTTTAACCCCAGGTACATAAGATAAACAGAACACGAATATTTATAGTCCGGCAGCGGCCTTCCCAACAGGCTCGATTGAGTATACGCGTAATCGGCATTAACAACAACATGCTCAAAAACTTCCTGCCGGTTATCGAATTCTAAAATAATATTCTTACCGCTTTTTTTGATACTCTGAACGCAGGTTGAATACTGGAACGCAGCGCCAAACCTCCGTGCTAAACGTTCCAAAGCCAGGGGAACCTGGTATATCCCTCCTTGAGGATACGCTATATGCTGAATATGGCCAGCATAGGTAATAACGCTGTAAAACGCCGGAGCCTGGAAAGGTGAAACCCCGATAAACATCGCTTCGAAGGTAAAGGCATAACACAATTTCTCATCTTTAAAATACTGTTTTGCTAATTGCCAATACGTCCGGAATAATTTCATTTTTCCCGCTAAACGCCAATAATCAGGCCTGAAAATATCATGAACCCCCAGGCATTGGTAGAGAAGCGGCCGGATAGCAGAGTCAAGCTTCCCTAAGTCTTCAAGCAAACGGACATACTGCGACGCGCTCCCCTTTTCTATCCTCTCTAATTCAAGTTTGGTCCTTTCGAGGTCTCTGTATACCGTCAAAGAATCATTATCAGGATAAAATATCTTATAATTAGTTTCAAGGACTTTTAGATCGAGGTAGTCAGCCATTTTCTGCCCGCAATACGTAAAAACCTCTTCAAATAAATCAGGCATCAGGATAAACGACGGGCCGGTATCAAAGGTAAACCCTTTATCAACGATACAATGCGCGCGGCCGCCGCACTCAGGCAGTTTTTCAAAAACAACCACCTCGTGGCCACGGCTGGCAAGGCGGGCAGCAGCAGCCAATCCGCCTACTCCGGCACCAACAACTGCGATTTTTTTTCCCATAGACTTAAGGAAGAGAACCCCTGGTTTTCCTCAAATTATACTCGACATAACCCGAAAGGACTTCTTGGATTTTTACTGGCGGCGGGACTACAAAAAAATGTGAAATAATGGCGTGGGCGATCTCATGGCCCAACATACCCAATGTCAGGTCAGCTAACGATATATAAATAGTATTCTTTTCATGGACATACACTGACGGTTCACGAAAATCAACTCCGAATGACTGCTTGAACAACTCACTCAATGAACCCTTATCAGAGACGATACGGATACTTCCATGAAAACTGTACACATGGATATCAAGGATATCGGAAACTTCATTATACAACGCATCCAGAGTGCTTGCCAGCATAGTGCTGGAATCATCGCTATGACTCTCAAAAGAATCCGCGTGCAGCAGGTAATTAAAATTAATTTTCGTCAGTACACTAGAGAGGTTCACGGAGCGAGAGGCATACAATGAGAAATATTTCCCCGCAACAATAAGGGTGCCTTCTTCCTGCGCAAAAGAAAACGAAGCGCAAGAAAATATCATAACCGCAAGAATTACGACTGATACTTTTTTAGTCATTAAACTTTAAAATACCCCAGGATATCGATTATTTCATCCAACCTGCTCACGAAATCTTCTTTCTCATCGGCAATAATAGTATAATTCCTGGTTTCCAGGTACTTTTTAAGCGAAGCGCTTTTTGCCTTTAAATCCTTGTGCTTTTCACGCAGCGTATCGCACATGCCGCCGAGATTCTCAGCCAAGTCTTTAAGCTGGTCTTTATTACGGATCGTAAAACTGCTGGTCAAATCGCCGTTTTTCAGCAATTCTATCTCTTTATTAAGCCGGTACAAAGGCCCGGCTATCTTATGGGAAGCCAAAAGCGTCATTATAATGACCACCAGCGATGAAAAAAAAGTAACGATCAGCAATGTCGCTATAAGTTGAGGCAGAATAAAATCAGCTGTGGGCTTGACCATTACTTTCGTATTCTCGATGGCAACTGTCGTTGAGCCACGGGAAAGATAAAACAATAACCCGCCGATTGCCAAAGACGAAACAAGCACAATCAGGCAAAAACGCGTAATAAACTTAGTCTGGAACTCTTTATCAATAAAATATTTCCTTCTTTTAATTCGTGCGTCCATCACCTATCCTCCTGGTTATTTATCCTCTTTTATACCCAAAAGAGCATAATCGATCGCAACAGGGCTTTTCTTTCTTAGAGTCTCAGTCCAATTTTGCAAGGCTTTCTTTTCCTGGAGCTTGAACAAAACCCATTTTATCTGGTCATAGACTTCCGCAAGCTCCTTATTGCTGAATTCTTTTTCCTTATACTGCTCATAATAATTCTTGATGAGATTATCATCAACCCTTGCTCCAACGGCTAACTCGTTGATCTTTCGCGAAAGGGCCAGCTTTAATAACGACTGTTCCCAAAATAATTGGACGCTTCGCAAAAACTGAGGGTCTTTATCCAAGCCCAATGATTCTGAGTCCTGTAGAATAAGCTTGCGGGAAATAAAGAATTCCAGAAATTCTTTTTTTCGGCCCTCACCGTTAACAGCAAAACCAGAGGACTTAAAAGCATCATCAAACTCCTTAGCAGAAACCTCGATATTGCCTATTGTTATCGCCGGCTTCTCTTTTTGAACACACCCGATGAAAATTAATACCAAAAAAGCCATGAATACGACTGATTTTCTCATACCTTTCCTCCTCGTTATATCAATACTCATAAGGAAATTATACTCTTATTATTCTAAAACTCAAACTAAATAAAAGACCCGGTCTTGACACGTAACGTTAGTTACAGCCAAGACCGGGTCTTAACGCAGAAAAAACTATCTTTACTCTTCTATCTTACTCCAAAATACGGCGATGGAGATTTCTTAAGCTTAATATTATCCTCAATGAAATCATACGCCCCGGCATCCAAATTAATACCGTCGAATGCCGCGTAATCAGACGGTGTTAACGGATGATACGAGAAGAAATTGAACGGCGTTGCCGGTTCATTAGAAACAAACCTGAACAAACTTAAGATCTCATATTCCGGCTTAGAATTTTTGAATAACGGAGCCACTAATTGCGACACCGGAGGATTAGGCGGATTTGGCGGAGGCACCGGGCTGGGTGGAACGATCGAGTAATTCAAGGTCAACGCTGCCGCGGGAGTAAACCCTTCCCTGACTGCCGAATGGCTTCCCTCAAAAGCCTGTATCACTACTTCTAAGGGATTCTCAAACGTCAACCCGGCGCCAAGATCGACCGGCCAAATTTGCGCCGGATCACCATTAACCGCATCAGGAGCAAACAACGGGCCATAAAAATCAGAATCCGCGTCCTGATATAAAACATAATGCGCAGGCACGAGATCAAACCCGGGAGCAGGATTTACTCCTGTTATTGCGGTTGTCCCTGGCCGCACAATACCCTTGATCCCTCCGCTCATATTTGCATCTTTACTTACAGGTGTACCCACTCCGATAGTCCCATTCGGCGTTGAGAAATACGAATACCCGCCAGCCCAGACATTGGCACTGTTGTCCAAGGGATATCCGAACATCACCGGAGAAAAATAATCTTCTATTTCTTCGTCGTTATAAGGGGCATCCATCAGGTAATCACCTAAAATACCGGAAATCAATTCCGAATCAATATCCTCATCACAGAGGTCACTTGCCAATTCTGATATAAGATCGCCGTAAGATTCAACAACTTTCCGGCCCATCACCGGCGACCAACCAT
Source organism: Candidatus Omnitrophota bacterium (assembly GCA_041662125.1). Classification (GTDB taxonomy): domain Bacteria; phylum Omnitrophota; class Gorgyraeia; order Gygaellales; family Profunditerraquicolaceae; genus JBAZTA01. Next base: position 169,224 of record JBAZTA010000005.1, on the reverse strand, counting down.
GCCCCGCATAAATCGAACCGTTGGCGCTCTCTAAAAATACGCCTCCGCGCGGGGTAACGATTGAATTAACTATCATATCTCCGGCGCTGGTAATATGGACAACACCGTCATTAGCCGCGACCGATGCGCCGATTCCCATTTGGCCTAACAATTCTGGTTCCCCGAAATCTTCATAGACCGATATCGGTAAATATAACCCCAGCTCTATCATCTTGGAAGACTGATTAAGATAAATATTCCCGATATCATACGAATAAGCGCTCACAATATCAACATCGGTATTGATCGGCGCGCCTATTAGGCCGATATCATTACGGGCTAAAAGCCCTAAATAATGGCCGCTCACCGTTCCCGCGTCAAATATTGAAGCAGTGCCCTCACTCATTCCTAAGGCCGCCGCGATTATAGCGTCAGCGCCGATATTCCCCAGCGTAATATCTGCATTTAAAGAACCCAACAAGACCAGGCTGCCGTAATTATAAAGGGAATCGAACGCGATATATTGCGTCAGATCATCTGGCCCATACATAATATCATTAAACTCATCTGCCAAAAATCCCAAGCCGTCAAAATCACCGCTGGCAAAAACATTGCCGGCATAAAGATTATTACGCGCGAATAATCCCACGCCGCCGAAACCAAAATGTCCATACGCGTACACATTGCCATTAACGGTGATATCATTATTTGCCGATCCTAATACCGAAGCCACCCCATCAACGCTTTCAGCATAAACATTACTTAACTCATCAATATTAATATCATTTTCAGACATAAGCTCTACCAGCGAAAGGCCATAGCCATTCACCAAAGACCTTACGGTACTATCTAAAATTTCTATATCGCCGATAAGAGATTCCAGCATAATTTTGGCTGTCCCATCCGTATCAACTTTAGCTTCAAGCGTGCTGCCGCCGAAAATAGACACCGCGCCGGCGGAAAGAGCGATTTCGGCTGTTTCTTCACCTGAGCCGATATGAGCCTTAACTGAACTCTCATCGCTGATATTTATACCGCTTTCGTCATCTGCTTCCATATTGACGCTTGCTTCACCTTCACCGATCACTTCAGCCATCAGGTTGCTTGAGGAAATATCAATACCGTTACCGTAAAGGCTTATCGAACTCACTCCACCGTCTCTGGCATAAGCGCCGATACCTGTTCCTTCGATATTCATCTGTCCGCCGGAAGTGAATTCATATCCGCAATAATCTGCATACCCTACAACAGAAGTCATGAATTCGCTGTCGAGTATATCAAGAGTATCATTGGCGTCGATTGTAACAGAAGCCACCCCGTCACCAACATGCACATTAGCTCCTAACACGCTATCCTCTATATCGACATCCTGGGCGTCGATATCCACCGAAGTTTCATCACATTCACTATTAGCATAAACATCGGCGCCGATGACGCTATTATCAAGGACGGAAACTAAGCCGTCAGCAAAGATGCCAACATGGGCGCTGCCCGTCTTATCTACTTGCGCATTCACAAAACTGTTTTGTATAAGGATATCCGCGGGACCTGCTTCAGAATGATCGCTGAGCGAATCAAACGATATGATCGCGTCCCCGGCACCATGCGAGAAAGCCGCAACTGAGCTATCCTGCACACTTATGAGGCCTTCTGCATCAATCTCGACAGAAGCATCACCGTCGTCGTTAACTTCAGCGTCTACTTCGCTATTATAAACAGTAACTTCAGAGCCGGAAGAATGGCCTGATATATTAATAGAAACATCATTGTCTTCCGCTATTGTTTGGATAAGCGCGTCGTCAATCGAAACATTGACGCCTTCTAAGTCAATGTCTCCGCCCTGCGTGGTAATGTCTGCAGTTACGCTTAAGTCGCCGCTGCCGCTATCATCATTATCCGCGCGAATTTCAATATCTCCGTCGTCAGTAACGATAATATCGCCGGTAACAAAAATATTTTCATTATCAAACCAGCTCTGGTCTCCAGTTAAAGTTCCGATAGGATTGATAGTCGTATCGCCATCATGCATATTATAGGTGCCTTTAGACGTATTAATCGTAGCGGAAAAATCAGCGCCTTTTGAATTAATCGTTACATTACCGCCCGCCGCACTTAAGGTGCCTGCGACATTAACTCTATTGTTAGCTTCAAATATTATCTCGCCATTCTGCCCTTCAAAAGCATTAGCTTCGATTATTCCTTCATTGTTGATTGCTTTACTAAAAACGCCGTCTAAGGTCTTTGCGGTTAAGATAACTTTACCGCCTTGAGCCGCAAGCTTACCGGTATTCTTGACCGCAGCGTCTTTGTTATTAAGGTTAGCGATGGTCGATTCATCGACGACAACTGAGATCTGGCCTGCAGGGTCAAGCTTTAAAGTCGTGGCATTTCCGGATGCTAAAGCGATACTTCCCAATTCAGCTTCAATAATACCTGAATTTTCTACCGCTGAGCCTAACAAAGAAACAAAACCGCCGGGCGCGCTGATATAGCCCTGATTTACCACTGAACCACCCGGGCCGACAAAGGTATACCTTCCAGCCATAAAATCAGCATTTGAGATATTCAAAGTAGAAGCAACTAAACCGGCGGTATCCACCTTGCTGCCCTGTCCGAATAAAACCCCATTAGGATTGATCAGAAAAATACGGCCGTTTGCGGTAAGCGCCCCTAATATAGATGAAGGATCGATCCCAACCACACGGTTTAAGGCTATACTGGAAGATGACGGCTGGATAAAATGCACAGCTTCCGTCTGAGCGATAGAAAAACTGTTATAATCAGCGATCATCTTATCCGTACTTTGATTAATATTTAAAGTATTCGCTTGAGAGCGGTCAAAAGCAGCCGCTCCATCAACTACAACTTCGCCTTCAGGAAGGCAATAGCCGTGGATCGGCATACAGGTTAAAGAAATAATGCACACTACGGCAAAGAGTTTAAAGAATTTTGCAGACATAATTCTGCCCCCTTTATTAATACTGCTGTTTGTAAAATTATTTTTATCGATCGACATTATTAATTATTTTATAAAGTTGTTAATTGCTTATATTCAAAGAGTTTAAGCTCTGTTGGAATTGAAAACGTTTTCAAAATGTATGCAAAGTATAGCATATTTTACTTAAAAGTTCAACTTCAGATGGTTAAAATTTGGCAGTGATTTCTACCCATGTATGAGCATGATCTCCATCAGCAGGTGTTTTCTTGCCTAACGGATAGCCCAACTCCACCCTACAGGAGAGATTATCTTTGAGCGTAAACCTCCAACCAAACCCCCAGCCGCGTATGGTTTCATTCTTCTTTTCACCTGCCTGAGGAGTTTCTAACCGTGTTGTTGCCCAATCATAAAACAACACAAGGCGGTTGGCATCGTACATCGCAACATCAGAAAATGGCACTTTGAAGTTTTTAGAGAGCCCATATATAGGAAAAGAAAGTTCAGGGGAAGAATAAAACCCTCTATCTCCGGAAAATTCCGCAGGGCCATATCCGCGCACGCTGATAGGGCCGCCGATCTGGAATTGTTCTGAAGCAACCAGCGCATTATTAGTAAATTGCCCGTTATTCTTCCAAAGTAATGTAGTAGAATACGGCAAAGCCTGAAGCCTATAAAGATTGAAATTTAACTTGGTAAACTTGCCACCTGCTCCGGCGCGGGAAGCACCCGGGTCTTTATCATCCATACCGCCCATAAAATCAGGCAACCCCTGCCCAATTTCGGGATTAATAATCGTTCTGCCCCAGGTATCAGTGATGTCAGCATCTAACCCGAGCTTTAACAAACGAACCATATCCTTAGAAGTCTGCGACCCGGAAAGATAGTTTTTGATATTCTTATAATCAAACCCTGTGGTGAGGCGTAAATCAAAATTATCCTTGCGGATGATCTGGTTATTTAAAAAGATCCCGTAAATTTGCGCCTTGCCCATAGCATCCAGGTCTTTAAATTCTTTCCCTAATTCTGTCCTGCTATTTACCATATAAGCTCCAATTTCAAAATCATCTTGGATAAAAGCGCTATACCGGCCCTGCTGTAAATGCATTCGCCCGCTTTCAGCTTCTGAAACTTTCACGTATAGCTTATCATCAAAGCCAAGCAGGTTATTATTCTCAAAAAATAAGGAGTACCTGTTTCTCTCTAAATAGCGTGAAGCATAATTATCATAGGTAAAGCCTGCGTGTAACGGCAGCCTGTCAGTCACATCAATGACCACATCAGTCGTGCCCGGAGTTTTACCCGGCACGATCACTGCCTTAGCGTTCCTGTCAGGATGCTCATTAATATAAACTAATGAACGCTGCAAGGCTGAATAATCAAAATAACCATCATGGCTGACATTGATCCTCTTTTCTAAAAGTGAGGTTTTGAAATACTTATTGCCCTTGATCTCCATAGTGCCGAGTTTTCCTTCAACAACGCGGACGATCAAACTCCCGCTTTTAACATTCTGTGGAGGGATATAAGCGCGGGAAGTAACATACCCTTTTTTGCGGTATTCATCAGTGATCAAATCAGCTATTTTTTGAATTGTCCTGAAAGACAATGATTTTCCTTCATAGTTAGCGGTTATCAGCTTAAGCGCTGCCGCATCGATCAGTGTGGCGCCTTCAACCGTGATCGTATTGACCATAACTTTAGGGCCGGAATCATCCGGGATGACCTCTTTTTCCGTAGCTTGGACTCCAGAAGCTTTTTGAGCCTCAATTTTCTTTTCAATATTACGCTTTTTCTCGATGTCTTTTTCTTGCTGCGTTAACCCGCCAGCTGTCTGAGAAGAAGGTGTCTGAGCAAACCCTTTAACGGCAAAAATGAAAAAACTAAGGAAAACAAGATTTACCACAACAAAACGTGACCTTGCGCTCATGGTGATTTCCTTTCTTTAAAAAAGTTTATAAGAAGTATTAAAACACTTGATCTGAATTGAGTTACGAAGTTTTAATATTATAGCATTTATTTTATTCAAATCAACAAAAAAAGTAAAGCTTCTTTTCCCACTTTCTGTTGACTTTGTTCCACCAAAGAAAATTCACCTTTTTTATGGAAAATATTCCTTGACAAACAAGCAATTATAATTATACTTATATATAAGTTCTAATCCTTAAAAAAACTATTTTTAATTAAAGGAGATTTCAATGAAGACAAAGAAAATAGCTTTGATTGCTTTTGCTCTAATTTCCCTGCTTTTTGTGACGGGAAACGCTTTTGCGGCGTTTGAGCTGAACAACTATGCCTCACTCTGGATGACCAACGCCAATGGCGTTGTACCTTCCGCGTCTCAGGCTACATTTAACTGGAACGAACAACCATGGCTCTACATCCGTTTCAATGATGCTTATGCTTCAGATTACAAAATTGGCGGCAGTTCCAACACCACTATGTGGACATGGGACGGCACCCCTAATAATGATAAATCATTCGCGAAATTTTATCTGGGAAATAAGAATGACCTCTGGATCGGCTTCTCAAAATCGTATTGGGAAAATACCATGAGGCAAGCTGGCGATTGGACCGTAAGCGCTATGTCATTATTACAAGATAAAACAGCAGGCGGACAATTAAAAGAATACGGCGGAATCGTTAACTTTCATGTCAATCCAGTTCCTGAACCGATAAGCATGGTCTTATTCTTAACTGGCGCGGCAACATTAGCAGCAAGATCGCGCATGAAAAAAATATAAGTAAACCTTTATAAATTCAAAAGGGGAGGAAATTTTCCTCCCCTTTTTTGTTGCCCAGCCAAGACCGGGTCTTGCCGCAGAATACTAAAAGACCCGGTCTTAATAAGTAACTTTAGTTACAGCCAAGACCGGGTCTTGAATAATTACTCTATTTACTTCTTGCGCAACTTCCTCACCACAGCTAACGAAGCCCCACCAACCACAAACAATAAACTACTAATCGGCTCCGGTGCCGCAGTAACGCGTAAATAAGGCCGCACATCTTGCGTTAAAGATTCAGAACTATAAAACCTGGCAAAAAGCTCATTACTTTGGTTATCTTTGTTATTTTCAAGGACTAAACCATAGTTTTGTCCGTTAACCCAGGAATTCACACAATTCTCCAGCCCAGTCCACTCTCTCCACACATTATTACCTTCATTAAAGTTAATCGAACTTACAATTTCCGCTTCATATCCTGGTTTCGAATTCCAAGTGATCGCCCCTTCATTCCAATCAGATGTACCTTTATGCGCATTGATCTGATCTCCCGAAGAATAATTATACTGATATTGATTCAAAAAGAGTGTTGCTGAGGTAAGCTGAAGCCCTTTTAACTGCCCTAAATCAGCATCACTGAACCTTATGTATGCTTCAGCCAACCCTGACCTGTCTTTTACTGATAAGTAGGTATTGTTACCATAATTCTCATTAGGATTGCCTTCATTGACCCAGGCATCCTGCTCTACTATAAAGGTAAACTCCTGATCAGCAAAACTATTCCCCAGCGCACATATCATTAAACCAAGAACTAATAACAGCAATACAACCACCTTTTTCTTCATTTTGTCCTCCATTTTAAGACCCGGTCTTGCTGCAGAAAGCAGCACACCACGCGCAATACCAATTAGCGCGGGGTGTAAAGTTAATTACAGCCAAGACCGGGTCTTGCCTCCGGGGTATAAAAAATACGCATGCCCTCACTACAATAGACGTTTGAAAACCCCAAATCTAACAAAAATAATTTAAAAAAAAGACCCGGTCTTAACATGTAACTTTTAGTTACAGCCAAGACCGGGTCTTGAATATTTACTCTATTTTACTTCTTACGTAACTTCCTCATTCCCGCCAACGAAGCGCCACCAACGAGAAAAAGCAAGCTGCTGATAGGCTCAGGGGTAACCGTAAGCCTTCCTCCAGCAATACTACCACCATCTAACAATTTTTTATCAGGGATCCCACCCGCGTAAACCGACCACAAATAACTGCCGCCATTTAACCCCGCGTCACCAGCAAGATTCAAAGCATACTGCGTCCCGTCAAATGTTATTGCACTACCACAATCATGAGTAGAAAACTCTTTTACTCGCTGAGAAATATCTATATACTTAGTCCCGGAAACAAGCTCTATCAAATTCTTATCCCCCTGCCAGACAAATACCGTATACTCTGTGGCACCAACAACTGGGTTCCACTGTAATACAGGATTAAGAGTATTATTATTAGCAACAGTCACTGCCGCAGGCAACAGCGAATTACCATAAAAATGATTTGAGCCGCTCAAAACACCATTAACAGAAAATTTTGCGTATGTATCATAAGACGTATTAAGTATTGAAGGATCCTGCCCATACAATTGATACGATGCCCAACTGGAAGGAACGGCAAAAATAGTGCCGAAATCATTATCTGCAGGCTTATAATCACCGAGCAACCCTGTGTCGCCTAACGTATAGGGCCCTGTTAAAAAGTCAGACTGAGCTATTTCACATGCCTGATACGTATCACGAGTAATAGATGCAGTAATACTATTTCCTGACGTCCCATAATAATTTAAACCAAAAGCATAATCAGCGCCTGATAGATCTTTCCAAAAGGTGTCGAAATTAATGGTATCAAACGCACCATTACTTACTGTCGCATACGCATTAAGCGGCAACAACAAGGTAATGAGCAACAACACCAAAGAATAATATCTTGTATTTTGCTTTTTCATATCATTCTCCTGTATATTTCTTAATTAGTAAAGACTTTTACAAACTTGTTTTAAGTTTATCATATATCCTTAAAAAGTCAATAATTTTTGTTTTTTTTCTTTTCAGTTTTCTCTCTCCAATCACTAGCGATAGGACCGGGACTTGAACGACTGCGCTTCATAATTGATAAGTCCTGGTCTTAAAACTTTGTATTTTAATCTAACTCATGCTATAATTACCTCTATGGCAAATCTATCTCACTATATAATTTGGGCACTGGTGACCATACTCTACTCGCCGGTTTTCTTCTCTCTTTACAAGGGGAGATGGGACACACTCGACTACACCCACGCCTATTTTATTTTGCCGGTTTCTCTGTGGCTGGCTTGGCGTAAACGCGACCGTATTAAAACACTTTTAAAACACCATAAACCAAGTAACTCTTCCATAAGCCTTACCCTGCTTATTACAGGCATCTTTATGTTTATTTTTGGCTGGAAGTTTGATTACTTATTCATTACCACCCTTTCGCTTATTCCGGTTTTATCAGGTTTAGTGCTCTATCTTTACGGCATGAAAGTTACCCGTCTGCTTTTTTTCCCTATCCACTACCTCTTACTGCTCGTGCCGCCTCCTTTAGGTATCCTTGACTCAATTACATTGCCGATGCGTTACGGCATTTCTGTTGTCACAAGCTTTATATTACGCTCTTTTCATTTTCCTCTTACGAGGGAAGGGCTGCTTTTATCAATCGGCGGGCATGAGATCTTTATGGGCCAGCCGTGCAGCGGCTTCCGCTCGCTGATCACCATGGCATCATTAGGGCTGGTGTATGTTTACCTCAGCAACGCAAAACGAACGGACAAGATCATTCTCTTAGTGTCGATCGTCCCTCTGGCGCTTATCGGCAACCTCATCCGTGTCTTAAGCCTCTGCCTGGTCACTTTCTATTTCGGAGAAAAAGCCGGCCAGGGATTTTTCCATGACGCAAGCGGCATCATAGTATTTATTATCATGACTTTGGGGCTTATCGGCATAGACTCATTTCTGCGTATGAGCGCCGCATTACCTGAGGAATCACTTCCATGAACCAACAAAAATCGATCATCATTATTGTAATATTCGTTTTGGCGATCATAATCAGCTTTGCCCTGCCAAAACCAAAATATAAAAGCCTCAATATCTTGAGTCAAATACGCATCCCCGAAACTGCGGTTGAATGGAAGAGTAAAGACATCTCTAAGGAGTTTAACACCAAGGATGAACGCTATAATTTCTTAAGCGAAATCTTCGCGCGCATTTATACAGATAAAAACGACAACAGCCTGCTTTTCCTTGTTTTGGATGCGGGAAACTTTCATAACCCCAAAGTATGTTTTAGCGCTTCCGGATACAAAGTAAAAGAGCTTAACGACACAGAGATCAAAGTTGCCGGACGAAGCTTTAAAGCACTTTCACTCTACACCCAAAAAGGCAATGAAGGCATCGTCTTATTATACTGGCTTTGTATTGATAAAAAGGTTACCAGTTGGACAGGGCAAAAAATAAAAGAACTTTGGGCATCACTCTTCCAAACAAAAAAAGCCGGGCTCATGGTCCGGCTTGAGATCCCCGCTCAAGAAAAAAGTATTGAAGGCGCATTAACCTTCGGCCAAAAATTCCTCAACGACCTTTCTTCAAACCTCTCCCCCGACCAAATCTCTTACCTCTTCGGAAAATAAATATCCTAATAAGACCGGGACTTGAATACTAGGACTTTATTATTGATAAGTCCCGGTCTTTACAAGTAGCCCCCAACTACAGCCAAGACCGGGTCTTAAAATATTATTTTCTAATCGTCCAAAAATCCGCCGCCAACGTCTCCAAGTACTTAAACGGCAACGTAAAATACCCCTTCATCCCCCAAGCTTCTCCCCAGGAATTACGCACCAGGAAACGTTCATCTACCTGTGAATACCCCACAGCCATTACCGCATGCCCGCCAAGGGACTTTTCATCCTTCTTGGGCATTGGCGCTTTACCGGTCTTGGCAACCTTTTCATCTTCAAAGCTCTCATACACCGTAAACCCGAAGACAAACGGATACCCCTCAGATAAACAAGCAAGCATCTCGGATAAACTACGGATACGATGATACGACTCGATCCTATGCTCTTTTGCTTCGTTATAACAATTTACCGGCGGTTTATCGTCGAACTTAGCGATCACATACGGCCAGAGTATCTCTTCACAAGCGCCGTCATTCTTGAGCGTCTTTATCCCGTCGCGCAGGGACGCCCCTGAATCATAATCGATGGTATCAATTAGAGCTCGCTCATTGTAGTAAATGAACAACCTACTGACATCCGTATACGCGCCGTCAAGATTATTATCGAGGAACTCCAGGTTTCCTGCCAATGCCTGCGCCGTGCAACTGCCTAATCTTCCCTGGTTTTCAATTGCCGAACACCCAACTCTCAAATCAACATCCTTCTTAACTTTCACTACCGGTTTGATCGCCTTATACAAAAAGTCTCTCTGGTCCGGAACATCCGGCACCCATCCATAGCTATAACGGGTTTTACGAGTCATTTAAACCTCCCCTGTAATTGTTTTACATATTTACATAGAGTCACAAGTCACAAGTCACAAGTCTCAAGTCACCGGCAACACCCAGCCTTATAGGAGTGACCGGTACGCGGTTTTCTGCCGCAGCCGACAACCGATCAAACTAACTTTTTTAAAGAAAAAGGGCTGAACATGAAGTCCAGCCCAGGAATGATCTACATTTAATTTAATCTATTTTATTTTTCGTAACTTCCTCGCTGCTGCTAACGTTAACCCCCCAACACCAAAAAGGAGCATTGAGACCGGTTCAGGAACAACCCTTGTGGGATTCAGTAAAAAAGCGCTGGATACACCATTAAAAGTTCCAGATCCAACTATCTGACCCTTTTCATTAATCGCATTAGCAAGTTGCAATGTCCATCCGCTTGCAGGATCGATTAACCCAATCAAATCCCGAGCCCCATTGCTACTATCCCATAAGAATGCTTTACCATTAGCACCACCTACTACCCAGCCAGAATTATTTATACTAGTAGCGCAAGCATTACTTGCTGCTAATGCTTCTAAATAAATAACTGAACCAGAATCAATATCCCAGATCGCAGGAGTATTATTACCCGAAATCCTGGCATCTCCAACCGCTACTTTATTATCATTAATATCATAAGCATGACTTTGAGTTGTTTCAAGATTCTGCATTTCCCCATCCCAAAAAAACGCATGGACGTAACCGTCGGTTCCATCGGAAGAACCTACAACTTGTCCCGAGCTATTTATGTTTCTTGCACCACTTCTTGTATCCCCAAGTGACCCCAAAATTTGCGTGCTACCACCACTATTATCTTTTATAAAAGCTCTCACATAACCGATCGGATAACTCATATAAGCGTCTCCAACAATTTCGCTACTATCGTTTATACTATAAGCGTTACTCCAACTTGCTTGAATTCCTAAGTCTTGTATACCAACATTACTACTCCAACAAAAAGCGTGAGTTAAACCACTGGATCCAGCGATTTGCGATGTACCAACTATTTGACCCAAGTTATTAATATCTAACGCTCTCGCCCAAGAACCGCCTAAAGTGCCGATATCTTCTACCTGCATATTGACATCCCATATAACAGCACGCTCAGAACCGCTTATGTTACGACTACCAACAATCTGATCAAACTCATTTATACCATACGCATTTCCAGACCCGAGATTAACAACCTCATATTCATAAGCAAGCGCGGCTTGAATAAAACAAGAAAAACATAGCAACATTAAAACAAATACTTTCTTCATGCTTTTTGCCTCCTCAATTTTTTTATACCTGTTAATACCCCAGCACCGATTAAAAACAACACACTACTGATTGGCTCAGGAGTCACTGTCACGTTAGACGGCAAAGTCAAGCCAGTCAGATCATACAACTCAGTTCCACCTGGCTTATAGATTCCATTAGTAAAAATATTTAGATTCGAATCAATATTATCCAACTGGCTTAAATCCGCCAAAATAAACTTATTTACTTGCAAAGAACCAACATCATCCAAGAAATCAATCCCCGCGCCCGCACCAAGTTCAAAAGTACCCCAAACCAATGATTGCGGGCTAACCAATGCCAGCTGATGATTCCCTTCTCCAAAGAACGCCAATGTCGCACCTTGCGTATTCCATTCTGAGCTTGTGCTCGCACTATGCAAATCGGCATAGAGATTAAATATATCCCCAACACTGCCTACTAAATATCCAGTTTCTCCTATATTTAAATCCGCCTGAAAGTTATTAACTGAAGGATCGCTAATATAAGCACCATTGTCCGTAAATGTCCCCTCATAATCTACAGTACTTCCGGTAAGTTTGAACGTACCCGTATTTTCATTAGTGATAGGTCCAACAAACCTCGCTTGACTATTTATAACTTCAAGATAATTCCTGTTTACTACTGCCCCGCTGACAACAAGAGGGACTGTTTTATCACTTGCTTCTATAATTACATTACTGCGATTATCAATATTAGCATTTAAGCTCCCTCCGCGGTAATTCAAAACGCTATTCGAATTGCTCTCCCCATTATAAGGGCTAGGGCCTCCGTTGTAAAAATTGCCCATATTCAGTATCCCATTATTCAAGTTATACTCACCATTGTTGTAAATCGAACTTTGTGACGTAATATTAGTAACCATCCCTCCATTTTGATTAAAAACTCCGACATATCCTAAAACAAATAAGAAATCCGTCGACAGTTGACCTCCATTCAAATCATAAATAGCATAGTTAAGGATATTTATCCCATTCTTACTGTTGTAATGTAAACCGCCATCCTGCTGAAAATATCCGTATCCTATCTTATAATCCCCCTTAGAATGAAGGCTGCCTAGGGTAAAAAATTCATTTTCCAACACACCGCCATCTCCCAAACTATAGGTACCATTACAAACATATAAAAAACCCGCACTATTATAAGATTCCCCTCCAGCTTGATTAAAAGCCCCTGTACATACACCATCAGCACTTCCTATGCTTTCCGTAGAAGCGTAGATATTCCCATTAGTTAAATAAAAGTTACCATCGCCACCAGCAAACGGAATACCAGTATGAGGATCGGATGCTGACTCAAACCCAACCTTCAGTGATGAAGAAACATACAGGTTTGCACCTCCTATCATTACATAATGACCGACCCCCCCCTCATTATAACCGAGATAAAGATTATTCACGTAATTGTTCCCTGCATACTGAGATAATGCACCAATAGAATCCCTACCTATACACAGACTCCCATATTGACCACCAGTAGTATCAAGGGTCCCGGAATATATAGACAGTTGCATCCCTCCATCCACGGTAAGAGAATGTAATGACGGCCCAAAGTTTTTTAAGAAAACATCGAATACATATTCATTATCTCCAGGGGTTATCAAAACATCTTCATTCGCCTGGGGGATAGATTTAGGAGACCAATTCTCGGGGTCATCCCAAGCCGGGTTTATACCTTGACCGGTCCAAACCTTATCATACTGTTGAGCAAAAACAAATTGAACGTTTAATATTATTATCCCTAAAATTAACATCAATTTTCTCATTTGATTCGCCTTTCTTGGAAAAAAATTTATAATTATTAGTCCTGCCAACTTGATAAATTAACTACAATGATATAGTAAACAGTTCTTTGTTTTCTGTCAATGGGACACAATAGGACATTGTTTAATCTCAAAAGATAAAACACTGTAATTCCAAAATTGTAAACAAGGAAACAAAAAAAACCAAACTGACCCATTTTTGTCAATTTGGCATTAAATTCTTTACAAAAGTCCTTCGCCCCTCCAAGCCAAGAACTTGAATTTCTATAAAGCAATTTTAACATATTCTACAAAATTGTCAATAGGACAGACTATGCCATGGATTCATCTTAAAAAGGTAAGCCATTTAGGGGATTCTGGGGAAAATTAACATGAACGAGGTAAGACACCGAAAACCGAGTAAAAGTGCCCATTACGAATCTTTTTACTTATTTACCACTGACTTGTAAACGGCAAGCGTCTGCTCAGCGATCTTGTCCCAATTATAATTATTTGCGATTAATTCACGCTGAACATCATTTTCTTCTTTGGTAAGAGGTTTATTGACAAATTCGTTGATTTTCTTGGCAAGCTCTTCTATATTTCCGGGCTTAAAATAACGTTCATTCGTCAATGCTACTTCCCTGTTTGCGTGAATATCTGAAACTACGCAAGAAAGCCCATAACTCATCGCCTCAAGCAAAACAATCGGTAAACCTTCATAATATGATGGCAATACAAACAACCCTGCGTGGCTATAAAGTTCAGCAAGCGGCTGACCGCTTAAAAAACCAGTTAACACAACATTTCTTACACCTTTTGCTTTTTCTTTTAACTTCCTGCTATACTCATCTTCATGATCCGCATCCCCCACAATAACCAACTTCCACTCTACCCCCTTGTCATTGCCATGCCCCACCGCTCCCGTGTCATTGCCAGGAGCCCTACCCCGTGTGTCATTGCGAGGCGCCGTAGGCGCCGAAGCAATCTTCCAAGCTTCCATCAAATCCTCAAACCCCTTTTCCGGCACAAACCGCCCCACCGCTAACACATATTTCCCCTTTTCTAATCCAAACTTCTTTAATGATTCTTCACTTTCTAAAATTTGCGGAATTGCTACGCCATTGGGAATTATTACTGCTTTTCTTCCATATTTAGCTGTTATTTGCCCTGCAATAGTATTTGAAATTGTAATTACCTGATTAGCATACCTAACCCCCCATTTCTCTCCCAGTTTGAGTATGCCTTTAGCAAACGCATTCCACTTTTTTCTTTCATAATCAGGCCCATGATGTGTCATAACTACTTTTAACCCAAGCATCCGGGCAAATGGAACACATAACGATGGACCTATTGCGTGAATATGTAAAATATCAGGCTTAAGCTTTTTTGCTGCAAAAATACCCTTAAAGGTATGAACAAAAGCTTCTAAGAATTTATTTTTAGGACAACTCAAAGGTGAGATTTTAACTCCCTGATAAAAAAAGGGGACTGTCCCCGCACTTTGGGGACTGTCCCCTTTTTTACATTGCTCTAAATATGGCGCTCGGCCAAAAACAGTAACCTCGCACCCAATTTTAACCAATCGAGGATATAGATTTTCACAGTGGGCTTCTACCCCACCTTGTATTTGAGGAAAACCACGAGTCCCAAGAACTACAATTTTCATTTAGAGGTTTCCAAGGAAAAAACTTGGCAAGGATAATTAACAGTAAGTATAAAATGGTTGAGGAAACTTTTAACACCCAGAAGAGGAACAAACAAATTAGGCATAAAATCAATAAGAGTTTCTTTTGAGGAAAACTCATATGATTTAATTGAAACAGTATGAGAATAAGCTATTGTTATTCCATTACCAGTATTTATCTCTTTTTCTTTACCAGCTTGAAGATTATGGCCTAATTGTGACGCATATACTGCGGGTAGGGCACATTCATCAGCACCTGTGTCAATCAACCCAAAAACTCTAATATTCTTATTTGTTATAGGATTGGTAATTGTTACCGGCAACCACATTCGGGCAACATCATTTGGAGATAATTTGCGGAAAGGAATATTCTCGATCTTCATGCTTAATAAATATGCACCATTCCCTTAACAGGAACGTAAAAAACAACTGGATTACACACACCTTTCTTTAAAGCCTTTCTATATACTTCATCAGGATTTTTACCATCAGCAATTACCACTGTACCATCAAAATCCTTAATTGCGACATATCGACCTTCATATTTTGTTTCTTTAAGAAGTAATTGAGCCATAGTTTTCTCCCTTTTTTATATTATATCACCAAATTACATATTTTCAAATTAAAAGCCAAGTTTGCTCCTTATCACCCATAAAACCGGCTTAAACGGATGATGCAATATCGCAGGAGCAGCACTCCCAATCATCCAGCAGTTCTTTGGACAGGTTATTACCATTTGGCGAACCTCTTGCGCCCGTTTACTCGTCCAAATCTCATCCCAGGATTGAGCCTTGAGGTTACCTAGAGGCTGTTTTTCATTCATCCCGTTACAAACTAACACATCACCAAAAGGATCAAGAAAAAACCCATTACTTCCCATTTCACAGGGCAAAAAACGTTTATTACCCTTAATGAAATTAATAAGGCCGTAATTAAAATATGCCCGCATCCACTCCTTAGGCTTCTTTGACTTTAGGAGTTCTTTGATCAACGCTTCAAACGCCGCAATCACTTCTTCTTTCTTCTCAACTTTATTATCCCATTTATGAAAATAATGAGAATTATGCACGGTTGCAGTCGCGAATTCATATCCCAAGCTGTAAGCCATTTTGTACAAAGTAACTAAATCTTTATAATTATCATCCTGAACAGTCATAGCAAAACCAATGTCTTTCATACCCAGTTCCTGAAGCTTTCTTAAAGTCTCCTGGGTTCGCTTGTATCCTTCAGGAATGCCTCGTATCTCATCATTAGACGCTTCTAACCCTTCAATACTGATACGAATACCTAATTCAGGATATTGTTTACACAACTGAATAATTTTATCAGTAAAAAACCCATTGGTACTAATAACAATGCGTTTAGTTTTCTTACGAAGTTCCGTGATAAGATCAGGCAAATCCTGTCGAACAAACGGTTCTCCCCCCGTTACATTAGTAAAGAACATTTCGGGCAATTTATGAATTTCTTCAAGGCCAATTTCTTCAGCAGGCTTCGAAGGCGACTTCCAGACATCGCACATATTGCAGCGAGCGTTACAGCGGTAGGTGACTATAATAGAACCGTGAAGTTTAGTCATTTTATAATTACGAGGCCTCTTTATCGGACGAAACGATCTCTATAGAAGTTAACAATAAGGTTAACTACATTTTCCCTCTTTCCATACTTTACCTTTCTCAAACACCACAAACCCCTTAGCAGGAATAATATAATTAAGCTCCTTTAAGTCAAAACAAGAGATTTCATTGAAATTAATAAAAATTCTGATATCACCTTTAAACTGGGTCTCTTGCACCATCTTATCATCAGTAACAAACCTATGACTCAACATCTCAAGAAAACCAACCTTCTCAAACACAGGACATACATTATTATATGACTCAATAAACCGCAGCTTATACTGCTTCCAATGATCATAATCCCGTATTGCCCACAACGGCATATTTCCATAAAGAATATTAAACAAATCTTTTTTCCACCATAATTCTGGAATGCGATTGCTTGAATCTCCCCAATACCAAGTTGTTACCATACAATCATGATATACAAGCTCCCAAAGAGGAGTACGATATTGGACTCCAACCTGATACTTAAGAAAACTTTCTGTAGGAGTCAAATATTTTACTGAAGCAACATTTCTACCCGACTCCGGTAATCGCCCGATCCCAACACTCATCATTCCTTCAAAGTAATCACAAGTAGGCACCGCAACATCAACACCATCCTCACTTCCTGTAATTAAATGCATATCGCTTGAACAAAATTTAAGCATTTCCATCTTGTACTTAATATCATTCTTTCGTGAAGTTATATGATTTTTGTTATAACACTCTCTCCAAGGAGAAGAAGTAGTAGTATCAATAAACCTTGCAGTATAATGATTATTTCCCAAGTCCAAGGGAATTTCTCTTTTTAAACGTTCGAACCCAGGAATTGAACAGATAACACCCCCCTGATATTCTTTACCTTCTTTTTTAATCACCCATCCATGTATCCAATCCCCCTTATTATCTAAAACAAGATCTTTTGGCCAACCATCATGCAAACGAGAAACATCTCCGTACTCTTGAGGCCAAACATCCTGATAGTTGTCATATTTAGAAGTTAAAAAACCTAGAGAGTTTATTTGGTTAATATCTAAATCATCAGTATGGGAAAAAAGAACTTTTAACATGCCATTATTCCTCATATCATTTGCAAACTGCAATTTATTTTTTCCCCAATACCATACATTAGCGGCTCCAATCAACTTGTGTAAATGAATATTTCTTTTCTTTTCTTTTTCATACAAAGTCAAGAATAGACCCACCCGCTTAATGTATTCTCGATAATACTTAGCCATATTGACATAACCACCACTATCAAAGAAACAAAACTTAAGCATTCGTTTATATCCGAATAATCCTCTTTGCGCTAACCATCGATTCTTTAACAATAATTCTTTATTACTAATTAATGCCCATATTATTTCAAAGTCTTCTGGTGTTTCAAGCAACTCCATCCATCCTGATCCATTTTTATCTATCCCACCGACAAAAGACATTGGCCATCCACCACCGTATCGCAAAGAATCAAGCATAACTCTGTTTAAAGAAAGAACAGGAATTAATATACCTTCATTAATTGGCAAAACAACAAACATATCTTCTTTTAAAACTAAAGCGGGAGGAAATTCCAACTTATCGAACTTATCAGCAGCAGAGTGTTCAATAACAAAATCAACTTCTGGCAATTCTTTCGACAAAAACAAAGAAACATTAAAATCTTGCATTGTTTCTGCATTAACAATTTTAAAGTTAATTTCATTCTCGTCTTGCTTATTCAAAGCAGAGACAAATATATCTTTCCCTATTTCCGAATACCACTCTTTACTATTCCGTTTATCAAATACAGAAAATTCTCCTAACTGAAGATTAAATTTAAATAGTAACATTGAATTTTCAAGAACTACAATTTGATTTAATTTATTCGGAACTATGTTCCCTCCTTTTTTACGCAAAACTATATTATCAACAAAAACATTCCCTTTACCCGATCCAGTTATACGAAATCTCATATAACCGTCTTGAGTTACCATGAAACGCCTTGAAATATCAACCCAAGAATTACTATTATTAATTACTTCCTTAGCATAACTCCATTTTAAAACATTTTTTTCGCGATCGTAAAAAACTAAGCTAAAATTAGCATTAATGTTCTCGCCTTCTACTTTAATATTACCATCATAACTAAAAACATCCCCGCCATTTACTTTTATCATTTTACTTTGTTGATAAGACCAATCCTTTTCACTATTAGCATTAATCATAAGGCATCGCGAACCATCCTTACTATTAGAAGCAAATCCTTGTATCACTTTTGATTCTTCCCTCATCCATAATTTTGACCAATTTTCTAGACTTTTAGAAGTTTCAAAATTATCAAATAATAAATTTCCTTTATACTCATCCGCCAAAACAATATCTTTATCAGCATTAAGATCAGCAAAAGAAGAAGAAAAAGAGCTGAAGTGAAAATCTTTTACTAAATCTATGTGCATTTGACACTTAAACCAATATCCTAGAAAAAATAAAATAACAACAAAGAAACAAATTAATAAACGAAACAGGTTTTTTCTCATTTCAGTTTGTCATTTTTATAGCACGCCTGTAAATCTCCAATAATCTTTCATAATGTTTCGAGCCATTTAGCTCTACTTCAATATATTTCCGAGCCTTTTTACCCATAGAAATTATTTTATCAGGATTTTCACTTAACTGCAGAATTTTAGAACGCAAATCATTACTATTGCTGCTCTCGAATGTCAACCCCGTTTCTCCATCCTTAACTAATTCAGTTGCTCCACCAATTCTCGATGCGATAGCAGGCTTTCCTAAAGCAAACCCTTCTAAGATCGTTCTCCCAAAAACCTCGTAAGACTCCGATGGCAAAACAACAAACATAGACTTGCAAACTTCTTGATTAAGTTTTCCATCTTTTAAATACCCTAAAAAGTCAACATTTTCAATACATTGCGACTTAACATACAATTCTAGACTTTCTTTTAAAGGTCCAATTCCAACAATTTTAAGTCGCAAAGGTAGGCCTTTCACAGACTTAATAAGATTTAATAGTCCCTTTCCTTCGGCTAATCGCCCAAAATAAACTATTGAATTTTCACTCCAACTAAATTGAGGAACAAAATTATTTATATCAACAAAATTAGGCAATACAACAATTTCTTTTTTAAAACCTAATTCATGAAGTTTTACTTTAAGAAAATAACTTGGAGAAATAAAAATATCAACCAAGTTGTAAATTTTTAAAATTTTATGATGTAAATACATTTCAAAAGTCCCTAAAATGCTTTTCAAAAAAGAACCTTTAACACATTTTCTTACTAAACACTCATAATATTTCCCATTTCTACATTTCTCACAAATCTTCCCATCAAAGAATAAACTGTAAACAGGACATACCATTTTACAATCACGAAGTGTCATAACAACTGGAATATGGTATTTTCTAAAAGAATGCAAAATGGAAGGTGAAATTTGATGATAAATATTATTTATATGAGCAATTTCAGGTTTAGTTCTAGAAATTAATTTTTCAATATTATCTCTTGCTTCAAAGGAATAAAGTAATTTAGCAGAATTTTTAAAAACATCTAGGCTTGTTTTTCTTAAATAATCTACATTTGAAACAAAAAACTCACTATAATGGGACTCATAATTATTAGAATGCTTCATCGAAAAGAAAACAATTTCATGCTCATGGCTTTTTAAAAGCCTAGCAGTCTCAAAAAAAGAATTCTCAGCGCCCCCTTTTATATAAAAATACTTATTAACAAGTAGTATTTTCACAATAACCCCTAACAAACTTTTTTTTAAATTTAATTGTCAAGCCTTAGAATCTTAATTTTCCCACAAAAACAATATTTTAAAGTAAACAAATGTTTAGAAATGATAGAGACTACGTATTTTTTATTCCATATAAACACAAGAAGAACGATATCAATAAACAAAAAGAAAACTGATGTTAAAACAAGCGTTATCCGGTGTAATAAAAAATTAAAATATTTCCCATGTTTTAAAAAAAAGATGTCGATTGACTGATACACCAAAACATCAAACAACTTACTATTATCTGTTTTTTTAGTACTAGCGCCTCCTATATGAATAATCTCCGCTTCTGAGCAAAAATAGTTCTTGTAACCAACTTTCCAAAACCTAAAACACAAATCCTTATCATCCAAATACATGGGGACACTTTCATCAAAATATCCGACTTTTTCCAAGTCTATCCTCCTTACTAACATACAAGCACCTGATAAACACTCCGCAACTTCTGTCTTGTAAAATTTCTTGTAAAAGATTTTTTTTAAGAAGTTAAATCTCGTAACTAAATTTACAAAGATTTTTTCTAACATAATCCGCTTTAAAATCAGACCAACAAGATTAAGATGCCTTCTCTTACACGAGAATTCAATATCACCGTTTTGATCAACTATTCTAGGACCGACAATACCAACTTCACTATAAAGAGAAAACATCATGATCATATTCTGAATAGATTTATCTTTTATTAAAGTATCTGGATTTAATATCAAAACATATTCACCTTGAGAAATCTTAAATCCCTGATTATTTGCTCTAGAAAAACCGCAATTTAGATTATTAATTATAAGCTTTACCCACGGGTAGTGTTCTGACAATGTAACAACGCTACCATCAGAAGAAGCATTATCAACAACAATAACCTCATATTGTAAATCAGACAAATTCGTTTTAATTGAATTAAGACAATCACAAATCAAATGCTTAACATTCCAATTTACTATGATTATTGATAAATATAATTTCATATGATTATTTTTGATTAACCAAATTACTAAACTTAATTCTGCAAAAAAAGGTATTTACGTAAAGGAAAAAGGCATAAAGAAACATTGTTGTTAAAGTAATAAAAGAAATTAACGGCAAAAACACTAAAATCGACATAAAGAAAACATATACACTTAATTCAGGTGCATATTTATTAATTAATAAATATTTCTTTTCAAGCAATACAACAAGAAAACCAAGTACAAACATCAATATAACGACTCCTAAAATGCCATAACCAACATATGCTTCACCAATAATTCCAATACGAATCCCAGCATAATGTCCGAAATATTCTCCAAAATAAGCCGGAGCATTAAAACTAAGCAACTCATTCTTATCTTGCCCTACCATCAACCAAACTTGTTTAGGGACTATCGCTGCAAACACCCCAGTAAATATTCTGTGTTTCAAAAAACCGCTTTCATTGGTAAATTTATTTAAAACATAACTATATTCTTTCCATTCGCCAAAAGTTTTAATAGAAATTTGTTTTACCGGAGATAAACTTTTTAATTTATAATTCCAGTCACCCCTTAATTGCGCAATAGACAAAAACATTAAAACAATAATAGCCAAAAAAACTATTAACTTCTTAAAGTCTATTTTCTTATTAAACTTTATAAAAATGAGTGCAAAATAACTAAAGCAGATCAATAAATACATTCTTTGCCCATAAATTGACAGAAAAAATCCGCATACAATCATTATTAACAAATAACGCTTTCTTGATTTCACCTCAATGCAAAACAAGTAAGAGGAAATAAAAAAAGCGATAATCCATAATTTTGAGAACTTTGAGGTATAATCTCCGACAATATTACGATACATAAAACGCTCAACGTCAATGTTGCCTTTAAAAATAGGAATATACCCAATTTTAACAATTGATAATAAAGTAAAAAACAGTGATATTAAAATGAAAAACTTTAAGCTTTTTTGCAACATTTCAGTTTTCCATACATAGTGCATAGGGATACCCTTGTCGCGAATGACAATATGAAATATAAGCACCGAAAAAGTAAAAACACTTGCACCTAAATACCAAACAAACAAAGGATAATCAAAGTTAAGTTTACCACCCATATAACAGCCATAAATATCAATATAATTCTTATAACCCATTATTCCGACAAAAGGTATTAAGAGAAAAAAAGCAATTATGATACTAGAAGGCGTTATTTTTACATACTTTTTCTTCAAATACATAGTGGTAATTATTGAAACTACAATAAAAATCATTATAGAATAAACATATTCTATGTTTTTTATAAAATTGTAATTAAAATTTAAAAGCAAAACAAAACCTATTGCGAGAATTAACGAAATTATAATAGCTACAAACATCCTTAATTTATTTGAATTCATATTTTTGAATAATGTATTTAAAGGGCTATTTTATCTTATATAATTCAATAAACTCCTCGACTTTAGAGTTAGACAACAAATAAACATTAGCAAGAATTTTCTCTAATGGCCAATTCCACCACTCAATTTTAAGCAATTCTTCAATTTGAGTTTCAGAAAATCTAAATCTAATAATATTTATTGGGTTACCTACAACGATTGAATAAGAAGGAACGTCTTTTGTCACCACAGCACCAGCACCAATAATAGCACCACTCCCAATGTTAACCCCATCTCTAATTAAAACATCCCTTCCAATCCAGACATCATTTTTAATATTAACGTCCCCCCTTGAAAAAGGCTGACCATCTTCATAAGCGGTAGACATTGAGAACTTGATTCTAAAAGGATATGTAGACACCCAACTAGTGTTATGCTCGCCACCAATCATTATACGTACATTTTCCCCAATAGAACAAAACTTCCCTATTACTATTTTACTTTTGTAAACCCCTTTATAGTTAATAACTACCGGAAAACCATACGTTCCAAATCCGATCTGCAATATATTATTGGCAATTAGTTGCCGCGTGAGAATAAAGTTGTGAGAGTTTAATAAATTACGGTAAAAAAAACTCAACAAATTCTTAAATAAGAACTTTAATAATAGCATAGATATCAATCCTCGCTTTTGAAAAATTTTCTTTTAAGAAAAGAAAAGCTTGCATACTTAAATTTGATTAAAATGATGAAATAAATAAGTGCAAGAATAATAAATTTTGCAATCAAAAAAACATAAGTATGTAAACTTTTACTGTTTAATACATAAAAATAATTAAGGATATAATCAAACCCAAAAACCAGAAAAGCTGCAATTAAGGGGACTTTAATTATTTTATCAAAGAAATCGCGATTATTAATTTGCAAATAATTATTAAATATAAAAATAAATAACACAGATGGTATTCCCAAAGAAATTGACGACCCCCACGCAATTCCCTTTATACCATAGTATTTGGTTAAGAAATAACCAAGAATTATAGTCAGAAAAGTCATTAAAGCTGTATACTTTGCTTCAATTTCAGGTCTATTGATTCCTCGAGCGATTGAAGTACCACAACCAGTTAATAAGTTTAAGATATTACCAATCATTAGAATATTCAAAATAACTATCGAAACTTCAAAACTAGAACCAACCCAAAGTTTAATCAAGTTAGCAGAGTTTGAGAGTATAAAACCTACTATTGGGAATAAAATAATTAATAAATATTTATTATATTGCATATAAAAACTTTTTAAGGCACTTAAATCTTCTTTTGCGTGCATTTCACTAGCAACAGGAGTTACAGTACTAAGATAAGAAGTAATCGGTTCTCTCGAGAAATTTCTTATTTTATAAGCCACATCATACAAAGTAACAACTGCGGTATTAGTAAAATACCCAAGAAAGATTTTATCTAAATTGTTTAACATCCAACCAGCAACCGAAGTAATTTGCATTTTCCACCCAAATTTCATTAATATTAAAAATTTAATTTTGCTAAAATTAATTAACGATAGCGAAAATTGTTTAAATATTCGCTTGGTCTGATAGACATTAATAATAATTAACACTACCCAAGATACTAAACCTGCCGACACTAATCCGATTAAACTTAGATTTTTACTGAGAAAAAAAACGATTAATATAAAATTTAACAATCTTTGCACCACAATACTAATATTAGTTAATTCCATTCGTTGGTATCCGTTTAAAATTGACTGAAAAAATTGACCAATATACGCAAAACAGAATAATAATAAAGTACCTAAATACACAAGAGAAATATTGGGAATATTTTTATTATTTTTAACAACAATAACTAGGATTTGATTTCTAAATAAATAACCTAAGAAATATATAACTAAACCAATTAATAAACTGCTATAAAATCCCGTAGCAACCACTTCTTTCAATCCATTCCAATCTTCTTTAGCCTTGTATTCAGAAATGTATTTTATATAAGCCCCACTTAAACCAAAATCAAAAAGACCATAATAATTAGTTATTGCACTCAAAAGAACCCAAACCCCATACAGATTTATTCCTAAATGTTTAATAATAATTGGCGTAGTTATTACTGCAACAAGAATTTGTACAGCCTTACCTATAAAATTGAATACTGTGTTTTTAGCGATTGTTTTTTTGAATAACATTTATACTGCCACTAGTTAACAAATCAGGTTAAATAAGGTAAAATAAGGCTCATGGGGCATAAGCCCCAGAAAGGAGTGCTTATTCTATGAAACATTGCATCTGGACCTCAAAACAAAAGTCTCAAATCGTGCTCGAAGGGCTCTCCGGGCAAATCGATGTCAGCGCCTTATGCCAGAAATACCAAATCTCGCAAACTCAGTACTACAAGTGGCGAGATCTGTTTCTGGCCAACTGCCACCAGTCCTTCGAAGTGAAGAAACAGACTCAGAAAGAACAAACTCTGGAAACTCAGGTTAAAAAACTACGCTCCATTATCGGAGACTTGACTATTGAGTTAAAAAAAAGCGATTACGAGCTATGAGACGCCGATGCTCCCAATCTACGATTGTCCGGGATCAAGAATTACTCTCCCGCATCCTGCCCATCAAAACCGACCATCCCCTCTGGGGATACCGGCGCATCTGGGCATATCTGAAATATCGCGAAAAATATCCCTGCGCTATCAACCGAATACATCGCATTATGAAAGAACATGATCTTCTTGTCACTAAACAGCAACGTTTACGCGCGAAACGCGGCCCACTCCGCCCGAAACCACGCTCCCACCGGCCCAATCACTTCTGGGGCATCGATATGACGAAGATAAAAATATCCCCCTGGGGGTGGCTGTATCTCTGCGTTGTCTTGGACTGGTACACCAAAGAAATCGTCGGATTCTCGCTTAGCATGCGCTCTAAGACCGACGACTGGCTTGATGCCCTTGAAGCTGCTGTCAACAACCGTTTCCCTGAAGGAATCCGCGAAACACTCAAAGATCAACAACTCTTTTTACTCTCTGACAACGGATGCCAGCCAACTTCAAATCGCTTTTGATGAACTGCTCACTGCTGGGTGTTACCCAGATATTTACTACTTGGTGTAATCCCAAGGGAAACTCGGATACCGAACGCGTCATGCGCACCATCAAAGAAGATCTAGTCTGGACGAACGACTGGGACAATCCGTTTGCATTCTCAGAAGCCCTGAAAAAATGGATTCACGACTACAACACTGATTATCCACATCAGTCGTTGGATAACATGACGCCAAGACAATGCTTTGAAACATTTAACCAGGAAATCAAAGAGCCGAATTCTACCTTAAAAACTGCTTGCTAAAGTGGTGGCATTACAACCCGCTGCCCCCAGCTTATCTCCTCACCGAATGCAAAGAAACAAGCAATGCAGAATAAAAGAAAAAACAGTTTCTTGCTTCTCAAATATTTATTTAATAACAATACTGATGACGCTAAAAAACACAAAGCTCCAAATGATTCAAAAACACCATCTTCTTGCGTTAAAAACTTAAGCATCAAATTATCAAAAATAAAGAATACAGAATATGAAACAATAAATGCTATAAAGAAAAAATTAAAAATTTTTTTCATGATTATATTACTTCCTTATTAGATTGCTTCGTCGCAGTGCGCGCTACCCGCACAATGACACACTGGTTCCGTTTTAAGACCGGGTCTTGGCTGTAATCAAAACTACCTGTTAAGACCCGGTCTTATTTTATTTGACGGCTTCTACTTTGTTTTTAAGCTTCTGGATCATCATCACGCAATTGCCGGAAAGTTTCATAAACTCACTGCCCGCACCAAGCAATTCCTCTGTCTTTTTTACATCGCCACTATTTACCATAGCTACTACTTGTGCCGTATACTTGTGAAATTGCGCATGAACATCTTTAAGCGCGATAAATTCAGGGAGGCTCTTGTATTTGAGGCCTTCTGAGTGGATCCATTTCCCAAGAGCACAGTGCGTATCCTGCAAGATCTCATCTGGTTTAAGCGAACCATCACGCTTTACGAGATATGCCCTTAATTTTGATTTCCATAGCACGTGAGCATTAACTGCTTCCTCGAAATTCATGGGGCCTCCTTAAAAGATTGCTTCGCCCCTTCGGGGCTCGCAATGACACACTGGTTCCGTTTTAAGACCGGGTCTTGGCTGTAATCAAAACCTACCTATTAAGACCCGGTCTTGTCATTTACTTAGAGATGTCGGGTTTTACGTCTACGGAGACAGATACTTTAGGTTCAGCAGGAACTGTCTCTTGCGCCGGCGAAACCGAAGTTTCAGGGATATCGCTAACCACCTGTAAAGATACAGCAGCGGTTTCTTTCATCGCGTTAGCGGATACAATGGAAACTTCTCTCTGTATCTCAGTAAAAAAACTTTTATAGAACTCTTTATCATCTATTACCTTCTCCCCCTCTTTTACCTGTGAGGCATTCTTACCGCCGCCACCGGGTAAAGGGACCAAAAAGAGGAAAAATCGCGTATGGTCAGAGACGTAAAACATTTCTGTAGTCTGTAAAGCGCTTAAATACAACGTTGTTTTATCATTACAGCTGGAATCCATTTTTGCCTGCACCACTAAAACAACCGAACGCTTCCCTCTCTGAAATGAACGTTTGGCTAAAATAAAGCCTTTCACAGCGTCTTCTTTTTCTATAATAAAGTTCTTAGCGCATATTGCCCTGCTGGTAGCCTGATAAAGGATATTCGCAGGAACACTGAATTCTTTGGAATTATAGGACTCTTTTTCATTAAAGACTTCACGATATACCGGAGTTGCGCAACCGGTAAAGGTAAAAAGACAGATGAGAGATATGACTATTGAGGATCGCACTGGAGAGCTCCTTTCGATGTGACATTTTAAGACCGGGTCTTGCTGCAATTTACCTTACACCCCACGCAAATTGGAATTGCGTGGGTGTGCTGCTTTCTGCAGCAAGACCCGGTCTTATTATCTATTAGTTAGTATTTGTCGAAGCGGACGATGTCGTCTTCGCCTAAGTAGCCGCCGATCTGGACTTCGATGATCTTAGAAATCTTATTCGTCGGGTTATACACTTTATGCCGGATATTCTTCGGCACAAAAACAGATTCATTTTTTAACAAATTTATCTCACGCCCGCCTAAAAATACGTTCATGCTTCCTTCCACCACGTTCCAATGCTCGCTGCGATGCTGATGTTTCTGAAGCGAAAGCGATTTCTTAGGATAAATACCGATCTCTTTAACTTTATAGCCTTTGGCTTCATGCAGAATAGTGTAATACCCCCACGGCCGATAGACTGTCGCGCCGTCTTTACTATGTTGCAAGCCCTTAGTATTAATATGCGCCACTAACTCCTTTACCTTATCTGAATCCCCCCGCTTGACCAATAACAAAGCGTCGGAGGAGTCAATTGCCACTACATCTTTAAGCCCTACCATGCATACAAGCCTGTTTTTAGAATAGGCAAAACACCCTTCTGACTCAATAAATTCGCCGCTGCCGATCTTGAAGTTTTCTTTTCCATCATTATAAAACTGCAAAAAACTGTCCCAACTGCCTAAATCAGTCCAGCGAGGCTCAAATTTAACTAATGCCGCTTTCTTAGTTTTCTGCATGATCCCGTAATCAATAGAATTCGCCGGGATATTATGAAACCGCTCAAATAATTCCGTATAGGTTAACTCATAATATTTAAACATCTCCGGCACAAAAGCCTTTACATCATCCAGGAACGATCTCTTGTTAAAACAAAAGATACCCGCGTTCCAGAAAGCGCCTTTGGTAAGCAGGGCTTTTGCTTTCTCTTGAGTCGGCTTCTCAACAAAACGGTCAACGAGAAACCCTTTATCAAATCTTTTCTTTACCAAAATATACCCGTACCCCTCTTTCGGACATGACGGTTTGATCCCAAAAACCACAATTTTATCTTTATTCGCAAGCGACTCACCAGAACGCATACATTTGGTAAACAAAGATATTGGCTCGATCACATGGTCAGAAGGAAATACGTAAACAATATCAGTATCTCCTAACTTAATGGTTTCTTCAGCGAATTTTAAAGCAAGTAAGATCGCCGGCAGGGTATTTTTCGCAACAGGCTCAAAAATGATGTTTTTCTTAATAGCCGCTTTCTGCTCAGATTTAAGCCCCGGCAATAACTCAAGCTGGTTATAAACGGTAAATTTGTAATTCTCCTGAGAAATTATCACGAGATTTCCCGCGGAAAAAGACGATAAAAGCCTTTTAATGGTCAGCTGGAACAAAGAAAAACCATCCTTAAACTCGACAAACTGTTTAGGATAGTTTTCCCTCGACAACGGCCACAGGCGCGTGCCTTTACCGCCAGCTAATATTAAAGCGATCTTTTTCATAGGTGCTCCAGTATTGTTCCGGTTTAAGACCGGGTCTTGGCTGTAATCAAAACCTACCTGTTAAGACCCGGTCTTAAACCGCTTATTAACTTATACTCGGTCGTAAATGGCCTTGGGGATGGCGTACCTGCGGTTATTCAAAACCACTCCCAAAACATGAGCTTTCTTCTCTTGCAACGGCACCAGCACAGCTTTTACCACCTGCTTACGGGTCTTGCCTTCGTTTACAACCAAAACCACCCCGTCAACTTGCGTTGAAAGAAGATAGCTGTCCCTCTTAGTCAAATCCGGAGCGGTAACCAAAACTAAATCATACTTTTTAGTTGCCTGAGCAAGCAGTAAACTCATCTTTCCTGATTCCAAGAGCGTAACCGGATTAAGCGCGGTCTCTCCTGAAGATAATACTGTCAAATTCTTACCCAAAGTCTGCACTGATTTCTCAAACGTCACCTTTTCCTCAATAACATCAACTAATCCCGGCCCGGCAGGAAGCTTGGTATATTTCTTCAATGAAAGCTTCCTGAAGTTAGCGTCGATCACTAATACCCGTAGATGCTCCTTTTCCGCTAACATGTGGCCTACATTGACAATAAGAGTGTCTGATTCATCGTCAGGTGAGGCAGTCGTAAATAATAAACTTTTTAAATTCTTGTCTTTAGCAAGAAGGACTATCTGCTCAGCCAATGTATCATAAGATTTTAGCTTTGCTTTCCTTGGCACTGAACCTAAACACGGAACATTCAGGTACGCTTCAATGTCAGATGGCGATTTAAAAGTCTGGTCAAGGTATTCAAACATAAACGCAAGCATGACACCCAGAAAAATACTCATAAAAAACGCCAAGATAATGATCAAGACAGGCGACGGGCCAACAGCTTCCAAAGGAACACTTGCCTGTTCAATGATCTTCACACTTGCCGGGCCGATCGCCTCAATATCAGGCAACGGCTGGCCGTTAAGGTTATTCTTGATCATCTTATCGATATTGTCTTTTAACTGTAAAACAGTTTGGTGTTTTTCGCCGTATTTTAACTGTAATTCCGCCTGCTGCTGTTCCAGGTCAAAGATAATATAGGAACGGCTCACGACATTGGTGATGATAGCAGCGCCTATCGGGCTGAAATCGCGGACACTGATAGTGAAAATATTGGTATCACGCAGCGGCTCGACTTTGATATTATGTTTTAAGTCTTCCATTGCCATGCGGAATAAATATACCTGTTTCTGGTCTTGCGTGAGCCGTTCAAGCTTTGCGTTCATCATCTTAACCTGTAAACCGACAATTTTCGACTTTAAAGGAGAACAAAACTTTTTCTCATAATCAAGCGGTTTCTGGTTAAGGCCCAAGGACTTTATTGCCCGTTCAATGACAGGATTGGACTTAACGATCTCGCTTTGGGTAAGCGCAATTTCAACATTACGCCCGCCAGCCATTAATTCACGGTAATACGTTGCCTCAACCTGTTTCTCACCTGAGATAAGCAACTTTACCTGAGATTCATAGACCGGAGTTTTTAAAGTAATGCCCAAGATAACCGTGAGCATCACGGTTATAAAAGCAGTAATAATAACCGCCTTTTGCCTGAATAACACGCGCATGTAATCGCGCAATGTTGTTTCGTACTGTTCCATTGCTTCCTCCTGATTTTTAAGTTCCATGGCTAAAATACCCCTTCTGAAACGACAACAATATCACCCGGCTTAAGCACAATATCCGCGTTTGCGTCGCCATCCATAACCGCTTTAATATTAACCTTAGTCGAGCTGTACCCTGTTCCTTTATCTTTGGGGCGCAGCACTTTCACACGGCTTGAGGAACCGAACTTATTAAACCCTCCTGCCATGGAGATCGCCCGTAATACCGTCGCATTTTCATCCAACACATAAGTGCCCGGTTTCATAACTTCACCATATACAAAGAATTTTCTGCTGCGGGACTCACGCAATGAAACCGCCACTACCGGATACTTCATATATCCATCGCCAAGTTTAGCCTGGATAGTCTCCTGGATCCTGGTAAGTGTCAATCCCTTCACCTGGACATTACCGATATACGGAAACGTGATCGAGCCGTCAGGCGAAACGCTTGCGGTAGTTATTAGTTTTTCAGGCTGAAGGACACTTATATCAAGTATATCATCAACTCCAACCGCATATTCGTTTACTACCGTTTCAGCGGCATAAACATAAGTTAACGCCGTTAGCAAACAGAAGATCCCTAAAAACAATTGTTTCATACTTCCCCCTTTTTTGAGCACCTATTTAAGACCCGGTCTTGGCTGTATTTAAAAACTACCTGTTAAGACCGGGTCTTGAGTTATTTGCTTGAGCTATTTTGCGCCGATACCGCAAAATACTACCGGCACTGTCTTTAACAAAATATCAAAATCAAGCCACAGCGACCAATTATCAATATATTCAAGGTCTAACTTTACCCAGCGGTTAAAATCAATGATCTCGTTCCTGCCGCTTATCTGCCATAAACAGGTTATGCCCGGACGCATGCTCATACGCCTGCGCTGCCAGGTATCATACTCTTCTACTTCTGTAGGTAGCGGCGGACGCGGCCCCACCAGGCTCATATCCCCCCGGAAAACGTTCCACAACTGAGGCAGTTCATCGATACTAAATTTACGCAAAAACTTTCCTGCTTTGGTGACACGCGGGTCATTGGTCATTTTAAATACCGGGCCTGCCATTTCGTTATGCACCAACAATTCTTTAAGCTTAAGTTCAGCGTCCTTAAACATCGTCCTGAATTTATAAAGCATAAATTTCCTGCCGTTTACACCGCAGCGTTTCTGCCGAAAAAAAACAGGGCCTTCTGAATCCAATTTGATCCAAATGACGACAATAATAAATACAGGCAACAAAATGACCAAGGCTATCCCGGAAAATAACACGTCAATGAACCGTTTAAACATAAGATGCCATAACTTATCCGGCGTACTTTCAAAAGTTAAAAAAGGAAACCCGTGAAGGTCGCCGAGTTTTGCTCGTGAAAATTTAAGCTCAAAATAATCTACCGCAATATGGATCTTTAAACCCTGGATCTCGCATAAAAATAGAATATGTTCTATCCTGTTGAGCCAGGAACGCGGGATAATAAAAACCATCTCATCAACGATCATCGTGCGGATTATACCGGGCAAATCTTCAAATGACCCCAACACTTTTTGGCCATGCACCGATTCTCCAACCTTCGTTGCATCTTCATCAACTACCCCGATGATCTTCATGCCGTATTCAGGATGTTTATTGACTGAATCGATAAACTGTTGCGCCCGCTTTCCCGTGCCTACAACAATGACCCTGCGGTAATTAAAACCTTTTTTACGGATACCCCGGAAAAACATGATCAAAACAACCTTTTCCAGGATAATAAGCAAGGAAACATAGACAAATACGAAACTGATCATTCCCCTGCTGATATAATCTAATTTAAAGATATAAACCAGGCTGACGAAAATTATAAATCCGATCAAACCGGCTTTTATAACGATCCAAAAGACTTCATCCATCTTCCTGGTGCGAAACGATCGGTACATCCCGAAAGAATATAATAAATACCCCCACATTCCAACCAATACCGGAAAAACGCTCAGGTACCCACTCACAGGGTAATGATGAACATCGGAGCGGAAGCTATACCCAAGGTAAAAAACCAGGGCAATAATGCAGAGGTCCGCGAAAATCATAAGCCTGCGAAATATAGTAGCGTATTGTTTGAGCATAAACCTTTTTAAGACCGGGTCTTGGCTGTAATTAAAACCTACCTGTTAAGACCCGGTCTTAGTCGATTAGAACACAATCTGCATCCCAACCGTCACCGCGTTCTTGGTATATTCACGGTCAGATTGGTTCGAAGTTGTGGCCGAATATGAATAAGACAAATTGCCCCTGATATTCTTCATAATATCATAGGTAAAACCCGCGCTTATCCCTTTAAGCTCATCAGTTATACTCAATGAGGTATATTCACCTTCCCCGAAAAACCCGGAAAAATTCATTGCCAGCCGGGGAAACAATTGGCGCGTTATATTACTGGAAATCTGCCAATAATTAAACAAGTCTTGCGTCGATGAGTTGGTATAATACTGTTTCGTATAAGCAATAGTGCCACGCGTGGTTTCGGTAAATTCATCAGTAATCGCAGCGTATAATAACGGTTTGGTATAATTACTACCGTTGTAGGCGTCTATAAACTCAACACCGCTCCTGCCGTCAAAATAAAGCTGGTTGGTGAAATATTGCCTGACCGCCGCGGAAAGCGTATTAGTATTGGCGCTGGTACCGGGGTCAAAAGCCCGCTGAGAGAAATCATATGAAAGAGAACCGATCGTCTTCGAACTAAACGCGTAATCGCCTCCTAAACCAAAGCTATTCAAATAAGAATCGCTTAAATCGTCACGCGAATATACATACGCCTCATTTCCGTAACGAGCTGATAAGGTGAGCTGTTTTCTTACTTCTTTACTGAATACAGCGTTAAATTTATTTTTCAAATAGCTGTAACGGCCGGCTGTCCTGCCGAACTCATCCTCGAAACTGCGCGGCTCATCGGCGTGGGTAAACGTGTCGCTCAGCGCCAGGTGAGCAAATTTCGAGAAATCATTCAGGAAATTAACGCTCAGATCTTCTGAAGTGTTGTTAAAAGAACTATACTCTTTAAAAAACTGCTGAGTTACATGGCCGTTTAATTCAAGAGAACGCATGCGGTCTTCAAATTTTGCCTTCATACCAACTGAAGCATTGGCAATAAAATCATCTTTGGGGTCATCCTTAATATATGTAATATTATCATCATAGGTTTCACTGACTGATCCTGTTACCTCAACATCGGCATCGCCAACCTTAAACGCGTATGCGCAACGTAGACCTACGCAAGCAAATACCATGATCAGAACCACTATATTGCGAGTAAGTGATTTCATAACACCCCTTTTCTTAAAAGATTTCTATTTCAAGACCGGGTCTTGGCTGTAACTAAAGCTTACCTGTTAAGACCCGGTCTTGAACTGTTAAGACCCGGTCTTAACAATGCGTATAAATGGCTTTTGAGGATCCGATGGTGCCCCCCAGGCGTCTTCAAAGTCCTGAGTTTCCCGGAATAAATGAACTTTTTTAAAGTCGAAAGGCTCACATGAATGACTTTCGCTGCTTCAACAGGTGTTAAGAAAACATCTTTATCTCTTTGATTATTCAATCGATTCATATAAGTATTAGGGATAGTTTTGTGGTTTTACAGCGAAGTCAAAACGCTTAAAATCGTGTAAAACCGTATAAAGCACAAGTATGAACTATTTATTGGATTTTGTCAAATTTTTGTTACGTTTCAAGACCGGGTCTTGGCTGTAATCAAAACCTACCTTTTAAGACCCGGTCTTGCGGCAGAAGGCCGCACACCCCGCGCAATACCGATTAGCGCGGGGGTGTTAAGGTTTCTTCATTTTCCCGATCACGCGAACTGCATCAACACCGTCTTTACCGTATTGCGCTCCGATGGACTGGGCAAATGATTTGGTAACCGCAGCCCCTCCTACAATAAAAGAGCATTTGAGCCCCGCTTTTTTAGCAAAAGCAATGACTTCCCTCATATTGACCATGGTTGTAGTCATTAAAGCTGAAAGGCCCACAACATCCGGCTTATGGCGCTTGATCGCCGCAATTATGGCTTGCGTGGAAACATCTTTTCCAAGGTCAATTACGCTAAACCCGTGATTTTTTAACATAAGACTGACAATATTCTTACCTATATCATGTATATCACCTTCAACAGTCGCCAATATGACCACAGCCTTCTTGATCTTATCGGCTTTGGCAGTTTTAAGGTAAGGCGCTAAATGCGCGAATGCTTTTTGCGTTGTTTCAGCGCTGGCAATAAGCTGAGGAAGGAAATATTCTTTTTTATCAAACAAAACCCCTACTTCAGTAATGGCAGGGATCACCACCTCATTCATGATCTTAACCGCCGGCTCTCCTGCCTTTATCACCCTGCTCATAAAGAAATCTATCTGCTCCTTATTGCCTTCCAGGATCGCTTGTGTAACGCGCTGGGTGTCAGAAAGATCCTTCTTATCAACTGACTCTTGAGACACTGAGGAAGATTTGGCATAATGCGCGATAAACATTGAAGCATTTTTATCCTTTTGCGCCAATACTCCCACAGCCCGCTTCATATTCATGACTTCTTCGCTGGAAGGATTCAGGATCGCCATACTCAATCCCTTCGCCTGAGCCATAGCCATATATGCAGCGTTTATCCACTGGCGAGCGGGCATCCCGAATGAAATATTCGATAAGCCCACAACAGTATTACATTTAAAAACACGGGTACACCACTCAATAACCTCTAAACTAACTAAAGCCGCTTGCGGGTGTGAAGAAATACTCATCGCGATCGCGTCAACCACAATATCGTCTTTAGTAAACCCAAACTTTTCTGCTTGTTTAAAAATACCGGCAATTATCTTTTTACGTTCTTCCGCGGTCAAAGGGACTTCTTTGCCGGTGATCGGCAAGAGCACAAACATCGCCCCGTATTTTGCCGCTAAAGATAAAAGTTTCTCGACTTTTTGTTTTTCTCCGGAAATAGAATTTAAAAGCGCTCTGCCGGGATAAAACCGCAGCGCTGATTCAATGGTCTTGATATTCGATGAATCGATAACCAGCGGCGCATCAGATATTGTCGCGTGTAATTCAATGATCGCTTTAATAGTTTTATCTTCATCAATCCCTGCTACACCGATATTAATATCCAGCGCCTCAGCGCCCTTTTGTGCCTGGCCTTTGATCATCTCACGGATGATCGAAAATTTTGATTTAAGCAATTCTTCCTGCAAGTCTTTTTTACCCGTTGGATTAATGCGCTCCCCGATAATTACGGGGAGTTTATTTCCGCCGATAAAAATTGTCTTACGCGCGCTTGCCAG
The DNA here is from genome assembly GCA_041662125.1 of Candidatus Omnitrophota bacterium. Taxonomy (GTDB): domain Bacteria; phylum Omnitrophota; class Gorgyraeia; order Gygaellales; family Profunditerraquicolaceae; genus JBAZTA01. Next base: position 133,287 of record JBAZTA010000005.1, on the reverse strand, counting down.
CGCGCTTACACTGCGGCACGCCGGCTCAAGGGGGACCATTCCTCTAACAGCATTGCTTAACGCTTTAATATGTTCAGGTGTTGTCCCGCAACAACCTCCCAACAACGCAGCTCCTGCCTTAATAAAATCTTTACCAAAAGAAGCAAATACCTGAGCCTCCATATCGAATATTGTATTATCCGCAGAAAGCCGCGGCATCCCGGCATTCGGTTTAGCGGCAAGCGGCACTTTCGCGTATGGTTTCATGGCTTGGATCTGTTTCAACATACCTGTAGGGCCCGTAGAACAATTACACCCCACCGCGTCAGCGCCAAGCGATTGCAATATGACAAGCGCGGTCAACGGATCCGTCCCATTCAAGGTACGGCCGCTATTTTCATAGGTCATGGTCACCATGACAAATTTATCAGTCAACTCTTTAACGGCAATAAGGGCGGCGCGCGCTTCCTGTATATCCATCATCGTTTCAATGACAAAAAGGTCCACCCCTCCCTCAAGCAGACCCCGTGCCTGCTCTTTATAGATCTCAACTGCCTCATCAAAACCAAGCGGCCCAAACGGATCGATGAAACTTCCCGTAGGCCCGATATCACCGGCAACCAAGACTTTGTCGCCAACAGCCTTTCTGGCTAAAACAGCAAGCCCTTTATTGACTTTTCTTACTTGAGGCGCAGCGTACTGGCTTAATTTAATACGGTTACCGCCAAACGTGCAGGTATAAACGGCTTGAGCGCCTGCCCGTACGTAATTGGCATGCACCGCCTGCAGCACTTTTGGATTGCTCAAACACCAAAGTTCCGGAGATTCACCGGCAGGCATGCCGTATTTCTGTAACTCTGTGCCTGTTGCCCCGTCAAGGACCAAAACTTTTTTCTTTAAAAGCCCAGCGATAAATTTTTTGTTCTTCATAGGTTAACCCTCTTTTATGCCCGCGATAGCCGTCACTGATTTCTCCGGGATGAGCACGCACGCCTTGGTTAAAGTTATCCCCAGGCGTTTTAAATCCAGGAGTGAAAACATTTTTCTTTGGTTTTGCAATAAAAAATCCCCATATCCGGCAGAAAATCGGTTTTTCGTCAAACTTAAACTTTCCCTGCGTAACTGCCGGTTATAATACCCCATGATCCAATCCAGGGAACCATCCACCATTTCACTGGCAACAGCGTCAAAAACAACGCCGCGAGTCAAATTATCATCCTTTGATTCCTGCTCGATCATTTGAGTGATCTCTTTACCGGCAGTCGCTGCCATAAGCAGGATTTCCTTGCAACCTTTTAAAAACAAAGACAGTTGGCGGCTCTGGAATATCGTCCCATTAGCCAGACGGATTAAACCCTCTTCTTCCTGCGCAATAGTTACCCTGCATGCCGCGCCTTGCACAGTGATAAAAGACACGGCTTCTTCAATAAAACGTTCTGTCTGTATTTTTTGTTCAGCGTTCAAGCGCGTTTTAGCTCTTTGATACCCTAAACGCGAAAAAATATCGTCTTTCGGGACTCGTATCGTTATGGGAGAAAAATATTCAATTTTTGCGCTCTTCATTTTTTCGTCTTGCTATACTCGCAACCGCAATAATGCTGGCAATACAAAGAATACTTTCTGGCAAAATCCATCGCCTGTTTATACCCGTCATTTTTCTTAAAATCGTATGGGATGAAGGATTCAGGGCTTATTAAACGCCCTATTTCGTTAATTACAGCGGCATTTTTATGAGGGCTTACCGTAAGTGTCGTGGTGAAAAGATTGCCCCCCATCTCTTGAGCTTTCTTACAGGTTACATTTAAACGCATTTTAAAACAAGCGACGCATCGAGCGCCGCCTTCCGGCTCATTCTGCAGCCCTATTACTTCATCACTCCATCCTTGTTTATCATATTCCCCGACGATCAGATCACACGCCAGCCTGCCGGCGACATCAAAAGCAACACTGAGCCGGCGCGTATACTCTTCTTCGGAATCGATATTGGGATTATAAAAAAAGCCGACAGGATTAAACCCATCTTCCCGAAGTTTAACTATCGGATAACTTGAACATATACCGCAACAAATATGGAGAAGTATGTTTTTCTGGCTCATTTTTTCACCTTGCCTATACCATTATAGTAAAGTTTCCTGCCCAAGTAAATTCAATTATTAAGCTTAAAAGCCCATCGTCATCCCGTCATACGCGGCAATGACTTCGATACCCAATTTTTGAGTTAATTCAGTCACGGCAATATGCGGTTTAGCTTTAAGCATACTCATCCCAAAATGAGTCAATACCGCTTTTCGGGGTTTGAGGTCTTGTATCAACGTTTCCACATCAGGAAAAGACAAATGGTCTATACCCGGCCGGGGCTGCGCCAAGACGACCCCTATGATCAAGATATCAGTTTTATAAAAATCGCCTAATTCCTTAAAGTATTTTGTGTCAGTCAACAATCCTACTGAAACACCGTTCATCGTAAAACGTAACCCGTATGTTTCTACCGGGTGAATATGCCGCATAGACGTCTCAAAACTAAACGCGCCTGCCGCGTAAAGCTGGTTTTCTTTTATGATACGTATTTCTTCGGGAAAATGGCGCAAATAATTAAATATCACCGGGTCATCGTTAAGCGCGTCATCAGGGGCAAATACAAGACCGCGTTTTTTAAATCCGCCCTCGGTCATCGCTTCGATCATAACATTGATATCGCCTGAATGGTCGAGATGCTTATGGGTAAGGATGACCGCATCCAAGCTGGAGGGGTCAAGTTTAGGCTTGCTAGAAGCACACCGCACCAGGCTCCCGGGCCCGGGGTCGATCAAAACATTGGTACCTTTATACGATATCCAGATCCCGCCTGAAGCCCGCAGTTGTTTTATCATCACAAAACGCGCGCCTGCCGTGCCAAGGAATTTTAAAAAATCTTTTTTCTCCTCTTGATCACTTTTTTTCTTTATCATGCCCTAACCAGATCTCCTTGAATTCTTTGTTGATCTTATCTACTTGAGTATATGAAAGGTCGAATTTTATGAGGTCTTGACGGCCGGCCGCAGGCCTCTGCTTTTTGGGAGTGTTTAAGAATTCATCCACGCCCAAAGGCCGGGCACCGCTTGCGCGGATACAAAACTTTATTTCCCGGTCATCGGAAACAACAACGATATTCTTAGGGTTCCCCGAAGAAGAAACGATTTTTTTTATCCGTTCATCAGCGCTTTCTTCATGGGAAAAAACAACACAGATCCAAGGGTCGGTTAAAACAGAGTTATACGAGTCAGGATATCCGTCAAAAACAACTGTTACGTTGTTTTTGAGGCTGCCGCACAGATGTTGAAATTTTATAACCTCAAGAAGCCCGAACTTAGGGTCTTTAACCCTCTTCGGGGCAGCGTAACAGGCATGCTTGATAACATTATACCCGTCGATTACGTACTGCAAAGACATACACCAACCCTCCTATGCTTGCATATACTATAATAAAGAAAAAACTTACCAGTGACATGGCAAACGCTAAATATTTGCTGACCCCTGCCTGGGCGAAAAAGAAAATAGTGGCGGCATCACGTATCCCTAAGCCGCCTATCGAAACAGGGATAAGCGTGATCGCACCGATAACGGGAAGAAAAACAAAGAAATAAAGGATATTTATCTTGATCCCTAAGGATAACGCAATGAGGTAAAACGTGATCGGTGAAATAGTCTGTATGAGGATCGAAATCGCTATATTTATGAGTATGACCCTTTTATGCCGGCGAAAAAGATGTATTTCTGTATGAGTTTGAGTCAGGAGTTCTTTAAGTTTACCCAGCATCGCAGATATCCGGGAACCGATATTCCCTGCCTGCCCCTGTTTAGAGCCAAGGCGCACTGAGGATAAAAATGAGTTTGTTTTAGAATAGCAAAAATTATTGAACATCACCAGCAAAACACTGACTAATATCAAAGCCAAAACCGCCACTGCGATAAGGATAGTATTGTTTTGCATGAAATCCCATCCCAAAAACAGCGCCGCCAATGCTAAGGTCACCAAGCCGATGAACCCGCTTAACCTATCAAGAATGACAGTAGCGACCACCTCGCTGGGCTTCTTAGTGTGTACTGCTAAATCGACGCTGCGCACAAAATCTCCTCCGATCGATGTCGGCAGAAAGAGGCTGAAGAATATGCCGCCAGAATAGGCTACAATAACCCTCCAAACCGGCACAATGATACCTGAGGTTCTTAAAAGCATATCCCAGCGGTAAAAACATAACAAGTAATTAAGCGCAAAAATACCAAGCGCCACAAACAACATCGGGACATCAACATTACGCAAAATGTCAATCAGGCTCTTTCTATCTACCTGTTTAAACAAAAAAATCAGCAAAACAAGGCTTATGCTGATCCGAAAGGCCACCGACAGGAACTTTTTAAATATTTTCATAGAGTGCGATCCCCCCCTTAACCAAGGGCATTACGCTAAATCTTTTCCGGTAAGCAATGTATATGCTTCCAGGTATTTGAGGCTGGTTTTTTCAATAATGTCCGCGGGCAGTCGTGGCGCCGGAGGGGTCTTATCCCAGGTCAGGCTCTCCAGATAATCCCTGACAAACTGTTTATCAAAACTCGGCTGCGGCTGGCCGACAACATACTCACTCTGTGGCCAAAACCGGGAAGAATCAGGAGTGAGGACTTCATCGATCAAAATTATATTGTCGTTATCAAGCCCAAATTCAAATTTTGTATCAGCGATAATGATCCCTTTGGTTAACGCGTAATCCCGGGCTTTTGCATAGATCGCGATACTCAGATCTTTTAACGTATCAGCTATTCTTTTACCGACGAATTTCTCAACATAGGATTGATCGACATTGATATCATGGCCGACATCTTCTTTCGTGGAAGGCGTAAAAATGACTTCAGGCAATTGTGATGATTCACGAAGGCCGGCAGGTAATTTAATACCGCAAACAGATTGATTCTTTTTATACTCTTTCCACCCCGAGCCGGAAAGATACCCCCGGACAACACACTCTATGGGGAAGGGTTTGGTCTTACGCACCAGCATCGAACGGCCCAGGAGAACAGATCTATACGGCTGCAATTCTTTCGGATAGCCGGCAACATCTGAAGAAATAAGATGCGTCGGGACCACGTCTTTGAGCAAATCAAACCAGAACAGAGAAAGGCTGGTCAAAACCTGGCCCTTATGCGGTATTCCGCAAGATAAAACCACATCAAAACAAGAAATCCTGTCCGTGGCAACGATCAATAATTTGTCGCCTAAGTCATAAACATCCCTGACTTTACCTTTTCGGAAAAGTTTAAGGCCCGGGAAATCAGTCGATAATAAGATTTTTTTATTCATTCTCTTTCCATTGCAAGACCCGGTCTTGGCTGTAATTAATACTACTTCAAGTCCCGGTCTTGCCGCTCAAGACCGGGACTTGAACTTGAAAACCTACTTCTCACTCAAACGTTCATGCAGCGATTCATATTCCTGCCACAGCTCTTGCGGCAGGTCTTTTTTGAATTGCTCAAAGAATTCTTTTACACCTTTTAATTCTTCCCGCCAATCTTTTTTATCCACGACTAAAAGTTTTTCCAGCGCCCCTTGAGCTAAATGCAATCCTGTCATATCAATATCGGCCGCTTTCGGGATATAACCGATCGGGGTTTTCTCTGCATCGACTTTATTATTACACCGATCCAGGATCCATTCTAAAACCCTTAGGTTTTCTGTATATCCGGGCCAAAGGAATTTACCATTTTCATCCATGCGAAACCAGTTCACATTGAAGATCTTAGGCGGCTTGGCCATTTTCTTACCCATCTTGAGCCAATGGCTGAAATAATCAGCCATATTATACCCGCAAAACGGAAGCATTGCCATCGGGTCACGCCGGACTTCGCCTAATTTCCCCACCTGCGCGGCAGTCCGCTCAGAAGCCATGGTCGCACCCACAAATACGCCGTGCTGCCAGTTAAATGATTCATATACCAACGGCGCCAGAAACTGCCTGCGGCCGCCGAAAACAATCGCTGAGATAGGCACTCCATGATGCTGGCCGACCCTGAATGAAATAGACGGACATTGCGTTATAGGAGTAGTAAACCGGCTATTAGCATGCGCGGCAACTACTGGTTTACCCTCGCTATCTTTCATTCCCGGTTTCCACGGCCTGCCTTGCCAGTCTATACCGCTTGCAGGAGCCGCTTCATTAGCCCCTTCCCACCAAACCGTACCATCCGGCTTGAGTAAAACATTCGTATAAATGGTATTTTTCCTAATTGTGGCGACCATACTCGGGTTACTTTTCGAATTCGTGCCCGGAGCAACACCGAAAAATCCCATTTCAGGGTTAATCGCCCACAAAGAACCATCCGAATCGATCCGCATCCATGCAATATCATCCCCGACCGTCCAGATCCGATAGCCTTTCCTCTTTAAGCCTTCCGGAGGAATAAGCATCGCTAGATTAGTCTTACCGCAGGCGCTCGGGAAAGCTGCCGCGATATATTCCACATGGCCATTAGGCTCTTCTATACCCATGATCAACATATGCTCGGCAAGCCAGGCTTCTTTTTCACCCATATAGCTCGCTAAACGAAGCGCTAAGCACTTTTTTCCTAAAAGCACATTCCCGCCATAACCGCTGCCCACACTCCAAATCGTATTATCTTCCGGGAAATGCAGGATAAGCCTTCTATTAATATCAAGGTCAGCAATTGAATGGAGGCAGCGGGTAAACTCAGGAGTTTTATCCAATTGTTTAAGCACACTCTCTCCTGCCCTGGTCATGATCAACATATTTAAAACCACATACCGCGAATCAGTCAACTCAACGCCGATCTTACTGAACGGCGAGCCTACCGGCCCCATGGAAAAAGCAATCACATACATCGTCCTGCCTTTCATGGAACCTTTAAAGATCGTTTTTGCCTTACGATAAGCAGCTTGAGGCGCCATCCAATTATTGTTCGGGCCGGCGGTATGCTTTTCTTTCGTGCAAATATAGGTTAAGTGCTCCGTGCGCGCGACATCATTGGGGTTCGTGCGATGGAGGAAACACCCCGGAAGCTTGTCCTGGTTCAACGGTATCAGCTCTCCCGCAGTGATCGCTTCTTTTTCAAGCTGCGCTTTTTGTTTTTCCGAACCGTCGATCCAGACGATATCATCAGGCTGGCACATACGCGCCATTTTCATGACCCAGTCTTTTAATTTTTTGTTATGTGAAATTGTCTTTTTCATAGGTTTAACAAATATCCATGCGCGGAATGCGCCGCAACTGCAGCTTCGCCACAGGCATTAACTACCTGGTATAAGCTTTTTTTCCGGCAATCACCGCACGCAAAGACACCTTTTCTATTAGTTTTCAACTCATCATCTGTTACAACAAACCCCAGTTTGTCCTTCGTGATAAAATCACCCAAATACCCCGTATTTGGCTCAATGCCAATAAATATAAAAACTCCGCTGCACAAAAGTTCGCTCGTTCTTTCGGTTTTAGTATTATGCACCGTTATTGACTCAATCCTGTCTTTACCATTAATAGATTCTATCGTTGAATCTAAAACAAAATTTATTCTTTCGTTTTTCTTTGCCTTTTCCAGTAAAATAGCGGAAGCCCGGAACTCCTGCCGGCGATGAATAATAGTGACCTTATGCGCATAGGTACTCAAAAACAACGCTTCCTCAATCGCCCGGTCTCCTCCTCCAACGACAAAAATATCTTTATTTTTAAACATGGGGCCGTCGCAAGTCCCGCAATAAGAAATCCCCCTGCCGATCAATCTTGTTTCTCCTTCTACATTCAGCGGCTTTGAACGGGCGCCGCTGGAAATAATCAGGCTTTTTGCCGCATACTCGGCTTCATTTGTTTTAACCGTATATATCGGCGGGGCCGCATCAGAAACACAGCCTACTTCTACAACCTCATCAGATACGATCTCCACACCTAACTCATCAACCTGTTTTTTAAAACGGCTGATCAATTCATTGGTTTCAATACCTCCGGGGAATCCGGGATAATTTTCTATGGTAGAAGATAAAATGATCTGTCCGCCGGGAGATAATTTCTCCAGCACCAGGGTATTGAGCCTATACCTGCCGGCATAAAGAGCGGCAGTCAAACCCGCAGGGCCGGCACCGATAATGATCAGGTCATAATTACAATTTTTCAGCTTCTCTTCTTGATTTGGGCAGTTTTTCATTTCCATTCCGAGCAGTGACTGTTTTTAGTTTTCTTTTTAACGTGATCTTATCCAATAACGTCGCGTAATCGATGATCAATTTCCCGTGCAAATGGTCGATCTCATGCTGAAAAACACATGCCAGGAAATCCTCAGCGTCTATCTTTACCGGTTTTGCCTCATCAGTAAGCGCGCACACCGTGATCTTCTTTGAGCGTTTGACCTTAATACTGACTCCCGGGACACTCAGGCATCCCTCTTCCATGGACTGCCTGCCTTGGCGCTTAGTGATCTTAGGATTCACCAATTTATACAAACAAGAGCCGATATCAACAACGATCAACGCCTCACCCACGCCTACCTGCGGAGCAGCCAGGCCGATCCCCTGGGCATCATACATCTGGCGCGCCATTTTACTCAAAAGCTCTTGATGGTACGGCGTAACAACTTTCACGGCCTTAGCCTTTTTACGTAAAATAGGGTCCCCAATAACTCTAATCTCTGATCCGGTTTCTTTCATCGACATAGATTATCTTTGCTTTGACTTTTTTTGCCTCTGCTTCATCAACTAAGAAATAAGCCACGATAATTACTTCATCGCCGATACATCCGCCGCGGGCAGTTGCGCCATTAAGGCAGATGACTCCTGAATTTTCTTTGCCTTCAATAGCATAAGTTTCAAGCCTAATGCCGTTATTCAGGTTAAAGATTTCGACTTTCTCTCCCGGGATGATATCGGCCTTTTTCATAAGGGCAGAGTCAATCGTAATACTTCCCTCATAATAAAGATTTGCTTCCGTGACACGTACCCGGTGTAATTTTGATTTTAAAACTGTCCTCATCATAGTACTTTCTCCCGCATTAACTTGCCATTGCTTTGATTATTGCTTCCGCGAACTGCCGCGCCGCAAAAGGGCCGGCGGCGGTAATGATATTACCGTCGATCTCAACGTTATTCTTGGTATATTCCGCGCCTTTGACTAAAATTTGCCCTGCCTCAGTAGACCATACCGTCGCTCGTTTTCCTTTTAAAATGCCGGCTTTTGCCAAAATCACCGGCGCGATACAAATAGCTGCCACGATCTTATTAGCGTTTAAATAATCCCAAGCGAGCTTATGAGCAAGCGGGTCATTCCAATACTGCGTTGCCCCCTGCCCTCCCACAAACAGAATCGCGTCAAAATCGCTGGCCGTAATGTCTTTAACCAAGAGGTCAGGTTTAACCTCTGCTCCCAGGACACCAATTGATTTCTCAAGAGAAGTGCTTGCTACGGAAACGGTGAAGCCATTTTTCTCAAAGATCTCGCGAGGTTGCAGCAATTCTTCATCGCGATAGTTATTGACTCCGATGACCATAACGATTTTTTTCATATCCCTTCACCGCATTTATTTATTTTGTTTTCCCGGCCAAACGAAATGACTGCCGGGCGATCATGAGTTCTTCATTCGTAGGTACCACTAAAACTTTGGTTTTTCTTTTCAAAAAGGAATCGAGCGACCTGCTGAGTTTTTCTTTGACCCGTGCTTTATTCTCGCCAATACCCCCGGTCAAGACCACAGCGTCACAACCATCCATGACCGCCATATAGGCGCCGACATATTTTTTAAGGCGGTACATGAACATTTCGATCGCCAAAGCAGCTCTCTTATTTCCTTTTTTAATCTCTTCTTCCAGGACCCGCATATCATTACTCAAACCTGATACGCCTTTGAGCCCGCTTTCTTTATTGAGCATCGTATCCATCTCTTGGATACTTAAACCTTCCCGCGCCATGATATAGGTGACAACAGCCGGGTCAAGATCGCCGCAGCGCGTCCCCATAAGCAACCCTTCTAACGGAGTAAACCCCATGCTCGTATCGCACGATTTGCCTTTATTAACGGCGGTAATGCTGCATCCGTTGCCTAAATGACAGGTGATGATCTTAAGCGAACTAAAGGGTTTCTTTAAAAGGCGCGCTGCTTCATGCGCGACATATTCGTGGCTTGTGCCGTGAAAGCCGTATTTTCGTATACCATATTTTGTGTAATAGGAATACGGCAAGCCGTACATAAAAGCGTAATCAGGCAAGGTTTGATGAAACGCGGTATCGAATATCGCGACCTGTTTGATACCCGCAAGCAATTTCTTACACGCCAGGATACCCGCTAAATTCGCCGGATTATGCAACGGGGCTAACTGGCAGCACTCTTTTATTTCATTGATCACTTTCGCGTCGATAAAAACAGGCTTCTTAAACTTTTCTCCGCCGTGAACAACACGATGGCCGATCAGGTCAATATTGTTGATTTGGCTCAAGATCTCCTTTAAACCAGCCTGATGATCGTGAATTGGCGAACCTTTTTCGCCGATATGCTCGATAAAGCCTTTTGAAATAAGTTTCTCCTGAGGCATCTCGAAAAGTTTATATTTGATCGATGAACTGCCGCTGTTAATAACTAAGACTCTCATGGGTTATAGTATGCATTTTAAAAAAACGGTTAATAATTCGCTATTGCGCCCGGATAGCAGTCGCCGCCACGCAATCGACCACGTCTTCGACTGAACAACCGCGTGATAGGTCACTGCAGGGTTTCTTCAACCCCAAAAACAATGGCCCGATAGCCCGCGCCCCTGACAGGCGCTCAACTAATTTATAACTGATATTACCGGCTTCCAGGTTCGGGAATATCAGAATATTAGCTTTTCCCCCTAATACGCTGTTCGGAGATTTTATTTTTGCAACCTCAGGGACGATCGCTGAATCTACCTGTAATTCGCCGTCAGCCAATAAATCAGGAGCCATCTCTCTGACTAATTGGAGAGCTTCAGTTATTTTATCGAGCGACTTGCTTTCCGCAGACCCCTTGGTCGAATAGCTCAAAAAACCTATGCGGGGAGTAAAATCCAGGACTTTCTTGATCAGCTCCGCCGCCGCCACCGCCATGCACGATAACTGACGGGCATTCGGCTCAGGGATGACTCCGCAATCAGCGAAAATAAACGTTCCGTTTTCTCCCAACGGGCACGCAGGGACAACCATAATAAAACAGCTCGACGCCACATTCATCCGTTCATCCATGCCGATACAATGGATCACCGCGCGGGCGATATCAGCGGTCGTATGGCATGCCCCGCCCACAAACCCGTCGACTTTTCCTTCACGGGCGAGCATCGCGGCATAATAGATCGGGTCTTCAAACAATTTACGCACGGTATCCATATCAACGCCCTTAGCCTGGCGCATGTGGAAAAATTCATTGATATAACGTTCATTCTCTTTCGGGTCGATTGAATCTTTTGTCAATAAAACAACTTTCGCGAATCCATCTTTTGCTATTCTCGCCGCCGCTTCCACTACCCGTTTATCATTATATTCAGGCAGGACGATCGTTTTAATATTAAGACGGGCTTTTTCATGCAATTTCTGAATAATATCCATTTTAAATGCTCCTTATGATGCTTTTTAAATCAACATATTTTTTTACTAACCCAATAACGGTATTAATTTTCGTCGTATCACGAGGCCGCAGCTTAATAGTCAGGTCATGAATGTCTGAAGCCACTGAATAGGTATCTTCCTGCGCGACGATGACCGGAATACGCGAATCAGCCAAAAGGCTGCGGATCGATTTAGGGGGCAGTATCCCGCCGGTCAAAACCATTCCTGAAACCAAAAGCCTGCGTTTATCCTTACTGCTAAAACATCCCAGCGCCGTCAAGATCATATCCTCACGGTCTCCCGGCGTGATCAAAAGGCTGTCTTCAACAATGTATTTGATCGCGTCATGCGGCTCCATCGCTCCGACGATAACATGCGCAACGCTATTCTCAAGGAATAAATTCCCGCATAACAGTTTATAACTGGTTTCTTCCAGTACCTGACGAATGGTAGGGTACGACAAAAGCGGAGTATACGGAATAACGCCTAAAACTTTAATGCCTTTTCTCTTTAATCCTTTACGCGCCAGCCTGCTTATCTTTTCAAACTTTTCCGGCAAGACCTTATTAATGATCGCGCCTAAGACTTCAACGCCTTCTTTTTCAAAAAGCGCTTTGTTTAAAACAATCTCGTCGATCGGACGGCCGATCCCTCCTGATGAAATAATAATGACCTTTGAATCCAAAAGTTTAGCTACCGTGGCGTTGGAATGATCAAAAACAGAACCGACACCAGCGTGCCCCGTGCCTTCAATGACGACCAGGTCCTTATTGACGCAAACCCGTTGAAACGCTTTTTTGATCTGGTGCGAAATGGATCGTTTATATGGCCGGTCAATGTAGCGCTCCGTAAACCCTTTTTCCACCGCAATCGGGCTCATATCTTTAAGCCCGCATTGAATGCCGCACACCTCCTCTATTAATAGTGAGTCCTCATCAATTTTTAAACCATCTTCTTCCAAATACCGCTGTCCAATTGGTTTTATAAAAGCGACACGCTCAAATTCTTTCGTAAAGTTACAAATGAGGCCTAAAGAGGCAGTTGTTTTTCCGTCGTTTTGTTTTGTTGCGGCGATAAATACACGTTTCATCAAAATACCTTCGCTTACCTAAGATTCGCGTCGATCTTTTTCTTCAGATCATTCCTGTTCAAAGCGCCGACGAACTGTTCCATAACCTGGCCTTTTTTAAAGAACATAAGTGTCGGTATCGACATAATGCCGTATTGAGTGGGGATTTTAGGATTTGAATCGATATCAAATTTTCCGACCTTGATCTTCTTATCGTATTCAGCGGCTATCTCTTCAATAATAGGGCCTAAGAATTTACACGGCCCGCACCAGGGAGCCCAAAAATCAACCAAAACTGTTTCATCAGATTCCAATACTTCCTTCTTGAAATTACTATCGCTTAAGTTTATTATTGCCATGGTATTATAAATTATTAAGGGTTAATAATGAGTTGGTTTGCAGCGTAAATAAGATAACACAAATACACTTTTATTGCAAGTGATAATTGAGCAGAAAGCTCACACCCGCGCAATACCGCCGCAGCAAGCGGCGTACCCAGCCACACCAATTAGGCTGGGTGCGATGAGCGCGGGGTGTAAGTTATCGCACTTATAGCCAAGACCGGGACTTATCAATAATAAAAAGCTACTATCCAAGTCCCGGTCTTTTCGCTTAACAAGACCCGGTCTTGAAAGGTAGCACTTTATCTTTGATAAGACCGGGTCTTTATATATCAACTTCTATTCTTTTAATTATCTCATTTTCTTTCAATGAAATCGTACTATTAACAAATTCTTTATATCTTTGAGATTTATTAAACTGGCCTCCAAATTGATCCAATATAACTTCCTTGTCACATATTTGTTCCTGCCCATGAGTAAGATCAAGATACTCGCCATAACTTGACCAATAATACTGTTCAAGCGGTATTGACTTAAGATTATTTAAAGGATTTAAATGTATATATCGTGACAATTGAAGTAGATACGCATCATTTGTAATCAGTTTAGATTTAAATCTACCTTCGAAAAGAAATCCTCGACGCTCATAGCGAGCATTAAAATACATCACATAGCTTATCATTAATCTATGCATAAAAGCAGATACAGACTCTTCAGTATTTTGTTTTAAAAGCAGATGAAAATGATTAGGCATAAGACAATAACATATAACACTTATCTCATGCTTAGATTTATATTCCTTCAGCTTTCTTAGGAAACGCTCATAATCGCCGATTTCTTGAAAAATAGTCCTTCTTTCATTCCCCCGAAGGAAGACATGGTAATAATTATCTTTAGCAAACTTATGATTTCTGTAAGGCATAGGTATTAGATATAATTTTAAGACCGGGTCTTTTCGCTTACAAGACCCGGTCTTGGATTACAGTGCCCCACCGCGATAAGACCGGGTCTTAAATAATGACTACTGATTACTCAAGACCGGGACTTATCAATAATAAAAAACTACTATCCAAGTCCCGGTCTTATTGGTCAGCGCAACCGCTCAGAGTCCCGGTCTTATTGCTCAAGTCCCGGTCTTAATTACATCTGCGGGAGAAAAATCCTCCGGTAAGGGCATCAAGTGAGGCGGCGAGCTCCTGCAGCTTTAATTCTTTCTCAAAGCGCTTCTTTCTATCTTCGATCCTGAGATCATTCAAGTCCAGCTTGACCCGCTGCCGTTCAAAATACAGCTTTGTCACCTGATCTAAAACATCTTCGCGCAACTGAACCAATAAACGGGAACGCGTATCAATCGATGTCTGGTCATTATTCCAAAGTAATTCGCTAAAATCCCAGCTTACTGTCAAATCCCAATCAATAAAATCTTTTCCTCTTCTTAACTCATCATCATCGGGTTTAGTGGTCGAGCCTGATTCCCAATGCCACAAGTTTGAAGCGTTTCTATCCCAACCAACCGTCATTTTCGGAAGCCATGCCTTTTTCGCCGCGGCCTTTCTCCAGCGTAAGATCTTTTCCGGCTCTAACTCAGCGTATTGAATTGCCGCCGCATGAATTTCCTGGATCATCGGTTCCTCAGGCGCAGATACCTTATCCGAAACGTCGGCCAAACCTTCCTCCGGAAAATCTTTCAAAGTTATTTTCATCAATCCCTGCGCTGTCGCCGCAAATAAATTTCCGCTTTTATCACAAACTATACTATTTATATCCTTAAGCGCATGGGTTGTATATACTTCTTTCCAACGCTGGCCATTAAACAGAAAAACTCCCGACTTGGTCGCGGCAAAAAGAAGCTTATCAGTAAATAGACAAAGGCTGCAAATATCCTGGTCAAGTAATCCATATGACGTCAGAAGCTCCCAATTGAGCCCGCCATCAACGGTTTTATAGGCGCCGCGCGCCGTTGCCAAAAACAGAGTGTTTCGATCAGCCGCGTTTACTTTAAGGTCTTTGAAACTCTGTTGGTGCTCTTGCGGATCATCATTTTCTGCTGAATCATCTTCTAACTCATTTTCTTCGGCTGGTTCCCTATCAATAATAGAAAATGTCTTTTGCCAGGAATATTGGCCGCTTTCTTTTTTAAATACACTATGGCCACTTAAAACATATACGCACCCGTCAGTAACTGTATCAACGATCAAGGCGCGGATAGATTGATCACCCAATGCGCCTTGTTCTTTTCTCCAGCTTAACCCAAGATCATCACTGACAAAAAAACCTCCTTTAGTCCCCACATACAGAGTAGAATTAGAGATCGCAGCACAAACACATACACTTTCTAAATAATTTTTCCCCTTAAATACCCTTTTCCAGCTTTTGCCATGGTCAACGCTCATGTAAAGCCCGTTTCCCGTTGCCGCGCAGATAATGTTTTTATCTGTTAAACTGAAAACCAGGGAATGTATCTTCATATTCTGGCCTTTTATAAATAAAACAACTCTCCAACTTTCTCCCCCATCCTGGCTTTTTAGAACTACTCCGTTTGAACCCGCATAAATAATCTTTTGATCATCAGGATCGATTAAAATAGAGTTAATTTGCCTGTTATCGCCAGAGATATTTTGCCAGCCGGGATCTTGAGCTTTTGATAAACTGCAAAAACAGGTTGCCATGATCATTGTTAAAAACAAAAAACGTAAAAACTGCTTCATTATAACCTCCATTTTAAGACCGGGACTTATCTACATTTCAACGTTACCGTTCAAGACCCGGTCTTGGCTGTAATTAAGATTACTTGTTAAGACCGGGTCTTGTTTGCAATAAGACCGGGTCTTGCCGTAAAAATAGCGCGGGTGTAAGAAATACTCACGCCCTCACTACAATAGACGTTTGAGGAAGCAAAATCTAACGAAAATAGTATGGAAAATTTTTGACAGGAATGAAAATTACTACACGAAGAAACGAACGATATTAACTGCGGTAAGAATTAAGAGGCCATAGAGGCTGAGATGAAACAAATAATAAGAGATCTGATTTGCTTTCCTTAAAAAAACAATATCTTCAACATAAATGATCTCACAGGCGCCAGCTCCGCTATCGGTCCTGGATACACTTGACTTCCAAGACAATTGCCGGGGAGTATACCGGTCAGGCTTACCAACAAGCGCGCCTTCGATATTCACCAGCTTCCCTTTGATCCTGAGCTGATCGCCAACAACTATCCTATTGATCTTCTTCAAGATACTCTTCTTATTTGTCACCAGATGGCAGTTTGAATATTCATTTAATTTAAAATCGAGGTTACCCCACCATTCAACCTCACACCAACGGCAATCTTGAGAGAATCGAAGTGTCCAATTTTTATATAGCTTCTGCAAGACGTTATCTCCCCAGATCATACACAGGTCAACTGGAAAAATACTGTCTGAGCGATAAATACCAAAGAGTTTATAATTTAATTTACTGACAACCAGCGCGTTTATTTCATATTCAAACACCGGGGTCAGATCGTACGAATACCCCTTTATTTCAAAATCAATATGTTCATTGCCTTTTATCTTTTCCTGAACAGGCGCATGTAAGACATCCGGGGCTATACGGTTTACCCCATGATAATTATTCTTGGTAAAAAAAGTCAAACAGAATATAAGCCCAAAAGATATGTACAGCCATTTATTTACCTGGGAAAACATGGTACTTTCTCCTCGATATCAAAACAACGCTCAACCATTAAGTTCAAAGATTTCCTCTTCGACCTTTTCATGATCAGGAGTATCAACAGAACGGTAAAACTCCCGCGCCTGCATGAAATATTCCCGCGCTTTATCTTTCTGCCTTCGTTTTTTATAAACGAGCCCCAAATTAAAGTTTACTGCCGCTAATTCCGGCTCTAAGTGTGCATTCTTGCAAATACGAGCCGCCGCATGAAACAATTCTTCGGCTTTCAAGAGATTATCCATATCCAGGTACCATTCACCGATCATCGTATAATCGCTGGCGATATTAGGCAGATTCCCCTGGTACTGGTCGATCTTTAAACCCTCCCGATAACAATCAAGCGCCTGCTGGTATTGTTTATCAAATAAATAAATCTCACCAAGGTTAAAATAGTAATCACTGAGTTCTTCCCGCAGATCAAGTTTCTTGAACAACGCCAGGCTCTTAGTATAAAAACTTCTGGCAAGTTCATGGTCATCCTTATTCGTGAACAAAAGCCCCAGGTTAAAATAATCGCATGCCAGGTTGTACCGGTACTTGGATTGTTCCTGATGTTCTCGGTTTATCTCAGAACTTTTTGTCAACAATTCAAGCGCTTTATCATTGTCATCCTTATCAATATACCATAAAGCCAGTTTTCTCAAAGCAGTAGCTTCATGTAAGGTGTCCTGACGAGCGCGGCAAATGGCCAGGGATTTTTGATAGAAATCAAATGCTTTTGGATATTCCCCTTTTTGATAATAGAGCCAGCCGATGGCGATATACGCCGCAGACAAATGCTTATGGTCCCGCATTTTCTGGCTATAATAGGCATATTCAAAATAACATGCTAACGCTTCATCACGGCGCCCCTGCTTTTGATACGCTTGCGCCATCGGAATATAGACCGCCAGAAACAAAGGGTCTTTTTTCTGGATCTGCTTGTAAAACAGGGCTGCAGCACCATTTTTTCCCTGGCGCATCAATTTCCCTGATTGAAGCATTAAAAAATATGTTTGAGGGCTTGAAACCGGCACATAACTCTGAAAAACCATACCGCATGCGAAAACGAGCGCTCCCACAGAACTTAACCGCGCCCATTTTTTCGGCATTCGCTTAAGCGTTGCCACCGCGCTTTTTTGCTGCAAGGGAAATGTTTTAGGGAAAAAACAAAAATTCGGGTCTCCATACAAAAAATAACCCGCCCAAAATACCGAATCGGAGCCATACACCTCAATTAACTTTAACCGCCCTAAACGCAGGCATTCCCCGATCGGCTTTTCCTGCAGGAGATAAGCATAAAATGCCCGCGCGAAAACCAAACTGACCTGATCTTCAACTTGACGCAAGCTTCCGACATAATGCCTGACCCCGGATAATAAAAATGCCGATGCCAGGTCATATTCCTGTTTTTGATGATCACCCTGTAGATCCCCGGGATACCTACAGGCGCAATAACAGGCATTCGAGAATACCAGCGATGGAAACGCTGATGATCCCGCCATGCTCATAATATCGCTTACCGAAAATATCCCATCATGCAACACCCAACCTGTTTTATCAGGATCTCTGATATCAGATTCACCATGCCCGGCAAAATGAACGATATCATAATCCCTAAGGCTCTTTTGGACATATATCCTATCAACCATGGCTGATTTAAAATCAAGCGCGATATTCGCATTCTTTTTGCTTAACTGACGCAAAATATCCTGCCCTTCAGTATAGGCATGTTTGAGGTCATCGGTAGGATCAGCCAATATCAGCATTTTAATTTTATTTGAAACAAGACGGGATTGCGCCAGCGGAATTTTTTCCTTACTCCTGAGCATTCTTCCCATACTGAACTTAAGGCTTAGAAAATCATCTCCATCAAACAAGAGCTCCCAGGGGATATTGACCAATTCTTCATCCAGGCTTAAAATCAGGCTTGACGACACAGATGCCCGCAGGCAAGCTTTGACCGGATGGCTTAAAAGCCCATCCCATAAGATCTGCCCGTCCTTCTTAAGCCTTTGGATCAGATCAGAATCAAAAACACCTTTCTTATTTGCTTTATTCAGTATCTGTTGCATGTCTTCTGATACAGCAGTTATGGAAGAAAAGGAAATTGGCTGGATGCTATAATGCCTGATACTTGAGGTAAGTTCTCCCAGTGCAGTGACGCACATCTTAAGTTGCGCCTGATGGTACAAGATCTCCAGGACTAAAGTATTTTGTTGCTCACCCATAGTTTTAGGTCTAAGCTACTTGCATATTCAAGAGGATCGAAGCGATAGCCTCGTTATCAATAAATATAACTAAGGTATAGTTTCCTGCCACTACATCTTCAAAACATGCTTTGCCTGAAACAACTGCATACGATTCTACTTCTACCCCTTCCCGAACAAGCGCAACCCGGGTTTCTTTTTGCAAAATATTTTTGCTCGACATATCTTTCACTAATACGCTTACCCGGGGATTGCGCGGATACTTATTTTCGATCCTGATCTCTACACGAAGATCATTAAACTCATTACAAACGATCAGTTCATCCTGAAACTCAACAGTTTTACTGCTGCGCAAAACAGCGGCCGGGATAAATTCATCACCTGACAACACCTTACCCGTTGTATCAAGCAGCTTCAGCGTCTTGCTTTTAAGTATAAGCCAAATTTCCAGAATATATCGGCTGATACGCTCACTCAAACGGCTTCGCAGGGATAGCAGAAGTTCCGGCGGGACAAAGGCATGCTCAAACTCACCCAAAGAAACATGCGCAGCCACTTTTTCAGCGCAGGTAACGCACAAAACAATGTGTTGCTTGAACTCATGGCTCTCTTGTTTGGAAAGACTGCCTTCAAAGAAACAGGCAAATGTCACGGCGTCAGGATGCGCTTGCCCTGGATCATAGTGATGCTTTTTCCATAGACTATAAACTGATTTAATGAACCGGCGTGATTTTTCCTGCATAGCCCCCTTTATCTTTTCTCATCTATACTACACGAGAAACCCTTTAAGCTTAAAACACTCTCTCAAACTATCAATGATCCTGGTTTTACGCATATCGATCGCTCCCCGGGAAACCTGAAGTAATTCTTTTAAAGTATCCAAACTCAAGCCTTGATTGATATACATTTCCAGGAAAAAACGCTCATCCGTATCTAATCGGGCAATGCAATCTTTTAACAAAACAAACTTTTCTTTATCAAAAACCCCGCGGGAAACTGAAAGCGAATCATCAGACAAAAACTCCTCATCAAGAGCCTGCTCATCGCTTATTGAAATATGGTCCTTGCGGCCGCGGATGTGATCAATCGTTCTGTTAACAACGATCTGCCGCAGCCAGGTGGCAAAACTGCAGCCGTTACGGGATTTAAAACTCCTGAGCTTTTTAAAATTGTCTTCAACCAGGGAAAGAATAATTTCCTGGAACAGATCATTTACCATATCACCACTGAGATGATCAGTCCCCTTACTACGCAAAACGGAATATATATAATTGTAAATAAGACGGGAATATTTACTGATAAACTCATCCCAAGCCTGCTTGTCTCCATCAATACACTTTTGCACAAAGTTCAAATCTTTCATGATGGGTAAAGTATAGCATTTATTCCGGGAAAATGCATATTTTTTTTAGTCATAAACCCTAGCTCATAACTACTTTATAATGAGATACTTACAACTCTAATATAAAACCTTACAATTCAAGACCGGGACTTATCAATGATAAAACACTGCATTTCAAGTCCCGGTCTTGTTTACACTCACTTATAGATAAGACCGGGTCTTGGCTTATATGCGTTTAAGTTGCTTGATGAGTTTTCTTTTACGCAGGGCTGATCGAAAAGGTATGGCAGAATTGAAGAAGAATTTTAATACAGTTGGCCGGAAGATGATTAAATACGCAAACGTCACAAGATCAAAAAGAATCATAAAGAACAGGCAAGCTAAAAAAGTAAGGAGCTTATCATTCTTAATGATCACCAGATACCTGTTCCTTATTAAATTAAAGTTTAATTCATCGTTAAGATAAAACCGGGCAAACCTTTTATTAATGCCTTTGCTCTGGCGAGCAGTAGCGCCCCGCACATGATAGGCGATCGCAGCAGGTATATAATACCCCTTCCATCCGCTCTTTTGCGCCCTCCAGGCAATATCCAGGTCTTCATAGAAAAATCCAAGGTCTGTGTCAAAATATTCCTGCCCTCCGGGCAATCCTTTTATAAGCAGGGAATTGAGCATCTCTTTCCTATAAAACGCTACTGCGCCGTTGACCCCAAAAACATAACCCTGGCGCTCAAACTGGCCCCTATCGATTCTCCCATACCCGCGCTCAAGCGGTGTCCTCCAGAGGCTCAAAAACAACCCCGCGCTATCTATCGTTTTCTTATCTGGACGCAAGATCTTACCGCTGACCATCCCGATACCAGGGCCCACGCTAAAACCCCGCAGCGCTTCCTCAACAAAACGCTCATCTAAAACCACATCATCATTGAGACAGAGAACGAACTCTCCCCTGCTTTCGGCTATCCCCTTGTTTAAAGCCGCGCAATAAAACAGGTTTTTTTCACTTTTCAATACTCGAGAGAAGGGAAACTCTCTTGCAATAAAATAGCCTAAAGCACTATTGAGAGAATTATCGATAACTATTGTCTCTGTATTACGAAAGGATTGTTTTACGATCGAAGAAAGGCACTTGTGAATATGGCCTTCTTTGCCTGCGGTGACAATGATAATACTTACCAGAACTGCGGACATACGTTTAGTTCCCTATTTTTTTGCCGGGATCAAACCATCCAAGCTCTATTAACTTCTCATAAATATTATTCGCGATAACCCCATAGCCTTTTCCATTACAATGGCCGTCAGGGACAGAATAATCCCCCCGTTTTTCGCCCTTTTCCCACAACGCATCAAAAACCCGGCGGTTATCCACAAAAGGAATCGAATTCTTTTCGGCGACCTTTTGAAGGACTAAAGAGGCGAAATCAAAACCAAAGGGATAATTCTGAAACATGACCGGAATATTTTTCTCTTTACATATTCGAGCAATACTATCTAAATCATGTTCAAGCCATGCACCCTCTTTTTGACCGATATCTCTTGCATTATAGAACTCCCACACATCGCGCGGCACCCCCGCATTTTGCATGATTCCGCGGATAAATGTAACCACTTCGTCATATGGCATAACCTGCCGGAAGACATAGACGATTAACCTATAATTAAGGTTCTCTAAAGAAGCAGGAGCGGCTTTGATCCCTTGTTTTATCCAGGGTACTGCCTGCCCGAACTCATTCCTCTCAGAATAAACGCAGGCAAACCCGTAATAGTTCGACCAATCCTGAGGATCCACTCTCAAACCTTTATCAAACCATTGCAATGCCTCAACATATTTCCCCTGATCTTTATAAAATTTCCCCATATAATAATAAGCGCGGCTATCACGCGGATTACGGGTAATCGCCTCAGAAAACCATTTTTCCGCTTCGGCAAATTCACGCTGCTCCAGATAAATACTGCCTACATTCCAATAGATCCGGCTGTCCTCAGGAGATAATCTGAGAGCTTTCTTAAACCATGCCAAGGCGTTTTGATAATCCCGATTTTCTTTGTAACACAAAGCCAGCCCTCCATAACTCCTGGCATCAGCAGGATCCAACTCGATTGCTTGCTGGAAAAATCCTGTTGCTTGCGTATAAAACTGCTGGATGGTAAGAACAGTCCCCATGCCAAAATATCCCGCCGTATCCTGAGGATCCCTTGCGATCATCCTTTGGAACAAATCCCTGGCCCTGGCATAATCCCTTTCATCAATATAGCGCATTCCAAGATTAAGATTATACAAGGTATCACGCATCGGCTCCCTTTCTTTTCCAAACGCACCACCAGCGAATTGCATATCAAAATTATCCCTTTGACATGTAATTTCCTTCATTTTATTTCTTATATTAAAAGATAAAAGCTTAACCAACTTAACTATTGCGCTTCTACTGAAAGAATCCTGAAGCATTGCCTTAACTGTGTTTCCTTTAAGGTAAGTATAATAACCCGTGGAATTCCATTGATTCGCGCCCCCGCTTAATACAATGACCAGGTCGGGATCAATCGTACTGATCTCGTACGGCAAACCTTGCAAAAGCAGTGTCGTTGTCTGCGCGCCGACCCCCCGGTTGACAACCTTAATTCTCCTCTCCGGATTTTTATTATCCAATAAAACCTGCAGTTGAACAGGAAAAGACTGCTCAAAAGGCACCCCAAATCCGAAGACAAAAGAATCCCCCACGCATAAAACCGTATATTGGCAACTATCAGCTTTTGATTTTCGAGAAGCGCGCTTTGCGTAGAACGATCCGAGTATGCGCAATCCGGCCTCTAACACAAAAAGAGTTACCGCTATGCCAATCAAGATGACGATCAAGCGCTGTCTGAATGCTTTCATGACTTTTCTATGACGAAATTTCCTAAGACCAAGATATCCATCGCGCTACTTTGAAAACTTCCGAGCGCATCTTCAGGACTGCAGACAATCGGTTGCCCCCGCAGATTAAACGATGTATTGATGATAACCGGCACCCCGGTCAGATTTTCAAATTCTTTAACCAACTGCCACAATTTCGGGTTACCATTTTTATTCACTGTCTGGACCCGGGCGGAACCATCGTAATGCGTAACCGCCGGGATAACCGCAACCTTATCTTTTCTCACCTGTGGCGCCAATAACATAAACGAAGACGGTCCGCTCATTTGGAAATAATCCGCGGCTTTTTCTTCCAGCACCAGCGGCGCGTACGGCCGGAATGGCTCTCGATCCTTGACTTTCTTATTCAGCAATTCTTTCATGTCAGGATTACAAGGATTAGCCAGGATGGAACGGTTACCCAACGCCCGGGGGCCAAACTCCATCCGGCCCTGGAACCAGCCGATGATCTTACTCTCATAAATCTTTGCCGCGATATATTTACATAACGAAGCTTCCTCAAATTCCTTAAAATCAACTGCATTATTGACTAAAACCCTTTTTATCTGCGCGGCGCTGAATTCAGGCCCAAGGTAAGCGTCTACCATCAGGTTGTCCGGCTGGTTGTTAAGAAGGTTAAAATAAATATAGGCAGCCGCGCCTAACGCCCCGCCGCTATCGCCAGCAGCAGGTTGAATAAAAATCCTTTTAAAAGGCGTCTTTTCTTTGATCTTCTGGTTTGCCACACAATTCAAACATACCCCTCCTGCCAGGCATAAGCTGTCAACTCCGGTATCATGGTAAAGGCCGCAGGCTAGATTGACAAGCGCCTCTTCAGTAACCGCCTGCAGGCTACAGGCAATATCACAATGCCGCTCTTCTAACTTTCCACCCGGCAAGCGGGGACTGCCGAATGCCCGCACAAACCTTTGAGTGTACATCATGCGGCCTTCGTTAAAGAACCCGAAATAACGCATATCCAGATGAAAACTACCGTCTTGTTTAAGAGAAATGATGGATTTAAATTTATCCACATACGCCGGTTTTCCCAAGGCCGCTAATCCCATAACGGTCCCTTCTCCTTCCAACGCTTGAAAACCAAGGAACGTCGTCACTGCCGTATATAAAAGTCCCAGGGAATGAGGAAAACGCAATTCTTTATTGATCGTGATTTGATTGCCTTTGCCCACCCCGCAGGTTACCGACGCCCATTCTCCCACGCCATCTACAGTCAAGATAGCAGCCTCATTAAATCCAGAGGAAAAAAAAGCGCTTGCCGCATGAGACATATGATGAGGAATAAACAAAACCTTCCCCTCAAACCCTAATTCACGTTTGAAAACAAGGGGCATAATAAGGCGGTCAGCCAGCCAATGAGGGACAGTATCGATAAAATTGCGCAAAGAAAAAGGAAAGGATTGCAGATGGCTTACAATAACGCGGGAAAATTTCAAGAAAGGCTTTTCATAAAATCCGATGTAATCAATATCATAAACGGACGCGCTGTCCTGCTGAAGGCAATAATTGATCGCGTTGATAGGAAAATCAGGCGAGTTTTTACGCCGGTTGAAGCGTTCTTCCTGAGCGGCCGCGACGATCTTTCCGTCTGATATCAAGCATGCCGCTGAATCGTGGTAAAAACAAGATACACCAAGGACCTTCATAGGATTCCCGTATGATTGATTCTCAAGTCAAAACTCAGATACCCGCGTAAATGAACGACATAATGACAGTTGGCCCGACATAATAAACGAGTATAGCTAATAACGCCAGGACAAACAGGAGTGGTGCGATAAAAAATAATTTATGCAGGCGGATCATATAAAACATTTCCTTAAAAATATAGGCTATTTTCTTCATGTTTCCTAAGACCCCCTCATACTTTCATCCATGCCGCTGCAATAGCCTTTGGCTTTTTCCCAAAAAGAAGCGGCGCCTGATCGCCCGGAGCAACCTAAGTTGATTCTAAAGGCTTTCATGAATAAAAACATGGCCCCAAAAGCAAAAAGGTACAAAAAAAACAAAAGAAACGTTATGATTACCTTTTGGATTATGCCGACAAACTCCTTTAGCTTCTTCTTAAACTCCATAGGTAATAGCCAAGGCCCCCGGTTATTGTGCAATACAGCATCCGATCTTACTCAGCAGTGAATCACAATAGGCTTTATCAAAATCGATCGCTAAAAGCTTTAAAGCTTCCTGCCTGGTCATTTCGTTCTTTCTTATAAGTTTGCTCATTTCAACATGATAATGAGTATACCCGAAATGCCGCATAGTCTGATAGACACTGGCAAAGTTCATGATACAATTGGTCGAATCCTTAGGATAACTCATGAGAGGCGCCTTCCAGCGCAGCTCTTTTTGCAATGTTTGCATGATTTCTTCAGGCTCATAGCGCAGGAACCAGTGAGGAGAAACAGAAGTTATACGAAACTTTCTCCGGGATATCTGCAGGACTTCTTTAATGCTGAGGGGGAAATCTTTATACTGTGGCAATACCCTTAAATACTCCCGGATAAAAACCTGTGTGGCTTTAGACATCGCGGTGTATTCCGTTCCCAATTCTCCATATTCCGTTGATTGCCCTTTTGTCCAGCCGGCGACAACCAGCGGGATACGGTAGCGCGCGGCAACATCATAAGTGAGCTGCAGATACCAGATCGCGCAGACATGGCATAACGGCGCGCTGGTATTTGTTTCTATCATACGGCGGAAAACGTCTTTCATAAAATCAGACTTAAAATATAACCATTCGACTCCAAGGATATCAACGGCGTTTCGTATATTCTCCAAAGCCTCGTCATTCTCAAAACCATGATCAAAAGTAAATGCCAGGACATTCAGATGGTACTTTTTCTTCATGTAATACAGGCTTATGGTGCTGTCTTTTCCGCCGCTACACATCACCAGGCAATCATATTTATTCTTCCCCCTGAACTTAAGCAATAGTTTAGTAAATTCCGATTCAAGCGGCGGCAGGGATTTTCCTGAAGCTTTATGTTCCTGGAAATCGACGCAGATATTACAGACCCCGTCCTGATTAAGCCATATGTCAGGCTTAAATTCCGGTAGTACGCATTTTTTACATATCCGAGCGTCCATAGGGCACCATGCAAAATGAATCTATTTGACTTTTAGGTTAATATTGACTAAAATTATATCACAATGTTTATCTTCTTTCTATTGTTAATCTTTTTCCGGCCTTTTATCTCTTCTTTAGCATACCCGCAGCTCAATTATCTATATTCTACATTTTTTCTTTGCTTCGCAATGCTGTATTGTATCCTCAAGATCAAGGCCTCTCAGTCTCTGAAGCCAATTGCCTTGCCAATACTTTTGTTTTGCCTGTCACTGATAATTTCGGTTGCCTTCTCGCTTGTAAAATTAAACAGTATTGCAGAACTCTCCAAGTATACAAGCGGCATCCTCATTCTCTTTCTTGCCGCAACTTTTACCAGCCGTCAGAAATCCCTGTGCATTCATGCAATGGTCATCTTTGCGCTCATCGTAAGCCTGGCTGCAATGTATCAATACTTTTTTGGATACCTCAATCTCTTGCATTACGTAAGAATGCACGGGATCAAAGCCCCTTACATCATTGAAACCCTTAACCAAAACAGGGCATATTTCCCTTTTGTCAGCCCGAACATGCTCGGCGGTTATGTGGGCATGTTTATCCCGCTTACCCTCATCAACCCCAAAAAAAGCTGGTATATGATTCCTTTGGTCTTAACGCTGCTGCTCACCCGCTCTTTTGGCGCCATCGCCAGCACGTTCTTAGGGTTATGCCTTTACATAGTATTACAGATCAAAGACCGTAAAATAGTTATGGCACTACTTGGCTCATTGCTCCTGATCCTGGGGATCGTTGCCATAATGCGCACGACTACGGCAAAAGTACATATCCAACCTATATTCTCGACTTTAGCGAGAATGAACTATTGGAAAGAAACTTTCACTATTATTTTTAAAGCCCCCTTTACCGGCATCGGCATAGGCAATTTTAACCTTCCCCAAACACGATTCGCTCATAACTCATATTTACAGATCTGGGCTGAAATGGGAATAACGGGCCTTCTGGCTTTTATCTGGTTGGTCGCAGGATCCTGCAAAAAAGCGATGGGCAGCATACGCTTGAGCCGGGAAAACCAACGTACCACTATCGCAGTCCTGTCTTGCGTTTCGGTTTTTCTCATACATAACCTTATTGATTTCACTTTTTTTCTGCCAGAGGTAGCGATGGCCTGGTGGCTCTTATTAGGAATATCGATCAACGATGAAGACAGTCATAGTCATACCGACATATAACGAGAAAGACAATATTTCTCCTTTATCAGAACGGATATTCTCCCTTCTGCCCCAGGCACATATACTTTTTGTCGATGATAATTCTCCTGACGCAACCGGCGCAGTCGCGGACAAACTCGCAGGAAACAATCCCCGTATCAAAGTCTTGCACAGGCAAAGAAAATCAGGGCTCGGGAAAGCTTACATCGCGGGTTTTCAAGAAGCCCTCAGGCTAAATGCGGATTACATCATTCAAATGGACGCTGACTTCTCGCACGACCCGCGCTATCTGCCGGAATTTATCTCGGAGATCGCTCAAGCTGACATTGTCATAGGCACGCGGTACCACAGAAGCAAAAGAAACCCCTCGCATATAACTTTCTTGAGTTATTGCGCCAACGCCTATACCCGTTTTGTTTTAAACCTGCCCTTAAGCGATTCTTTAGGAGGATTCAAGTGTTTTAAAAGGAAACTGCTTGAAGAAATACGGCTCGATACGTTTATCTCTAGCGGATTTGTGTTTCAAGCCGAATTCATGTATAGGGCATACAAGGCAGGATTCAAGATCAAAGAAATTCCCATCGACTTCTATCAAAGGAGATCAGGAGAGACAAAGAAAACAGCAAACATCATCGCGGAAGCATTCTTTAAAGTGCCGCTTATCAGGTGGCCTGCAGTATACTCAAGTATCATCGCTGCTCAACAAAGGCTTTCCCGGTATATCTTCCGGAAAACGAACGCCATATAACCTCAAAATAGTCGGAAAAATATCAATTATCGAAGGCGCTGACACGGCGATTTTTTTGTTACTGAAGATCACGCCCGGCACTAAATGGGGGTCGACCAAATGGTCCCCGCTCCATTTTCGCTTATTTTCATCAATAAGCGTCTTGGGTACTGCGCCTAACGCTGTCTGCCATGACGCGCGATATCCCGCATTAAACCCGACGAATAGATCCGGAGCATTGCCAGAGGCCAGCCCCTGGAATATTTCTTCCTGCAGATACACAGCATGAACAACATTATCCCCCGTGTGCGGATCTATGAATACCTGCAGCCTCCTTTTAAGTTCATCTTTAAGCGCCAAAACGTCCGAGTCAGAAACAATCCCATAATACTCCCTGGCTGTTTTATTCAGATAAATGCCGCCAAACCCCAAAGCATATGCTTTTGTCTTTTGCCAATCGATATTCTCTAAAAAACCTTTGCTTTCATCTGTACCCGGTTTGAGGCTAAGATACCCCTGTTCTAAAAGCCATCGATTAAGATTAACGGCTCTACGAAAAGCAGTAAACCCATGGTCAGAAAGAATGATCACTATAGTATCTTTATCAAGCTGCTTAAGTATTTTACCAACCATCTGATCTGCTTTTTCGTAATACCCATTGATGATCCCTTTATAGCGGGGATCATTTTCATAGAGGGGATGCTGCGTGTCTTGATACCGCCAAAACATGTGCGAAATGATATCCAGAACCTCGAAATAATAAAAGAACACCCCTGATGAATGTTTTTTTAATTCACGGGAACAAATTTTCTCATGTTAACCGGGGATCTCATCAACCAATTCCAGGAATGCATCTTCATCAAGCCGCATTTCAGTCAAAGCCCAGGTATCATAAGGCATCCCCTGAGTGTAAAACAAGCCGTTATCTTTGGCTAATTCACGGGACAGCCCACTGGGAAAAGAGATCTTGAAAAGCGGGCGCTGCGGGTCAAAATTAACAGGGCTCAGGTAAAGCTCAAAATCAGGAGAAACCGATTTAAGGTACATCCGGGTAATTCCATACGCTTTACGAAACCCTCCAATATCAAAGGATACTTCAACCCAATCACTCCACGCGCCTTTTTTTAATACAACGTTTTTGCCTCCAACCGTTATGGCCGCTTTATTCTCTGAGGGTTTTAGAATTATCTTGAGCGGAATTTTAGATTCAGCAGGCGCATTGCTTGAAGCAACCATCGGCCCGTACAAATAAGCCGCAATACTGTTGTTATCTGCGCTAACCTGGATCACCCTGCCGCGGCTCTCTTTATCTGCCGGGGTCAATGGCTTTGTCGTATAAAAAGAGAATTTCCCCATCGTTCCTAAAATATCAGGGACACCCATACCTGAAATCATCTTCCCCATGATCCGTTCAGGAGGGAAAGTGTTCGGACAAAAATAAATATACGAAGGGATCTTATTGCGGGAAAGAATATTCCAGAAATTCTCTCCCTGCTTTCTATTCGTAATAAACATACTGCCATCAGCGTTGCTGGTAATCTCATTGAGAGCCAAATAGGGGCTATATTTCCCGGGGTTACGCATAATAAAATCAAAAATCCCGTGGCTACCCGGGTTTTGCCCGGTCGAAAAGCTAGACCAGGCAACAATCGATTCACTCGGATTAGTCGTGGCAAGGCGCGCATACGAGCCTTGCAGCTTCAAAGAAGCAAGGTTCGGCAGTTTGCCTTCTCTCATGAGTTGCTCGACAATATCCGCGGACATCGCATCAATCCCTAAAATAACGACTTTTCGTTTGTTACGCGGCGAGATAGTATGCATGATCAAAACTCCCATGATTATAAGGATTACGAGTAAAATACCTGCGACAAAAAACCTTTTCAGAAATTTAAACCCAAGTTGCATCAAAAACACCAGGCTGCCAAGCAGGCCAGCCAGCACCCCCAAGAAAAGCGAAGGATTCTGCCCAAATATAAAACCAGGCCCCGGATCAATATAATTAAATAAAAACTTAACCATCCGCTCCTATTGAATTATTCCTATTGCCTCGATATCTCCCTGGTGATCGCGTAAAACAAACCTTCCCAAACTGCCGGTGAAACTTCGTTCTGCGAATACTATTCTCTGTTCAACAGAAACTCTTACCTCTGCAATATTATTTTCTTCTACCACCCCCTGGTCAATATTTATTTCGCGTAAACCTGAAGTTTCCCAGGCATGCGTTATCCGGGAAACATGCGCTACCGTTTCTTGAGGCCCGCACTTGAGATTAATACTCTTATTTTTCCGCAGTTGTTTTACACAAAAAACCTTTGCCGAGAACTCAAACGTAACGTTAAGATTTTTAGAAACACAAACAATATCCCCCCGCTTCAGGCAAGACATATCCCTCAACACTAATCCCGGCCCTTCAGGCGAACGAACGCTCTTCCTTGATCTACCCAATTCTAATATTTCCTCTACCCTGTTCTTCGTATTCAGAGGCAAGACGCAACAGGATGATTTTAAACCAATACTGCCAAGCACTAACAGCCCCACAGCGATCTTTTTCTTTTTAAGCTGATAAATATCCTGGACTAAAAAAACGAATTCTTTGCTTTCAAGTGCAGGACGCGCTGCATGAGGCTTTTTCCTGAAACGAACAGAGCTTAAGGCGTCAATAAGGGTATCACCAGTATACCATTTCATGCGCTTTGATGGCTTAAGAAGATTCTCCCCCTCTTTTGCCGATATCGGAACAAAGAATTCCGGGTCTATTCCTATTGGTTTTAAGGATGCTTGTATGCCGGCCTTTATCCTTTCAAACTCCTGCTCCTGAAACCCGATTGCATCCATCTTATTCAGAGCCACCATAACATGCCTGATACCTAAAAATGCTAAAATAAACGCGTGCCTCCTGGCCTGTTCTGCTATTGGCTTGCCGGCATCAACTACCAAAATCGCCCCATCAGCCAGCGAAGTTCCGCTGAGCATGTTTTTAATCAATTCCCGGTGTCCGGGAACATCAATAAAGACGATTTCCAAGCCATTACGCGCCTTACAAAAAACCTGCGTGGTATCAATCGTGCGTTGTTCCTGCCGCTCTTCTTCCAGGCTATCTAACAAATAAGCAAATTCAAAATCTCTTCCCAAGCGCTTACAGGCCTG
Source organism: Candidatus Omnitrophota bacterium (assembly GCA_041662125.1). Lineage (GTDB taxonomy): Bacteria > Omnitrophota > Gorgyraeia > Gygaellales > Profunditerraquicolaceae > JBAZTA01. The sequence goes on along the minus strand of JBAZTA010000005.1, from coordinate 102,020 downwards.
GGAGACTTCATCCATCATATGGGCAGAAACAGGGCTGAGTTCAGATAAAACCCTGCCGATCAAAGTAGATTTACCGGAATCAACATCCCCCGTTACTGCTATTCTTAAATATTTATTCATCGTATTTACATGTATCCTAATGACCGCAATTTCTGCATCATGTACGCTTTTTCTTTATCCTGGATGCGGCCAGATCTCTCCGCGATAGAAGTAGAACTGATTTCCCGAACGATTTTCTCAAGGCTGCGCGCTTGGGAAGCAACCGGCTGACAGCAGCATTCACAACCGATACTGCGGTAGCGTTTCCCTTTTCGCGCGAAATAAAGGCTGACAACAGGAAGTTTTTCCTGTTTCGTATACCTCCATATATCGATCTCTCTCCACCCCAGCAACGGATGGACGCGGAAATGCGTTTCTTTTTTTCCTTGGGACTTATAATACTCCGCCCACAATTCCAGGGACTGGTGAGCGTAATCCCATTTAAAATCCTTATCGCGGGAAGAAAAATACCTTTCTTTCGCTCTGATCGCGTGCTCGTCCCTGCGTATAGCAACCAGTAAAGCTTTCAAGCCGCGTTTTGCTACGATCTGTTTAAGCGCTTCTGTTTTTAAAGCATTGCAGCACTCAAACCTTCCCAGCTTTGGCGACATACGATCAAGGATCGCTTCCTCATTGCGCGCGACAACCAGCTTTAATCCCCATTTCCCGGCGTAACGCTTCCGGAAATCATAGATCTGTTGGAATTTAAATGTCGTATCTATATGTATGACCGGGATAGGAACCGTTCCAAGAAACGCTTTCCTCGCCAGGTGCACGAGGACGGTTGAATCTTTACCCATACTCCATAAGAGGGCTAAAGAATCCTTATATTCCCAATACGCTTCCCTGATTACATAAATACTCTGGCTTTCTAATTCTTTTAAATACGGATCTGAACTCATCTGGTCAGCTTATCCTTGGTTGTCTCCCCGATATGAAGCAGCGCGCGGCGCACATAGCTGTTAGCAAAGAAAAGGAATATCGCGCGGGGGGCGTCATATAAAACAAAAGATATTGCCCTGCGGAAAAATACGTGCTGGTTTTTAGCGATCATCAATTTCCGGTTACGCCAGCAAAGGTACTGCCTTGCCTTACGGCTAAAACCAGAACTATTGCCTTTATGAAAACAGGCGGCATCAGGAAAATACCGCGCTTTCCAGCCACGGGCATGAGCTCTCCATGATAGGTCAACATCTTCGACCAGAAAGAAAAACCGCTCATCGAAATAACCGTATGATTCTTTGATATCAGAAAGCATTTGCCGTCTATAAAAAGAAGCAGCTGAGCATACCCCGAAAATATCTTGCTCTTTGCCAAATTTTTCACTATCCGCGCTGCCTAAACCGATATCAAAAAAACGAAAAAACCAGGACATATGGATCCCGCAGGAATAAATAATCTTTGCTTTACTGTCCAGTATTTTTGGCTGCACCATCCCTACGCCGAAAGGTAATCCGCTCAAATACGTATCAAAACGCGACAGGAACTGTTCTCCTAAGACAATATCCGAATCCAAAGTAAGTACCCAGCTGCCCCGCGCAGCATTGATCCCTTGATTACGCGCTCCCGCCGCTCCAACATTAACCGTATTGGCGATCAGGGCAGCTTGCGGGTAAGACTCCTTTATTATATCCCGCGTCGCATCTGTCGATCCATTATCGACAATAATAACCTCAAAACCGGCCCCTGCCTGCGCGCGCAGAGAATCCAAGCACGCTTTAATGCAGGCAGCGCTATTGCAGGTTATAATAACGATAGAGATCATTGCGAACACCTTCTAATTCCTGCGCGCTTAACGCAGCCGTCTTAACGATACACCGCAAATTTCCATCATAATCTCCCCAGTCACGCGATACAAGATACCCTTTTTTTTCCACAAAATCAAAATACCGCGTCCCGGGAAACGGCGTTGCAAAAGAAAATTGCAAAGAATCAGGCTTTACAGCATCGATGAAATCACGGGTTTCCCGAAGCGTAGTGTTTGTTTCTCCGGGTAACCCCAAACAAAAGGTTAAATGAATTTTTATGCCGAGTTTTTTGGTAAAGGCGATCATAGAACAGGCTTTCTTCAAGTTCATTTGTTTCCTGCACAAACCTAAGATATTCTTATTGACCGCTTCAATGCCATACTTTACCGCGTATAACCCAGCCTCAGACATCTGTTCAAGCATACCCTCATTCATCAAATCCGCGCGCGCCATTACTGCCCAGGGGATAGAGATCCCTCTTTTAACGATCTCACGGCAAATCCCCGCGACATGATCCTTATCATAATTAAACAAGTCATCGTCGAAATATACCGCTTTAAACCGGTAATTCTTGATCAAAAACTCCATTTCATCTATTACTTTGACGGGGTTTCGTTTCCTGTATTTGCGTTCAAAATACAGTGTTTGCGGCCAAAGGCAATAGGTACAATTGAACGGGCACCCGCGGCTGGAAACCATCTGCACATTAGGCTGAGCTAATCCGCAAAATCCATCATTATAATTATATAGGGGAAGGGATTCCCTTTCCGGCAAGGGCAAGCTATCAAGGTCGCCGAGCGTCTTTCTTCGAGCAGTAACAAAGACCTCTTTGCCTTTACGAAAAGCTAAACCCGGCACCGATCTCAAAGGCAGCCCTTGGCTTCTGGCTTTAGCTAAATCGGCGAGAGTCATTTCATACTCGCCGACTAAAACAAATGAAACAAAATCATACTGTTCAAGGATAAATTTCGGATACACGCTGGCATGAGGGCCGCACAAGACTATCTGACATGCGGGAACCGCGCGCGCAAGGCCTTTAATAATATTGATATCATTATCGAAACTTGGAGTTGAGGTTTCTATGACCATAAGCTCCGGCATAAGCAATCGAACTTTGTCGAGGATGAGATGTTCATCCATCCCTTGCGCGATCGCGTCAATAAGCATCGCGTTGTGTTTTTGCTGATTCAGAAGCGCTGTAGCGTATGCGAGGAAAAAAGGGAACGGCAGATACTGCAGGGGCCCCTCGGTGCGCGGTTTAACCGTGAAAGGCCAGCGAGAGCCGGCCCTGACCCCAAAACAACCCTGTTTTCTCCAGGGAAGGTTCAACAATACAATGCGCATTATCTTTTCAGGTCTAAATGCCGCTCTATTTTCTGAAAAAAAACATTAATATCATCAATACTCACGGTAATATCTTTTGTGTCTGAACTTATTTTCTCAATACCATGCTTTATTTCCGAGATTTCCGATAGCTCCTGGCGTAAAACATCATCAGACAATGATACAACCGATTGATTCAGGGTAAACAAAGATTCTGTGATCGTATACAGGAACTCACCCATTATCCCGATCATGCGGATCAACGCGGCTAAAACAACGCTCATCAGAAATGTTACAATACTGATGAGCACCGACTTGACACCGATAAACTTAAAAAAAAGCACATAGCCGCATAATACAAGCCCCACCACCAGGACCGCTATCGCGGTAAGATCTAAAACACGTGTTGTCGGCATCTTTTTTCTTTTCATAGTCACTCCTTTTTATTAAAACAATAGTGTGATCAAAATTTTTGAGCGGACGATTCAATCCCTTTAATGCAGGGCTTGAGGTTCCAGATCCAATTGTTGAAAACATTAATAAAATGCTCAAGGAACAAAGAATTAAGATACGGATGCTTCGCCTGAAACAACAGGCGCCAATCCGTATGATAATTAACCAGGTTAGCCATAGCGTCCAAGAAAGCATCATCATCAAAGGTATCCAAAGAAAACAGCAGATGTTTAAACAAAAGCCTGTTAAAATTGTCACTCTTAAATTCTTTTTTCAACAATCCTCCTAAGATCAGGTTAAGCGCGAGGCAGTTCTGGACAAAAGCGTTTGACTCAGGCAAAAAAGTCAGCAAATCCTTGCCCGGCAGGTTTACGTGGCATGCGAACGTCAGATCAACTAACGACAGCCAATAGGTAGACGGCAGAGAATCAGGATACGACGAAGATTGGCAAATAAACATATATTCCAGGTCTTTTAACGAATGATGGAACGCCAGTAGAAAATCCAAATAAAGCAGCTCCTGGCGGCCGGCAGCCGCATCCTCACCGATAAAACGGTTTGCCAACCCCAGGTTATCCTTTACCTTTAACAATAATTTTTCCTCACCGGAATAAAAGCCCTGGCTCTGATTATACGGGAAATACCATCTCCAGAAATTATTAAGGACAGAACAGGCATCATCCTGTTTATAATGATACGCTATCGCCTCAGGCTCGTATACATAACTATACCCCGCCTTCTCCAAGCGGTTGCAAATATCAACATCCTCGTAATTATTCCTTAATATTTCGTTATAACCTCCAATATTCACCAAAGTTTCTTTTTTAAATACAGTATTTGAACCGAATAAAAATTCAGGGTTATTCCCTGCCCCATCCCAGTGCTGCTTCATGTGCACGCTGCGCCAGATATCAGCTAAGCTCGACTGGTTTCGCTCAACAAGCTTTCCGCCTACCCCGGCAATCCCTTTCCGGTCGAATCTGCGCATACTATACTTGAGCCAATCTTTTTCAGGCACACAATCCGCATCCACCGATGCGACATATTCAGATTTTAAAGTATGTATTGCAATATTCCTTACCGATGCCAACCCGCTGTTAGTATCAAGCCGCAGGAGTTTTACCGGATATGACGAAACGATCTCAACGCTTTTATCGCTGGAACAGTCATCAATAACGAGGACCTCTTTTAACGGATACGACTGCTTTAACACTGCCTCAAGGCTCAAACGAATCGTTTTTTCAGAATTATAGCAGGGAATATAGAGGCAAACATCATTCATACTATCCACTCTCAATGCATTTGTTTCCTTAAGAAATCTTTTGCGGCGCGAATCTCGTCTAAAACCAGGGATACCGCTTTTTTATTTTTCTTAAGAGGATTATTTAAACGCAGCAGGGTATTGAAAACTTTCTTAAAAAGGTATTGCGCGTATTGATACGCCCTAAAATACTGGCGCTTGTAGAATTGAGGCTGTTTTATTTTCCGGGCTTTAAGAGCTATCAATTCAGGGATACTATTGGTACCGTACTGCGTATCATAGCAACTCATAAGGCAGCCTGAACATTTATCTTTCAGCACGGATTTTCGCAACCGGTCATGGGCAACCGAGCCCCAGATCTCAGTGATCTTTTTACTCTTACAATTGCCGATAACAATTTCAGAAAGCACCCAACAGAGATGGACATCCCCTTCTGAAGAGATCGGGCAGGAAGTCCATAAAGCAGGGCATTGAACATTTGTACTATACTTGCTCATGCCCGTGAGGTACTCGGGAATATTCCTCAGATAAGCAGGCGGATTAGTAGAAATCCTGTATTTCCTGGAGAGTTCTATGACTTTTTCTATGTTCCCGCGGATATCATCGATTGTTTTTTCGCCGCAAAAAAACCGGCCGGCGTCCGCCTTATCCTTTAAGAATATATCGCTGAACGGCTGGAATTTTACCGTCGTTACCCCAAAACGAGCGGCCAATTCCATGACTTCAGAAAGGGAGCCGAAATTCAGGTTACATACCATGGTAGCGATCGTTGTTTCGATCTTATGGCGCCGTAAGTTTTCCAAAGCATCAACAGCTTTCTTATAATTACCGCGCCCGCGCAACGCGTCATGGATCTCTTGGCCACCCTCAATAGAAACATTGACCACGCCCACACCTGATGAGGCAAGCATGGCAGCCGTTTGATCAGTGATCATTGTCCCGTTTGAGGTAAGGCAGGTATTGACTTTACGCTGATTCGCGAACGCGATCAGCTCGCCGATATCAGGACGCATGAGCGGCTCCCCGCCGCTAAAAACGATACTGCGGGGATGCAGATCAACGATATCCTCGATCAAGCCTTTGAGTTCAGGCGTCGTCATTTCCGGAGCAGCCCTCAACGGTATCTGGCACATCGCGCACTGCAAATTACAGCGGTTTGTGATCGAAATAATCACTTCTGATAATCGTGGTTCCATTTTTAATAATCTTTGCGGATCATGGATTCATACCGTGACAATAACGCGACAGCAGCGTTCAACACATCTTTTTTCCGCCCTTTTGAAACGCGCAAGCCCTCTACTTCTTTGCTGAAATTCCGCACGATATCTTCTAAAGCGTCGGCCTCCGGCCTGCCCCAGCAAGTCTGTAAACACGGCCGATCACAGCGCAGCATTCTTTCCCGCGCCCGATTTGCTTCCTTAGTCTCTAAACATTCACTCAAGGTCATTTCTTTGACATTGCCAAAAGCCGGGCCGCAGCTTCTTACAAAGGCATCAGGCCCGATATCAATAAAAACAAAAGGATTACATTTCCAGTCTTCTTTTGTAAGATCCCACTGAAAATATCGAAGCCATAAAAATGGGTCATGCAAAAATGCGACATACCCTTCTTTCTTCTGATATGCGGCTATTTTTTCTATTTGTTGTTTTAAAGGCGCGATATATTCTTCGGTAACCCAAAAATGCCCGGATTTGATCGTATTTTGCATATCATCTTGCGTCACAATCACCGGGTGATATACGAGGCATTCAACGCCTTGCGCCCTGGTTACGGGAATGATCTGTGACAACTCAAATACATTTTCTTTCATTATGGTCGTCCAAACAGAGATCTGCGGGCCGCAAGGATACAACTTTTTTTCTTCACTTAAGAAGCCTAACGCATCCAAAGCCATCTCAAATGCGCCGGGAACTCCCCGTATGCCATCATGGACCTTTGCAGATGCGCCATCAAGAGAAATAGCGATATTGCTTAATCCCGAACGTATTATCTTGCGCGCGATAGCCCTGTCTATAATTTGGCTTCCATTGCTGACCAACTCAGTTTTAATTCCCAGAGAAACCGCGCAGGCAATGATCTCAAATATATCCTTGCGCAAAAAAGGCTCCCCGCCGGTAAAAACCATGACACAATCAGAATCCCATCCTGCTATCTCTTTAAAAACTTTTTGCAGGAGCCCAAAATCCAACTCATGCTCCCGTAAGATCTTGCTTACTCCGCACATTTGACAAGAATAATTACAGCGATGCGTCAGGCTCACAAATATCCAATGCGGTTTACTCAAAGGGGCATTAACTACCCCTGAGAAATAATACCCCAGGTTCTTTTCTAATTCTTTAAGCAGTTTCATATGTATCACAGCTGCACTTCACAGCGATAATGCGCATGGAGTTTGCGCGCAAGTTCACGAAACCTATTGAGCCGGTCTTTACGTATAGCAGGCGTGCTCACAGGGCTCCACCACCCGTCATCTTTTATCTCGATACCATATTGCTGTGCATTAAGGCTCAAATAAGAATCTTCTTCTAAATGGCAACCGGTGATCTGGTCAAAACGATGAATATAGCGCGCGTTTTCCTTGACAAAATCAAGGGTTAACTGAAAATCATCTTCCGTTTCTGTCGGGTAACCGATCAGGAAAAAACTATTCACCCGGATCTTTGCTTTCCAGGTATCTCGTATGATCCTTTTGATCTCAAGCAGATCGGTATTCTTACGCATATCCTGCAGCACACGGTAGGAGCCGCTTTCTACGCCATAAGCAAGATCGACGCAACCGGCTTTTTGCATATGGCATAACAAAGCATGATCCATTTCTTTGCGCAGCGTCGCTTTTGCTGCCCAGCGGATCTTTAAGCCAGACTTAATGATCAACGCGCAGAGCTTATCCACGCGCTCGATATTACCGTTAAACGTTGAATCGACTATTTCAAAATCAGAGATGCCGTATTCTTTGGATAAGAAAGAGAATTCGTTAAAAACTTTTTCCGCTGACTGGTACCGGTAGACTTTCCACAAAGGGCTGTCGGCACAAAAAGTACACCGGTTCACGCAACCGCGGCTGGTAACGATCGGCAGGCTGCGCCTTGTATAATCATCAAGAAAAAAATCATGGAAATCAGGAGGCGGCACGATATCGAGGTTAGCCATGAGCTCTTGCGGCGGGTTGGCAACAAACTTCCCATTTTGGCGGAACACTGCGCCCTTGATCAAATGAAAATCCTCATTTTTCCTGATCAAAGAAACTATTTCCAAGAGTGATTGTTCCCCCTCCCCGTCAATAAACAGGTCAAAAACACCGCTGTCTATAACATCGGTATCCAGATGCGCTCTGCGCTGTATGCCGTCAACGTATATGCGTTTGATCCTGGTGACTTCACAGCCTCCCGCGACGATTAGAAGATCAGGGGCACGTTTTTTGAGCTCCTGAGCTAAAAGCAAACTCGCAGACATATTTGACATAAATAAAGAAAACCCTACCACAGAAGGACGCAACGCCAGAATTTGCCCAGCCCAATCGCTGATAACCGGATTTAAAACAGGTTTGATATGCCGGTTAAAAAGTTCAGGAGACATAAAATATTCCGGGAAATTCAAGTCCCAGCACTTCTTTTCCGGAAAAACCCTATACAACGCCGAACTAAAATCAAAACATCTGACACTGACACCATGCTTCTGCAAAAACCCACTGAGGTAACTGATACTGATCGGAGGCTGAGATACGCCCCATAAGGGGCACATAACCAAAACTAACTCTGCCTGTTTTTGAGCGTTTCTCATATCGTTTCTTGTATTTTCCTACGGATTGTTTTTAAAAAGCTTGTTTTTTTCCCAAATATCTGATATCTCAATAAATTCATCGCGGTACGCGCACCACTGCAAACAGGGAAACACGCATTTACGTATCAATTTTCTTAAGTCCCGGGCTTCTTTTGAAAACCACACTGCTTTCAAACTATCGGTATTCATATTCCCCACGACTGCTTCATGCTCAGACTGATTAACGCAAAAATATATTTTTCCTTCCTGGACCACCTGAATACGATTAAAACCGGAATAACAAGGCAGCTCCCGGGGTTTTAAAGCAGAGCGGAAATATTTTTTTATTAGCTTTAAATGGACGGTCGAATTGGCAACAAACTCATAATTATTACGATTTGATTGCTTATACTCAATAAGGGAATCAATTGCACCATCGAGCACCGAAAACTTTTGTGCCGGGATAAAAACATCGGAACTGAAATCAATACGGTTTTGATCGGTATTGTCGTGCACAACGGGCTGAAAGATGATCCGCGGGATCTTTAACTTCCGGCACAACGCGACAACATCCATGATCTCATGCACATTTTGGTTCATAATTGTGCATACACATACAATATTCGGCAGGGCCAACTGAGCGCGTTCTTTCATCCGGTTAAGCAGCGTTACGTTATCGATGATCTTTTGCAAAACGTTCTCCCCTCGTATTTGAGAAACAACTGCCTCTGAAGCCGCATCGATAGAAATACTTAAGTTATCCAGCTTACAATCAAAAATTTCCTTTATAACAGGTTCAGAAAACAGCGTCCCGTTAGTAACAACAGTCACACCACGCATCCCGCATTGTTTGGCATATGCAATGATCTCATATATCCCGGGGTCTAAGAACGGCTCCCCTCCTATCAAGATCAAATACACAACACCCATAGCAAAGGCTTCTTTAATAAGCTTTTTTATAGTCTGCTTATCTAATTCTATTTGTTTATTTTGCAGGCGAAACGACTCCATACGCTCCTGCATACTGCACATTTTACAACGCAAATTACAGCGGAAGGTAAAATTGATCTGCAGGCAATCAGGGGAAACAAGCGGATAGTCAATTTTCCGGGAAAGCCAAAACAGAAAGCCGCGCCGCGCCAAATACAACAACCGTTTATGATCAATACTCATCGTAGGTATCCCGCTTTAGTCGGTAAAACATGGCAGCAGGCACGGTGCTGCGCAACCGGCAGCTTTCCGGCGCGCCTGCTCTGCCGCAGGAGCATGAAAGATTTGCTCTAAGGGCTCTTTGCGTATATTTCCATAACAATCAAAACAAGTCGTTATATCGCCGGTATAGGCAATAAGCATAGTTTTTGCCGCGTTATGGCACTGTATATCAGAATTTACAAGGCTTCCCCGGAAATATTTCTTTACTAATTCAAGATTGTTTTCAGAATTCCTCATAAACGCGGGGTTAGCCTTTTTAAAGACGACCAGAGCATCGATGGCTTTATCAAGGACCGGTATTCGTTCTCGAGGCACCCAATATTTAACCTTATCTGCCCTGTCTTTCAAGATCCGGTTATTGGAAAGTAAAGGCTGAAATTGCAAAGAATTAGCATTCAACGATAAAACAGTACTGGCGATCGTCTGCAGCTCTTCTAAGTTTTCGTTGAGTATGATCGTGATCACGTTAAAATTTATGTTCGGAAAAACTTGTTTTTGCTGCGCAAGCATTGTAATACCCGCGAATGTTTTATCAAAACACCCCGGCAGACCGCGGATCTCGTCATGAACAGCGGCGCGCAAACTATCAAGAGAGATACAGAGCGATAACGAACCAGAAGTTAAATACGGCAAAAGTACCCTGAGGAAATCCTGAGTGAGCAAAATTCCGTTTGTCAGCAAACCAACGCAATACTTCTTTTCCTTAACAAAATCAAGGATTGAGAGAATATCCTTGCGCATGAGCGCTTCCCCGCCGGAGAGCACAAAATCATGAACTCCCCAGTCAATTGCCTGCACGATAAGATCTTTTACTTCCTGCGTGGAATATTCAAGAATAGGTTTATCTTTTCTTATATCGCAAATTGTGCAGAAAAGATTACAGCGATGCGTAATATCCAATATAATAGTTTCCGGCTTGAGAAGGCTGTTTGTTATAGAAGGGCAATCAACGCTTTGTCCTGGTTGAGCCATTTTTCTGACCGTGAAATATTCGACAAAATTGCCAAGCAAATACACGACCTTATGCAGTATAAAAAACGCAAAAACCTGCAGCCGCGTATAAAACCCGCGGATGCGGTGTTTTTTCACCAAAGAAAAACCTAACGTATAAGCAAAACGCGGTATTTTCAATAAATTAAGTATTGTTGCCCCGAAGAAACAAAAAATATTGTTCGTTTTTATTTCTTTTAATAAAGGATGGTCTTGATGGACATACTTAACCCGGAAATTACCTCTGCCGTATAAGTATGCCTGACGAATAAACGACCTCAGGTTCATATGGCAATTGTGAGTGATTGCGATATTTTTATTAAAAACAAACCTGCTTCCGCCCTTATACAGCCTCCAGAAAAACTCCAGGTCTTCACCGGCAGGAAAACAGAATGACTGAGCAAATTCTGCGTTCACAGAGCTTTTTTTATAAGAGACATTACAGGTCGGGAAAAAAATTATCTTTTTCTCAACCCCTATATCCGCGAATATCGCGCCGTCACTTAAAGACTGGCTCACCAGCGCTTTTATGTTGCGCGCATCAACGCTTGTTTTGCCTCCGACAACGTCTGCCAAAGGCTCTAAAGCATACGATGCAAGCATCGCGCGCACCCATGATCTGCTTAATCGGCAATCGTCATCAGTAAACCCTACGATGTCAGCTTTTGACTGCCTGACCCCGAAATTCCTGGCAGCTGCCGGCCCTTGATTCTCCTGATAGTAATAACGCAGATGAGGAAAAGCAGGCTTTAATGCTGCAACCATGTCCTTGGTCCCATCAGTAGAGCCGTCATCAACAACAATAATTTCAAAACGCTCTAAGGGGTAATCCTGGGCAAAAATCGATTCCAGGCAGGATTTAAGCTTATTTTTACGGTTAAATGTCGGAACAACTATAGAAATATCCATTAATGGGAGATCTTTATTTCACCGATGAAATACATGTATTCACCAGCGGGTATCTTCTGAGTCTTTGAGTTCAACATTTGAAGGACTCTGGCTCGATGATAAATGTCAGAATTAATAACTGTCGGCACCCAGGTAAAACTTGATTTCCTATAAGAAACATGCACAGCAGGCATATACACAGATGAGTCTTTAACGGCTCCTACGCCGATACATCCCAAACCATTGGTTTCCCGGTAAACACTATCCCAATCATCATCAAGAGTATCTTTAAAATCGGAAAATTCCCCGGAACTTTTCCCTGCCGTCCAGCGGGTATACCGTTCTAACAGCATCAGGTTTGCCTGTATCCGGTCGACTTCTATTTCCTGCTCAACGATCATTTTTACCACTACTTCGATCGAAGTGCTGGAATGTAGCCGTATTTCCCATACCTGGCTTACAGGCAAATGCTGCCATTTACCTCGCGCGGACACCAACGTATCTTTCTGCTGCACTTTCCAGAGCGCATCAGACAAAGAATCATACCAACGCCCGCCGCAACGTAAAGCAGTATAGAATCCCAAACGTTTCGTGAGCTCGACACCATCCCAAAACAACTCACCCCGTCCTTTCTCAAAGACGAACTTTAGTTTATCCGACTGCACCGTACTACGGGCGGATTCAGTGCCCTGAGGGGCATCCTCACCCAATACCACTTCCACATCCAGGCAAGGATACGTCCCGGGAGAATGAAGAATATCCTTTTCCGGCTCAACCCTTTGAATGCGCACGATCCGGGCTCTTTCATTAAAATCAGCATTCATTATCTTGGCGAAATTATTCAGCTCTTTGGAAAACCTGACCGTTAAAGTTGGGAACTGTTTATTCTCACTGTATACGCCGACTGATCCCTCACCGATACACCGCTGCGCAACGTCTACATCTGTTTCCAGAAAATTATCGGGAAAACTCCCCCTGCCATGGGCAGCAAACCAGGAGCGATACTGCTCTGAACACATAAAACACATATATTGTTCTTCAAGAGGGATCTCCTGTTTGACTTCAAGTCCAACTTGCCAGCGGAAAGAAGATTTTCCCGTGATCTCCAGGCGCCATACTTCAACAAAGCCGAGCCCCGGACGGATTCCCCGAGCAGTCAAGGAATAAACGCCGGCCTTCTCAACATCCCACTGCGCGTTATTAGAAGGCCATTGTTTTCCTTTCGAAAAGATCAACGTTATCAAATGATACGTCTTTGTCAAATAAATGCCTGCCCAGGCAAGCAAACATGAGCCATTATTAAACATCAAGCGAAGATCGCCTTGAGTCAGAATTACATCATTCTGTTTCTGGATCAAAAAGCTGTTGATATCAGGGACATTAAACACAACCGACCCTTGAAAATAAACGGACGCTTGAGGCTCTAAGCCGGCGTCTTGAAAGAAAGCGCCAGTGCTAAATCGTATGAGCCGGCAATTCCCCATATAGTCAGTGTTATACACTTGGGTCTTCTTTACCTGCGTACAGCTATCATAAGAAATGCCCAAAGACGGAATGAAAACTTCACGCCGGTGGCCCCCGGCGAGCAGGCCTATAGACTGGCGTGAAACATTGTGCTCAAGCTGAGGCTTTGCATGCGCGTCTTGCAAATCAATAACAGGGAATTCGCCTGACTCGACCGCAGTTACCCACCGGGCATATTCATTAATGAACATAAAATCGATATGCCCCGTTTTGATCTCCAGTAGCCGGGAAGCCTCACTGCTGAAACTGAACTTTATCTCATTTCCTTCGCATAGAGATATTCTCCAGAGTATCGTTAACGGCACGTGATAGAAAACGCCACGGGCACAAAATTCAGACTCACTGACCTGAGTGACTTCCCATTCAGCCTGGGTAGAACTATACCATTGGTTTGATATAAAAAAAGAACTCGTCACTCCGGTATTAGGGGTCAGGAGTTTTTCATTCCAATTAAAGAAAACACTGCCATTATTAAAAACAACATCGAGGGGCTTCTTCTCTAAAACCGCCACGCCTTCTTTGGCACCTATCGTCTGTGAATATAATGAAATAGAATTATCGATAAGGTCATCTTTGATCAACCGCCCGTCTTTCATAAACAATGCCCTTTTACAAAGGCGCCCCAGCAGAGCGAGGTCATGGCTGACAAAAATAATAGTCTTGCCCTGTTCTTTTAGTTCCAAAATCTTCTTAATACACCTTCTTTGATAAAATTCGTCGCCGACCGCCAAGATATCGTCAATTAAAAGGATCTCGAAATTAACGTGTATGGCGATGGCAAAAGCAAGCCTTACAAACATACCCTGAGAATAACATTTAACCGGCGCGTTTATAAACCTGCCGATTTCAGCGAAACTGACAATATCTTTCGCTCTCTCATCGATTTCATTATGCGCAACGCCAAACAAGCCGACATTCAAATGAACGTTCTCTAATCCCGTCAACTCCGGTTGAAATCCGGCGCCTAACTCCAGTAAACCAGACACTCTGCCGTTTACTTTGATCTGGCCCCTGTCCGGCTGCAGCATACCCATGATCAATTTTAATATGGTTGTTTTACCCATGCCATTGCCGCCGATAAGCCCGACCGTCTCTCCCTGCTCAATATCGAAAGAAACTCCTTTTAACGCCCAGAAGTTTTCCCACTGCGCCTTATGAGCTACCACCATCTTAAGGCGGTACATTTCCCAGACATCGTTAAAAGAAATGATCTTCATTTATATATTTTTTAAGATCTTATTCTCAAGACGCGAGAAAACAATAAAACCCAGAATAACACTCATCACTGACCAGGAAAAAACACTCAAGATCAAAAAGGTTTCAGGGATGACGCCGTAATAAAGGATCTTCTGATAGGCAAGGATAAACGGGACCATGGGATTAAAGTTAAATATCCACTGGAACTGCGCGGGCATGACAGCAGTGGAATAAAAAACAGGAGTGATCCAAAACAGGAACATAAGTGCGACTGAGAGTAAATAAACGATATCCCGGAATAAAACGGTAAGGACTGATAAAAGCAGCCCCAACCCCAGCAGCAAAACCAGGTGAAGAAGAATGATGATACATAAAAACGGCAAAAGAAGGATTATTTTCGGGTTAAAAAACAAAAAAACCGGATAGAGAACCACCCAACCGACAAGAAAGTTAAGAAAATGCGCCAAGACACAGCTTAACGGCAAGATTTCCCGGGGGAGGTTAAACTGCCGCAAAATGTTAAGTTGGTTCAAAATGGAAGACGCAGATTCTGTTAACGCGTTTGAGAAAAACATCCAGGGAATGATACCCGAGAAAATAAACAAAGGAAAATTACGCATCTCCACTTTAAAAACACAGGTAAAAACAAATGTTATGACCGACATGATCAAGAAAGGGCTGATCAAAGAAGAATATATCCCGGAAAAAGATGATGCATACCGCGCTTTAAGCTGTGAGATCGCCATATCCCAGAGCGTATGCCGGTAAAGAAAAAGCGCTTTGATCCTGTTTTGTATCATAATAAGAATGATTCCGCTGTATTCTTGCCGTCAAGTATCGCATCCTCCATGGACATATACCGCCATGAGCCATACCGGCCGCATAAAAACATGTTTTTTCCCAAAAGGTAGCGTACGATCACACTGCGCGCCAGGTTATAATTTCTGTCATACAAAGGATACCCGTATTGAATATCATTGCCACGACTGACACGCACATGGTTTTCCGCAGAAAAAAGGCCGACTTTCTTTAGATCTTTTTTTATACGGGCAATAATACTCCTTTTATCAATATCTTTTTTTTGTGAATAAGCGACTTCAATATATAAAGAGCTTTTATGAGCCGGAACAAGATCAGAAGAGAAATTGTGCGGGAAACCAGCGCGAAAAAAGCACACATCTGGCTTCGGGTAATATATCCAATGACGCCGAGACCCTTCTGCTCCATCAAATCCGAGATTCAAATTATAGATCGAATTCCATCTTAATTTTGCAAACGACCTCCTCGCCGCCGGCGGCATCCAATGCAAAAGCTTTGCCACCTCAGGTAAAGGCAGTGTCGAGATCAAACAATCGAAAGCTTGGCTATGCCCGGAAGAAAGAGTTATTTCTTTTTTTTCCAGATTGATCCCCGTAACTCGAATGCCGGTACATATATTCGCAAGCCCCTTGGCAAACGCCTGAGGGACTTGGCTTATCCCCCCCTGTTTAGGGTACCAAAACCGGGCATTATAGCCGAATTGCCGTTTACTTTCTTCAATAGTCCCTTCAACAACTTCCCTTAACGTAGGTACGGGTATAAAACCATCAAACCATTCGCAGGTCATTTTCTCCGGCGCAATGGTCCAGAATTTCGTATTATAGGGGATCATGAAATGACGCGCGATACCGTTTCCAAATGTAGCATGTATCCAGGAGGAGAAATCCTGTTTTTGACCGATTCCCTTACCATCACTCTTTTGCGCCTCAATAAAACCCAAGAGGCACTCTTCAACGACCGAATGCGGCAACCCGAAAAGATTTGCCTGAAAAGGATAACGGGTATCAACCCCAAACGAATGGACCCAGGCGCTTTTTCGATGTGCGGCTAAATTGCCGCCTAACATCTTTTTGATCAGATCAAACACATACGCGTGCCTGAAATGCAGTACGTGCCCGCAATAATCAAAAGTAAAATTTTCTATTTTCTGGGAGCGGCATAATCCGCCTACTTCATCTTCTTTTTCATACACATGGCAATCAATATTGTTTTTCTGCAAATGCCATGCAGCGCTCAAACCAGCAACACCTGCCCCTAAAATAATAATTCTTTTTTTAACCATCTAATGATGCTTTACCGACAGCTTTGGTTAGCAGAAAACTGCAGAGAACTAAGCTTAAGATGACAATAATCCCCGTTTGATTCTTGAGAACATGCAAAACAACTCCGCAGCAGGAATAAATTAAAGACACGCCCCCCATACACAACAACGCCTTTCGTTTTGAAAACCCGGCTTTGAGCAATCGCAACGCAAAATGATCAATACTTTTCTTAAAAACCGATTTTTTCCGCCGCATACGCACCAGCATGACAAATATCGTATCAAAAATCGGAAAACCCAGGATCAAAAGAGGGCTCAACAACGCTACCCGGTTTTCCATTTGAGCGTATTGCAGGACTAAAGCAATCGCTGCCAGGACAAAACCTAAGAAATGACTGCCGGAGTTACCCATATACATACGGGCAGGAGGAACATTATAAATCAAGAAACTTAAAAGAGTGCCGGCTAATATTATCGAAATGATCGCGATACTTAAATCATATTGAAACAGCCCCAGAACGAAGAAAGAAAACGCCGCGATCATGGCAACACCCCCAGCCAAACCGTCCATAACATCCAAATGATTAAACGCATTGGTGATTCCGACCACCCACACCAACGTAATAAGCGCATTAGGAATAGTGCCGATCAAGGCGATTTGGGTCCTTACATTGAAAAAAATGAGCAGCAAAGCCGCAATGATCTGGACCGCGAATTTAGATGCAACGGATAATTCTCTAACATCATCAACAATGCCGAAAACTAACATAACCATTGAAGCCCCCAGCAATCCGAAGAGTTCTTTTGACCAGAAGCCGCCGCCGATAAGCCAAATAACCGCTACGCCCAAAAAGCTTAAAGCTATCGCGATACCTCCGACAAGAGGGATGCCGCGCACAGATAAAACCTTTGATTTCGCGAATCGCTTCATAAAAAAAAGCAAAAACAAAAAACTCACGCCTGAGGCGATAAGAAACAAGAGAACAAATTTAGTGATCATAACCGGGCCCCTTTTTTTTCAAGATATCCTCATACATCTCTTGCGTCTCTACCACCATGTTTCCAACGCGAAAGCTATCTCCCAACGCCTCTGCTGCTGTCTGCCCCATGCGTTTCCTTAAAATATCGTTTTTTAATAAAACGCTCACCTGCTGCGCCATCAATGCGGGTTCATGCGCAAGTACTAAAAATCCGGTCACGCCATCTTTAACTACTTCAGCTACCCCTCCGGTATTAGTTACGACTACCGGCACACCACATCGCATCGCTTCCAATACCACGATAGGCATTCCTTCCCATAAAGAAGTCAGAACCAGAATATCCATTGCAGAAAAAAGCGCGGGCATATCTTGCCGCCAGCCGGCTAAGATCACCTGTTCATCGAGCCCATACGCATGGGTCAATTCCTCAATACGGCCGCGTAAAACCCCATCTCCGATAAGCAGGAATTTGACGCCCAAAGAAACTTTTTCAGGCGCTACGCTATCCCTTATTAAGGAAGCTACCCTGATGAAATCAAGGGGGTTTTTTTGAGGTTTAAAACAGGCGACCATACCGATGAGCAATTCATCCGCTCGTATTGCGAAACTGTCCCTTACACTCATCCGGACATCTTCTTTTTGACGCCTGAACTTATCATGATCAATCCCATAGCGTATCAGGCAATACACAGGTTCCCTGCCGATCTTTTGGGTAAGCCCCTTTTGTTTATCAAAACGCGAAACAACAACCACTCTATCAGAATACCGCGCGCATATCCTTTCAAGCCAAATGTAAACAAATCTTACAAAACCAGGCTGATGATCATTGAACGGCCACCCATGCACCGTATGAATAATACAACTCGTATGAGCCATCCGCGCGGCAAGGCGGCCAATAATTCCGGCTTTAGAACTATGCGTATGGACGATATGGAACTTTTGTTTCCGGATGAACCAATAAATCTCAAAGAAAGCTATAAGATCTTTTAAAGGATTGATCGGCCTTTCCAGAAACCGCGACGCCTGGATCGTCACCCCGGGAATTGAGGCAAAATCCTGTAACAACAACCCCTTATTACCGGTAAACAATACGACAGTATACCTGGTTTTATCAAGGCTGGCAATCAAGCTTAAGAGTTGTTTTTGCGCCCCACCCAGCTCTAATTTCGTAATGATATAAAGGAGATTGATCTTTGGCATAACCTTTATCATTATATCGTTAATTATGAGAATTTCAAGCCTTATCAAGAGCGAGAAATCGGTATAAACGCGGCAATAAAAAAGGCAAATCTTCCGTCAGAAAACAACAGATGACTTGCCTTTTTTAAGCTGCTTAAACCTATACTTATTTGATCAAAGAATTTTTGATGATAAATGACGCGAACACGATCGAAACCATAGACATGAGTTTGATCAAAATATTCAAACTCGGGCCTGAGGTATCTTTAAAAGGATCCCCTACGGTATCGCCAACTACCGTAGCTTTATGCGCAGGCGAACCTTTGCCGCCATAATGCCCTTCTTCGACAAATTTCTTAGCGTTATCCCAGGCACCACCGGAATTGGCCATCATCACCGCTAAAACAAAACCCGTGACCGTTGCGCCCATCAGTAGCCCGGCAACTGCATCAATACCGATTAATAAACCTACAGCAATCGGAGCAACAATTGCCAAGAGAGATGGTGCAATCATTTCTTTTTGCGCAGCCGCAGTTGCAATACTTACACAACGCGCGTAATCCGGTTTAGCTGTGCCTTCCATAATACCGATTATTTCCTTAAACTGCCGGCGTACTTCCACCACGATTTTACCTGCAGCTCTTCCAACAGCACGCATAGTCATAGAACAGAATAAAAATGGCAACATTCCGCCTAAGAATAAACCAACTAATACCGTAGGATTCATCATGCTTGTATTTACATCTTTTCCTAAGAGTAAAACCTGATCCTTATAAGCCGCAATCAAGGCGAGCGCTGTCAGAGCCGCTGAACCAATAGCAAAACCTTTACCGGTGGCTGCCGTTGTATTACCAAGGGCATCCAAAGCGTCAGTGCGTTTCCTTACCTCAGGAGGCAATTTAGCCATTTCGGCATTTCCACCGGCGTTATCCGCAACCGGCCCATAGGCATCAGTAGCCAAAGTTATCCCTAAAGTGGAAAGCATGCCTACCGCTGAAATAGCAATACCATAAAGCCCGGCATTAAAATTTGCTGCTCCGCCAGACAAGTAAAAACTGATCATGATCGCGACGCAAACAATAATTACCGGAATAGCCGTAGACATCATACCAACAGCAATACCACCGATAATTACCGTTGCCGGACCGGTTAAAGAAGCATCCGCAATCGAACGCGTGGGCTTAAAACCGCTGGAAGTATAATACTCAGTTACCAAACCAATTAAAACACCGGCAACTAAACCTGCCAGAACTGACCAATAAACACCCAAATGCTCAACCCCGAGAGTGTATCTAACGAGAAAATATGAAATTACTGCCACTAATAATGAACTGGTAAATACACCTTTACGTAAAGCTGCCAATAATACTTTTTGGCTGGCCTGCTCCCCGCTTTTTACAAAAAATGTTCCAATGATGGAAGCAATCACTCCCACTGCTGCCATAACCATAGGAACGGTTACACCGGCAACACCTAAGCCCGCAGCCACACCTAAAGCAGAGGTAGCGACTATTGAACCCACATATGATTCATAAAGATCGGCGCCCATACCAGCAACGTCACCGACATTGTCTCCTACATTATCCGCGATAACTGCAGGATTACGCGGGTCATCTTCAGGAATTCCTGCCTCTACTTTACCCACTAAATCCGCTCCTACATCCGCAGCCTTAGTAAAAATACCACCACCTACTCTGGCAAAAAGCGCCATAGAGCTGGCACCCATACCAAAACAAAGCATAGTAGAAGTAATTGCCGCAATCTTATCCGTTCCTAACGGAATGGGATGACAAGAATAATACCAATTTAGGAAATAATACCAAATACTTAGATCTAACAGGCCCAAACCCACCACCGTAAGGCCCATAACTGCTCCACTGGAAAAAGCCACACGCAAACCGGAGTTTAAGCTCTTGGATGCCGCTTGCGCTGTCCGGTTAGAAGACTGTGTAGCAATAGACATACCGATAAAACCGGATAAACCTGAAAAGATACCGCCGGTTAAAAAAGCAAACGGCACAAATATAACCAAATAATTCTTCAAAGCCATCGCCAGAAGAATAAGAAAAACAACGATAAAAAACATAGCGATGCCAAGATATTGCCTTTTTAAATAAGCCTGGGCACCCACACGCACAGCTTGAGCAATCTCCTTCATTTTATCCGTTCCTTCATCCATTTTTAAAATACTTAAGGCCAGATAAAAAGCGAAACCTAAAGCCAAAATCGAACCTACCGGTGCTAATAACAACAGATCGAATTGCATATCTAACTCCTTTTTAAAAGTTAAAGGACTTATTGTAATATATTGCTCTCAATTGTCAAGCCTTTTCAGCCTCAATTCAATTTCTCGCGTTTATCAGTATCCTCTTGCGGGCCATCCACCACTTTTGCCTCCACATCAATGACCCCCCTGCTTTTTCTCACCGAACGGAACGCTCCTCTTGAAACAACTGAATTTGCCGTTTTCATCGTAACAAACAAAACAAAGAAAAACAAAGCAACCAACACCACTTCGACAAAAAACCAAGTCCTGAAATCAAAGAAGATCAAGCCAAAGAATAAATTAAAAAATATAAGGATAGGCAGGAAACAGCCGACTTTACCAAAAAAAAGAAACGCCTGCGCTGCTTTATTGTTTTGCATAGGTTTTTTTCGTGAATTATATCGGAAGGGCTTAGAGTTTGTTTCTTAAAATCACTAAAATAGCTGCGTGAGGCACCACAATATACTTCTTGCCCTCAAACTCTATCTCGATCCCGGCGTTACGTAAGAAAATACAGTAATCGCCCTCTTTCGCCTGCAAAGGGAAATATTTACTATCGAACTTCGTTGTTTCCCAGGGTTCAATCTCCATTGAAGCAGGGTCGGGAACAGGGTAACCGGGCCCTGTCCTCACAATGAGCCCGCTCTGTACCTTTTCCTTCTCTTTTACTCCCTGAGGCAGGTACAATCCCGTATCTGTCCTGTCTTCTCCCGTATCAGGAGCTATTAAAACTCTGTCGCCGACAATAATAAGGTCTTTTTTCATGCTGGCACCCCTAAAGTCACACTATGATGCAAAATCCAGACTCCGAAAATTTCAACGTAAAGAAGAAAGGCCCGACAGTAACTGCCGGGCCTCTTATTTTCTTACCGGAGATTATAACTTGACTACTTTCGTAGCTTGTTCTCCCTTAGCACCGTTTTCGATCTCGAATTCTACTTCTTGACCTTCTTCTAAAGTTTTATAGCCCTCACCCTGAATTGCGCTATGATGTACGAATACATCTTTACCAGACTCAGGAGTAATAAACCCATATCCCTTTTGGTTGCTGAACCACTTTACTTTACCTCTTGCCATTACTTGTTCCTCCTTTCTCGATCAATATTCATAGTAAATACCAGAGCAAACAAAAAACCGCAAGGCTATATCATCCTACCTTGCGGTTCAAGATTCCTATTGCCTTATTTACTACGTCTTTTTCAGTTTACACTAATATTAAAATTTGTCAACTAATTTATTTGAGCAGGAAGCTCACACCCGGACAGACAAGACCCGGTCTTGGATTACAGTGCCTCACCTCGAAAAGACCGGGTCTTATACACATTTCAATCCCACACTCAAGACCCGGTCTTACTGCAGAAAGCAGCACACCAGCCATTCCTCAATTCCCTCATTTACTTTTTAAGCAAATTGCAATCGCTTGATTTCTTACGGCTATATCAGTATAATAACGTTGAACTGCATAAACAGTAATTTATTCCGTATTATTATACGGCTGGGGCTTCTTAATATTAACCAAACCCGCATGAGAAAAGAATTACCGCGATATTCTATGCAAAACAGGGGTAACACAAACAAAAAACTCCCCCTATCAGGATTTTCAGCAAGGAAGTTTCTTGATAAATGCATAGAAACTCCCCAAACCGCCCTCCTGGGCTCCACAATAGAAAAAGAAGACATTCAGATGCTTATTCGAACAAATGAAGGCTTACTCTCACCGGCATCATTTCATGTCTTACCTGAATATAAAACTCAATACCCTCACGTGGTCTCTCAGGCTCTCTGTAATCTATATGCGGAATATAACAAAGCTTTTCGCCCTTTAGTAGAAGCAAACAGAGAATTTGACACAGACTATCAATATTGCATGAAACCGGACGCAACCCCCATTAATGCCTGGGTCCAGATTGATATGGTCGGATTGCCGGATGAATTCCTGCGATTAGCAGCTCATCTCAATGAAGCAGAAGTACGCGAAGCTTTAAGAGGAAGGACATTTGAAATAGAAAACTCCCTGGCTATGTACCAGCTTTGGGAATGCATTTTTTCATGCGGGAATAAAAACTCGTATTTTAAAAAACATTTTCGAGCTTCTCTCGATAATTTAAGGCATAAATTCAGGAGAAAAATTGCTTTATTAGCGGTTACTAACCAAAAATACCAGGAAATGAAGGAATCAGAATTTGGCAAAAAAGGAAAAGAGACAGTATCCGATAAAGAAGTAATGAAGTTTTCAGGATTTGACAGGTTTTTCGGCCCGCACGAGTTCGAACGCTATTTAAAGAAAAACAACGGACAATGCGATTACCTTTTGTACGCGCGCGCCTCTGATCCTATAGCGAAATTGAAAAAGCCGAGCACAAAGATCAATATCCCGCTCTTGGAAAATGACTCCATCAGGCAAACAATAAAGGCAAATAGCCTGACGCTTAATATTGATAATCCCGCCTGGGGAACCGGTAATTCAAAACGCATCAATGATACTAAAGCATGGATGTCGGCATTAGGGATGTCTTACGATGTACATGCCTACGAGGATGTTGAAACTCATATAACCCCTCCAAATAAAAAAAATGAATTCAAAACAACAAAAGCGGCGAATAAGGATTTAATCGCATTTTTAATATCGCAAGGGATAGATCTCACAAAGATAGACCCCCGGGGGATAGCTTTACACGCTAAACCAATGCAAGCCAGCTATGGATGTTACGGCCATACCAGAGGTTCATTAAAAAATGCAAAGTTCAGGATAGAATTAAAAAAAGGACTGCGTGAAAGAGGGCCCTACGTTTTACAGCCTGAAATGAAAACCCCAATAATAAAAAACAAGACCGGCGGGCAAACATATACGTATATTGACAGAAACTTCTTTTCTACTGATGGGGAAAATTATAGATTTATGGGCGGATTCCGGTCATTAATGCCTATTGATTCTGTTGAAGCAAAAGCAGGAAGAAATCATGGTTCAAAATATACGGTTTGGGCAGAGATCAATTGATGCACATTTATAACAAATATCAAATTAAACCGACTATTAATCGCCTCTTGCCGGCATTTGTCCGGGGAATAGTATCTACAACCTCCAGTTTAATATCAAAGAAATAACCCCACCTTTCTTTCTGTTTCTCTAAAATTCGATTCTTTACGCTGGTATTAAAATTATGCCTTGGAACGACTTTAATAATTATTTCTCCTTTTATTTCCTGAATAATTTGATAATCATATACATAATCCCAGGTAAATTCATCTATTTTAACGGAAACTCCTGTTATAACTCCTCCATTCTTTGCATATAAAAGATCCTGTTTTCTGCCATCAAGGCAATTAATGACATCTTTTTCTATGAGCCCATAATCCTGCGTGCAATAACGGATCAGCGGCATGGCTAAATTCCAATACGACGTACCGACAATCTCAAAAAACCCTTTATCATCGATACGGTTTTCAGAAAAGGAATACAAGGGATTCAATGTATATTTAAATATATCCTGTCCTTCTCCGCTATAGGCGATATTGGTTCCTTCGGTCAAACTATAGAATATACGCATGGGGGATTTAAAAGCTTTCCGGAGAAATTGATATTGGCAAGGCATAAGCGCTTCAGCCATAAAAATAATTCCTTTGCATTCGAAAACAGGTTTGCCCATCTCGATAATAAATTCTGCTAGCTCAGCCATGCAACTGGGATATATATATATATAATCCGGCTGAAATTTCTTAAGCTCGACATATACTGATTCAATATACTGTTTATTGAAATGATACGGAGATACCATTAAAAGCCTCCCCCGCCTTTCGCAGGGAGGCTCAGAAGCTTTTTTTCTGGCACTGCTGCTGCAAATAGCCATTTTAGAGCCGCTTATCTTGCTGCCAAATTTTGACAATTCATGATCTAAAAAAGCCTGCTTAGCCTCTATTTCCTGCTTAGTCCTCCAAACTCCAATACCCTCACCGGTAGAACCAGCGCTGGTAAAATAAAAAAGGTTTTTCTTATTATATCGCCTGTTAATAAAATCTTTTTGATTTCCCATAATAGTTTTCTTCTCGAGATAGGGGAAACTTTTAAGTATATCGAAAACATTACCGGTATTTATCTGATCAGGTTTTATCTTTACGGTGTCAATATAAAACGGCACATACAGAAGAGTATTTTTCAATAAGCCGGCGAGTCTTTTTCTAATTAATAAATCCAGCGAATCACCCCTGATTTCTTTTTCCTGCATACGCAACAGTTTCCTAACAAAGAAATATTGCCTGCCAAAAAATAATTCACTTGGCAAAGAATCCTTCAGGTTCGACGCCCTCGTATAGAAAAAACCCTTTTTCATGCCGCTCCCCAAATTAACTTAGACAGATTTTGCAATTTATCTTTTTCACATAGTGCTGTAAATTTTAATATGCTTTCTGCAATTGCGTATTCTTTGAAAAAAATAACCAATTCCCAAATGATAAATACGCATACTATAACAATATTCTCTCCAAAACATTCCTATCCACCAATATACCCTTCGCAAGGGCAATCGTATAAGAAATTGCATCACGCTTATAAGAAACGGAAATTCAACAGCGACCCCAAATAGATACTTTAGATTCATTAACTCTTCCGGATACTTTTTAACTATTGCAGGTGTTTTCTTAGATAACCCGGTATTTGGTAAATATGCCAGAGGAAACGCCTCAGCGAAATCCACGCCACAACGCCTATTAAACCTTACTGTTTCTATATCAGCAGTTATAGGAGCGCAAGAAATACCTACAATATTTGTAGCTCTTATCCGTATACCTGCCCGCTTTAATACTATCAGTGCTTTTTCTATTTGCGCGTTCGAGATATTCTTCCCCAACACCTTGTTACGCGACAATTCATCGGAAGTTTCTATTCCCACTGAAACGCTCCTACACCCCGCATGGCTTAAATAGCTGACACTCTTTTCCGTGATAAGATCCGCCCTTACATTACAATAAAACGGAAGATGCACATTCTTCCCATAGCTTTCAGAAAAACCGCGCAGCCATTCAATATTCAATCCGAATATCGCATCATTAAAAACAATAAATTTTAAGGAATGGTCCTTTTTCGCGCGCAAGATCTCTTCGATGACATTTTCAACGCTCCTATTACGGAGTATTCTCGCGTGGTCGCTGTATTTGTAACTGGAATTACGGCAATATGAACAGCCAAACGGGCAGCCCCGCGAGGCAATAATATGCTTAATCATTGGATTAAACAATGGAGTATCCTTCAGCAAGCCAATATCCGCGAAAGGCAGGATATCTAAATCCTCAATTAATTCTCTCTGCGGATTCTTATAAATATTTCCATCGGACTTAACCCACCAATTCAAAACACCTGTAATGGATCCATTCAGGCTTAACTTTTCTATTAACTCAACAAGAGCAAATACCGGCTCTCCTATACAAACCCCGTCAATGCCTTCATTTTCTATAAGTTCCGGAGCCATTGTAGGATAAGAACCGCACAAAGCTGAAAAAAACAAATAATCTTTCTTTAAACCGCGCAAAAGAGCTGCATAATAATCTATAGCAGCTGATGACCAAACGCTGCAAATTACTATGCTCGGCTCAGCTAATTCCGCTTTTAATGCGGCATAGGTCGCTTGAACTGCTTTAACTTTATAGCCATTAGCTTTTAATAAAGCTGAAACAATAGATATATCAATATATTCATGATATTCGGCGCTATAATGCACAGCGAAAAGTACTTTCAGCTTATTGCCTCCTGAACATCGCTTCGGTTCTATTTTCATATTAACCAACGCCTCAAATCTTTTGAAAAAACCCCGTACTCCTTGCCGTAAAATCTCCGCTGACAATAATAACAATCCCGCATTGGATAACGCTGTTTACGCATTTCATCGCGGAATTTCTTAATACTTTCAGAGTTTAACGTATATCCTAAATTAATATTTCCGATATCCCGGGAGTGCTTAAGATGGCAGCAATAAGCTATATCACCCCGGCCGTCAACACAACTATAATACCAGGGCTGATTACAAATTGAATGCTTCATTTTCTCTGAATTATCATCAAAAATGACCGGCAACTGAATATTAAACGAATAATCATCTCTACAAGTAATATCTGCGATGAACCTTTTGACTTTTTCACTTTGGATAATCAACGGGCTATATTTATCAGAGGCATGCGGGTTCATATTATGGAAAATCACATTTGTAGCATCTATTGTGCGCGCAAAATCGATAAACTTCATAGCCTCATCAACGTTCTCTTGTGAAAGTATAAAAGAAACGCGAAAAGGGATATTCTTGCTCCTTAACAGAGACACGCCTTCTAATACGTGCCGATATTGTTCTTGAGTGCCTGCCTTATAGCGCGAAAATGAATCATAATCGTAGCAATCTAAACTGATATTAATGAGGTCAAACTGTTTTAAAGCTTCAATATTGCTCATAATAAGGATACCGTTTGTTATTATTTTTAATTGAAGGCGTTTACTTTTAGCTATATCAACTAAGCGAGCAAAATCCGGGTGCATTAAAGGCTCTCCACCGCTGAAAACAACAGTATCTATATAAGAAGACCACCTATTCATGATTCCGGAAAAAACACCTTCACTCATATCATCTGGATCTTTAAACGCTTTCGGGTTATTCAACCGATACATGCACCTTGGACAATTCAGGTTACAACGGGCTGTTATGGCAGCATGAAATACAGGAGGGACAAAATTTATTATATTTTTTCTTTTATTGAAAATGTACTTTATAAAGTTTGCAGGCCTGCGGATAGATATTCCGCATAAAAAAAAGAGATGAAACGGCCTAACGCATAGCTTGAACCGTTCAGGCAGTAATCGTACGAGCTCTTTGATAAACGGCATAAAACCTTTATATTTAACGATCATGAGGAATAAAGCTGTCGTAAAGTACCCTGCCTTCAGAAGCAACATTCAGTTTAAAAATACGCGCGAACGTCGCGAACATATCAGCATGATAGATTTTTCTGCCTATACGCTCTCCTTTTTTCACGTCAGGGCCGAAAACATACAGCCAAACAGGTTCGCCCCCGAGAAAATCAGCATTATGATGCTTATAATACTTTTCCCTGGTGCTATCAACACAGACAAATAAATACGTATTCCCTTTATAAAACTTGTCGCTCGTTAGAGTATTCCATATTTCATATATCTGCTGATCGGCCTTCTCAATCGACAATAAATACCTGCCGTAAGAATCGGCATGCGCGATTTCCGGATTACTCATAACATAATGAACAAATTTAGGCTTAAATTCATACAATATTTTCATCAAAATTTTAAACTGTATACTGGCAATATCCCATTGAGGGAAAGTGCCGGTTATTTTTCTTTGACGTAACGCGCGGTACTCCCTAAAGAAAAACAGGTCCTGA
Organism: Candidatus Omnitrophota bacterium; assembly: GCA_041662125.1. GTDB lineage: Bacteria > Omnitrophota > Gorgyraeia > Gygaellales > Profunditerraquicolaceae > JBAZTA01. The sequence continues at coordinate 73,729 of JBAZTA010000005.1, read as the reverse complement.
GAAGACAATATCGGCTCAAGACAACCGGAAAACTCTCCGGGAACAGTAATTAAACTTGCGGGGAAAGTATCTTCCCCAAGCTCATGAGTTATTAATCCGCAATTAGCCATAGAAAAAACACCGACAACCCAAGCTTTATTCTCGGCGAGATTGTATTTTTTACGCACATACTGGGCAATTGTGGGCGCCTTGAGGGCAGAATCCCAATCGAAATAATGATACGAATACCCGGTATTGACAGCATTGACAATAGGCATATGGAAACCATAATTAGTATTGACCAAGTTTGTATAAAGCGTACCTTCAGGCAATAATTCATTCCATAATTTCGGGATATATTCGTGTTGAGGGCTGTCAATAGTATCGCGATTACGAACTCCGCTAATGGTTATAACGATAATATTTGGGATATCTTGAGCGTTCGCTGAAAAATTCATTGAACCATAAAAGAATTTTACCAAAACCATAAAAAATATTATTTTTAATTTCATAGAGGCACTTTTCATATCAGTTTGACAATCGGTCCACGGTAAGGATATTCCCCAGCACCGTATAGATAAAGCAATTATTGGTTTTACAGCCGGTGACTTTTTCAAATCCATCCACATTTGATTCAGGAAAATGCTCTAATTTACCTATATTCCCGTCTTTAGACATTTCTAAATAGTGTGTATAAATGATCGAAGCACTCGTAAAGCACAATTTAAAGTCATCTGGATCATAAGGATTACAATTATTCGATATTATTAATCCAATTCTATTTTTATCGGCATATCCTCCATAAAAATTATAAAGCTGGCCCTTTATTCCGGGGATAATTGTGCTGCCCTTATCTTTCCCGGCCTTTAAATCTACTTTCCGAATATAAAACTGCCTCATTATTGAATAGGGCATATAAAGGGCATCTTCTGAAATAAAATAATATTCTGAGAACGTAAAGTTTCTGTGTTGAGATGAATATATATTTTTATCTACAGGGGGAAGCCTCAGATCCCATAATAGAACTTCGCTTTCTCTATTAAGCTGATACAAAATGATCCTATCGAAAGGATAGATTACGAGCAGCCTGCCATTATAATTTTCTATAGATTCAAAAGCGTTACCTTGCGTATCAATCGTATATTTTAAACCTTCACGTGGGTCTATTAAATGTATCTTATCGATAACATGCAAAGCAACAAAATCCTGGATAAACACCATTTTTTTAGGAAACGCCTTCTGCATAAAGCCCAAATCGTGTATTTTGACCACGTGTAACTGTTTATCCAACACGATAAGCTTGTCCAAATGATACGACAAAAGAAATAGAAACTTATTATCCGAAAGCGCTTGTATTGCGCCACTGACAGGAATATCACTGCTTTGCCTGCAAAACCCTGTTTTCGGATCGACAATGCTGATGCTTTTTCCTCTTACTATAGCGATATCATCACCATAAACGCACAGAAGCAACATCGTTTTTTCAACAAATTCTTTATGAGCGTAATAAGGCGTATATAAACTTTTAAACTCCGAAGAATAATATTGCCCTTCATGAGAAAAAATATCCGCCTGGTCGCTTATACTCCATATCACCTGGCCGCTTGAGATATCAAGAGCCAGAATATTAACATGGTCATTGACTATTACCACATTTTCATACTTATAAGCTTCTATTGAATCGATATACATCCTGCCTGTTCTTTTGTCGGCTTTATCAATTATCCTGCTTCTTGGACAATAAAAAACGGATCTCGCCCAGATGATTTTCCCTGCCTCACTTACACAGATCAGCTGATCGTTATTTAAAAGCAGATAAAAATCCGGAACCTTCCCCTTTATATTTTTAACAGGCAGCATAAACAACTGTTCCCCTGACACCTGATATTTATCCTTCAGCCGAGAAACCCCCTTATTTTCAAGAGGCATATTTGAAGGTTTTCTTTCAACGAATAACCCTATAGCTGTCAGGAAATTGTTAAAACTGATACTAATATCTCTATACGTTATTTTCATATTTCCAAAGTTATGCGCGCAAAATTTAACAAAAGCATCCCACTGCGGCAAACCAAGCGCATTTCGTTCATCTTGAAGGATACCCAGCAACTCAGATGAAAAACCATTCTCCCTTAACCAATGGGCATTTTCTGTCAAAACTTTAATTGCCGCTGCAGGCGCATTATGAGTAATGGCTTGCTTGAGGCCAGCGCAAATAAGCTCGCTATTGTTCACCGCGTTTTTATTTAAGCTCAAAACCTCTTTTTCTTTATTAACTGTCAAAGAAACGCTCAATAAATTTTCCATATCGGATAAAAACACATTATTCCCATATAAAGACAGAAGCCAGTATTCAGCAGCAAAGCCGCCATATTCGCGATAAAACTCTAGCCCGCGGGAAGTTTCAGAAATCTTCAAGATGTGGATCTTACTGTTTATCTTTAAAGCTATTCTATCATCCTGAAAATAAATAACTCCCAGCAACTTTCCACTATTCAGTTTCTGGACATAGGTAACCATGCCGGATTTAATGTCTATGACTTTTATACGATATTCTTTATCTTTTTCATCGGGTTTTTCCAAAAGGATCATTTTACCCGGTTTAACACTCAGCACATAGTAATTCTCAGGATCGATAAGTATCTTATTTAACAACTTGCCGCTGCCAGCTTCCAATAAATACACATAATCTGATTCCAAAGGCTTATAAATGATAACGCCGTTACTATATTCCAAGAATTCAGTATCGAATGCAAGCATTCCTTCTTCTTTAAAGGACTGCGAGTAAAACCCTTTTTGCCAATAGAGTAATAAATCAAAGGTCTTACGGTCATATTTTCTTATCCATTCTACTATCCCCTTATCGGGATCTAAACTGAACAATATCCCGTGATTAGTCCCGATAATGACCCGGCCAGGAGAAGAAATAGAAAGCGCGCATAAGGAACCGGCATAAGCGGAAGTACCGATATAATTGCTCCAGAGGATGATCCCCTTTTCTTTTGAAAACCCGCAAAACCATAATTCCCCCCTGGAATTTATTAAACCGGCAACAATAACGCCTTTACATAAAACAGGTTTTACACACATCCTGTATTCTCCCAGGCTGCATTTCCAAAGGACAACTCCGCTTGATGCATTCTTCACATCTATGGCCGTAAAATTGCCTCGAAAATCAGCATAAACTATCCCCTCCTCCAAAATAAAATCATTAGCGAGATAATTCAGATACGGCGGATCAAACACCTGATATAATTCATACTCTTTCCCGTCAAAATTTCCCAATGACCAACGAAGCTGCCCGGTTTTCATATCCAGGCAGAACAACCTGCTGCTATTCCTGATAAAAACTGAATCCCGGAACACATGAGGCTTAACCCTGCTTCCTTCATAAATTTTCACCCAATTTCGCACCTCTGCAAGATTCACGAGAAATGGAGATATTTTATCTTTCTTTAAAGAATATTTCCAGCTGCATTCACTTGGCCCAGCTGTATCTTCCACCGGCAGCAACGATTCATAATTGCAGTTATTATACTTAACTAACTCCGCAAGGGGGCTTTTGAGAATATCATCCTTCGCCCACCAAGAGCCGGAAATGCATTTTAAATCCAATGGCGTATATTTAAGTTTTAAATTAGTCAGGTAAAGATGATCAGCTTCAGGAGACAAGGAAGATATCAACCACGGCTTTTTTGAATCGGGATAGAAAGGCGAGCCGTTAAGTAACGGCGTATTATTGATCAAGATATCTTCATCCAAGACGAATAGCCCGCTTTTTTCCCTTTGGCTTAAGACATGCCTCAACAATCTGCTAAAGGAGTCCTCACTTTTGTACTGGCCTGATAACGCCGATAAAGTATCGAAAGGAATCGAAAAAAGCTTTTCTCTTACCTTAAAATAATTGATTATATCTGAATCATTATCGAGTAAACCTTTGAGCGACGCCAAATTATCTTTATTATTTATATTGATTTCCATTGCCTCGATTTGTTCTGCGTCTTCTAAAGAAGCGAACGAGCAGCATGGTATAGTAAAAATCAGCACAATTAAGAAAACGGAATTAAATCTCATTCTTTTAAAAAAATTGATTAATTCAATTATTAACGCTTCATCAATACGTAATTACCTATAATAAGCGCATCTAAAGGCACCCGCTTAAACATTTCAACAGCCTGCTGAGGAGAACTGACTATTGGTTTACCTCTAAGATTGAGAGATGTATTTAACAGCATCGGCAAGCCGGTTAAAGCATTGAATTCTTTTATAAGTGCGTAAAAAAGATTATTACTTTCCCTGGTTACCGTTTGCAGGCGGCAGGTGCCATCGACATGGCAGCACTCGCCGACATGTTCAATTTTATCAGCCTTGGCTTTTATAGAATATAACATATATTCGGATGAACAATTACCTTCAAAGTAATCGTGAGCATATTCTGCCAAAACCGAAGGAGCAAATGGCCTAAACCATTCCCTGTTCTTTATCTTACTATTTATATGGTCCCTTACGCCCTTCTGAAGAGGATTAGCCAAGAGGCTCCTGTTTCCTAATGCTCTTGGCCCGGTTTCTGACCTGCCTTGAAACCAGCCGATGATCTTTCCTTCAGCCAATAATCGCGCCCCGGTTTTTACCACATTATTATTGAGGCTAAAATTTACTTCGCTTCGCTCTAAAACCGATTTAATAGCATTATCGTCATATTCAGTCCCCAAATAAGGGGTAAAACAGGCATTTTCAATATTTCTTTTACCGAGCCCGTTAATTTCATAATGTTTAAAAAGAGCAGCTCCATAAGCAGTGCCAGCATCATTAACCGCGGGATGAATAAACACATGAGAGAAAATACCTTTTTTCTTTATAATACTATTCAGCGTGCAATTAAGAAAAACTCCTCCGGCAAGGCAAAGATTATCGCTACCTGTTTGATTCTTAAGATACTGCAGCATTAAAATTACCGTATCTTCCAGTTCATGCTGAAGGGCTCCGGCAATATTCATATGCTGCTTCGTAATGATCCCGTCTTTGGCGCGGCATGGCCCGAGTTCGCGGCAAAGTTTTTTCGTCCATTTTCTCCCCGCTTCGTTATAAAAGCTGAAATAACCGGGATCGATACCCAAAGTGCCGTTTTCTTTTAGAAAAATGATTTTTTTAAAACTATTATACAAGGAATCATCACCATACGATGCCAACGCCATCACCGTACCTTCATCAGAATTAGGTTTAAAACCCAGGTATTCAGTCATTGCTGAATATAAACTGCCCAAAGAATACGGAAATTTTAGTTCCTTTATCTTGGTAATAACCGGGCCTTTGGCTCTCGCGTACATGACTGAAGTACTCTCGCCACAACCATCTGCCGTAAAAATGGCAGCATCATCAAAAGGGGACAGGAAATATGAGCTCGCAGCGTGCGCTAAATGATGGCTCAAGAATTTTATCTTCGGCAGTATACATTTTATTTCCGCAGGAAAGATCCGGGTAAGATCGTTTTTCAAAAGCTGATAGAATGAACCGAAATACACTGCCCTGTCTAACAGATGTTTAAATAACCGCGGATTGATGAAATGGCGGAGATATTCAGGGCAAAAACCTTCAGCGGGGCTGTGATTAACCATGATAAAGGAAATATCCATAATAGATATTCCGGCAAACTCAAGGCTTAATTTTACGGCATTTTCCGGGAACAACCGCTTTTGTTTTATCCCCTTTACTTTGTCCTCTTCAAAACAACAGAGCAACTCACCGTCTTTTAATAAAGCCGCCGATGAATCCCGCTGATATACCGCGATTCCCAGGATATATACAGGCATTACCGCTCCCCTTTTTAGGAATTCTTTATACAGGAAAAACTGCTTTAAAATCGAATATCATTCCTGAAATAACGTTCAAAATAAAACGGCGAAATGATCGCTGATAATTTTGCAGGAATTACCCCATTATGCAAGCAAGCGACTAAAGACTGCCGCAGGGTACTTTTCAGGCTTTTACGCTCTGCCAAAACTCTCATTATTTCAAACTGCCTGAGCGAATAATCTTCCGCGATAAAAACCGGCTCTTTGTTCGTTAAACGCGACTTTTCCAGCAGCGAGATGATCCTATGAGAATTCTTGCTCCTGAGGAAATTTTCAATATAAGTATCGGACAAACCGGCAACCTCCAGCTTATTGCCGATCACCCCTCCGCAATTAGCTATAAAATGAGGGATTATGACCACTCCTTTCTTAAAAAGGGCCTTTTCTGCGCTGTAAGTCACAGGAATATTTGCCCCTGCGGATATGATCTTAGCTTTAACAGCAAAAGCATTGCCATCATTAATCGAATGTTGCACAGCACAAGGGGATAAAATATCAACATCTAACCCAAAAAGTTCCTCTTTTGTTAAGACTTCCGCATCACCATAATTAAAAATCAGGTCGCTGCCGAATTTTTGCCGTAATTGAAGCAAAACATCAATATCTAAACCGTCAGGATTATATAATGCTCCGGCTGTTGTAGAGATCGCGGCAATTCTTACGCCTTTCTTTTTTGACATAAGCCAGCACAAAGCGCTTCCAACTTCACCAAAGCCTTCAACAGCTAAGCACGAATTTGACAAATTCATACGCATAAACGAAGCTGCCGCTTCAAGAGAAACCATAACGGATAAAGCGGTAAAAAAACCTGAGCGCTTCCCTGTCTTACGCCGGTACAACGGCAAGCGAATCCCTATATCTTTAAGCATGGAATTAATCTCAACCTGGCTGGTATTAAGGTCAGAACCGGCTATATATTTACCTTCGTTCAAGAACGAAAATATCTGCTTTCCAAAAGATCCCAGTAATCTGCGTTTAGTCAAAGCATCTATATTCGCTGATTCAATCCTGATACCTGCCTTTGCCCCGCCGACTGCCATGCCGCTAAAACCATACTTCAAAGTCATCGTGCGCGCCAATCTCTTTATTTCCTCAGCGCTTACCCCCGGATAAACACGAAGCCCGCCGCATGAAACTTCCTTGATCATACTGTCAATAACTAACCACCCCGAAAATCCTGACCGGCTATCTTCCACAGTTACGGCGACTTTTGGGACAGGATTATCTAACTGGCCTTCACCATCATTTAAGAAATTATCATTATTATACCGGACATCAACTTGCATTTAAAGTCCCTTGTAAGATTTTCATCTCATATCTTTTCCGCTCTTGAGCAAGCATGCGACATGAATAAGATGCGGCATAAAATCAGAGAATGATACTTCATTGGGCACATGCCTTCTTTTATAGTAATATTTTATCGCCTCAAAACATGCGCCTGTTTTAAAAGAATTAATTAATTTACCGGTAATAAGCCATTGGAATTCCCTGCCTTCCTGGTAATCAGCAGGCAGATCGAACTGCTCGTTCAATGCTTTCTTAAACAGCATATAGGGAAAATCTATTCCTGAAACAACGGCATGCTCGATGGATCCATAGATTCTTGGATGCACATCGATCAATTGAGGAGTAGTATCCGTATCAGAAATAATATATTCAAACCCGATCAACCCATTCCACTTGAGGAGCCGGCAGAGCTTAAAAGAAATATCTTTTACAGCGTCATTCTTAATATTACGCACAGACAACGCCGGCCCAAACGGAAGGGGATAATTTGCCAATGTCTCTGTCATAATGCATGCGACAGCAAGAGAATCCTGGCAATACGCGATAAAATTCACCACCTTGCCTTTTACGTGTTCCTGGATAAGGCATGAGGAATTATTAAAGAAAATTTCAGGAGGCATATTGTTCCTATTATATTTTCTTACCATTTCAACAGACTTTTCTTTCAGATCTGCGGCGGATTCAGCCATACACATGCCATACCCTCCGCATGAAAACCGAGGTTTCACAATAACCGGATAATCAACCACCCTGCTTATCTCGTCAATATTCCCGGCACCTGAATAAAACAAGGTTTTTGGCACTGATACATTAGATTTTAAAGCAAACTCTACCACCTTCTGTTTATCCAGCATTATCATAAAAGTATCGAGATCCGGTAAAGGAATAATATGTGTGTATGCTTTATAGTCATCAATATTCGACAGGACAATTGCATACGTCCTATCTAATACCGGCACCAATACATCCGGCTTAAAGCGTTTCACATTATTTAATATTACCCGATGCATATCCGAGGTATTACCAGTAGCCGGATAGAGAAAAAACCCTGCGCAATACTTGGAATACAATGCCCTGCTCAAACGAGAATACCCGCCGATAATTACTTTTATTCCCCTTTTGCCAAAGATCCTTGCTAAGGCAAGCGTCTGCCTGGTATTACCGTCTAAAATCATCACGCTTCTTTTTTCCATTACTTCAAATACCCCCTGCTCCTATAAAACTTAATTGTCTCTATCAACCCTTCCTGAAGTTTTACCCGCGGTCGAAATAATAGACTTAACGCTGACTTAGATGTATTAAACGCCCGGCTTTTGGTAAAAAAATTTACCCTCTGAAAAGTAACAAGAGGCTCTCTACCTAATAAGTGCGCGAAGGATTCATTAACCCCAGCCAATATCATAGCCAGCCACACAGGAACTTTAAAATTCAATAAATGAGCTCCAACCATGGTTGCGATAGACTGAGTAAATTCTTTAACGGTAACATGCTCAGGCCCCGCAATAAGATATATTTGATTCTTTACGTTTTCAGCTAAACACAGCGTAAGAGCGGTTATGAGATCATCTATATAGGTGGGGTGTAAAATAGAACTGCCGCTTCCAATAATAAGAAACCGGCGTTTTTGAATTGCCCTGAACAACTCTAAAACATGTAGATCTTCTTTTCCATAAACAAACTCAGGCCTTATTATCACATAATTCAACCCGCTTTCAACAACCAAGCGCTCAGCCAAAAGTTTAGATCTTTCATAATCATTAGAAGGAAAACATGGCGATCCTTCATGGGCAGGCAGATCTCCGGTAGGGCCGATCACACCGGCAGAACTAATAAACACGAACTTCTTAACCGCTGCCTTTTTAGCTTCTTTAATAACATTCTGTGTCCCGGAAACATTTACCCGGGAATATTCCAGTTTAGGGACACTAAATCCTCCTAATAACCCCGCGCAATGAAAAACCACATCAATACTATCACACATGCCTTCCAGGCTTTCGCGAACAGTTATATCGCCTATCCGAATATCCCGCTGGTCAAACTCAGGAGGTAATTTATCCTTCCCGCGTAAAAGCAGCCTTACGATATGCCCTTTAGAAATTAATCTGACGGCCAACTGCCTGCCGATAAAACCTGTTGCCCCGGTAATTAAACATCTCATAATTACATTGAATTATTAAAAAACTTAATCCATAAAATCAGGTTTATGCGAGAAAGAGAGAATATATCCTTGCCAAACTACATAACAAATTAATATAAAAACTGCTTACTGAACTGCAGCTGCACTTTTCCCGGTTTATTTGTTCAGATATACTTTTTTTTACATCAGAAAACCAGATTTTCTTGAAATCGTAATTTACTTCTTTTAAATCCCCTAAAGGATCCTGCCTGACACAGCAATTATATACCATGCCTTCCGGAGATACATGCCCAAAAGCATACCCGGAAAAACAACCCAAAGGAATAGCCCTTCCCTGAAATATGAGCAACAAGTATTTATAATAAGCAGCTCTCAATAAATCTACAATAAATGAATTTTTAATATTTTTGCTCAAGCATGCCTCTTTTTTTAACCAGTTGATGCTGGCTTCTTCTGATGCTAAGAAATCCATGCCTGAATTCTTTAGTTCCTCCCTCTTTTGCGCAAATTCAAAGAAATGAGATGAAGGTAACAGCTGAGCGATTTTGTCAGAGAGCTGACGCAAACTTCCTATATTATATTTGGAGATAACAGTGTTTATCCCAAGCGAAAGATTTTTGTGTTTTAATCCCTTCAGCAGCTTAAAAGTCCTAACCACATTAACATAACTGCCGTCTGTGCCTCTTATATAGTCATGCTGGCCTTCTATCCCGTCAATGGACAAATTAACTTTTATTCTGCAATTGCCGGATAGAGAAAGGATATTTTGTGTTTTCAAAACGCTGAGCTCCGGATAATAACCACAACTGGCTATATTTATAAACTTAGGTTTAAGATATTTTATAATGCCGGCGACAATCTTATCTAAATCCGCCCTTAAAAACGGCTCTCCTCCGGTTATAACGATCCACTCAATAGGGGTATTAATTGAAACGAAAATTTTCTCGTACTGTTCTAAAGACAATTCGGCATGAGGCTCTGATTTCCATATATTGCATGTCTTGCACTTTAAGGGGCATAGGGAAGTAAGGTTAAATGTAAGGCTTAATGGCAGCGCTTGACTTAAAAAGCGTTTATTCTTGAAATTAAATTTTATTGTTTTCAGGCAAGCCGCAATCATTGAAATAAATAGCTGTTTTAGTGCTTCTTAACGATTTCCAGACAAATGGGTTATAGGAAAATAAAGAAAATTTGATTATTGCGTTTATACGCGCTGTCATTTCCAGCAATACTACGCCTATCTTCCAAAAAAAATGTTTTTGCCTTATTTTTAAATCAGCTAAGAGCAATTTAATAAGCAGATGATAATCTATGGAAACAACCGAATAATTAAGCTTGCTTCTCAGCCACAAATGGCCAGTGTATATCCTTTCCCGCTGGCAAAAAAATTCAGCAAGAGTCTCAGGGCCTTTATTATAAACGACTGCCCCGGAAACATATTTTATTGCCAACCCCTGCTTACTTAACATTGCCTCAAGATAAGAATCATCAACAGCCGTTTGAATATCTATATGCTTTACGCAATTTCTCATAGCCAGGATTTCAGATGCTTTCGGGCGCACCAATGACATTTGATGATGCATATGCCAGAGATAATTAACGCTAAAGCCGATAAAGCTGTCTTGAGAATTAACCGGCATCGCGCGCCCTACCGTCATCCCCACACTATCTTCTAATAATGGAATAAGCAGCCTTTCTAAACTACCTTCAGAAACCCTTACATCCGCGCTCACTAACACCAATAAACCACTCTCTGCCGCCTTAAGGAACAACTTAACTGCAGACGCCTTTCCTTCCCTTTGGCTCTGTATAATCAACTTAACATTCGGATATTTACGTTTAGCTTCTTCGGCCATCAACTGAGTATTATCGGTACAGCCGCTGGCGACGACAATAACCTCACGCATGGAAAATTTCTCAAGCTTCTGCAGCAATAAATCGTCGAATAACAAAGGCAAAGCATTCTCTTCATTAAAAGCCATTATTCCCACGCTAAAATCCCTATTATTCATTCTCCCCGCATTAGCTTTCATAACCCCTCACGCAATAAAGCCATATTCAATTCTTTGAACAGCTCCTGTTACTTATATGGGCATAAATTATATGGCTATTATTAACACAAAAGCGTGCCGGCATATATTTTACCAACCCAAGCCACAATTCAATTATAAACGCCATTAATCTTTGGATTAAATTACATCCTGCTAATACGCCTGGCAGGTTCCTTTTGCCGGTTATGCCTGAGCTCCAGGGGGCAAAATCAATAAATCCGTATTCGAGCGAATACTCTCCCCCCAACTCTTTTTTCCAGGAAGATATCTGTTTTATATCTACAGTAGCAAGCCCGCTTCTGGCATGTCCGCTATGCAGCGCGTTTGGCATAAAAATAAATACGGAATCTGAAACAAAAGCTAATTTTTTTAATATCTCTAATTGCTGAGGATCAGAATAACGCTGAATAGCCTCACAGCTTAAAACAAGGTCATATTTTAAAGGATGATCATCAACATCATGAGGAATAATGCTATTGCCTGAAACAATAAATTTGATCAAACCCAGATCCAGCTTATTCTTTAAAGCAAGCCCGGTAACGAATTCTTTGGTTCTTTCTATCCTGTCTTTTCGGTCATCGATTACAGTACACAACACACCCAGCTCCTGAGCAAGCATTAAGAAATCAAGGCTATAGCCGTATTTCTCAGGCAACCCGGCAATTAAAATTCTTTTTATCTTAGTTTTTGATATTTTCTTTTTTAAAAACAGGTGCTTATCCAGATATTCATAAACCGTACCCCATCCTTCATTTTGCAATCGGGCAAGATCATAATAAAATAAAGCGCGTTTGAACATATTTATTGAGCGGGAAAACCCTTCTTATTTTCAAACAAATCAACAATAATGCCATCTATGGCAACGGTCCTCACCAATGTAAAATTCTTCCGCATATATTCCCTCACCAGGCCGCCGTTACTTTGAGGAGACAGCGGGATACCCCTGTTCCAGTTCGACGTAAGCAGCCAATACCTAAAACTTTTCTGAGGGACTTCTAAAACGGCTTGTGCGTCAATAATTCTGGCTCTTTTGGTCTGTAACAGCATTTTTAGTATTCTGCTTTCGAAATTATCATGCTCCAGGGTGTAAGAAACAACAAGAAAATCTGTCTGGAGTTTTCTCAAATTTTTGTAACTCTTATCATACCTCAAATAGTGGTAGAAAGGCATTCTAAAATCAAGGCCTGATAGAAACATGCTGTCGTTGGGCTGTGCTGATTTATCCAGGAAATTTAATATGCTTTTAACAGGGTATTTAAAAGGAACTCCTTGATGCATTCTATACCAAAAAGAGCTCAGAGGATATGAAGGTTTTTGTTCATTTATGCCTGTATAGTAGAAAACCGCTGCCACACACAACATCATAACGAAAGCAGTGGACAATGTCCTTTGAAGTAGCTTATTTTTTATTCCTGACAAACTCAAGGCCGTCAAAATATAAAAGAACGGCGATGTAAATATAAAAAGCCTGTCGATGTAAAATGACACGCACAATTTTGACAGCATAAAACAAGCAAAAACCGGGACAAAAACAACTATTTTCAGAAACCGAAGATTACTGTTCTTTTCTCTCGAGAAAAAGATCAGGACAAGCACACCCGCGGTAAATATGAGCGTTAAAATATTAAAAAACGGCTGCCTATTATAAGAAAATAAGAAATTATTGAATGTAATAAGGGGGCTGATCCAAAGGGGTTTCGGGGCCCAAAATTTAATACTACTGAAATATTTAAACTCCGCGGATAACAAAGGCTGTATTAAAATAAAGATCGCCGCCACAAGCAGGAAACAGGCAGTAACCAAACCCCTGCTTATTTTCTTAAAATGCACAAAGATAAGAAAGAACACAAACACAATGAGACAATAATGCGTACAACTAACCAGTGTTACCGCAATTAAAGCCGCGTAAAAATAGCGGCGTTCGCGGCTGCCCTCATATTTGAGCAGAAAATAAAAAAAGCAGACCGTTTCAAATACTATCAAAGCGTAACTTCTTGCTTCCTGCGCGTACCAGATTTGAAACGGAGACAAAATGAATATCAACACAGTATACAACGCGATCTTTCTGTCAGCTAACAACCGAGTGAGCTTAAAAAGGAACGGGACAGTAAGAACATTTAAAAGAACGGACAACCCCCTTGATGCAGCGCTTGCGCTTCCAAAGATAAAAACCCATAGTTTGAGCATCGCGTAATACAAAGGCAATTGGTAATCCACAAGATAAAACCTGCTAAAATTATCGATGGCGTGATTATAAGAAATGGCCTCATCATACCAGATATCATGGAAACCAACATGGTACCATCTCAGAGAGAAAGCGATCAGCATCAAAATAAAAATCAGGAATTTGTCGCTTTGACACAATAAGTGAACCGGGCATCCTTCAACTCGCGACATCCGGGACCAAAACATTTTCAACCTATCACGAATCGCCATATGAAACCTTTCTCACCGCTTCTTTAAACATATTTATTTGGCTATCGCACTGCGAAGGTATCGAACGATCTTAAAACCTGTCCTGTGCAGAAAAAGCTTTCCAGCAATAACGATACCGTTTTTCAATATATTCGCGCTGCGGGGAGTCTGCCATAAAATGCGGCTGCCCTTAAAATGATAATACTCACGCTCAACCAGGCGGCACAATAGGCCACATATTTTATCACTGAGCCAAAGCCCTGAATCGAACGCATCTATCCCCGTATTACCAAACTCATCTTTCGAGATATGCTGCAAACCCGGGCCTTTACAGTTACGGTTTAACCTAAACTGCCCATTGTCAAAATAGAAATTTCTTAAATCAAGTCTTTTGCGATTTCTTGTTAAAAACTCAATTGTAGCCAAAACATCGTTATCGGATTCTCCCGGGAATCCTGAGAGCGTAAAAAGATTAACCGCAATACCAGCCTGATACAGATTAGAAATTACATCTTCCATACAGCTTACTGCTACCCCCTTATTCATCAGATCTAATAGTCTTTGCGAACCGCTCTCAAACCCCATAAAAAGCCGCCTGCAGCCTGAACGCTTCATTAAACCGCACAAATCAGGGTTAAACTCCTTCTCAAACCGCGCGTACCCTTCCCACTCAATTTTCAATCCATGAGCAAGTATAGCATTAGACAAATTACGCACAAATTCCGGCTCCAAAGAACAAATAACAAAGAAAAACCTGTTTACTTTATCGCAATCGATAATTTTATTGATATCGCTTATTATTAAAGAGACATCCCTTGCCGCATAATCCGTATCACTGGAAATATCGCAAAATGCGCACTTATTCCAATAACATCCCTTGCCCACCACAAGAGGAAACCTGATTGAATTATCAAAGAAAGAAAAGTAAGACTTCGCCGGCAAACCTTCATAAGAAGGCGTGAGAGACGCATTACAAGTATTATGGTCATCTCTTTTATTAATGATCATTTTCTTATTTATCTTATCATACCATACCAGGTTAGGCACACCTAAGAAATCCTGGCTGCCTTTTATTTTTATTAACAGTGCTGCCAACGCATTTTCACCTCCCCCTATAACAAAACTATCACACAACTGAAAGTATTCCCGGATAACAGGCAAGTATTTAGTAAATATATGCCCTCCGATAACCACATACAAACCTGCTTCATGCAGCAACATGGCTAAGGTAAGGCCCGGGACTACCTGTTCCTTATCATTGATTGAAATGCCCAGAAGCTGAGGATTTTCCTTAATAATTCCCGGGCATATATACTTCTGAAACAGCTCAATAAACAAGTTTTCTTTAATGTCCGCGACAGCTTTTAAGATACCTTGGGAAGAATCAAGAGAATAGCTGTTTTTAAAACTTGAGAATGAAATATAAGCCGGAAAATACCTGGCATTAATAACGGCAAATCCTGCTGAAAGGATTTCAAAACTCAGTAGCCGCTTGAGATTAAAAACATTACCGCGCTTATGCTTATTGCCTGCCTTGAGATACTCCCGGGCCCGATCAATCCTTTTAATAATATAAGGCGCGAATCGAACAGCTGTTTTTAAGAGCTTATACTTCTTTAAGGAATCTTCCCCAGGAACAATGTTACATCTCAATTTCCTTAATTCCTCGCTGTTCGCCTGATGACAATGCAAAAGGTATTTACTACTGAGCAAAATATCATATGTTTCCAGATTAATATCGCGTTGTATAACGTCTTTAAACCCGTGGTTTGACAAGAAAGCGGTTAACGTAGGGACAGCTAAATATGGTTCTTTAGGAGGAAAGATCGGTGGGGATAATAATATAATCTTCATCAGCGGCAATCTTATAGAAAACCATCAACCCATCAAACGCGATTCAATTGCCCGCATTTTTCCGGTTCTTGATTTTGATAACTCATTTACAACACGAATTTCAAGTAACGCATCTTTTCCCAATATATCCAGTAATATTCCACGCGTATAAGATTTCTCTTTTTCATTATATAACTCGTTCGGAATGATATCCATCCTAAAACCATTTATCTGATATTGAATAAAATGATACCTCTCTAATGATTTTACACGCTCAAGAAGCCCACCAACAGCCCGGGGAGATAAAATCTGCCCGTTAGCAAGCTTAATAAAATCATCTTTTCTTCCTTCAAGCTTTTCTAAAAGTGGCAACATCCTCCCGCAGGGGCACAAGCCTTCTTTTTTAACCGCGTAATCACCCATTTCATATCTGATAAGCGGCATCATGCGGTTATTAAGATGCGTGACAACTAACCTTCCTTTTTCTCCACAGCTTACTTCCTTATCATTTCTATCCAAGAATTCGACAAAGATGTTATCCGCATCTATATGATAACTGCCGTATTCCTTACACTGCCAGGCCATGCGGTTAAATTCGTTCGAACCGTATTGATCCAATATCTTTACCCCAAATGTATTTTCGATTTCTTTCCTGAAATTATCCAAAAGCAATTCACCGTGAGTAATAACGAGCCTGATGTTCAATTTAATACCCAACCTGTTAATATGCCGGCACAAAACATACAATGCGCTCGGAAAACAGTGTATTACATCAGGATTAAGCCTCTGTAATTGTTCCAATTGTTTATCTATCGATTGAGTATAAAGAATTTCGCTTTTCTTAAATAATCCCAGATACTCCCAAAAGCCGCGCTCTTTAAACGGTTCATACCAGAAATACGCTATCCTATCAGTAAGTTTCACCCCTTGCTCCAAGAGCGCCCTGGCATAAATTGCTTCAGAATAAGCATAACTTTTCTTATCATAATAAATTGTTAGCGGGAAACCGGATGAACCGGAAGTTGTACGGGATATACTTTTCCTTAGATATTTACTATTAAAAATAGAACCTTCACTATAAGCTTCTTTAACTTCCTGTTTGCTTAAAACCGGGACCTTTTTATAATAATCTTTTTCTCCGATCCTGGCAATATCAAAACTAACCGTATCAAGCCTTTTTTTATAGAATGGAATTGTATCGTATGCTGTTTTAATAGTCCCCTGCAATAAAGTGGATTGCAACCGCTGCAAATAGTCAGCACTGCGCCACTGCTGTTTTCTGACTATTGGCAAGTATAAAAGTTTATGCATAGGAAATATTATAAGCTGGTTTTTAAAAAACAATAATTACTATTTGTTAAATATTTCTTTTAAAATCACATTTGCTATATTTTCGCTTAAAAGCTGGTTACCTTTTTTTGTGCAATGGCCAAAATCGCCGGCAAACAAATCCGAGAATATTTCCTTCAGTTCAGCCTTTCTCCCCATTTCTTTAAATACAGCCTCATTATCTACAAAAACAACATCGTTTTCTTCTTCAAATATTTTCTTTAATGGGCTGATGCTACGCATAGGATACTGCACGCAAACCAATCTTATCCTCCTTTTATCTAATATCTCTTTAAGCTTGCGATAGTTGTTAATGGTAACCGATTTATAATATTTCG
The DNA here is from genome assembly GCA_041662125.1 of Candidatus Omnitrophota bacterium. Lineage (GTDB taxonomy): Bacteria > Omnitrophota > Gorgyraeia > Gygaellales > Profunditerraquicolaceae > JBAZTA01. The sequence continues at coordinate 56,511 of JBAZTA010000005.1, read as the reverse complement.
GCCTTAATTTATTTAATTTTTCCGCATATTCTTTTGCCAGTACTTGTTTACCTGTTTTTTCGTATAATAATGCAATTGATCCTAGTACACGTTCGTTTTTAGGTTTTATTTCCGCGGCTTTATGGAATATCTCTATAGCTTGTGCCAATTGCCCTTGATAGTAATACAATTCTCCCAACTTAACGAACGCATGAATATTTTCAGGATTTATCTCTAAAGCTTTCTTGAAAGACTCTTCAGCCTGGGATGGTTTACGTTGAAGCGCATAAATCCATCCTAATCCAACGTATGCATTATCACATTCAGGGATGATGGCGATGGCTTTCTTAAACAACTCTTCAGCCAAATAAAGCTTTTCTTGTGCGCGATAAGTTGCCCCTAATCCAGCGTATGCATTAAAATTTTCAGGTTTGATGTCGATAGCTTCTTTAAATAATTCTTCTGACTGAGGAAACTCGCGATTAATTTGATATATTAATCCTAATCCAACGTGTGCTTTATAGTTTTTGTGATTTATCTCAAGAGCTTTCCTGAACAACGCTTCAGCTTGAGGGAATCTCCCTTGAATGCGGCAAAGTTCTCCTAATCCAGAGTATGCGTCATCATCCTGCGGGTTTATTGCTAAGGCTTTCTTCAAGGAATCATGGGTTAGAACTGAATCGGCGGTAAAATCTTTTAGGTCAATCTCTGTAAGATAAGCTTGCTCTTTTTCAGGAGAGTGATTATATCCATTTAGTTTATAAAACCCTGTCTCATGAGCTTTAACCAAAATATGCAACCAAAGTAACTTTAACAGTTTATAAATTCTCAAGGACTTAAAGAAAAGCATTGTTTTTGAAGCCGTGCCTACTTCAAAAGGGATATGGCTTCCTGCGTCATTGATCCCCATCATCGCAACCGCCAGATCAGGATGATATTCATCAAGGTAAGATTCTACCCGGTTTAATATAACTGTAGTGACCGCTCCCGGAATGCCTTTATCTATGACGCTGAAACGCACTCCAACCTTGCGCTGATTTAAGATTTTTTCAAGATGATGCGGGTATTGCTTTGCAGTAGTAGATTCGCCCAAACACAAAATACGATAAACGCCTTTTTCTTTGATACTCCGCCTGTTCCCGTATTCCTGCACAAACGTTAGTATACTCCCACCGGTGCGCAACCCAACCTCAAGGAACACAAGAAATAAAAAAATACCTAATATAACCAGGGTAATCTTTGTTTGAAGAGTTGTCTTTATTTTGGCTGGAATATTTCTTTGCATGAACAATATCGGGAGAATTTCACGTAATTTTGTAACAGGATTACCGCTCGATGAAGAAAACTTTAACGGTGATCTTGGCCGGCACTATCTTGAGGCACATCTTCACGATCCTCAAACACAGTAAGGGTAAACTCCATGGGCACATACCCCATACTGATTTGCGCCTGACGGCTGGTTCCAATACTCACCCGTGTTTTGTCAAATCCCTCGGCAATGAAAAAATCATAGGCCAATTGTGCGCGAGCCTGAGCCAGAGCATCCAAAGCTGCTTGATCTTTAGGCGCATCTTCAATTAACCGGCGTTTCATTTCCGCGGTAATATCCTCTTCATCAAGCTTACCTTCCGCAGCCTTAAATTTCTTCTCCAAATCCCAATAAGACCGCACCCCGAAAAACTCAACATAAAGTTGCTGCATTAAACGGCTGTCTGAGCGGGTCCACTCCTTACGCATCGCAAGAAGCTTGTTCTGAAACGTTTCTCGGCGTATAGCCTGCCAATCTGCCTGAGGATCATAGGTGCCGTTAATTTCCAACAGCAATCTCGGCCGCTCTTTTAAACCCGAGGCCAAAGCCTGTAACCGCTGTTTATCATCAACTGACAGCTCAGTTTTACCAGGTATAAAACGCACGGTGCCGATCTCTTCGGTACCGGACTCTGTGCCCGCAAGTGAAACTAAAAACATCAAAGGCTTGGTTACGATTTTTAAGAAAAAGTTCCTCACCACCTGTCCGATAAGATGAAAATATTCAAATTTCGGGTCACTCATATCTCCGGTAACCGGCAAAGAAATATTGATACGCCCCTGAGGGTCCTCTAAAAGCCCCACTGCCAATCCAAAGGGCAGATTCAACGCATCTTTACTGGGGACTTTTGTGCCGAAATTAAAACGCTGCACCAGGAGCTTATGTGCGGCTTTGAGCTGATTGTCCGCGATTGAGTAATCCATCTTCAAGTCTAACTTACCTTCTTTAACTGCGTGGCCGGTATATTTTCCAACATAAGGAGTCAAAACCTGCAACATATAATTATTCAGGGAAAATGCCATTTCAACCTTCAACGGCTGAACAAAAGGCATGATCAACATTTCTGTAGCAATGGTACCTTTTTCATCGAGCGAGGCTTGAAAAATAACTTTTACTTGAGCATCAGGCCTGGTAGAGATCCCACTGACTTGAATATCTATGTTACTTAATGACGTCTTAAAATTAGGCTCTACAGTCCGGTCAATAAAACCTACTCTGCCCCGTTTAAAGGCAATAGAATCAACAATCACCAATGGCAAAGGTTTTGTTGCAGACGCCGAAACCACGTCCGGTTTTCCCATAGGAACTTTTTTCTCTGCAACTGGCTCCTGCGCTGCAGAAGGCGCCGGCACCAACTCAAGCAGATTGATCTGCCCATCAACCAAAAGCGCGGTATTGACCACCAAACCGTCAAGGCCCAATGATTCAACGCGAAGTTCTTTCCTAAACAAACGGATAAAACTAACATCAGCCCAAAACTTGTCAAACCCAACCATTATTTGCTTATCGGTATCAAGAATAGCAAAATCCTTGATACTCAACCGAAGCAAGAAAGGATTAAAGAACACTGAACGCACCTGGACAGGATGTTTAAGTAATTTAGTCCCTTGGCTTTTTGCCGCCCAAGGAGCACCAAGCGGAATTACGATTAAGGCGAGGAATAAATAGAAAAGGAAGATCCCAAGGAAGATTTTGACAGTAAAAGCTAAAATCTTTCTTATTACCGCAAACATTTTTACCATGGTTTTATTATATCATAAATAATCTTACTCTAGAGCTGATTCTCCTTGTCCTGCTGCACGAGTGGAAGTGTAATCGTAAAGGTAGAGCCCTCACCATATTTTGAGACAAGATTAAGCTCCCCGTGATGAGCGGCAATTATCTTTTGAATTATATAGAGCCCAAGGCCAGCCCCTTTATACGCAGTGGCTTTACTGGTAAAATATGGGACAAAGACTTGCTTCTGAGTTTCTTCATCCATACCAGTCCCATTATCATTGATCTGTATGCGCACTTGATCATTAAACTGATCAACACGAATAATGATTTTTCCTTTATAATCAACAAAATTTGTAAGCTTGCCATCTTTTATAAGTTTTTCTTTATAAGTAACAGCATCATGCGCATTATCGATAAGATTATAAAAGACATCTTGAAGTAAAACAAAATCACCCGGGATGTGCGGTAAATCAACAGGTATTTGTTTCTCGATAAGATCTCCAGGAAAAGAGGTCTTAATTCTGACCATTTCAATAGCTCGTTCAAGAAGTTCTCTTAAGTCAAACTCCTTAGCTTCTCTTTTCACTTTTCCCGGCTGAGAGAAATCCAGGAAGTCATTTACGATCTTCCCTCCATGTTTAACATTTTCCAGTATGCGCGTAAGCGCATATTTTATCGACCCCATAGAATCTTTTACTTGCTGAGAACAACTACTTATATCAGTAAAATTAAAGGTGTCAATTGCATCAGCCGCTGCTAAAGCAAGGGCATGAAAACGATTATTCAATTGATGAGACATTCCTCCTGCCATGGTACCCATAGATGCCATACGTTCTGCGGCGAACAACTGGGCTTGAGTCTTCTGTGATTCAGTAATAAACTCTGTATTTTCTATTGCCAAGGCCATTTGGTTAGCTAAAACACCAAACACTGCCGCATCTTCTTCCGTATATACCGCGCCTGACTGTTTTGGACCAAGGATAAGGAACCCTAAAAGTCGATCCCGTACAAACGCAGGAACTATCAACCCGGAATGCAAATTAAATACATTTTTTAACTCAAGGGTTAGTTCTTCAAAGAAAATCGGTTTACGTTTTTGCTTAATATAAGAAAGAACTGCAGAAGTATCTAATATATCTAACGGCAGTTGCGGGACAAAACCAAATTTAAAATAAGGGAATTTCTGGACAAATTTATGGCCGTCAGTTGCAAGATAAATACAAGCGAATTTTACCTTTACCGCCCGTGCAACGCGATACACTATTAGCTTAAGCAAGCGATCAAGGTCCTTTATAAGAGTTAACGTCGCAGATAATTCCGTCAATATATTATGATAGTGCCGTTGCTCCTGCAATATCAGCGCCTCTGCCCTTTTTCTTAGAATTTGGAATATGATCGGGCCAAGTGATGCGAGGATTACCGCTATACTCGTAGATATCAGCCAGGATTTAGTAATTGTACCTATCCAAAACGGAACCCCTAGAACTAAGGTATAAACAATTAAAAAGATGCCGGTGCGGGTAAGAATAATACTAATATCCATCATACGTAGACGGATTACGGCATAAGCCATCATGCCAACAAAAAGAGGAACAAGAATGTTTCCGTAAGGAGGGATATGAATATCATACCACAAAAAATAGTTTGTTGAACCGCCCCCATATCCAATGAGAATACTGAGCAGCACATATTTAACCTGTTGTCTTTTTAAACCTGCGAAGTTCCTATAATTTTTAATGAGCAAATAGCATGGATATATACAATACCAAAGCCATATTAGCAAGAAAACACTGAACAAAGGCCCAGGCACTGGCCAGAATTTAAAAAACATTTTCTGCTGGACATCATTAACAAACCACGGAGTAAAATCAGTTAAAAAGAAAAAGAAAAACACCAGATATCCAACTCTTACCACTTTCTTATTGCTCTCATATATATCTAATAACAATAAAACAAAATGCAGAAAACAAATCGGAATAAATATTGCGCCGCCGATCAAACAACGAACCCAAAACAACGCAGTATTTTTATCTTCCGCAATCTGCCAGAGAAAATAACAAAAGCTCCAAAATGCCACAAAGAAACAAAAAGAAGCATATCGTATATTTAATTCCCTTGTCTTATTATTAAAATAGACAAACGTTCCCAGAACAAGAATACTAACTGCGTTAATCAAGCCGCTTACAGCGAAAATATTCATAATTATTATAAATGGATTAGTTTCACTTTAATGAAGCAATTATGTATTGCATTATGCCTTGCTGTTCATACAGAGTTTCTAACTCATTATCCATAAAACCCGCCACAAGAAAAATACGCTTAAACTCATCTTCATTGCGATAAACCAAACTCCAATCTGCGGCCCATTCCATGTAATGAACAGACGGATTACAATATTTATTACTCATTGTCGAAATTGCAAGTTTGCCACCGACATTTAATAGTTTCCTAAAATTGGAAACTAAAGCAATCCCAATTCTTTCATTAAAATAATCAAAAAGCCCGGTAGAATAAATCAAATCGTATTTTTTATCAATAAGCCCATTTATGTTTTTTCTGAAAGCAATTCTTAACGCATTTTCGTTATAAAAATTTATATTGGAACATTCTCCTACTAAATGCTTAGCATATTCAATAGCTCTATCATCATGATCATAACAGTCAAAAATCACATTTTTATACAAAGCCGGGGCAGAGGAAATGATCTCCTTTAAATCTCGGCAAGGCCCTGAAGCTAAATACATTATTCTCAATTTACGATCAACTTTACCTGACACAAAGCTATCAATTATTCTTTTAAAATCTTCCTTTCGATTTCTCACCGCAACAGCAATCGCTGACATCATACAATAATTATCAAAAAGACGCACAAAACCAGTGGACACAGGATTATTCTGATAAATTTCGTCAATAATCTTAAAATCACCCGCATAACCAAACGGCTTTCGGAAAGCCCATTCATTATAAGCTCCTTTAAGAAAAAGCTCTCTGATTCGAGAAATGAAAATGCGTTTGAGCTTATAAACCTTTTCTTCATTACCTGAAGCTAAATTTATCCTCTCGAAATCCATAATATCTCGAAACACATTATTAACCTCAGCATTAAATTCACCCTGAAACTTTCCCCATTCATTTGGATTACGGAACAAATAAGCTTCTATTTCAGCGGCTCTTTTTTTGTAAAGTTTAAGCTTAATTCTTAAAGACGGTTGTATTTTATAGGAATCTAGGATAGTATCCATAACCAAACTCCAAGTTAATCCAAAGCTTTCTTAATCGTATTAAGTAATTTATCTATTTCAAAAGGTTTATAAATATATGCAATTGGCTCAAGTGTTTTTGCTTTTTCTTCAACCTCTTCATCAGCATAACCCGTAATAAAAATTACTGGAATTTTCTTTTTTTTCGCTTCTAACTGATTTTTATAAATCTGGGTTATTGTTTCTACACCATTCATTCCCGGCATACGAATATCTGCTAAAACAAGGTCAAAATCCTCTTCCTCTATCATTATAAGCGCATCTTGGCTATTTTTAGTAACGAATACTTCATATCCATTCTTCTCAAGTAACTTTGAAAGAGATTTAATTATCAACTCCTCATCATCAATTACCAGGATCTTTTTTGCCATTTTAAATTCTCCAATTTGTAATAATCAAAGACTTTAACTTACAACTGATATTATAGTATCTAATTATAACATATTGAACTAGTTAGACAATTAAAGTTTACTTAAGATTTCTTTTTAAGGAGAGGAAAAGGGGACGTTTCTATCTTTTAGGTTTCATAAGTTTACCACGTTTAAATAAATAGAAGCGTCCCTTTTTTTAATAATAAATTATCTATTTACTTCCCCAACTCCTCTTTTTCAAGGGTAACAGCGACATTCGTTTGCTCTAATTGTCTACATCCCGGGAAAAATAATCCTATCAAAGGGACTAAAAGAACATAGCCGAACACAATATCAAGAATACCAGTAATGCTAAAATCCGTGCCAATGTTTCTGGTAACAGGAATATATCCTTCTTTTTTGACCAAAACAGCAACATCATTATTTCGTTTAACTCTTGTCTGAATATTACCTTGCCCCATATATTCCCCGTTAACATAAATCTTTGCTTCTGGCTCTGAAGCGGTAACGCTGAATCTCTGTTTTCCAGGCACAACCATCGAACAACCTGACTGAAGCATTGAAATTGAAACTACAAGTACAATAGACACAAGCGGTTTAACTATTTGCATAACCCCTCCTTTTATTACTACTGCCCATGGAAAGAAATAGGGGACGTTTCTATTTTCTGGCTTTTTTAGGCCTACCCCGCTTCAAATTCCCGTGTTTTATTCCATAATATTCTTTTAGATTCTTAATGAATGCTTCACTTCCGATAAACGGAGATTTATGTTTAATTATACTCCCATCAACTACAAAATCAACATATCTTCTCCGCCGCGTATCCTCAATATCTGCAAGCCCCATATAGGCAGGGCTTGGAGTAATAAGCTTATCCTGAGCCCCTTCTGCATAACTCTTGTAACTACTAAAAGCATATTCTTCTGGCATATCTACAATACCGCATCTTACCGGATTAAGTTCAAGATACTTACCGCATTGCAACAGATACGAATCTGTATCTATAATATTGCTTTTATATCTGCCCTGCCATAGATGTCCGTCATACCCATAGTTTTTTTTATAATAGCTAAAATAAGATAACCCCAACTGTTTCATAAACTTAGAAAGATTACCCTCTAGTTTTAACCTAACGATAAAATGCACATGGTTATCCAACAGACAATAATGTAATATTTCAATTGAGTTCTCTGCTTTCAATACCTGCATCAATTGCTTATAATAAGACTTATCACCATCTGAATTGAATATCTTCTGCCGGTTATTACCCCTGCACATAATATGCATAGCTGCCCCAGGAAACACTAACCTCTTTGTTCTAGGCATAAAAAAACCTCCCTTTACGTCGCCTCTCACTAACAATAGACGTATCAGAAGGTTAAATCTAACTAAAATATTTAAATTAAATAGAAACGTCCCCTATTTTTATTCCTTCTATATCATATTGGGAGTTTTCAAAGTACAGCGTATTTATTTTAGCATAGTCAATCGTTTCTGGTTAGCTTATTTCTTTCTTTAACAAGCCCGTGCTTGGAACAAAACCATGCGCTTCTGTACAGTTAGATGAAACATCTTGTTACCGCTTAGACACAATAGTTATCTGCAAAACAAGCGACTGCCCCTTACCAATACTCTCTATTTTGAATAAGGTCGGTATCCCCTCTTTAGATACATTATCAGCAGTAGGTATAAGGAGGGCTTCGAGATACAACGGCTCTTTGAAAGGTCTTACGCTGTCGTGACCAGCGGAAGACAAAATAACCTTACACACCTCAAGCGGGTTAAGTTCTTCATAAAAAACTTTTTGCGATTTCACCCAAGATAATAAATGGTCACTGCCTTGAGCAAAAACGTCTAAAGAAGGTAACCTCTTCGTTGAATCCAAGGTTACAGATTTTACTGCTCCTTCTGCCATCAATGTGAGTAGACAATTTGCATACCCCGGCTCCCCCCACCATGAGTTTTCTTCGTATTCTATACCTTTCTCTTTATCTTGACGCCTCTCATCAATAATCCTAAACTCTGTGATAACGTCTTGTCCGGCAGCAAACAGAGGCAAAAGTAAACTTCTATTATTACCTAGATCTTTTTCCAATGCCTCAGTCGTATAAATGCCCTCTTGAGTTAGAATATAAAAAACTGTTTTTCCGGGCCTAGGCATTGGGAATTCAGTAACTTTCTTACAGCTTGAAATAAATTCGTCGGCCCTGCGATTTAAAGCTATTGCGGCTTTTCTAACGGTTTCATGACCTATACCACCAAGCATACCGCCACCGTTACTGAAATATAAGCTCGCATCACCTGTCATAAAAGTAGCTAGTGTCACAGTGTATTCGGGATACCCTGTTTCCATTAAAACTCCATATACCCCGCGCTTTCCCGCTTTCTCAGGAAAGTCTGTTGCTTGCGCTGATAGAGCTAACTTTCTTAGTCCCGCGAATTCCTCCGGATGTCCCTTCTTCATAGAATCAGTAGCTTCAGCAGCCTGAGCTTTGTGAGGAGAAAATACATTTAGCCATCGATTTAGTCTTCCCATACCAAACCCCTCCAACCATAAAATAGCAGCTATAAGAATTAAGAATAGAAATCTACTTTTCTTCATCGTTATCACCGTTATACCCTGGTTAAGGCTTAATTTCCTTAACCTTCATAAACCAGTTACGATAGTTTTCCGGATACTTGCCTAGCCCCTTCTCGAAGCTATCGAATTCTCCATTCATTCCATAAATTTTATAAATCAGCGCAAAGAATTTTACTATATTCTCGTTTTTTTTATTGTCATTGACTAACTTTAATGCATATTCCTTAAATTCCTGATAAATATCCGAATGATATGAATATGACTTAACGAGACTTGATATAAACAAAACTTTAGGAAGTATGCTTTCGGGTGCCCATAACGCTAGGTCCAATGAATTTCTCAAGATGGATCTCTCTCCAGAAATTGTGTCTTTAGTGCCGTGCTCATTAACTACCAAAACCTGCACTAAGGCTTGCCCGTAGCTCAATAACTGATGCCCGATAAGATTATCAGCAACAGGTTTATAATAATCAACGGGCTTAATAGCTGCCAAGCTACCTCGCTCCTTCAAGAATTTAAACAAATCGTCAGCCAGGCTCTTAATAGTCTGTCCTACCAGGCCAGAAGAAGTCTTTTGAGTTAAAGACTTTATTTTTTGCTGGTTCTTACAGTCCCAAATTGACAAAACAATTTCCCAGGTTCCATCAGCTTCGCTTAACGATCCAGAAATATAATAGTCGAATTCTAACTTATCTTTACTTTTGGCAATAGCGTCAAGGAAATAATCAACTCCTAGTTCGGTGCTGGAAGTAACCAGCCCTCCATCTGCCGTTGTAACTGTAACGAGAACCTGCGAATAGCTATTAGTTTCAAAGAATAGTCTTTCTCCGATGTATAACGGGATGCTCCTCGTTAATCGCCCTGCATCGGTTTCTTGTTGGATAATTGTTGTCTTATTCTTTTGCGTGCTAATAGCCGCTAAGGGCATAAGCCCAATTTTTGCTCCATTTCTTTTTACCTCAGGCAAAAACCAATCTACACCTTTAAGGCCATAGAAGAATATGGGTTTATCTAAGGATACAATGCCTGCTGAAATTTTCTTCTTATCATCCACTGTCCTTGGGAGATTTCTCAGCTTACTATCAAACTGTGTTGAAAACTCCGTAAGCTTTTCACGAATATCAGGTCTATTTAACGCAAACATCTTTTTTAAAAACTCTGTGCCTTCGTCATATCTCTTGCTCTCTAAGTAAGCCCGAAGAATATTTATTCCAGGCCAAACGCCATGCTTGTCTGGGTCGTAAATTGGAAGAATCAAGCTAAAAATCTCATTACAATATCCATTTTTTCCCAAATCCCCAGATATTTGCATTAGCACATCGGTTCCATCTTTTGCCAAAGAAATTATATGTTTATAGTATTCAAGGGCTGTTGGCAGATCTTTTTGCTCAAGAGCCTCTCTTGCGAGCCATAACTGAGGCCTCCAACTCCCGTTGACACCTGAAAGTTTCTTTAGTTCATCGAGATAAGCAGGCTTACCACCCTTTTCATTATTAATAGCAATCCACCATTCTATGCCGTTATCTTGATTCGGATCTAACTGCAAGCCTTTCCACAATAATTCCTCTGCCTTAGCGTTGTTTTCTTCATTAGCATAAACTTTAGCTAAATTGGTTAACACATATCCAGTTTCGCCATATTTAGCGATATAAGATTCTAAAATGGACTTTGCTTCCTTATTCCGATTGTTTTTCATTAAGACGATGCTCTTAAGGATATAGCTTCTTTCTTTGTTTTTATCAATAGCCAAGAGGCGCTCGCTTGCCTTTAAAATGTCCGGGAAAAATCCGTCCTGTAAAGCTAAAACAATATTTTGATACAACTCATCGGGATTATCCCAATTACGCTTAATATTACCTGGCAGAACATTTTTTCGCCACTCTTCTTTGGGAACCATCATTTTCCGTCCATAGGCGTCAAAAATCTCAATCATATCTTTTTGACCCGGCACAGAATCTTGAACCATGGCTTTCTGAGAGACTAATTTTCCTAAAAATGAATTCAGTATGCCCATATCAAAACCTCAAAAATAATGGCGTCAGAACTCCCTATCCCCATACCACAAAACAAATTATGATTAATTTATCTCTTGCCTTTGTACTTTTGGACGACCCCTTGTTCTTTTCTGTTTTGTCGTTAATTTTTCTTTTATTTGCGCCAGGAATCTTTGCGAAGTAAAATGACTTTGTCCACTCAGTGTCTGCCGGATCAATTTCAATTTATCCTCATCTAATACGACCGAAGCAAATTCTGTATACGCCTTAGCTCTCTCTCCCATTGTATTACCCAGGCTAAAAAGGGGACGTTTCTATTTTTTAGCTTTTCTGAGCCTGCCACGTTTTAAACAAATAGAAACGTCCCCTTTATTTCATCGTGCCATGTAAAATTTAATAAAACTTCCTATTCAATACCGCTAATTAAGTGATGTGTCCCCGGAATTACCTTTTTGAGAAAAACCATCCAGTAATTTAGCTCCTAGATCACCAGATTTACCAATCATTGACTTAACGTAAGAAGCAGAATCAATGTCAGATTTTTGTGCTTCTTGATGCAATTCTTTTAACGAAACTAACAAATCACGAAAATCCATTCTTCCTTCTTCAATCGATGCGGCAGCAAACCTATTTCTAGTAGCCAGCCGTCCTCTTTAGTACGTATTTTCTTTGCTACTGATCGAATGAAGGCATAAATTGCACCAGGTACCACATAAATTAATTCAGGCGATTGTATGCCCCCTTTAATTTTATGAATAAAGTTTCTTATCGCCTTCCGCCCGTCATCTTCCTCCCGGATGTAACAAAAACATAAATCTTCAATCAAATTAAACATTTGCTTATCATAATGGTTAGATGATTGCCTATTATCTTCTTTCGCAATCCTTTCAGCGAGCGAGACAATATTTTTCAAAATGCGCCTAGAATAATCAGACCCACCCCAACACTTTGCTTTACTAAAATCCTTTAAATTGCCGGAACTATTGTTATTATCGTTCTTAAACATTTTTATAAAACTCATCTGGGGTAAGAATTTCCATTCGCATCAACCCAATCGGAAAAGTCGGGTTTCGTCGATAACGATATTGGCATCTCTAAGCTCATCACTAAACCAAAAACCTCATCTGCAACCTCATGGGGGCTATGTGAAGAATTCTCTCGATAATACCAAACCGCACCATGAAGACACTTAATTTCATTCAACTTATTCTTTAACTCTGCAATAGTACAAACCCTTTTATCATTAACAAATATGTCTCCGGATGCCACGACTTTTATCTTTGCTATTACCTTAAAAATATTACCTCCTTAAAAATCATTTATGAATAAAGTATTGCTCAATTTGTTCGTATTCTCCAGAACTTCTTATCTGACTTAACTCTCTGCCATAAATAGTACTTTTTACATTAGTTGTTGTTTCTGGCGATCCAGTATAAAATGTAACTTTGTTTCTTATCGCTGTACCTATAACTGCATCATTCACTTCAGGCGACCACTGTTCTGGGGGCATATCAAGAACAAAATGGCCAGAGGAATTCCCCTAACACCATTATTTCTGTATCTTCGTTTAGGATTTTTTCGCATATCCCCAAGCTATATGCACATAATCGTCTATTCGTATTGGGATATGCAACAGACTTGACTCATCCGGTATAAGCATTATAAAAACAGATGTGCCTTCCTCAGAATCTACTCGTTGGTTTTTCCAACGGGAACGTATGAGAAATTTATCGCAATTAATTAATCTAAATTGAAAATTGTCTCCTATTTTTAACTGATATTCAAAGGATTCGTCAAGTTTCACCAAGTACCAATCATTATTCCCATATTCATCCGTTAATTGTTGAATAACCTGACCGTTCCTTGGCAAAAATTTTGCAAAACTTTCATTTTGATCTTGGTAATCAATCTTTATTTTTAAATTAATCATCTTAAAACTCCGGATTAGCTCCAGATACTCTTTCAAGTTTTATTTGGCCTTTTGGAGGATTCTTAAACACATATTCTTTAATCATCGTGGATATCCAGGTAGCTAATCGTGCCATGTAAAATTTAATAAAACTTTCTATTCAATACCGCTAATTAAGTGATGTGTCCCCGGAATGCGCTCAGAGAGTTGTTGTGTTAGAAACTTGAATCTATGGTCTAGGATTCTTACTGGATTCCATTTTGGCCTTAAGAATCATCTTTTTAAATCCTTTACGATCCATATCCCCATACAATCGAGGATTAGCTTCAGCAACCTTTTCTGCCTTTTCTAACCACACAACTGCATTTTTATAGTCGGCTTTCTTATAATAAAAATTCCCTAGGATAAATAAAGCATCAAAATCACCTTTATCTTTCTCAATCGCAATACTAATATTTTCAAAGGCTTTTACATTTTCACCTACAAAATCGTACACACAAAACAACTCTTTATATGCTCTCAATGCTTCCTTATCTAGTAAGATTGCCTTTTCATAATACTTAATTGCTTTCTCAATATCTATTTTATACCCCATACCTCCTAGATCTTTTTTTGCAACAGCATCATTAAAAGCAAAGAACCCCAGAGTACACAGATCACTGTAATTTTCCTCACTAAACATGCCGTCTCTAACCACTATATCTTGCAATACCTTAAACTGTTTATAAACTGTCTGTCTTTTAGCTTTTTCATTACTACAACCAACTAGCCCATTAATTAGATATAGAAGAAAAACAAAAAAAATAACATCTACTACCTTTGATTTCATTGTGATTGTTCTCCGTAAATTAAATAAACTTGACTAGATGTATTTGCACCTACACCACTAAATTCAGGCGACAATGAAGTCCCTATTTTTGGCAACCACCATACTTTTTGATAACCAGTCGGCATATCAGTAATTGTAATTCTTGCGCTACTCAACGATCGACTAACAATTTCACCACCTACTTTCAAAGCAGCATTTCCACTTATTTCACTAAACCACCCTCTTGTAAAATTAGGCACCCCGTCTCTGTACTTATAAACACTCCTTTTAATTGTTACATTCGCTCCTTCATGGATCTCCACCTCTTTCCATAAAGTAGGTTTATTCTGGATAAACTTTCCGCGTATCGCTTTTGTCAACTGTCCCTTGATTTCTACAACTTCTCTTAACCCATACACTTTAACTAACGCCTGTTCTACATCATACGCTGCTTGGAGATTCCCATCATACCTTAAGTTCATAGCTTCTCTTAAACCTTCTCTAATATTACTCTTAATTTCAAAAGAATTGAGATTCTTGAATGATATTGATGCATCCAATCCTCCTTGGAATACAGTTGATTGATTCAAACCCTCTTGCTCAATACCAAGTGAATTAGATTCACCGACACCTCCTGTCATTTGACCTGAAGATGTAGTTGGTACAGACGAATTTGAATAATTTGATGAATGTCTGGATAATGAACCAGTATCAAAACGCACAGTATAACTTACATTTGCATTAATATCCCACTCGGCGCCGGTAACTTTCTCTAAACCGCTTTCTGCCTGCCCAAACCAGCGGCTAATCTCTTGAAAAATATTCCTTAACCAACCATGCCCGCTCGGATCAATATAATTTACGGGATTATTATCGCAGTATGAATACCGATTGAGCGTTTGGGGATTGTAAGGCTCCTGCACTATCGTATCCGCAGTGATAAACCTCCCGATCACCGGATCATAGTAGCGCGCCCCGTAGAAATACAACCCCGTATTATCCAGCTCCTTGCCCGTGAACTTGTGCTTTACAACATCACTGCCGGTCAATTGAGCAATCGTTCCATACGGCGTATATTCCACAGACTCAACCTGCGCGCCTGACTGGTTGGTTATAACATTACTTGAGCCAAGGTGGTCACTGTGATAGTAATTACGGTTAACAGTTTGCGGAGTACTATTATTGTAATCAATACTGCAAACTCTGTTGGCTCCTGCGAATATGTGCTTGGTAACCTTGCCGCTTGAATCTGTCTCAAAGAGCGAGCCTATATAGGTAGTTGTCCCGGAGGCACTCACCTTCTTTACTCTGCCCCCATCTCCATCATAGGCGAATGAAGTTATTATACCCAGTTCATTGACTTGAATCAAGCGATTCTCTACATCGTAACCTAACGCCTTATTCTTACCGACAACCATATTACCGTTGGCATCGTATTGATAGGCATATCCTCCTGCTGAAGTTAACGCGTGCGGCCCGGCACTTGCCCCATAGGTCATCACTCCCAGGTCAGATTTATAAGTCATATTCCCGATAGAATCATACTGGTAATTATACGTCGTATACCCGCCGCCTGTTGCCGGCACATTCGAAGCTGAAGTAAGCCGGTCTAAATCGTCATACGTATAGGTGCGAATATTGGATTTTAAATTGTCGGTAAGTGTCGTAACATTTCCGTTTTTGTCAAAAAGATAATTCAAATCCTGCAGCGTTGATGTACCTTGCGTCAAGATACGGCTTAACCGCAGATCCTGGCCATACGTATAGTTGGTTTGTGTATTATTGCCGTAGAAAATAGTTTTTATCTGGCCTTTAGCATTATAAGCAATATCCTGCACATACGTTGCGGCACCCTGGACTTTTTCCAATAAACCGGAATTCGCGTCATAACTATAATTAACCGTCTCTGCGTCAGGATATTTTAAACTTACCAACCTGTCTAACGTATCATAAGTACGCTCAACCGTATGAGAAACACCATCCACGGTTTTGATTGATCTTATCTCCCGGCCTAACTTATCATAGAAAAATTCAGTTGAACCGGACTGATCAATGATCTTCGACAACCTGCCAATACAATTTTCTTTAACTGCGTCATCATAAATATATTGCGCAAGCGGATCAACGTTTAACAAAGAACGTTTAGCAATTAACCTGTTTAATTCATCATATTCAAAATCTAACTCCTGCCCTTTAGCGTCAACCTGCTTGACGAGATTTCCCAGCGCATCATATTCATAGCTCCAGATACCCATATCCGGGTCATTCATCTTGAGTTTTCTGCCGGCGGAATCATACCAGATCTGGTTAAAATTACCGTTACTATCCGTGACCTTTAAAAGATTGCCCTGAACATCGTACTCATACGAAGTCTTATAAACACCGCCGGAAGTAAATTCAGTGATCTCTAAAACATTGCCGTAAACATCCTTTTTAGAGCCTTTTCTGTGGCCCTGCGCGTCAACTGATTCCGCGTATAGTGGATCGATATAACTTACCGAAGCTTCCGCATCTTTTCCTGTGCCGGGAAAATCTGAAATGGTTTTCTTGACTCTACCCCTGATATCATACTCATATCGCACATAAGAAATCTGCGCGGCGTCTTCATCAACATAATGCGCCATTGACTCCCTATCAACTAACCCGCGGTTGTTAAAATATACTTCTGATGAAACCTGCCGGGCAGAAGCGCCATCTTCACCGGCTGATAAACTCTTATATTTCCTGCCCAAACCGTCAATATATTCGGTCTTGGAAAAACCAGACTGCGTCGTGACTTTAGTATTAAAATCAGGATAGACGCAGGTAGTAGTAACCTGGCCAAATGCATTGGTAGATTGAAGCATCCTGCCCAAAGAATCAAACGTAGTAGAAGAACTATTCCCATTAGCATCAGTGACTGATTTTACCGCGCCAAACTTCGGCTCATAGAAATACGTGATCTCATGGCCCAAAGTATTACTAATTTTACGGGGAAAGGCGTAAAAGTCAGTCTCATATTCCGTGGTAACTGACCTGCCTAAAGCATTGGTCGAGCTCGTCAGATTCCCAAAAGAATCATACGCGTAATGCACATCAGATTGGCTATAACTCGAAGTAAGCGGATTAAAGATAAAAACATTTTCAACGGATACATTCCCCTTAACATCATATTCAAATGTTTTCCTGCTCACGGTGTTAGCGTCTTTATCCTTAAACGCGGTCTCCAGAGGACGGTTAAAACCTGCTTCATAGGCTTGCGTATAACTTATCGTGCTTGATTTCTCATCGCCGGCCACCGCGCTATTCCCCTCGGTCACTTCTGCGAGAAGATTACCGATACTATCATAGGTGAAAGTATTGCGCGTCGAAAGCGAAGCGGCATTCTCCTCCCAGACCGTAGTCGTAGTTTCTTTTAAGGCAGGGAATCCCAAAACCCGCTCGGATGGTCCAGCCTTACGAACTTCATAGGTATTTAACGTCTGACTTATCTGGCGGGCGTTTCCGTCATAAGCGACTATTTTCTCGATCTGGCCTTTTAACGCTCCGTCCTCTCCGGTTTTTCCCTGCAGGAAATACGTTTCCGTATAATTACCCGTAATAGGATCGGTTACCCTTACTTTGTTAAACCCGCGAAATTCTCGCTCGGAAGCGTCAAAATAACCTCCGGAATATATAAAACTCTGTGTATAGCTTTCCTGTGGCTGGCTGGTGGGCAACGTATCTATTGAATTAATGGAACTGGCGACATAGACCGGGAACGGCAAAGACGTATTATCTGATTGCGCGGCGTAGGTATAATTAACTTGAGTTTTGCCGCCGATACCATTATCGATCTCCGTCAAGAAATCAGCAGGCTTGTTAGTTGATACCTGCACATTCCAACGATTGATCCCAATACCATCTCGATCAAAAATAGCAGCATCAGTTACTCCATCACCGTTAAAGTCACCGCTTGCAGCAGACTCGATACTACTTGAGCCAAAACTAAGCCATAAGCCTTTATTAATGAATTGCGTGCCATTTGATATCGCGTAAGACCAGGTGTAATTCGACTTATCCCAATAACCTATATCAGTTAACCCATCATTGTTAAAATCTGAAACAAAAGCGTCCTGATTCACGGCAAAGCCGTTTATCCAGCTTGAGCCGTCAACAAACGATTTAGTATTAGAAAATGCCACTTTAAATTCACCGCTGGATTTATTGAACAAACACAGATCAGATAAAGAATCACCGTTAAAGTCGCCTGACATGGCAACAAAGCCCGCGCCAAAACCGCTTACCCAACTGGTAAACGCTCCAAAACCAGAACCATTACCAAGAGCGACGCGCACTTCCCCTGAGTCTTTGTTATAGACGGCAAAATCAGTATATTTATCCGCGTTAAAATTTCCCGTAAACGGCTGCCAGGAATATGAAGCGTTGGCAAAGGTAAGCCAAGTGCCGGGAGTAGAAAAATTTGTTCCCGTAGAAAGCGCTATCCTTAATTCACCGGTTGTATTATTATAAACACCTCCATCGCTTAACCCGTCGCCGTTAAATTCCCCTCCTATCGGCCACCAGTCGCGCGATGTCCCGAAACCGGACAACCAATCAATCGCGCTGCGGAATACACCTGCTTCTGAAATACAGATTGACCATTTACCGGTATCAGAATTATGCACTCCCAAGTCTGTCAGGCTGTCACCGTTGAAATCACCCATGATCGGGTTGATCGAATCCCGGTTCGCGTTAGGATCCACTACATCAACCCCCTTAGAAACGCTTACCGTTAAACTTCCGGAATCAGTGACCGTGGCGGAAATCGTATGATTTCCAGCTATTGGAAAAGACGTAGTAGTATTAATACTGCCGGAAACAGCACCAGAACCAATTACAGCGCCGTCTTTCTTAAGCGAATAGGTCAAAGCGTCATTGTCAGGATCAATCGAATTGAGCGTTATTGTGATCAACTCATTAAGATTCACCGTATATTTATCAAGTATCAGGCTTGCCTGAGGAGACCGATTGGTATTATTGACAATAATGCGCACATTCTGCCGGACAGTATCAATTCCATCAGAAGCTGTAACGCTGGCAGTGTAGGTCCCGGTATCAGAATAGCCGGTTAACCATTTGCCTGAATTATCTAAAGGAGCAGAATAATAATAGCTGATCGCTTCATTATCCGCATCAGTGGCAACAGGAACCACGGTTACCAGCGCCCCTTCACTAACGGTTATATCAGATAAGGCATTCAACACCGGCGGACGGTTAACATTTCTGACAGTGATCTTAACCTGCTGGGTATCTTTGCGTCCGGTGGAATCAGTCGCGCTGACTGTCACCATATAGATGCCGGCGCTGGTAAAATTGGTCTGCCATTGGCCGGAGGCATTAAGCGGAGCGGTAAAACTATAGGTAATACTGTGACCGTCTGCGTCTGTGGCGTGCGGAGTAATACTTACCAGTTGATTTTCATTAAGCGTAATATCAGAAATAAAATCCAAAACAGGCGGATTACCGATCCCTTCTACTAACAAAGTAACCTCATTACTTTTCGTCGAATTGCTATCAACATCTTTAGCGCTAAATATAACCTTCTCTGTCCCGCACCAGGAAGCATCCTGAGAAAAGCTTACGGCGTGCGTAGCAGGATCAATTGAAATGTTTATCGCGCTGTTACCGCTTACCGTATAGCTCAGCGCTAACGCCTCAGGGCTGGAAAAATAATTATCCAGATCGAATAAGTTATTTTTTGATTCGTTAGACTTCCAGCTTTGATTGGCAATGATCTGCGTTTGCCTTGGCGGATTAGATAACACTGCCGGTATAAATCCAGCATTTAGGACATATGATTGGCTTGTAGCTTTACCTGCGCAAGGCTGACCGATTGTATCCTGCCATATTTTCGCACTCGTGCTAACACGGTTTGTTCCGCCAACAGGAAAAGCAGCGGCATTTAATCTATAGCTGGCACTTGCAGCAGTATAAGCAAACGCATCACGGATCGGGCCAAAGGTAACCAGATGCAGGACGATCAACATTCCTGAGCAGATCCTATAAATTACACTATGCGTTTTAAAATAATTTTTCATAATTTCATAATAAAAGCTAACGCGTAATAAGGAGGCAAGGTATTGTGCGCTACTCCCCCGCCTGTAGATGCCGTTTGCGCCCCCACATTAGACTGGGTGGCGGATGCTTTAGAATCTGTCCCGGGATAGTCCGAACCAGACACATAAACTCCGTGTGTATGCGCCGGCAGTTCCGCGGCGGTCAATTTATGCGTCGCTTCCCCTCCGGTTTGTAAAAGAACTCCGCTTATATTCGTTTGGACAACCCCCGCAGAATCCTGCCTTCCCCCCGCCACAAACTTATCTCTTAGATCAGGAGTCCCATTTGTCCCGTCACAAAGAGCCCAGCCCTGAGGGATAGTTGCAATAGTGCCTGACCACAAAGCAACAACTCCCCGCGGCAGGCTATCGACATTCTCCGAGCGCATCGCGTATGCGGCGCTGGCCATCCTCTGCCGAGGAGCCATAACTTCGCTGCCGACCTTAATTTCCAAAAAATAAGCTTTATCAAAAGCCAGATTAAGGTTAGTTACAGAACCCAAAAGCACATTAAAGATACCCTTTTGAACTACGACAGCAGGCTGTATCTCTTCCCAAAGCAGATTCCCGGCAGTTTCAGCGTCGTAGATCCTAAAGGTGAGACTATACGTTCCTTCCAACGGCTGTCCGCTTGTGTCTGTGAGGCGGCCCTGATAATTTATCAGATGCGGCACTGCCGCATAACTTATTGCTAAAAACCCGCATACCATCATTATCAACAACCAGCTTATTAAAAACCCCTTCTTTGATCTCATCATCGTTTCCTCCTTGCGGCAGAAAGCCGCATACCGGCCTATCCTATAAGGCCGGGTATTTCCTTCAATACAATTATTTTTTTAAAGATCTATTTTGCTTTCTGATAGCTGAAGCGCTGTACCGGCATACTTTTTCCGTCTGAACCGCTTTGCGTCACTGAAGTCAATAACGAACGGTTCGTATCCTGGCTATAGCTATATTCCAATTCATAGCGCCAAACCAGGTCCGAATCTACTTTAACCTGTATCTCTTTCAGGCGCTTTGCGGTGGCGACTTTCACGCTGCTCATATAGCTTGACGGTACGTCTTCCCGCGATTCCAAAAAGAATTCAACGCTGTTTGTCGGTGAAACCCCAGCTTCATTTCCGGTATAATCTATACGGCTTAAATACACTTTCCCCTGGTCCTTTGAATAATTAAACTCAAGAAAATTGCCGTTTGTATCGCTGGCTTTCGTTACATACCAGCTAAATGTGCCCTCACTTGAGCCCTCTTTGGCATCCTGCGACTGCCCGAACCGCAGGACACTCCCATCTTTTCCAACCACCCTCCAGGAATCATCCGTTTCTTTAAAATATTTAGCAAATCCTGATTCTATCTTTGCCTGGTAAAGGTTGTCGACCAGCCAGACCAATTCAGTCGTGCCGCTGTCAGTGACCAGATAAAAACTATCTTGGTTATCTATATATGTCGGAGGCCCAAGCTTAGTTGAACGCACGATATATCCCGGGTTTAAACTATAGCCTAATCCCACCCAGGAATTAGCATTTGAAGAGCGATACGAAAGCGCTAACCCCGGCTGCAGGCCTTTTCTTCCCGGCGGCACCGTAATAGGGATCGCGTGGCCAAAAGCGCCGGTAAACATATCCGGAAGTGGGATTTGTACCCCTCCGCCGATAGGAGTGCCTTGAGAAGTAAGGTTCTTTAATGCCGCATAAGTAGAGAAATGAAACAGGCTGAAATTGAGCGTATACCCATCTACCGGAACAATAGAAACCTGCCCCTGAGGAAGGATCTTTCCCTGCACCGCATCATACAGCCCTAATTCCACGCGCGTGCCGGGGATTTCCGCCTGATATAACGTATAGATCAACTGGACAGGCTTGTAAAAAACCAAACCATAAGGCTTACATTCCACCACGCTTAAAAGCGAACTATTACTGGGAGCGCTCTGCGCCAATGTTTCTTTGTTAACATTCAAAACCTTGATCTGTTTGGTTTCAGTCAAAGCACCTTCAGGGATAATAACCTTGATCTTACCGTCGGCAGAACTCACCTCTCCTCCTGCCGGGCCGATCGATTTGCCTAAGTATAAATAAACCGTTACAGAACTCGACGCTGTATTTCCGGCAGAATCCCGGGCAGACTTAGTTAAAACATTTCCTCCCTCCTGAAGAAGAGAGCGTGTCTCAGAAAACGCGGCCCCATCCACGGTTCCGGTTAATAAAATTTGAGCTTCTTCAAACACGCTCCCCTCTTGAGGAGAAGTTATTTTAATCACTGGCGCTGTCTTATCGATGGTGAAATTTATTGTCTGTGACGAGCTATTCCCTGCTTTATCCTCCGCGGTAAGAGTAACGGCATGGGCCTTTTCAATCACATAAGGAGAATTATCGCCGGTAACGGTAATTTGGCTGGGTGGAGTAAAATTATCAGTAAGGATATAAGTAAGGCTAACATTCTGATTGGTCGGGCTTAAAACAGAATTAATACTGATCCCGGGAGCAGTGGTATCCAGGATGATCGTATCAGAATAGCCCGACGACCAATTCCCCGCCACGTCCTTATATTTTACATATACAGTCTTTGTCCCCTCTCCTGCGGATACTGTCCATGCTTTGCTGGCTGCGTATGCTTCAGGAGTTGACCAGGTTGAATTGTCATTCAAAAACTGCATCTGGGAAATACCGGTGCCGCCGGTATTATCTTGGGCGGATAAATTCAAACTGACTGCAGTAGAGTTAGTGTATTGATTATCATTGTTTATCTTGATCGTACCTGTAGGAGGAGTGATATCAGTATAAATGGTCCATGTCCCCTTATTAACCAAACTCACACTTGCTCCCGCGTCATCCTGAACAGAAAGATAGAGGTTCTTTGTCCCTGCGGAGCCCGTTCTAAAAGTAACGTTCCAATTTATTGTCAGGGTATTTCCTGAACCGGAAACCGTTGTTTTTGAACAGTCAAGCTTAGCGTATGAATTATCAATGACTTTCGCGCTACCAGGAGCATATCCACCTGTCCAGGATGAATTACTATTGTTTCGCAGATAGAGTTTATTGGTATTTTGGTTATAGTAGACGTAAAAACAATTAGTTAGGGAAGTTGATGTATTGCTTAAAAAGTAGGCATTACCAATGTTCTGCCAGCCGTCAGCGTCAGAAAAAGAACTGGAAAAATTAACTGCGTTATTGATGATCGAACTGCCGGATACGGGAGACAAAGTGCCGATCTGAGGCGCATTATTCGGAATAGTCCAAGTGCCTCCTTTAACATAACCTGAAGTAGCGCCAAGATTATCAACAACATAGGTGTACGTATTCATTAATCCGGTAAATGGCTTTTTTATTGCAATTGACCAGACTACTGCCAAATTTATTCCACTGCGTGTTATTGATGTCGACGCGCAATTAAGTTTTGCATAAGAATTCTCAATAACATTACTTGAGCCGGGAGCATACCCCCCTAACCAGGCAGTATCATCGTCATTACGTACATAGAACTTATTGGTAGTTTGATTGTAATAAAAATAAGGGCAATTTAAGCCGGAAGTAGTTGCATTAATAAGAAAATATACAAAATCAATATTCTGATAACCATCAGCGTCAGAAAAAGCACTTGTAAAAGCTTGAGTTGTTTCAACAGCGCCAGTGCCTGAAGCAGGTGTAATTATCCCTGCTACAGGGCTATAGGTCACACTATATGTTCCCCCCATTAACCAGCCCGCAGAAGCGCCTGTTTCATCCTTGACATAAAGATACGTATTATATTTTTTGCCTAAATAAGATGATTTAAAAGTAACATTAAATTTGACTGTTAAATTAGCCCCTGATCCTGAACGGCTGGAACTTGCGCAATTAAGTTTTACCTGTGAATTTTCGATTATGCTCGCAGCACCAGGTGCATATCCTCCTAACCAGGTTGTATTGGCATCATCACGCAGGTAAAACAAATTCGTTTTTTGGTCGTAATAAAAATACGCGACATTAGTAAAAGAGGTGGGATTAATATGTATTAAAAGATAGGTTTCTTTAAGAGTAGTCCAGCCGGAAAGATCTTGATAAACGCAGGAAAACGTTCTAGAAACATTTGGAGCAGTTGTTCCGCTACTAGGGCTGATATAGATATTACCAGGAGTGGAGGCAAATACAGGAGTAAAAACAAGCCCAAGCAAAATACTTAAGATTAGGGCGAATACTTTCCTTTTACCCTGGTTTTTCTGGCTTGGCATAAATTTCCTGGTCTTATACCGTGGATAATGGGAAGTTGCCACATAACTCCAGAAATTTCAAGTACTTTTTTTCCTGCAAAAATTTTCTCGACGGAAAATAGGCTAAAAAAAAGTTAAAAAAAGGCTTGTTTTTTCAGATTTGCAATGTTTTTTAATCAACACTAATATGTTGATAATGAATTACAATAATTCATATAAATATTGAATATTTTTCAATTGAATCACCTGATTATTGGTAAAGAAGAGAAAAAAATCCCCGCTTTCCTGTCAGATAGGCAGGCAAACGGGGATGAAACAGGTTTAATTGAAGTTATTCTCCTTGCACCAAAATATAACCGAAATTAGTAGCTTGCCAAATCTGGACTGTGCCGGTAGCAAAGTTACCATTATCTAAAACCTCGTCTATTCTCGTGCGGGATTTGGTAGGGATGCGCTTATTGGCATTGTTTAGCCCATTATCTATCCATAACACATGTTCATGATTGACACCATCAAGGTTTTGGTCCCCATCGTTATAGTCCCAATAATAGAAGCCTCCCCAGGGATTAATAGTCCATTTTTCTAAATAAGGCCCTTCCCAAGTATCCGGCATATCAACATCATCTCCCTTGTCCACGAAACCTTCCCCTAAAGCAGCACCTTGTAAAGGATCGAGAGGATCGTCACTCCAATTACTGCCTGGCCATAAACCAGTATCAGAATACATAGCATAGGCGGCTGCTTTAACTGATCTACTATCATGAACAACTCGCGCTATTTTTGATTTCTCAATTGCCCTGAACGCATTGGGCGCAACCACTGATGCTAATATAGCAATAACAGCGATAACCACAATTAATTCAATCAGCGTAAACCCGTTATTATGACTTATTTTACCCATTTTTTTAATCATTTTTTACTTATGTTGTATATCTTTATCCTACACTACCTTATAGTATAAGTTTAACATTTTTCCGTCATATTACAAATATTAATTTGTGCAGAAAGGCATTTTCACACCGTCTGCTTCGCAGAAAGTGAAATAGGTATGCCCCCTTATTTTAATAATTCTCAGCTAACTGCTCATAGAATGCCTGGGGATGTTTGCAGGCAGGGCACTCTTTAGGAGCGTCTTTACCTTCAAACACAAAACCACAGTTGATACAATGCCATTTCACAGCTGCTTTTTTCTTAAACACTTCGCTGTTGGCGATATTGTTAACTAATTTTCGATAGCGTGACTCATGAAATTTCTCTACTTTAGCGATCTGCTCAAAGGAACGAGCCACATCCTCAAAACCTTCATCATGCGCGGTCTTCGCGAAATCAGCGTACAGAGTGGTCCACTCCATGTTCTCACCTGCTGCCGCTGCTTCAAGATTACTTTTGGTATCCTTGATCATTCCCGCAGGATATGACGCGGTGATCTCAACGTCTCCGCCTTCCAGATATTTAAAGAATACCTTGGCATGCTCTTTTTCATTTTCGGCGGTTTCGATAAAAATATTAGCGATCTGCTCGAACCCTTCTTTACGCGCCGCTGACGCAAAATAGGTGTACCTATTACGCGCCTGGGATTCACCGGCGAACGACCCCAGCAAATTCTTCTCAGTCTTGGTACCTTTTATTGATTTAGCCATAATGCCCCCCTCGAACACCTTATGTTTCGTTTAGCGAGACTCCACCGAGTGCACGAAAGAAATTTCGAAGAAATTTCTCGTGCGATTACGAGGTGGAGCACTCGTGTTGATAATTAATCTCCCACCTCTTGCATTTCTTTCTTACAACAAACTAAAGTCCCGCCTCCAACCTTGGTAACGATTACTTCATTGCCGCAGACTGTACAATGAAATTTCTCGCCATTTTTTTTAACCGCCATAGCAAACCTCCTGCCACAGAAAGTGGCATACCGGCCTTTCCAATTAGGCCGGGTATAAACAGAAAGTGGCATACCCGCCTTTCCAATTAGCGCGGGGTACTTCCACAGTAAACAAACATCCTAACACCTCAAACAACCTCAAGCTCCAACTGTTTGATCAAATCATTAGCTTCTTTAAGAAGCGGCGCTGATAACATCTTAGCACTCTCCAGCTCATCTTTCAATGACCTTAAAGTACTTAAGAACCGCTTTATCGTCGTCGTCCTGCGTTGCTCCCTTGCTTCTTCAGGAGCTAATTCATTACGCTGACGTATCATAGCCGTCAGGTCTTTCTTGACCTCACCAGCGCCTTTACCTTTTTGAAAAACATCTTTTTTCAAGTCAGCGTAATCGTCGTCATCAAGCACTTTCTTTTCTTTTGCCAGCCGCAATACATTGATCGTATCATAACTGGGCATGGCAGCCGCTTCAGTATTCTCTGCATACTCTTTTTTCAAATACGTCGGCTCTTCTTTCTCAAGAAAATAGTATGAGCGCAGCAGCTTCATCGCAGTGTCTTTCTTGATACCTATTTCCTTGGCAGTATAAATATCAAAGCTGCTATAGCCCCATTGCTTATACATCTTGTCTTTCCAGACGGAATACAGCGCCTGGCCCAGATCGACCCAGGAGGTCTTAAAACTCTTAACATTCTCCAATATCTGATAACGCAAAGAATCTTTATCTATCCCTTCCATCTTATGCTCAAGGCCTTCCATAGATTTAGTTTTTAATGTCATCGTGTTACCTTTCTTTTTTTAGAAATAAAATCGAGGGAATGCCTTAATGAAATCGGTTAACGCATTCACATACGTTTCCTTTGACTCCAGAAACGATTCATTGTGCCCGCCGGATAGTTCAACGAAAGTTTTTGCCGCGGAGTACGCGTCAAATAATTTTCTCGCTAAACTCACAGGAACAACTTCATCATTTTTACTATGCAAAAAAAGTGCGGGGCAAAAAACTGTCCTGGCTTTACGCAATGAATCAAACCTGCCCCGGAAAAGAAATGACGGCAGCTTCGGGTAAATGATCTTTGCCATATCAACCGCATTGCTAAACGCCCCTTCCACGATAACCCCCGCTGGATGACGCTTTGATGCCAGGTGCAGCACCGCGACAGAACCTAAAGATTCCCCATATAGAATAATCCCATCTTCTCTTTTGCCCCAGGCAGCTTCCAAATATTCATAAGCAGCTTCGGCATCCCGATAAATACCGCCCTCAGAAGGACTGCCTTGGCTTGAACCGTACCCCCGATAATCAAAAATGAATACCCCGACGTTAAGATCATGCAATATTTTTATCTTATCCAGCCGGTCAGAAATATTACCTGCATTACCATGACAAAACAATATATCCCTCTGCGTGCTCCCGTCATTAGGGATATACCAACCGGACAATTTAACATGATCTTTGGTCAGAAGTGTAACATCCTTATATTTCATCCCCACCACATCAGGGGTAAACCGGACATTTCTATCAGGAAAATAAACGCTTCGGTTTTCCAGGTATTTTACAAACCCCAGGAGAACAACAATCACTATTGCCGTATAAACAATGAATCGTATCATCATAGGGAAGATTCCCCAACAAAAAAAACGGTATGGTTATTCTTCTTCGCCCTGAGATTTACTCTTTTCTGCGAGGATTTTTTGCGCGATTTCAGATGGCACTTGTTCGTATTTCTCAAAATGCATAGAGGCGTTTGCCCTGCCGCTGCTTAAAGAACGGAAAGCCGTGGTATACCCGAACATTTCAGCCAAAGGCGCTTCTGCGGTAATGATCTTTCGGTTGCCTTTAGTCTCCATATTCAAGATCTTTCCTCTGCGGGAACAGATATTGCCCACAATACTATTCACAAATTCTTCAGGGGTTGAAACCTCTACCGCCATGCACGGCTCAAGTAATACCGGTTCCGCCTTCAAGAAAACTCTTTTAAAACATCCCCGCGCCGCAAGCTTAAACGCCAACTCTGAAGAATCAACATCATGGTATGAGCCGTCGGTCAAATCAACCTTAACGTCAACCACAGGATATCCGGCATAGGCGCCTTTTTTCATGGTTTCAATAACGCCTTTTTCAACCGCGGGAATAAATGATTTCGGGATCGCCCCCCCCTTGATACTATTGATAAACTCAAAGCCCGCTCCCGGCTCATTCGGTGAAATAGTAAACGCTACATGGCCGTATTGCCCCCTGCCGCCAGATTGTTTGATATGTTTATACTCATCACTTGCCGACTCTTTGATGGTTTCCCGGTAAGCAACCTTAGGCTGGCCGACGATCACATCAACATCAAATTCATGTTTGAGGCGGTCAACGATAATCTCCAGATGCAGTTCTCCCATCCCGGTGAGGATCGTTTCTTTGGTTTCTTCATCAGACTGAACAATAAACGTCGGGTCTTCTTCAGTCAATTTTCCCAATCCTTTACCCAGTTTATCCTGGTCAGCGCGGCTCTTAGGCGTAATGCTTAAGGATACTACCGGCACCGGAAACTCAATTGCTTCTAAAAGTATAGGGTAATCAGGATAACATACGGTATCGCCGGTAATCGTACTAGTCAGGCCGATAGCCGCGACAATATCGCCGGCAAACGCATAATCAACGTTTTCCCGCTGATTAGCATGCAGCCGCACGATCCTCCCAATACGTTCTTTTTTATTCTTGGTGGCATTAAGGACATACGTCCCGGTTGAAAGGATGCCTGAATAAATCCGCAGGTACACAAGTTTACCCATATGAGGATCTGCCTGCACTTTAAAGGCAAGTGCGGCCAAAGGCTGGCGGTAATCAGCCAAACGGGTGATCACTCTGGTTTCATCTTGGGGGTCATGGCCCTTGATCGCCGGTAAATCATCAGGCGAAGGCAAATACAGATTAACCGTATCAAGCAGCTTCTGCACGCCTTTGTTTTTATAGGCTGAACCGCAAAGCACAGGCACCATTTTATTGGTAATGGTTCCGCGGCGGATCACCGTTTGTAATTCTTCTTCAGTGATCGATGCCTCAGACTCCAAATATTTTTTGGTAAGCAATTCATCGAACGCCGCGACTTTTTCTACAAGCCGGTGGCGGTACTGCTCGGCTTTCTCCAAATAATCTTCAGGGATACCTTCCACGGTATATTCTTTTCCCTGCGACTCATCTTCATATATATACGCTTTCATTTCAATCAGATCAACGACTCCCCGGAAACTATCTTCATTCCCGATAGGAATGACCAGCGGCACAACATTACCGCCAAGCTCTGTCTCAATACTTTTGATGATCCCGTAGAAATCAGCGCCCACACGGTCCATTTTATTGATAAACGCGATCTTCGGGACATTATACTTATCAGACTGATGCCAGACCGTCTCAGACTGCGGCTCAACACCTCCAACCGCGCAGAATACCGCGATCGCTCCGTCAAGCACCCGCAGGCTTCGTTCTACTTCCACGGTAAAATCAACGTGGCCGGGAGTATCGATGATCGTGATGCGGTTGTCTTTCCAGAAACAAGTCGTTGCCGCGGCAGTGATCGTAATACCGCGTTCCTGCTCCTGTTTCATCCAATCCATCTGGGCTTTACCTTCATGGACTTCGCCGATCTTATGCGTGCGGCCGGTATAAAAAAGGATACGCTCAGTTAAAGTGGTTTTTCCGGCATCAATATGCGCCATAATACCTATATTGCGGATCCTCTTTAAATCTATCTGAGGCACAGCCGCTGCTTCAGACTTGGATTCTCGTACCTCTTCTTCAGGCTGTTCTTCAACAACTGCCGGGACTTCTGCATTATCAGGCGGAAGAGAAATATCCTGAGTATCTTCTGGAGGCTGCGCTTCTAATCGAATAGTTTCAGTTTCAGGTTCAGGTTCTGGTTCAGGTTCTGGTTCAGGTTCTGGTTCAGATTCAGGGACAGATTCAGAAACAGGTACTTCTTGAGGAATTTGGGTATCAGATGGTTGTTCTGTTGTTGCGACTAAGGATGATTCTTCCGTGGGTTCCGGAGAAAGAGATACCGGCTCAGGAAGAAGTTCTTCTTGAAGCGGAGCTTCAAATTGATTTCGCTCAGCTAACTGGCGTTTGAGCTGCACCAGCTCCTCCACAAGCGCGCGGAGTTTCTCTTCTTTGGATTCTAATTCTTTTTCTAAAGCGGAATATTCTTCATTAAGCTTATTAAAGTCGGTTTTGGGGACCCACTCATTTACTTGTTCCTTCTTCTTAAACTCAGCGATCTTTATCGAGAAAGCCTTTACTTCCTGCTCATACCCATCGACCAAATGCTTATATTTTTCTATCTGTTCAGCGTGTTCTTTAAGTTGTTTTTCCTGAGTCAGCGTTTTCTCGGTAAGCTCTCTGACTTGTTTGTTCAAATCGACATTGTTGGAAAATACTTCCTGCAGCTCTTTCTCTTTAACTTCAAATTTATTTTTTAAATCAAAGGCCTCTTCCTTAGCTTTATTGAGCATTTCCTCGCTTTTGGCGACCCAGTCCTGCCGGCGGGCTAATTCTGTCTTGAATTCAGCTTCTTTTTTCCTTACTGCCTCTAATTCAGCTTGCGCCGCTTCAATGCCGGTTTTAGCGCTGTCAGATTCTTTCTCCAAAATGCCGACCTGCGTTTCTAACCGCTGGATCTTTTGTTCCCGGTCAAGTACTTCTTGTTCGCGGGCAGCTTTGCCGCCTTTTTGCCGGCCTGAAGAATCCGCCTGCGAATCTTCAGGAGAAGCAAACGCAAAAATAACCAGGCCAATTCCCACGATCAACATACCGCCGAGCAATAATATCATATCCACTCCTCTTAGGTAAGAATAAAAACAGGCTTAAGAGTTTTATAAATCCTAAAATATTATATCAGAAAGCAGGATTTTGGTAAGTGTTTTTATTACCAGAACTTATAGTGGACCATAAAACAGGAATTATGATTCACCGTCATGCCGAATTTACGGGCTTTTTCTATAGCAGCATCGGATTCAGAACCAGGCTGCATCCAGATCTCTCGTACCCCCATTTGCCGGCACTCATCTACGATGCGTTCAGTAACCTGCGGTGGCACAACAGTGATAACAATATCAGGGACCCTCGGGAGGTCCCGTAAACTCTTGTACAATTTTCTTCCTGAGACTTCGCCTCCGGAAGGATTGATCCCCTGCACGCTCAATCCGTGTTTCAAAAGTCCCTGAAAGATCTTCGAGCCGATTTTTTCCGGACGGCTGGAGACTCCAACCACCGCTATCTCTTTGGCATGTAAGTTTTTCATCTTAAAAGTGAAAGAGGCATTTTTAGATAATTAAAATGCCTCTTTCGCGGATGTGCGGATTATTTTCTCTGAGAAAGCTCAAAATCAAGCATCAAAAGGCCATTGGTTGAATCTTTGACCATTTTTAATTTTTCCATGACCTGCTGAGCGTGAGCTTCTTCCTCGACCTGCTCGGTAATAAACCAGTCAAGCATCGTTTCAGTGGCAGTATCGTTTTCCTGGCGAGCAACCTTAAGCACATCATTAATATACCCGGTCACTTTGACCTCATGAGCGTATATTTGTGAAAAAACATCCAACGCTGATTTCCATTCTGCAGGAGGCGCCTCGATCGCGCTTAAAACGACTTTACCGCCCCGGTCAAAGACATAAGCATAAAATTTCATGGCATGAGCGTCTTCTTCCTTTGCCTGCAGCCGCACCCAATGGGCAAAGCCTCTTAAATTAATTGATTCGAAATACGCTGACATCGCCAAATACAAATAAGACGAATAAAGTTCTTTGTTGATCTGGTTATTAATCGCTTTTTCAACTTTACTATTAATCTTCATACGTTCCTCCCTATTTACTCACGCAAAACAACGCGAGGATTTCTCTGATACAACAAACGGGATCATTTCCCCTGTTTTAGTTTTTTGATGTCGACGTCAGGATTGCTGTAATAACTGCGGACAGTATCTTTACTTGCGCTGACAAATGTTCCCGATAACATTTTCCAGACAAAGAAGACTGCCAAGCCAAAAACCGCCAAAACCAAGATCTTTTTTATAAACGCCATACGCTACCTGTTTTTCTGTTTTTGCACAAAGAAATCTACCGTATCAACCAAAATTTTCTTTTGAGCCGGGTCGATCTCCTGAAAACGCACCGCCACCATATACGCGGTTATATCCCGGACAACTTCCATATACTGACAACGCCTTACTTCACCCAAAAACTTAATAGGCACATTCATCGATGGCAGCTGAACTTCCAGTTCCAAGACCTGCCCTATCAGGTAAGAGACACTCGTGGCAAAACAACAGCCTCCCTGGCTTATGTTTTTGATCACCGAAGTTTCCCAATTTGCTGCATGCTCGGTCCTGGATTGCCGGAACCGGATAACAAAATTACGCGTTATACGCGGATTTACCCTTTTATCACTGCTCCCACTAACTTCACCCACGGCCTGACTCCTTATGCCTGCCAACCCAAAACAATTTTTTAAAACACGAAATTATTAATATTTAAAATAGTTTGCCGGAACCGATTGAGAAATATAGCGTATTGCTTCAATGATGCATACCCGGATAGCCTTTTCCATGGGAGTATTAGCGTAACCGGATAAACCAACACCTAATCCCCAATTCCCCAAAAAACCTAATCCTACATTCCCGGCAATATCAGTTGCCTGGCCCTGCACGCGCGTTGCCGCCAAGACTTCAGAGCTCGAAGTATCGACGATCCGGATATCAAGCGCCATATGCGCTTTATTAAGCGAACCTCCCAACAATCCGCCTAATACACCCTTCCCAACTTTACCACCGAGGCCAAAACCAGCGCCTCCCCCTGAAGCCTCAGGCTCAAACTCGGTAACCGCGGCAGTAACGATCAAATCAGCAGTCTTGATCTTGCCCCGTTGCGGCCCACTACTTCCGGTCTCGGCGGCGCCAGAAACTGAAAGCGCCTGCTCCTGCATAACGGCATTCAAAACCTGGCGTTCCAGGACAGAGAAACGATTACTATTAATAAGGGCGGTCACCAGCATTTCACGTAAACCCGAACCGATCTCCCCGGTAGCTTTCGCGGCTTTTACGTCAAAATCAGCAACGGCAATACGGGCTTTCGGCCCTGAATACGGCGGCATACCAGATGTCCCGGCATTATTATCCACCTGAGCGGACGGCTGCAATCCCGCGAAACTCAGAGGAATAAACAATAGTAATAAAAAACCCATTACCAAAATTAATCTTTTCACCTTAAATCCCCCCTTTGATGCGCAAAATTTGTATAGAGAATTAAACGGTTTTTCCAAAGTATAATTATCATATCACAGAGCAGGAATTTCCACAATTAATTTTATAAATCGCTACCACCCGCCGCCTCCTCCGCCGCCACCACCGCCGCCCGAGGAACCGCCGCCACCGCCGCCTGAACTTGAGCCGGGAGCATGCGAAGATGAAGCTATAGCGTTTGAAAAAGAACTGCCAAGATGATCTGAAAATCCTCCTACGCCGTGATGCATCCAACCGGTACCGGAATACCACGCGGGATGATACTGCCTTCCATCAGCCGAAGCAGCGTTCAACACCTGAGTAAACCGTTCTGCCCAAAGCTGTTCAACATCTAATGCCAATGCGTACGGAAGGAACTTCTCAAAAAGCTCAGGGGTATTTTCCGGAGGATTCAAAAGGTTAAGACGGTCCTTTTCGGCTACAGAGAGATACATTTTAAATCCTTCTATACGGTCCATCATTTTTCGCCCCATAAAAGTAGGCGCTTTCAATAAATGATAAAACAGGAGGTTTAAAAAAACAGCCGATAATAAAACTCCGATAACGGTTACTGAAGTCGCATACGCTAAAAAACCGATCCCTATGAGTTCACCTATAACAAAGGGGACAGCGAACATACTCATACCTACGGCAGCCCCTATATTCTTACCTCCCTGCATAACCGCTTTCCAAAGCGCAAAGATATTTTGCAGCATGGCACCGACGCCTGCACTCCAAATTGTCAGCCAAAAACACATAAATATCATTATAGGATATTTTTCCGTCACCTCAAAAAGGCCGCAAATGAGCACCATGAATATCGAGAAGATCAATCCCGGCACAAAATACACTATATTGGTAACAAAATAAGATTTCTCGAATTGATTCTTAAGTGAACGTTGTAAATGAGCCATCGCTGCCTGTATTATTGTATGATTTTTGTTTTGCAGTTCCAGAGTATCAGACAGGAACAATTTCCTCGCCAACTCTTCTTCTTCATCAGTCAAAGACGCGACAGTTGCGGATGTTTTGCGTAACGTGTATACACCGGCAGCCTCTTCGATCTTACAATAGCCTTTTACCGCCATGCTTATCACCGCGGCAGTAAACGCTTTATTATCATAGCCCATTTTCATAAGATAACGCACTGAGGCGGGAGAAAACTTATCAGGAGGCCCATATAACGGTATAATAGTCCCCTTCTCAGGATCACGTCCAAAATACACCCAGACCGTCAAATAATACACTAAGAGCGCCAATATGCAAATAAGGCCGACTAAGACACTGCGATTATCATTCATAAAATAAATAAGCTTCTGCTGAAAGTCAGGAGCCCTGACAAACCCTTTCGGCCAGGAAACCACGATAGTTAAACCTTCCCAAGGAGAAAGGGCTTGAGTGGTTTCAAAGGTTACGCGGCCGTAATAATCAGTGGTTGTCGTGAAATTCTTTTCTTTTGCTCCGGCAGGACCGGTATACCCGTCAACGTTAATACTATTTCCCGCTACCCCGGCAGGCAGCTCAACGCTTGCCGAAGCTTTATCGATCGGGAATACCCAGCCGTTTCCCGTCACATTCCAATAAAGCTCATCGAAATCTTTAAAAAACCCAAGCTGGCGGTTAGTTTCATAAACAATTGCATAGGTATATTCTTTTGGCGAAAGATCCGTATTTTTGTCACCGATATAAACCCTGATACCATTACTCAGCGCCTTAAAATGATAATTTTCAGGCAAACCGTCTTTTAATACTTCTTTTACCTTA
This sequence comes from Candidatus Omnitrophota bacterium, assembly GCA_041662125.1. Taxonomy (GTDB): domain Bacteria; phylum Omnitrophota; class Gorgyraeia; order Gygaellales; family Profunditerraquicolaceae; genus JBAZTA01. Next base: position 21,415 of record JBAZTA010000005.1, on the reverse strand, counting down.
AATTCAACATTGTACCAGTGCCCCAAATGGTCCCGGTATTTTGTGGGAAAATCACGATAAATCCCATGTTTGATCCGATCACCCAAAGCGCCCACAATGAGCGTTTCAGTTACCACCATAGAAGCATCGCGGTTTACTTTTATATCACTATGATAAGAAAGTATCCTTTCCGAAGTCAAATCCTGCGCAATTACAGGCAAAATAAGGAAACTATTTACAAGAAAACCGGCAGCTAACAATAAAACTGAATTTTTCTTCATCAGTGGCTCCTAAGAAGGCTGGTTAAATTTAACTTCCGGCGCTTTTCGCTCTGTCGCAAACTCTATTTCAAAGAATTCAGCTATTTTGAAATTAAACATCCCCGCTACCAAATTACTGGGGAAAGATTCTACCAGGATATTATTATTCCTTACCGTCCCGTTAAAATAGCGCCGCGCCATTTGTATCTGGTCTTCCACCTCGATAAGGCTCTGCTGCAACCCTAAAAAACTCTTGTTAGCCTTAAGGTCAGGATACGCTTCGGCAAGCGCGAAGACGGATTTAAGCGCACCGCTGAGCTCATTCTCGACCTGGCTTTTATCTTTAATGCCCTGGACATTCCCGATCTTACTGCGGATCACGGCAACACTCTCAAAGAGTTTTTGTTCGTACCCCATGTACCCTTTTACCGATTCGAGGATATTCGGGATAAGATCGTGACGCCGCTTCAATTGCACATCGATCCCGCTCCATGCCTCGCGCATAAGCGTCCGGTACTTAATAAAACGGTTAAAAATCATTCCTAGGATAACCGCGATGACAATACCTGCAATAAAAATATACATTTTTTATCTCCTCTTACCTCGCCAGTAACAAAACAAACGCCAGCACTAAAACTAAAATCAAAGAAACAATAACTACTTTAACCACAGGGTTGTTCAAGCTGCCCATGACACCAACGCTGCGGTTAAGGCTTTCTCCGCAATAAAGGCACAAGAGCGCTTCGTCGTCAGTGATCGGATTTTTACAATGGGGGCAGATATATTCAGCCATGTGCGCGCCTCTTCTCTTCCCGCTTGATCTTGTTCCAATTGATCCTTATTTGCCGGGTAGATCTGACTTTTGTCTTTCCGAAAACATGCGGATGGCGCCGCTTTAATTTTGCTATCAAGACTTTGATCACATCCTCAATATCAAATTTCTTGGCTTTGGCCGCGATCTGCGCGTTAAACATAACATGCAACAACAGGTCGCCGAGTTCTTCCTTCATATTATGGACATTCTTATTCTTGACCGCCGCAATAAACTCTCTGACCTCTTCGCGCAAATGAGGAATGATCGTCTCATGAGTCTGTTTCTTGTCCCACAAACACCCCCCCGGCCCGTGAAGCGTTTTAAAAACCTGTTTTAATTCCTGAAATTTTGTGTGCGCGGGCATTATCGGTAATTGGTAAAAAGAAGCGGAAGAGAAAAATCTAAAGCGCGCAAATGCGCGATGATCGCCTGAAGCTCGTCTTTTTTGGGAGAAGTTATTTTGATCTTCTCTCCTTCAATCTGAGTCTGCAGTTTCGGGTTAAAATCCTTAATGATCTTGACTAATTCCTTGGCTTTTTCTTTGGGGATCCCGACGGATATTTCCGCCGATAAACGAAGCGTACCTTCAAATGCCTTTTCCGGCTCGCCGAAAGTAAGCGATTTTAGCGACACACCCCTTTTTGCCAGTTTCGTCGCCAGGATATCCTTGAGAGAACGCAATTTAAAATCATCATCGCCGACAATAATGAGTTTCTTTTCTTCCCGGTTGAATTCAAGAGAAGATTTACTCCCTTTAAAATCATAGCGCTGCGCCAATTCTTTTTTTGCCTGGTTGATAGCATTATCTACTTCCTGCAAATCAACTTCAGATACAATATCGAATGAAAAGTTTGCCATTTTAAATACCTCCGTAAATCGTTAGTTTCGTTGGGTTGTTTAAAGTAATATTATAACAAAAAGAGAGAATAATTGCATGTTTTTCTTCTTTTGATGAGATTTTAAGACCCGGTCTTATCTATAACAGGGAATTATTATTCAAGACCGGGTCTTGAACGCTTGAACGAAAGCGGAATTTATGCTATAAATAAGGACTATGGATAACCTCACCCCCATGCTTAAACAATATCAAGAGATAAAATCAAAACACCAGAACTGCATCCTCTTTTACCGTTTAGGCGACTTCTATGAAATGTTTTACGAAGACGCCCGGCAGGCATCAGCGATACTAGGGCTGGTACTCACATCCCGGGGCACACTCAATTCAGCGAAAGTCCCCATGTGCGGGATCCCGTATCATGCCGCGGAAACCTATATCGCCAAACTCATTAAAGCAGGGCTTAAAGTAGGCATTTGTGAGCAGGTTGAAGACCCTGCCAAAGCAATAGGCATAGTAAAACGGGAAGTGGTCCGTGTTATAACTTCCGGGACATTTATTGACGAAAGCGGCTATGGCACGCGGTATCTTATATCACTCGCCCCGGATCAGAAGAAAACAGGGATTTCTTTTATTGATACCGCCAGCGGAAACATCCAGTCCAATGAATATAACGAGCCAAACAAAGTACTTGAAATCATCTCAAAACTAGCGGTCCATGAATGCGTTTTCCCTATAAGCAAGCTCGATACCATACAAGCTCTTTTTAAACACCCCCTCCTGCGGACAAAGGACATAACATTAACCCCTTACGAAGACTGGTGTTTTAATCCAGAATTAGCAAAAAAATCGCTTACCGAACATTTTCACGTGCACAATTTATCAGGCTTTGGCATTGACGGTTTGAACTTAGCCATTGCCAGCGCCGGCGCGCTCCTTGAATATGTAAAACAAATGAGCCACCAGCCAATGCGCCATATCGATAAAATATCTTTATACACAGACACTCATTATGTTTTTCTCTCTCCCAGCGCCTGTTACGGGCTGGAACTTGAATCTTTATTTACATCCATCGACCACACCCTCACCACCATGGGAAAACGTAAATTAAAAGACTGGATATATCAACCTTTAAAATCACCTCAGGCGATACAGGAACGACAACACGCCATCAGCCTGCTGAAAGACAATCCCCGGGAACAGGAAGAACTCGGGAAATTATTACGCAACATCCCTGATATGGAAAAAAGTATTTCACGTATCAGCGGCGGCTACGCCACTTTTAAAGACCTGCTTGCCTTACAATTTACGCTCTTACGGGTACCCGATATCAAAAAAGCAATTTTCTCGCTCGCAGCAGAAAACCGGCTTTTCCAGGTCAAAGACCTCCTGGACCTGCGAGGATTGCTTACCCGCGCGCTCAATCCAGAGGTCCCGCTTAGCCACCCGGAAGGAAAGATCATTCGTCAGGGATACCACGCACAGCTTGATTCTTTACGCGATATCCAGGAGAACGGCAAACAGTGGCTCAAAAACCTGCAAGCAGAAGAAATAAAACGCACCAAGATCAACTCGCTTAAGATCGGCTATAACCAGGTATTTGGCTATTATATCGAGATCAGTAAAGCAAACCTTCACCTTGCCCCCGTGGATTATATCCGCAAACAAACCCTGGTTAACGCTGAACGTTTTGTTACTCCCGAGATCAAAGAATTCGAAGAAAAAATGCTCAATGCCGAAGAAAACATATTAAAAATAGAAAACGACATTATACAAAACATTCAAAAAGAAATCCTTGACCGATCCGAGTCCCTGCATGGAGTAGGCAGTTCCATCGCCACGATCGACTCCCTCTACTCTTTAAGCGCGCTGGCGAAAAGAGCAGGATATTGCAGGCCGCAGATCACCGAGGACGCGGAGATCATCATCAAAGACGGCCGGCATCCCGTCGTAGAACAATTCGCGCATGAACCTTTTATTCCCAACGATACCCTGTTAGACTGCCAGGAGAACCATCTCCTGATCATCACCGGGCCCAACATGGCAGGAAAATCGACCTATATCCGCCAAACGGCGATCCTGGTGATCCTGGCTCAAATGGGCAGTTTTATACCCGCATCCTCCGCGCGCATAGGCTGTGTCGACAAAATATTTACGCGCATCGGCGCTCACGATGATATCAGTAAAGGACAAAGCACCTTTATGGTAGAAATGAGCGAGACCGCGGGTATCTTAAACAACCTCTCAGAACGAAGCCTGGTAATCTTAGATGAAATCGGCAGAGGCACGAGCACGTATGACGGGTTAAGCCTTGCCTGGGCAGTCGCCGAATACCTGCAAAAGCACAAAACGCGCTGCCTTTTCGCAACACATTTCCATGAACTCACTATCCTTGCGGAAGAATTCCAGGGAGTAAAGAATTATAATGTCGAAGTAAAAGAATGGAACGAAGAAGTGATATTCCTGCATAAAATAATACCCGGGGGAAGCGACGACAGTTATGGGATCTATGTCGCCAAACTCGCAGGGATACCTTATGAGGTGATCCAACGCTCAAAACACATTTTGACAGAACTTGAAATCCACAGCGACTTGAAAAACAGGATCAGCAGCCGCCTGGTTACGGAAACTCAAATCCCCCTTTTCGATGAGATACAAAACAGCATGGAAGCAATGAAGAAAGAAATTGAACAACTCGACATAAATTCACTGACACCGATAGAAGCGCTCAATAAGCTCCAGGAGATCAAACAATCAATAAAGAAAAATGGCTAAAATCCTCCTGCTCCCCCCAGACATAATCAGTAAAATTGCCGCCGGCGAAGTCATTGAGCGCCCTGCTTCGGTGGTTAAAGAACTCATGGAAAACTCACTGGACGCCGGTGCCACAAGCATTGAATTAACCCTCAAAGACGCCGGCAGGACACTGATCAGGCTCAAAGATAACGGCAGCGGGATCGGCCCCGATGATATCGAACATGTATTCCTGCGGCATGCAACCAGTAAAATAAATTCAATCAATGACCTTTACCGCATCAACACCCTTGGATTCCGGGGAGAAGCGCTTTACAGCATCGCGGCGATATCGGACGTCACCGTACGCAGCAAAGCAACGGGCGAGGCAAACGGATGGGAGATACATGTCAGAGGTAACGAGAGAATCTCACTCAAACCGATCAATCTCCAACAAGGTACTGACATTGAGATCCGGGAACTTTTCTTTAATACACCCGCCCGCAGAAAATTCCTAAGATCAGACACCACAGAACTAAAACAGATCCTTAATGTATTCCTCCCCTACACCCTGCTCTACCCGCAAAACAGGTTTCTTCTCACGCATAACGAGAAAGTACTTTTTGAACTTCATCCTGAGAAATCAGCCGTAGCCAGAGTAAGCCTAGCCCTGCACTTGCCGGAAAAATATCTCATTGAAGCCCAACGGGATTTCCCTAACGAACGCACTTCTCTGCGGCTTATCCTGGGAGACATCAATATCCCCCGCATAAACAAAGAATCACAATACATTTTCATTAATGACCGGCCGGTGCAAAGCAAGTTTATAAGTTTTCATCTCAATCAGATATACCGGATCTTATTCACCTCTCATGTACATCCCTTCTTTGCGGTATATATACACTTGCCTGCGGAAAACCTTGATGTCAATGTCCATCCGGCAAAACGGGAAGTAAAGGTCAAAGATGAACACGCCCTCATTTCTCTCTTACGGGGATTCTGTGAACGCACGCTCATGACCGCGGGCAATCCGAAAGGGGTCAACTCCCTCGAAAAGCTAAACAAACAAGGCAGCGGGGCTCTTTTAAGTACGAACCCAGGGCCTCTGTTGCAAACTTGCCTCAACAACAACCTGCCGCAACAATATATCCTGTCACAGCAAAATAATGAGCTTGTATTCGCGGAAAAAACTTTATCCGCGTTACCAGAAGCCCATTTACTCGAAAAACTTTCAGTTGCGCGCTTTATCGGGACATTCCTGAAAACCTATTGTTTATTCGAAGCGGCTAAAACCCTCATCATCATCGACCAACATGCCGCGTTTGAACGCATCACCTATGAAAGATTGTTGCAGCAAATAGACAGCGGGGCACTAGAAATCCAAAATCTGCTGACACCGCTTTTAATAACGCTGACTCCGCAAGAAATGCTTACCTGGGAAGAACTTAAAACAACAATAGAAAAACTGGGGTTCTCTGTGACTCGCTGGGACAGGGAAAATATCGCCATCCACAGCCACCCGCAGCTCATCAATTACCCGGAAACTGCTTTTAGGACAATATTATCTGGAGAAAAAACCGAACATTACGATGTGGATATTGTTGCCCGAAGGGCATGCAGACAATCAGTTATGGCAGGGCATGAGATGAATAAAGAAGAGGCGGCCTACCTGCAAAAACAACTCTTGGCCTGTAAGGACCCTTTTATTTGCCCTCATGGCAGGCCTACCACGATTGAAATACCGCAGGAAATACTGGTAAAACAATTCTTAAGGAAATAACGTCTTGTGCTCACCCTTAAGATTTTAAAAACTTGTTCCAGATAAAAACAATCAACTTGCCTACCCCCCAGATCAACAAAATCATAAGGGATACGAACAAGATCATCCGCAGGACAAACGCCATGACACAAAGCAGTGGGAAGAGTAAAACCACGATACCCACAAAAAGCGCGACTGCACCAAGAAACAATAAACCAATAAGAAATTCTTTCATACGTTAACGGTGGTATCAGGCGATTTCTTAGTATAGATACGGGCTTTGGCATCAACTTCTCCAAAGATCTCCTGCGCCTCGATCCACATGGTCTCCGACTTTCCCAACACCAAATACCCGCCCGTGTTCAAAGAGCGGTAGAATTTCATCAAAAGCTGATCCTGAAGGCTGCGGGAAAAATAAATAAAAACATTACGGCAGAACACAATATCCGTTTCTTTAATATATTCCGAAGCAATTAAATCAAGCTGGTCAAAAGAAACCATACCTTGTATTTCGGGTTTAAGTTTCCAAAGGGCGTTTTGGGAAGTAAAATAACGCTCCAAATATTCAGGCTTAACATTTTTCAAGGAATTTTTCGCGTATTCAGCTGACTTACAGACACGCAGGGCTTTAGGGTCTATGTCAGTGGCGTGAATCTCAACCGGTATAGGCCGTTGCGACTTAAGCAGCTCTTGCACGATGATCGCGATGGAGTACGGTTCCTCTCCGTTAGCGCACGCTGCTGACCAAATGACCAATTTTTTGTTTTCCCTGCTTTTCTGCTCGATAACCTTGCGGATCAATGCTTCCGCAGCGCCCCAAACGTCAGGATCCCGGAAAAACTCGGAAACATTGATACAGAGGACCGCGAAAAGCTTATCATATTCCTGAGGATGCTTGATCAAAAACATCAGGTAGTCGGAAAAAGAATCAACGTTATTAGCGAGCATCCGTAACCCTACCCGCCGTTTCAAAATGGATTGGTGATAATGCCGAAAATCCATCCCCCGGTCTTCAAAGATCTTATCCAGCAACAACTGGAATGCCTGATTCTTATCATCTTTGAGTTTATGAGGCGGCTTTTTCATAACTGTCTCTATAGCCCGCAATACTGCTCGGGCAACCTCAGCCTCTTTCTCTATCCTGGTCTGAGCGATTATGCTATTAAGCGCTTCTTTATCGGTAGAAACATATTTGGCGGGAAGTTCAGATAAAATGCCTGCCATCATGGAATTGATACATTCCTGACACGTGCAAACGTCATAGCGCGATGCCAAAGTTTTATCAAGCACATCAAGGGCGATGTCTTCCATTATATTCTTAAATTTATCTGCCATAAAATTATTATATCACATTACCACAAAGTAAAAACAATTTTCCTTTTCAAGCAAGCCCCATCACTTACTTATAATTACTCAAACTTACTCATACTTACCGCTGTTTACTCGGCCTTGTAACTACAGGCCTCCTTCACAATCGCTTTCCTCACCTTCCTGCTTTTCCAAGCCTACAGCTATCAAATAACCTCGAGCCCGTTCCGCTAATGGATACCGTAACACAATATCCCAAAAAGGCTTTTTATGATGAGGCTCCAGCAAATGCGCCATTTCATGAAAAACCACATAATCCCTCACCCAGGAAGGCATTGTACTGAGCTTATGCGAGATACGTATATGGCCGTTTTTGTAATCACAACAACCGAATTTAGCGCTTTGGTTTGTAACATATTCGATCTTATTGATTTTTAGCTTACTATCGAAATATTTCTCATTAAGCGAGCGCGCAACTTCCCCAAGGCCTGCTTTTTTGTTTAATTCATCCTTAAATTTCTTACGCTGGAACCGGGCCTTAAAATTATCAATAACCTTCATAAGGGCTGGTTCAGAGATCAGAAGCGGGGCAGATACAAACAAGGTATCATTGACAAGGCGAGCGCTGACCGTACGCCTGCGCCTGCGGCTGCGGGTAATCGTGACTTCCATCGTCATTTCTTGGCTTTGCCCTGGCTTGCTACGTTACCGATCGCTTTCTTGATCTCTTCAGGGTCGCCCAAATAATAATGTTTGACCGGCTTTAAATCGTCAGTAAGTTCATAAACCAGGGGTATGCCCGTCGGGATATTCAATTCTACGATCTCTTCATCAGAAACAGTATCAAGGTATTTCACTAACGCTCTCAAACTATTGCCGTGAGCGGCAATAACGACCCGCTTGCCTGATTTGATAGCGGGAGCGATGGTTTCATGCCAATACGGCAGGAACCGCTCAACAGTATCTTTCAAACATTCGGCGCAGGGAATGTCTTTTTTATCCATAAGCGCGTACCGGGGATCACTGCCGGGATACCGCTGGTCATTTTTATCCAACTCCGGAGGCCGGATATCATAACTTCTCCTCCAGATCAAAACCTGTTCTTCGCCATATTTCGCTGCCGTCTCAGATTTGTTTAAACCCTGTAACGCGCCATAATGACGCTCATTCAAGCGCCATGAATTATTAACCGGTATCCACATAAGATCAAGCTCTTCAAGAGCGATCCATAAAGTCTTAATTGCCCGCTTTAAAACTGAAGTAAACGCCACATCAAAAACAAAACCTTCGCTTTTTAAGACAAGGCCGGCTTTCTGAGCCTCCTGGCTTCCTTTATCAGAGAGGCCCACATCAGTCCAACCGGTAAACCGGTTCTCCTTATTCCATACGCTTTCGCCGTGCCGCAGCAAAACGATCTTTCTCACTAACTGCCTCCCTTTTTCAACTGGTCATCAACCATATCCACAAAATTAGCGATTTCGTGCTTAAAGCTATCCTTGACGTTGGTAAACGATATACCTAATCGGTACAAATTTTTCTTTATAGGATTGTTATACCGCACCTCTCCCAACATTTCTATCGTCCCAAAGAAATTGACTTTCACTTGTTCTACGTGCGCCAACGTGAAACGTATCCACAAAATCGTCCCCACAGCAATATTGACATCCGTAATGATACACGTCCCGCCTTCACTGATATCGGAAAGAGAAGCTTGAAATTCTCTTTCTTCATTCTTAAGCCTGACCTCTAAAGGCTCTTTCGTTCGATAAACCACGGTTAAACTTAACTTGACCCGTTTATGCCTGCGGCGGTCTTTACCGGTAAAAAGATCCTCCATAGCTACACCTCATGATAATGATACGCAACAAACAGTATAGTTCTTTACCTCTTTTATACTACCCATATAGCGTTTAAGTATATCGCAGCTAAAAATAAAATCAAGCGGATATTACTGGAGGCTAATTGCAGTTTATATTTTTTAACCATATACTGCGGATAATAAGAAAGTTTTGATTTCTTCAGGCCCTCTAACCCCAGGTCCTGTTCTAAATTCACCAAGGTAAACTTTTCAGACTCATGGCTCAAAAACTCCCATAACATGGTTTGATACCCGCCGGCAACACCCGGATCTGCTTTGAGAATATGCATAACTAATGTTTGAGGATTCAGCTTCTCGGCGATCGCTACCGCAACGATCTGGCGATTTACTTTAAGGACTCCCCCCTTAAGAGAAAACGCGGAAAAATTATTTATCATCCCTTCAAAAGCTTTACGCTCATGAGACAAACCCGCACTATGAGCGCAATCCCTGAGAGAACACCATGTTTCTTCAAACGCCGCGCATTCATGCACATACGTTGCGTCAAGGGCGTGATACTCATACGCGCAAGTCGACTTAAACTTCTTGATCAAATTACGCTTACCGTCATACTTGCCCCCCTTCAAAACAGTCAAATCAGCAAAACCGTAAACATAGTCGAAATTATCAGGATCTTCAATACTGCGTATCGAAGCATCTCCTTCAAATAAGCGCAAAACATCCTCCGGCACGCGGTTAAATTGGCCTCCTGAATCATGAAGTATCCGCAGTATAACAGCTTTATCGGCAATTCTTCCCACCGGAGGAAAAAACACAGGCAGCTCTTTTGCATCAGAACGAATGATCAGGAAACCCTGCAACATCGACACTTTAAATTGATATGCCTCTTTCCAACAATACAAGTTGGTAAATGTCAATTCCGATATTTCCGGCGGACACGCTGCCAGCGCTCCATCAAAGGCGGACTTATCGGTTATCTCTAAATCACGAAAAGAAGGATATACAGGAATACTGCTCATTATTCCGGAGGATTATTCATCATTACGGTAACGGTAAGCGCGTAACTTCTTTTTTTCTGAAGCCTTGCGTTTGTTACGCAACAAAAGTTCTTTCGCGCGCGCAGAACGCTTTCTCCCGCGGCGGCGTTCTTTTTCGATACGTTTTTTTTCTTGCGCTTTTTTTTGAGCGTAAAAAGCCTCGACCTTGGCTAACAACACCTTCCAGGCACACGCTCTGTTTTGAGACTGGGAACGCTGGCGGTGATATTTAACGGTAATACCCAGAGGAATGTAGCAGAGATATACACAACTTGAAGTTTTATTGACCTTCTGCCCGCCTTTACCCGGAGAACGCACAAACTTTTCTTCAATATCGCTCTTAGATATACCCATCGCTTTCATGCGGCAGAATATATCTTCCGGTGTATCACTGGCACGACTTCCCTGATCGCTCATACTTTCCTCGAATATCCGCACGCGCTAATGCGCGGGATCTTCCTCAAACCGCCCTTGGAGATACTTACCGAGGAACTTTTCAGCCGCCGCGTAAAATTTAAGGCGATTCTGTGGTTTCGCAAAACCATGCCCCTCGTCAGGAAAAAGCATATATTCGTAAGCGATCCCTTTTTCTTTAAGCGCCTTGACGATCTGATCAGATTCCGCTTTCTTTACCCTGGGGTCATTTGCACCCTGCGCGATCAACAGAGGGATTTTTATGTCAGCCGCTTTAAAAAACGGAGAGCGCGTTACCAGGAAATCATGTTCAATCCCAGGATCCCCCACACGCTTGTGCAGGTCAGCCAAAAGCACTTTCCAATAAGAAGGAATAGAATCTATAAAAGTAAGCAGATTACTCGGCCCGACAATATCTACCGCGCAACAAAACACATCAGGAGTAAATGCCGCACCCGCCAAAGCAGCATAACCTCCGTAAGAAGCGCCAAAGATCGCAATACGCCGTGGATCAGCAATACCTTTTTTTATAAGCCACTGCACACCATCGATCAAATCATCGTGCATCTTACCGCCCCACTCTTTATTGCCGGCATTGAGGAATTTCTTTCCATACCCGGAAGACCCGCGGTAATTAACCTGAAAACAGGCATATCCCCGGTTAGCAAACCATTGCGCCTCTGCGTCATACCCCCAGGTATCGCGGACCCAGGGGCCCCCATGCACATTTAAAACAACAGGAAGAGCCTTTTTAGCTAAGCCAAGTGGATACGTGATAAACCCGTGAATCACCAACCCATCGCGTGAGGTAAACTTAATTGGTTCCATAGAAGCCAGCGTATAATTTTCTAATTCCGGTTTATGATAAAAAAGAAATTGGCCTTTTTTCTGTAACCGGTCATACAGATAAAATGCCACCGCGCCATTATCTACCGTAAAACCGACAACCCAAAGCGTATCAGCATCATTTCGGCTGGTAACTCTGAAATCACCCTTGTGGAGCAGTTTTATACGGTTAAAATCATTCTCTATACGTTTATCAAGCACCAGCCACTCGGTGCGTTCCTTCGTAAATGAAACAGCTTCTATCTCATAGGTATCCGGATTACTCATAACTCCGGAAACGTCATAGGCAGGGTCAAAAGCCAGAATATCCCGCTTGAAACTCATAAGGTCAATTTTTACCAATTGACTGGCATTAACGCCGCGGGAATCCAAAAGAAACATATTTCTGCCATCTTTAGTAAACCCGAGAGCGCTACTTGAAGAGCTGTCTTCGAAATTCCAGGTGAGGGCTTTTTTCCAGGGTGATTTCTTGTCTTCACGGATCAAAAGGTCAAAGCCGCCATCCGGTAACGAAGCAAGCGCGCCTCTGACGTTAAGCTGCGCATCAAGTATCCATTCAACCACATTTCCGGGATTTTTCTCCACCATCGCTAATGCAGCAGTGGTCAAGTCACAATGATACACGTCGTGTAATTTTTCATCTTCTTTATTCATTGAAATGATCAAGTCATTCGGGAAATCCTTATTATGCTCGATTATCCTGACTTGGACATTATCAAACGGCGTTAGATCTAAAGTCTCACAAGTCTTCAGGTCAACCCGGAACAACCGCCAGTTTTCATTACCGCCATAATCCTGCAAATAAAGGATATGCGCGTTATCCGCTGCCCAAAAAAAGCGGCGTATTCCTCGCTCTGTATCGCGAGTGACCGGCGCATCATCTTTACCATTGATTGTTTTGACCCAAACATTGAGCACATTATTGACCGGCGCTAAATATGCCAGCTTCTTTCCATCAGGGGAAATTTCCGGATTCGTATTGACCGGGTTACCGAAAAGTATTTCGCGGGGGATCAGGCGGGGTTGCGCAGAATTCTCTTTGACGCCAGCACCTGCTGTACCAGACAGAGTCATAACAAGGAGGCCTCCGATAATAAGTTGATGCTTCATAAGCATAACCTTATTAAAATCAAACCTGCCGTCAGGCCGGTTTCTTGTCGTTTTCTTCAACGAATTTCTTAATTTCGTCAATGTTTTCGAGTATAAGCTTGGCTTTACCCAATCCAAAAGAAAAAGGATATTTGTCCTCTTCATCTCGTTTAATCACGATCAACGGTTTACCTTTAAATTCGCTTCTTTCAATCATTCTTTCCCTCCTCTGTTGTTAATGATGTTACTCGTTTGATTCATGAAAATAGTCCTTCATCATATCCAAAAACTCTTTATTCCTGCCGGGATTATCGCCTAATACTTCATCAAGGTCAAGTTCGGGGATACTGCGGGGGGCAGAAGTATCAATCTCGACAAATTTCTTTAAAATATTACCTTCCTCAAGAAAACGTGAAACCTGGGTAAAAACACTATGGCTGCCATCAAGGAAACTGCGAGGAGAACGGTCAATATGCGGCTTACAAAGGTATAAATTCTCCTGCGCCCGGGTTGCCGCTACATAAAAAAGCCTGCGCTCTTCTTCAATAGCATCCTGATTCTCTAACGACAGATATGAAGGCAGGTGCCCTTCAGCGACATAGATCATAAAAACAGTATGCCACTCAAGGCCTTTTGCCGAATGTATGGTAGAAAGAGTCAAACTTGAATCATCCCGGTCTTTAAACCCGGCCTCAATAATGCTCTTTTCCGGCGGTTCAAGCGCCATATCAGAAAGGAACTGCTCAAGGCAGCTATAGCGCCCGGCAATCCGCTCCAATGAATCAAGATCATTGAGGCGTTTATTGAAATCATCATATTTATCCTTTAAAAGAGGCTGATAATAGCCTAAGAATTTCCTGATCAATTCACCCGGTGACTGCGTCAGAGGGTCAATATTTTTAATGATCTCAAATAACCTTTTTATATCCTCGGTCTTTTGGATCACTTTATCTTCGGCAGCAACACCTTTCTTCTGCTCAATGATCTCCTTGATCAGGCGCTCGGCGGTTTTGGCGCCAACCCCGCGTATCAACAGTAATACCCGGTGCCAGCTGACCGGATCAGACAAATTATAGACTATACGCAAATACGCCATAATATCTTTGATATGCGCAGCCTCTACGAATTTCTGCCCGCCGTACTTCACAAAAGGAATATTACGGTTAGCAAGCTCAATTTCCAAGTCATTAGAATGCCAGCCCGAACGGAATAAAACCGCTATCTTTCCAAGCTCAATACCTTCTTCTCTTAATTCAAGTATCTTATCGGCAACGAATTTTGATTGTCCGTGTTCGTTTTCCAAATCCATAAAAACAGGAAGCGTATCGCCTTTTTTACGGGTATACAGGTTCTTCTCAAATTTGTCTTTGGCAAAACGGATAACTTCATTTGTCAGGTTTAAAATAGGCTGCGTGGAACGGTAATTCTCCTCAAGCGTAATGATCTTTGTACCCTTAAAGATTTTGGGAAAATCAATGATATTCTTGAAATTGGCGCCGCGAAAAGCATAAATACTTTGCGAATCATCGCCTACCACCATAATATTCTTATGCTCTGAGGCTAAAAGACAAACGATAAAAGCCTGCAATTTATTAGTATCCTGATATTCATCGACCATGATGAATTTATATTTACGCGCCAGGCTCAGGCGGACCTGCTCATGCTTGACCAGAAGGTCTTTAAGATACACCAACAGATCATCATAATCCAAAAGCGATTTTGACAATTTATACTTGGAATACGCATCCCTGATCGACTTGACTTCCTCTTCCCATTCAATAAATTGAGGGTATTCATCATAAAGGACAATACCGATATCTTCTGATTTATTGACGCTTTTAGAAATAACATCCATAAGCGCGCCTTTGCGGGGAAAACGTTTTTCCAGTTTATGGAACCCAAGCTGCGTACGGATCAAATTCAAGACGTCTTCGGCGTCATCGCGATCGAGGATACTGAAACTATGGGAAAAATTCAATACATGCGCATATTTACGCAATACCAGATTAGCAAATGAATGAAACGTGCCTCCGGCTACTTTTTGACAACGGTCATCGAGTAAACCAGCGGCCCGGCGCAGCATCTCCTCGGAAGCGCGACGGGTAAAGGTGAGCAATAAAATTTCTTCCGGAGCCGTGCCCTGCTCAACTAAATATGCCACCCTATAGACCAACGTACGCGTTTTACCGCTTCCTGCTCCGGCAATAACCAGATAAGCGCCTTCAGTGGACATTACCGCATCTAACTGAGCGGCATTAAGTTCTTTTTTATAATCGATCTTTTTACTCATAAGATTTGTATTATATCACACCTCGATTAAAAGAGCTTGTTTTATTGCGGCTTTCTGCCCAAAAAGGGCGCACCCAGCATACCTATTTAGCTGGGGTGCTGCCGCAAATAAGAAAGACCGAGCCTTAACGGGGATTCCCATGGAATATAAGACCCGGCCTTGAACCAACCTAAAATAAATCTATCTTCTCTCCAACCCTTAATTATGCGCCTTACTTAAAAACTTCTTCAACCGCTTTCACATGCACTTTGGATGTTTGGGAGCCCAATACTATTTCAATTTGGGTGATAGCATCACTTACCGAAAATGGTTTTTGTAAACACGCCTGCATATCACTGGTATTAATAAGCGGTGAATCTTTACCCATGGGGAAATACCCGCTCATCGCGATAATCGGAATATGAGCGGTTTGGCGGCATTGTTTTAATTTTTCCGCGACATGGAACCCATTCATCTCGTTCATTTTAAGGTCAAGAAGAATAATATCGGGTTTTTTACTACGCGCCAAGCCAACCGCCCGTTTACCGTCGCTGGTAGCGATGAGGCTATAACCGCACAATGAAAGGATTTCCTGTAATTCATCAAGAAATTCCTGATTATCATCAATTAACATAATCTTAGCAGAGCCCATATCACCCCCCCTTATTTACCTTTATTTTATAGTACATTAAGGCTCTTCTTTAGTAAATAGGGTAATTCTCCTTTTTATTGACTTTTGAGCCCCTAAATAAACAATATCTAGCGAAACCCCATCGAGTGCACGAAAGAAATTTCGAAGAAATTTCTCGTGCGCTTACGAGATGGGGTAGGTCACGTTTACGAAGCGGGATAAGGAGAAATTTTCGAAGAAAATTTCGAACAAGCTGCGAGGTGGAGTAGGTTTCAAGACCGGGTCTTGAATTATTACTTCTCGGAGGCAACCGTACTGTTACGCAGGTACTCTTTCATGGACAAAACATATCCTATACCAGACAAACCTTTTATTTTAAGAGGGATCCTGCGGTTATCGGCGCTTATCCAAATCTCAAATTTCTTAGGTTCACTTTCAAAATGGTAAGCGCGAAACATTCCGGCAGGAATTGTTATATCATCTATTGAAACCAATCGTATGATAAACTGCTGCGTCGGCAACTGGACCGGCAAAGACCAGCCTACCTGTATTTCAGGGATACTCCTGACATAATACGGCAGAAGGAGCGCATTTTGGATCACCGTATCTTTTTTTATGATCAATTCACTTTGGTGCCTACCCTTTTGTTTCCGTATCGTTAAAATAAAGTTTTTCTGATCATAGGTTTCAATAATTTTCTCATCAGAGGGAAACTTATAGACTTCACGTTCAACCCAAAGCGGAAAAAACCCTTCGGGGTCACAATAGATCTTTTCCACGTCGGTTAAACCTGTCACTTTAGTCTCAAACCTGATCAAATTAACAAGTTTCCCTTCTTTACGGGTCAATTCGACATTTTCTAAAGTCGCTTTCCCTAAAGAGATTTTTCCCAGCTTGACATTATAAACGATCCGTTCACCCGCATAATGAGGCTTTTTGCCTCCAACAGGAACAACAATTGCGCTGCTTGATGGTTTTAAGGCAGCAACAGAATGTACGTCTTTTGGCACGGTGCGCGGAAAAAAGGAAGGTTTTTTAGGTAAGCTATATATACCTATAAAAACAAAGAAAAGGATAACAACCGCAAAAAATGTTTTTTTAAACATATACAATAATTAATTATAGAAACCCTAATACACTGAACTTAACTCAGCCCCTTTAAAATAGTGCTGTAATATTTCTTTGTAACCCTTTCTTCTTTTCGCCATACCACAGGCGCCGCTCTGGCACATTCCAACCCCATGCCCCCAACCACCGCCATAAAAAATGAATTGCCCGGGTTTTTTATTGGCATCATACTTTACTTCAATTTTAAACATGCTGCTGCGCAAATTACCCAGGACCTTGCGGATAGTATATTCTTTATCAACCTTATATGATTTTTTTTCACCGATGATCTTGATCGAACTGATATGCCCGGATTTCTGGCGGTTTATCACGAGTATTTTACTGATACGCCCCACTTCAGAGGACATATTCACCAGCTGATCCAGCTCATCGGCGCGGTAAATCCGTACCCAGCGAAAACTACTGTTCCTGGCAAACTCAGACAAATTACAATAAAGCTCCTCAGGCGGCTCTTTAATCCAATATTCCATTTCTAACGGCGAGCATAGCGCATGAGCTCCAGCAGGCTCATCCGCATCAACAATACCTTTAAGGTACGGGAACGCTGCCGCTTTATTAAAAATATTATCTTGTGTATGGCCGCCGCAATTACTCGAATACACAGCATCAATGAATTTTCCGGCATATTTCATAACAACCCCCCTGGTCTGATCAACAGCATCACTCGTAGCTTGAGATTCCTGCTCCACGCCGGTATATGCCTGACAATGTACTTCAGGACAAAAATCAAATCCCTCGGACTTATGCCTTTTTAACTTAGCAAGCGCTTCTGTCCGGGCAGTCACTGCCTGAGCCTTGAGCGCCTCCGGCGGCCAGGAAGAGCTCATTTCAGAAGGGACCACGCTATACAGATATTCCTCCAGGTTAAGGATATTCACTATATTGAGTCCGCCAGTATCAATAGTTATTTCCAATACTCCCCTATATGAACGGTCTTTCTGATTTGACCAAAAGTTATGCTCCCCAACCTTGACATTAAACAATGTCAGAGTCGCCTCGGGCCGCAAAGGCCGAAGCAATACCTTTGTATTAATAACAAAACTTGCCGTTTCGTCATTGGCTATGATCATCTTTCCTTCTGTATTCTTGGATATTATATAGCTCTTCCCCTCCACCCCCTTATACAGAGGAGACTTTGCGTCTTCACCCGTAACTTCAAAAGGGCCGGAACATTTAAATTCGGCATGGCTGCTCTTCTTGATCAACCCGACCCTTACAAAAACTATAGAATTGACGGATGGAAAAGGTTTTACAAAAACCATTTTCTTCGCCCTTTTGAGCGTTTGAGTATCAACTTCACGGGTAAGATATTCTTGGTTAATTTGCGAGCTTAACTGCCGTATCATAGCCTCAACATACGTATTTGACGGCTCAACAAGTTTAATTTTACGATAGAGCTTCAGCGCTTCATGAGTGGACCCGAGTTTCAAAAGAATCTCTGCTACGGTCTTTTGAATATTGATGATACTGGCGTCAAAGACATTGGCAAGCTTATATTCATCAATGGCCTTGGTGAACTGTTCTTTTTTATAATACAGATCAGCTAAAGAAAGATGCGCGGAAACATTTGAATTATTCAAAGCGACCGCTTTCTGAAAGAATACCCGCGCAGTATCAGTGTCTTGTTTATCTTCATAACAAAGGCCCAGATTAATCAGCGTTTCTTCATCCGAAGGGTACCGTTCCAGGAATTTCCGCAAAATGAGTATTGCTTTGTCAGGCTCGTTGTTCAAATAATAAAGCCTTCCCAACAAATGCAGAAGCCGCGCATCAGTAGTTCCGGTATGCGGACAAAATTTATTTAAAACCCGTATTGCCAGGTCATACTGGCCCAGGTCTTTAAATATAACGGCAAGGTTGAGGTACCCTTCGATATCCCCGGCATCGCCTGCTTTTTTGTAAATCGCCAGGGCCTTAGAAAAATTGCCGTTATTGTAGGAAATCGCGCCATCAAGGCATCTTTTGTTTGTTTGCTGACTGGAACTAAGGGAAAACGGAAGGAAAAACAGAAGAGCAAAAAAAAACACAAGATTGAATAAACACAAAAAATATTTATTCAATAGGAATAGTGATCGTTATGCCGGTTTTGAGCTTATTCGGATTCTTGATCTTATCTTTATTGACTTCATACAGGTATTTCCAGCGATACCCTTTCCCAAGCTGATTTACAGCGATCTTCCAGAGGGTGTCACCTTTCTTGACCGTGTATTCTTTGGTAGAAACTTTGATCTCACTTTCAACTTTTTTTTCTTCTTCCACCACGTATTTACCCTCTTCAACCTGCGTTGCTTGCGCTAATTCAGGGGGGGGTTCTTCCTGCCCTTTTTGAACGCTGCCAGGATACGGGATCATGACTTCTTCAACGTCTGCGATCATAAACTGGGCATTCCGGTCTTTCTGCATGCCTTCTAAATCCGTAATATGCGCAACCGCATCAAGCTTTCCCCGGCTTATAATACGGATGCGTTCATCCGATACGCCCTTATCCAACATATATTTCTTCACCACATCCGCTCTCTGCCTGCCCAATTTCTCATTATAATTCTCAGAACCGCGAATATCGCAATTTCCCGTGATAAGAATACTGGAATCTGGATTTCTTTTCAGGGTTTCAACGGCGTTTTTCAGGATCTTAACCGCATCATCGCGTAACTCGCTTTTATTATAGTCAAAATAGATCTTTACATTCTTAATGATCTTTTTAATAAGCAACGAAGGGCGTAATTCCTGCGGCTGAGGCGCAGGCAACTCTTCGGCTTTATAATCAAAAATAATTTTATAAACATAGACATACCCGCGGTTCCCCCAAGGGCGCATCTGCCCGGGGGTCGTTGGCCACCACCAATACCCTCCACGGTCGAGGTCTTTTTGCGGCCCTGGTTTAGCGTCAGTCGGCCACCATTCAAAGCGTTTCTGTAAATCATTACGTTCTTCTTCCCGCTTTTGCTGCTTTTCTTCTTTATCATAGGCATTTGCTATCGTGCCCAGGACAAAAAAGAGTGACATAACAAATACGCAACTACATATAAGGAAAGTTTTTGATATTTTCATCATTTTCTCGCTCGCTTTTTTAAAATAGAAGTCTCATTAATACGCACAAATACCTGCGACATACCATTCAACTTCATTTATTATAATCGTGTTACGATGATATTACAAGATTAATTATTGATTGAGTTTTGCTTGAGCGATTCCCTATCTTTGAGCACCAAATCGATCTTTTCAAGCAATTCTAAAGGATTAAAGGGCTTCACCAGGCGGGCTTTGACACCAAAGAAATTCATAAGGATCGAATGCTCTTTCCCGGTATAAAAAGCACTCATAAATATCACCGGGATCGCAGAAACATCCGGGAAGTGGCGCAATTCCTCAACTACTTCAAATCCATCCATACCTTCCATTTTAATATCAAGCAGGATGATATCCGGTTTAATGCGCTGGACCATCTTTAAGGCTTTTATGCCGCTTGAAAAAACAAACGTTTTATACCCCTGGAGCATAATTAACGTATTGACCTCTTTTCGCAATTCATTATCATCGTCAACGATCATCACCTTTTTCTTTGCCGATTTTTTTCTCGGCGTCAGGCTTTTTCTTTGCGGAGGCTTTTTATGTAAAAGTTTTTTTTCCATAATATGCTAGATCGTTTCTCTGGTTACTATGGGAGTAATATTGCGTTCTTCTTCGTTATCGCTTGATATGGCCTTAACAGGGATCACCTGCTTGCCATCAGGAAGGCCGTAGCGCATCGTAAAGGTACCATCAGGGCGTAACTTTATCTTCTTGCCCTGAACATAAACCGCGGCATCAGGCTCTGTTGCCCCATACACGATCAACTCACAATCCACTACCAGCCAGAACGACCGGCCTTTCCCCTTCTTCTTCACCGGGCTTGCACCTGAAGTGATACCCGGAGACGATAATACCCCGGAGAACAACGCCTTCTTTACCCGCTCCTGCCAGGCTTTCCCCACCGGTGAACTCTGCCCTACCCCAAATCCCATCCCATATAACCGCCCGAACATCTCATCAGGCACCATCCACTCCTCATCCGTCTCCCACGAAGGCCCGTCTAACGGCGTCTGTACCACATTCGACCGTATGATGGTTATAAATTCCCCTGTCACCAGCCGTAACCCGTAATCTACGCACCACCACCGCCCAGGGCCTCCCGTATCTATATACCAGCTCTGCGCTTCCGGGTTTACCTCTATATCAAAATACCGGTGCGCGTTCTTTCCGTTAAAATTTACCTGGCTGACATCATATACCCGCAGCACCCGTTTAGCGCTATAAAACATCTCCTTTAACTGCTGCTTTAACCGTTCATACGTCCCTCCCGTCACTTCCCAAAACGTATACAACCACCACGGGTCCCGTAATTGCAATACGATCTTATCCCTCCCATACCCTGCCGGCAGCTCCACAGGTGTAGAGCGCATCATTTTAGCAACTTGCGGATGCGAAAACTTCGCCTTCTCGACCACCATCTCC
>JBAZTA010000004.1:0-250406 GCA_041662125.1 Candidatus Omnitrophota bacterium | reverse complement strand
CTCCTGTCTAACGCCCTCGCTACCAATTCCTTCTGCTTATTGATACCGTAATGCGCGCTCTCTTCCCCATTTCCTCCCACAGGACTGCTCGCCCTGGTCTCCCCACGCGTAAAGACCAGCGCGCCGAGCGCTGATGAACTTCTTCTGGTTAATTCAAGCAAAGCTTCGTTACCAGCCATCTTAATTGCTTTGAATTGAAATCCAGATGCAAATATTTTATCTAACACTGGCGTCCTATATCCAACGTACAACAATGCCAAACCATTTGGTTTCAGATTCGCGCGGAGCACCTTATTGAGGAACGCATCTAATACATCCGGCTTTCTTTCTAAATGCATCAGGCCACTTACAATCACATCAAAGGCACCAATTCCCGCTAAATGATCCTTTACGATATCTTTACGAATAAGCTGCATTCTCCTTAACATACCAAATTTCTCTGCATTTAATTGTGTACCTAACACTGCCTTTTCATCGCTATCTACTGCTACTGCTCTCCTGGCGCCATGTTCAAGCGCAAAAATGCCGCATGCCCCAAGGCCGCTTCCTAATTCTAATACTTCTACCCCCTTCATATGAGTACGCGACAATTGTTCAAGGATCAATTTAGCGACATAAGGATATAAAGATACTCCTTCAAGATGTAAAAGTTTTTGATTAATGTACGGCAAGTTAATTTCTCTTGCTGAAGCCAGAACCTCTTGTTTTTTCCTTACTTTTTCTTCTGCTTGATGTGCCTCCTTAACCTCAGCTTCAGCTCTTTTCACAAACGCAGGGAAACCTTCCGGATGCCCTTCTTTTTTATCTTTAAACAAGTTAAAAGGAGTTAACTGTAATATTCTCGCTTCGGAAATAAGATAGGTATCAATCCTTGGTAATCGTAAATAAAGCTGCCAATCTTGCGGCAACATTTTATCTTCAATTTCATTTTGAATAAATAATAAGAACTCTTCAATTCCCGGATGCTCATTAAAAATACTAGTCATTTTAGAGTGTAAACCTGGAATTACCATTTTTCCTTTTTCACTGGATATAATTTCCCGATATATAGCATACAATCTTAACAAGGCTATCTGCCTCTCTTGCGCAGTTTTTTCCTGGTTCTTAAACGCGCGAATCTGCTCTTCAATAAACGCTATATACTCAAAATTTTCCAACAATAATACACGGTATTCTGATTCGGAATCAATAAGTTCTCGCTGATAATACAAGGCGCCCAGCCCAGGCACAACTTCTGTCCTCGTCCACTCTTCCGTAATAAAATCAGCGTTTATATTTCTCAAAGTCTCAATTAATCGCAACACTTCAGGATATTTTACTAAACTGCCCCTAATGTCTTTTCCAACATCGCTGTCTTTTAAGCTGCCTGCATAAAACAACTGATAGATACCATACAACCTTTTTAAAGCTTTATCTCTTCTTGGATAGTCCGCATTTTCATCAACCACATCTGCAATTAAATCATTTACCTGCGACAAACACAGAGATGTATCGTTTAAATTAAATCTGTATCTTTCAGTTTCCAAAGGCATCGGGAACATTTTCAATAAACAGTCAATTTCTAATGCTATTTCCCATAACCGTATCATCCCAGGCCCTTGCCGGGTGGCAATGTTAGACTTCAATAAACCTGTCTTGAGCGCATTGAAAAACAATCGTTCTTTTTTAGCTTGATCTTTACAAGCCTCGTCTGCGTGCTCCAGCGCCCGCATTAAACTCTCAGTGTCAGGCCAGCCATTCTCATCGTATTCAACCATAAATCCATTACCGTCTTCTTCGTCTTTATCAAACGGTTTTAATATCTCGGGGATAACTCCATCTAATACGGCAATAATAAACGCGCCGTTCATTGGGCCTTTACCTACCGCGGAAGTCGGGCCTGCTTCCTGCCCTGCCTTGGATAACATCAATACCGCATCTGCCAATTGGTAAATATTCGGAGCGTTGGCAATGCTATAATCAGGTAAAATACCAATATGGCTTCTCATTTCCGGATATCGCTTCAATAAATCGCTTATTTTATTTAGCTGCTCCTGGCTCCAATCACCGAATGGCCTACCTCCGACTAAGAAAGCAAGGTTAGTGGCTAAAAACCTTCTCCTGTATTCTTCATTCTCTGGACGCCAAAGCATATCTATTAGGATATGCAAACATTTATAGAGCACGATACGCCTAACATTAGAGATAAGCATGCGGTTCTCTGGTAAATCAACACCAAGGTTTCTTAACCAGGCAAAACCGCCTTTTCTTTGCTTTTCTTTTGCAGCAACCGCATCAATAATAAACCGCTCATAGAGGCCTTCATCGTGCTCAAGCCGCAAGAACAATGCCTCTAATGCCTCTTTAATGGGTAACTCAAAACCAATTTCTTTTACATAGTTAAGTACTACTTCCAATAAAGGATCCCCCTGCCAAATATATGGATATGCGCCTTCACTGTTCTCGGAAGTAATATCACGCATGACCTTAAAGGCAACACCAGGTAAAACATCCTGCTTGAGTATCTCATTATGAGCCATGGAACAACCTGATATGAATCCAGACTTGTCAGTAATAATTTTAGCTAAACTAATCTGAAGCGTGCCATTTTCATCGGGAGTAATAAAAGTTGCTGAATCGTACTGCGGACTGATTTTTAAAAGGCCGAATAAACAATATGGTAATCTTGGCATGCCTGCGGCAACTACAGTATGATTATAATGGTGCGTAAACAGCGCGCCTTCGAATGAATTCTTATAGTTATCATCCACTACCCATGGTAGCAATAACGCGGTATAAACTTCGCTCAGCGTGAATAAAAGTTTTTCTTTTATCTTCCCTTCTTTTCGCATATCTTCAAGGAAGGCATAGTTTACCTTCCGGTATATATCAAGCTGCTGCGCTAAATGTTCCTTCCCGTCAGGATACAGTCCGTCAAATACTCCCGGACAATACGCAAAATCATTAGGGAAGGGGGAAAATGGATCACGATAGATTTGCACCTTGACTTTGATTTTCCGTATATCTTCAGGATTAATTTTCTTATTTTTATATTCCGGTTTGTACATCATCTCCAAAAGCTTTTGATCATGACGGTCAAATGTTTCAATTTCATACTCTTTAAGAGGATCACCCATAACCTTAAGCATTACTTGAATAATTTTAGGGTCAATATAATCAAGGCCTTTAATCCATAAACTATAGAACGGAGCCAATGACCTGATATCTGCTGCTTCCTGATGCCAAGAAAAGGTAAGGTCTCGTTTAATATTGCCTAATCCGCCTGCCATCAAAAGCTGCGCAGCTTTATTTACTTCATCTTCATTTAAGCCCTCATCGCGCAACGCCGCAAGAAACCCTGGAGACGGTCCCATTTCCATCTGATAGCTTATTACTGTCCGCTCTGCCACAAACGGCGCGATTTCCTTAATTGATTCGGCATTATATTGTCTCAGCTTCTCGATCAATTCAATCCTGTCAATAGCGGGAGAAGAAGAGGCGTTGTTGAACTCCTGAAGAGGCGATGAGCCTTTCAAAACGCTTCTAACATACGTGTCACATTCTTCTACGACATCGTGAATGACCTTATCCGAAGTATCTACAGCTAAGGCATTGCGGATAGGACGGGCGGGAATACGGCCTTTTAAATAATCCAATTTTATAAAATATCCTTCTTTTTCTCTACCCCGGCGCGATTGTTCGTCGCGGGAAACCATAAGATGGATTTGTATCACCTGCATGCCAAGGGCCTGCGCGACAGCGACTTCCTCTTCTGACATGATATGGTCAGTAATCAACCCCAGCCCGTTATTCTGATTGGCATTGTAAAACTCCTGCGCCATATCAAAATAGAAATCGAGTAAGCGGCGGCGTATTGACGGGAACCATTTAAGCAAAGTATAAAAACTGCCTTGGTTCTTCTTAACGGTATCTTCTATTTCCTCTTTCAAAGTGCTGCCGTCAGGACGCACTTCATGGATATTTTGCCCGCGGAAAATGATAGGATCGACATGGCAATTGATCTCTTCGGATAAAAATTTCTCCAGATCAGCTAAAACCTCTTCCTCATCGGTAAAATCGATCCTCACCGGGTTCTCAAACGCCCAAAAACGATACCCCCAGCAATTCAGTAAGAATTCTTTACGGCGGTAGCGCACGTTTAAGATGTCCCTTGAGGCTAAGGCGCGTAACAATTTCCTGCGATAGGCCTCTTCTTTACCGCTAATTTCTAAGAGGATAGGCCGCGGAGCAGTAACATCCGCCTGAGCATTCACCGGCATGCCAAAAGCAAAAGTAACTCCCTGATTTTCCCCTGCGCTGTAAACATCGATCCAACCGCCGATATTCTCAAGGCGCGCCTTCACCGATGACAACCCGAATCCTGTTCCTTTGATCTCCTTTATCGACGCCCGGTCAATACGGTCGCCTTCTTTAAAGACACGATACATATCTTTAAGCTCAAGAGGTATACCGATACCGTTATCCTGTACAAAACACACCACCTCTCCCTTCTGCCAATCCATATAAACATGGATACTTACCCATGGGTCAGAATCCCCTCTGAATTTAATGGAATTAAGCAGCAGGTTCCAGAACGTAATATCCAAAACATCCAGATACATTAAGATAAAACCAACCGGCACATGAGCATCTATCTCAATGTGCATCTTCATTTCTATTTTTTCAGTATTCAGGTGCGTATAAAAACGCTCTTCGATAGTTTTTAATACAGCAGGGATACTATCGGCCTCCATGGTCGTTCCCACGCGCAACCCCATCACGTTCCTGATAAGCCGCTCCGCCTCATCATTTAACTTGAGCGCTGTATTAATCCGGTTCTTTAAGCCGTCGCTCTTAATGATCTGTAAAACACCGCGCAACTTATTCTTTTCCATCTTCATTTCATCGATCTTCTCTTTAACGCTCTTTAAATTCTCCCCGATCTCAGAGAGCGATGCCAGGTCAAAATCCTCATCCTTACCGCTCTCTTTTGCTAACTCATCCCGTTTATGCAGCAGATCATGGAACCAATCGATACGCTCAACCAATTTTGCCGCCCGAGCCATAAAGTCCCAAAACACCTTTATGATCTCCGCAAGGTGTTCCTCATGCGGGAACCACTTATTAACGGAGGAATTGTTCGGATGAATAAATCCTCCGGAAAAAGTCACCTTATTCTTAATATCATGCAAAGCCCCCCGGGAAAGTTCAGGTAAGATCTTCTGTATATCAAGCTTTTCCTCCCCATTACCGTTCTCTATCGCGCTGCTGGCGGAAGCGCCGATCCTGCGCTGTGTTTCCTCATAGATACGGATATACGCAGGCACGCGTGTTGACCAGTCGCAATCAATGGTCATCGCTCGGCGCAACCAGGTTTCCCACTCAGGCTTATTATTTAAATACATATCAAAGGCAAACCTGAAGGCTTCATAGAGCCCTGCGGCAGTAATGGTCATCGACTCAGGGGTATCGTATCTGAAAGCAGGAGCGCTGAATAACGGATGCGTGCCGAGCGCTTTGATAAAATCATTGAGCCCGCCGGTGCGCGTTACAATGCACAGTGCCCCCAGCAATGCCGCCTGAATATTAGAAATCCCGCCCGGTTCGTATTCTGAAGGCATAAAGAAGAGGTCGCTTCCCACTCTGATCTGATTAGCTAACTTAGCATCAAAGAGCTCAACAAGCGCCACCTGACCGAGATAACGCTGATCCTGCGCTAAATCCCGTACTTTCTCGATAACGTCGATCCCCATCTCATCGCCGGGAGTTCCCATAACCGCCAACTGTATTTTCTCGCCATTTTTGCCTTCTAAACGCAATAAAACATCAGCCAGCCGGTCACCCTGCTTAACACCCAGCGTTTCATCCGCAGGCAAGGTTTCAAACAAGATCCCATAACCTTTCTGACGCACCAGCCTGCTGACCGCGGAAACCAAAACATTATCCTTATTATTCTCTGCCAGAAATCCATACCCGCGGCCAAGTCCTGCCATTAATTTCGTTATATCTTTGCCTTCTGCTATTGCCTGAAGCACCTGGTTATAAGGCTTAGTATTGATCTTTAAAGATTCAAGAGTTTCGATAGCGGTTAAAGCGGCTGGCCTGTCTTTACGCGCTAAAGCGGCATAGACTTCTTCCATCCCTGCGATGACTTTATTGACCTTTACCTGAGCAGCGGTTTTATTGCGCAACTTCTTTGCTAAGATACCTTCTTCCTGCGCTTCAAAAGGAGTAAAGGCGATATTCTTACGGGCATCAACCATCTCGCTTAATTCCTGCATATTAGCCGGATGGAAAGCTTTAACTTCAGCGCCATTGTAAATATCATGCACCGCGAAAAACGCGGCTTTGCGGGCAATAACCCCGCCTAACCCGAAACCTAACTGATCTGTCTGAATTTCAGAAAGATTTCCCCGGCTGACCGCGATGATCATGTCGGAAAACTCTAAACCGCCTTTTAATAAATTGTGCTGGCCGGGGACAATACTCGACCAGTATTCAAGCCCAAGTTCCGCTGCATCCCGCAGGCAAGACGGAAGCCTCGTCAAGCTGAAAACATCCGCGACTTCTATCCGGTCATTGTTAAAAGCCACCTGCTCCCATGCCAGGACCCAATTATGCAATAAATAATCAATGAATGCTTTTACCCGAGGTTCAGTTGCGGGAAGAGACATTGTGCCGGCGAACCTTCCCTGATAGGCAAGGTTATGCGCGATAATAATACTGCCGGTATCAATAAGGATTTCGTTCAAATGAGGAATACGGCGATAACAGGTCTTAATATACACCGGCCCTAACGCGGCCTGCCAATCATTAAAATGATACACGTCGGCATTAATACCGAGCTTACGGGCAATCAGCATTCCTGCCTGAGATAAAAGGATCGCCTCAATATAGCCGAATATGGTATCTGAATAATTCATGCCTTCAATAGGATCATCCGGATAAACGATCGGATACAGCATGCCGTCGGCATCGGTATAGCGGATATAATGGACCTCTCCAACTTTATTGTAATATACTTTAATAACGAGCCTTCCGTGGCCGACCGGAACTTCGAGATCAAACATGTATTGGCCTTCTGCTTTCGATATATCCGAATGAGGATTGGCAAAATACGGGCTGACCACGACCACCATATGATCTTGTTTCGCGATAGCTTCGCTTAATTCACGGATATAATCACCCTGGCCGCCCTTCTTTGACCAACCTTCCATGGCTACGAAGAAGATGATTTTCTTGCCAAGTTCTTTTGCCTGGCGGGCATGATCCTGTAACGCCGTAATAATAGGAGACGATCCTTGAGCAGCGCTCACAAAAGACGCCTGGCCTTTTGCGTTCATCGCGTCATCAATAAATGATCTTCCATCCTGATATTCTTCAAAAGTCTCAATCGGCCTTAAATTAATCCTGTCCAATGAACCATTTTTAATATTGTAACGCAAATCCCACTGGTCAACCGCACAGCCCGGGCCGGTCATTACCATAACTTCATGCCATATCCACGCCCTGACCTGTTCATAATTAAGCCCATTAGTATCAAATCTCTTTGCGGTTGAATTCACGAACAAATGTTTCGCGTTATAGGAGAAGCTAAGCACCTGGAAGCCTAAGGCGCGCATCTCTTCAAAGGCCTGGTCCAAAAGCGCGTTTAAATTATCATACGCGGTCTTTCTATTTATGAAATCCGGATACGCCCTGAAAAGGAGGCCGGCTTTTTCACCGCTTGCTAACCTGCCCTCTAAAGACATGATGATCGATTCTTCGGCATTCACGTTAAGAGCAATGATACTGGGATTTTCTTTATCGAGAGCCTTAATAAAGGCATAATGGCTTTTACTGGAACGGATAATAAATGATTGTTCCGGATAGGTGAGCGTCGTTTTCCAATCATGGCCCATCTGGACATACGTGACATCCACCTGCGCGGGCAGATATTTGGCCTTAAGCGCAGAAGAACTGTTTTTGACGCCGCAATCGATAAGGGACTGTTCGATGACCTTAACGCTATCCTGCGAAGAGACCCGGGAGAGATCGACTTGAGAGAAATGCCTGTCGCTGGTCAAAATAATATACCCTGCCATCTGGGGCACGCCGAAGTTTTCTCCGGGGAAGAGCGGAGAATACAGCCCGGTCCTTGGGAACAGGTAAACGGAGAATTTCTCGGAGGGCTTAGTGAAAAGTATATCTATATCGGTATAACGGCTGTAATAGCGCAGCGCCCGTTCAACACGCGAAGCGGTGACCGCCTTACTGAAACCTTCGGCAACAATATTATCGATCGGCCAATCGATGACCGTGGAGAGAGAAGTATCTTCCTTATATTGAGCCCTCTCTTTACTTTCGATCGGGAATTCCCTAAAGCAACCCTGGAAATGGAAATGCGCCTTATTTGAAGCGGCAACGCTATTAAGGATCAATCTGACATTTGGGGTAACGCTTAAAGCATCAAGCGCGTCATTGATACGCGCGCTGTTTAAAACCTGCGGCGCATGGGACCTGTCAGCAAGAACAAAACCATCTTCTTTTGCCCACGGGAAGGGATTCATATAAACAATGTAATCCTTCCAGGCATACCCGCGCTCCACCGCAGGCAGGAACGCCGGGCAGATATTGCAGCGCTCTCCAGGTGTATGAGCATGGATCAATCTATGTTTTAATTGATTGGCGTAAACCGGCAGAGCGTCAACGCCATATTGGCTAAGCAACGAAGAAAGCTTTTCGCTGCCGTTTAGTTTTATCCCTTGGGTATATTTTGTTGGATCGCGATAGGTGAGGACTACGACTTCGTAATCGCCTACGGCGTGGACTTTAATTTCAGATAAGAAATCATTATTTAAGAAGCCAATATATCTTTGTTGGGCGGCTAAAACCTGGATGGCGTCGGCAACAGTATAGATACCCATGGCAACCAATGCCTTAACCAAGTTACCGCCGTAAAGGGCGTCTAACCTGCCGATAGTCTCTAAAGAAAGGGCGGATGAGCTCGTAACCGGCGGCGCCCGAGGCATACTCGATAAGATCACACCTTGAACTAATTCACGGTTTTCCATATTGAAAAGCTGCCCGATAGCGCGTAACGGCGAAGTTGAGCTTCTGGCAGCGACTAAACAACCGACTGCTTTATATTGAATGCCGCCCATGAAAGGATTGACCTCGGCTAATCTTCTTTGCTTTTTGGCGGTTTCCTTGTAAGCGGTGATCTCTGACCCATGGAATTTAAGATATTCGATCGCTTCTCTGACCGCCTCCGGCTTTGCCCGGAACAACTCATTTTCCATAACAGATAACCGATTGAAAGCGGCATTATCGCCATTGAAGAAATCTACAACCATCGCTTTAAATGCCGACCAGAAATCACGGGCTTCTTCCAAAGACGCGATACCGGAATGATTCTTCAGCCAGCGGACCGCAAGGCTCGCCCGTGCTTCATCATAGCTTTCCTCATCAAGATAATAGGTCAAGGCTTCATTGAGCAGGGCGTCGATAAACGTCCGGCCGTTCTTGGTGGCCCTGAAATCGACGTCCTCATGGATCGCGAAGGCATCAAGCGGCATGGCATAAGCGCTTAAGAAGCCTAATGAATGTATCTGCTGGACGAACTGGATATCTTCGGCGTTATTCGGCCAGAAAGGAACGAACGGCAGGACGTTAACGATCTCTTCCCTGGTCGCCATGATCATCCCGGCGATAGAATTTGTGATAACCAGGTCATCGGTGATAAAATGCTTCACATGGTGCCATCGGGGTTTAAAGGTATTGAACTCATAATCATAGGAAGGAATGCTGACAATACCGACCGCGGGATTGACGCGTAAGGCCGTAACGAGCCTTTCGATGACCGGCCCGACCAACTGCACGTCGTCATCAAGGAAGATCCGATAGTCGCCGGTAGATTCTGCCGAAGCCAGATTACGGTTATTAACGATAGTATTTTTATTGGATAAGACGATCTTGACCGGGAAATTCGCCAGCGCGATATGCAGCCTCAATTCTTTCCACATCGAGGGGGTAAGATTCTCAGGATCGGCAACGGTAATGACCAGCTCCAGGCTGATACGAGGAGAAACCTGCTTTAATTCCTCGATCCTCTTGAATATCGAAGCCAGCCTTCTGGTCATAAAGACTATATCGATGGAAACCAAAGGCTTAACCTTAGCTTCAGATTCATTGAAAGTGACGACTCCTCCATTATGGATCGGTAATTCTTTTTCCCAATAGGTTTTAGTTTGTTCTCTTAAGGTATCAAGCCGTCCTTTGAACTTGATCCTTGCCTGCTTCATCTGTTCAATAGCTACATGGTTAATTCCTGCCTCAACCGGCACATATTTACCATCATGTGAAAGTAACGGCACGGCATTATAGAACAACCCGGCTTCCTGATAGACGCGGGTTTTCATGGCTTCGTCTTTGCTGAGCAGATCCTGAGGAGTTGCGAAGCTATTCTCCACCAATTCTGACAACGGCTTCTGCGCGAACTCTTCAACTAACTCTTTCCTGATCACAGGAGTGATCTTAATATTAAACCTGTTTTCCACGCGCTGGATCAACCACTTCACCTGCCGAGCCTCAATCGGGCTGCTGGATTTAACAATCTTCTTCAATTCTTCAATTTTCGTTTGGAGATTTTCTGAAGTAAGAGAAAAAACAAAGCATTCTAATTTGTTCGAATTAACTTTACTAATTAATGTATAGACCACATCTTTTTCAGGCCAATATTCTTCACTAAAAGAGTTAAATAGCCCAGCTTGTATTAATGTCTTTTTACCAAGATATATCTCCCTAGTAGAAACATTATCAGCCGGAGCCGCCGCAGGAAAACCATTTGTATCGAACCACTGCCCCGTAGAAAAACGAGTTGTAGTTTCTATAGCCCAATTATCAGAAAAATATTCCAACAATAAATCAAAGTTATCTATAACCGACTTCAATACTGCACTATTTTTAATCAGCCTTAACAGAGGAATATATCCTAATACATTTTGATTTATTATCTGCGCACCATATTTATTTTCTATTCTCTTTAGCTGAATTATATTCTTAAGCTTGCTAATCATACAAATAGCAACCAATAGAGAAGGAATACCAACAATTACTTGCCAAATCTCAATCGGGCTGCTGGAGACAATCCGCAGCCTGGGAGTATCATGATCCTGAGGTCTCGCAACTATCGAACTAGAGGAATCCTTTTTAAGCTCATCGATTTCTAACGCTTCGAATCGTAAAACCTCAACCTCTTTATCACCTTTTTTCACCATCTCCTTCTTTGGCTCTTTAATCTTAACATCGAAAGGCATATTTTTATGGAGCATGCCCCAAACTTTCTCCAGATGTGCATTGTCGATCAAACCAGCCTTCTCCGACAAGCCTTTTTCCTCAAGTTTTCCCTTAATAATTTCTTTCACCTTCCCTGCATATTCCGCTTTTTTCTCGATGATAGCATCATAGAGCACCCTTGACATAATACTTTCATTCCCCAGACAAAACCATTTCAGCAGTCTGTTGTAAGGAAGATTTTCCCAGAAACGCGGGGTAACAACAACTCCTAAATTACCTACTGTATTGGAATTAGCAATCTTCGTTATAATACTGGGGTCACGGACATATGCATCGACATAATCCCCTGAAGTCCTGGAAATTGATTTAAACAAGCTTTCTTTAAATAGACCAACAATGCTCATCCAGATAACCCACGGCAGCTCAGTCAGCATCTTCCGTCCCTTGATCCCGGTTAATTGACCATTCTTACCCGAGAAAACATTGTATATCCTCATACCGGTAAGAAATGAAGCCGAAGCGACTATATATAAGAATAACGCTACCAAGCCAATCCCTTGCATGAAGAATACCCCGATAATGAACCCTGCCATGCCAAACACGGCTATTAAACTATTAAGAGGAATCCCTCGTTCTTTCTTATATTCATGAAAGTAATAAGTCAACAGGGAAGAGATGATTAAATACGGAACCATAACCCATGGACCAAATGATCGTAAGAGGAATGCCCCTATCCCAATACCGATAGCCGCGAATGCCGCGATGAGCCGAAAACCAAAAAGATGAAACATCAATGAATTACCGAAATACCATTCCTTACTAAAACTTCCTAGTATGGACTTCTTTATGGTAGAAATAAAGGAAAATATTTCATTAGCAGCATTCCAAACACCTTTCAGGAACATAGGTAAAAGAGAAACGTAAAACGGCAAAGCAATAATTATATCCCTTGTCATCAGGGCAATTGCTGACCAAAAACAACCTGTTTGCCGCCAGTGTCTTAAGAAATTGTTCGAGTTGATGGCTTCCATAAAGACATAACTGATAAGGATAAAGAAGATCATCGGCTTCAAGAAGGCAAAGGCGCTAAAAGGCGCAAGGACCGGCAAGATCACTAACAGCGCCAAAGCGATAGGAGCGATAAAATAGTGGAACCACAAGAAGTCGTGGGAAAGCTTCTTATCAGCGGGCAACTCCTTATTAAAGAACACGGCAAACTGGTTCCTATCCATCTTAAAACGGGTAACATTATACGCGTACCTCATCTCTGTTGCCGCCAAAGACGAATCCAGAAGTGTGGGCCTGTACCAATCCATTAAGAACCAGTCTATCTGGGTGGACTCGATCTTGGGCTGCTTATTCTGCAGGACGAGGTACGAACCGGAATCCTCTCCAGGAGGAGAAATAAGCACTGCAGCCGCTTCCGGACGGATACATCCTTTCCCGTAGAAAGTCAATCCACCCCTTCTGCCTCTCTGCACGTCCCCTGTCCAAACCTCTTGCGCGATCGCGTATATCGTCGTAACAGGAAACGCCCATTTCCGAGGATTACTCCCCTGCGCGTTGGCACCCCAGATCATCATCATGGGACTAATGATCCCTATGTGCGGATTCCTTCCATGATACGAAGCCCAAGAAACCCTCCAAACGTGCTGTCCGGGGTAAGTCCTCACAACCGCGTCATAATTGGTGGCGATTGGATAATAAAGGTACAGGTTATTGGCAATATACTGGTTCTTGTAAGCAGTAGGGAACTGAAGATCATCCGGAGCCTTATGCAATGCCATCACGGTCTTCGTCTTTTGCGTTGCGACGATCAGGTTGGCGAAATGCGTACATACCTGCAGGCTCGGAATATGCTCCCTCTTTAAGATCTCTTTTTCATTCTCGCTCCTCCAGGCGACAAACTGGTCCGCCCATTCACGGGAAATCTCAAAGTCTTTGATCGTTCTCAATTTAAAAGCCGGATGACTCCGAAGAATTTCAAGCATTTTCTTTTTAGTCCCTTCAGGGTATTTATCACCAATGGCATTTGAGAATTCCGCATACTCAGTAGTAAGAACTTTATCCTGAATAATGTTGTTGCTATCAATGAAGCCAGCGGCCATCATTTTCTTCTTAAGATCATCAAAATCGCCACTCTCAAGTTTAAATGAAGAAAAATCATCCTCCTTGAAGGCCGCTTTCTTTAGTTCTGCGTATCCTTTACCATTAATAAGCGTGTATTCAGGAGCTGTCCAGAGAGCGACATCGTGCAAGATGTGCCTTAGTTTGACATCGGTCAACCTTTGATACCGAGGGTAATTCTCCAGGAACCACTGCATTTCCGCGCTGACCTGCGGTAATTTACTCAGCTCTTCAAACGCATGGGCGGGAGCCATATATTTTCCTCCCCAGCGAAGGTCGCGCACAGCCTCATAATACGCCATGTCGCCAAGTTGATAGCTCACATATTGATGATATTCGAACTGATCGATCCCCATGGACTCGACAGAGCCGAAGTTGCTTCCCCTGAGCTCGCTGACCCAAACACTGAGCATATTGAGCAGAATATTTAACTCCTTATTATCACTTTCAGATCCCGAGAAATGGCCATCCTCAAAGATAATTTTAAAAACGTTGCTCCATTCATCAATGTTCTCCAATGTGGCGATGAGCGCCGGCTTATCGATCATCTTCTTCAATAACGCCAACAGGTTCTTCCATTCGTAGTCCCGGTGAGCCCGCGCCAAATACCCCAAGAGAGTACTTTCCATTACCACTCCAAGATCATTCTTTTCGAAGAATTTCCTAACTTCTTCCCCAATAAAATCCTTTTCATCTTCGCTTAAGACCAAACACTCTTTTATAACCTTGTTAAATTCCGAAGCATGCTTGAGCGAAAGAAGCTCATCTATCTCGCCATTTATCTTCTTGATTTTTTCCTCTACCTCTTTTTCATCTTTACCGGCGACCTTACTGATAATGTCTTTTCTTACCTTTTCTATCAGTCTTTCCCAGGCCATCCTCACTTTCGTGGCAACAGGATTATTATCAAAGGTGCCGAACAACAGGTAATCCTCAGGGGCAAAGAAATACTTCTCTCCAAAAGCATGGAGATTACTATTGTTTGATTCCAGGACGGCATATACATCGGAAATAGGCTTTCTCTGGCTGATGCTGAAGAACTTATTGTATAAAACTTCGAACGCCTTTCTTGTCGCTGGGGCCAGGAATACGCCTTCCTCTTCGCCCCTTATTCCGCGCATCCAGCTCTCTTTCTCTTCCTCGCTCAAGTACCCCTTCCGGTAAAGCCAGAGCACATCAAGCGCGATATTCTCACCCACTGACTGGCCGTTCGGGAACAACGGCATAAAGGTGTCCTCTATTTCCTGGAATTCCCTGAACCATTTCCTATAAAACTCGCTGCGATTTGCTCTTCGCATCCTTAAAGGGTTAAGGGATGAGAAACCGGTAAGCGCCCGGGCCTGTTTGCTCCACAATTCATTCTGCAGGATTATATAGCTTCGCAGGGTCACAAAGACATGATAAGTGGAGATTATCGTTGGGATAGCGGTCAGCGCCAAGAGCAGGGCGGTAAAGCCGAACCCTATGGTCGCAAATTGGATAGCGGCCAACCTGCCGAACAGATGGTGCACCATGAACCCAAACACATATCCGCTGCCTACGGTAAAGATCAATCCCCAGAAAAGTTTTTCTTTCACGTTTGACATGGTGGAAAATAAGACAAGCAGCAATAAAGGCACACTGACCATCAAAAAGACGCCTAGGGCCAACTGAGGTGTCATAAGCGTCAAAAGCAACCCTACTGCCTCAACCAGCAAAACGCTCAACCCGAACAAAAATGTATGCTTGACCCCCCAATATTTAACGACCCTGGTGAAAGGATAGGCCAAACGCCATATATATAAGTGCGCCAGCCCGTAGAACTTCGCCGTCATTTTATCAATCCGGGTAGCTTCGGGATCGTAATTAAATTTCTCAAGCAGTTCCAGTGTCTTTTCTTTCAGCTTTAACCCTCTCAAAGTTTCGATGCAACGAAGGCAATCGTCCCATGTCTCCTGGTTGTCAGCTTCCGGAGGCCTGACTTTCTTCAGTATGCCTTTAAATTTGCTATTTGCACCACCAGGAGCATTACGCCCGAGAATCGTTTTGGCGATCACGTTAAATTTACGTGATTCTTCCGCAATCGTATCCATGCTGATCCCAGCAGGCAACAATGCTTCAAACTGCATCTTTTCGCGCAAAAGCAGGTCAAAAAGATCATAAAGGTCCAGTTCATTGAAAACGTTGATCAGTCTTTCATTCGGGGAGGCCCAGGCAGCTCGTTCTGTTATCTCCCTGAATCTGGTAACACCGAGGCTAAGCATATACGCCTGGAACACTTCCAGATAATTGCTAACGTAACGCTGCATTTCTTCCCGGGTGACCGTGCCGCTTTTTACTTTTTCCTCAAGGTTCCTTACCACGTAAAGCGCCAGGGGAGTGATCGCGGCCTGTTGCCCCAGAGACTTATCTCCGGTAACAGAAGGGTTCAAGGAAACAAACTCCATGATGATCGCTTCCCGCATGGTCATTGCCTGCGCGTTCTCATACAACGGATAAGGATTATGCGTGATATTCATATCCGCCGCTACTTTGCCTTTGATCTCTTCGAGCAGATAGGGAAACAGGGAAACCGCCTTATAGATCCGAGCGAACACTGTATCGAAGGCGTCTTCCCTAACTTTTTCGCTCTTAATTATCCCCTTGTAGATACTATTCTCCAAGTATTGGAACACCGGACGCTGGACTTTCTCGCTGATCAAAGACTGAACGTATTCCACCATACTGACCGGCTGTCTTTCCTGAGCGAACCGGATTAAGTCTTCCTGACTAAATATGCCGTTATCGACTATATACCGTAAAACCCTTCCTTCGGGGGTTGTCGGCAAACTCTCGATAAGCTCTTTGCTTATAACCGCCTTTTTCATGTCGATAATCACCCTATCCTGGGCTTTATTCACCAGAATCCGCACGACCGCTTCCCAACACAGGGCTTTAGCCGCGTATTTTCTTCCGATGCTATCCTTGCGCTCCGACTGAAGCTTAACCGCGTTCTCGTAATCCTCAATAGAAATAAGCTTATTATTCAACAAGTTTTCGATAACCAACGCCTTGGGATAATTGATATTAACAGCTTCCTGCAATAAAAGGCGAGCTGTTTTTAAGCCATCTGGGACTATCGCCGGGGCACGCGCTAATTTCCGAGGATCAACGTGCTCCTCTTCAAACTTAAGTTTTCCAGCCGCAGTTAATGCCTGAATCGCCTTAACTTCTTCAGCAGTAAACCCTGAAGCCTTCAAATAATTCCCCAGGCATTCTAACTGTTCTTGTTTTGTACCAATCAGCTTTGAGATTACAAATGGACCAGAGAGCTCACGCAAGACAACCAATTTCCGCGCACATTCGATTGCTTTAATCGAACTGCTTGGAATATTTTGCTTTTTCCCTGCCTTTGATAATGCTGCGGCTAATACACCCACTTCCATTACGTTAACATTTTTATTCACTAGCATACCGCTTAATTTCCTTATCAATACTGCTATAGCGATTAATAATGAGGGTATCAATAAAGCATAGAAGATGATTGAACCAGCTATACCGAAATACCCAAGATAATTAATCACCTGCTTTTCCCTGTCAATATACAGGCCATTCTTATTCATGACATCCAAGGCGTTCTTCAAATCAATTGTTTTCCCTGCAGCCTGAATTTTCCTATATATAGCTTCAATATTCTCCCCGTCCTTTGCAAAGCGTGAGCCTCCCAGCAAACTACGGATCAAACCAACGCCGGCACCAGGTATTGAATTTCTGAACTTATCTTTTAAGGTAACATCATAAACATCAGAACGAATAAACTCTCCGCCTTCTTCAATCTCTATGACGCTCCACAACCTACCGTCTCTCATGATCCTGTTCATGCGTTTTACCAAAGGCGTGGGAGACTGGACCATTTCTGATATCAAAACATACTGGTGTAATTTATTATCAACGCCTTTTTCATAATAAATCTTAATTTCGAAATTGTTATAGTTTAATTCTTCTAATGCTTTATGCTCCTCGGCTTGTTCTTTTGAGATTCCCAAAACTCTTAAGATAGACTTGAAGCTAAAACGATCTTCAAGAATAGTTGAAAGAACCGGCAATTCCTGATAGTTATAATAGAGCCGTGAATACTGTTGTCCGCTGAAATCCTGATACTGCAGCCTTCCATCAAGCTTGAGCGCTGATTTTACCAAAGATACTTCACGAATATCTTTCACGTCATATGTTAAGAACCCATTATCGAATTGCAGATTATCCCAACGCGCTATCCAATCGCTGTCCTTTATATTATCGAGTTGAGAGAAGAATTTAGCCTTTGCCCACCACGTAGGTTGTTCATATTGAGTTTCACTATCACCTTTTTCTTGACTCCATTCATAGGTATATCCATCTAACCCAATAGG
Source organism: Candidatus Omnitrophota bacterium (assembly GCA_041662125.1). Lineage (GTDB taxonomy): Bacteria > Omnitrophota > Gorgyraeia > Gygaellales > Profunditerraquicolaceae > JBAZTA01. Next base: position 232,656 of record JBAZTA010000004.1, on the reverse strand, counting down.
CATTAACGCAAACCGCGGATACCGCAAGAACGTGATCCACTGAGGATTACCGTCAGTAAAACGAGTATGATCATTAACCCGGTTAAAATCATCTTTTCTGATGATCGGCCTTCCACGGTTATCCCTCACCTCTTCATAGCCAACCATGGTGATAAAATCAGATAGATCTAAGAAAGTATCGCTTACCTTGCTCCTGAGCCAGGCATATGTTAAGTCATTCCTTTGCTTAAGCCCTAACTCAAATCCTTTTTTAACCTTAAAATTAATATTACCGGTGACATTATCCAAAGAAGTAGCATTGGCCAAAGCATAAATATACTGACTTTCATTTCCATTGAATACTGTCCTGGCGCTCAACTGAGGAATATCTATATGTCCATAATACCTATGATTATTCTTTAAGGAAGAGGCAAAAAGATAAAACAAATAAAGGGTTGTCTCCGGGGTTAAGTTGCCTTGAGCACCCTTTCTCATGATCGACACTTCTTCGGGGTTACCTATATTATTCTTTACGTCTTGGTAATACGAAGTTACTCTGCGGCCGGATTTCTTGTGTTCATAATTATCTTGCCCTTGATACTTAATTCTTCCGCTATTATCAAATACTTTACCCATATTGGTTTCATTAACATCCATACTCTTCTTTCCATCTTTTTCTACCGGCCAAGATTCTCCATGGACCTTCCTGATAGGATCATCAAGATATTCGCGTATAAACGTAGTTTCTGTAGTCATTGCCAAATTGATCGATTTACTCACCCCATCATATTTGAGGCCTCTTTCTTCCAGTTTGACAAACCTTCCTGCCTGCATATTAGCTATGAGCCAATCTTTTTGAGCCTGTGTAATTACTGTTTGAGTGATCAATTTCCGATGCTCTAATTTAAATACCAACTCGCCTTGCGGATTCTCCACAAACCCTTTCCAAGCAGATTCATCGGACCCAAAGATATGCACCAGCTGTTCCTTAGACACAAGCCCGGAACGCTGTCTCAAGAGATCTAGCAAGGCTTTTTCTTTACTCTTGTCTAATTTCAACTCAGCAACGATTTCAGAAAGATCTTCTTTCAACACCAAATCGCCTTGCGGATTAACAAAGAACTGCTTCCAAGATGCATCTTCCCCGAAGAAAGCCGTAACTTTGTCTTTCGCGAGAGTATGCACACGATATCCGTCCATAACCCTGATCTTCTGGTCATAATTATTAGCTGTTTCCTGCCAAGTAAGATGAACCTCTTCATTTTCAATCTGAATGGTTAATTCCCCAGTATCAGGATCATAATTTGTTGCAAAAGATGTCTTATATAATTTAGGATTATTTCTATCGTCAGGGAATATATTCTCGACTTTTGAATCATCGGCAGTATCGTAAAAACTATAGGTCAAACCGGTTTTCTTGACTATCTTGCCATTAAAATGATGGGTGATCCTTCTTTCAACCTTGTCGCTTTTCTCCCAAAGAGGTAATAATTCCTTCAATAACGCTTTTTTCCTGTTCTCATCAATTTTTGAATCAGCCAATAAACGTTTTAATATACCTTCGAAATTTACGGCAAATAAGAGGTCTTTTTCATTTGGATTTACGAACAGCGCTTCCCAAGAGATCCCCGTGCCTTTAAAGATGGATTCTATCTTTTCACGAGCAACCCTGCCAACCGGGAAGTATAACGAGCTTTCTTTCGTGCGATTGCGCTGGCTCAAATCTTTCTTTTCATACCAGGTCAAAAGGCTTAATTTATCATTAAGCTTTAAGGTAAGAACGCCCTTATCGTAGCTTTCAGCTCCAGATTCCGTGTAATCGAAACCAAACGCCTTGCCATTAAGGCTGCCTCTGATATGCGTCTTTCCTCTATCGGCGATCAACGGACAATGAACCTTTGAAGTCATATCATAGGCATAATCGGTTACACGCTCCAGCCAGCCGATTTCTTTGCCGTTATTCTTAAGCTTAAACTTCATATCGACTTCCTGCTTCGGCAGCCCTTGCGCGGTGAATACTTCATCGACCTTTTTCTCAAACTCACCCTTACCTTTAAGTAATTCTATTCTGGTGCGGGTAAGCTCGCCTTTATTCCAGATATAACCAAAATAATTGAATTCAGACACCCACTTATTATTCACGGTATCCCATTTGAGGCCTTGTCCGGAAATTTCTTTTCCGATAGCATCGAAACCGGGAACATATCTTCTATTAATACCATCAGCGAATTTCGTATCTTTATGAATGATCCTGCCATTGCCGCCAAGCAAGCTGTCGATCTGCGCTAACCTGATCTTGTTTTTATAATTAAACCACCAGATATCATTCTTGGTAGCTTTGCCATTCTTCCAATCCACCGCGGCAGTAATTACCGTAATACCTTTAAAGGTGGTTGTGGCATCGCTATGAGTTTCATAAGCGTTATATTTGATCCTGGTGACCCAGTTACCATCGCGTATCTCAACCGGCTGCGAGAACAAACCATAATAAACATCGTCCACTTTGCCGGTGCGAAGGTCAGTACGTCTCTTAGCGATACGGAATTCATAGGGGCTGACGTCCTGCCTGTCTTTGTCCAAAATCCAATGCATGATGGTTTCTGTTTTCTCGATAACCGGGCCTTTGCTTGGATTCGTAACACTTCCCGCATTATGATAGGTCACCGCATTTGTTTCGATCTTCTTATCATTATAGAAAATCTCGCTTATGGAATCAGGGGTAACGATCTTTCTTAAGAGCCCGTTATAGAATGTCCAGGATTCAGGCCTTAAGGTTATCGGATTTCTAAAAACCCTGACGACTTCTTTATCCAGCGGGAAGTTGACAGTCGCGTATACCTTCTGCTTGTTCCCATCGCCGGCAACGTCATATTCAATCAAGAAATTGCTGAAATTCTTAAAGAGGATACGGATCCTTTCGTAAAGCGGAAGCTTGTCAATAGTATCGAACAAACGATTGATCGCCGCTTCTTCAAGTTGGACACCTACGAGCTTACTGTCTTTCTCAACCACCGGCCCGATCGAATACTTACCGTTTTCCGGAATAGCCGTGCGGAAAATAACGCCAGGCTTTCCTTCATACATTTTCTGCACGCCTTCTAAGATCTGCTCGTTCTTCTTCTCCTGCTTGACGCCTTTTTCTACATCTTCAAGAGAATAGAAAATGACGACTTTGACTTTATTGCCTCTATTATCCAGGTAAATATATGAACTGGTAAATTTCCGGTCAATATCAAGCAGGCTCTTTTCATTCAGTCCTTTAGCCCTTAAATAATTCATAGCTTCAGTTAACTGGGCCTTTTCCGCGGAGCTCAGATTGCCTTTTACGGATAAATTCCTGGCATCGATCAAATAGGACATCAAATCTAACGCGTCTTTCTGAGCCTTAGCACCGGCTTCGATAACTGCTTCCCTATCATTCGGTGAAAGTGTTTCAGGAGATTCAACGATCTGCCGAGCAGCTCCGCCTTCGGCAAAGGTGCGATAATACTGGTCAAACCGTTCGATCTCGCGTTTGTTAAATTCGAAACCTTCCTGCAAAGCTTTCTTTCCATAAAGGATAATGTTGCCTTTCTTGGTCGCGTATAAAGGAAGTATCGGCTTACCATTCTTGGTCCGCACGTAACCCACGAGATCCACCTCGCCCTTGGTAACCATGCCTTCCAATTGCTCTCTATTGTATTCCACAAAATAATCCGGGAAACCTTCTCTAAACTCGCAGGCAAATCCGTCTTTCTTTAAATTATAAAATTCCTTTAACCTGTTATTCTTATAGAAGGCTAACAGCGGGAAGCCGAAAATCCTGGGATCGTATGCCATAAGCGATTTCAAGCTCGGCGCCCACGGGAAAGGACGATCCATTTTCATCCTGCCCATGGCGTCACTGCCGGTGTTAATGATAGCTTCCAGATCAATCCCAATGTCGACGAACTGCGCCAAGTTACCTAATGAAGCTCCTTTAATGATCTCGCCTAAACCAGCGCCTTTACCTGCCAATATCTGCTGGCCAACGATCAAAGATAATAACGGTTTAATGCTTACCGTCAGATTAACCGGATCAATACCATTAATAATATCCCTAAAGATACCTGATGAATTAACACCTGTTGCTTCACAAATGCTCATCACCAAAGCCATGATATTCTTTAAGTTGGCATCCATCGCGCTGTTGCGATAATATTTAAGCATGGCATTAAGCTCGGCATCAGAGAACTGACGAATTACCGCTTCAGCCTGAGCAGGGCTTAAATCACCTTTACCCTGCGTCTTTAAATACGCTGTGGCGGTCTCTAAGAATTCCTTATTTGTCGGCCAGGTTGGAAGCGCGCTATAACGGCTCCACATATTGAACAAGAAACGCACCCCTCCAGTGATAATCGGGCCAGCAGGAATACCAACAATACCGCTGGCGATGTTGAATGCCATCAGCCCGAATTCAAGGAACATATATTTAGGGAACATATCCAGCTGCTTCTTCAAATTGCTCAATTCAATGTCGCAGGTGATCAAGCCCATGGTTGCCCAAGCCAATTTTAACAGCGCCATATTCTTGCCGAATACGATACGTTCACCGGTAAGTGCGTCATCCGTAAAGGTGCCGTCAACAACCGTGATACCGACATCCTTGCCTCTGATAGGCCGCGGTTCATAAGTTAATTCTCCGTTAACACCCACATATTTATGGAAATGGGCTTTCCTGCCGTCCTTCAAGATCAAGGTTTCAGCGCCTTTTTCAATCTCAGCTTTAAGGTCATCATCAGTGAACAAGGCGGTAATAGTCAGGTAATGAGCGAAATCGTTCATCTTGATGGAGAATGCCACATACGGCTTTGAAGGTGCCTGAGTAGGCTTGCTGCTAAACGGCAGGCCGCTCTGCTGGATCATCGCGAACTGTTTCTGCGGATCCTGCTCGCTTAAAATACTTAAAACCTCATATTCGATCATCTGGCTTCTCTGGAATGATTCGGACAATTCCCTTTTGTGTTTAGAGGCATCCACACCGCCCATTAAAATACCTCTGTGGGAATTACCCTGCTCATCTTTCCAGCTGACGATCGGGATTAACGGGATTCCGGTTTTTTCTGCTTCGGAAACTTTCTTGGAAGGAACGCGGTCTCCTAATTTAATCATTCCAGGAGCATCAGGCGCGTAATAATACAAATCAACTCTTAAAGCTCCCTTAGGATTAACCACGAATTTATAATAACTCTTATAGTCGCTGAATTCTTTAATAGGAGCAAAGACCTTTCCTTCATCTATTCCAACAATGGATGCGAATATTCTGTTCTTTTCTCCGAACAACTTTCTGGTGAGGGTTTTCCATCTTTCTTCAGCTTCAATGGTGCGGATATATTTCGGCATATCTCCCTGGATAGGAATTTCTTTGGCAACTGAAGGATACAATTGGCCTGCAGAAACAGAAACTTTCTTGACATTACCTAAGACGCTTTCATTAATATACACTTCGCTGTTATCAGCCTTTAATCCAACCCATTCGTCTTTCTTTAACTGCTTGCCTTCATAAACAAAACGCTTTGATAAACCTCTGACCATAAAGGAATGAGTCGTGCCGTCTTTTAATTTTGCTTCTGCCCTGAAATACTTTTCTCCTGCCTTCAGATCAGCCGGCGGCTGGATCGACTTGGCATCGGTTTCAGTGACCACGATCTCGCTGATTGAATAAAATGCGTTATTATCTGTAGCAACAGGTAATGCGCGAGGAAGCCTCGCAGATTCCTCAACCACTCTCGTGCTTCTTGTTACTGTTCTTACCTGTTTCTGAGCGCGCGGTTTTTCAGTAGCTGGTACAGTTTGAGGTTCACTAGATTTTGCTGCTTTGGCTGCAGGAGCAGTTTTAGGAGAAACCGGTGCGGCTTGAGCTGCTGGTATGGTTTTAGCTACTGGAGCGACCTTGGCTGCAGGCTTTACTTTAGGCTCTTCAGTCTTAACTGAAGCTTCAAGAGAGATGATCAATTTCTGCCCCTCTTTGATACGATGAGGATTCTTCCCGATAACCGCTTTATTATCCGCGTAGATTCGCGGCCATAAATCAGCATTACCTAATATTTTCTTTGCGATCTTAGATAAGGTATCTTTATCCTTAACCGTATATTCTTTTACCTTCGGCTTCTCAGGAACAGGAGCAACAACCTTTGCTTCGGCTACAGCTTCAACCTTTACAGCCGGCGCTACTGCTTCATTCGCGCCAATCAATGACTGCCAAACAGACGCGAAGAAACGTCTTACCCTGAATTCAAATTCAGCGACATTGCTCCAGAAATGGCTATATCCGCTAAATTCATGCACCACTACGCGGCCAAAATCTTCTTTTAATAACGCGGCTTCGACATATAAGGTATTATCAATTACTGCCGCGCCAAAAGTACCTCTTTCCACATCAACGACTTTCACATTACCGTTAAACTTAATTTCTTTACCCTTACTTACGAAGAATTTCTCAGCCTGCGCAAACCCATCCTTGACGGACTGTGCTTCAGCAGCAACCGCAGCCCGGACTTTATTCTCGCTCGTATACTGCTTGAGCTGCGCTTCGATTTGTTTTACATCAGCACCATAGAAAGCGTGATCTAATCTGCTTGTATTATTTTTAACTGACTGCATGGGCTTAGGCTGTAAAGGCTTAATCTGCCTATCCTGAAGATCTTTTCCTCTTGTTTTTAACTCTTCCTGCAGGATATCTTTTTCTAATGTCCCGCGTTCGTTAAACTTAATGCCCAATTGGCGTTCCAGCTCAATGCGCTCGCCGACAAGATCGTTTAATTTCTTCTGCTGTTTCTTTAACAGATCTTCATATACAGCCTTAGCATCGTCTGATTGAGCGTTCCTGGCCTGCTTTTCGATCTCAGAGAGCTTCGCGTGCGCATCCTCTATCTTGAGTTTAACTTCCACGGCGTCTTTGGTGATCTTATCCGCGGCTTTATTGACTTTTTCCAGCTTCTTATTTAAACGATCGAGCTTCTTCGTCATCTCAACGCGATACGTATCCATTACTTTGATAATGTAATTATCCGCGGCGGCATTAGCGTAAACGATCGCCCGCTCTCTACCTAATCCTGCGGCTCTCTCCGGGCCCATTAAATACGATGCCAGGACCATCGCGATATCATTATTGAACCTATCCATTAAATACCGGATATAGCGCGTGCCGCCCAAAATATTCTGGCGAGGATCAAAAGGATCCCTGACACCCATACCCCGAGCGGTCCCGGGCATTAATTGCATCAGGCCCATAGCGCCTTTAGGAGACACCGCTCTCGGATTGCCTTGTGATTCTACGCCGATTATCGCGTCGATAAATATAGGATGAATATTATATTTCTGGGATGCTTCATGTATGAAGGCGCGATACTGAGCATAAGTTAATATAGAGGCGTGCTGCTCATCTGCTTCCGCGGTAAGTATCTTCTGCGCGGGTTCAACCAGCAGTTTATTGACCCTCTTTAACCAGTCATTGATGGCTGAGCGGGAAGGAACGGATAAGCCGGCATCTTCCAGTGCTTTTTCCAATGAGGTTTTGGATTGCTTTAAGAGATTCTGCTTTTCCTGCGCGTTGCTGGTACGTTCTGCCTGGTTAAAGAAGATAATACCCTGGGTATAATGGGCCTCGCCTACTTTCTGCTCTACTTTTGTAGCGCCTTCTTCGAGCTTAACATTCTCAGCATGGGCCTTGCCGGACGCGACAGGTAATTCAGAAGTAACGACTTTACGCGCGGGCTCAACCAGCAGCTTATTGACTTTCTTTAACCAATCTTTGATGGCTGAACGGGTAGAAACCGCGATTCCAGCATCTTCCAGGGCCTTTTCCAACGCGGCCTTGGACTGTTTTAAGAGGTTCTGTTTTTCCTGCGCGTTGCTGGTACGTTCTGCCTGACTCAAGAAGATAATACCCTGGGTATACTGGGCATCGCCTTCGCCGGTAACTTTACCAGCCGCAGGCGCGGCGGTTTCTGATTTCTTCTCTTCTACTTTCGGTTGCTCTAATCTTACCGCTTTAGATTTTTTCTGCTTTGCTTTTGTATAAGCTTCTTCGACCTTCACGTTTTCAGCATGAGTCTTGCCACGCGCGGCTGATAATTCATGTAATATAACGCTGACTAAATCATAGCGCGGATTATTGATGATCGGCCGTTCAATATAGATAAAATCGACATCGTATTTATGTTCGATGGTCGCGCCAAAAGTAAGAGTATTGGTATTGATCACTTTGATAACGAATGGAGGCGCGCGGATAGGCTTGTTCATTTTTTCAAATGCTTTTATTGCCTTATATACGACCGGCTTGATCATGCGTTCATCTTCAGGTAATGTATTTAAGATCACCTGGCCTTTATTCTTATACATATCTAAAGTAATACGGGCCTGCGCAGGCGCCATACCCAAATATCCGCCGTCCACAGGAGCTTTGCCTTTCGCGGGAGCAGGAGTATTATCATTTAAGACCGAGCGGATAACACCTTCAACTGCCTGAGCGAAGAATTTGTCGTCTTTGAAATCCATTGAAGCCATAGGCGTCATAGTCGTCATATGCAGGACCTGCATGAACAATTCCGCGTAATCCATTTCCTTTGCCTTCGCCAGCGCCCTTAATTCTTTATTTTCAAAAACCGCTTTTAATTCCGGCGCCATACTGCCTAAGTGGTAAGCTTCGATAAGATAACGCTGTTTCTTCCATTCCTGTTCATGAGCCTTACCTTCATAGGAAGCGACCAATTCACTGAGCAAATTCTTCCAATCGGCTTCGTTGAAATTCGCGCCAGCCTTTTCATTGCCATAAACCTTATGGAATATTTCAATACCTTTATATACCGTGGCATCACGGCCGTTCAAGTATCCGGCTTCTGCCAACAGTTCAGTCAACAACTGAATATCTTTTGCGCCTGCCCAAATAACATTGAACCATCCGGTATCGGTTTCACGGGCAGAAATCGCTTTGAGTTCTTTGATGCGGGCTTCTTTCAAGGCATTCTGCATGCTCTCGATAGTTTCTACTGTCTTAGCGATGGCTTCTTTTACCTCTGCGATCAAAGCTTTACGATAAGCTTGATTGGCTGTCTTGTCATTTTCAATCGCGGTTAACTTAGATTCCAGCGCGTAGAGATCCTGGCGTCCCAACGCCATCTTTAATTCCTTCAAGGCTTTTTCTTCCTGGAGGCTACGAATTGCTTTTGCTTCTAAGTCTTTCAATGCTTTTCTATTCTGCTTTTCAGTATGATCAGCATCTATCTTTAATAATTTCATCTTATTCTGAGTTAAAGCCTCTTTTTCAGCATCCGTCAGCTCTTTCTTGGCGCTCAAAACCTCAACAACATCAATGGCTTCTTGGACCTGTTTCTTTTCTTCGGCGCTAAAGCGTGACATAAATTCCTGTTTAACTTTTACTTCTTCAAGGCTTCCCTTACCGCCTACGGCATGATATAAGTTGTTGGCGATATCAAGCCCGAAGACATTCTTGAGTATGCCGGTATTCACATGGTCGCCCCAGGCAATAACGCCGTATCTATCTTCTAAGGCATGCGCCCAGTTGCTTGCTATATAGCCAAGAGACCTGACAATCACATTCGGATATTGCGCTAAATAATCTGCTCCCTGTATAACACCGTTGATTTCCGCGCCAATGGTATAGACATAGACAAAGCTTGAATAGAATCCTAAACCTTCCTTACCTGCAAATTCGACTAACCTATTGACTGATTTCTTTTGACGCTCTCTATTCCAAACGTAGGGATAAAGAATAACCAGCACCGGCAGAAGAGGAATAAATACCGCAAGGGTAACCAATGACGGGACAGCATAATACACAAACCAATATCCCAGCTTCCCTAAACTGCTTTTCTTTTCTAAGGCTACTCCGTTATTATTCAATTTTGCCTGCAATAATTTCTTTAAGTTCGGCCTGCCGGAAGCATTAACAATACCTTTTTCCAGCATAGCTTTGATATTGTTTTCAAGTATTGCTCTTGTTTGCATTCTCTGGCCAAGGGAGATCCTCATGTTCTCTCTCTCACTAAGCCCTAAACCGGTATCCAAAAGCCGTGCTTCTAATCCATTAATTTCATTGGTTATATTTTCATGGAGATCATACATTCCGCTGATCATCGAAAGCATTCCCGGATGACGAATACCGACTAAAACATCGGTAAAGACATTGCGAACTTTCTTCCAATCTAAATATCTGAAGCCATAGACCAGGAATACCGTATGCAATAATTCAGCGACCTTATGAGGCAGATGTAACCGGGTGAATTCATTTTGCAATACTTCTGAAGAGAAAATAGATGCATCGATCAATCCCGGAATGAATTTTGCCATAATCACCGGAACAACTATAGAACCTAAAATGATCACTGAGATCCTGTTCTTGAAGAAAAGCAGGACTGCTGATGCTAACGGGAAACGATGCGACATCTGCGCGGCAAAAAGATCATACCGATACCGCCAGGTCATGCCTAAAGCTATTTCAAGCTTATATCGCGCGACTTCTTTGTTAATATCGGAAATGGTCAAAGGCCGTTTACCTACTGCGAATTGATGCGCGACTTTAGATAAATCACCGCCAAGATACGCTGCCAACAGGTCATTTTCCGCGGTCTTACGGGTCAAAGAATTGTAGAAGAACCAATAGGTAGCGCTGATCAAAATACGCGAAAACACGGTATAAAGAACGCTAAACTTCACGATGTCCAACAAAGCTGCAGCGGGGCCAAAATAGCCGATCGCCATAAAAGCAACAAATAATCCTATAGTAAATACCAACCCTATACCGGTAAAAGTTTTCGCAAGTTCATGAATAATGCCTTTTTCCGCGGGTTTATAATTATGCTGTGTTAAATAAGAAATCGCCAAGTCAATAGCGCTGCGGTCAGGATGAGCGCTGAATTCCGCATGCCCAGCCTTACCTAATATCTCTTTTATGCTGTAACCTAATAAAGCGTCTTGGTTATTCCAGGTCCTTTTAATATTATGGAATATTAAATATGAATACGAAAGGAACACACTACCTGCCAGGATCAGGCTTGAGACCCATCCAGCCAATTGCAGCTTTCCTGCAAGAGTAAGCAGAGCAGCGTTTGACTTCACCAAAAGCCCGATCTGAAGAGCAATACCCGGCAAGAAAATAGCGGCAACAGTTGCGATTGCGAATGGCAAAGCGATCTTGTATCCTTTATTATCTATCAACATCTGTTTTGCTTTCGTGGGGAATGAAGTTGCCCAGCCTCTAACCACCGCGCCATAATCCTTAACCTGCTTTAACGGGCTCGATGTTGCCTTGACCCAACCTTGGCCTTCGGCAACATAGACGGTCGGTAAAATAAACCCTGCTTTAATATCCGCAGGTATCCGGTCAAATAGCCTGGAATATCCTTCAGCATCGACAAAATCATTGGGAACGATCTCAGTAATATTGGTCTTCGCGTAAACGGTCTCAACCCCTGCTACCGGCTCAATAACACCAGCTTTCTGATTACAAACCATCACTAATACTTTATCAATTCGTTCTGTATCCCGTAAAAACTTAATATACTGACTGATCGCCATCCCAAGGTCTCTTTCAGAGAGGATACCGTTAAACACATTCCCATGCGCAAAGATCACCGGGCCGGTATACGCCTTAAAATTACCCATTGAATCAAAATCTTTGGCAGTCTCTGCCTGAGCCAAAATGATCTTTGCTGCCGGAGTATAATAAACAACTCCCGTCTTAAGGTAGCGTCCATCTGCCCTCACAACCTCGCCCTTTTCCAAACCAAAGATCGGGTATTCCTTACGATACCGTATTCTCAGCCAATGCTGAAAAGCAGAAACGATCGGCATGCCCCTTGTTTCATCGATATGAATAATAGTTATATTTTCTTCTGTAGTCGATTCACCTCTGACCACCGCGCCATAGGTTATATCCTGTTTCACAGGGCTTGAGGAATTCACCGAAGCCTTATTCATGATCATATTAAACAACTCATTATCATTAAGTATTTTAGTGAACTCTTGCTCTAAGGCTTTAACTGCAGCCGTATCAATCGTAACGAGATCCTGATTATCCGGGATTATTCTACCTTGATAATATTTTTCGCCATAAATTGCGCGCAATTCCTGCAATTCTTCCTGCGTTAAGATTACGCCTTCCTCGCTTCTGTCTACTCCATCAGCAATTTCTCCATAAGCAGGATACGCGTCAACTAACAATTCTTTCTTTAAAACAGCGTCGAAAGTAACAACATAGAAATGGATCGCCACATCAACTTTTTGTGATCGTTCTTCATAAGTTTCAGTGTCGATCTTAATCTCAACGGTTTGAGATGGATCAATACGATTTAAGAGCATCTTTAAGACTACCGCATGAGACAAACAAGCCCCTCCCCTATTTACCTCTCTTGTAAATAATCTGGCATGCCTGATCATGCTGTAATAGAATTCTTTTCTTTCGATAACGGATATCGCGCTCGATGACTGCTCATTCGGAGAGGTAAATACTAATTTATCTCCGCTCAATATCTTTTTGAATACCTCTTCCAGACCAAGCTGCGCTTTAAACTCTGATAATATCTCCAACGCTGCCCTGCCGTTTGGCCTTGATAATGCAGCCGCGCGGGCAATCCAAGCATTGATCAACCCAAAGCTCATAATGATGTTTTCAGCCCCGGTTAATCCCATACTTCTTACCATTAAAGCTATTAAATTCTTAGCGATTACAAGTTTATCCTTAGAAATATCTTGCGGTAACATAGCTTCCAGGATCTCAGTTACAATATCAAATCTTCCTTCGCCGCAGACGCCCTTGGTAGCTGAGAAATTGATCTCAATTATCTTCCTGGCATCATCAAGAGTAATAACCGGTAACCCAGAGCTTCTTCTGGTGGCGATATATTTCTCAGGGATATTAGCAAGCAAGAAATCGCGGGTGATCTTCTGGCTGGATTCGCTCATCGGGCTGGAAGATGGCAACGAGACAATAGTTGCTTCCTTTGTATAGCTCAGCGCCTCTTGAGGAGCGAATACCGCCGTTGTAACATCATTTTTTCTCAACGGCATGGATTTAAGCACATACTCAAGGTTGCCTTTCGCAAGCTGCGCTCTGAGCATCTCGATCAACTCTACTGTTTCTTTCTGATCATGGCCGGTGATCGTAATGGTTACCAGGCCCGCTTCAAGGGTCAATTTAACTTTTTTGCCATTCTCTATGTTTTCGCCTTCTAACCAGTAAGTTCTTTCTTCTTTCACCGCTTCTTTTACTGCCTGAGCTTTCAGCACCTTAATGATCTCCAGAGCTTCCTGGCTCCAGGTAACTTTGTCCTGCATGGGGCTTGAGGAAAATTTCCCGGCAACGAGCGCGCCCAGCGGGCTGGAAGACTTTATCTTCAAAACTTCCCTATAATTATTGCTCACCATAGGAGAAGATGATTCTTCGTCTTTGAACCTTCTGATATTCATTAAGAATAATAGCCCAACCAACATCATGCCATCACCTAAGACAACACCGATCAATGCTATTTTCCTCTGTGAAACATACGCTGGCTTAAAATACTCAAAATTCTCTAATACCGTAACTCGATAATTTGCTTTACGTAAGAAATCCACTTCAGCTTCAAATGCTTTTTCTTCATAGAAGAGCGCATTAAACGCTGTCATTCTTCTTTCCAGCATCTGCGATAAGAAGTTAGAATAATACGCCCCTAATCTCATAAAATGATCCCCTTCGTGTATTATATTCTTAGCGATACCTCTTTTGCTCAAGGGATCTAATTCTTCATCAGATAATTGTTTTATATCTGCCTTGCTTACTTTAACTCCTGCATACCGGGCGTCTCTTATTAAGTTCACTTTGGAGAGCGGCTTCGCGCCAAAATTAAGACGAATAGCGGCTTCATCAGGATATACCCACCCTTTATATCCTAAGTTCTTACTATCAAGATACGCGCCTGTAGACTGGTCAAATTCTCTCGTTGAAAGCAAAAGAGCCAAATTGCCTGCTTGATTATTATTTTTCAGAGCATCAAACATCTTCCGATTATATTTAGCAATATCCTTGAGCGCCTGAGTCAAATTCGGGTGATTTTTGAACTTTGCTAACCAGGCTTCATCTGTGCTTGTGTTCATTTGATTCGACCGGACTTCGATCTGAGCTAAACGCTGCTGGGCAATTTTGTATTGAGGATAAAATAATGAATATATGACGATTGCAATAACAAGAATTTGCCGCGGGAAGCTTAATACCGCCCTATTATGCGTGCGGGCCCACGAAGAATATATCTTAAGTGTGAACATCGCCGCGCCTAATATATAGGATACCGGGCCTAATACGCTAAAGCCAGTAATCGTCAAGGCATACCCTACCCCAAACATCGCTGCGGTAATAACCCATCCGATCAACCTGGCGGCTTTCTTATCATCATTATATCTTCTGCTATCGTTTCTGATCGCCGAACTTGATTGAGTAATAGAGGCCCTAACAGCGTATCGGGTCAGGACGCCCTGGAGGTATTTGGGCATTGGCTGAAGGGCCTCCATTACACAAGCCGCAGGCACTAATCCTGCCACGGGTAATGCCTGCTGCTTGGTGAAATTAGAATAAAGGGCTGTTCGCGTGGTATGTCGGTATACGGCTGTAAGCTGAGATTGCTTTTCTCCTAATACATTCTGAAGTTTCAAGGTCGAGCTCTTCCCAAGCTTCTCCGGAACGCTGCTTGACGACGCCATTGATGAGGAAGCTTGCGACTCTGCCTGAACCGTTAACACGCGCTGTTCCAAAGATTGCTTCACCTGTTGAATCGATGACAAAATGCGTGAATTCCAATTCATTATATTGTTTACACATTGCACACCCCCTAAGTTTTTGGAAGTTGTAATGAGGGCCCCAGCAAGTCGGGTCAGGACGCCCTGGAGGTTTTGGGCAAATGCGAGACCCTCATTAACAACTTGAGCCGCAAAATCTCCTAATATACCTGCCACGGTAAGTATTAGGCTAAGCGGCTTTTCAAATTTATTGGTTAATAATGTGTTCAGGATCGATTTGGTTTGGTTAAAAGCGGAAGTAATGGAGCGAGATAAAGTAATTACGATTGCGCCAAATGAAGGCGGCGCGCGATCTGAAATCGAGAACGCGTTCAAAGAAAGGATAGGATTACTGCCAGAAACTGTTGTATTGCCGTTTAATCCGGGTTCTTCAATGACGATTGCGCCCTGGGAAGGCACTTTTGAATCTTGAGAATTATCGTTTGAGTGATAAACCGGAGGAGCACGAGTATTCTGCGGAGGCACTTGCTTAGATATAGGACTTGTGGCTACTGCTACGACGAGGCTACCAACTGACTGGATTACCGGTAACCCGATTCTTTCTGGCGCGCCATTTGATCTTTCAGGATTATAGTTACCTCTAAATAAGACGTTCGCCGCTTTGGGCGCACCTTTAGAACCTTCTCTTTTGGCATTATTTGCTTTGCCGCTAGATGCTAAACGATCTTTCCCGGCATCTTCACTATCTCTTCCGGGCGTACCTCTCGAACCTCCAATTTCTCCATATTGCAAGAAGTCGGCTGTTCTTTCTACACCTTCCATGAAGCTTCTACGTACGAAGCTCAGGACCTGCCTTGTTACACCTATACCTACTGAACCTTTACCAACAACTAAACTGCCTACTGTTTGTACTGCATCTCTTGCTAAGCCAGCGACACTGATGATCAACCCGGTTGTCTTTACTTCTTGACTATCTGTTTCGACTAACTTTCCTGCTACTATCGCGCCTTTTTCGGACGCACCTTTCGAACCTCTGGTTTCGATGAAAGACACAGTTCGAGAACCAGTCAAACTTTCACTCAACAACGTTTGAACTACTGCACCATCAACTGCTGTACCAACTGCTGCTACAACACTAAGAACATCTGCAATACTTGCTATGTGCGCTCCACTTTCAGGTGCCACGGCGAGGAGTTGCGCAACTCCAGCCGCGTAGCTTCTGTTCCCTATGCCACCAAAATACTGAGTTCCAAACTTTGACAATATGAATGTAAGGGCACCCGGCACAACCGCTGTCATGTATGACTGCCGCCTGACTAAGCCTGAAGAGGCAGACAACGCGCTCTGATGGCTTAAGAGGCCGCCGACAAGGCTGCCGAAGAACCCATTTGCGCTCAAAGGAATAGTGGTGGGAATAAGTGGTAATGGAAGTTGCCGGCTCTTTCCCTTATCTTGGCCACTCTGGCCTGCAGGTGAAGATGAATTACCTGAACCAGGAAGCTCTGCAGGAGAATAAGCTCCTCCCATCTTTAATAATGGGAAAGAAACAGCTTCTATACGCTTTATAGGCTCGATTTTATTTAATAAAGGAGAAGATGCAGGTTGAGATAAAGACTGAGGAGCTAAAATTCTTACTCTAAACTCTTTAATTACCGGAATTTGATTATTAAACGCTATTGCTTCACCATATGAACCATACCGGGGATGACGCTTTCCCGCAAAACCCACTGGTATCTGCTTCCAATATTCATACGCCGGTTTTAACAACGCACTGGGAACGTTAACTCCTACTGCTCTTACCCCAAAACGCGTAACACGAGTATGTAAACTTTGAACTGAAGCGACCCAAACCCGGCCTTCCCCGTCAACATTGAACAAATACTGGACTTCCTTATTAGCAGAAGCTATCCTATATGCCTTGATCTGGCCGTAAATGTCATTCGACCCTTCTTCTATGCTCTGCAACCCATTGACAAAATCAGGTTCATAGCCCGGGACAAACTCCAAAGATGCCGGGTCATTCGCTCGGGTAAATCGCGCGATCGGCTGGCCATTATTGACTTTTTCGCCTTTCTCCTTAAATCTAATGATAGTATGCTTGAATTGCGCAGGAGCATCATATCCGCCTTCCTGCAAGACACCGTAAAAAACATCCTTCTTGGCCAAGCCGCCATTGGCGAGCTTATTCTGGTACATGCTTTCCACGGCAGCCTGTAATTCAAGAGGGGCATCGGTTGAATCTTCACCCATCCCCTTACCAATCCAGCCGTTCATGCCATAATGAGAAGCTACCCTCCAGATATTCTGAGAATTGCTCTTATAGACCATTCTGACGAATAACTCATTCTTTCCCGTTTCAGGGCTTACGCGTGATAAGAATAACACGAAATACGGCCTGCCGTTAGGAGATACGCACGGCTCGGAGAAATAATAAGTAGAACCATTTAATTGCACCTTATATTCAGGCACGATACCTATACGTGATAATTCCTTGATTTCGATATTACCGTCTTCCCGGATGACTTGCGCGGACTTTACAACCTGCTGGAATTCGCCAGCAGTAACCGCAACCGGAGCAAAATTGCCCGGGGCTTCATTCTTGGCCTTGACCAGATCCTGGGCTATCTGTGCCACTGCCTGGTCTTCGGGGGTATTCACGATTTCAGGCGCAGCTTCCGGAGCGGCAGGAGCGGGAGTAACAAGCTCTACAACCTCAGGCATTGGCTGTGTAACTGCACCCGGCTTCGCGGCCTGGACATATACTGTCTGCTGGTTTTGCAATTGCTGCAGGTCATTGGCCAAAGCCTCCCGCGATAATCCTCTTTTTTCCAGATCATCAGGAGTTAATTTTCCTTCATCTATTTGCTGTATTAGTGATTGTGTTTCTTTAATCATCTGATCGATCCGTTCAATCTCCTGCTCTGCTGCTTGTTGCTTCTTCTGTAATTCCTTCGCCTTTTCCTCATTACTCTTGACTTGTGTTGCTGTGGAATACTTAGGCGTTTCTGTTTCCTGAACAGTATCATTAAACCTATTCAGAAGCTCCATGGCTTCTTGATCATCCTGGTGTTTTGCCATTACTTGGCGCACAAACTCATAAAGGGAAGCGTAAGACTCGTAATAATTTCTTAACCCGTCAGTAAGCCTGAGCTTCGCTTCAAAGCTATCCTTCTCATCCGAAGAATTACCTATTAAATGCAAAGTTTCCCTGCCGACCTTCACCGTACCATGATACCCCAAGGATTCATTAACCAGTTCATCCCAATCTCCGTTTTCAGCCTTTTGAAAGGCGTGAATATACAATACCGGGCGAATGATGAATTTCTTTTCCTGCGCCTTTGCTTCTAAAGATTTGAATAATTCCGCTATTTGAACTGGGTTTGTGATAGTTTCTATTTTAAAGGCAGCAAGTATTTCCTCAATAAAGTCCACTTCTCCATGAGTATTTCTTATATGATCAACGATTGCCTGGTAAAATGCCCTTAACAGATTTGCTTTTGATTCGGGGGTGCCTACAAATAAATTGATTATTTCCTGTCTTTCTTCGACAGTTAACATGTCCCATACGGCATGCGCAGATTCATGTTCATCCGTATCTAATTGAGATAGAAATCCGTATAATTCATGCGGATGGAACACGATATGCCCGCCCGTATCCGACCCGCCGTTACGGTTACGAGGATTATAAACCGCGGCTGTTCCTGGATTTTGAGACGGCGCCGCAGAAACAGCTATTCCATCGGTGCGCCGATTATCCGGATGCATTGCTGCATCGCGGTCTTCTCCCAATACCCTGTACATCGAAGGAAGGCCTTTGACCTCCAGGCCTTCAAGATGATCCATGACACCTTCAAAGCTGTCGATGAATTCCTGAAGATTTCCTGAAGCGGCAAAATCACAGATTATGCGGCCTAATTCAAATGTCTGTTCGGTATTTAAGGGGGCGATTTCTCTTCGATTATCAATTAATGCCCGCGCAACTTGAATGATCTCATCGCCGCGCGAATAATTTGTATTCAAAGTATTAAGCAGAACAAATAATATTGATAAATTATCTCCAAACCGTTCCCTCAACAAGGCGCCCAACTTAAACTTTACGATTCTTTCCCTTGCTTCACCCTGAATATTTTCTTTATCTAAATGCTGGTCTAATCCGCTGAAGAATCCCTGGAATTCCGGGATATTCTTGAACAGCTCAAGCGGAGCCTTAAGCAACAAAGAACTATCGCCTAATTCCTGCGTCTCAACAATTAATGCCCTCAATTCAGCTACCCCGGTTTTCAACATCTGAAAGCTGCGTTCCTTTACCTGCTCTGGAGTCAACCCTTTCAGCCCTACGATCTCAGCTTGGGATTTATTAATAACCTCTTGAAGCTGTGATATTTTCTGCTGCTTGCTCTTTTGCATTTCTTCCTGGTTATTTAAGAGCTTACTGAATTCCTCTATTCTCGCATCTATTTCTACTATTTGTTGCTCCATAGCTTTGAGGTCTTCTTCCATAGTGGAGTTAGCTTTTGCCAAAGCTTTGATCTTTTCCACCTGCTCTCTTAAACCTTTAAGCCTTGCAACTTCTTTCTCCACCATCGTTTCAAAACCAGCCTCTAATTCACCTTTATGCTCATTTAATTTCTGTACATCTTGCTCTAAACTACTTAACAAATTATTCCGCGATTCCTCAGCATCCGCTGTTTGATAAAATATCTCTCTTTCTAATCTTTCAATTTCTTTCTTGTCTTCTTTGGTGCTTCTGCGATTAGCTTCCGCGACAGATGGCACGAGTGCTTCAACTTGAGAAATATAATATCCCTGCCTGGCTTGCATTAATCCAGCCATCTGCGGATGGTCAGACGGAAATTCTTCCGGCGCGCGTAAGATTAAATTAATTCCTCTTCCGGGCATTGAAAGCTCGCCTATTTCTCTCTTTCTCTCTGCGCCGGCAGGATTGTTGTCTTTCTTTACTGCTTCCAATAAATCTTTTTCCCCCGCCAATCGTTCAACAATAGCCCCTATTATTTCTTTTGCGCTAAATCTATTGCTATGGCCGCTGGTATTAGCAAGCAATATATCCATATTCTCGCCGTGAGAAAGTATAAATATAATATCTTCGATAGTGAGTAAACCCACCACTAACTTTAACACTGCCGAAGAATCATCTTTCATGTGCTGCAGGCTCATAGGATCTAATTCCCCTGTTTGAATTAATTCTAAAAAACCGGTTGCTTTTGCTTCTTTTGCCGCTTGAGCCTGGAAAATATCTTTGCTTTTTGCTTTTTTCTCTATAATAGGCGTTACTTCCTGGAAAAGATTGGCAGCGCTTTCTGCGCTTAACCGGCCCTGTGAAATATGCGGCTTAGCTAATTTCAGGATATTCCCTATCTCTTTTTCTGTCATCTGCTTCCCATTGATAGGATTTGAGAAGTAATCTTTTAATCCCTCCATACTTGCGCCAACAAGATACTCTTTTTTAAACTTCGCCGCATCCTGCAAATAAGCAGGAAAAGCCCAAGGCATTTTTATTACAAAATGCACAAAATTGAAAGAGGCAAATTCAGGAGTCAGATTCTTTAATGTATCATTTAAATATCTTATGTGTTCATCTATATTATTTAAAGCCCGATCTTCAGCCTTGTCTCCTAAGAATTTCTTTATAAAACCCTGTTTTTTCTTTGCTTCTTCTGCTGTTGCTGCTAATGACTCGGCCATATTCCTCTTCAGGCTCTGCATAGCGGCAATCTGTTGTCTTAAAGCATTCTTTAGTAATTCCATTGCTGAATTAGGTGAAGCGCTGCCTGTGCCTGTTCCAGTACCCCCGCCAGAACCTGTTCCCATACCCGCGCCAGTACCTAAACCAGTGCCAATACCTTCACCTGTCCCGGCTCCTGCTCCTGTGCCAGTTCCTGAGCCCGCGAATGAAAAAGCCTTGATTTTCTCAACAGCAGTTTGTTTAACATTACTTAAATTCTGCTTCAGGCTGCCAAACACGCCCTTTGCCTTATCCATCCATTGCTTCGGCTTTAAATTACCTTCTTCATCATGCAGGATATCATTGGTTAACCAACCAGTTCCGGTCCAGCCATCTTGCCTGCCGGGGCGCACTATTGAGAGGCCTTGTTCTGAGGCAAACCATCTCCTGTATGTCCAAGGAGTTGTTTCAAAGTTTTCTACTCCTTTAACCATGTCTCCAAAACCTAATAAGCCCATCATTAAGCCGCTTAAAGTGCCAGTTTCTCCCCAGCCGCGCGACCACCAATTACGCAAGGAAAAAGCTGTCGCCTTTTCGTTTGGATTCGCTTGTGTCAAAACACTGTTTAAATTGCCTAAATTAAACCTGGCAGGGCTCACTTTTAAAGATGCTGCCGGTGTCGTTTTATACCATCTTCCGTCGCCAAACGCATATACATCATCACCGGCTTTTAAGAAATCATTTTGCAGAATACTTAAAACTTGCGGCAATTTATTTGCATCAACCTTGTATCGTTCTTTTAGAATATCAGCATAATATTTTTCTTTATACAGGCCTTCAACTGAATAAGTAATTACTTCCAAGAACGCAGACACTTCCTCGCTTAATTCTTTTGCTGATTTTAGTGATTTTATTAGAGCAACTGAATTCCCCTTAAGAAGATCAATATAGCGATTTTCAAATTCCTCTTGGCTTGATGATACAACCTCATCTAATTCAAGCTGTTGAACCAAATTATTCAAACCCATCACCTTAGCTATAGCCAGAGCATCCGCAGGTTTCAATAACGGCCTTGCGTCTTTTCCTCTGGCCCACGTCAGCTTATGGATTATTTCATGCGCTTTAGTTCCTGCAAATCTTGGTACATTATTGGCGCCCCAAGCTTGAGTAAATGCCACTATCGCAGGAAGACGACCGGAATGATACGCTACTCCCGCATTACCATTCAAGCCTTTTTCGCTTGAATTGGAAATGATCAAGGGAATTGGTTTTGCTGACTTGTGCAATAACTCTGCAGGAATCCTTTCTACAACTTCTAAGATCTCTTGCAGATTCTTTACATTATTAACTACCTTAGGGCTAGAAATTGCAGGAAGGATATTTTTAGCCACAGCTTCATTATGTATATTTACTAATAAGCTATCGATCTGACGCGCTTCTCGATCATTCATATACGCTGAAGAAGCAAGTAAAGGAGAACTTGCTTCTCTAACTCTGTTTAATGATTCTAAAGCTACGCCGGCCCCTTCATGAGAAAACACATCTCTCTGCCGGCTATTAACGACTACATCTTCTATTTCGCTTAATTGATTATTAAGAAGCTGTTCTTCATTTCTCGCTGTTTCTACCCAAATCGGCATAGGTAAATTAGATTCCCCTGATTGCCTCCAAACCTCAAGGTCTCCCTGAGATTGTTGTCCGCTTAATATTCTCCCGAATGAATTCAATCTACCATCAGGATCATGCAACAGATCATTAGTCAACCAACCAGTCACGGTCCAGCCATCTTGCCTGCCGGCACGCACTATTGAGAGGCCTTGTTCTGAAGCAAACCATCTCCTGTATGCCCAAGGAGTTGTTTCAAAATTTTCCACTCCTTTGACCATATCTCCAAATCCTAACAACCCCATGGTCAAGCCGCTTAAGGTGCCAGTTTCTCCCCAAGAGCGTGACCACCAATTTCTAATGGATTCGAATCTCCCGCCGTTGGTTATATCAATGGCTGGGATAGAATCCAAGGAAGGCATGGGCAAATCAGCCTGAAATGCTTTTACAAGATTTGGAACAACTGTTGCCTGACTCAGCATATTCCCCGTACGATCAAATGCTTGATAACTTATTATATTCTTTGATATTTCCGGGCTAGTAAATTTATTCATTGCCGCGGGGAATGGCCCTTCTGCCACAACCAATTTTCCTTCTTGCTTCAAAGCCTGCCCCATTAATCTAAATGCTTCTCTCTGCTCATTTTCATTATAATAAGGAGCAGACACATCGTTTCTGAGCACATTTGCTGCTATAACCACATCTATATTCTTTAAGCCTGCCTTAACTAAATCAAAATCTCCTGACCTAAACTCAACATTATTTATTCCTCGGCGGGCCTTTTCTCTCTCTGCTGCTGCAATAAATCTTGGATTATTATCTACGCCAATTACCTCTACTTCTTTAAAACCTGCCTGCTGAAGTTTCTCTGCCAAGCCGAATGTTGTCGGCGCTCCTGCCTTGCCGATACCTATATCTACTACAACCAATTTCTCATCCATACCCTTGCCGATTACAACTCTTTCTTGCTTTAACTGCGCGGCTAACTCTTCATGAAGTGGAGCAAGACGATCTTTCCAGGTAATACCTGCAACATTCCTAGAAAGATCAAAACGATTCTCTCTATCTTCAACAGGCTGATTTCCTCCCCAGATAGAAGGCATTTGATTATCAAAAGGTGTCCCTTGAATAGGTGTTGTTGCAGAATCTACCCCGATAGGATAAACCGGAATATTTCTAATCTGTTCTGCTACTGCATTATGTGGCGTTTCCTCTCGAACTTCTATCCATTCAGGCAGATTTTTCACCGCTGGTTTAATATTCTGATTTGAAGAAGTTACTCCTTCTGCGACAGGCATATTCTGCCCGTTTTGCCCGCCTAATCCAAATTTCAAATTCCCCTGATCATCATGCAATAGATCATTAGTCAACCAACCAGTAACTGTCCATCCATCTTGCCTGCCAGGACGCACAATTGAAAGGCCTTGTTCTGATGCAAACCATCTTCGGTATGCCCAAGGAGTTGTTTCAAAGTTTTCCACTCCTTTGACCATATCTCCAAATCCTAATAAACCCATGGTTAAACCGCTTAAGGTACCGGTTTCTCCCCAAGAGCGTGACCACCAATTCTTAATGGATTCGAATCTCCCGCCGTTGGTTATATCAATGGCTGGGGATGAATTTATATCATTAGTAATTAAATTAAAAGAGGGGGTAGCAATAGCTGAGGAAGAGGCAAAAGAAGGAGCAGAGATAGGCGCCACTGCCGGCGGGCCTGTAGTAAATTGCGGCATAGCTACAGGCTCTACCTTTGGCATGCGCTGATTATCAATCGCCATAGTCTGCCCTTCACCTATGGTTATATCTATATTTTTACCGACAATATCCACATCGCCTTGTGTATGTAATCGTGCGCCTGCTCCCACGGTGATGCGAACATTGCTATCGATGATCTTTGCATTGCCGCTTCCGGTAATTGTACCTTGATTATTAATAGTTACTGTGGAAGGATCAACAAAACTATTGCCTGCCTGCTGTATCCTGCCCGGATTATTTATCCTCACTACTGAAGGATCTCCCATGGGTATCTCTAATTTACCCTGGCCTTGAACAGAATTGCCTGTTACCTGAACATTCGGCTGCCAACCTGTAGCAGTATGCCCTAAATTATCAGCATAAAGATGGGCGGTTGATTGGTTTCTCTCAACCATAGTTGCCGGCCTGCCGATGCTGCTCAAATCATTATCAACCTGCCCCTGTATCTGGGCGATCCTTTGTTTGGCTCCCCTGGCTGCTCCATCTGCCAATCTTCCCTGCTGATCCAATTCCTGCAATCTATAAGTGCGCATTTCTGTCAACTCATGCAACTTGGTTTGCCTGGTGCCGTCATAAAAAACTACCCTGACAGTCTTTCCGTCGCGCTGCTCTGTATAACCAAAGGCGTTTTGTCCTTCAAGCGCAGTACCTTTTAATACTCCCT
Source organism: Candidatus Omnitrophota bacterium (assembly GCA_041662125.1). Lineage (GTDB taxonomy): Bacteria > Omnitrophota > Gorgyraeia > Gygaellales > Profunditerraquicolaceae > JBAZTA01. Next base: position 208,222 of record JBAZTA010000004.1, on the reverse strand, counting down.
GGATATTATCAACTTTATGGAAAACGACATACTCAGGGGTCCTGCCATTGCTTGGGACCTCCACCTGCGCCTGGCCGCTGCTTAATAAGCCTTCACCGATTTCCCTTGCCACAGTATGGTCTATGCCCGTAGGCCCGTTTGCCGCGAACACCGGCGTTCCGGTAGCTGCTGCTTGGGCGCCGCTGATCGCTAATGCCTGCAGGCCTAAAGGAGTCCTTGCTCCTGAAGCATCAACAAACCCTGCAGTCTTTAAGGCATCAAAATAATCGTTTACTTCCGCGTGAGTAGCACCTCCGTAAGCTCCTGCCGCGGGATCAAAGAATCCACTGACTCCAGCCTGGCTATTCAAGAAATTCTTTGTCTGAGCTTCATTCGGATAACTATTATTCGTAGCATAATGATCATTTACGAAATCACTCATTTTTACCGGGTTGAAACTTTTACCTTTATAAATAGACGGACGACCAACGCCATCAAAGGATTCTTGCAACAACTCCATTGCCATGTTGTACCAACTAAAATTCGGAGAGTTAGAAGCAGGTTGTCCAAAACCAATAGGTGCGAATACCATTCTAAATGTCCAACCTGCTATGGATTCTCGAACAAACTCTTCCATAATAAAACGCTGCGCGCTATTTGTCAAACCCACCAACGAATTTACCCTTAATAGCTTATCTAATTTATCTACGCTAATAATAGTATCTCCTATGGTTGCCTGCCAGGATTGCATTAAATCTCCTAATACTGGCAGCTTGGTTAATCCGGGATTAAGTATCGGCCGCGCCAATGAAGCTAATGGCCCAAAATATATTCCTGTTTTTGCGCCATCTGCCGCAGAATTAGCCCAAAATATAGAAGCAAATCTCCAAGAATCAGCATCAATTCTTTTTAACTCTTCATATTGTTTAAGCGCTCTCGGGCTTCGAGCTGCCTGCACTTCTAATTCTCCCAACATACTATCATAAGTCTTCTTATAAGAATTCGCATCAAAAGGATAAAAAATGCTCTTTGTTAACCAATTATCATGGGTTGCATTATAATTTTGAATGCTAGCGATTAACGGGTTAAAGACAATGAGTTGCGGAGTAATATGAGTAACGGTCTGAGACATATAATATGCCCCGCCACGCCAGGTAGAAAACTTGGCAACATTAGCCAAGCTAACATTTCTGATATTGCTTAATCCTTTATAAATACCCGGCCCTAAAATTCCCATACCAACCATTCCAAAAGTGACTCGATTAAGGTTATCTTTACTTAATCCAAAAGGATTCACAAAATAATTAGCAGCAGCAGAGCCATACCAACCCCACCGCAATGCATTCACACCCCAGCTGTAATCTTTTCCTATTAAATTTCTACCAAAACTTAGGCCGAACTCCTTCAACCCTCTCAAAGAGATTGCTCCCACGCCCTCAGCTGCCTTATGGAAAAGTGAGCCTACACCCGGAGTCATTGCAGAAGCAGCAATTAAATATTTTGAAATTTCATTCTTGGTAGTTATGTTATCTGTTAAGAAATAATCGGAATTAACCCATTCATATGCGGCGTAAATAGCCGGGTTTACGCCATATAATGCTCTTCCTGTTAAACTCCAATATCTGGCTATGGCTGTCTCATGAGCCAACCCGCTTGAAGTAGAAGTCCCTGAAAAAACATTTCTAATTTTGCTCAATCCTGGGACACGAGTATGTCTAAACAAAACTGAAGTCCAGGTAGCGCGCAATACATTATCAAAATCTAAATGCTGTCCTGTTATGGCATGATGAATAACATCTGTAGCTAACACATCTACGCCCACACGCATTCCTTCTCGTAGCAAGGTTTTTCCGCTAAACGAAGGTAAAACAGCAAGAACTTTATGCTTAATTGCTGTAACCGCGGCTTTTCTAGCTGCCTCACTTCCTAATCCAATAAGGCCACTTAGTCCAACGGTATATATAGAAGAGGCTATTAAAGCCGCATCCACTGTAGTCCAAGCCCCATCTACAATATCTATAGTGCTTTCAATAGCTACCTGAGAATTTAACGCCTTAGCCATATCATAAGAACCCAAGAGTTCATAATACCCCTGACTGATCAGGTTGCCAAAATGAGGAATTAGTTGTGAGCTGTCAAATGCCGCTGCCCCGAAAGCACTGGCAACCATCCAGTCGTCTTTCTTATAATTAAGAAATCCAGAACCTAAATAAGGCAATCCTTCTCCATCGGCTGTTTTTCCTTGGAACTGACTGAATTCTGTCAAATCACTTTCGGAAATACGATAATCATGTCCATTCAGAGATACGGTACTTTCATTATTATTAAATATAATGCCCAAATCATTATGAATAGTTTGGTTGCCTTGAGAAGGTTCATATAATTTATCGGTTCTTATTATATAAGTTTTATCGCCGATTTGATACGGGATAAGTTCCTGTTGACTACGCAAAACTCTCAAACTAAATCCTGCGTCAGATTCAGTCAAATTCTTTTGAGGCATAAACCCTGCTGCTGTTCCTGCATCATCAGAAGAATAAGCAGGCAATTTGTATTGCCCAGGGAGTCGATTTTTATCTATTTGCGTAGTCACGGCCTCTCCAGTAGCTAAGTTGCGGTAATCGGCCGATAGATTCCCCCACCAAGCACTCTTAAGAGTATCCTTGGAAACATATCCTGACACTACCCTACCGTCAGGAGTAGTTACCCTTACAAGCACTGAAGGATGATTTAATTTCTTTTCAAATTCAGGGTCTATTGATTTATGGATTAAAACCGCCATATTCTTTGATTCAGGGCTATAATCACGATACTGAGAAAGAATGTTTTGTTCAATGAAATCTCTGCGAAGCAATCTATCCGTTGGGATATCAAATAAATTAATTGTTACTCCAGCATAGCCAATCGTAGGCATAAATGTAAGAGATCCTGTTTGTGTAGAAATTCCTCCAAAAAGGAAAGGCAATTTATCAAACGTAAGGGTCCTCGCCTCAGAATCATAATTCACTGTATACTTATTTGGCAACCACCCACTTAAGCTTTGTTTTTGATCTATCTGCCCCTTGCCGGATTCATTAGCATTAACTGGTTTTGGCTCAGGCCGGGCTGCCTGTAGGATTGTTAAAGGTACGCCTGGCTTAACCTCGCGTATTGCTTGCGTATGCCCTGTTGTTAAAAGCTGCCTATGTAACCCATCCCCTATATCATTAACCGTACCTTGCAATAAAGGCCCCCAAAGTTTTTTATTGTTCACATAAATATATTCCCAACCTTCCTTATACCCGCCTATCCCCATGGTAAACAAAATTTCATCCGAGATAGAATTTTTATAAATCTTACCCCCAAGAACTTCAAAATTCTTTTCAGAATTTATAAAATTCTCTTCCCGCTGATCCCATTGTTGATAACCTCTATATCGAAAAGATTCTGTTTCTTTAATATATCCCTTTATAGTAGAAAAACTTCTTTTTTCTATAGGAACCTCAGTATGTCCCCAGGCCTCTCCTTTACTTATATATTTCCATACATCGTCATTTCCGAAATATCGAGCGCTCAAATTTCCAGTCGATTTATCTAACTCTATTTTATAACCAAACGGGGTATCACCTAAATTTGTAATAAATGCTTTCTCTTGGTGACGGCTAAAAACCGCTTTTCCTTCTGTCACCGTTATGTCTTTATTTGCAGAAACGGTCTTATCCTGGCCAAGCCAGACAATACTATCCTTACTGAATATAGGGGCTAAGGGAAGATAAAATGAAAATATGAGCTGCTGCTGATAATTAGCAAGGAGATGAGATTGATTAATATTTGTTGGCCTTGCGCCTAAATCGAAGACAGTCAAGCCCAAATACCTCTCATCATGAGTTTCTGTGCTCGACCCAGGAGGCAATTTATTGCTACTGCTTTTATCAACAGGACTATTCTGAGGCAAATCTTCTTTTTTCATTACTTGACCAGAAGAAAATGATGATTTAAAGACAGGATATTTGCCTTCTTCTGCCTTAATATAAAGCAGGTTATCGTCTCCCTTAATAAGATTAATATTGCCTAATTCGTATTTTATTGAATCAATCCCGGAGTTATTCGCTACTTCCACTTTACTAGAAAAGGCGAAAGGGATAAAATGCATACTATCAGATGGTAAACCATTAACAGTAATCCCTAACATTTTTCCTTCAGTATTAAAAACAGGCTTCATCCAATTATTAGGATTATCCCCTTTACCTAAAGCAAAAAATGCAATATCTCTATATATCGATGCTACTGACTCGGTTCCGTTTTGACTCGGAACGATTAGGCGGGAAAAACCTGCGCCAGAAGACTGCGCAGGCGCAAGATTATATCCATTTCCACTTCCGGGAAGTAAAAGCTGTTCGTTCTCAACCATGCCCTTCCCAGGCAATATATGTTTTATTTCAGGTAACTCACTCACACTTCCATATTCTAGGCTATTAAGCTTAAAGTATCTTGCTTTCCAGGCAAAATTGTTCTCACCAGCATTTATAATCCCTACTACCTTATCTACACCAGAAAAAGTTACACCATTCTGTGATGGTAAATTAGCTAAATTTGTGGCTTGAGCAAACCAGGTTTTGCCTGCTTCAAACCACATTTTCCCTTGCCTATCTATGCCGTATGCAGCACCATCGCCCCATACGCTCATAGAACCCATCTGCATATTGTTAACCCCTCTGCCGAATTGAACTTCAACGTTGTATTCCCCCTGAGAAACATTATTTGGTTCTACGCTATGAGATAAATTCTCTTGGTTTAACGAACCTACTGTCTGTGCCAATTTCGACTCCGGAACAGACATTTTTAACCTATATCCTCCATCTTTCATGCCTGCATACGTAGAGGCGATATTTCCTGAGGGAATTGAAAATGAGCTGAATGGCATAAGTAACGTACCCTGATTTTCTATCCGGCCACGATACTGCTTAAACTTTATGCCGCCTATTTCTGTATCTTTATTTTTATGACTCAAGTCAACTTCAAATCTATTAGCCCAATTTTCAGCCCTTGCTTTTACAAGTAATCCATTTATTCCATTTATTCCATTTATTCCAATTGCTCCCCCCTTACCTGGTCCATTACCCTGTTGAGCTAAATAAATATCAAAATTCTGCGTGTTCGTAGGATCTTCAAAATTCTTATTATGGAAAGAAAGTGACCATCCCCCTCCTTCATTATCTTTTCCTAGCCAATCGGAAGCATTCTTATCAAACCCTAAGGAATGCCATTTATTATCTGTTCCCATCAACAGCATGTTACTTACCATAAGATTTGCGGAAAGATCATTATTTTTAGGTTCATACCGGCCGTTTCCGTTCTTGTCTATATTGTAACTATAAATACTCCCGGCCGTATTTACTATAAAGTAGTATCCCGCGGCTCCTACCAGTGATTTATCATTGGGATCAAGAACTTTCGGAGCATGACCGATAAAATGCGGCTGATTAAAAATATAAGCCCGCTCCATCCCTCCCCCTAAAACTGGCGCGCCTTCTTTATTAAATGTAAGAGACCCCTTGCTGAACCAATGCATCTCTCCTCCCATATAGAGCGGCGCGCCATGGCTGTCAAAATTATACTGCGCGAAGCTCATTACATCCGGATTAGGAGATCCCAAAGAAAGATTAATATGCTTGGTTTCACTAAAGAAAGGATTAACTACTGTCTGGCCTCTGGGCATCTGCATCCCTTGGATCGGGATGCCTCCGTCGGCAGTATACCTGTTGACCCAGACTTCGCTGGTAGAAGCCACATCAACAGTGCCTGAGCGCTTCGATTCGCCTTTCCCGGAAGTAAACGGCAGCGACCCCCAGTTGAATCCATAGCCGCCGGCAACGCGGAATCTCCCTCCGGCAGAGACCAGAGGAATACCCGACTGGGACAAATGCCCCAATTCCACGCCATCCTGGGCAAAAGAAGTAGAAGCTTTGATGCCTCCGATACTAATTCCGGGAGTCAGGTCAACACCCACGCCGTATATAGAATCCTTCGGCGCGACCCAGCTGTAAAAATCGTCACGTACTTTACCCCTTGCCGATACGCGCATGCTCTGGCTGATAGAATCTTTAGGCAGATTAGGATTATCTTTAGAGAACTCGCCGAAAATATCAGCGGCCGCTTCTTCAACTTCACCTTTTGCCAACCGAGCGGCTACCGCGGGGCTGACCATCGCTTTATTGATCGCCTTGATCTTAAAGCTTTGCCAATCCTGCTCCGAGAATTCCCTGCCCATTTTCTTAGCGGCTTCCCGCGCCTGCTTTAATTCAGATGCCAGGGCCGCGGATAATTTCTTGAACAGCTCATCCCGTGTAAGCTTTTGCGTGGAAGAGCCGGATGCTGACCAGCTCCACCCTTTTATAAACTGCTGTGTGGCGAAATCATTCGCGCCGCCAATAGGACTGGCGAACTTTTTGTTTGTTTTCGGATCAGTATACTCCTTAAAATATATAAACCCTGTCCGGTGGCTCGGCTCAGGGCGCCATCTTTCACCGTAAAAGTTAGTTTCTCTTGATATCCAATTATAAGCGCCGGCACTCTGCCAGGTGGGACTCAAGGTCATTGCCGCGTTATTATTCTGATCGATCGCCAAGTGTCCCAGGGTATTACGCTGAACATCAACCTTAAATTCAGCTAAGAGCCGCGCATTCGATTGATATTGATAATGGCCCTTATTTAATTCGCTTGCCCTAGGGTCAAGGCCGATCGTAGAAAATCCTCTTATATTATTATCGCTCCCACTTAATAACTTGGCGCTCCAAAGAGAATGAGACGCGGAGCTGCCTTTATCGCCTTTTTCTTTTTGCCAACTGCCCTGCGGCAGACCAAAATCAGCTTGAGTTGCGCTTATAAAGAAATTGTTTTCTTTTATATAAGAAAAAATATTGTCCTGGGATACGGTGCTCAAAAGCTTGCCGGCAGCGTCATATGTTTTGATCTTTTGAATAGTAGTCACCGGGATGTCCTGGCTGACAGATTCTCCCAAGACATAAACCTCGGCAATATTTTCATTCTTTTGTAAGTCATGGGGAACTGCTTGAACAATAGTGCGGCCATTGACCTGGGAAAGCGGGACTTGTTCTAATTTTGAAGCTGAGACCTGGATATCATCCGGCTTTGCCGCTGAATTATATTCCCAATACTCAGCATCCATACGCATATTCGGGCTCTTACCCTTCAAGACCCTATCTTTATCTGTCAGCGCCATATTCACGCCGGTATCGATTAAGGCCATCCCATGGCCGATATCTTTAAATTTCTGGACTGACGCTAAATAACCCGTATGATCGATCATGCTCACTAAACCATTTTCCAGGCGATTACCGGAAAGATTAAGATATTTATGGTTATTAATTACAATCGGCCTGCTTTTATCAGTCGAGCCCCACAATCTTCCTTTTTCCATGATCACTGCTGCCGGGCCTACTCTAAAGCTGCCCGAATCAAGACGCATAGCAAGCTGTCCGCCAGGCAAACGCTCATTTGCAAGATGCATACCCGTTTTATCCTTCCAATTCCCTAATGCCATTGTGGAAAAATAAACATTGTCTCCCTGGCCTCTTTCCATCCAGGCATTTATTTCCACTCCCAACTTCTGGTTCTCCATTCCTTGTTTTGATTTATCAGCCTCTGCTCCTGCCTGTGGTATTTTCACAATATTCATATCCGGCCGATAATCCCACATTCCGCCTTCTTTACCGATGAGCAGATGCGTCAAAGTTTTACGGTCAAACTGAATTTCTAAATCTTTTAATTCGCTTGCACCAGCAGGAGCAGCCTTTAATGAGTTCTCGGCAATATTCTCTCCGGACATATGCTGCCAAGTGCTCACCACAGACTGGGATTTATCCAGGAACACTTTAAGCATCTGTTTCTCCATCCTGTCTAATGATGTCCACTGCTGAGCTTTACCTACGAATTTATCAAAATGTCCGACGGTTGCGATATTATATATTGCAGTTTTATCAAGGTCTGTTAATCTTACTTCTCCCCATCTGCCGTTGAGTTTATCATTTTGCACACCGGTAAGGAGATTACTGATTGTACGGGTAAAATTATCCACCGCCTGGTTGTGCAAATTATTAAAATACCTGTTATTCAGAGTAGTTATGAGTACCCTAAAAGCAGATTTACCTGCATTGGGAGTTTCGCCTGTGGTATTATACTTCTGCCAGATATCCTGGGTCCAGGATGAGTTAGGAAGATCCCTTGCCTGCCGGCCGAAATCAATCATGTTTGCGGCAAAAGAAGCATCTAAAGGGCTATGGTAATTTAGGTCGCCTGCGCGGTTGAGTATTGCATTACCACCGCTTAAATAATCTCCTATTGCTACACGGCAGTTGGTATTGAATAAATCCTTGGAGAGATCCCATCTCGACTGCGACTCTGAATCCGGGCTGATTGTGGCAAGGGAAGAATATAGCGCATTCGACAGCAACATACTTCCTACAGCTCCGGCATACGGGCCTAACGGAGTAAGCTCTTTTGTGACATGCTGAAGTGCTGCTGAAGCAACACCTTTAGCAGCAGCAGTAAGCACCAACTCTCCTATCATGCTTGCGGAAAACGGCTTGTCTGAAAACGGAGATGAAGCCACAAAAGAAGTCATACTGCCTATGCCACGCGAATATTCCGGATGCCTCTGCCAGCCAAACTGCTTCTCAGCAAAATGCTGCACGCCTAAACTTATTCCTTCACCGATCAAAGGCAACCATTTACCACTAAAAGCTTCTTTTGAAATAGGATCAAGGGCTTTTACTAATATCTTACTCTCAAATCCTCCCACATCTATCGGCTTACCTTCACTCCCCACAGCATTCCAATATTCCGTACGGCTTAACCAAACAGGCCTGTTTAAATCAGACGAAACAGACTGCAGGCCCCAGCCTCCTATAGCATACGTAAGAGCTGATTCAGCTAAAACTCCGCCGATTTTCGAAGCAAACATACTCGCCCCGCCAAATAATTTTGAATCCCATTTATTCTTATATCCAATGTGTTGAATTGTCGCAGTAGTTGCAAATACCGCTCCGGTCTGCAGCATAGCTGACGGATTCCATTTCATCGGATTGACCCAATCTTTAAAACTCCCCGTATTGGTACTGTCCATTCCGCCAATAATTGCACCTGCGGCAAATCCGCCGCCGATATTTTGCCAGGTTTCGTTTGCCCCGAATGCCTTAAAGAGTTTTGGCATACCGTATGAAACAGCATAATTGCGCAGCCCGGTAACTAATGATTGGCCGGAAATATTGGTTGTTGTAGCCATTATGTACCCGCCTGCCATGCCGAAATAATCAACATTGCGTTCTTCGCGGGAACGCGCGCCTAAGACTTTTTTTGCTTCTAACGCGGAAATAGATGGAGCCGCAGAAGTCTGCTGGCTTGCCGGGATCAAGGCATAACCGCTGAAATCCTGCTTGAATTTCTCAAGCGGCAGAAACTCTTCTTTGTGCTCTTCGACGTAATAGACTTTCTCGGATGTGACGTTGGTGACCAAAATATAATGCTCGCCTTTAAAGTGAGCGATAAATGGAGCGCGGGTTTGAGATGAAAAATCAGTGAACTTGACCGGAGTAAGGTTACGGCCAAAGAATTCAGAAGTTTTGGATAAGGCAAAAAGCGATGTCTTAATGACTTTAGGCTCACCTTGCGGCTTGACCACATCGTTTAAAATATCAACCGTCAATGCTAAGACCGCGATATCCTGCTCAGAAACCGCCAGCCCCTGGTACTTCAAGAAATCATAGAGTGCTTTTGAGCCGCAGGGTTTTCCCACCAGCCAGTTATATATCTCTTCGATCCTTGACTTGGATATATTTAACGGTTTCTCTAAGTTAAGCGTCAAGGTGGGAGATATTTTGATAGAGGTGATCGGCTTTCCGGCTATGTCGTTTAAAATATTTTTGACCGCGCGGGGGATATCAAGCAGACGCGGGTCTTTTATGTATGCCGGGGTAAACTGTGCAAGCGCGGGTTTCTGCCAGATCACGCGCCAATCGTATTCCACTGCCTGGGCGACCTGTTCCGGGAGGAAGACCGCAACAATGATGAGCGCCACCACCCTGATCCAGGCTTTAAAGCTGGATTTAAAAGGCGGCTCTTTTGTCTTTATTTTTACTTCAGGCTCAGGTTGTTTTGGTTTTTTTTCTTGCATTTAGTTTACCTAATATATAAAGAAAAAGAGACAGTTTCCCCTTTACCCCAAATATTTTTTAAAATAATTGTGTCGATCATTACTATCATTATTTTTTAACTTTACTTAGTTCTTATGGCTAATTTGTAAAGTTATTAAAAACACTTTCTAAAACTCATTACTAAGTACAAATAAAAAACGAGTTGTCAAATACTCAACTTTCCGTCGATATTCGGCAACCCGGCTATCTTAATTAAACGCTGATAAAAAAAATATTTTTTCTTTAAGACCCGTGGCTTTGTGCCCCCACCTCGCAGTGGGTTTACCCTTTCGAACTTATTGTAACTCTATTACATTCAAAGTATAACATATTAATTTTAACAATGTCAAGCAATTATTACCTATAAAAGAGAACGCTTTCAATACGCCTAAACGGCTGTCTTCAATAAGGTTTTATGCCTGATATGAAATTGGAATTCAAATAAACTTTTGCATACTTATATGCACGCTTCTAACTATTGGATTTTGATAAGAAAATGATTTAGAAAAGGCTTTATCTAGACTTGCACTCTTCAAGACCCAGTCTGCGGTAGAAAACCGCACACCCGTGCAATTCCAATCAGCACGGGGTGTAAGCTATTCATTGTTAAGACCGGGTCTTGAAAGATACCAACAAAAAGAAAAAGGGCCCAGGAATCTTGGAGATAGTTAAGGCGCCGGGACTGACGCCTTAGGTTTGGGCCCTTGATAAGTCTTGTCATTCCTGCCTACTGGCAGATAAAAGTGGGAACCTAGTTCCTCAAGACCGGGTCTTAACTGGTAATTTCTAGTTGTAGCCAAGACCCGGTCTTGAATATCACAAAACTGTCAGTTTGGACATTTATAAGCTTAAATACTACTATTACTATCTAATATTAGAACAAGAACGCTAAAACTTACAATCCAGTTTGGACATTTATAAGCTTAATCATCTTTAGGAGCACTAGCCTTAAAATCCCATGGCCATGTTGGTCCAATTGTTGTGCTTTTTGTCTTATTGAAATCTACATCCATTTGGCGGCTACGCTCATCATTTGGTTGATTTCGTATAGAAGCATTTTCTCCTGATATTGGAGCATTTTTATATGCGTTATTCATTACCGTTGCCGCCCTATCGCTTAATGAACCATCGCCCTTTACTTCAAAGTTAGGATTATCTGCTTCCCGAGATTTTAAATTTGCGTCTGAAACTATCTTACTTGGAGAATTCTTAATACCAGAAGGAAAGGGACTGACATTATCTGCAGCAGCAACCATATCAGTCGGAAGCGGATTTTCTGCATCACCAACGATAAAATCCCTTCCCCCGGCTTCTACTGCTTGAACAGGCATCGGATTACGTATAGAAGAATTCACCCATCCCCCCATATCCCCGGATAACCCAGCTTCCCAATTCTCTACTTGTGGCGCTTGGGGCACTGTTGCCAAAGGCATTTCTGATACTATTGATGACGGCTCTACTTTTAAATCCGATCTATTATCATTAGAAACAATTCCCTTTTCTTGCCTTATTTCTTGACGGGCCTTTAACAGCATTTCATAATTCTGCCTGGCCCTTTCCTCAGTGCCAGGATTTACATCCTGTGTTGGTATCGGTTTACTCACAATATTCGATGTCACCCCGCTTTCTTCGGGAGAAGAAGCTGTTGGCACGGATGGTATTTTAGGATCGTAAACCGGCAAATTTACTGCCGGCAGAGGACTACCCGACTGTTGAGGCTCTACCAAAGTCACACTCTCTCCTTCAGGCTGACTATTAGCGTTCCGCACCATCTTAGGAGGCAAGTAATTCTCAGGATTCACAGGACGCAACTTCATGGGTTCAGATGGCACTTGCGGCATAGCCTTCATTACCGGCGCAGGATTCCCAATTTCTTCGCCTTGTTGATTTGACACATTAGCCATCTGTTCCGGCTGTGCAGAAACCACTCCCCCTACAGGGATGTTTGTAATATGCATCGTACCATCAGGAAGCTTGCTTATTCTTCCTCCCCGAATTAAAAACTCTTGATCTCCATCTGCCCCCATATAACCTATATCCTCGCCGCCTTCTCCAGGACTAAGCCTAGTCATATCACCCTTTATCTTAACCCAACCATTGCCTTCCTGAGTCACTGCCCCCGGAGCCAGCGTCACCTGTTCATACTGAACAGGAATATTTAAATTTACTTTTACATTCTGAGGATAACTAAAAGTATCTTCTGTTGAGCCAATCTTAGGCGGATCTACTTCTCTTCCTCCATAAGATTGCCCGGATTTCAATTGCGGGTTACTCTGCGGAGTAACAAAAGCTGGTTGAGCCTCTGCAATTGTCACATCTCCCGGTTGAATATTATTGATAAAAACCGAACCATCAGGAAGCTTGCTTATCGTCCCTTTTACATAATAACTTTGATCCCCGCCCACATCTACATAACCTCTTTGGCGGCCCTGATCCCCTTCTTCAAGGGTCATAACATCACCGGTTACCTTAACCCAACCATTGCCTTCCTGAGTCACAGTTCCCGGCGCCATCGTCATCTGGTTAAACTGAGGAACAGTCACTTCGCTACCATCAGGCCTGGCCATAATTGTCGATTCTTTGATCACCGGTACTGTATAAGGCTTAAAATTACCCGACGCATCAACGGGTGCGCCAGAAGAAGGCTCTGCACCGCTCGCCTTTTGCTGTTCATACTGCGCCATAATCCTCTTACGACTACTTACTTCTCTCTCTTTTGCTTCCACATACTTTGCTTTTTCTGATAGACTAAGCTTTGCAAAATCTTCATCACTTAAAAATTTAATTGGAGGAAAAGAAGGCCCATCGGAGTTAGGAGACGATACACTCGGAGAAGGCGCGGATACTAATTGAGGAACGACAGAAGTTGCCTGAGACGATGAATTATCCATCTGCTCTGGCTGTGCCAAAAACACCCCTCCTGTCGGGATATTTTTGATAGTAACTGAGCCATCCGGAAGCTTGATTACCTCCCCCCCTCGCACCCAAAAATCCTGGCTCCCATCCGCATCCACATAACCTCTATTGTCTTCAAGTGTTGTCACATTACCACCAGTTACCTTAATCGCGCCATCAATTGTCTGCGTCACTACTTCAGGTGCCAACGTAAATTGTCTAACCTGACTAAATTCAACTCCTTCTTCAGGCTGACTAACAAAATCTTTCATATATGCAGGAGGCGCAACTTCCCTTCCTAAAGGAGACTGCGGAGAAGAAGCCCCAACCGACGTTCGCGGCTGCCAAGTTTCATCATAATACGTACCACTGCCAATATGAGTTTGATACTGCGCTTTTATATTCAGGTCACCCTTGGCCTCAAAGGCCTGCTGCGCCGCAGCTGTTGCCCTTGCATTCACCTCAGCCTTGATCGCGTTATTGATCTTTTCTTTATCAGCAGAAGATAACTCTTTGGCAAGGATCTTTTCTTTGTCCTGCGGCGTCAAATTTTCCAACTTTTCATTAATCTTAGAATTATTTGCCAGGAAATCTTGAATAGCCTTCTCTTTGATCTCTTTCATCGTAGTTGTATCCTGCTTAAGCATATCCGATTGTTTCTTTTTTTGCGCGTCCAATTGTTTCATACGTTCAACAACTAATTCACTCGAGGATAATGTCCGTATATAATCAGGCTGAGAAATAACATTACCTGCACTGTCTTTAAATATTGTCCCCTCTGCGACTGCGGTCAGCTGAGAGTACATCCGGTTGCTCATCAATTCGCCACGAGCTTCACCTGCTTCTTTAATCGCATCCCGGGCAGCTTCAACCAAAACTCTTGCTTCATTGCCTTTTTCAAAACTCCCTGCCGCGCGCGAGCCGGCAGTAACACGCTGATCCATCTGATCACCGCGACTGCCTTCTCCATTGGTTCCGGCAGCTACTAATCCGACGAATGCCGATGACCCCGCCACTGCAGCCGCGACATTAGCTACATACAAACCATAATCTTTCCATGTAGTCGTATCCCAGGTATATGGATCTCCTGCTTTATCAAGAAATTTCTTGACTTCGTTGCGTTGCGCCTCAGTCAATTTCCCCTCTATTGTCGGCCAATTTGTTCTCAATGCATCGAGTGTTTCCTTAGCTTTCGCTAAAGATTTTTGATATTTTTCTGCTTGCCCTTGCCAATCTTTAACCTTATACTGCCTTTGATTTACCTCACCGCTGGCAACATCATAGACATTGGCCACTGCCTGATTATGCATTGATGAAGCCAATTGGTTTGCCATAGCATACGTAGTCCCATGATTTACCACATCAGTGACATAATCGCCGTAACGGGAAGCAAAAAATATATCATTACCGGAGGTCCATTCCACACCCAGCCTCTCATCAGTGCCGCTGCCGACAATTTTAGCTTTTCCCCGACCCATCGTCGCGAAATCGATGGTAGCCTGGTCAACACTATTGCCTATGATATGCCCGTAAAACCAAAAGTCTTTCCCGCTTTCAGACGGGCTAACAACTGGTTGGCCCTTTTCATCCGTACCTGTTTTAACAACATTTTCCTCATCAACAGCGATCGCCTGCACAAGCCCAGTCAAAGCCAGATTTATCTGCGCGCCCTGCAGCGGCGACGGAGCGTAGCTACTGAGCTTACGTAATGCCAAGTCAGAGACGCCGTAAAGAAGCGCCTTTTTCATGACGTTTTCCGTACTGAACTGTTCTAACTCTTTTTCTTTCTTCGCTATTTGCTGGTCAAGTGATTCCTTGGACTGCTGATTAGTTGCCCCACCCGCCTGCTGATTTTCTTGAGCAGCACGTTGCGTCTTAAGACTCTCCAATTCTTCTTCTTTCTTACTCTTAGCCATATAATCCATAGCGAGCCGCTTAGTCAAAGCTCCGCCCATCGATAACAGGTCTTCATTGACACCGGCATAAGAACCAGCGACCAAAACCACCTGACAGACAGCTTCACCAAGCATCTGAGTCAAAAACTTATCACGCTGATCCTTTAATGCTTTATTTAAAGATTCTTCATCTTTGGCTTTCTCGGCAGTCGGCCCATCTTTATTAACCCCGCCTACTACCACGCCTGTAGCGTATTCCAACCCTTGTTCAACCGCAAACCCTACGCCTAACCCCGCTAAATAACCTACAGACTTAGCTAATTGTTTATTCGTACCTGAAAGCGCTTCAGCTACATATAATTTAACAGCTGTTATAACAGCTGCTTTAGAAGCATCAATAAGAGCACCGGTCAATCCGGTTTTACCTCCAAAAGTCATTGCCTTGCTAAAATAATCTTTCACACTGCCTAAATAACCGCCTATTGATTTAGTCGCGTCTTTAGCCGCACCAGCCAGATCGCCCGATTTAGCCGCACCGTCAGCAGCAGCACTTCCAGTAGCACCCGCTGCAGCTTCCCCAGTAGCACCCGCCGCGCCGTCAGCAGCAGCTCCAGTAGCAGCTCCATCAGCAGCAGCAGTAGCAGCAGCTCCAGTAGCAGCTCCGTCAGCAGCAGCAGTAGCAGCGCCAGTAGCAGCTCCGTCAACAGCAGCAGTAGCAGCAGCTCCAGCAGCAGCTTCCCCGGCAGCACCCGCCGCGCCGTCAGCAGCAGCCGCCGCGGCCAAATTACCCCCCTGAGATGAAACTTCAGAGGCCATTTCTACAGCAACATCCGCTTCTTCTACAGCTACAGCAACATCAGCACCAGCGCCATCACCACCACCGCCTCCAGCGCTGGCCCCATAATCCATCCCGCTATTAATCAGCGTAGAAATAAACACACAGGCGATCGCCGCTAATTTAGAATCTTTAATCCCGATTGCCTGCACGATATACTTAACCAGCGTCGGAACCAAATAACACCGTACAAACAGTTGGATAACATTAAAACTGCTGGTGGTAGACATGCTGGCCAATAAACCGCTCAAGATCGCCGCGCAATACCCGAACGCGCTGCCGCTGGACTCTTCCCGCAAGTCGATCTTTTCCGCGCGCGCGTCCAGCTGTACGCATGGCTGGAAACAAAGCGTGAAGACCAAGACCAAGCTGATTATCCTATAAACGATTTTCTTCATTTTATTTGCCTACCCCTACACTGTTAAGTAATCCGCCATCCATAAACTGCAAGTATATAGGCCCGCCGATAATAATGGCAATAACCGGCAGAATACAAAAAATAAGCGGAATAAGTATCTTCATCGGAGCCTGCAAAGCAATACGTTCGCCTCTCCTGAAACGCTGCAGCCTGACATCTTCAGAAAGTATGGCAAAGGCCTCAGCAACCGGAGTTCCCATACGCTCAGCCTGCACCAGCGTATGCACAAAAGAACTGACTTCCATAATATTCAGCCGTTTAGACATATCTTTTAATGCCTGGCTGCGGGGCTTACCCCACTTTATCTCCTCTAAAACAAAGGCTAACTCTTCCACCATCGGGTTCATCGCGGTTTTCTCAATGATCCATTTGACTGCCGTGGCAAAATCAAGGCCTGCCTCAACGCAGAGGCCCAGCAGGTCAACGGTTTCAGGCAAAAGCCGGACAATACTATTCTTACGCTGGTGGATCTTCTTATTAAGCCATATATCCGGAATGATAAACCCAATCGCAGCAGAAATTGTAACCATTCCCGGCTCGAATTTATTCGTAAAGAAAAAACTCAATGATCCGAACAAAATCGCCGAAAGGATCTTGAGATTAAAGAATTCTTCCGCTAAAAGCTTGACGTGAGCAGCATCCACCCTATTCTTGGTCTTTTCCTGAAGCCTGAGCCTCTCTAATAATTTCTTGGTAAAAGGAAAAACATAATAAAGGAAAGAGTGCATTCTAATGGATTTTTCCTTATTGGCCGCCTCAGGAAGCCTGACCCTTCTGATCGTTGTACTGGGCACCCCGAATATACCAAAGAATATAAGGCCCATCCCTGCGATAACACATATATAGATCATTTCGATCATTGCGGCTCCTAAATCTTTACGCTGCTAAATCTTTTTATCAACACCATGCCAATGGACTGCAAAACAAGTGCCAGCACCAAGAGGCCTCTGCCGGTATCGCTCTGAAGCATAATATTAAAATGCTCGCGGTTAAAGGTAATAACCCACCAGATAAACACAAAAGGGATAACCGACATGATAATACCCTGCAGCCTTCCCTGAAGCGTTAATGTCCTGACATTATCTTTCAATTTATTGTTATCCCGTATCGTGGTCGTCAGGCGGCTAAAGACTTTGGTCAAGTCACCGCCGGTCTCCCGGGCCACCAGGATAGAGTTAACGACAAGGGTCAATTCATCCATCGTCATTCGTTTACTTAAACGCCTCAGGCTCTCTTCCATAGAAACACCCATCTTATTCTCGCGCACGACCAGCCCCATCTCCTGGCTCATCGGCGGCGGGATCTCATCCACTAAAACTTCAAATGCCTGTAAAAGAGACAACCCTCCTTTTAAAGAAGAGGAAAGGATCAGGATCGAGTCAAGTATCTGGCTGTTGAATTTCATCCGGCGCAGCGAATCCCTGAATTTTAAGACGACATTGGGGATCAATAAACCTAAGAAAACCCCTATACCGGCAAAAATCATATTCTGGGTGAAGATAAAACCCGCTGCCCCTAAAATAGGCGGCAGGATAAAATAAAGGCGCATGATCTGTTTAGGGCTCTTATCATAATAAAAAAGACGGTCCATTTCTATTTCCATATTCTTTTCTTTGTTCTCACTCCAGATCTTCATCTTATCGAAGAATGTCGGCATGGTCCCGAAAATGATCAGCATGATCGAAGCGATGATTAAAAGAATAATAAGAAAAAACATTTCCTACTCCTCCTTACTGCATTGCCGGCATAGCAACATCTCCGGTCATATTCTTTAAAATAGAGATTAAGACGCGCGCCTTCCCTTTCGATTCAGAGACGCGATAAATATTAATGATCACCGTTTCCAGATTTTTTTCAAAAAACATGATCTTGGTATCTTTGAGATCAGGATTCTTCTGCTTCTGGAAACCTTTAGTAAACGCCGGATTATCATCCCATCCTTGCGCCTTCAGGGTATTATAAAAAAACGCGGCTGCCTCGGCAACCTCAGCCTGCGCCTCATAAACCACCATTCCTTTATTGGCATCCGGGAACATATTGACTCGGCGCTTGCTTCCGGGATAACGCATGATATCGGGAAAGTCTTTCCCCAGGACATCAGGAGCGATCTGTTCCTGCGCATAAACATCTTTCATCTGCGGGCAAACCGCCAGGTCCTGGCGGCTCATCGCGATATACACATCCGCAGGCAGCGCATCCCCATGATCATTGACCTGCACATACAAATTCTCATCGCCTTTCTTCAAAAAAAGTGTCCGCCATTCCTCTTTATAGGAAACAAACTCCCACCCATTCTTTACAAAATAGCCCTGATAAAAATCAATGATTTCCTGCGGTTTTTTAAATGAACGCAGCCGGCTCAAATTTCCCTGACGGTCATTAAGCTGGAACGGCGTATCCAGCGCGACAACCTCAGAGTTGTCCGGTAAAGGGATATTACGCAGTTCACGGTTTTCCGCGCAAGCGTGGCGCGCCAAGAAAAAAAACATTACTATGGTTACTGCCAAAAACCTTCCCATATCTTAACTCTCCAATCCAAAATCATACCCTGTTTGTACCGAGCCGTGAATTCTTACCTGGTTCTTGTGGGTAATAATCGGCTGCCTGCCAAAAAAAGTCAAATCCTGATAATCAAGTTTCTTACGCACGTTAAGGCCATACGATTTGCTATCGATATTTATGTTACTGATCCAGGCATAGGGATCAAAAGCAAACCCGGGTAAAACAATACAATAACATTTCGGATATCCGGGGATAACTTTTTGCCAAAGATAAAACAACGGCATGAACTGCGCGCTAATTGATACGTTGCGAGGAACATTAACGAAATTAACATCTAAATAACTGCCGTAGTCGCTATCGCTGCACGACCCACAGCTCGTCTCTAAAACCCCGGGTTTATAGAATGTGCCCGCTGATTTATTCTTCCAGTATTTTTTATTCCAGGCATAGGTCGCACGATCCCCCGACCAGAGGCTTGATTTCTGTGTACGGTATACTTCATCAAAATGAGAATCGCGATCCAAATACGCATTATAATCTAAAGCAGTGATCTTGCCGTTAGAATCACGGGTCACTTCGCTCGATCTAAAAGGCTTAGCCTCATCGATCAAAGCCCCTCCCATTGCGCGGTCAAGAATACCTTTGCGTAGATCTTCAGGGGCTTTTTCCGCAATATCTTCAGCTGATTCATAAAGCTGAAAGATCTCAATTAAAGTTTGTATGTAAAAAGGCATAATAAACGGACTCCAAATGAACTGCCAGGTAAACGGATAGGGAATCCCGTCGCAAGGGCAAATTGCCGGCTTAAAAGGCTTCAGGAAAAAAACCTGCAGGGCGATATATTTCTGAAGTAACCCTCCATCGCCGAAACTGATCTTGACTATCTGATTAAGCGAGCGGCAAAACCCTGATGTCGGAGAAAGGACAGCCGAATCAATAACATTGCTTAAACGGATACGATTAAACCCCACTTCTCCCAGGAGCATGGTCGCAACAATGGCCAGTATAATGATAACCACGATGATGATCATAAAGGGGAACACCTGGCCATTTTCCTTCCTCAAAAATCGCATCATACTTTTTTCCCCTTTACCGTAATGCTATTATCTCTACCAAACGATCTATCTTTTTCCGCGCGCTGGCAATATACGTATCGCGCGATGAAGCATCTTCCCAATTGATCAGGGCACTGGAAAGCGCGGTTTTAATTTGAGTGATAAGGTTCTTTAAATAGGTATAGTCCGGGGCTTTAGCCGGGGGCGTATATATTATTTTTGCATCTTCTATCTCAACTTGCTTTATAATAACAAGCATATCATCGCAAGCAGTAACCGCGCGGATAATATCATTCCTGGAAGGAGCACTGGTAACAAAACCGTCTAATTCATCAACTTTATTACGCAAATTATTTTCCATTTCCGCAGGCACAACGCTGATTTCCCCGGCATAATCAATAATACGTTTTAAGGCGTTTTTTGCAGAAGTCGCATCGAGCCAAATATCGCTGTAATTACTTGTTCTTTGAATATGCCCAACAAACGACGCTAAATACCCACTTTCAACCGCTGCCGCTGAAGCATAAATTATCTCGGCCTCATGAACCTTGGTATCAGGATCATCATACTCTTGATAGCAATTGTCATACGAACAACCGACACAATATTCACCATCACAACACTCATGACAACTTGTCCCCGGAGGTGGTCCACAAAAACATTGTGGACGAACCGTATTTATCGCGAATTGCCAACGCTGCCATTGATCTATCGCATCATCAGTAGTAGCATTATCAAGATGCGATATAGATTGATTTATTTCCGGCCGTATAAGGCCATACGGTTTTGTTGTAGTAACCAATAAATTATCCATAGCAGACTTAGTACTTTTAATGCTCGTAATGATGTCTTGAAGTTGTTCACGATTTTCAATATTCTTAGCCTTAAGCGCGGCTAAAGCTGCCGTGTCTGCGGCAGTATACCCATATTTCGCCGGATTATTCTCCGGATTCGGGTCATATAAACCGGGTATTTTAGGATTGCTCAAAACCTGCTGTAATAAACCGATCCCTCCAACAAAAGTATCATGGTCAGCGTCAACGCCACTCATATCTTCAAAGAAGTCATCATATGCCTGTTGCCGGGGTGATTCCATAGCTTGGCAATCGGCTAAAGCTGAGCGCATAACGCTTTCAGTTATATTAGCCTCAATATAGGCGGCAGAATTATTAGCCCCCCCTAAAGATGCATACGCCCGGCTTGCAAAATAAGGGATGGTTACGAGTATAAGGTCATTTGACTCTTCAAACAAACGGTTAGCTTCATCAAAGCGCGCATCATCATATTCTCCCGGGATAAAAGGTGGAAGGATCGTCCCCGCTCCGGGCACAGTAATATCTCTATACGGAGAGTAATCAAGGAAAGCAACCGGAGAAATAGGGGCTGCGCCGGGGGTATTGACCGCGATAACCCGGCTTTCCTTGAATTTATCGATACGATTAATCATATTAAGATTAAAGTTTGAAAAAAGACGCATTGAGGCAACCGCAAGAATTGCCAGCGTTACAATCACCAGCACAAATTCTAATATCACCTGTGATTTATTCTTGCGGTTCATAGACACTCCTTTAATTTATTAATCATACGGTGTCCTTACGTTCTTTGTTTTTGTCACTGTTTCATCGATCGTAATAATCGCAGAGTCCGGAATACTCCCTCCATTCACCTCCGCGCTAGCAATATCAGGGTCTTTGAGATAATCCGCTTTCATTTTAGCAGCAGTTTGAAACGTTATCCCTCTCTGCATAATATCCTGGCTGGTCAATGTCTTAGTAGTTTCTTTCTCTTTAGTAGTCCTGTTTTCACTAATGTTTGTTGTATAAGAATAAGCCGCGGTTTTAGCCGGTAAGGTAAGGGCTGTTTGCGGGTCAATTTCGCGTACCGGCGAAGGGACCCACATCCATTCAGGGTCTTCTTCGTCATCTGCCTGTTTGATTTTGGCTAATGTAGGAGGGATCAATACATACTGGTTATCCCTGATCATTTTTTCATCGAGTTGAAGGACCTGGTAGGTGCCGATATCCTGCGGCTCATCTTCTTTTGCCATCCAGATGATCCAGGGGTTTATTTCCACGGAACTGGCGGCTTGAATACGCTGGCGGCCAATGCTTGAGAAAAACGAAGGGACGATCAGGTCGCGGGTTACGGTAAGGTTTACTCCCCGTTCCGAACTCTTAGTTAACTGCAGGGCGCGGCGGAACGTATACATCTCAAGCGCCTGGCGGCTGTTATACACAAACCCCTGCTGCATCAAATACCCCAGCATCATAATAATGATGACGCCGGCAACCGCCAGTTCTGTTGTTGCCTGCCCTTTAATCCGCTTCTTCTGGATATGTTGTTTCAGATCCATTTTTCACCATCGTTTCCGCGGTCGAATTATTCGTTCCGTCTTGATAGCGGCGGGAAATACCCTGGTTATAACTTTCCGAAACGGTCCCGCTCTGGACTGTCATATATTGTGATTCGGTCTGGCCTGCTTCGTACTGCGTGGGACTGATCTGGTCAGCTAAATCCCTGACTCTTCCCTGCAAGCCGCGCTTAACGTAAACCTGCATGGCAACTAAAGCCCCGACCACAATGCTTAAAAGGACCGCATATTCCATTATACTCTGTCCTCTGGTGTTGCGTAATTGTATCAGCATATTCCCTTCGAGTCAGCCATTATTAAGGCGCTATCCAGTGTTCATTAGTTTGATTCAAAACTCTTTCATTGCCCGTGCGGTTCTGGCTTTGGTTGCTTATGGTCGTTGCTGTAGGGATCGTATTAGAAAAATAACTCCCGCCGGCAGATCTTTCATCACTGTCAACATAACTATTTGTTACATAATGGTAATTGGTGTTACCCGGAGAAAATTGATCTCCAACATCATCAGTTGCCTGACGCAGCCTTCCCTGTAAACCCCTTTTTACATATACCTGCATCGCAATGAGCGCCCCTACCACAACCGCGATGATCACCGCGTATTCCAAGGTGCTTTGAGCTCGTTTCGTTAAACGGATAAACATGGTCTTATTCACCCCCTTTACATTAAAAACCCGTCGTACCATTTCTTATTGCGTTGGACTGTGAATTCGATATCCTATTAACAGCGCCTCCATACTGCATTCGAGCGTCTTCTCCCGACCTTTGCTGAGTATTAGCATGAGTATTAGCATAATAAGGCTCATACTGATTGCCGGAAAGAGTAAAAGTCCGATTGCCAACCAGTAAACTACCCGCTCCAGTATGGTCAACCACATTTTTTATCCTGTTTTGCATGCCTCTTTTTACATAAATTTGCATCGTAACCACTGCTCCGATAACCAACGCGATCAATACCGCGTATTCAGCAGTTGTTTGTGCTTTCTTCTTCCATTTTCGCGTCATTGCTTCCACCTCCTTATGTCTTCTGCCAAAACGCACTTATGAACCGTTTGTAAACCACCATTCACTATTTTGAGCAGCGACGTTTTCAGTACCGTTTCGTCTTTGATTCTGAGTACTGTCTGTTTTTGTCCCCGTCATGTTAGTCGCGCCGCTTATAGCCTTATTAACCCATTCACGAGTAGTGACATTACTTACCGTAGTATAGCTGGTTGTTGTAACACCGGGAGAGAATTGGTCGCCGATATCATCGCTTGCCTGACGCAGCCTTCCCTGTAAACCCCTTTTTACATATACCTGCATCGCAATGAGCGCCCCTACCACAACCGCGATGATCACCGCGTATTCCAAGGTGCTTTGAGCTCGTTTCGTTAAACGAATAAACATTGTCTTATTCACCTCGCTTTCAGATTACCATCCCATCGTTTGCGTACGATTAACTCTAGAATTTGCCGTTGTATTTCTAGCAACATTGCCGTTTGCTTGATAATTTTGGTTCTCAACCATATTCTGATTACTATTGGATGTCGAACAAATATAATAAGGCTCATACTGATTGGTCGTAAAACTAAAATTACTATTGCCTACAGTACCGTTTGTCCCGACAAAATCCACCGTTTCTTTAATCCGGCCCTGTATCCCTCTTTTTACATAAATTTGCATCGCAACCACTGCGCCGATAACCAGCGCGATCAATATCGCGTACTCGGCAGTTGTTTGCGCCCTCTTCCTCCATTTTCGAGTCATTGCTTCCACCTCCTTATAAAATATACACCTGCGTCGATCTTAGGTCCCATTAGGAAAAGAAATCCTGCTTACCATAGCGTTCATCTGATTCGTAACATGGTTCACGGAAGACTGCACCCGCGGCTGAATAAACTGAGTAGTCGCAAATATTATCCCCGCGATAACCGCTGTTAAAATCAATACATACTCCAAGGTTGACTGACCTTTTTTCTTGCTCACCATCATCTTTCTCACCTCCTCGTTTTTTGTTAAATCCGCCCCGGTTAATTAACCGCTATAGGCGGACTGATCTCAATTTCCATATTATGCAGCCTGGCATTTACAGACCTGCGAATATACAGGTTCATGGCGATAAATACAGCTGCAACAGTAATGATCAACAAAGCATATTCTAACACACTTTGCCCTCGGAAAAAAGTTTTGTTAAAAATAATTTTTTTTCTTTTAGTAAGCACCTGCGCTCCCCCAATTGCTGTAAATAATCATCCCATCATCATTCGCGCCTTCAGAGAGAGAAGTTCCACCTGCTGTCTTAGCCGTCATAACATCAGTAATAGTGACAGTCGGCCCTTCAGTTTTAGTATAATTAAGCGTGCTGCTTGCATCATCATATTGGTCATCAGAAAAGCTATCCGCGTTGGCATGCCAGCCGCCTGCGATAGCGCCTTTTAAATACCCCATCATACAAATGCCTGATACCGCGCACAGGATAATCAACATACAAAACTCGATCGTTATAACTCCTTTTTTATTCATCTTAATCCTTTATTTGCGCCACGGCATTATCCACTACCGTGTCAAATGTAGATTTCATATTCACCTTAGAATTATTACCGCGGGAGTCGCCTAAATTAAGCCCTCCAAAAGCCAAAAGGATCGCGAACGTTAAAACAACAAATATAACAATATATTCGACGACTGCCTGTGCCTTCTTACTTCTAAAAGTCTTTTCAAAACTCATTATAAACTCCATAAATAAAAAAACCGCATTACCAAATATCCCTAACGGCTTTCGGTAACCCGGTTAACGTACTCGCATGTGACCCGATGCAATAAACAAAGGAAAAAAACACATATTTCCGGCGAGCATTACTTCGTCCCGTGGCTTTGCGCATCTGCTACCTCCTAGCAGAATTGCCTTTTCGCTGCCGTAGCTGTGACACTCAAAATATAGCATTTACCCATAGCAATGTCAAGGGGATTTGCGGTAATTTTGCAAGCGTTTTCGATTTATAATTTATTTAGGGCGATAGGGTTATCAATTAAACGCGGCAATACTTCCATAAAAAGCCGGTAGGCGTTTTTTAAGACTATGCCCCTTTCATTGACGCGGCAGCAAGCATAGGAAAGATCTTTCAAAAAAGGGTACTCGGCAGGCACAATAAATGTTAATAAAAGCTTATTTTTGGTTATTTTCAATTGGCAAGGCAACTGATAAAACAGTTCATTCATCGTCGAGAAATCTTTTTTTCTATATCCCTGCGGGAAAAAACGCCATTTCGCGTATAAATCAAGCGCCTGCAAATAGTAACTAAAAAGCATATCCAGCCCCAAGGAAGGCTCTAAATTAACATTTAAAAGCCCTAAAGAAAAGGTGGATTTTGCCGCATCAGTATAAAAAAAGAGCTCATTCTTGCGGTTATAATCTTCATACGTTTCTTCTAAATTCGGCCAACGTTCCAAGTAAGCAGCCACAAGATCAGAGGAAGATAACTCTGAAACAGACGCATTAGTTAAGATCACCAGCCTGACCTTTTCATTTAAACTGTTTTTCAAAGCGCAACCTCTTAATATAAGGCTATTGTTTACAATCGGTTGCGTAAATTCAACATTAACATCCGCAATATAAAAATCTTTCTTAATTTGTTCGAAACGATAAAATTTAAATTTTTCAAGATATGTGATCTTACGGTATTGCCCGTATTGCCAAGGCCATAATCCAAAAATAACCTGCATTTTTTTATCATGCAAACCAGCAAAATCAATAACCTCTAGCTCCTGAGAGCTATTATTACAAAGAGCTAAATTCGAGATATTTTTACCTTGCGAATATAAATTCATAAGAAACCGGAAAAACTCTCCCATTGCTTGCTTTTTTTCAGGGCCCATAAATAGAACGACCGGTTTTCCTGCAATAATATTTTTTATATAACTCTTTATCTCATTATATGTTACAGAGAAATCGAAAGGTATATTCTCAGCCGATTGCCAAATAGTAGATAACCTGCCATCAAGCAAAAAGTACGTACCATCTATCAATCTGATCTTAACACAACGGATTTCTTGAAAAGATTTCGTTATTAATTGGCAAAGAACAGCAGGTAAGGTCATAACCTGTTTTATTTCTTCAAGATAAGAATCCATTTCCTTCACTTCAATTCGACTGCCAACAAAGGCTTTTAAACCAGAGACCTGATTCAAGGTTTCCCGGCTTTGTGGATCGCTAAAAAGCTGTTTATAAAGCAAAAAGTCGGTCTTACCTGCGATATCTTGCAGCGAAACACCCAATTTTTGAGCCACTATTTCATTGAACCCGACGCTGACATTGGTAAGGCAATCAGCGGCTTTGAGGAAAAATGCCCCAAGGCCAACAGCCTCAAAAATGTTTCTTTTTTGCTTGCGCCTTCTTCCAACCGGCATACTCAAACGAGCTTGTTTGAGCACCGCATTAATACTTGATTTTGAAACCTTACTTTTAAATTTCTCAGAAATGATCACAGAAATCTTGCGACAACTCAATAATGGGTCTTTTTTCTTAATAACAAAAATATAATCGGTCACATCCTGATGTAATTTATAAATTACTCCCATTTTATCTCCTAAGAATACTAATGATTAACCAGATTGGACATTATTAAGCTCATTAATAATATACCATAGCGAATTTGATTTGTCAAATCCTAATGATTAGAAAGGGGTAGAACCAGATTGGACATTTACAAAGGTGATAATATCACCATCGGAAGTTTGAGTAGACTTGATTGTATTGGCAGGCAATTCAATTACTTTAACAGCTCCCCAATAAATCTTAGAGAACTGAAACGGTTTTATTTCAGGAAGGGCCTTTACCACACGATTATCTTTCCCAAGAAACAAAACATCTATGGTAAAACGCATAAAAAAACAATGTATTGCATTACAGGGCTCTAAAACAAGCGCTTTCCCTCTTGCTAATTCTTTTTCACCAAGCAAGCCTTTCATACGCTTTAAAAGCGTATTAGCTATAACCGCTTTATCAGCTAAGACCGTATTTTTTGTTTCGTTCTTTATCAGCATTTATGTTATATTTCAAGACCCGGTCTTGTACAGATAAGGCCGGGTCTTGAATATTACTCTTGAATCTTACTATATATTGATTATACTTACGCTATTTTGAAGATATCGTCTGAGAGAGGAACGCCCCGGACGCGCATATCTTCCACAAAAGAAGGAATATAGCCTGTCGCGTGATACTCGCCTAACACGCGCTTTTCCGCATCCACCCCTACCTGCCTAAAGATAAAGATGTCGCGAAGCTCGATATGCACATCGTCTTTCATGCCTGAGATCTCCGTCACCTGAACGATTTTACGTGAACCGTCAGGCAGCCTGACCGTATGGACGATAACATCAATAGCAGAGGCTATCATTTCGCGAATAGCCCTGATCGGCAATTCCAGCCCGGACATTAAGATCATTGAGTCAAGCCTTCCTAAAACATCCTGAGTAGAGTTCGCATGAACCGTCGTCATGGAACCATCATGGCCGGTATTCATCGCCTGGAGCATGTCCAATGTCTCCACCCCGCGGCATTCCCCGATAATGATCCTATCCGGCCTCATTCTCAGGGTATTCCTAAACAATTCCTTGATCGTCACCGCTCCCTTGCCTTCAATATTAGGAGAACGTGATTCTAACCTAACCCAGTGCCGCTGGTCAAGTTTTAATTCCGCCGCGTCTTCAATGGTGACAATACGTTCATTTTCAGGAATAAAGCTAGACAAGACATTGAGTATCGTCGTTTTTCCTGAACCCGTACCGCCTGATACTATCATATTCTTGCGGGAAACAACACAAGCCTTTAAGAAATCAGCGATCGCGGAATTAACCGCTTTTAACTCTATTAACTCCTCGATCTTAAACTTTTCTTTCCTGAATTTTCGTATGGTCAGCGTTGGCCCTGTTAAAGAAAGCGGGGGGATAATGGCATTGACACGGGAACCGTCTGGAAGACGGGCATCAACCATAGGAACAGACTCATCAATACGCCTTCCAATAGGGGCAATGATACGCTCAATAATAATGCGTACCTGGTCATTAGAAATAAATTTCTTATTGGTAAGCTCGATCTTACCATGGCGCTCAATATAAATCTCATCTTTATTATTAACCATGATATCGGTGATATCGCGCTCCGCCAATAAATCCTCTAATGGCCCCAGGCCTAAGGCCTCATCAAGGATCTCTTTGACCAGCTTCCTGCGTATTTCAGAAGA
The DNA here is from genome assembly GCA_041662125.1 of Candidatus Omnitrophota bacterium. Lineage (GTDB taxonomy): Bacteria > Omnitrophota > Gorgyraeia > Gygaellales > Profunditerraquicolaceae > JBAZTA01. The sequence continues at coordinate 179,864 of JBAZTA010000004.1, read as the reverse complement.
AGAAATAAGGCTGCCGGCTTCTTCGGCAAGAAAGTTAGCTACCATCATCTCGGCCTTATTCCTTAATTCTTTTGTTTTCTTGGCATCACTAAAAACTTTTAAATCCACTCTTTTAAGGTTAAGTTCTTCAATAAGGCGGGTATGGATCCTGCGCTTTAAAAGAAGTATTTCATCCAATTCATCGGAAGAAATAGTGATCTCAGAAAGAGTTTCACTCAACCCCTGTGATTGCCAGAATTGCCGCGTGGGACTTTCTACCACGCCCTGTTTCAGGCGCAATTGGTCTATATCACGGCGCTCAATATATAATTTATCTTCTTTGGCTAATGTCTGGCCCAGTTTTTTAAGGCTTAAGGCGATCTTAGTTTTAGGATTATCGATTACAACAGGAATAGCCCTATTGACCGCCTGGCCGACGATCTTTCCTTCTGAAGGAATAAGAGACAGGATGTCACAGGGCAGGCTCACCCGGATCTCCTGCCAGCTGATGCTCGAAACAGATTCCGCCCTATTAAGCACCACACGCACCATATTTAAAGGGAAATGCAGGAATTGCAGGGTATCCAGCGCCCATTTTGTCTGATACACGGAAAGAATATCAGGAGTAACAACAAGCAGGATAAGATTTGCCTGGTTTAACGCGGATACAAAAACCTCACTAAACCCTTTACCCGCATCAATAATAATAAAATCGTATTCTTCTTCCCAGAGGGATAACGCGTCTTTAATCATTTCCGGCGACACATGAGGAGAATGCTGCGGTTTTACCACACCTGCCAGGAAATCAAGGCCAAAAGAACTTTTGGTAAGGAAAAGATTCTTATTATAATCCTTGATGTTCTGGCGCTTCATCAAGTTGATCAAATCAACCAGGGCTTTCTGCGGATTCAGATCAAGCATCCTGGCCATGTCACCGACGACCTCAAGGTCAAGGTCTACAAGGAGGACTTTTTTATTCTGTTCTGTTGCCAGCACAACACTCAAATTAGCAGCTAAAAAAGTTTTACCTACGCCGCCTTTGGTGCTGAATATAACGATTGTCTTAGCCATAATATCGTATCATCTTACTCTAAATGATAGCCGATTGGGACGTCTATCCAAATTTCCTGCAGGCCAATCGAGGGAGGAAAAGGCGGATAATACGCGATAGTTTTTGCCACCGATAAAGCATGATCATCAAGGACCTGATAACCCGAAGACTTCTTGAGTACCGCCTCTAAAAGCTGCCCTGTATAAGTAAGTTTCAGGCTTAATTTTACCGTACCCTGAAAACCAGCGGATTTGGCCACTTCCGGATATGTCAGGCTGCTCATAATACGCTCTTTAACAACACGAGCGTAATGATCTAACGGGTCAGGCGCTTTTTCTACCCGTACCGGCGTTTCAGCAGAAGGCTTTTCTGCTTCAAGATCTATTACCTTCCCTGCCGATGGAGCTTCAACGTGCTTAATTACTGGCGCTACCCCCATATCCCGGGAAACAATAGTAGGCGTTAAAGTAATGAATAATTCCGAATCACCCCGCTCCCCCTGCCCGCCGCCTTCTTTATAACTTTTATTACGGAAAAACATCCCTAAGACAGGAATATCCCCAAGTCCGGCAACTTTCCTTACATCTGTTTCGGTCTTTTGCTTGATCAATCCTCCGATAGCAAGTGTCTGGCCGTTATCAAGAAAAAGCTCAGTTGAAGCAGTGCGTTTAAGGAGCGGATAGGCTTTTGCCGAAGGAGCATTCTCAGCGCCGATCGTCTCAGCTGTCCCAACTTCACTTACCTCCACCTTGAGGCCGACCTTGATCTGCTCTTTTGCTGTTACCGTAGGTTTAATGTTTAACCTGATCCCGTATTCCTTATAGGAAACACTCGTGCTGGTCCCTCCTCCGGATACAACTGAACTACTAAACACCGGCTTTTCCCCTCCGACAAGCATTTCTGCTTCTTTGCCGCTTTGACAAGAAAGCTTTGGGCGGGAAAGAATACGGGCTTTTCCTTCCTGAACTAATGCTGATAATTTAAAAGTAAACGGGTCCGCGCCATCAACAGTACCTCTCTGTAAATTTAAAACCTTAAAGAGCGTCGAGAATTTTGTGCCGCTATCGTTCAACCCAGGCGAGCCCTGTTCAAGAAGATTGATGGCGCTCGGCCAGGTAAAGCCGAGGCTTTTACTGGCATCCTTGTTCAATTCAAGCACCTGAACATCGATCTCAACGACCGCAGATTCTTCCAGGACAACAATGAGGTCATTGACCTTATCCTTCAAAGAACCTAACCCGCTCAGAAGCCTTTCTCTCTCAGCAGATGTTTTTAATCTCCCCAAAAGGTAAACTTTCCCTTCTTCTTCTTCAGCCTGGCTGACGACTTCCTGATACCCCAGTGTCGCGATCAAATTATCAACCCGGGCTTTAATTGCGTCTAAATCCTCCGCGAGTACTTTTATATTCAATGACTGTTCCCCGAGGGTATCCCAATACACAAGCGTTGTTTTACCGGGAGCTTTGGCGCTGACTGTCATTTCTTTTCTGCCCACATTGCTGACATCGATCACATTCGGATTACCGATCATAACACGGGTTGGATTATTAACCTGAATGATCTGGACCTCCCCCACATACATACGAAGCTCAGAGTCTCTCGCGCTTAACGCGTGAGCCCGCGCGAATAACAAAAATCCCCCGGCAACCAGCAATACAGCAAGATATTTTTTCATATGTTTTAATTTTCTTTAGGCAAAATTACTGTTTCTTTATTTAAACCGCGGTATATCTCTACATACTCATCCGGGACTTTCACTTCCTCCACTTTTGGCTCTCCCAGCTGCGGCATAATATATTGCATAAGCGCGTCCCAGCCGACCGGCTGAAACGGCTGTACCTGAGAATCCGCGGGAGACCGAACTACCAAACGGATCTTGCCCTGTTCCTGCACAAAAGCAATAAGATTTGATTCCTGCGGAGTAAGCGCAAGCGTGATCAAGGGCGATGCTTCTTTAGTTTCTTCTTTTTTGTACCGCGATTCCCCTTTGGTCTTTGAGGTTAATTCCTGACCTACAGCCAGAACTTGGATATTTTGGAAAAGAGGAATTACCGCTGGCTGCGAAGCAACGGTTCCATTAGGGCCCTGCATGGGCAAGGCTAAAGCGGCAATAACATCCACATAATCACCTGGTTTCAGCATGCCCGCTAAAGAAGAAATATTATCCACGGTAATAGTAATCGCCCTTTTGCCTATCGGAGTGGTGTCTGCCAGGCCATCAGCTTGGCGGGACTGCATAAGCTTACTTAAGGTAACCTGCTCTCCTCTTGCGATCGGCGCCATAGTGATCATCCCCTCTATCCTGCTTAACGCGTTCACCGCATTCGGCTGAATAAATTGATTCGGGATAATAGTTGTTTCCAGAGAGTCCGCGTTGATAGGCGATCCCCGGGGAATATCAACACTTGCCACTAATACCGTAGAAGAATTTGCCTGGATTTCCTGCAATTGCTTTTTGGCTTTTTCAATAACTTCCTGTTTCTGCTGGTCAATGAATACCTTGACCATGAACGCTGTCAAACCGCATAACACGATACCTGCAATAAGCATGATTTTCTGTCTTTGCATCTAAGGAGCCTTTTTGATTAACCGCGTATCACTCAATAAAAAGACCTATTTAACTTCCCCTTCGTAAATCTCTATTTTTGCGGAGCCGGAAAGCTTACTGATCAGGTCTTCGATCTTTCTCTCCTGCTTTAAAAAAGTTAGCCCCCGTTTAATATCCTCCCACATTTCAGTCAAGGTCTTCTGTGCCCCGCCGCGGATATCTTCTATTTTAACTATATAATAGTACCCGTCTGAATTCTTAAAAATATTGCTTGTCTGTCCTTTTTCAAGCGAACTTGAGAACGCCATCGCGTTAAATTGGGCAGATTTAACATTTGGTTTAAGATAACCCAGGTCGCCGCCGTCTTTTGCGCTGGCTAATTTTGACCTCTCACGGGCCATTGCGGCAAAATCAGTTCCCTGCAATGACTGGATCAATACTTCTTTAGCTTCCTGCTCAGAGCTAACGCCTATTTCCCGGATACGCCTTTCTTCAGGATCTTTCAACTGCGCTTGATACGTATTGTAATATTCCTCTATTTCAGATGATGCCACATCAACCTTCTCTGCTTCCTGGCGCACCAGTTCCACCACTAAAAGATCCTGCTTGGTTTTCTCCAACGCCTGAAGGATCTCTTCTTTTCTCTCTAACCCCCGGTTCTTTGCCTCCTGGAAAAGAAGCACGCGGCGGATCAAACGCTCCTTCAAATATTTAATCTTCTGGTCACGCGTCGTTATCTTATCTTCAGGCCTGTCTTTATTAACCATGGAATTTTCCGCGTCAACTTCCTGGTTCAATTCTTCCAATGTAAGCGGCAGATTATTTACCTTGGCAATGACCGTACCCTTTACTGCCGGGGTAACAACGAGAGCCGATACAACTTCTTTCTTCTTAGGCTTCATCATATCGCTTATTTTATCGCACCCAATAATCCCTGAGAACATAAAGACAACTCCTACTAACACGACACTCCAGAATCGCATACTATCCTCCTTCTGATTATTCACTTTTTTCGATCTTATCAATAATTTTGGCTGCTACACCTGAGAGAAGCCCCAGCAAATACAATAAAAAAGCGATAAAACCGTAGATACCCAAAACAAATGCCCCTGATATCCAGGTATATCCCGGCACCGGCCGATAGAACACTGCAACGCCTGCCAAAATACCAAGGCATAAAAAAATCCAGGCAAGTATTTTTATAACTATGCTGGATATGGTAAAAAATCCTATATATTTCCGCATGAATCCTCTCTCTATTTTTTCATTTTGTACCATACTTTTTCTTAAAAGGCAAGAGAAATCTTTAAAAGCCGGCCGCTTTCACCTTTTCTTGCGCGGCCAAGATGTCTTTTTTTAATTCTTCTTTATCGACGGACAGCTCTAACGCTTTATCAAGCTGCTTTTTAGCTTCCAAGAAAATGGCGGCGCCGCCGGTTTTTCGGGCTTTTTCAAACAAAGCTTCGCCAAGCTTAAGATAATATTTTGGCTCTTTCGCTTCAAGCTGTACTGCCCGGCGCAAAACTTTCAAGGCCTTTTCCACGTTATCCTGCTTCAAATACACACAACCCAAACCATGATACGCCGGAGCATACAGGGCGTTTCCTTTAAGGGCGCGTTCAAAATAAGTAAGCGCGCTTTTCGTATCATCTAACTCACACAAACTTTCGCCCAAATCAACTAATATCCCGGGAACCCTTGGCAAATATACCGCGGCTATGCGAAAATTTTCATACGCTTGGGCGTATTGCTTTTTACGCATATTGACTTTACCTAACAAGGTATACGCTTCAGCGCAATGAGGCATAATGCGCAAAGCCTCACGGGCACCGGCCACCACCAAATCATCGATTTCAAGGAAGTTAAATAATGCTGCCAGCTGCATTTGTACCGTAGGATATAACTGTTTTGCGCCTACCTTACGCACATCGGCTTGGGGGAAAGAATACCCGCGCAGATCAATGCCAAACTTCTGCAACAACACGCGGTTAGATGATGTGTCTTTCAGAAAAACAACTGCCCGGTCATCAAAATACACCAATTTCCATTGCGGGCTTTTATACAAACGTTTAATCAATGCCGGGAAATTGCCTGCTAAAATTTCTATGAAGGCTGCCTCCAAACGATATGTTTTTTCCGCGGTATCAAAAGCAGCCCCCTCATTATCAAGCATATTCACATATTGCTTAAAGAATTCCGGGCCGTAAAGTTCGGTGCGGCCGTCAATAAAAACTTTGCGGCGGGGGAACGTCTTCCCGATAAAATATGCGCCCGAATTAAAATCATTGAACATTCGCGCGGGAAAATTATTTTCCAATACAAATGTAACCGCTTTCTCGGGATATTGACGGGTATCGACCCCTGAAAGAAAACTCTTAAACTCATAGCTGTCAAAATCATAGTAGCTCTGGTCAAGGATCCCCTGAATACGCTGCCAAACTAAGAGAATAAATGCGCAGGCAATCAAGACGCGGGCGATCACGAAAACGCTGCTTTTCAAACGAAACCGCCTCTGAAGTTTAGTCAATACCAACGTCATACTGCCGCTGATATAAGTAATAATGATACAATAGCAGATAACCGCGAAGAACGGGATATTGCGCATCGAAAGCGCAAACAGGAAAAAGAAAACAATAAGTATAGCTTCGATAATTTTTAACCGCCGAAAATGAGCCGCTACAGTAACGACACAAAACACCGTTAAAACCTTAAAGTAAAGAAAGTTCGCCAACACGTTACCCCTTGTCCATGTCGGATACAGCTCATGAATATGCTTTAAGAAAATTCCCACCTTGCCCAACAAAAGCTCTTTAACCACAAAAAACGGGTATAACGCGCCGCGTACGCCATAGGGGTTAACTAAACAAAACACTACCGCCAAGCATAACAACTTCTTTAACCGATCATAAGTTTTATTGGATACGGCACCTTCTTCTTTCCAATGGAAAGGAAGCCAAGGGCTGTTTCGCCGGACAAATTCGGCAAAAATGAAGAAAAAGATCAGGAGCGGTCCCAGGAAAAAATATCCATGGCAATTCACCCAAATAACCTGCAGAGGCAAAAGCAGCCAAATTGTTTTTTTGTTTCTGTAGAACATCAGGGCATAATAGAACAGAACAAAGAAAAGCAGGCTGATCATATCAGGCCGGATATTGTAGCGCGTGTAAGAGGCATACGCTACCATAAAAATCAAGAAAACGATCTCCAGATACGACTTCGCTGACCGGCGGCCTATTAAAAATAACACCCAAAACGAGAGCATGATCAAGCACGATTGCATTAAGACCAGCCCATCAGCCTGCCACTTCGTATATACAAAATATACTGCGACCTGGAAAAGCCACTCATGGTCAAGCCAGGGCTTGCCATTAAGCGGGAATGAAAAAACATCACTATGCGGGACTCTCCCTTGCTGGACGATCAATTCGCCCGCTTTCAAATGCAGCCATATATCCAGGTCAAAAACCGCTTTGTGGACTAAAAGAAAGATCAAACAAAACAAGCCGAAAATCACTGCTTTTTCAAGGATGCCATCTAAACGCAACCAAAAATTTTTTCCGGGTAGCCACCGCATCATACTATTTCCTTAAATCGTTTTTTAATTACAGGGTGAATAAAATAGGCGATCAGGATCCCATGATACATAATAGAGACAATATTCCTGGGCGTAAACGGGAACTGCGTTTCTAACGCGTCGTTTAAACTAATAATATGCCCGAAAATAAGGATCTTACTCAATATGATGACGCAAGAAAAGAACAAAAGGAGATGGTAGCTATGGATATGGTAACGTAATATCCCGACACCAAGGCCAGCGGAGATTAAAGAAGTGGTTAAAATGAACGTGACAACTTCGGGAGGCCTGGCGGGTTTGCCGGCAAGCATGTATACAAAAGTATCACAGAACATGAACATACCGATACAGATTTCAATAATGCCGAAAAGAATTATCCCTTTCTGGAATTTCATATCCTATTGAAAAGGCCCCCTTCTCAAATTAAGACTACTGCCATTTCTTCGAAGCCCTACCACAACTTTACTTACAGGAGGGCGCAGAAGAATAGCCCTTGCCCGTAACACTACGGCAAGTTATCTCTTATTTACAAAGTGTATTATATCCGTAATACCTTCTCATATCAAGAAATTTTCTAGATTAGAGATAGAATCCCTCGGTGATTTTTGGAATAGTAAGCAATCGTTTTTGAGTAATAAGCGGAGAAAAACAAGGCGGACAAAAAAACTAAAAAGATAATTATCGAAGCCTTTCTTAAGACGATGGCGTTGAAATTTTTAAAGTTACAATATTTACAATCTTCCACGAGCCATTTTCTTTAACCAGGCTTATTTTCCTGTGTTTTACAGAAACTTCTGCTTTTGCGGTCCCCAAGATCAATATCTTATGTTTAGATTCTAATTCTAGAGTCGCTTTATCGTCTTTTATGTCAAGATTGCTTATCTTCACATCACTATACGTATAACCTTCATTATTCTCAAAGAACTTGGCCATTAAATCTTTATAAAAAGATTTAAGTCCTTCGAAATCCATGGGTTTATTTTCAGATTCACCCAAATAATTTGGCGAAAATTGCTGCATTAGATATTCAAGGTCATTATTTGCAAAAGCCATAAGAAATCTTTCAATAACCTCTTGTATCTCTTGAGTATCATTGTTTTGCTGTGCAAAAACAGAATTGAAACATAAACTTAAAAGTAGGCAAGGAAATAAAATTAATAATAATTTATTTTTCAGCATGGCACCCTCCTTTTAAGCTTTATTTTACACCAAACACCAATTTTATTTTACTGCACATATCCCGATAGTCAAGCCAATTAGAGTTTATTATAGTATCTCCCGCTAAGTTCCCTGGCATTTTTCAAGGCTAGTGCTATACTGAAACTGTTTTTATAATGCGAAAATCCCGGGAAGCATCTTCTCTTTTGCTTATCGCTTCTTTTGGTAAAACTTCTTAGGCGCTGCGCTGTTTTACTTTCACAAGGATGTTTTTTATGAATTCATCGAAAATTCTTAAAATTACCACTATACTCATTGTATCTGCCTTTTATATATTCTCAATTCTTCTGGCAGCAGAAGTCCTATTCAGGATCAACTCGCAATACAAACCTTCTGGAATAGCGTATGACAAAAACTTAGGATGGCGATTTGTAAAGGGTCTTCGTGTTAGACGATATTCAATGGCGCGCAAGAAAACCATTAGTTTTTCTACTAATAGCATCGGCTTTAGAGATAAAGAGCACTCTATTAAAAAAGACGAAGCTATAAAAAGAATAATGTTCTTGGGCGATTCTTATACTGCGGGAGATTTTGTATCGGATGAAGAGATATTCACTAAGCTTTTTGCACAAAAGATTAATGTTCGCAACGAATATGACGTGATGAATATTTCGTGCTCTGCATGGGCTACTGATCAGGAATTATTATTTTTGCAGAATGAAGGGACGAAGTATAGGCCGGATTATATATTTTTAATAATAGCACCCAATGATATTAGGGCGACATACGTAAAAGGTTTTTTTGTTTTAGGCGCGAACAATTCATTGAAGCGTAATAAATTTCCTTCTGTGTCCTGGAAAGAACGTTTTTGCTGGTTTCTTTCTAATCGGTCTTCATTTTATCAATTCTTACAGAAAGAAATGTTAAAAACAACCTTTGGTAATTTTGATAATATCTTTTCCCATTTTACCGTTTTCTGGCATATAGCTGGAGCACCCTCAATCGATGCCCCCTTGTTTTTGAAAGAGGTTCCTGATGAAGTTAAAAAATCCTACGACCTGTTTAAAGCAACCTTGTTAGAAATAAACAATTTATGTATTCAAAAGAAATGTAAGTTGATTTTAACTGTAATGCCCACGAAAATGGAATTTAATCATGAATTGAGAAATGATTTGTATCAACCAGGGAACGCGTCAAATTATGTAAAACGTATTGCGCTTGAATATGATATAAAATTTTTAGATTTGTTTTCGAATTTACAGAAAGAGGACAATCCATTAAGAATATTTATTCCGGAGGAATTTCACTTGAGTCCAGAAGGGCATAGCTGGATTGCGCAAGAATTATATTCATTCTTTAAAACCCTGAAATATTAATAATAAAGAATATTTATAATTATAGCAGTAATGGGTGCATACGGATTTTTTGGTTCTAGCAATTCTTTAGCAAGAGATTGTTTAGATTTAAGTAAATGGCATGGGCATATTTTTTATTTGTTTACTCATTATTCTTATTGTTAATGTGTTTATAGTATTATTTCTTCGCGCTATGAGCACGGATAGGTGTAAGGCATTAACGGTACCCCAATCTGAAAAAGCTTAAGACAGAGTTGTTGCCAAAAAACATAGAGGTTTTATGAATTACATTTATGGCAAAGTAAACTGGGCAAAAGCGGATGTTGGTCAAGAAATACGGGAATGTAATCATTTTAGAAACACCTGGATAGACTTATACATCAATCGGATTGTTGCGCTTAAGCATGGTAAAAATCCTTTTTTTTATAATGAAAAAACTGATATTCTATGCGCTCTCATCGGCTATATTTCGAATTTAAGTAAGATTAAGAAACAGATAAAAATTGACCTTTGTGATGATGTGGCTGTTGTTGAAGAGTTATACCGTTTGGAAGGGATCAAATTCATTGACAAGCTAGATGGAATATTCACGGTCATAATTTTTGATAATAAGCTTCGCAAGGGGTTGTGTTTTCAGGATAACCACGGGTCAAATTTGCCATTGTATTATCTAAATAACGAGGATGGGTTCGCGTTTAGCACGAGTTTAAAATTGCTCTTAAATAACTCAAAATTTATCCGCGAGCTAGATTATACGTCTATATTTGCTTTTTTGTCTAACGGAAATACCGTTCCGGGAGAATCAACCCTCATAAAGCATGTAAAAAAGTTGGTTCCTAACACATTCATCTCGTTTGAAGTAGAAAGGTCCGCTTGTAATGTTTGTAAATGCCAGCCATTAATTGAGCAACCATCTCTATCTGATGCAAAGGAAAATCTAATAGCCTCAATTCAAGATAATGCCAGGATATTGTGTAGCGCATTGGTTCAAAAAACCCGCTTCTTAGCCCTCAGTTCTGGATATGATTCGAATTTTATTTTACATACTCTAAAGGATTCGGGGGCAGATAAAATTTGCGCCGTAACTATTGGCGGCCAGAAAGAAAATGAGATTCCTCAGGTTAAAGAGATTCTTAAGTTCTATAGCACAGTTGATAGCGCAGTTCACATAATCTCCCCCGCGCTTATTCAGGCGTTACCGGATATTTTGTGGCGGCTTGAAGGGTATGTATTTGAAAAGGGCATATTCTTGCAGTATGCGTTGGGTAAAGTTTTATGTGAAAAAAACGCACTGGCTGTTTTTTTGGGAGAGTGCGCTGATCAAATATTGGATCAGAACCGGATTTCAATATTCGACAGGCTTAAAGAGAAAATAAAACTACTGGTTCAATTATCAATTATTGGCGATGTGTATTACTTGATTAAGAAAAAAAATGAACCGATCCATAGAAAAGTAATCGCCAGGGTACGACCGAATGTAAAAGCAACATATGATACGAATTTCGACTTTATCCTCAAAAAAAATGGGATTATGCTTAATAGCTTTGGTACGCAGGGCCTTTATGTCTACATCAATAAAACTACGCAAGCGATAAGTAAAAAGCTGGGAAAACTAAATTCAAAGAAAATGTTTTTTAAGAAATCTGTGGAACGATTAGTTTTGCCTAGGGTAGCTGGTGTTTTCGCGCATCGGAAACACGGCGGCAGCACCGATACAGAATATCTTATGTTTGAGGACTTGAAATCTGTATTAGCTATCATTCAAACAACATTTATTGAGAAAATCGTAGGAAAGGCTTATGTCCGGACGATTTGTAAAAAACCCGAAGCTTATTCTGAGCCTATCCTACAATTGGTTTATTTATATTTATTTAATGAACTCTTTGTTAGCGGAAAATATGATAGCAGGTTGTGCAGGGAGAGCCTGGAGGTTCCCCTGGCTGATTTTGTTCCACAACCCGAAGACCGTGTTTTTAATGCGACCAGGGCTGTGTAACCTTCTTTTTTGAAATATTAAAAAGTTCCGCGATGATCCCATCATGTTGCAACTCTTCAATTTTTTCATAGTTTCTCAACATGTATGCTCTCGCCTTCTGAGAATTACAAGAGAGAGATAAACCGGTTCCCCACGACGATGAAATCAGCCATAGCCGGTCAAAATATTCCTTATTAGCTTCAAACTTGTCTATCTGGCGTATCGCGCTACGGTTCGGCAGTTTAAGAATATATAAATCTTTTTGCTCTTTTTTGGGCAGATTCTTGATAACCCCGTCTATTTGTAAAATTTTTCTTTCATAGTTACTAAGTGCGTGCGGATAAAAAATGAAGGCGCAGGAATCCCGATCAATAGAATATTTATACTGCCTGCGTAGAGGGCTTGTAAGAACAAGCGACTGAATGTCAGAAACGACGATGGCATCTCTTTGCTTATACGCATTAAAAACACTCCCTAATAAATTTCTGTAATTTTTTTTCTTATGAACTCCCGCGTAGAATTCCAGGTTGGATTTAGATATAAACATAAAGCCGCGATAATAGCCTGCAAGTGAAGATACCATTAATAAACAAATACCTATAATCGAAAGCTGTCTTAACATTCTATTCTTAAGTGAAACAATTCCCTGTGCTATAAATAAATACCAGAAAGGAGTAAAGATAATTAGCTGCCTGGTGATAAAAACAGGCACAAATTCGCGAGAAATTAAATAGATTGTCAGAACCGGCAACAAAAACCATGAAACAAGAAAAAGAGCATCCTCTTTATTTGAGCGATAATATGCAAATGCTCCTAAAGAAAATAAGAGGCACGATAAGCTCAGGGCACCGTTTAGTTCTAAAAACGAGGCCGAATATCCAAGGTTAAAAACAGCAAAAGTTAATATCATCGAATGCGCGGCAGAGGGGGGCAGCCAGAAACTCCCCCCCAGAGATCCCATTTGAATTTTTAAAAGAGGCAGCAAAGGCAAAAAGGCTACGCCTACTGCAGTGATTGATAAAAACCACCTTTTCAAGTGTTGCCGATTCACTTTAAAAAATAAACTGAGTCCGGAGAATACAATTAAAAAAAGATTATAATAGCTTGTATAAATTGCAAGAATTGCTGATAGTATAAAATAAAACCAAAATTTTGTCTTGCCGGTCTTTAAGGCTTTCAAGAAAAAGAAAATTAAAAGTAAAGAAAAGAAGCATGATAACGCATAGGGGCGCGCTTCTTGAGCATACCAAATCTGAAATGGGCTTAAAGCCATGATAATTAGTGCGTAAAGGCCGGCTTTTCTGCCAAATAAAAGGCATGCACAAAAATAAATGATGACTAAAGAAAAAAAGCTAAATATTGCAGATAAGACTCTCAAAGACTTTCCGTTTCCCCCAAAAACGCTATAGCCATAGACAAGGCCGTAATATAAAGGAGGATGCTTATCATTCTGGAGTGCTTCCAAGAAACAGTTTAAAGGTGTCATTTTTGACCAACGAGCCATACTATTTAAATTTTGATAAGAAAAATTGTCGGTTATTAATTCATCAAACCATAGGTCGTATTTATCTATTCCGCCGAACCTGACAACAGCTGCTGTTATCAATATTACTGAAACCAAGGTTATATTTATCAGGATTTTTCTTCTCATAAACTATATTTTACTTTACGCACGGCAACGGTGTCAAGGTAATTACAAATACGGTTTTCTTGCAATAAGATTTCCCTTCCCATCTCAAAGTGATTGGTATATACTTTAAATTAATCTTGGCTAAAATTATCCGGGAAAGACGTGGTTGTATTTTGCGCTTTGGCTGATTATATGGCGTTGAAGAGCCCCCAGTTAAGCCACGAATAATCTTTCAATACGAAATACCTAAAATAAAAAAGTGAAAAATGCATTACCCTATTTATAGACCACGAAGGTTAAGACAGAATAATAATTTTCGGCGCTTGATACGCGAGAACACCTTGAGCGTGAATAATCTGATCATGCCCTTCTTTGTTACAGAAGGGAAAAATACAAGAAACCCCATTCCTTCGATGCCCGGGCAGTCACAGTTGTCAGTAGATAACCTTGTTAAGGAAGTAAAAGAAGCTAAGGAATTAGGTATTCCGGCGGTTCTGCTTTTTGATGTGCCCGCCAAAAAGGATGACTCGGCGCGCCAAGCTTATGCCAAAGAAGGGATTATGCAAAGAGCTGTAGCTACCCTGAAAGAAAAGATTTCTGATATACTGGTCATTACAAATGTTTGTCTTTGCGAACATACGAGCCATGGGCACTGCGGAGTAGTTAAGAATTATGGAAGAAGCGCTTTCCCTTCGCACAGTGTTGATAACGATATAACCCTGGGCCTTTTGACGAAGATCTCTCTTTCTCACGCAGAAGCAGGAGCCGATATGGTTGCTCCTTCCGGAATGATGGACGGCCAGGTAAGCGCAATACGCAAGGCCCTGGATGGCTCCAATTATACAAATATACCCATTATGGCCTACAGCGCAAAATACGCGTCCGCTTTCTACTCTCCCTTCCGCCAGGCGGCAAAATCATCTCCCAAATTTGACGACAGAAGTTCATATCAGATGGACAGCGGAAACTCTGACGAGGCGTTAAGAGAAGTAGCGCTGGATATCCGGGAAGGCGCGGATATCGTGATGGTTAAACCGGCGCTTGCCTGCTTAGACATAATAAGCAGGATAAAACAGGAATTTAAATTCCCCTTGGCCGCCTATAACGTGAGCGGAGAATATTCTATGGTTAAAGCTGCAGGAAAGTTGGGCTGGATAGATGAGAAAAAGATTGTGCGGGAGATTTTGCTCGCTATTAAACGCGCAGGCGCTGATATTATTATCACCTACCATGCAAAAGAAATAGCTTCGGAATTAAAATAAAAAGACGCTCCTTGCCTTATATAAACATTCTATTATGGAAAACTGCGTACAACAAACGATGGTAAGCGAAACCGACGTAGCTGGCATCAAATTACCAAAGGATGAGTTAAATAAATTAAACCTGGGATATAAGGACCCGCGGCGCATAGGGATGAACCTCTTAGCGGGGTATCACCCGTTAAAAAAAGAAACAGTCGATAAAATTACGCGTTCAGGATTTCTGCTTTATAATATACTCAATAAAGTAAATACGCTCTATAGCCGCGCGGTTTCTAAAGGAAGTAACCAGCTTACCGAACTTTTGGAAACCGGGATTTTACGTATCCCGGAAATCCGCGATTTTCACCGGGAATTAATTTGCTCCGGAAGACGCTGTTTGCCAATTATCTTCCGGGGAGATTCCCCGGACTCAGTTCAATTCAGCGAATTCCATGCGGGGTTACGGGGATTAGGGTATTTGTGGGCCTTCAGGAAAACAATGGAAAAGACACATCCCCCTTGCAGCACGTTCTCTTTTGAAAACCTGCATAATCATTTGTCTTGTTTTAAAAACAGGATGCTGCCGAAACCGGCGGCTGTATGTGTTGATGAGAAAGGCTACACTTGCGCGCCTGAAATAGACTATCTGTTGAAAGAACTTTTTGGTAATTCATTAATAAAAATCAGAAGATACTTTTCCCCGGGAATTATACATAATCGCAAGCCGCAGAATCTCCAGGACCTTTCCTCCTTTACCCTGCTGCTTATATCCCCCAGAAGAATGTTCTGGCATCGGGGCAGCGCTTGCAAAATATCATTTAAGTGGACCCCCTTTCTTCAGAAAATTATCTACAACAGTTGGTTTGAAATCATACAAAGGTATAAAAATGGCACCGTTGACATAGAACCTGCACCAAATATTTTTTTTGAACAAAAAGTCATAATGGCCCTTCTCTGGCACGCGCAGTATAGAGAATATTTTACGCAAGAGGAGCGAACGATATTCCCTGAATCATATATTATTGAAGACAATTCGACCTATGAATTCGACGGGGCACAGTATAGCATTGATAATATTATCGACATGCCGCGCCGTCAGCGCGAATTTATCGTAAAATATGCCGGCCTAGACCTACAAGTAAATTGGGGGGGCCAAAGAGTCTATCGGCTTAAAAACCTCTCGAGGCAAAGCGCCAGACGGATTTTTACCCGGGCAATAGGCTCATATAAAAAGCACAGAGAACCCTGGATAATTCAAAAAGATATATCGCAAAAGAAAAAGATAAGTTTTCTCGATACCACAGATAATAAAATGCGTTCGGATAATATGTATACGTTGTATCGACCCTATTATTTGGCGTCCCCGGACGGAAAAAGCGTCGAGCTTATTGATATTCTCGCTTTTTTTAGAAAGTTTTTTAAAGTACATGCGACAAACGACAGCGTTTGTGGGCTTGTAAAGATACAAAATGGCAGCTAACCGCATTCTTGTTTTATACCTTCCTACCGCTAATCAGAAGATGTTACCTTTTCCCCCTCTGGGAATCACGGTGCTTGCCGGATATCTAAGGCGCGCGGGCAAGGAAATACGAATTGATGATATTGAAATAAAATACTGGGATAGAAACAAACCCGCAATGGCGATTCTAAGGCCGTTGGTAAAGAGATTGCCCCTACGCTACAATAACCCCAAAAGCATATTTCTCGATACTCCACTCGTAAGCGCTTACCTTGAGTCTAATATACTGAAAAGCCGTATGCAGAAAATCCTCTCTGAGTGGGAAGAGTTAACAGTAGAACCTCCTTCCACTTTTACGCATGTAGGCTTTTCCGTAATGAGCGAAAGCCAGCTGGCTACCAGCCTCTGTTTTGCCAAATACCTTAAAGAAAAATACGGATTGTTCACCCTCCTAGGAGGTAATTTCTTAACGCTCCGGATGGATTCACTTCTAAAGCGTTACCCTTTTATTGATTACATAATCGCAGGCGAGGGGGAAATACCCTTGGATAAGCTTATTGGCGGTGAACCGTTGCAAAATATAGAAAACCTTTTATATAGAACGGGAGACTGCATAAATATTAACCCACCGGCCACTCATTATGCGGATAGTATGGAGCCTGATTTCAAAGATTTGCCTTTTCATCTTTACCGCAGGGAAAGCAATATAATACTACCGTATGAAACCAGCAAGGGATGCAGGAACAACTGTTCTTTCTGTATTACCGGCAGAAAACCGTTATATTTCAAGGAACCTAAAATTATCGCTGACGAAATTGAACGCTTCAAAATACGACATAAAACCTCTTGCTTCTTATTTGTGGATAACGCAATCAATATTGACAGAAAATTCTCCATCCAGCTTTGCGAAGAGTTCATACGCCGCAAACTCGGCATTTTTTGGTCCGCTTATTTTATACCGGAAGACGCTCCCCCAGATTACTTTCAACTGCTAAAAGAAGCCGGGTGCATCCAATTACGCTGGGGCATTGAAACTTTAAGCGAAGCAGGGCTGCGTAAAATGAATAAACAGGTCGAGCTTGATTCAACTTTACATGCCTTACACGCATCCCACAAAGCAGGGATATGGAATCATTTAATGTTTATGATCGGCCATCCCGGCGAAACCCCAAGAGATATAATAAAATTATTGTCTTTTATAGCGAAACATCGGAATCTTTTCAAAAGCGCGGGAGCGGCCCGCTTTCTCCTTTCAAGAATAGACCGCCTAACTGAAAACCACGACTATAAGTCATATTACGGGACCGCCAAAGTGCAGGAAAAGAAAGTTTTTGGCCTCAATTACCATGAATACAATGTTTCCTTCCTTTTTTTTAAATCCTGGCTGGTCCAATGCGTCCTGCTTATGTGCGGTATTAAATTTATCGGAATCTTTAGCCGTCACAAAGAACGTTTTGAAAGAGACCAGTATTTTTATGGCGCTTTCCAGCAACATTCAGTTGCGGCTAAACGCCTGCTCACCCAAAATAGGGATTCTTGTGCGTTATGAATAAGCTGACCATTCTAACCGTAACCTGTGGGAGAGAAGAAACCCTGGAGAGTTATTTAAAAAACCTGGTTTCCTGCAGGTATTTTGCAGACGTACAGGCGTTAATTTTGGCGAATGACGCCAGTCATAGTACTGAAAAGATCCTCGAGTTCTACCACACAAAATATAATAATATCAACTTTATAAAATCGGCAAGGCTTGGGCGCGGGCAGGCTCGAAATACCCTCTTGCAAGAGTCACAGTCCGAGTTCGTCTATTTCCTGGATGATGACATAATACTACCCTTAGATACATTGTCCGTAGCCTTGGAAAACATTGACAGGTATCCTCAGGTCGATATCTTAGGCGGCCCAAATCTGACTCCACCTGGAAGTAATCTGTTTAAAACCGCTCAAGGGTACGTTTTGGGTTCTTTCTTTGCTACATTATGGATGAGCAGGCGTTATTACAAGTTCCCCAAGGCAGTATCCGCTGATGAGCGAACGCTGATTCTTTGCAACCTTATTTTCCGTAGAAGCATTTTTAAACATGGAGACAATTTATTTGATAGTTCGGTTATTGCCGGTGAAGAGAATCTGCTACTGAGAAAATTGATGGCTAAAGGCCACAGAGCTATGTATATTCCGGATTTAATTATCTATCATGAACGCAGAAAAAGTTATATCGAATTTTGTCGCCAGATTTTTACTTACGGAGCGGGGAGATACCAAACAATACGGAATTATCCAGGCGCCTATAGCATTATCTACTTTATGCCGGCCATTTTCCTTATTTATCTACTCTCCCTTCTCCTATACCGTCCGCTATATTTACAGGTCACTCTTTTCATATATCTGCTGCCTTGCGCATATAATTCTTTAAAATATACATGGTTAGAAAGAAAAATAAGATTATTACCCATATCCCTTATATTATTCCCAACAATCCACCTGATGTATGGAGCAGGATTCGTTATAGAGCTTATCAAACCGCTGTTCGGCTGGACAAGGAATGTTTCTATCCTTGCGCAAAAAGGTGCCTAGGCAGGATGAACGAAAATTACATGAAAACCAAAATTATAGGCAAACGCTTATTATGAGCGATTTAAAAGTTTTACTGGTTGATCCCTTTGATTTCAGCAAGCATGCTTGGTATAGAAAAAGCAGTTACCCTGTTCCGTTGGGTTTAATGTATCTGCAGGCATATCTTAAACAAAACGGCTATCCGCGTACTTTTTTAAGGCGGTTTTCAGCTTTTGATAAAAAAGAGGTATTTTCGGCCCTCTCCGACTTAAAGCCAGACATTGTAGGCATCAGCAGTCTGACTGCGGACAGGATTCAGGCTTTAGCAATCACATCCTTAATAAAACAATACAATCCCCTGATAAAAGTAATCTTGGGCGGATATCACCCTACCTTTATGTACCGGCAGTTAATGGAAAATTACCCCTTTATTGATTATATCGTGAGGGGCGAGGGCGAGCTAACATTGCTGAAACTTCTTGAAACACTAAAGTGCGGCGAGGCAACAAATAAAATACCCGGACTTGTTTGCAGGGATTCCCGCGGAAAAGTTCTGGAAGGCGTTCCGGGAGAAATAATCCAAGACCTTGATTCGCTCCCTTTCCCCTGCTATGATGATATCCCGATTACGCTTCTAAGGAAAGCAAACTATTTTTCTGTAATGGCTTCGCGGGGATGCGTTTTTAAATGTTCCTACTGCAGCGGAGCTAATTTTCATGGGTACCGAACCCGCAGCCGAAGAGTGGATAATATAATTGAAGAATTAAAGTATTTAAAATACAGGTTTAATGCCCGGGCCATCTATTTCAGCGACGCTGCCTTTGGTTCTGATCCTGCCCTGGCAGATGAGTTTTGTGAAAAGATACTCAAGGAAGACTTGAAGATGAGTTTTGCTTTCCAAACAAGAGCGGAATATGTAAATTACGGTATTTTAAAGAAACTGAAGATGGCCGGTTTAAGAGGAATTACATTCGGCATGGAATCCGGCTCGCTGAATATCCTGAAAAATGCCGGACGTAATCCGTCTCTGGAGATATTAAAAAAGGCGGTAAATTATTCAAAGAAACTGGAGATAAAAACGAGGATTAATATTATTATCGGTTGGCCGGAAGAGACGAAAAATGATATTAATGATACAATGGGGATAATTCATGATATGCGGCCCAATCAAATCAGAATATATACATTAGTTATTTTTCCAGGAACAAACATTTATGAACAAGCCAAAGCGGAAGGGATTATTAATGACGGTTTCTGGCTTACGCCTTGGCCTGCCCCGAAATATATTTATCGCAAGGAGGGAAGAAAAGGGCTGCTTCGTGTACAGCGCAGGCTCATACGCTTAACGCTTAATTTCTGTTTAAGAACCTCATCCATTTCTGACATTATATCGGTTTTAAAAAGTATTCTTATTATGCATATTCAGACAGTCCTTTCTTCCTTAAGGCAACATCTGATACAGAAAGAAATCAGAAAGATGATGTAATATGTTAAACTGGCCGACGATAAGCATTGTAATTCCCACCTTTAACCGCAAGGAGCTGTTAAGCAGGTGTCTTGACGCGCTTATACGCTTGGATTACCCGAAAAATATTTACGAAATTATTATTATTGACGATTGCTCTACGGACGGCGCGGAATACGTTTGCGAAGGTTACCTGCGTTCTTCTAGTCCGCGAGTGCATTATATAAGACAGCGTGTAAATCTTGGACAAGCGGCGGCAAGAAATACCGGTATTCAGTCGGCAAATGGAGAATATCTGGCATTTATAGACGACGATTGCTGCCCCGACAACAACTGGCTAAAGGAAATAGCGCGGACGTTCAAACGATATCCGGACGCCACTGCCGTAGGCGGAAGCATTATTAACGGAACAGATTCGGGCCTTGCCTGGGCATCATATATCTTGGAATTTTCCTCGTGGTTCCCGGCGGGAAAGGCGCGACGGGTAAATAATATTCCCGCCTGTAATATTGCTTATAAAAAATGCGAGGTTGTAAATTACTTATTCCCGGAAGACTATAAAGAAATCGGGTTTGAAGACAGCCTATTTAATTATACTATTATCAGAGCAGGAAAAACTATTATTTTTAATCCCAAAATAAGAATCACGCATTATCGGGGTAAAGATTATTTCCGCAGAGAAAACTTTTACTTCTGCCAAAAACGTTATGCATTGGGATTTCTCAAGGGCGGCCACAGGGTATTTGGTAATTGGGGAACTTTGCTTATTAAGCGGCCCATATTAAACCTGTTCTCTCCCCGGATCATATTGGTCTTTTTTAGATGTTTACAATCATGGGAGTATACCCGACAGTTTATTTTAAATGTCACATTAATTATCAGAGGAGAATGGCTAAGGAATAAAACAATATACCTGGCAGCGAATAAACGCATGAAGCCAGATATTTTTGTGTAGCGTAGAATGAACAGTCAACCATATATATCCATTATTATCCCTACCTGCAACAGGCCGGCGATGCTTAAATGCTGTCTTGATTCAATCCTAAATCAAGAGATTGAGTTACAGCAACGGGGGTTCGAAATTATAGTCAGCGTGGATAAATGCGACGCACGCACAGAGAAATGGCTCAGGCAGAAAACGTATTCAGAAAGGGTCCGGGTAATTTCTGCCCGGGACGGTTCTCCGGGAGCGAACGCCACAAGGAATGCCGGGATAAAGATTGCAAAGGGAGAAATACTATTTTTTCTTGATGATGACTGCGCATTGCCTGACAAGTATTGGTTAATGAGAGCTTATAAGGCCTTTCAATTGCATATCGAAGCGATGGCTTTAGGTGGAGGATACATCTTGACCAAAAAATACAATATTTTTGTTATCTGTCGCAATGAGCTGGATAATTTTTACCTTAGACAGAATATGATCGGCGATAATCGAACGGCTGCCCTTGTGGGAGGAGCAAGCGGTTATCGAAAAGAAGTATTCCTGAAGTATGGCTATTTCGATGACCGGCTTTCTTATGGAAGTTCCGAGACAGAATTAAACGACCGGATAATAAAGCATGGAGGGAAACTTTATTTTATTTCTGAACTTTCGGTATCGCATATGCCCCAGGACAAAACAGCCTTATCTTACCTGCAAGGGTCATTTCTTCAGGGTGCTGGACAAGCCTATTCATTAATTAAAAACAGCATTGTCAAGAATTCCACGGGCCAAGAAAAAACTTGGGGGTTACAAATCATAAGACAGTTAGATGTTGGAATATCTCTACGCATTGTTGCTTTAGTGTTTCTAACCTCAATAGCTTTTTTTTACTGGCTCGGGATAATAGCTGGTTTATTTTGGTTCGGTTTAAAAAACATTTTAGACATCCACCTTCGAACAAGAGAAAGAGTGTCGGGAAGAATACTTGCAGCCATTTTTAAACGTTAAATCTATAATTACTCTATTCCTATGAAATTACGGCAGAAAATCGTTCAAGGATTTACCTGGATAACATTGGGAGAATTATTTTCTCACGCATTGCAGTTATTATCTACAATTATTCTGGCAAGAATATTGCTGCCGGAAAATTTTGGAACTATCGCCACAGCATATATCTATATAAAACTCATGCAGACCATTCATCAAAGCCTCGGATTGTCGGAGGCAATAGTACAGCTAGATACAGGGGAAGACGACATCTCTACCGCTTTTTTGACATATGCTGCCGCGGGACTACTGCTCAGCGTTATTACCATTATCCTTGCCCCGCTCGTTGCCGCTTTTTTCCATAATCATTTGCTGTCTCTTATCCTGCGAGTTCTTTCTCCCATCTTTCTTATCGATTCGCTGAGCTACATTTTTGAAGCACTTATTAATAAAAAATTAGAATATAAACGGGCGGCAATTCCGCAATTAGGAGGCATTATCGCATATGGCTTGGTTGGCGTAATACTAGCATTTCTTAATTGCGGAGTTTGGAGCCTGGTTTGGGCACTATTATTTAAGAGCCTGATAAGATGTTTCGCGGGCTTGCGTCTTTGCCATTGGAAGCCGTTTTTCTCTTTTAAAATCGACGAACTAAAAAAAATGGTTTCGTTCGGGAAAAATACTTTTGGCACCGGACTATTTTATTATATCAATGAAAACCTGGATTATCTGGTTATCGGCAAATTTTTGGGGGCCCTTTCCCTAGGATATTACTTCCTTGCTTTTTCCATAACCCATTATTTTAACGATTATATTGCTCCGATATTTTTTAAAGTACTTTTCCCTTTTTTAAGCCGCATCCATAATGAAGATAATTTATTAAAAGAAATTTATTTAAAAACTGTGCAGAGTGCGGCCTTGTTGAGTTTCCCGTTATATCTTGTGATCTGTATTAACGCTAAAGAGTTTGTTTACCTTATTTTTGGTGAAAAATGGCTTACTACCGTATTGCTATTGCAAATACTCTGTATACGAGGGCTGTTGAAGTCTCTTTATCGTGGCGTAACTAAGGCGGTGGTATATGCTAAAGGCAGGCCCGATATATCTTTTCAGTGGGCGGTTTCTTATTGTATCGTGAATTGTATCTTTATATTGTTAGGGTTGCGTTACGGTATCGTCGGAGTTGCGGCAGCGGTTACTATCAGCGAAATCATTTGCTCCCCAATTATAATATTGAAAACCGGCGGGCTGATTGGAATTGCCCCAAAAACTTACCTTAAGAATATTATGCCAATTGTTGCCGCCACAACAATAATGGTATTACTGCTTGTATCCTTGAATACGTTATTTCCGGAGAAAATGGAATATTTAGTATTAAAGATGGTAAGCGTAACTGTAATATATATCTTGGGGTTAAAAATAATGGGTATAAATATGTGGGAGAAAGCGAAAGTTTTCTATAAACTCGCGCAGAATACATGAGACTGTTAATAACCGACCCTTACACTCCGCAGTCCTACGACATTATACGAGCCCTGCATGATCTCTGTGGAAAAATTATTATTACTGTCCCGCGGATGGGAAGGTTGCCTTCGCTTTTTTCGCCTGCCGCGCATTCAAGGTTGGTTACGAAAACCTACCAATTGAAATCCGCCAGGCCTTCCGGAGCCCTGGAAATGATCCTGGGCAAAAGTTACCAGGCTGGCCCGGAGAAAGAATATATAGATGAAATTATGGACATCTGCGAGCGCGAGCGTATAGATCTGATTTACCCCACTGATGACGACCAGGTCTTCCTTCTATCTAAACACAAGAAGGCATTCGCCGAAAAAGGCGTTTTTATTCCTATCAATGAATTCGAAATATTGAAAACTGTTGCGGATAAGTTCGAGGTAATACGGTTGGCAGAGTCAAAAGGTATCCCGCATCCTAAGACTTTCCTTGCATCCGAAATAAAAGAACTGCCCTTGCGAGAAGAAAACAGCACTGAGCCTGTCGCCATAATTAAACCGCGGTTCGGAAACGCTTCCCGGGGCGTTTTCTTCGTTAACGAGGAAAGCGGATGGAAAAGATGGCTGGAGGCCAACAGGAGTAATTTACATAAGTTCGTGGTGCAGGAATACATCCCCGGGGATACAATCGTGAACTTGCGTGTCTATATGAAACGGGACGGCACCGTATTATTTGCTTCCTGTTCCGGATGCCGAAGGCCGCAACTGATTATTCATCAGAGCTGCGGGATAGTGCATACCAAGGCAGGGTTCCCCCCCTGTTATGAAAAAGTTGTTTCGCTTCTGCGAGATAAGAATTACTTTGGGTATGCTCATGCCCAGTTCAAAATTGACTCGCGCTGCGGCGCACACAAATTGATGGAAATAAACGTGCGTATCGGCAGGGGTACCTGGACAGAAATGAGAATGGGCGTTAACAGGCCGTTGATATCGCTGTCTCTTTTCCGTAATACCGCGGTGGAAGTGCCGGAAGCCGTAGACGAGACGAATGTTATCTTCGTTTATCCTATGCAGGACATTTTTGTATTTATTTTATATTTGTTTTCTCTGCCGAAAGCGGCGTTTAAACGATGGGCGTTACGTTCCAGAAAAACTAGACGGTTGCCGGGCATTTCTGAAATGCTTAAACACTATTACGCAGTATATTTCTCCGGGAGAAAGAAAATAGAATGCGATAATTATTTTAAATTCTTCTTCAAAGACACGCTGGTGAGCCTAACTTACTGGTTTTCCTTTTGCTATCAACTAAGGAAAAAATACAGAGAATGGGATTATTAGGTGAATTACATGAACATGCAAATTGTAGGGTTAAATCATAGGACTGCTTCTTTACGAACAAGAGAAAGGCTTTGTTTCTCCCCGGAAAGGATTCGTGAAGCCCTATCGTCGCTTAAGGAATATGATTCCATCAAGGAAAGCCTTATTTTATCTACCTGTAACCGAGTGGAGATTTATACGGTGGCAAGCGATACCGTTTCCGGTTTCTCTTCAATAAAGAAGTTTATCCGCGATTTTCACGGAGTCAAGCAAAATGAGTTTATCCGCTATGCGTATCAATTCAATGGCATAAAAGCAATCAGGCACTTATTCCGGGTAGCAGCTTCTTTAGATTCCATGATTATAGGCGAACCTCAAATCCTGGGACAGGTAAAGCAAGCGTATCTTAAGGCCAATGAATACGGGGCAGCGGGAAAAGAACTGTCAAACATTTTTACGGAAGCAATAAAAACAGGCGGGATAATACGCCGTCGCACTCAAATAGGCAGGGGCGCTGTTTCTATAAGTTCAGTAACAGTGGAATTGATAAAAAATTCCCTAGGAAGCATGCAAGGTAAAAGAGTACTAATAATGGGAGCGGGAAAAATTGGAGAACTAACGGCGAGGATCCTGTATGCGCAAGGGATACAATCCATTGCAGTAACAAACCGCGACTTTCAGAAAGCCCGAGAGTTAGCCTGCCTGCTCAAAGGCAAAGCGGTCAAGTTTGAAGATTTTCTTGAGAGTGTAATCGATGCGGATATTATTATAAGCTGCCTTAGCTTATCAGGCTTCATCTTAAAGAAAAGACAAATAAAAAGAATAATGGATAGAAAACATGGCCGGCCCTTGTGTATTATTGATTTGGGAGTTCCGCGTAATGTCGAACCTGATACAGGCAAAATTAAGAATGTGCGGCTTTACAATATCGATGATCTGGCAAAAGTGCGCGATGAGCATATGAAAAAAAGGCTGAAGGAAACAAAAAAGGCCGAACAGATGATCGACCAGTATATGCAGCGCGTCGCTGCCGTATCGTTAAAAAGAAGGTAAAATGAAGAAAACTACGAGGTCTTCGGTATTGTTTAAGCAAGCGTCAAAGTATTTAGTCGGCGGAGTAAATAGTCCCGTGCGTTCATTTATGGCAGTAGGAGGAACACCTCTTTTCATAAAAAGAGCTCAGGGCTGCCGGGTCTATGATGAAGATAGCAACTCTTACATCGATTATGTTATGAGTTGGGGGGCGTTGATTTTAGGCCACCTTCATCCCAAAGTTATAAGCGCGGCAAGGGCGGCTTTGGGATCAGGAACCGGTTTCGGGGCACCTACAGAAAATGAAACAAAGCTTGCCAGAGTTATCTGTAATACAATACCGTCCATAGAAATGTTGAGGCTCGTAAACTCGGGAACAGAGGCAACAATGAGCGCGATACGTCTGGCCCGAGGTTTTACCGGAAAAAATAAGATTATCAAATTCGAGGGTTCTTATCACGGCCACGTTGACAGCCTTTTAGTAAAAAGCGGCTCTGGCTGCGCTACTTTCGGCATTCCAGACAGCTTAGGAGTAACGCGTAGCCTCAGTAAAGATACGATAGTTGTGCCTTTTAATAATATCGACGGCATTGGAGAGTTAATTAAGCGCAAACACAAAGAAATAGCCTGTGTGATTGTTGAACCGGTTTGTGCGAATATGGGGATAGTGTTGCCTAAGAACAATTTCTTATCAGACCTGAGAGAACTCACTGCTAGACATAAAATCATTCTTATCTTTGATGAGGTGGTAAGCGGTTTTCGCCTTACTTTTGGCGGCGCTCAGAAACTCTACGGAATAGAGCCGGATTTGACCTGTTTGGGCAAAATCATAGGCGGAGGCCTTCCTATCGGAGCTTACGGAGGCAGAAGAGAAATTATGGAATGCGTTTCACCTTTGGGCCGCGTATATCAGGCAGGCACTCTATCTGGAAATCCCATAGCAGTGAGCGCAGGACTAGAAACCCTTGAGCTGCTTTCCGGTTTAGATTATACTATGCTTAACCGCAACGCTGAAAAACTATGCCGGGGCTTAGAAGATATTTTACTGGTAAAGAAAGTGGATTTTAAACTTAATCGCGCTGGATCAATGTTTACTCTCTTTTTCACCAAACACAAGGTGGATAATTTCAGCTCTGCTCAATCATCCGATACCAAGAAATATGCACGTTATTTCTGGAATATGCTAAAAGAGGGAATTAATCTTGCTCCTTCGCAATTTGAAGCTAATTTCGTATCTTTTGCGCATCAGGATAATGATGTCAAAAAAACTCTGGCGGCACATAAAAAAGCTGTTTTTAAGGAGAATGATGGAACTTTGTAAGAAATGCGTGTTGCCGGAACACAGGCCCGATATCAATGCGAGATCAAAGGAATCCTAAATATAGTAAGACGTATGAAAAAAATAGTGTATTTATTTAAGGAGGCCGCATATTTAATCAAGGAGCATAGATTTTATTTTATCGCGCCCCTGCTCATCATGATAGTGATTTTGGCGCTCCTGGCTTATTATGCAGGCCCTACTGTCATACTTTCATTTATCTACGCCGGAATTTAACGTTAAGGCATATTTTTTGATAAACAACAATAAGCCATGAATATTTAATGAAGAAAGCAAAAACCTTACCATCAAAACTCCTTTTTACTATTTTTGGCATACTATTGAGCATAGCTATCCTTGAGCTGGCGCTACGGATAAGCGTCTTAACATTTTCATTGATACAGGAAACAAACAATAAAATATCTCTGAACCAGAATAAAACGCATAGAATTCTATGTTTCGGAGAATCCATGACTGCAAATCAATACCCAAAAGTACTCCAAAACATATTAAATGAGAAAGCTGCAGGGGAAATATTTGAAGTAATAGACAAGGGGAAGGTATTGTCATCGTCAACGTATATAGCTTCGGCTTTACGTGCATGCCTGGATAGATACAAACCCGATATGGTAATTGTTATGACGGGAATAAACGATATAAGTGAATTTGCCCCTTATGGCAATATCCCCCTGGAGGAAACGACTGCGCTAAAAACATACAAATTGGTAAAGATACTTTGGGGCCTATTGACAACCCAGAGGCGACTCTATTCAGACAGCGATGGCAGAGAAACAGCGATAAAGAAATCCATAGAGAGAACAAATACATTTTTAAATCCTGAGCAATTCAAGAAACAAGAAAAAATATTCAAGGAGGCAATAGAAAAGAACCCGGGGGACAGTAAGTCGCTTGCGATGTTAGGGTTGCTTTATTTGAGGATGTACCCCGAGAACAAATTTCCTTTGGCGACAGAAATGTTTAAGAAAGCCGGGGACATTGGCGTGGATGGCATATTAGGGAATATAACTTATTCAAGATTGGGACAGTTTTATTTAGATTCCCAGCAAGATTTTGCTATGGCTGAGAAGATGTTTAAAAAGGCGATACAAATAAGGGGAAAGACAGTTTGGACCGCTGGACCATATTTTCGCCTAGGGTCGATGTATATGAAGCAGGGCAAGTTTGCGCAGGCAGAGGCAATCTTAAAGGAAGGAATTTCACGTGACCCCTTGAATGATAGATTGTATACTAAGTTAGTTGCCTGCTATCAACAACAGGGTGAGCCTAAAATGGCGCAATGGTATCATTGTCGGGCCGAGAGGCTAAGCGATAATTATTATAAAATATCCTTGTTTAACAACTATCGAAGCATTGCTCAACTAACCGCAGCGAAAGGCGTAAAACTGATATGTATGAATTATCCCATGAAAAGCATTGAGCCTCTTAAAAAAATGATGCAATCGCAAAAGAACGTTTATTTTATTGATAACGAGGAAGTCTTCAAGAATGCCGTCGCCAACGCTTCTTATGAAGCCTATTTTATCGATAATTTCGGTGGAGAATTCGGACATTGCACAGCAAGAGGGAATATACTAATGGCGGAAAACATAGCGAATGTTATTCTGAACCAGGTGCTGCCAAATCAAGATAAACCGTTTTTGCCCGCCGAACGTATCAAGCAGGCAACTGGAAGACAAGACACCAATTCTTAAATCAATCGCCACGAATCCAAGAAGAAATACTCCTCTGCGGCTTCGCAGGACCCATTAACATTCCTTCGAAGCCCTACCACAACTTTACTTGCAAGAGGGCGAAGAAGAATAGCCCCAACCGGCCTGCTACGCCGTTGAGCACAGAAAACTCCGGTGCGGCTTCGCAGAACCTAATCCATTCCTTCGAAGTTCCACCGGAATTTTACTTGTAAGAGAACGAAGAAGAATAGCCCCAACCGGATTTGAACCGGTGTTTAATGGCTGAGAACCATTCGTCCTAGGCCAGGCTAGACGATGGGGCCGCAATGGTGATAATTTTAATACAAACATCTCATTCGGTCAATAAATTTATTGACCCTCAAGTTATGGTAGTATATACTGTTTTATAATTATTCACCTTACCTGCCTTCACCCTCCTTGGTTGACAAAGGCAGGATAGTAACGACACCAACGATACGAACATATATGAATATAGGCTTAGGCGTAAGTCTGGATAAAAATCCCGCGAATGCCGCAAAAGAAGCAACCATGCAAGCGGCATTACATTTAAACAAAAATAAGATCGATTTAGCGATTTGCTTTAGTTCAATAGACCTTTCCTGTTTCACGCTTTTAAAAACTATTTCCAACCACTTGCCGGGAGTGACCCTCATCGGCTCAAGCGGCGAAGCAATCATGACAAACCAGGGCATTTTAAAGCATGGGCTGGCAATTATGCTGATCAGCTTCCCCGAAGGGGTGCATTTTTATACTTCCGCCGTCAAAAACATAAAAAACAAATCCGGGTTTTCCGCGGGACAGGAATTAGGAGAACAATTACTCGCGGGATTCGGGAATATGCGCCGAGCCTTCAGCATCATCCTTTCAGACGCCCTCATTGAAGAAAGCGCAAACCTTATTTCAGGGCTTCAGGAAAAACTGGGAAAAAGCTTCCCCTTTATCGGCGGTTCGGCTGCAGATAATTTAACCCAAATAAAAACAAACCTCTATTATAACCAGGAAACATTTTCCGACGGTTGCATCGGAATGCTCTGGGGAGGGAAATTGAATTTCGGGTTGGGCATAAAACATGGCTGGAAACCGTTAGGAAAACCGCATACCGTTACCCTCTCGCAAGGCAATATTGTCGTCACCATTGACGATAGGCCGGCGGCGCAGTTCTACGAATCATACCTGGGGTATAATTTATTAAAATTAAAGCGTGAATTAAAACACATTTCTATTTTTTATCCGATCGGTATCTACCTGCCCGGAGAAAAAGAATACCTGTTACGTAACGTACTCTCAGTAGACAACGACGGCTCTTTACGTTTCCAGGGAGATGTGCCTCAAGGAAGCATGGTACGCATCATGATCAGCACCAAAGAGACCTGCCTGGCGGCTACCCAGCAGGCCATTGACGATTCCAAAAAAAGCATCTATAATCCTATGACAGAACACCATAAGAAAAACGCAAACAATTTTATTATTGCGTTTAGTTCATTGTCGCGGTATTTACTGCTGAGGCGGGGGGCAGAAAAAGAGTTGGAAATCATAAAAAAGGGCTTTGGGCAAAACACGCCTATTTTAGGCCTTTACACCCACGGAGAAGTTGCGCCATTGACAGCGGAAAATTATTTAGGAAAAGTATATTTGCACAATCAAAGCATTACCATCTTAAATATCGGCGGTTAATATGTATAACCCAGAAATAGTGTTGAATGTCGGTGGATTTATCAGCATCCTGGTCATTGTCACGATCAGCATCATGCTGGTTTTAAAAATCGACAAGGCCGGACAATTACAGGTAGAAGTAGAAAAATTAAATAAATCATTGGAAGAAATGGACGAACAGTCCAAGCTCGTTGTACGCACGGACTTGGAATTAAACAGGACGCAGGAAGAGCTTGACAAGAAAATAACCGGGTTATATGCCCTGCAGCAGCTCTCACGGGAAATAAGCACTACCCTGGAAGAAAGCCAGATTTTTCAAAGGATTGATTCCTCCTACCTGGAGGACCTCGGTTTTGAAAAAGCGCTGGCATTCCTCTGGGATGAAGAAAAAAAAGGGTTTGAGATACAATTAAACCTCGGATACCAGGAAGCCGAAACACAAGCAGTTTGTTCTTTGGTGGCATCGCATACAGGAGAATTTACGGAACTCATTAAAAAAGAAAGGATCCTCTCTTCCCTCTCTTCATCAGAAACAAATGCTTTTAAAGAACAAATCAACCTTGCTTTCAAGGCAAACCTATTTGTCATTGCCCCTCTCTTGCCAAAAGACGGAAGCCAAGGATTCCTTTTTGTCGGAATTAACAATAAAAATACCCTTATCACCGAAGGGGACCAAGAATCTATCTCGATATTAGCCAATCAAATCGGGCAATCGCTGGAAAACGCGCGCCTCTTCGAGAAAACCTGGCATGCCCATCAGGAACTGGAAAAACGGGTAGAAGAAAGGACACGGGAATTATCCCGCGTCTTAGAAGAAGTAAAAAATATCAGCCAGAGAAAAACCGATTTTGTTTCCAGCGTTTCACATGAACTCAGGACTCCGTTAACCTCGATCAAAGGATATGCCTCAATTTTACTCGCGGGGAAACTGGGGGCTCTGCCGCAAGAAGTCCACCTGCGCCTTGAAAAAATAAACCGGCACAGCGATGAATTAGTGCAACTCGTTAATGACCTTCTGGATATATCACGAATCGAGTCTGGAAAAGTCACCATGAAGCTCGTAGAACAGACTTTAAAGAAAACTGCTGATGAAGTCATTGATCTTCTCGGGGTCCAGGCAAAAGAAAAACAGATAGACCTTTCTAACAAAATACCCGATGATACCATCACGGTTTTAGCGGACCGCAACCAATTACAAAGGGTATTCATCAATATTATCAACAACGCCATCAAATTCACCCCTCAACAGGGCTCTATTACCGTTACCTGCAATAAAATAGAAAACAACTATATTCAAGTCGACATTACCGATACCGGCTCCGGGATCCCCCTGGAAGCGCAAAAAGCGATATTCGAAGAATTTTACCGCGTCGACAATTTGATCAACCAACAGGTCAAAGGCACCGGATTAGGCCTTGCCCTGGTAAAACATATTATCGAAGCGCATAAAGGAAAGATTTGGGTCAACAGCAAGCTGGGAGCAGGATCGACTTTTTCTTTTACGTTGCCGCAGCCAGCATAACAACTCAACCACAAGATATATTTATATTATGCCGATAAAAATCCTTATTGTTGATGATGACCCAGATATCCGGGATGTGCTGAAACTTACGCTTTCAGAGGAAAATTACGATGTCAGTGAAGCCGCAAATGGAGAAGAAGCCCTTAAAGCTATCCACACAAAATCCCCAGACCTGGTTTTACTGGATTACCAGATGCCTATCCTTGACGGCAGGGAAGTCTGCCGCCTGATCAAAAAAGACCTGCTCCTGCGGCATCTGCCTATCATCATGGTAACGGGCAGAGGAGACATTACCGATAAATTAGACGGCATAGACGCGGGTGCCGATGATTATATCGTTAAACCTTTCGAACCAAAAGAATTGCTCGCGCACATCCGTATGATCTTACGGCGCACCTCCATCGACTTAGAAGCCAATCCCCTCACCCGCCTGCCGGGCAATGTTTCCATTTTAAACGAGTTTTCTCTCAAGCTGGCAAACAAAGCACAATTTGCGGTTTGTTATATTGATCTGAATAAATTCAAGGCATATAACGATATTTATGGATTTGAGCACGGAGATGAAGTGATCAGAGAAACTGCCCGCATCCTGATCCGGGCAGTCCAAACCGTGGGAAATCCCGATGATTTTATCGGCCATATTGGAGGAGACGATTATATTGTCGTTACCTCAATACCTACTTCTGACGCTATTTGTAAAAAGATCATTGATGATTTCGATAAAACGGTCCCTTCTTTTTATAACGAGAGCGACCGTAACCGCGGATTTATTGTCGCTAAAGACCGCCAAGGTAAGGTACAAAACATATCACTCTTATCAATCTCTATCGGGGTAGTAACTAACGAATTCCGCGTCATAGAACACGTCGCGCAAATAGGCGAGATCGGCGCGGAACTCAAATCCTACGCCAAGAATTTAGAACGCAGTAACTACGTAAAAGACAAACGCGTCTCTTAATAGCACCGGGTGCAAAGCTAATCGGGCACCTGCCCTTTTTCTAAGATTACACCTGTCCCCTAAGAGTTTTAGAAAGGTGGCATTTCATCAATTATCCCATTTTGTTCGTCTAATACCCTTCCTTGATAACTACTCCACTTGTATTCTGAGACGTTCTGTGCCAAGTTTGCTCTCACAGGATTGTATTCAATATATCTAAGACAATCAAATAAATATCTATCTTTACAAATGATCTTACTTTTGAATCTGCCTTGCCAGAGATGGCCAACTAGTTCGTATTTACTGTTAAAATAGAGTGTATAGGTCCTGCTTAAATCATGCATGAAGTTGGATATCAAAGGAGTGTCGTTTATTTCTCCGACCAGGTGAACATGATTTGGCATAAGGCAATACGCATATAAATGGAATTTGTATTTTCGCTTAAAGCGTTTTAAGAGCTTTAAATATTCCAAATTATCCTCATCACATCTGAAAACCTTTTGCTTTTGGTTTCCCCTGGTTATTATATGGTAACAGCAGCCATCTAATAGCAATCTTTTGACATTAACCATAAATATCACCTCCTAATACAATAGACGATTGAAAACCGATTTTCTAACAAGATTTTTTTAAAATAACAGAAAGCTTATGTAGAGGACAGGTGCGAGATTAGGTTTGCAGACGGTGCTAACGAAATAAAAAAATCCCCGGCTCGTATTATGAACCGGGGATTTCCTTTTTAAACAAGATCCTGCACTTTTTTATCCAACAGTATCCAGAATAACCAGCGCCTCTCTCAATTCAGGGGCGCTTTCAGAAACATTCTCTTCTTCCAACCTGCAAATATCTACCAGGCATAACAAGAGGTCATTCATTCTTTTATTCAATTCCCCCTTTTGAGAAGACGCCGCCACTAATTCTTTGATTCTCCGCCCAGAAGGAATAATACCGCTTTCAACCATTATTTGTATCTGTTTTATCTCCTCATCAAGGTTGATCTTATCGAGCTCTGCCTGATTCAATATAGGAAGCGTATAATTGAGCCCTTTAAAAAGCCCCAACGGTTGGTATTTGATATCCATAACGCGGAAATCAATACCGCCGGGAGTTCCCGGAACATCTTTAGTTTCCTCTTTCATCGCAGAAGAAGCGGAGACCGGAGAAACACCGCTTTCGCCTTTTGATTCTTTTGCTATTTGTTCTGCGCTATGTCTATTATCATCCAAAAACCTGCCCATGGCAGTGGTAAGCGTAGGATCTTCATAGGCCAATGCATTGAGCGCGTTCCAACTCTCTACATCACTGTCTTTCGGCAAAACACCTTCCTCTCGCAGCTTATTAGTTTCAGCAAAGAATTCACTACTCGGGACGCTCTCAAGACGGGCTTTGATCACTTCATATGTTACTCGTTGCTTCAAAACATTCAGCACTAAATTCTGCCTTTCTGTAACATTTAATTTGGCTTCTTTATTTTCATTATCAATAGCGATCATTCTTTGTATTATTGATCCCTGATCTTGCGCTACTGTTAATTCATTGGCGATAGCATGTAAAATATTTTTATCCAGAGCGTAATGCGGGCCGTCAGCATAACCATCCGCATCCCAATCATCAAGCGCGGTATAATATAACATTCTCTGCTCATCTAAAAACCCAGCCACAGATGCGTAATACGCAAATCTCATAAGTTGGGCAACCACTTCCTTTGCATTGGGCTTTTGAGCCAAACGGGTAAATATTGTTTCTAACTGGTTCTTATTAAATCCATACTCTTTTTCGAATCTTTGATACTCCCTGAACAGCTTCACCCTCAGCCAATAATACGTTAGATTTGTCCCTACAGAACTGAGGAACGATTGTCCGGACTTTTGATTCGCTGCAATCGCCGAACTGGAAGAATTAAAATCTTTTAACACCTTCATCATATCAGCTGCAAAATCAACTGCATCTGGTGGATGAACATTACCAGAGACCACCAAGCGGCCATCTCGATGCACGGTAATCGTGAAGCATTCAGCAAAATCAAACATATCAATAATCCAACCCGCGCTTGAAGTCATTTGGCCAACCCGAATTACAAAATTATTATTCAGAATGCCGCCAGCCTTTACTCTTATTAAATAAGGCATAATATATCCGGCCCAGCTGAATAATTTTACATTCCCGTACTCACCCTCAGGAAGCGCTCCTTTATTCTTGTTTATTTTATCCAGATAACCGTAAGTAAGGCCTGCCTGCGTCAGGCTTTCCTCCAATTCTCGTGTAGAAGCGACAGGGGTATCCATAACGCTAACCGACTGCTTAATATCAGCCACAAATTTGTCTAACTCTTTTATTGACAGCTGAAGACTGCCTGTAACGCTTATCCCATCTTCAGTCACTTTAATAGTCAAATATTTCTCAAGATGCATGCCGTTTTTGAAAAAATCTTCTTTAAACCCTTCAATGACTATCTTGAAATCACCCAACAGCGTACGGTTTAGCTTTACCCAATAATGCCTTTCCCCTACGTCGATCGGCTTACCGAGATCAAAAGGAGGTCTCCCCTTAAATCGAGTGATCCCCTCTAAATAACTATACGTAATACCTGTCTGCTCCAGGCTTTTTGCTATTTCTTGATGTGCGGTAATGGGAGAACTAGAGTCATTACTTCCGCTTGGCTCAGGAGCTTCCCAACTGCTTGTTTCTTCTGTTTCATGAACGGATGATTGAGGTTTATCCTCAGGGCTATCGAATTCAAAACCTCCCACTGCAGGAGAAATATTGCTCTCCGTGGTTGTCTCATTATCTTGACCAAATAACGTATACAGCACAAGCCCTGCCAATACGTAATCGCCTAACCCCCAACTATCATCGATAACGCGGGAGCCGCTTTCATCGCTGTAGTAATATTGCCTTCTGCTTTTTTCTACGATGCCAAATACAAAGAATTCTTTTTTATACTCCCCCCATTTAACTTCGATATCTTGTATCACTGCCCATTTTCTAAGCGCTTCTACAAAGTTTTCGATATCCGGCTTTGCTCCTTCTATCACGAATTTTACCGCTTTTTTATGCGGTATCAACCCTGCGATGCCCGCAATGTTATGCAACGGGGCAAGCGGCAACACAAATTGCTTATATTCGCTCCAATCACCTTCCGCATACACTGTAATTTCTGCTCTAGACGGCTCTCCGCGTTCCTTTATCTTTGCCTCGTATGCGGTAAGCATTTTTGCTCGTTCTTCCAGAGTTTTTTGACGCCTGATTTCTTGTTCCTCTTTAAGCCACTCTTGAAAAAGCGAGTACCCCACCGCTTTATTATGTATAAGCGCTGATGCGATCCTGTTGCTGTGCTTGCCCACCAATGATTGTAAATCTGCCGGCTTTGTTTTTTCATGAAATGCCACTGCCCGTAAGACTTCCTCATCTTCATCTTTTGCCAACAAACTTAAAACATCGGGATGGGTATATTCTTGATAAGCCAACTGCTGCTTAAGGCTCGCATTATCTGATAAGGCTATTTTTTCTTGGAGATCAATCGGCAGGCCGGATTTATTACCAATAAGGTATTCTTTCCCTTTTTCAAACAGCGCCCGTTTCAGCTCATCGGGAAGATACACATCTATAGCTGCTTTGCGTTGTAATACTTCATTTCCGCTTTCCACAGCTTCAACAAGCATCCGCTGATACGGCTCGGCTCCAATTTGCTCATAGGCAATTTGTTCGGAATCGGAAATCCTATGTATCACCAACAATGATTTTATACTCTCGCCTCTTTCAATCCATCTTTTCAATACTGCGGCTGCTTCCGGTTTATTTATCCTAGGCATTAAAAAGTATGCGACCTGAAACAATAAATCATCATTTAAAAACGCATCGCTTTGATTGTCGAATTTCATCAGTCTCCAGGCAGTCAAAGGACGGTAGAACCCCGCGATATTAAATGCCTCTTTCCAGGTAAGCTTATCGGTAGATACCTGCGCGTCAATCGGCGAAGCGGAAGGAATATCTTTTTTCTCTTGATCATCTATCCGCACAGGAGAACCAGCAGAATTATCATTAACAGCATAAGCGCCGCCTAACGGATCATTCCCCTGGCCTTCATGACCACTGATCACAATTTGGCCTCTGTTTATCAATAATTTCGGCAGCTCTGCGTTGGGAGAAGAAAATGTCCCTATCGGACTTCCTGCCGTCTGAACATTGGGCAATGACTCTTGCAATGCGATACCTCCGCTAAAATAAGTCCTTATGACCTGCCCGGTAGGAGTATGCACCTGCTTCGCAATATTATATTCACCATCTTGAAACGACTTTTTATATGCCTGAAAGTATACGGATTTTGACCAGTTTTCCTGAGAAGTCAATCCCGCGAGATTTTTTTGATCGATCAAAGACGCATAAAGACCGGATTGGCCGCTAAAGCGTTCTTTAAACCACCGAGATAATACTAAAGAATAAAACACCTGGCGCAGAGATGCGTAACGTTTTGAAATATTGACCTCTTTTGTAAGTTTAGGAATAATGATTTGGCGGATCAACTCAGAAGAATACTCATTTAACGCCTTTGCTTTTTCATCGCTAAAATTATACATCTCCGAGTTTTTTATATGGTCCTGTTCCAACATAACTTTCAGCGTAGCTTTATAAACATATGCGCTTCCTGAACCTTCCCGTATAATGACTTCGCTGGGGACTATCCAGGGACGAGTGAGAGTCGGTATCGTAACATTATCCGCGCCAAAAAGCTCTCCAGCTTTCTGATACAACTTATCCCAATATTCTTTTCCTTCCGCGGTTTCCGGTGAAGTAAATTTCGCAGTGTCTTTTTTAAGCTGAAGGTCTGCCTCCAGCATGATCTTTCCCACATCGGTTGTGCCCAATGCGTCATCAATGATCTGATCTTCCCTGTCAGGCCTTAAGTTTACCCAAAAATTTTCATTCGGAAGGGTTACTCCCACCAAAAAATAACTTAAAAGCTGGCGGCTCGATGTTTCCAGCTGATCTCCTTTGAGATCTTTCGCGTCGCCTCGATCAACAAGAAGCTTAAAATTATTATTCTGGTTGTCATAGGAAAAATACCGCAAGTGCATAGGGCGAAACTTGTCCGGCGCGATACTCGTGCGGATCTGGCTTAAATAACCGGCAATATTTATTTCGGAGGCCACCTGCGCAAAACCAACCTGCTGGAATAAAAAACAAGCAACAAGAAAAATTGAAATTGTTCTCCTAAACATGTATCTCTCCTTTTTATTGAAATTGTATTTTATCTGCATTACGTATGTCCCATAAACCAAAAAAGAGGCACCTAAGAACGAAATGATCGCTCCAGTACCTCCATCGTATAATTTTAGAGACGTTTGCACAACTTGACCCGGACTGTGCAAACTAATTATATAGTATGATAATTATGCCTTAAGAAATTGCTTTTTTCAATGCTATATTGCGGGATTTTGAAAGCGTTTTCTAATAGAAAGCTATAACCAATAGCACCAGGTGCAAAGTTAATCGGGCACCTGCCCTTTTTCCAAGATTGCACCTGTCCCCTAAGTATCAAAGAGATATACTTATCCATTCCTCTGATACAACAATCGTTTGAAAACGGGATCTTTAAGGTAGATTTAAAGATACTACTGGCAAGGTGCTCTAGGTGCAGGTACAGGTGCAAGATTAGGTTTGCAGACGGTACAAGATGAGCTGAGCAGACGGTGCTAAAAGTAAAGGAAGAAAAAAGGCTTACCCCGCCTTAAAACAAGACTTGGTAAGCCTTCTGAATATTTTATGCGCAGGGGGGGAGTTGAACCCCCATACCTTTCGGCACAAGCCCCTCATGCTTGCGTGTCTGCCATTCCACCACCCGCGCAAGTGTTGTTATTATATCCTTTTAGAAATCAAGAATCAATCTTTTTTGTTACTCTTCTTTTGGCTATACAATTTTTCTAAAATATCCTTTGTCGTTTTTAAGTCTTGCCCTTCTTCTAAAACAACCGTTTTAAAGAAATCGCAATTAACACACGATGTTATTTTGGAAGCAAAAGAACCAGAAACTTTATCGTCACAAAAAGTCCCCGCCACTGCCCAACAGCACCTGCCGGCATTTTTGCCGCAATTAACGCCGTTGACGCTGCCTTCAATCGCCGCAGGACAGACACCCAATTCTTTCACTTTGGCACCACCGGGCTCTCTTCCGCATTTTTTAACTTCCCAACAATTCTTTTTTACCATAAAAACCTTTCTTATTTCATTGAATATTTAAGTATGCCATGATTATTTAAAATCTGCGATTTTTCCCACCGCGCCCCTGATAATACCCTCCAAGACAGCGCCCAGTTCTTCATCAGTAACAATATAATACTCCAAATAAACACCTGAGCCACTCACATATATTTCTTTTGGCTGGAAATCCTTGGTTTGCTGCACCAACGCTGATTCTTTAGTAAAAGGGTTTGAAGTAAAATAAACCTCAACATAAACAGCACCATCATTTCTTGCGTAAGGATCTTTTTTCCACGGCTCCCCATATTTAATGGCTAAAGTTTTCTTATCCTGGACAGACCTGCTTGAAACAAGTCGAACGCTGCTTTCATAATCTCCCTCTTTGACAGCATTCTGCTCGAAAGAAACTAATTTGTGATAGCTGCCTTTGAGTTTTTGAATCTCTTCATAAATACGCATAATAATAGCGTTGCCTTTGGTTAAGGAAGCAGGTTCTTGAGGCTGGGCAAAACAAGCCGATGAAAAAGACAAGAAAAGAATCATTAAAATGATTTTACGCATAATTTCTCCTTGACTAGCAAGCTCATTATATAGGAAATTAAGCAAATATCAAGAAATTAGGCTTTGAAAAGCTATATATCTCTATAATATTGGTAGGAAGAGATTTAAGTGGCGATAACTAATATACCTTTATATATGCCAAATAGGAACATGACCAATTCCCCGCCACATCTTTAAATCGAACGTATACGATCTTTAGCCCGGTCCCCGGCGTCAAACACCACAATTTGCTTGCTATGTATGGTTCAGGAGCTGACCATTGAGTTCCGTTATTAGAAAGTTGCATCTGCGCGCCATTTCCCATGCCGCTTTCATCATCTTGGGCATATAAATTAAGCATGACGACGGGAGACCTTGTGTAAAGAGCGCCGTTATTTATTCTTATTGAGCCGATGGGAGGCGTGATATCGGGAATTTCGGTAATATACATATGCGGCTTATAAACATCATCGCTCCAGTTAAGCCAGGTAATATTCCTGGCATAAACAACCGGTGAAAACACATACTGATCTTTAGTAACCATCTTTTTTTGGTTGGTATTTAGATCATAAAGGTATACTTGGGGCGAACTCCCGGAAACGCTGTCATCCCAGATTATTTTATTGCCGTAGATCCGCAAAGAAGTAATATAATACTGATAGTTACGGGAGCTGATAAGTTTCTGTTCATTCTTATCTAAGTCGTAAAGATAAATATTATTATCATCCGCCCATACGACCTTATTACCGAAAATATCTATCG
Source organism: Candidatus Omnitrophota bacterium (assembly GCA_041662125.1). Classification (GTDB taxonomy): domain Bacteria; phylum Omnitrophota; class Gorgyraeia; order Gygaellales; family Profunditerraquicolaceae; genus JBAZTA01. The sequence goes on along the minus strand of JBAZTA010000004.1, from coordinate 139,528 downwards.
GCCAAAGGACATTGCTCCCTCCCCTGGGGATCATCTTCTCTTCGTTCTTATCCAAATCATAGACACAAATATCATACCGATACCAGTCATACGGGCCATTGCGAAAATCTATCCAGGCGATCTTATTTCCGTAAATTTTCGGAGTGATCTGGCCGGCGGGATTCGTTGTGATCCTTCTCTCCTGCTTTTTATCGATATCATACAGGTAAATATCATTATTGCCGTTACGGTCATCAGACCATACGATCTTATTTTTGTAAATATAAGGATCCCGGTGATTAAATGAATCCTGGGTTATGAACGTAGCTGTTTTTGCGGTAAGGTCATACAGGAAGACGTTCCAATTCGAATAGGGCGAGCTCTTGTCCATACAGACGATTTTGTTTTCATACATTGCCGGCCAAGCTTTTATGCGGCCGTCATTCTCGGATATTTGTTTAACCTGGTTACTCTTCAGGTCATACAGATAGATTTCTCCGCTATACACATAACCGGCATGACTATCCACAGTAGTACGATCCCAGGTTATTTTATCCTTATACAAGGAATACCGTCCAATCTTATAGGTATTGTAATCAATAGGCAGTTGCCTGATGCCCAAATTTATCTTTAGATTCAACATCTGGACACATCCGCCGGCATTAATTGTCAGCTTGATATTCACCGGCGATTGGTATTCTACTTTGCCGATCGTAAATACAAATGGGCTGTTTGAATTATCCATTGTGCCGTCTTGAGACCTATAGAACGAGGAAACCGGAATGTTTATGCAGGAAATATACTGGCTGTCTGTACTTATCGAGCACTTCGCCGAACTTGTATCCTTGCCTATAGATTCCAGTTTAATGACGAGCTTTATTCTTTCCCTGGATTCCGGTATCTGGTCGCCGTCTCCGGTGAGCTCTTTAAGAAACAGTTCCTTAAATTTAAAGTATGGTTTAAACGGTTCGCTTAAGGCGCGATAAGAATTGATCCTTCCCGACCCCAAGAGCCCCTGTGAATACAAAGGCTCCTGGGACAATACATCAGCGGTCTCCATGATCCTGCCCCTGATCTGTTTATTTGTATCCGCGGGGTATTTGGCTATAAGCAGGGCCGCCAAGCCCGAAACATGCGGGCAGGCCATGGATGTGCCGGCTAATTTCAGGTATTTATACCCGACGATATCCGCGGAATAATTTTTTGCCAGATATGAATTAGGGGCTAATAATGAAAGGACATTATTGAAATTGGAGTAAATATACGTCGGAATATCATCGCCTCCAGGCGCAGTCACATCAATTTTATTACCGAAGTTAGAAAAAACGCATAATTTATCATTTTGGCCGGTAGCTGCGACTGCTATAACCTTATCAATATTAGCCGGGGAGAAATATTTAACATCGGCGCTTGAATTACCCGCCGATGCTACCACGGCGCATCCTTGAGCATAAGCATAATTAACAGCATCTGTTATTAACTGGCTGCTTCCCGACCCACCCCAGGAGTTGCTTAGAATATCCGCGCCGTTATTGGCGGCATAATAAATACCTTTGGCTAATGCAGCGTCACTGCCGAACCCAAAATCATCCAACCCTTTTACCGGCATAATTTTTGCTTTGGGAGATACCCCGATAATACCAATTTTATTATTGCCTATGGCAGCTATAGTACCTGCGCAGTGAGTGCCATGGCCATAACCATCCTTAGGGTCGTTACTATCATTAACAAAATCCCAGCCCCTTATATCATCCATATAACCGTTACCTTCGTCATCTATGCCATTGCCGGGTATTTCTCTTGTGTTTATCCAGATATTAGCAGATATATCTTCATGGGTATAGTCAACGCCGGTATCAATTACAGCCACAATTACCCCTTCACCTAACGATAATCGCCAAGCTTTATCTGCCTGGATCTTCTTGAGGCCCCACATGTCTTCGTAGGCCTGTCCCCAGGCGCCTTTAGTCCAGGTATTAGTATGGTTAGGGTCTACATACGAATCATTAGGCAGGACATATGGCCAGCCAGGAATAGGAGGAGGCCCAAGAATAGGAGCAGATTGCTCTACTTTACACACATAATTCGGCTCAGCGTATTCTACCGCGGGATGCGAAGAGTAATCTTCTGCTATTGCGACAATATTGATTGAGCTATTGGTTTTAAAAACATAGGTGTTTGTTAAGTTGGGAGTAGTTACTGTATTATCAGCCCTGGATTGTCTCTGGTTTAAATGATCGACAAGTGCCTGTTCGGCGCTGATTTGGCTTTTTAGTGTTTCTTTTTGCGCTTCTATCTTAGCGACATAGTCCTTATATTCTTTAGAATCTTTATCCATCTGCCAATACCAGCTGTCGTGTTGAGAACCAAGATCGGCTAATTTCTGTTGAAGGCTCTTAAGCATTTCCTCGGGACTACCCGGGCTTTGGAAAATCCCTTCTGTGGAAGTAACATCATATTTAGTGTTTAGCTCACTGAGTTCATCCATGGTTTTGCCGTCTTTGATCTTTACGATAAGCTCGCCCGGGACGAACGCAGGGGCTTGAGGCTGTTGGGGCTGGGATGGTTGCTGTATGTCTTGTGATGAAACAGTTTGCTGCTCGATTATCGCTTGGCTATTGTCAACTAAAGCGAATGCGGGGGCACACAAAAAACACGCAGCCGTAATACCGGCTAATAATACCGCCTTCTTTATATTCTCCATAATTTGTATCCTCCTTAAAATAAAAAAAGGTATGCACACACTTCTCGCATACCTCCAATTTTAACTAAACTTAAAACGCCGCACAATTGACTGGATTGTGCTATCAAAGCATAACTTTTTATTTGCCTGGTGTCAATAGTAAAACAGGGTAACAAGAAAACGCTTCCAAGCGAAGCCCCCACTTCCTGCGAAGCCCCACCGCAGCTTTGTATGTTGAACGACGAACAGAACTTGTTCCTGCGAAGCCCCACCGCAGCTTTGCTTATTGATGGGCGAAGCAGAACTGCCCCGCATGGAATCGAACCATGATAGTCAGATCCAGAATCTGAAGTCCTACCAATTAGACGACAGGGCAATAATCTATGACACTTTGAGACGTAAATAAGCAGCGGTGATAGTGGGATCGAAAATTAATTATACCTGATTTACTGGGTGCTGTAAAGCATGATTTCCTAAGCAATAAGACCCGGTCTTAACAAGCAGTTTTTAATACCAGCCAAGACCGGGTCTTAAACCAAAACAGTGACAATTAAGTGATGTGTCCCCGGGATTACTAAGGTATAGAGCGAAATTAATAGCTCTTAAATTCGGATAGGTAGCTCTTAGAACCACCTCTAATTTACTTTAGAAGACGGTAGATTTGAAAGCAATCCCCTAAAAACATATCAATCTACTTCTATTGTAACTTACCCCCGGGGTTGCAGGGTATTATTAAGAAAGTCTGGGAAAAAACTCTTCCCGCTTCAGAAATTAATACTATTGAAAGACTTGCCAAAGCTCTAAAAGTTAAACCTATCGAGTTATTAAAATTCTAAAACTTTACCCTTAAAGAATCAGAGCTTTTAATTAGGGGATAGCTCTCGAAGCATCACTTCTACAATTGGAATATATTCATTAAAAACATTAGCTGCCTTTGCCTTCTCTATAAACAACCTCAGTTCCTGTTTAGCAATTTTTTGGTCATATCTTTCTTTATTAATTATACCTAGGGCCAAATGCAATTGTATTTTTTCAGGATACTTATCAAGAATCTTATTTATGAATACAAGGACCTCAACTAGCGAAACAGGGGGAATTTCCTTTTTAAACGCTCGGCGATATTGTTCTAAGCCTTTTTTCATATTACCATTGAAAAAATAAAGAAAACCACCAGACAAATGCGACACACCATCCTCTCTAAAATTATACGTTCTCGCTTTAGCTATATCATCAATAGCATCTTTCATATTCCCTAACAGAAAGTTTAAGATACCAGAGCTTAAATAATGGTCAGCATTCTTAGAGTCTAACGTTATCGCTGATTTTATTAAAGCCATGCATTTTTTAATTGCTTCAGAAGGCAGTTCTTTATCTCCGATTTTATTGAATATGTTTTCTCTATAAATTTTTAATGACTTTCCACGATAAGAATACCCCAAGGCTCTCTTAACTGAAAATATAAATTCTTTCAAAAAAGGCTTATTAGAATCTATTTTGGGCAGTAAGTAGCTATTTAGAAGATGAGTAAGAATAACAATTGCCCTATCAAAATCTTCGGCCAGTAAAAGTATTTTACCTAGAATATTTAAGGAAGCTTCTGTGATATTATTAGATAGACTTTCAATATCCCAAAAATCGTTGTTCTCCTGAACAAACCAATGCTTCCCAAACATACCAAGACCAATATCTACCCCAAAATGTGGCACTAAATTTACTAAAATGGGTGGCTGCTTGAAAGTAAACGATAACCTAGGAAACCCTATTGATTTATGTTCGTTAATGTTTCCCTTACAAAAATTACCCCAAATTACAAGATACGCATTAGTTTTTTCTCTTATCTGATATGAACGAGGAGTATCATTAATTTCATAATTAGCTGGTAAAGTTTTTAACTTTAAGCCTAAACCAAATTCCTTAATTTCCCTATGTAAACTTCTTTTTAATCTATCAACAACATCGCTTGTTTTCTCTTCAAGTAATGGACAGAATAGAATTCCAAGTTCTTTATTAGAAAATTTTGGCAATCGTCTATTTAACAACCATGTAATTATCAATAAAATAACAATAACAAAAGGAGCAGTCTTTATAAAGAGCAATGAGTATTTTGGGATGATTAAGTCAGTAAAATCACCGATTAAACATTTTAGGGGGCCATAATAAGCAGATAAAATAACGATATTCAACAATAACAGCCCTGCAGGACTTGACCATATCTTTTTTATTCTTTGTATTATTTCTATCCAATCTTTTAAATCAGATGCTTTCATAGTTTCCTAAACGCTTTATTTATCTCCTAAAATTCATACAGTTACAAAACAATTATTTCTGACCGTACCAAAGTAATTGTTTCATAAATCAAATAGTCACTGTTAATTACGTGCAACGTCTACGATATCCTCAACGTCCGGGTTTTCAACGTCTATGATTTCTAAGAACACTATTAATTGCAATTGTGGGCAACTTCATAAAATTGTTTGAAATAGTCTCAATGACATTTTGTAAATTTATTATGCTTGTAATTAGCACCCAATTAGGACGATTCTCAAACCTTGATAAGCTATTTTTAATCTGAGCATACCTACAAATTAACTCTTTCTCCTTTTTCTCATGCTCATTAATTGAAACATAATTGCTGTTAAGCTGAGACATCGGTAGATCAAAATAGCACCAGGTCCACGGGATTTCATCAGCTATTTCTTTTGGTGACGCTGCTTTCCGTATTATATCAATATCTGTAACTGTGGATTTTAATCTGTAAATTTTGGCATTTGTAACAACCATGGGAATGAGTGCCGTAGAATATATCTGAAAGTCGTGCCCCTCTCTAACATTGTAAAAATCTATATTATAATTAAACATCGTGGACATACAGATTGGAACGAAACTATTTGTAAGCTGCTGAATTGCCGTACACACTGCATTATCTTGCTTTGAACCATTTTCTGCCACAACTATACCCCCACTTGATGTTGGAGCAAACTCTAAAAAAGTTGAGTTTCTTGGCTTAGCTAATGTTTGTAACGGGCCGACGTTAAGAACTCTATCATCAAAATGCCAACTTGACTTTATATGTGGTAAAAAAAACCAAAACCTACTTAAATCGTGATATTTGCATTCAACTAAGAAAGCCAATTCGGTATCTTGATTTCTCTTGTGATAAGAAGCCATCAAATCCAACTCAAACCAAGAACTATTACCCTCTCGATTTTTTCTTTCATATTCGATATGTGTATCACAATGCCAGCCAAGCGATCTAAAAGTCATTAGTGTCAAATACTCCAGCGGCAAACCTGATTTTAAGAAACTTTCCCCCCATTTTCCCTTGCTCATCGACCCTCCACTCAAAGTAATTATAGACCAGGAACCACGCCTATTTATTATTTTCTAAAAATTCTGAGATTTCGCAGTCGCTTTATTCATCTTCTTATAGATATTACAGTTACAAAACTCTTAGTTTTATTATAACAAAGTAATTGTTTTATAAATCGAATAATCGCTATTAATTACATACAGCGTTTACGATATTCCTAAAGTTTCTTTCGGGATATGTACACCAAACACGAAAGCGAGTTTTCCAGATATATGTTCTAAGTATATACCAAAGATTTCAGTAATTTTACTAGCTTCATCAAAGTAGTTTCTAGACGCTATATCCATCTCCCTATAGTTCTTGGACTTACAAAACAATTATTTCTTACTTCAGCAAATTAATTGCTTTTAACCCGAACAACCCCTGATAATTACATACAGCGTCTAGGATACAAAACCCACTCAAATGCCTGTCCCCAAAGTGGCTGTCACCTAATTTAATTAGGCTATTTACTTATTAACTCCAGAAGTAGAACGAGTATCTGTTTTTAAAACACCTGGAGCATCTCTAAAGTTTTTATTAGATGAAGCGCAACTCATGTTCAGAATAGATATTGAGAATAGCATTATTAAATAAAACAAATCAGTTTTTCTTATCATCTTTTTTTACCTCTTCTTGAAAATTTACATTTAGGTCTTTTTGAATCCAAGTTGCTTTTCCATCAACTATATTAGGACAGTTCCAAACCATCCCATCATCGGTATCTAAAACAACAGCGGGCATCCTTAAGTCTGCATCTTGCCATTCAAGCATCTTGGCAATGTATCTTTTTCTTGTCATTTGCTTGTCGCCGTTTTGACCAAGGTCTGTTTTAACCCATAAAGGCTTGCCATCTTGCAGATTCTGACAAGTCCAAACAATACCTTTATAACTATCTAATATCATTCCCGGGACACGATTATTAACGATCGCTCTTCCGTTCATCATAATTAACACGTATCTACCTTCCTGCAATTCGTTCGTGATGGTTTCGGCGGATACACTGCAATAAATACAAACCAAAACAAACATAGCAACCATTACTGTTAATTTAGCTATTTTAGCCATATCGCCTCCTCTTGTTCTGCAATTATTAATTAAGTTTTATTCATCTTCTATAAAATCCCTTCGCCTTTCGGGAGCCTCCCCCCGTGTCATTGCGAACCCCGCAGGGGTGCCTGCCTGCCGGTAGGCAGGAAGCAATCTTTTAAAGTAAAAAGCAAAAAGGCAAAAACCTGAGAGTTGTCATTCCCGCTTGCCCGCCAACGCTTTGTGGCGGGCCTTGTTTACTTACTGTTTATGCGGGAATCTGCTTTTTAAGTTAAATGATGTATACCCTGAATTATTCCCTCACAAACTGCTCCTCAATTTCGGGAAATAAAAGAAGGATAAAAAGCAAGCTTGGGAAGGAATAAAAAAATAAAAATTGTCCAAGCCCAATGCCCTCATATAAGCTATATAGCGCGGAAAGTGTAAATACTGGAGCAAGTACCATGGTAGACCACCAGGCCCACTTTCTTAATAATATGATGCCAATCCCGGTTATAAAAAGCCCGATACCCGAGCACTCAAGGATGATAATAGAAATTATTATATTAAACGGGGTGCCTCCCGCGCCCCCTACCATACTTAATAAACATATTATGGGAAAATATACAACAGCGATCCATCCAAGAAGCATGGTAAATCCTTTCACGTTCCTCATAGTTAAAATCTCCTATCTCCTAAAGCATCGATAATAAAGTACCGTTTCCCCTGAACCCCAACAATCAAAAGAATTGTTTCAGAATTTATTGTGAATTATACGGTTAGATAAAACGTCTTGTTAACCTGTTTCCCACTGTTAACCGAATACGTGTCATTGCGAACCCGCCAACGCTTTAGTGGCGGGTGAAGCAATCTTTTTAAATTACAACCTTACCATAACCCATACCCTACGAGCACATTACCAATCAACAGGGCGCACCCTGGGGGAACGTCCCCTATTTATCTTTTTATACAGATGAAGCTATTTTATATGGTATTGAGCCTTAATATTGTTCCTTATCTGATCTGCATCATAAACAATAACAGGAATATTTTCTGGTTTATCCTTAAAACATTTTATTGTATTTGTTGTTGAAGGTTTATGATAAATATAGGTTTGCCCACCAGAATATAAAGTTGTGCCCGAATAAATGGCTTGATTTCCATATGTATTAACTGTTCCATGAGTATTTGCTGTCACTGGAGCCGTATAAGCACTAGCCTGTGTTAAAGATTTTTCATCAATGATTATAAAATACTGATAACCGTTATTAAGAGTGACTTCAGCACACCTTAATAAAGCCAGATTATCCGCTCTCTCTCTACGACAATAACCGTTACCTCTAAATCCAACCTTGTAGATATCATCTTGCAATTTCATATCTGTATAGCCACCCGTAAAACCTTGTTGATGATATCCAGTCGCACACCCGCTAATTAATACCATAAATATCAATAAAACGGCAACTCTCTTCATGTTTTCCCTTCAGAGTTTTCTAGACCATTTGTTAATCTTCACATAGATCCTACAGTTACAAAACAATTTCCCTCCCTAACGAAATATTTATTTAGCAACTCATTAACCCTAAGATAGTTATATAAAACGTCTTGTTACCTGTTATCGCCTTGCTTATTAATCGTTTGGATATCATTATCTAAACTGCTAAAAAATCCTAAAGATTTAAAAATAAAGCTTTCTGAAGCGTCTAAACCCTGCTTTTCATGAGTTAAAGTAAAATTCTCAACGGACCTATATTTTTTGCCAGACGTATCTTTCCAATCTAGTATTATTTTTACTTTAAATGTTTTCGTGCTATTCAGAAACAATTCGCGAAATCCGTTGTCAACAGATGGAGCAAAGCTAACCTGGTAACTTTCTCCACCCTTCATAAAAGGAACATCTATCTTAAGAATTTTATCTTCTCCCCCATGATTATAACACATAGCCAAAGTAACATCCTTGGCATATCCATAAGCTCTATTATAAATCTTTATGGGTATTACTATAGAATCATCCATTCTGCCAGCTTTATTAATCTCTCTAGTGCCAGCATATATTTCTTTACATTCTACAAGCGCTCTAAGGTCAGGAGTATATTGTATTTCGCTATTCTTCTTCGACAGCTCAAAGTTGTCAATTTGCTTCTTTAGAGCTTGTGATTGCATATCTAATTGCTTACTAAAGTTTTGGTTTTGTTTCTGGAATGTCACTATAGCAAAAAGAAGGGTTGCTACCATTAAACCCACATTTTTATTATCTTTTGTAGCGAGAGCTCCTCCCAAAATAACCACTACACTAATAAATAACGAGAACCAAAATAACCCCATATTGATTCCAAATATTATTATCGCGATACAAACAACAATCCAATAAACACGCTCTATTTTATTTTGCTTACAGAAACTTCGACACATATCTCTAAATAGCCTTTTTATCCATCTCTTTGCTAAAGGACATCTCATAATTTACTCTTTCCTTCACTATTTCAGCTCTCTGGAGAGTTTCGCAAAGCTTTATTCATCTTCTTTTGTAGGAACATTCTGTCCATACCGATGATTATATATAATATTATATGCTCATCTGGAAACAAAACAAGGCTTTCAGGCATTAAACGATAGTTTATCTGCAAATGAAAAAATGGGAGTGCCTAAGAACACCTCATTTAACTACCATAACAAAAAAGCCAATCTATTATTTAAACAAAATTCTTATGCCCGAAGGAAAGAAACAGTGAAAATGAATATAATCTAAAAATGGTGCAGTTATAATGAAAATAAATAAAACTCTAATATAAGTAGATATAATACGAGGAAATCTATGCAACCAGAAGAAAACTTGCATAGGTATAACATTTATAATAGCTTACAGGAATAATCCGTGTCAGTTCCAGGATCTCAAACCCCTACCACAAATTCTTTTTCATCCAGACGTCTGCTTCCTGAGTGGCTTTCCAATCTTCTTTTGCGCCTTCTTTCGCGCCTGCAACCGCGCCCTTAGTCGACTTGCATACCGTATGACACCCGCTCAGCAACACCAGGCAGTAAAAAACGCCCAAAACGACGCAAATACCCTTTTTTTTCATCCCTACTCCTTTTTTATAAATTTACCAAGCCGCGCTTTTGTCCGCTCTTTACCTAAATAATAGATAACTTCAAAAAGGCCCGGGCCAATGGTTTTTCCGGTAAGGGCAACTCTAATCGGATGAATCAAAACTTTTGCTTCGAGATTCAGTTCCTTTGCCATCTCGCGGAAAGCGGCTTCAATATTGGCAATATCGTAAACCTCTAAACTCTCAAGCCTTTTAATAAAAAGGCTGAATTCTTTTGAGAGGTCTTTCGCTAAGAATTTCTCCTGCGCCGCCGGGTCAATCGCTAAGTCTTGAACAAAGAAGAAATCAGCCCAATCAGCAAAATCGCTGATCGTGGTAAGCCTGCCTTGAAACAATTTTACCAAAGAAACGACATAATTTCTATCAAAATTCTCTTTTTCAATATATTTTTTCTCAACTAACGAAGGAATAACTTCATCGGTAAGCTTCTCTGGATCCTCATTCTTTAGATACTGGTTATTCATCCAGTCAAGCTTATCCAGGTCAAGGACCGCCGCGGTTTTATTGATATTCTTTAGATCATACAGCTTGATCGCTTCATCCATACTGACGATCTCGCGGTTTCCTCCCGGAGACCATCCCAAAAGCAGCAAATAATTATCCAGCGCCGCGGCAAGGTAACCCATTGCATGGTATTCCGAGATCGCAGTCGCGCCTTTTCGCTTTGAAAGCCTGCCGCCTTCTTTTGATAATATTAACGGCAGATGCGCGAATTCCGGCAGCGCAAATCCGAGCGCCCGGTAAAGCAGTATTTGCTTGGGAGTATTGGAAATATGGTCATCGCCTCTGATGACATGGGTTATTTTCATTTCCGCGTCATCAACCACACAGGCGAAATTATAAGTCGGCGTGCCGTCTGATTTGATCAAAACCTGGTCTTTGATCGTTTCAGCGTCAAACTCGATCTCTCCCCTGATCAGGTCATTGATCTTTATTTTCTGAGGCGTGACCTTAAAAATAATAGCATCCTGTTTTTTATTAACGAGTTTCTGCGCTTGTTCATCGTCTGAGGAAGCCACATACGCTGCGCCCGAATCGACTAACTTCTTGGCGTATTGGTGGTAAATCTCAAACCGCTCGCTCTGATAATAGATCTCATCCCACTCAAACCCCAGCCATTTCAAACTATAGGTAATTTCTTCCAGGTATTCTTTCTTTGAACGCTCCTGGTCGGTATCTTCTATCCTCAAAACAAACACGCCTTTTTTTGCTTTCGCGTAAAGCCAATTAAATAACGCCGTGCGCGCTCCACCGATATGCAGATTCCCTGTGGGGCTGGGAGCAAACCGTACCCTAACCATTTTTTTCTCCTGATTTTTTATTCTTCTTGCCAACAAGCGCGATACCGGCTGCGAGCGCTCGTTTATTGATTTCAATGAGGTCTTTTTTGTGCGCGGGAGCTATTTCTTCAATCACCCGCGCGATATTTTTAACTTCGACAACAGGGCGTCGGGCGATAAAACACCCCAATGCGGCCATATTCGCCACTTTTACATTTCCCAGCTTCATGGCGATATCCGTAAAAGGATACCACAAAACCTGCGATTGAACAGCTAAATTATGTTTGACCAATGAACTGTTGCCGACCAATAATCCCCTGGTTTTAAGCCGCGGTTTAAACCGCGCGTACGAAGGAGCGTTCATGACGATCAAACTGTCCGCGATACTGATTGACGCAGAGCCGATCTCTTCATCAGAAATAATAACCATACAATACGCTGTCCCGCCCCTGACTTCAGCGCCATACGCGGGAAGCCAGGTAACAAACCGGTTTTCCCGCATCGCAGCCTCTGCCAGGATTTTGCCCAGAAGCATTATACCCTGGCCTCCGGCACCGGCAATAATAATCTTTTCTGTCATTTAATTCTTCCTAAAGGAAATTCTTTGAGCATACAATCCTTTATCCAATCAAGCGCCTGAACCGGCGGCATTTCCCAATACGTCGGGCACGGCGATATGATCTCAACCAGCGAAAAACCGATACCGTCGATCTGGTTCTGGAACGCCTGTTTAATCGCTTTTTTAGTTTTTATTACTTCCTGAGGCGTATGTATAGAAACACGTTCAACGTATTTAACGCCGTTCAATAAAGCCAGCATCTCTGAAATTTTAAGCGGATACCCTTGAAGAGAGGCATCCCTGCCCAGCGGAGTCGTTGCCGTCTTTTGCTGCAAAAGTGTTGTCGGCGCCATCTGTCCGCCGGTCATCCCGTAAATGGCATTATTAATAAAAATGACCGTCAGGTTCTCTCCGCGGTTAGCGGCATGAATGGTTTCATTAGCCCCTATCGCCGCTAAATCTCCATCGCCCTGGTAAGTAAAGACAATATTCTGCGGCCGCACTCGCTTTATTGCGGTTGCCACAGCGAGCGCCCGGCCGTGTGCTGCTTCCGAACAATCAAAATCCCAATAATCATAGGCAACCACCGCGCAGCCGACAGGAGCTACCGCGATCACGCGTTCCCGGATATCGAGATCATCAATAACTTCGGCTATAAGCCGATGGGCTATACCATGCCCGCAGCCGGGGCAATAGTGCGTTGAAACCGTACGTAACGATTGTGGGTGGCTGTATATTTTTTTCATCGATGTAATTTTTTACCTGTTACGTGCTTGACTTTCGCGATGATCTCTTTTTCCGACGGCACTCCGCCGCCTCCGCGCCCCAGAAACTCAACCGGGAACCTGTCGCCTACTGATAAACGGACATCTTCGATCATCTGGCCGTAAGACATTTCCACAACAAGCAATGAGCGTTTTTTCCTGCCGGCAGATAATTTCCGGAATATGGTTTCGGGAAAAGGCCATAAGCTGATCGGACGGATCAATCCGGCTTTGATACCTTGAGCGCGTAAAGTTTTCACCGCGGCTTTAGCGATACGCGCCATCGAGCCATAAGCGACCAAAACGATCTCGGCATCATCCGCCAGGATAACTTCAGCGCGCTGCTCTTTTTCTTTGATCCGCTTGTATTTTTTTTGCAAAAGCAAATTAAATTCTTCTAATTTTCCTTCATGTAAATAAAATGATTTAACGACATTGGGCGCGCGGCCAAGGCATCCACTCAATGCCCAGGGTTTTTTGTACTTACTACTTTCAGCTGCTGCCTGCGCAACCTCTAACGGCTCCATCATTTGCCCCAGCATTCCATCTCCCAGGACAATAACGGGGTTACGGTATTTATCCGCCAGATCAAAAGCTTCTCGCATGCCATAATACGCCTCATGCACCGTTGAAGGCGCTAAGACGATCGCGTGATAATCGCCGTGGCCGCAGCGGGTCGCCTGAAAATAATCCGACTGGGAGGGGGCAATATTGCCTAACCCAGGCCCGCCGCGCATCATATTCACAATGACCGCGGGTAACTCTGCGCCTGCGATATAAGAAATCCCTTCTTGCTTCAGGCTCATCCCAGGACTGGAAGACGAAGTCATTGCCCGCGCGCCAGCCGCAGCCGCGCCAAAGACCATATTGATCGCGGCTAATTCCGATTCCGCCTGAATAAATATGCCGTTTGCCTGCGGCATATACTTTGCCATATAGGCGATCAACTCATTTTGAGGAGTAATCGGGTAACCCGCGTAAAAGCGGCATCCCGCCTGGATCGCTCCGGCGGCAATTGCTTCATTCCCCGTCATCAGTATTTTTTTACTCATTTACTTAAACACCTCAATACAACAATCCGGGCACATCAAGGCGCACAGCATGCACCCCAAACAGTCAGCATCATTTTTGAACTTGACCGGCCTTAACCCCCGGACGTTTAAATCTTTATCCACCAGCAGTGCGCCTTTAGGACAAAACCGGATGCATAATAAACACCCCTTACATCTATTCCTATCAATCGTTATCTTAGCCATGTTTTAAAATTAACAATATTTCAAGATATTTCAAGACCCGGTCTTATCTATAATTTAAAACTTCAGGTCAAGACCGGGTCTTGTTAATTACGGTCTTAACGATACCTTCTTTCGTCAATCCGTGCTTCTCTAATAAAATCTCTCTTTTACCGTGCTGGAGGAATTCCGAAGGCAGGCCTATTTTGATCACAGGCTTATTAATTACTTCGCTGACCGCGCTTCCAAAGCCACCCTCAACAACCCCTTCTTCTATACTAAATATATATTTGTACTTTTCCTCGACGTTCTTAAATAAAACAGTATCTAATGGTTTTACAAAACGCGCGTTAATAACCGTAACGTAAATCCCTTGTTTCTCTAACAAAACGGCAGCTTCACAGGCAGGAACTACCATGCTCCCTAAAGCAATAAGGCAGCAATTTTTTCCGGCCCTGACTATTTCAGCTTTGCCTTTTTCTATAGCGCTTACCGGCGCCAACGCCAGGGGGCATGCCGCTTTAGGGTATCGTATCACTGCCGGCGTATCTAATCCCACGGCAAACTCAAGCATTTTTTCAAATTCTTCCGCGTTAATAGGCGCCATGATCGTCAGGTTCGGGATAGTGCGCAAAAACGCGATATCAAAAATACCCTGATGCGTTGCCCCATCTTCTCCCACAACACCAGCGCGGTCAAGCGCGAAAACTACCGGTAATTTTTGCAGCGCTACATCTTCAACGATCTGATCGATTGCCCGCTGCAGAAAAGTAGAGTATACCGCAACAACCGGCTTAAAACCGCCGGCAGCTAAACCGCCGGCAAAACAAACCGCGTGAGCCTCCGCAATCCCCACATCAAAGAATCTTTCCGGAAAACGGTCCCGGAATTTATCCAACCCCGTGCCTTCAGGCATCGCGGCAGTGATCGCCATGATCTTGGGGTTCTTTTCTGCCAAAGAAACGATTTTATCACTAAAAATTTCCGTGTAGCTCTTCACTCCTGAGGTATTGCCGGCTAATGGCTTGCCGGTAGCTATTTCAAAAGGACCGGCGCTGTGGAAACGCACCGGGTCATTTTCCGCCGGGGTATAGCCTTTGCCCTTCTTAGTAATGATATGCACCAGCCGCGGCCCTTTAATATTCAGGATGTTCTTGAGCGCCGGGATAAGCGTGTGCAGGTTATGCCCGTCGAAGGGGCCGAAATAACGAAAGCCTAATTCTTCAAAGAGCATTCCCGGGACAAAAAGCCCCTTCAAGCCTTCTTCAAATTTATTGGCGATAGTGATCAAGCGACGGCCTTTAGGGATACGCGATTTCACAAAACCTTCCAGAGAATCCCTGAAGCGGTTATAGAGCGGCAAAGAAATGACCTTGTTCAGATAGGTGCTTAATGAGCCGACATTAGGAGCGATACTTAATTCATTAGTATTCAAAACGATGAGGATATCTTTTTTCAAGTGGCCCGCGTTATTCAAGCCCTCAAAACATAAACCCCCGCTCAAGGAGCCGTCGCCGATGACCGCGGCAACTCTATACGACTGCTTCTGGCTGTCCCGGGCGGCTACTAACCCGAGCGCCAGTGAAATAGCGTTGGAGGAGTGTCCGGTAGTAAAAATATCGTAGGGAGATTCTTCTTTACAGGGGAAGCCCGTTATTCCCTGGTACTTCCGTAAGCTATCAAAATTCTTGTTGCGGCCGGTCAGTATTTTATGCGCGTAGGCCTGGTGGCCGACGTCAAAAACGATCTTATCTTCAGGCGCGTTAAAACAATAATGCAGCGCCATGATCAACTCTACCGTTCCGAGGCTGGAAGCTAAATGGCCGCCGTTCTTGGAAACAACATCGATCATGCGCGAACGTACCTGCGCGGCCAATTGAGACAGTTGTTCAAAGGTGAGCTTTTTCAGGTCCGCCGGGCACTCTATAGAATCAAGGGACACGCGGCAGCCGCACGAAGCTACAGAAGGTTTAGGTATCTCTTTTTTTATCATTGTCTTCTTCCATCTCTGTCTCGTCAAACGCCTTTAATTCGAATTCGCCTTTTTTATTCTTTACCAGCATATCGATCTTTTTCTTCGCTGTTTCCAGGCGCGTTGAACACAGGCGCGACAGCTCAATGCCGTCCTGATATTTTTTTAATGCTTCATCAAGCGACAAATCGCCTTTTTCCAGGTCTTCGACTATTTTTTCCAGTTTCTTTAACGCGTCTTCAAACTTTGTCTCCGACATTCTTCCCCCCTATATTCCTTACTTTTGACTTTGAATGAGCCATGCCTCTGGCGCTTATGCCCCATCCCTCTCAACCTCTTCAACCCTGCTTATCACGGTTCCCCGCTGGAACCGCGTTTTAATGGCATCGTGCTTCTTAAGCGCAAAGGCGTCTTTCACAACGCTTAATTCGGGAAGCTTAAAGGTGACGCTATAGCCGCGCGAGAGGATATTCAAAGGATTCAAGTTCGCTAATTTTTCTATTGCCTTGGTAAAACCTGATTCTTTCAACGCAAACAGATGCTTCATGCCAACAGACATCTGCTTTGCTAAATCAAGCACTTTTGTTTTGTATTGAGGGATCAGGATAACCGGATTAAGCAAGGCAAGTTTTTTTATCGTTGATTCCAGATGTTGAGCGTTTAATTCCAACGCGTGATCGCTTGCCAGCCGCAAACGGTGCGCCAGGCTGTCCAAGTCTTCCTGAAAGCCAAGAGAAATATCCGATAGCGACCTCTTGAGCTGTTTTACTAAACCTTCC
Source organism: Candidatus Omnitrophota bacterium (assembly GCA_041662125.1). Taxonomy (GTDB): domain Bacteria; phylum Omnitrophota; class Gorgyraeia; order Gygaellales; family Profunditerraquicolaceae; genus JBAZTA01. The sequence goes on along the minus strand of JBAZTA010000004.1, from coordinate 122,795 downwards.
AATTGCTCCTGCAAATCTTCTTTCTTAGGGATAACCATTTCTGCGGCGACCGAAGGGGTTGCCGCGCGCTTATCGGCGACAAGGTCAGCGATCGTCCAATCGCGCTCATGGCCGACCGCGGAAATCACCGGGATCGCTGACTGGTATATTGCCCTGGCAACAATCTCTTCATTAAAGGCCCATAAGTCTTCGATACTACCCCCTCCGCGCCCGACGATCATCACATCAATATTGCCCCAGGTATTAAACTCAGTAATTGCTGAAGCTATCTCTTCTTTTGCCCCCTCCCCCTGAACGCGCACAGGATTAATAATGATGTGCACATCCCTAAAACGCTCATCGAGGACCTTCAACATATCACGGATCGCCGCACCCGTCGCAGAGGTTACGACCCCGATACGCGCCGGAAGATAGGGAATAGGTTTTTTATGCTCAAGGGCAAATAATCCTTCTTTTTCCAGTTTTTCCTTCAACTGTTCCAGCGCTAATTGCAGGCTCCCGATCCCTTTGGGCTCGATCTTTTCAACATAAAGCTGATATTTCCCGTCTTTCTCATAAACGCTCACGCGCCCAAAACAAATCACCTTCATCCCATCCTTAATCTCAGCTTTGAGCGCGCGGGAAAAAGAATAGAATATCACGCATTTTAAAATACTTTTATCGTCTTTTAAAGAAAAAAAGACCGTTCCGGTGGAAATCTTCGATACGCCGGAGATCTCCCCTTCCACCCAGACTTCGCTAAAGGTACTTTCCAGGGTAAACTTTATACCCTGGGTAATTTCAGACACCGAGAGAATATGCCGGGGTGATTTTTCATCGGGTTGAGAAAAAAGGTCCTGTCCTATACCTCTATTTTCTTTCACTATCCTCCCCCTGATCAATCTCGTTTTTGTTTTCCGAAGCCTCTTGCGCAACAGGAGCGGCAGATTTTTCCCCGCTTAATTCTTCCGGGACTGCGGGAGTTTCCGCTGTTTTTTGCTCTTGGACAACTGCGGCAGGCGGCTCAGGTTCTTTGGGTTTTTTCTTTAAAATAATCATATTAACCGAATAAGGATTAATGATAAACGACTCCAGATAATTGCCGTTAACCGTGATTTCTTTTTCTTCTATGGGGACAAAATTACAATTCATACTACAGGAAGAATCAATGATATAACGTTGGTATATATATTTTTCCTTTTCCGCCACGGCAGAGGATTGGTCCTGGCGAGGAACATCCCCGGAGGCCTTCAAACGGTTAAGATTTTTAATCGTGACATCGATCTTGCGCGCGTAAAACTTGAATTTTGTGGCGCGGTCATTTAACTCTTGAGCGCGTTTAAGTATGTTTTTGACTTTATTATAATTATTGTAAGCGCGTATGCGGGAAAAATCCAATTCCTTGCGCATGATCTTCTTGAGCTGGTCCTGATTAAGGAGATTGACCATAATAGCCCGCTCCGCCTTATTTAAACTGGCGATATTTCTCGTCAGGTAATTGGTAAAAATATCCGGATCAATATAATTATAGATCAGGATAATAACTTCTTCTTCTTTTTTTGTGGCGATCAAGTCGATAAATTCGTCGTTAGATTTTGACGTCGACACGACCAAAGTATTACCCAGGCGCGAAAGCATGCGGAACATATTATAAATCGATTTATGGCCGCCCTGGTACTTTGAAGCGTCCTGTTCAAACCAGAAAATCCCGACATTACGCTTTACCCCTTCCTGGTTGTCCTGAAAATCTTCCAGCGAAAAGAATAACTGGTAATCAAGGCCGGCTTTATACATATTCTTGATCCTGCTGGGGATATAACTGGCGCAGACGAACGAATTTTCTTTTCGTTCGGAAAGGACATTATCACCGCTGTCAAAATTCCATTCATCGACGATAAGGGGGATATCTTTATTCAGCTTAAAATAAGAAAGCCAGTCCCGCACCAGGGCAGAAGGCGTTTTATTATATGAGGTTATCTCCCTCTCTACCGAAGGGTCAGTCGAATACGCATGCCAGGTAATAAAATCAAGCGGCAATTTGTAACGGAAACAAAATTTGATCAATTCATAGATAAGGCTATTCTCGGGGTTGACAATAGCGTTACCGTCGAAATTCTGAAACCACCAGCTCGAGCTGGGGCCCCCCAGAGGGATAGAAACCTTGGTTTCATCTTCTAGTTCCCGCACGGCTTCCGCGACTGCTTTGTAGAGGTTTAAATACTCCTGTTTTCTGCCTAAGAAAAAATCGCCCAGGTCAGGAGCGCTCCAGACCTCATACCAAACATTATATTTTTTATTACAGCTCAGGTCCCTGATCTTCCCCTTGATGAGCTTTTTAAAAGCATTCACGTTCCAGGGCGCGCTTTTTTTATCGAGGACCTTCCCTAAACCCGGCGGCATACCGAAGAGGTCAAGGATCACAATCCCGCCGGCATCGCTGATCTTCTTAATGATCCAATCGTAATTCGCGATCAACTTATCCTGCGCCTCTTTATCTTTGGCAAGCTGGCTGATCTGCCACAAGTTATATTGCAGCCGGTACATCCCCTTAAAACCGACATCGGTCGACCAGGATTCCAAAACATTCTTTGCCGCAAGCTCTTGCGGCCAGGAAAGATCATTATGATACCCGCGGCCGCTCAGGTCGATGCTCGGATTAAAAAGAGGAGGCAGGACGCTGACATTTGAAGCAACATCAATACTAAACTCAAGATCCTGGTCTTGCGCTAAAACAACAGGTGCTGGAATCATCGAAGAAAACCATGCGCTCAAACACAAAACGCACAAAACTATCGCCACTGGAGATTGATTGCGGGAAAATACGTTGAGGTTATTCATGTAGCTTTTTTTGTATTCTAACAATCGATTGCGCCTTACCGGTATTTTCATCGATTGCCATTACCGCGCCGTGAAGTTGAATATTGCCTTCAGCCACTTCAAAACGTACCGGCACCGAAGTCAGAAACCTTTCCAAAACATTTTCTACCCGTCTGCCGATAACTGAATCATACGGCCCCGTCATGCCCGCATCCGTCAGGTAGGCGGTTCCCTGAGGCAGGATCTTCTCATCCGCGGTCTGAATATGGGTATGGGTCCCCAGGACCGCTGAAACCTTACCGTCGAGATACCAACCGAGCGCTATTTTTTCTGAGGTTGCCTCAGCGTGGATATCAACAATGATATTACGCGTTGTTTTAGATATTTCTTCTACCGCTTCCCTGCTCGTACGAAAAGGGCATTCCAACGGTTCCATAAAAACCCTGCCCAAAACATTGATAACACCAAGCTTTGCTCCATTTTTCAAGGTATAAATTCTAAAGCCCGAACCGGGAGCACCAATAGGAAAATTAAGCGGGCGCACAATACGGTTTTCTTCTTTGATGATCTCAAAAATTTCTTTCTTTTTCCAAATATGGTCGCCGGTTGTCAGAACATCAACGCCGGCATCAAAAAGCTCACTCGCAACCCGCGCGTTTACACCTGAGCCGCCGGCAGCATTTTCAGCGTTTGCGATCACAAAATCAAGCGCGTATTTTTTCTTGAGCCCGGGCACCAGCTGTTTGATCGCCTCCCTGCCGGGGCTGCCGACGATATCGCCGATAAAAAGTATATTCATATATTATTTCGCGTACTCAATCGCCCTGGTTTCACGGATCACGGTTACTTTAATCTGCCCGGGATATTCCATGCCTTCTTCGATCTTTTTCCGGATCTCTCTGGCAAGATTGACCGCGTCATTATCCGAGATCTTCTCCGGCTGCACAACAACCCTGATCTCACGCCCGGCCTGAATAGCGAATGATTTTTCGACACCCTTAAAAACATTCGCGATAGACTCAAGCTTATCCAGCCGTTTAATGTATGTTTCAAGTGTTTCCCTGCGGGCACCAGGACGGGCGGCGCTAATAGCATCAGCCGCTACAGCCAAAACAGCGTAAAAACTTTTCGCCTCTGCTTCTTCGTGGTGCGCTTCAATCGCATGGACGACTTCGAGAGACTCATTAAATTTCTTAGCTAAGTCAGCCCCGAGCTTGGCGTGCGTACCTTCGACCTGATGATCAACGGCCTTACCGATATCATGCAGTAAACCAATACGTTTTGCCAGTTTAAAATCCAACCCTAATTCCGAAGCCATGACTCCGATAAGAAAAGAAACTTCTTTGGAATGCTGCAGGGCATTCTGACCGAAACTGGTCCGGTACTTCAGGCGCCCTAACAACTTGATTATTTCGACATGCAACCCGTCAACTCCTGCATCAAAAGCGGCGCGCTCACCTTCCTCCCGGATCTTCTCATCCATCTCCTGTTTTGTTTTCTCAACGACTTCTTCAATCCTCCCCGGATGGATCCTGCCGTCATTGATCAATTTTTCCAGGCTCAAACGCGCGATTTCCCTGCGCACTGTGTCAAAACAGGACAAGGTTACCGCTTCAGGGGTATCATCAATAATAACATCAACGCCTGTTGCCATTTCAAAGGCGCGGATATTACGCCCTTCACGCCCGATGACCCTGCCTTTCATTTCGTCGCTGGGAAGTGTCACCACGCTTACCGTTGACTCAACCGCGTGGTCTGCGGCGCAACGCTGGATGGAAAGGCTTATAATCTCCTTAGCTTTTTTGTCGGCGACACTGCGCAGCTCTTCTTCCTGCCGTTTTATCAAAATCGCTTTCTCAGCGTTTAATTCATCGTTTAACCGGCTCAGCAAGATCTGCCGCGCCTCTTCAACGGAAAGCGAAGATATTTTTTGCAGCCTTTCTTTTTCTTCCGCGATGAGCATATGCAGCTGGGTATCTTTTGCTTTCACCCCTTCTTCCTGGCGCTTAACGCCATCCTGGCGTTGTTCTATTTCTCTTTCTTTCTTTTCCAACAGGTCAAGCCTGCGGTCAATATTTTCCTCTTTCTGGGTAAGCCGTTTCTCTAAATTAAATATTTCCTGACGCCGATCTTTAGTCTCTTTCTCAAAGTCCTGCCTCATCCGATACAAGAGATCCTTTGCTTCCAACTCCGCGCCGCGGCGCCGGTCTTCTACTTCTTTCTTAGCCTGTTCCAGGATATGTTTTGCCGTAGTCTCGGCGTCCTGGATCTTTTTTTCAGCAACATAACGCCTCAGAAAATAGCCCAAAAATGCCGCGCCTGAGGCAATAACAATAAAAATAATTATATTCATCAACATCGATTAATCAACCTCCTTCAAACTATCGTGTTAAAACTAACACCTTTAACACGAAATAGCTCACAACTGATGCCATTTTCAAGGTGATCTGACGCTTTAATGCCATGGCATTGCCGTTGTATCTTTGGTTTACTGTTGAGATTGCAAGTGTTGTTTCTGCTTGCTCGTTTACCCAAGTACGTCCGTTGATTTTAGGCAAATATAACTTTGTCAACGCTTACGTCAGTGGGAGTAGAAGGGATACTCGGCAGTATCTGAAAGTCAAATGCCAAGCCGATAGAGGTTACTTTCGGAGGAATGCTGCTCAAGAAGCGGTCATAATAGCCTTTGCCGCGGCCTAATCGATTGCCTTTTTTATTAAAGGCCAGCCCCGGCACAATGACAAGGCCCAAACTTTCTCCAGGAATAGGCTTCTTAACCGCCGGTTCCCATATACCGTACGGGCCTTTCTGAAGTTTTGCCTTATTATCCAACAAACAGGCTACTATAGTTCTATTCCAACAAACAGGTACCAGGACCATCTTACCTAAGATTTGCGCTTCTTTTATCATTTCCGTTGTATCCACCTCGCCAACCACCGATATATAAAACATTACTATCTTTGCCTTATGGAACACTGTTTCACTAAAAAGCTTTTCTTTGATTTTCCGACTCTTTAAAACGCGGTCTTCCTCCTTCTGTCTTTTTAGCTTTACTAAAATTTTATTACGAAATACCTGTTTTGTCAATGCTACATCTTTAAGAACTACGGGCTCTTGTATGTGTGCGTTCATGTTTTTTATTGGACACTTATTTTACGCGGTTTAGCTGTTTTTTTATGATCTTTCGGAGGTTGAATCACCTTTAATCTTTCAAGGAGGTTCTTTTTCTCAAGCTCGCGGTAAATCAAGATCCAGGCGCAATCTTTATCTTTATCCGCTTCGCATTTGCCTTTATCCGCTCCTCCGCAGGGACCGTTCAATAAACCTTTCGCGCATAAGGTGACCGGACAAATTGCCGCCGTATCCTGTAAAACACAAGCGCCACATAAAGAACATTTTTCAATAAAACTCCCCTGAGCGTCAACAACTGCGCCAAATAAACTATTACAGGCAGGCACCACAAACAACCCCAGACGGTCATTATCTTTAGCGGATTGCACGCCTAAACCACAGGAGAGGACTACAATCGCTTCTGCTTCCCGCAAAGCTTTCATCTGCTTGGCATATTCTGTCTTTATTTGCGCGGCAACGCAGGGGGCATCGGGGACACAGCTTCCGACGACGATAAAACCGCGGGATTCCAACTGCTTTTTCATCTCTTCAATCTCGTTTTTACCGCCGGTTTTACAGGTAGTGGCGCATTCGCCGCAGCCAACGAGAAATATTTTTTTACAGCCTTTGAGGCTATCACTTATCTCTGGTATTGTTTTTTGCTGTGTAACAATCATGCGTGACCTCTTATATATCTTGGCTCTTAAGTATAAATTTTATCACGGTTTAGATATTGCCGCAACCTTTATGTTTTCAAGGTGATTTAGCCCTGCTTACACCCCCACCCCGCCTCATTGGTGTGGCGGCATACCCCACGCTAATCGGTATTGCGTGGGGTATGCGCCTTTCTGGCGCAAAAAAAAACCCCACCGTGCCGTTAGACATGATGGGTGTGAACCGATTTGGTTACAGGTGGGAACCGCCTCTTAAACGCCAAAGCGATAAGAGAGTTTTAGCTCCCCTGATTAAGGTGTTGGTTCACCAATCATCAAATTATCCAACGTACACCGCAGGGATATTTTTTAACTTCCTCTACTGATAATAATATATCACACCGAAGGGAAATAGTCAAGAAAAATCACCTCAACACAGCGGAAAAACGTTCACGTAAAACTTCCGAAGCAGCTGTATGAAGAGGCGCTATTTGAGTTTCAGTCAGCGTTCCTTCATCCCAACGATAAAGGCAGGAAATAGTCAAACCTTTAAATCCGGCGGGAATTTGCTTACCCTGATAACAGTCAACGATTGAAGCATCCCGCAGGAATGGCCCCGCCTTTTCTTTGATCGCGCTTAAAATCTCGGCTACCGGAACATCAGCTTTTATAACAAAGCTTAAATCCCGGGAAATCGCGGGATACATAGGCAAGGGCTTGAATTTCTTTTTGAAATCAGCCGCTGCGAAAATCTTATCTAAAGAAAGTTCTGCGGCGAAAACTTCCCTGTTTTTGATCTGGAATTGCTCACACGCGCTCTTACGCAATATATATATTTTACCGACGGGCTCTTTCCCGATCACGACATCGATTGTGGAACCGCCTTCTGTTGCCTGAAAACCATACTCGCGAATTCCGGCATGGGCAAAAATGGTTTCTATGATCCCTTTACCATGTAAAACCCCCATTTCATCTTTAACGCGGCCTTGGGCAAGCCAAAAATTTCTTGTCCCGCATAAAACAAAACTTACAACCGGCTTTTCTATGACCTGCGCGCCTTCGCGAGAAAAAACATGCGCCACTTCAAAAATATTGACCAACCCCTGATTTTGATTAAGGTTTCCGGCGACACAACGCAACAAACTCGGGATGAGCGTCGTACGCAATACTCCCTGCTCCTCACTCAATGGATTTTGCAACGCTACCGGTTCAATAGGGCTGATACCGGATTTTCGCAGGAAAGCCTCATCAACAAGGCTGTATGTCACCGCCTCAAAAAGCCCTAAACTCGTTAAACAATCCTTTATAAAATCAGTATTATCCAATGAATTGGTATACTGCGCCTGCGCGATGAAAGCAGGCAGGCTCGTCGGAATATTTTCATACCCGAAGATCCGCGCGGCCTCCTCAACCAGGTCCCTGTCGACGGACACATCCTGGCGGAACGACGGGACGCCGGCGGTCAAAACACCTTTCGACTTAGCCGAGACCTTAAATCCCAGGGATATTAAAATACGCTTTATCTTTGCCGGCTCAATCACAACGCCCAGGAGACGGTTAAGGGTTTCTAATTCCAATGCTACCTGCTTTTCCGGGGTTTTCAAAGCGCCCGCATGTTTTGCCAGCACACACTCACCGCCGGCTAATTCCCCTATCAAGGCAACCGCTTTTTGCGATGAAAGATCGGCATTCTCTCTGTCAACGCCCCGCTCAAAGCGATAGGCTGACTCGCTCTGCAGCCCCAAAGCCTGGCGGCCGCGGCGGACCACAACAGGATCGAACACAGCTGCTTCTAAAAGAATATTTTTAGTCTTTTCGGACACTTCTGTTTCTTTACTGCCCATCACCCCTGCTGCCGCGACGGGCTTTTGCCGGTCGGCGATCACCAATATACCCGGATCGAGCTGTTTCTCCTGGCCGTTGATCATCAGCATTTTTTCACCCATCTTGGCGCGCCGGACAACAATAGATTCCCGGTTCAGGGTATCAAGGTCGAACGCGTGCAACGGCTCTCCCCAGGTAAATAAAATATAATTCGTGATATCGACGATATTATTGACGCTGCGGCAGCCGATAAGTTCCAGGCGGCTGCGTAACCACTCAGGAGAAGGCTCAACCTTCACCCCGCTAATGATCCGCGCGGTATACAGCGGGCAGTCCTTTTTATCTTCAATCGTAATGTCAAAACGGTTCACTCCGCTGTCTGCCGGCTTCTTTTTCTCTTGTGTCTTGTGTCTTGTGTCTTGCGACAATTTTAGTTTTTTACCCGTAATCGCCGCCACTTCCCGCGCGATACCGACAACACTCAACCAATCGGGGCGATTAGAGGTAATCTCTATTTCAATGACCGTGTCTCCGTCCCGCGCTTCCAAAGACGTCACCTCTAAACCGGCCATGGTCAGCTTATCAGCCAACGCCTGCGGGGAGATCGTAATATCAACAAATTCTTTTAACCAATTATAGGTAAGTTTCATATTTTTGCCGAATATCTAAAATTGTTTGAGGAAGCGTAAATCATTTTCATAAAACAAGCGGATATCATTGATCCCGTATTTGAGCATAGCGATCCGCTCAACGCCCATCCCGAAAGCAAACCCGGAATATTTTTTAGGGTCATACCCGACATGTTTAAAAACATTGGGATGAATCATCCCCGAACCCAGGACTTCCAGCCAACCCTTCCTGCCGCAGACCGAACAGCCTTTACCCTTACACATAATACAGGAAATATCCATTTCCGCCGAGGGCTCGGTAAAAGGGAAAAAGTGCGGCCGAAAACGCATCAGGATATCCTGCCCGAAAACTTGTTTCGCGAAAAACTCCAATATCCCTTTGAGGTCTGAAAACTTAATATTCTTGTCCACGATAAACCCTTCGATCTGATGGAACATGAAGGAGTGCGACGCATCTACCGCATCCGGACGGTAAACCCTCCCGGGCACAACGACAGCCAGCGGCGGCTTTTTTTCCTTCATCACCCGGATCTGGACAGGAGAAGTGTGGCTGCGCAGTAAAAGGTTATCGGCCTTGAGGTAAAAGGTGTCGAAGGCTTCGCGTGAAGGATGCTCCAGGGGAATATTAAGCCCGGTAAAATTATTGAACTCTGTTTCTACTTCAGGGCCTTCAATTATGGAAAACCCCATCCGGGTGAAAATCGCGCAAATTTCCCGCGTTATCTGCGTCAGCGGATGAAGACGGCCCGGCTCATGAACGATCCCCGGCATCCCGATATCAACACGCTCTGCCGGCCCCCCGGCCGCGGGCACCGCTAACAATTTCTTTTTTTCTTCAATTAAAAGGGCGATCTTATTCTTGAGAGCGTTGACGCTCTGTCCGAAACCGGCGCGCTGCTCAACAGGAAGCGCGGGGATAGACCCCGTAAGCTCGGCAAGCACACCCTTCCTCCCCAGATATTTTACCCGCAATTCTTCTAAGGCCTCAAGAGAAGCAAGGCCCTGGATTTCCGCGTCTATATTTATTTTAATAGCTTCAATATCCATACTAACCCCAATATGCCGAACAAAAGTAGCGCCAGGTTCTTTTTTTCATTATTGAACTTCTCTTCTTTCCGGCGGCCGGCATTTATTTTTTCTATAGCCTGCGCGTGGATATCCATGTCCCCCCCGTGCTCCGGGCAGGCGCGATGGAAAACGCCGGTTATTTCGGCCCAATCTCCTATAAACCTGTAACTACCGGTAAACTGTATCTTTTTCGCAAGCTCCCCCGGCATCCAGATGCCGATCGCGTTCTTACCGTCATTGATATTGACCCAGGCGTGAGCGCCTCTGGCCATTATATCACCAATAACTTCCCCCGCAAAGGTAACGGGCTTGCCGTCATATCCTTTGGCATTGGAGATCAATTCGTCGCTTGATAAAGGCGCGGCGAAAGCCGTTGAGCGTAAAGATAAAAAGGCAAAAGTTAAAAGTAAAAAGCGAAGCCCTCCGAAGCTACACCGAAACTTTAGATGCAAATTAGCGAAGGACGGCAAAAAGCAAAAAGTGTGGTATTTTCGCATTACTTCCCTTTCACCGCGGCGACAAAAAAGCCGAGCAGCGTAAATATCGACATGAACTCAAGCCTGCCTGCCCACATCTGCGCGATATAGGTCAACTTTAGCCCCGCAGGCATAGAAACGCTCGTCACGCCGCACGATAAACCGACGTTTGCCGCCGCGGAGGTAGATTCAAACAGCGAATTTAAAAAAGGGAAGCCATACCACATCCCTACCATTGCCCCGGCGCCATAAAGCAACAGATACGACAGAGTGATCAGGAAAACCACGCGCACCTGTTTATCGGCCAGAAAGACCTCTTTAATATGGTGCATTTTCTGCAAGACAACGGCTTTCTCCGGCATCATGATCCGTTTAATATCCTGGATGAGCGCCTTAAAAATAATGCCGACACGCAGCATCTTGATGGCACCGGTGGTCGAACAAACCGCCCCACCCAGCCCCATGGCGCAAATAAGCGCCACCAGCGCCAGGTGGTTCCAATCGTTGATGAATTGCGACGGATAAAGCGTCTGATACCCCGTGCCGGTATGGCCGGAGATCAGCTGATAAAAACCTTTACGGAACAACATGAGCGCCTGCGGATAAACGCCGGTTTGCGCCAAACCCAGGGCAACCACGAAAAAAGTAATAAAGACCGTAACAAATAAAGTAATGGTCTCTATATTTCTTATGATCTCTTTACGGTTGCCCATCCAGACATGATAATGGAGCTTAAAATTTATCGCCCCGAGTATCATAATAATGACGGTAATGATCTCGTACGGCAAGCTGTGATAATACAGTATATTTTGCGATTGCGGCGCAAATCCTCCGGTGTCAAACGCCGCCATAAAGATACAGGCGCCGTGAAAAAAACTATTGAACGGCTTCATGCCGTTTAATAAACTGACAACCCCCAAAGCGAGCGTGCCTAAAACCAGGAAAACAATGCTTACCAGCCAGATAAAACGGCTGGTATTAATAACGTTCGGCATGATCTTTTCGTCGCGGCCCTCCCCGAAATACATCTTTAAAGCGCCGCTTCCTCCTTTGACCAGGAATGAAAGCGCGACAATAACAATACCCTGGCCGCCGATGAACATGATCAAATGCCGCCAGAGATTATGCGTATACGAAAGATGGTCAAGATTTTGTACTAAGGTCAAACCGGTTGTCGCGAAACCCGACATGGCGTCAAAACAGGCATCAAGGTATGAATTCCAATGGCCGCTTAAGACCAGCGGTAAAGCCCCTGCCAGCGTTGCCGCCAGCCAGGAAAGGGAGACCACAATCATCCCGTGCATCCAGCCCATATCTTTGTCGGTCGCGCAGATCTTGGTCAGCAATAAACCGAAGATGAGGGTGATCTCAAGGCTGATAATAAAATCGAGCACCGGATTAGCCTCTCCCAGGCAAAGGCCGAGAATGACCGGGATGATCATCGTCAGCCCCAGGCCGAGGATAACTCTGCCTAAATAATACCCGATTATTTTGACATCATCTACATTCGGCCGCAGGATCATATTTTTATCGACGTTACAATAAGGCAGGTTATCAACGCTGAAAGGATGATAGTTGCCGCGTATACGACCTCAACGGCGATACCGGCAATTATGTTCATGAGAGGCGTTATCTTCATCTCACAATCTCCCGACCAGTAAATTTAAAAGTTGCGGTTCGTTACCGATAGAAGTAATGGCAATGACATCGTCTCCCGGCTTAAGGATGGTATCTCCTTTGGGGACAATGACCTCTTCCCCCCGCACAACCGAGACCAGGACTGAATTCTGCGGAAGATGGACGTTTTTTATCTCTTTATTGATGACCGGAGAATCTTCGGGGAGGTCGACGCGCACGATCGCAAGCTTCCCCCGCTTAAAGCTCATCAAGTTCACAAAGTCGGAAAAAGAAACTTCTTCCTCGACGATCTTAGCGATGATCTTGGTCGAATCAACGGGGATATCGATCCCCAGTTCGGAAAAAATATGCTCATTATCGGGATTGTTCACGCGGGCGATCGTACGATGGATCTTGAATTTTTGTTTGGCAAGCTGGCAAATGATCAGGTTATCTTCATCTTCTCCGGTGACTGAAGCAAGCACATCGGCGCGCGCCCCGCCTGCTTCTTCCAAGACTACCGGATCACAACCATCTCCGTTAATAACAAGCGCTTCTAATTCTCTGGCGATATCTTCGCAGATCTGCTTATCTTTATCGATAATGCTAATGGTGTGTTTACTTAAACACAGCCTCTTAGCTAAGAAATACCCGACTTTCCCCGCGCCTACGATAATAATATACATAGACACCTTACCTTACAATTTAAATGCTTCCTTGATTTTAGCTAAACTGGTAACTTTGACTACCGCCATTAAAATATCTTTATCCTTGAGTACCGTCTTTGGTTCCGGGATGACAACCCCATCCAACCGGCGGATCGCCACAACCAGAAACTCTTGAGGGATATTGATATCCTGTATTTTTTTATTCACCAGCCCGTTTTTAACCTCGATCTCGATAACCCCTATTTCATTGCTTTCAATCAAGTAACTCGAAAAACGGCTCTCAACGATCTTATCGCGCAGCATCGCAGCAAATAGGATAGTCCCGCTTATGATATTCAACCCTAAGGCGCTATAAATATGGGCGCGCTGCGGGTCATACACGCGAGCCAGCACTTTCGGGACTTTAAATATTTTTTGCGCGACCTGGGCGGCGACTAAATTCGTATTATCGCCGTTGGTGACCGCGCAAAATGCGTCTGCTTTTTCTATGCCCGCCTGTTTCAGCAGATCAAGGTCAAAACCGTTGCCGATCAAGACCAAGCCATTAAACGCATTGCCTAAACGGTCGAATGACGCCCGATTCTTGTCAATGATCGCTATATTATGGCCTTCGCTCGATAACAATTTAGCGAGTTCTGCCCCTACCCTGCCGCATCCCACAATAATAATAAACATATTTTTTACGGAATGTTTTTATCTACAAAAATCAGTTATGCTTTGGGTTTTTTCGCAATTTCTAAGAGTTTTTTAAATACCACGGTTTCCTTTACCGCAAGCTCGGCAAGGATCTTCCGGTCTAATCCCACTCCGGCGCTCTTCATGCCCTTCATAAATACGCTATAGGGCATACCCTCTTGACGGCAAGCGGCATTAATACGGGCGATCCAAAGCCTGCGAAAATCACGTTTTTTGGTGCGCCGGTCACGATAACTGTATTCTAACGCCTGGGCAAGCGCGCGCCGCGCCTGCTGGAACTGCTTGCTGCGGTCGCCAAAATAACCTTTTGTTTGTTTCAGTAATTTCTTCTTACGCTTGCGTGTTGCAACGCTATGTTTAATCTTTGCCATCGAATCCTCCTTAAAACTTCTTTTATTATTTTCCCGTTATACGCGCATGATTAACCGTAGGGCAGCATGCGTTTTAGATACTTCACTTCCTTGCATGCCTCTAAGACACCTGCTTTGCGCAGCCTCCGTATCCGTGAAGATTTTTTGTTGGTCAAAAGATGGCCCTTTCCGCAGGCCTTATATTTGATTTTTCCTTTTTTGGTGAATTTAAACCTTTTTGCAACTCCCTTTTTGGTCTTTAACTTTTTCATTTTACACTCCAGCCTCGATAGTTTAACTTTTTTCCTCTTTTTTCGCGGGACTCGCGACACTCTTGAGATCGCCCTTTTTAGGAGCAAGCACTAATGAAATAATCCGCCCTTCCAAGGAAGGCTCTTTTTCCACCAGCGCGTCATTCTGCGTATCACTGATAAATTTATCTAAAACTTTTCTCCCCAGGTCCATATGCTCCATCTGCCTGCCTTTGAAGAAAAGATCGATCTTCACTCTGTCTTTTTTATTCAAGAACCCGATCGCCTGCCTTACTTTTACCTGCAGGTCATGCTCATCGATATTAGGATGCAGGCGGATCTCTTTAAGCCGGCTCTGGCGCTGGTGCTTCTTTGCTTCGCGCTCTTTTTTCTCCTGGTCATATTTAAACTTGCTGAAATCCATGATACGGCAGACCGGAGGATTTGCCTGCGGGGCTACTTCAACCAGGTCTAACGCCGCCTGAGTTGCCAACTCCTGAGCTTTCTCAATAGAAACCACACCCAACTGACTTCCTTCTGCCCCAACCAGCCTCACTTGCGGTACGCGGATCCTTTCGTTTATTCGTATAAATTTTTTAATTGCAATCTCCTCCCTGTCGCGCCAAAATCACGGAATAATAAGCGGCTTATTCTTTCCGCACTTGGTCTGTGACAATTTTGTTATCTATTTCTTCTTTTAATTTTTTAATCAAATCTTCGAGGGAAATGACGCCTTGGTTTCCCAGGCCTTTTTTCCGCAGCGATACGGTGTTCTGCTTAGCTTCCCGTTCCCCCAAAACAAGGATGTAAGGAATTTTCGCAAGCTCCGCCTCGCGTATCCGTTTGTCCAGTGTTTCGTTCCTGTTATCCACTTCCACGCGGATCAACTGGTTTTCTAAAGCCGCTTTAACCGTACAGCCATATTCATAAACGCTTTCTTTGATCGGAATAATCGCCACTTGCGTCGGCGATAACCATAACGGCAATGTCCCCGCGTAATGTTCGATCAAGCAGGCGATGAACCGCTCAAGGCTGCCTAATAAAACCCGGTGCAGCATGATCGGCTGCTTCATGCTTCCGTCAGCATCGGCATATTTCAGGTTAAAACGCTTCGGCAACGCAAAGTCGCACTGGATGGTTGCGCACTGCCAGGAGCGCTTAAGCGCGTCCTTTAATTTAATATCGATCTTCGGGCCGTAAAACGCCCCCTCGCCTTCATTGACTTCATAGGAGAGGCCCAGATCTTTAAGTGATTCCTCAAGACCCGCGGTTGCGTCCGCCCAATCCTGGTCGCTGCCGATAGATTTTTCCGGACGGGTGCTTAATTCGATCCCCATTGAATCAAAGCCAAACGTTTTCATGGTAGAAAAAACAAATTCAACGATCGCTTTTATCTCCGTTTTTAACTGTGCTGGCAGGCAAAAAATATGGGCATCATCCTGGGTAAAGCCGCGGACACGCAAGAGCCCATGCAATACCCCCGCCTTTTCATACCGGTAGACCGTCCCCAACTCGAAAAATCGTATCGGAAGTTCCCGGTAACTGCGGCTTTTCGATTTATAGATCAGGATATGTCCCGGGCAATTCATCGGCTTGAGGACAAATTCCTTGTCATCGACTTTGAGGGTATACATGTTCTCCCGGTAATATTCGTAATGCCCCGACTGGTGCCACAATTCTGCCTGCATGATATGCGGGGTTATGACCAGCTGGTACCCTCTTTTTAAATGCTCATTTTTCTCATAATCCTCGATGATCTTGCGCAAAAGCGCGCCTTTAGGATGATAAAAAACCAGGCCTGCCCCTGCTTCTTCCTGATAAATATCAAAGAATTCCAGTGACGGCCCGAGCTTTCTATGGTCATAGAGTTTACTGTCCTGGATGACCTTCAGGTAGGCACCCAACTCTTCTTGCGTCTGAAAACAAGTGCCATAGATCCTTTGCAGCATAGGATTGGTCTCAATGCCATGCCAATACGCTCCTGCGACCGATAATAGTTTGAACACCTTTATTTTTCCGGTAGATTCTACGTGCGGCCCGCGGCAGAGATCGACAAAATCATCGCCCGTCTTATAGACCGAAACCGTAGTATCGGCGATATCGCGGATCAATTCGACTTTATACTGCTGGCCTAACCGCTGGAATAATTCCTGCGCCTCTGCTTTTGAAAGTTCCTGCCTGATGAAAGGCTCGTTCTTTTCAATGATCTGGCGCATCTTTTGCTCGATCTGGACTAAATCTTCGTCTGTAAACGGCTCCTTTTTCTCAAAGTCATAATAAAACCCGTCTTCAATAGAAGGGCCGATACCCAATTTTACCTGCGGCCACAACGCCTGCACGGCCGCAGCCATAATATGAGAACAAGAATGCCGTAATACCTCTAAATCCATTATTACCCTTTCGTCAATACGTCGCTGGAGAGCAGCCCCTGCTTCTGGAATCGCTGGAAAAACAAGGGATAATACCGCATCGTAGGTTTTAATGCCCCCACAATAACCCCGTTTTCTCCGATAGAATCTGTTTGGAACGTAAATAAATCATTGAAAACAATCTCTTCGCGTTCAATGCCTCTGACTTCAGTAATATAGGTAACCCTGCGGACCCCATCCCTCATACGCTCCTGGTGCACGATGATATTGATCGTTGAGCAGATCATTTTCCTGATCTCCGACAGAGGCAACTGTAACCCCGACATAAGAACCATCGTCTCCAAGCGGGCAAGAACATCCCGGGGAGAGTTCCCATGAATTATACCGATAGTTCCGGTATGGCCCGTCGCCATTGCCTGGATCATATCAATAGCTTCTCCCCCCCGGACCTCTCCGATAATAATCCGGTCGGGGGACATGCGCAGGGCATTACGGATCAAATCCCGGATCGTAATTTCTCCCTTGCCATTTTTATCCGCTGCCCTGGTTTCCAGAGAAATAACGTTTTCCTGCTCCAAACGCAATTCCGCCGCATCTTCAATGGTGATCACGCGTTCTTCCGGCAGGCAACACCGGGATAAGACCTGCAGCGTGGTTGTCTTACCAACGCCGGTGCCTCCGGAAAAGATCATATTCACTTTCCCTTTGATACAAGCGATCAAAAGATCGGCAGCCTTCTGCGTTAAAGTGCCATTCTTAATAAGATCCTCAAGGGTTTTGATTTCCTGGGAAAATTTCCGAAACGTAACACTTATTCCAAAACGCGACAAGGGAGGGATGATGACATTAATACGCGTGCCGTCATCCATACAGACATCGGCATACGGGATGTCGACATCAACTCTTTTGCTTGAAGCGCTAAACATGCGGTCGATCAAAGCGCGCAGTTCTTCTTCACCGGAAAAACTGACATCGGTCAGGATCTTCTTGCCTTTTTTCTCCGCGAAAACTTTCTTCGGGCCGTTAATCATGATCTCAGAAACCTGAGGATCATTAATAAGGTTCTGCATCGGCCCTAAATCGATCTTATCCATACTTTTTTACTTTCTGCTCATCGACTCGGACGTGGTTTACCATGAGCAAGCCGCGCATGCGGCGCGTCGAGTGGTGGGCCCATGAGGACTTGAACCTCAGACCTTTGCGATGTCAACGCAACGCTCTAACCAACTGAGCTATGAGCCCAAATCTCTTACTTTACATATCGCAGGGCGAATGGTGAGCACCGTCGAACCATGAGCCCAAATCTTTTCTTCAAGCGGCGCTCCGACGAATACATAAAATTTTATGGGCAAGGAGGGAGTCGGACCCTCACAGCCTTTCAGCCAATAGATTTTAAGTCTATCGTGTATGCCATTCCACCACTTGCCCGGATGATCTATTCTTCTCTAATAATTACTTTACACTCCGCTCGCTACGGCATCGGAAAATTTATATGGAGGCGACGAGCGGATTCGAACCGCTGAATAGCTGTTTTGCAGACAGCTGCCTTGCCACTTGGCTACGTCGCCAAACCTAAATCAGCTTTTGTAACGATTTTACTATCGTTTCAACTTCTGCTAAACAGCCAATACCCGTCTTACCGCAGGCAAGCCTGCCGATTCTTGGTTCAACAAATCTATATCCAACCGATTTTAATTTTTTTATATTATCCTGAACGATCCTGTTCGTATACATGTTTTCATTCATTGCCGGACAAATCAACACGGGCGCTTTTGTCGCAGAGACTACGCATGTTAAAAGATCGTCACAAATACCGCTGGCGAGCTTCCCAATAATATTTGCTGTCGCCGGCACAATCACGACTCCCGCGGCTTGCTCAGCTAAAGAGACATGTTCGATCTCCCAGGTTTGGGGATCATCAAATAACCCCTGGTATACCTTGTTACCTGAAAGGGTGCGAAAAAGAGCCGGCTTAATAAATTCTTCCGACTCTTTGGTCATGACTACCGTTACTGATAGCTTGAGATTCTTAAGCTGGCGGACGACCTCACAGGCCTTATAAATAGCGATTCCTGCGGTCACTCCTACAATAACATGCTTATTTCCCATCATTACCCTTGCTCATCAAACATCCTATTCCGGGTGAGCGTTAGAAAAATTGCTTATTTTGCCGCGGCAGCTTTTTTATACCACACTTTGCCTTCGGCAATTTCCTGCAGGGCAACACATGAAGGCTTCATGGAACTGATCACTTCAACAAGCTTAGGTTTCCCCTCGGAAACCTCGAGGGCTCTTCGGGATGCCAGGACTACTAACTTATAAATCGACCCGCCGCTTTTTTCTAAAAGCCTTTCCAAATCAATATACGCCATAGACACCTCATTACACAGTTCTTTTTATTTCTTTCAGGATCACTCTTTTGAGCTCTTGCACCGCTACATCAAACTTCTTATTAACTACACAATAATCGTACTGGCCCGCCCGCAGCATCTCCTTCTCGGCAAGCTTAAGCCGCTTTTTGATCTCCGCTTTATCGGTATTACGGCTTCTGCCTTCTATTCTCTGCGATAAATCTTCCACCGAAGAAGGACGGACAAACACCGTAACTGCGGCAGCCGGATAAAGCTTCTTCAGCCTGCGCGCCCCTTTAAAATCCAGGCACAAAACGATACTACGGCCTTGTTTCAAATAACGCTCAGTCGTATCCCGAGGCGTCCCGTAATAATACCCTAAATATCGCGTCCATTCAAGGATTTTCTTTTCCGAGCGCCTGCGTATAAATTCATTTTCGGTGATAAAAAAATAGTCGCGCCTATTTTTTTCACACGAACGCTGCGGCCGCGTCGTAAATGAAATTGACCGCACCAACTTCCGGCGCAAACCCCGGTCCGCTAACAGCGCTTTGACCAGGGTCGTTTTCCCCGACCCCGAGGGCCCGGAAATAACAAATATCCTGCCTTCCTGCGCGCGCAGGCACTTTAGATTTTTCTTCGTTTTTATTCGTGTGCGCGTAACAACCTCACTCGATATTCTGCAACTGTTCCCTTATTTTCTCAATCTGGCTTTTAACATAGATCACTTTTGCTGAAATACCCACATCACACGACTTTGCCGCCATGGTATTTGCTTCACGCTGCATCTCTTGCGCGATAAAATCCAATTCTTTCCCTATCGGGCCGTTCTTCTGCAAGATATCCTGAAAATTATTAATATGAAACGAAAGCCGCTCGACCTCTTCGGTTATATCGGAATCTTTCAAGAATCCGACACGTTCATCATCAGTCTTGATTTTTGACAACCTTTCGCCTACCGATTTCTTAAAACGGCTTTTAATCACATTAAGCGTTTCATCGAGAGACTTGGCAACAGAGATAACATGGTTATAGAGGGCTTCCCCTTCTTTTTTGCGGGTTGCCACCAGGTCATCAATCGCCGCAACCGCTATTTTTTTTAACCGCGGCCATATCTGTTGCGCGTAGACCTTATTTTCCACCAGAGACACTACCCCGGGTAAATGCAAGAGCGTATCAAGGCTTGCTTCGCCTTTAACCTTAAAACGGCTGCGAATATCTTTGCAGGCGCCCAGATACTCCTTCAGGAGATCCTTATTGAAAAAAACTCGGCTGGCTTTTCCGCCGACGATAGACATGGAACAGGTGATGCGCCCCCGCCTGATCTTGGCTTCAATTTCTTTTTTTATCTTTGCTTCAAGCGACGCGTATCCGTCGGGAAGATGGATGACCACCTCCATCCCTTTATGGTTAATGCTGCGCAACTCAAAACTTATTGCCCCAAACAACGGGATCTGTGCCTCTTGGCTGCCAAAACCGGTCATGCTTTGAATTACTTTTGTTTTCTTCATAGTATCCCTTGTTTACACCGCTTATGCCCAGACGATGCGTTTTAACTCTTTAACAACTATCTCCTTTTTCGGATACAGCTCAACGATGACTTCCGACGGCTCAAACCACAGCTTGATCTCCCGCTCAGCGTCTTCGGGATTAGCAGAAGCATGGATCACGTTCTCATACACACCTTCCGTCGTTATCCTGCCATACGAGCCCCTGATTGACGTAGATTCCGCTTCTTCGGGATTCGTGGCGCCGGCTAATTCCCTGCATTTGGAAATAGCGTCTTTCCCCCAATAAATAAGCGCCATGACTTTATGGCGGTTATGCAATTCACCCTGGATATAGCGTATCAGCTCTCCAAAAAACGGCTTATCTTTAAGGTGCTGATAATGCTCTTCTCCCAACTCTTTAGAAACCCTGACCATCTTTGCGGCAACAATTTCTAATTTTGTTTCCGAGAGCCTCGTCAAGATGTTGCCGGTCAAAGATTTCTTTAATCCATCCGGCTTAATGAGAATTAAAACTGCCTGATTCATTATTTTCCCGCTCCTTGTATTGTGTGGATGATCCTCTCCAAGTCTTCTTGAGAATAAAATTCAATCAGAATATGCCCCCGCTTCTTTTTCCTGGTGATCCTTATTTTTGTTGCCAAAAACTGCTGCAGACGCTCTTCTAATGCTACTACATATGGCTCACTTGCTTGCGCTGTTGGCAGAATTTTAGCTTTTCGCGGCCTGTTCGTTTTAATCATTGACTCTAACTCTCTAACAGATAAAGACTTAGCAATAATGTCCTGAACCAGGCGCCGCTGTCTATTAACATCAGCGACTTCAAGCAGTGCTCTGCCGTGGGCAAAAGAAATTCTCCCCTTTTTAATTTCATCCTGAATTTCTATAGGTAATTTCAGTAACCGCAGAATATTTGCCACGGTAGCCCTTGATTTTCCTAACACATCGCTAACCTCATCCTGAGTCAATTGATATTTTTCAATAAGGTAATGGTAGGCGCGCGCTTCTTCGACGGGATTAAGGTTTTGCCGCTGAATATTTTCAATCAGAGACAATTCTAATGAATCCCTGTCGTCAACATTCTTAACGATAACCGGGATCTCTTTTAAGTTTAATGCGCTGGCTGCGCGAAACCTGCGTTCACCCGCGATAAGCTCATACTGCTCCCCGCGCTGCCTTACCAGGATCGGCTGGATAACTCCTTTTTCTTTTATGGATTGGGTTAATTCCTCCAAACTCTGCGGCTCAAAATCTTCGCGCGGCTGGTAAGGATTGGGCTTGATCTGGTCAATAGCCAAAAAGATTATTTTTTCTTCATGAATGGATTCTTTTTGTGGAATTAACGCATTAATACCTTTACCTAACGCTTTTCTATCCGTTGTGTTTTCCATCTAACTCCCCAGTCCCTTCTTGAGTTTTATCAACATTTTTAGCTTCAGAAATGTCCAATCTGTCAGATTTTACCAATATTCCCATAATTTCCTTACTTAATTCTTCGTACTTCACTGCGGCAATACAATCTTTATCATATAATGCTATGGGCTTACCAAAACTTGGGGCTTCACCCAAACGGATACTGCGGGGGATCACCGTTTGATACACTTTCTCCTTAAAATAATTTCTTACTTCTTGGATCACTTCCTTGCTCAGATTGGTACGAAAATCAGCCATAGTAAGAAAAACTCCCTCGATGGATAAATTAGGATTTAAATTATTTCTCACCAGCTCTATTGTGTTCATAAGTTGAGTTAACCCTTCTAACGCGTAAAATTCACATTGCACCGGGATTAACAAGGAATCAGCAGCGCATAATCCATTGATAGTGAGTAACCCTAGAGTCGGAGGAGAATCAATAAAAATATAATCAAATTCATCTTTGATCTTGATTAAGGCTCTTTTAAGCCTATATTCCCTTCCCAATGTTCCAACCAACTCAATCTCTGCGCCTGTTAAATCTAAATTCGAAGGAGCTAAAAACAAATTCTCAATCGCTGTTTTCTGCAACACTTCATTGATACCTAATTCTTCAAGTAAAACATGATATGTACTTTGCTTAATATTATGCCTATTAATACCAACACCACTCGTGGCATTTGCTTGGGGGTCAAGATCAATTAACAAAACTCGCTTGTTATTCAATGCAACATACACAGCAATATTAACAGCTGATGTAGTTTTACCTGTTCCCCCTTTTTGATTACAAATCGCTATAATCTTACCCATTGTGGCTCATAAGGTTACAAATTGTTCCACGCGGAACAATTTTATTTTCCCCTCAGATTTTCTTTTGATGAAGCACTGTAACTCTTATTTTTGCTAACTTTGCGCCAGCCATTCCAAACAACCCCTTCTTTTCCTCACAAAGTATCTCAATCTTAACCTGGCTTCTATCTAATTTCAATTCCTCAAGAGCTTTTTTAATTGCGCTCTCAACGGTTTTCTCTTCTATTTCAAGACTTTTTCGCTTATTCATTTATTTTTTGAAAGTTTTAATTGATATGCCAACATCAAAGCGCTATTAACAAACCAATATAAAACTAATCCCGATGGCATACGATAAAAAATGAAACCAAACATAATAGGAAATACGATCATCATTATTTTTTGTTGCTCAGCAGATGCGGAACTCGTGCTTGTCGCAGAAGCCTTCTGCTGCACAAACATACCGATTGCCATTAAAATAGGCAAAACATTGAATTCATTACTAATAACCGGCAAGCTGGTCGGCAACAAAAATAATCTATCCGGTTGTGATAAATCTTTAATCCATAAAAAGTGTGCTCCCTTAAGTGATATTAATCTCATAATAGCTTGATATAAAGAAAAGAATATTGGTAGTTGTAAAATCATTGGCAAACATCCGCTAAAAGGATTAACCTTGTGTTTTTTGTACAATTCCAACGTTTCTTTATTTAATTTTTGGGGGTTATCTTTGCAAGTTTCTCTCAAAGATTCTATCAAAGGTTGCAATGCTTGCATTTGTTTCATTGAACGCATCTGCTTCATTGATAAAGGAAAAAGAACTACATAAACTAACAAGCTCAAAACGATTATTGCTACTCCCCAATTATGAAAAATCTTAAAGAGCACTTCTAATACCTGCAACAACACCTTAGCTATGATATCAAATGTCCCATAATACATAACAACGGTCCATTCCGGCTTAATTTTTCCTATAATGCCGGAATCTTGAGGCCCAATATAAACACGAAAACCTTTTACGAGTTTTTGCGCTGGAGCAATAATGGTTTCCTGCGGCAATAATCCAACCTCTGACTCATTTGCGTTAATTTTTTTAACAAAACCAGAGAATCCCTTATCAAGCGGCTCAACAATTGTGCAAAAATAGCGATCACGCATCCCTAAAAACCTTATATCATTAAATTCGGCATCTTTGCGCAAACCTGGACGCAAAGTCCTTTCCGTCGTTTCAATACTTACATCTTGGAAACGAGACTCCTCTTTATTATTAAAATCAAAAACACCCAACACCAAGGGCAGATTCATTTTTAAAGGTTTATTCGACAAATTTTGAATCTCAATCTCTAAATCGACACTATAACCAACTTTAGAGAAAATAAATCGTTTTATAATCTTTTTATTTTCGTCAGATTGGACAAAAACAATCTCATTTTCTGATGAAGATTGCTTTTTATAGTTATATTCGCCGTCATTTAATAATAATCCATATTTAAGAGGGTATTGAAACTTTTGATACTGATTAAATGTGACTTCTTTAATGGCGGCCTGTGTTTCAATAAACACTACAGAACCAAAATCTCTTTCAAAAGTTAAATAATCCTGGGCTATTGGGATATTAGCATCTTGTTTTTGTCCAATCTGAATCGCTTGAGGAGCATCTGCTTGCTTAAATGTAGAAATAGCGCTCACTGTAGGCGCAGTAACAGTAGTCGGTGATGATTTTAACATTAAGTTTGACCATAATGTTAATACTAATAAAGATAGCCCAATGGCCAATAATAAACGTTTTTCCATAAAGTTTCTCCGTAAAAAGTTTTTATATTAAAGGATCATAACCTGATTTTTTGCTCAAAGGATGGCAACGAAATAAGCGTTTTGCGCCCAATATGCTTCCCCTTAAAAAACCGTATTTTATAATGGCCTGCTTGGTATATTCTGAACATGTAGGCATAAACCTGCAGGAAGGCGGAAGCGCGCCACTGACATGTTTTTGATAAAAGCTCAGCAGATAAATAATGATTTTTTGCGCCATTTATACCGCGAGTCTTTTTCTCCCTTTTCTTCGGCGGCTCGAAAGCACATCCCTGCCTGCCTTGGTAGACATTTTTTGACGGAACCCGTGACAGCGTTTCCCTTTAATTATAGACGGTGTCTTAAGATGTTTCTTCATCTCTAAAACTCTCCTTTACTTTAATAAAACATTTATTATTCCTGGTTGAATTTTTATGAATCAAAAATTATAGCACAAATATAACACAAGTCAATGCATATAGTTTCATCCCAGATAAAATCTGATATGAAAAACAAGAAAGCATCTTTCTTTTGTGCAATTCTAACATATTAAATTTCGAAGGTCAAGATAATTCCCTGTCAAAAGGACGCAGGCCATTTTATTTTTGTTGACTGCCGGAAAAAATATTGTATAATACAAAATACGATTTAAGGTTTGAGCGGATTCTGTATGCACGTGACTGAAAAAACAGTCTATGAAAGCCCGGAATTTCCGAAGTCGAGGGATTGCGCAAAAGTTATTCTGATGTCCCGCCTTTTATTGGATCGTAAGCACCATTACCAGGCCGAGTTACTAGCCGATGTACACAGACTTATGCAAGGTGTGCATAAATTGTGTATAGAACAACGCCAAAAACTAACCGCGAGACAAAAACATGTTCGATATCCACAAAGATTGGAAGACAGTTTCCGAATATTTAAAAAGCAAGTTAGGGGACACTGTTTTTGAGACCTGGATCGATCCTTTAAAACCGAAGGAGGGCAGGGGAAACACTCTCATCCTCGAAGCCCCGGATAATTTTTTTCGAGACTGGATAGATAAACATTATAAACTTATTATCCAGGAGGCGATCCAACAAGCCACCACAGAAGAGGTCACTTTTATTATCGAAACAAATTTGAAATTAAAAGATTCCTCGGCAAAACCGACGCTTGAAAAAATAAAAACTTCCATTCAAGAACTTCCCGACAGCCTATTCTTAAATCCCCGCTATACCTTTGACAATTTTGTCGTGGGGCATTCCAACCGCCACGCGCACGCCTATTCAATGGCAGTCGCCGAATCGCCGGCAAAAGCGTATAACCCGCTTTTTATTTACGGAGGGGTTGGGCTGGGAAAAACGCATTTGATCCAGGCAATATGCCACCAGATAAAAAGTAAAAATTCTCATATGAAGATCTGCTATATCGCATCTGAACGTTTCACCAACGAGCTCATTGACGCTATCCAGCACCACGCTACCTCGGCTTTCCGGCAGCGCTACCGCCATGCCGACGTGCTGGTGATTGACGATATCCATTTTATTGCCGGGAAAGAATCAACCCAGGAAGAATTCTTCCATACCTTTAACACTCTATATGACGCGCATAAACAGATCATCATATCCTCCGACCGGCCGCCCAAAGAAATCGCTAACCTCCAGGACCGCCTGGTATCAAGGTTCAGCTGGGGGCTGACTACGGATATCCAGCCGCCGGACTTAGAAACTCGCGTGGCGATCTTGAAAAAGAAAATCGAACGGGAACCCATTGCAGTGCCCGATGAAGTAATCTTTTTTATAGCACAACTGATCAAAACCAATATCAGGGAATTAGAGGGAGCGCTGATCAGGGTCATCGCGTATTCGCTTTTAGAAGAAAAGGCGATCACGATCGATTTAGTCAAAGAAGTATTAAAAGACCTTTTAAAGGAGACCAAAAAAACCATAACCATCGATTTCATCCAGCGCTGTGTTGTAGAAGAATTCGGAATGTCGCTGCAGGATTTAAAAACAAAGAAACGTAATAAAAATATTGTCTTGCCCCGGCAGGTCGCCATGTATTTAAGCAGGGAGATGACCGAATTATCCCTGCCGGAGATCGGGACTTTTTTTGGGGGTAAAGACCATACGACGGTTTTGCATTCTTATTCAAAAATAAAAACAGAATTAAAAAAGAATGAAGACTTATTAGACAAGGTTAACAGGATTATCAAGGTCATTCAACACTAAATACAGAAGTTATCCCGTGTTTATTTTTCTTGTAACATCCTTGAAACATATCTATTATGGCTGTGTGCACAGATAAGCAACCACACTATTATTACGGCTATTACGGTATTAATCTTTTAATATATTAAAAGCAATAGGGCGGCTGTAACCTGGGGGTAAGTGATGAAATTTAAGGTTAAAAAAGAAATTTTACTTAATGGTATTGAAATAATTCAAAATATTATTACCACAAAAGCAACATTACCAATACTATCCAACATCCTTCTTGAAACATATCAAAATAATTTACGGCTGACCGCCACAGATTTAAATATCGGGATAAGTTGTGTAATCCCTGTTGATATAAAAGAACCTGGGGCGATAACAATCCCCGCGCGAAGATTTGGAAATATTATTAAAGAATTACCGGATGATGAAACAGAGATCAGTACCAAGAAAAATAATTCAGTGATCATTGATACTAGTTTATGCCAATTTAAGATTTTAGGGTTATCCGCGGAAGAATTCCCAAAATTACCTGAGTTTAAAGATAAAGAAGTAATAAAATTAGAACAAGCGGCATTAAAACGGATGTTGCATTTGACATCATTTGCGGTTTCTTTTGACGAAACCAGGTATATTTTAAATGGCATATTATTTAAGATTACCCATAATAACCTGGTTTTGGTTGCCACGGATGGAAAACGATTAGCGATTATTGAAAATAAATTAAAACAGAATAGTAATAAAGATCTCCATTTTATTGTTCCGGTTAAAACGATCCAGGAATTAAGCCGTAATCTCAAAGATGAGGGGGAGGTATCGCTGATTATCAGCACCAATCAGGTCTTATTTGATTTTGGCAATGTGATCATTATTTCCCGGCTTATTGAAGGAGAGTTCCCTGATTACCGCCAGGTCGTACCGCCAGTTTCTGAAAATAAAATAAAGATCGATAGGGAAAAATTCCTGGTCGCGGTCAAACGCGCTTCATTACTCGCCACTCCTGATTATCAGGCAGTAAAATACGAGGTTTTTAAAGATAAACTCGTGGTGTCAAAATCGACCCCCGATATCGGAGAATCCCGGGAAGAGGTGGCAATCGAGTATCACGGTAAGGAGATCGTGATCGGTTTTAATCCGAATTATATTATTGATGTTTTAAAGAATCTTCCGGATGAAAAGGTTGAGTTTGAATTAGGCGGAGCGGAGAAACCCGGCGTTATTCGCACGGATGGCTACGTTTATATCGTGCTGCCGATGCGCTTAGGCTAACAGTGGATACGATAAAAAACACGGTCGCGCATGTCATGAGATCGCTTCAGGCAAAAAGCGCGATCGCCGCGCGGGATAATCCTGAGGAATTACTGAAAGAGATTTTTTCGAACAAAGAATTAGCGCACGTGCAGTTTAATTATTTTAAAAAAGGAGTTTTGCATATTAAGGTTGATTCGTCTTCCTGGTTGTACTATTTTAACATCCATAAAAATGAGGCAATAGAAGCGGCAGGAAAAAAATCAACGCTCATTAAAGATATCCGTTTTCGGTTGGGAGAGATAACTTAAAAAGGTTTAAGCGCATGGAAAAGAAAAAATCAAAAGCAGAAGAAGTAAAAAAAGAACACAGCCCGGTGGCTCTTGAGCCTGAGTCCGCAGAAGCAAAAAGCAAGGCCTATGATGCCACGACCATTCAGGTTTTAGAAGGGATCGAGGCGGTCAGGCGTAGGCCGGCGATGTATATCGGCGATACCTATACCCGCGGCCTGCACCATCTGGTTTATGAGGTCGTTGATAATTCCGTCGATGAAGCTCTCGGCGGCCATTGCGATAAGATCGATGTGACCGTTCATCATGACAACAGCGTCAGCGTCGTGGACAACGGCCGCGGCATTCCCGTCGATATCCATAAGACGGAGAAAAAGCCGGCGGTGGAAGTCGTTTTAACGACGCTGCATGCCGGTGGTAAATTCGACCACGCCGCGTATAAGGTTTCCGGCGGCTTGCATGGCGTGGGGGTAAGTGTCGTCAATGCGCTTTCCGAATGGCTTGAAGTAGAAGTTAAGCGCGATGAAAAAATATTCCACCAGCGTTACGAACGGGGGGTCACTGCTTCGAAGCTGACGGTGATCGGCAAGACAAAATCGACCGGCACCAAGGTCACCTTTAAGGCGGATAAATCGATCTTTAAGGCCATTGATTATTCTTATGATATACTCTCTCAGCGTTTACGAGAGCTGGCATTTTTAAACAAGGGCCTTGAGATCGGATTAAAAGACGAGCGCCAGGATAAACAGTCGGTTTTTAAATTTTCCGGCGGTATTGTCTCGTTTGTTGAATACTTGAACAAGAATAAAAACCCCCTGCACAATAAGGTCATCTATTTTGAAAAAGAAAAAGAGGGTATTGTCCTTGAGGCGGCTCTCCAGTACAATGACGGTTATGCCGAAAACCTTTTTTCCTTTGCCAATAATATTAATACCATTGAAGGCGGAACGCACCTGTCGGGGTTTAAGTCTGCGCTTACCCGGGCGATCAATCAGTATGCAAAAGGGAAAAACCTTGTAAAAGACGATACGAATATTACCGGAGACGATGTCCGCGAAGGCTTGACCGCGGTTGTCGCGGTTAAGATCCCGAATCCTCAGTTTGAAGGGCAGACCAAGACTAAGCTGGGGAATTCCGAAGTCGAGGGGTTAGCTGCTTCTACGGTCTTTGACGCCTTAAGCAGTTTCTTTGAAGAGAATCCACCATTAGCAAATAAGGTCATTGATAAAGTTATCCTTGCTTCGCGCGCCCGCGATGCGGCTCGTAAAGCAAGAGAGCTTACTCGCCGAAAAGGCGCTTTGGAATCAGGCGGCCTGCCGGGAAAATTAGCGGATTGTTCGGAACGCGACCCCGCACTCTGCGAGCTCTATATCGTTGAAGGAGACAGCGCCGGTGGTTCAGCAAAGCAGGGCAGGGACCGCAGGTTTCAGGCCATCCTTCCTATTAAAGGGAAAATCTTAAACGTGGAAAAAGCGCGTTTAGATAAGATCCTTTCCAATGATGAGATCCGGACTATTATTACCGCGCTTGGCACCGGAGTGGGAGAAGAGTTTGACATTACAAAGTTGCGTTATCATAAATTATTGCTGATGGCTGATGCTGATATTGATGGCTCTCATATCAGGACTCTTTTGCTGACGCTTCTTTATCGGCAGCTTCCTAAAATTGTTGAAGGAGGCTATGTTTATATCGCGCAACCTCCCCTGTATAAAATTAAACGGGGTAATCGAGAACAGTACATTCAGACTGAACAGCAGATGAATGAAATGCTTTTGGAGCTGGGAAGAGAAGGCCATAACTTTATGGTTCTCAAAGATAAACAAAATTTTACCGATAACCAGTTTAAGGATTTATTGGAATTTCTGGTAGAATTGGAAAAAATGGGGAGAAATTTAGATAAAAAGGGAGTGAGTTTTACAAAATACCTAAGTTTTAGGCATCAGAAGACCAAAAAATTACCTGTTTATAGGGTTAAAGTGGAGGGAAAAGAACGTTTTTTCTATTCAGACGTTGAATTGGCGAGTATAACAGAAAAAGAAGGAAAAGAAAATGATTTAGATGTTTTAGAATTATTTGAGTCTCCGGATATCGAACAGGTTTTGGTTAAGATTGAGAAGCTGGGAATAGACATCCAAAGCTATTCTAAAGAAATGCTTTTAGGCGCAGAAGCAGTAATTGATAGTGAAAAGGAAAAGAAATTAAAGGCGTTGTACCGCATTACCAATGAAAAGGAGCACCGCGATTTTGTCGCGTTAAAAGATATTTTAGGGTATATCCGGGAAATGGCCACCAAAGGGATGCATATCCAGCGCTATAAGGGTTTGGGTGAAATGAATCCGCATCAACTTTGGGACACTACCATGGATCCCGAAAAACGCACGATCCTTAAGGTAACCCTGGAAGACCCGGTTGAAGTAGATAAGATGTTTACTGTTTTAATGGGCGATCAGGTTGAGCCCCGGCGCCAGTTCATTGAAGAATTCGCGCATCAGGTTAAGAATTTAGACGTATAATTTCGCCAAGGCGAACTAAACCAACACGGCAGATATGTATACACGAAACGAAAAAATAATCCCGGTTTATATCGAAGATGAAGTAAAAGATTCATATTTAAATTACGCGATGAGCGTTATCGTCGGACGTGCTTTGCCCGATGTGCGCGACGGCTTAAAGCCGGTGCATCGCCGCATTTTGTACGCGATGCAGGAGTTGGGCCTTGAGCATAGCAAGCCTTACAAGAAGTGCGCGCGTATCGTCGGAGAGGTCTTGGGTAAATACCATCCGCACGGAGACGTGGCGGTTTATGATACGCTGGTGCGCATGGCGCAGGATTTTTCTTTACGCTATCCGCTCGTAGACGGGCAGGGGAACTTTGGTTCTGTCGACGGTGATTCGGCGGCGGCTATGCGTTATACTGAAGCCCGCCTCACCGGTATTTCCGATGAGATGCTCAGCGATATTGATAAAGAGACGGTTAAATTCGGCCCTAATTTCGACGCGTCGTTACAGGAACCGTTATTGCTGCCGGCAGCGCTGCCGAATTTGCTGGTGAACGGCTCAAGCGGTATCGCCGTCGGCATGGCGACCAATATCCCGCCGCATAACCTCAATGAAATTGCCGACGCGATCATCTATTTACTGGATAATCCTGACGCAGAGTGCAAAGACCTGATGAAATACGTCAAAGGCCCTGATTTTCCGACGGGAGGGGTTATCTGCGGCAAAGGCGGCATTAAGGATGCCTATCAGACCGGCAGAGGCAAGGTTACGGTGCGCGCACGCGCCACCATTGAACATCAGAAGAACGGAAAAGATTTGATCGTCATTACCGAGATCCCCTATCAGGTGCAAAAGGCAGGACTGATCGAAGCTACTGCCGGCCTTGTGGAAGATAAAAAGATAGAAGGCATCAGCGACATCCGCGATGAATCCGATAAAGACGGTATGCGTATCATTTGTGAGCTCAAGCGAGACGCTGAACCACAGATCGTTTTAAACCAGCTTTTTAAACATACGCAGCTTGAGACGACCTTCGGTATTATTATGCTTGCCCTGGTCAATAACCGCCCGAAGGTTTTGACCCTTCGTCAAATCCTGGAGTGTTATATCGAGCACCGCAAGGTCATTATCCGGCGCAGGACACAGTTTGAGCTGGATAAGGCCTTAAAGCGCGCGCATATCCTGGAAGGTTTGAAGATCGCGCTGAAGTTTATCGACCGCATCATTAAGGTGATCAAGCAGTCAAAGACCGTTCCTGTCGCCAAAGAAAACTTGATGAAGGAGTTTGGCCTTTCAGAGATCCAATCGCAGGCTATCCTTGAAATGCAATTACAGCGCCTGACCGCGCTGGAACAGGATAAGATCGACGCGGAATATCTGGAGCTCTTGAAAAAAATAGAACTCTGCAAAGCGATCCTTGCTTCTGAGAAAAAGATCGAAGGGATCATTAAAGATGATTTGGCAGCCTTGAAGCAGAAATACGGAGACCCGCGGCGGACTGATATTGTCGGAGAAGCCGAAGAGATCGAGATCGAGGACCTGATCGCCGAAGAGGATGTGGTCATTACGATAAGCCACAATGGTTATATCAAGCGCTTTCCGGTAAGCGCCTACCGAAAACAGCGGCGGGGAGGAAAAGGGTCCACCGGCGCCGATGTCAAGGATGAAGATTTTGTGGAGCATCTTTTTGTCGCCTCCACCAAAGACTATCTTTTGATCTTTACCGATAAAGGGAAAGTCTACGGCCTGAAAGTCTATGAGATCCCTGAAGGAAGCCGTGTTTCCCGCGGTAAAGCGATCGTTAATATCTTGTCGCTTTCTTCTCAAGAAAAAGTCAGCGCTACTATCCCGGTCAAGGAATTCAGCGAAGATAAATTCCTGGTCATGGCGACCCGTATGGGTTTTATTAAAAAGACCGCGCTTAATGATTACAGTAATCCCCGCAAGAACGGGATCATTGGGATAACTCTTGAAGATAAGGATGAGCTGATCGATGTAAAGTTGACCGATGGGAAAAAAGATTTGTTGCTGGCAACCCGTATGGGAAAAGCCATCCGTTTCCCTGAAACGCAGGCCCGTCCGATGGGCAGGGCAGCGCGTGGCGTGCGCGGGGTGTCTCTTGCCAAAAATGACGATGTTATCGCCATGGAGATGGGCGAGAAAGACGATACGGTTTTGACGGTTACGGAATTAGGATTTACGAAGCGTACGCCTCTTTCACAGTACCGGATCCAGCGCCGCGGCGGTAAGGGGATCATTAATATTAAAGTGACCAAGAAAAACGGCGAGGCAGTGCGGTTAAAGGCTGTTTCAGACCGCGATGAGTTGATGATGATCACGCATAAAGGTATCTTTTTGCGCTGCGCGGTCAAGGACATTCGTTCGACCGGGCGTTCCAGCCAGGGGGTGCGTTTGATCAAGCTGGAAGAGAGCGACCATGTTTCTTCCGTCGCCTTGGTAATTTCGGAAGATGAAGAATAAAAAAGAGCGTTTTGCGATTTGACTTTTTTTGGGCCATAGTGTATACTATAAAATCGGTTGTTAATTCCGCCGTTTTTTTTTAATTTCTCAGCTATAAAACCTTATCTTTAAAACTTACATAGATATGTCCCCATCGTCTAGCCTGGCCTAGGACAAAAGCTTTTCAAGCTTTCGACACCGGTTCAAATCCGGTTGGGGACGTTCTTCTTCGCCCTCCAGCAAGTAAAATAATGGTAGGGCTACGAAGGAATATCCTGAAGGTTTAATCAAAAAATCACACGAGGTGTTCATATGTGCGGTATCGTTGGATATGTCGGAGAAAGGCAAGCGCAACCGTTGCTGATCAGTGGTTTAAGGCGGCTTGAGTATCGCGGGTATGATTCAAGCGGTATCGCCGTGCTTTTGTCCGGCAAAAAAGCTATTTCTATCCGCAAATCACCCGGCAAGATCAGCGCCTTAGAAAAACTGCTCCATAAAAAAGCACTTACCGGGACCATTGGTATTGCGCATACGCGCTGGGCAACCCACGGCGCGCCTAACCAGATTAACGCTCATCCGCATAATGATTGCGGCAATGAGATTGCCGTGGTGCATAACGGTATTATCGAAAATTACGCAAAACTCAAAACCGAGTTGATCAAAGAAGGCCACACCTTTAAAAGCCAGACTGATACTGAAGTCATTGTTCATTTGTTAGAGAAATTTTTGAAAAATTGCAGCTTAGAGGATGCGCTTAAAAAAACTATTGCTAAATTAGAGGGGGCTTTTGCTATCGTGGCAATGTGTAATAAAGAACCGGATAAGCTTGTTGCCACCCGGTTGGGAAGCCCATTGATTTTAGGCGTGGGGAAGAATGAGAATTTCTTTGCTTCGGATGTCCCTGCGATCTTGGATTCCACCAATGAGATCATTTTTCTGGAAGAAAATGAGGTGGTGGTTTTGACCAAAGACGCGTATAAGATTTCCGATTTAAGCGGCAAAGAAATCATTAAAAAACCGGTTAAAATTACCTGGGATATAACCCAGGCAGAGAAGCAGGGCTATAAACATTTTATGCTTAAGGAGCTTAATGAGCAGCCCCGGGTCATTGAGAATTTGATCAGCTCCCGCATCCACAAAGATACTAACCAGGTGTATTTTGAAGAATTAAAGATTTCCCCGGAGCGGTTTAAAAATATTAAGAATATCGCGATCGTTGCCTGCGGTACAGCCTATCATGCGGGGTTTGTCGGAAAGTATGTTTTAGAATCTGTCTGCGCGATCACAACAGTAGTTGATGTTTCCAGTGAATTCAGGTACCGGGACTTGCTGATTGATGAGGGTACTCTCGTCATTGCTATCAGCCAGTCAGGAGAAACAGCCGATACTTTGGCAGGTATCAGGCAGGCGAAAAAGCTGGGGGCATCGGTATTGTGCGTATGCAATGTTTTAGGCTCGACCTTGACCCGGGAATCAGACGGCGTGATTTATACCCATGCCGGCCCTGAGATCGGCGTTGCCTCCACTAAGGCATATACTGCGCAATTGGCCGCATTGTATTTGTTTGCGCTTTACCTGGCCCAGATCAGGAATATACTGCCTGCGGAGAAGATCAATAAATATATCGAAGAGTTACGCCGGATCCCCAAACAACAGGAAGAGATCTTAAAAAATCAAAATGCTATTGGAAGCTTAGCTCGGCGGCATTCGCACTTTGGTTCATTTTTGTTCTTGGGCAGGAATGTTAATTTTCCGTCCGCCCTTGAGGGGGCGCTGAAGTTAAAAGAGATCTCCTATATCCCCGCCGAAGGATATGCTGCCGGTGAAATGAAGCATGGCCCTATTGCGCTCATTGATGAATACCGCGCGGTCGTCTGTATTACCATCGATTCTCATATCTATGAAAAGATGATCTCTAACCTTCAGGAGATCCGTGCCCGCAAGGGAAAGATAATCGCTATCGCCAGCAACAATGATACAAAGATAAAATTACAGACCAAAGAAGTTATTTATATTCCGAAATGCAATGAATTGTTTTCTCCCTTGTTGGTGGTGCTTCCGTTACAGTTGATCGCCTATCATATTGCGGTGAAGCGTGGTTGTGATGTTGACCAGCCGCGTAACCTTGCAAAGTCAGTTACTGTAGAATAAAGCCGTTAATTTCGTAACGAAACTAACGGACTAAACAATGTTATTCATAGTCGCCACACCTATAGGTAATCTCAAAGATATAACATTACGCGCCATCGAAGTTCTAAAATCCGTTGATTTGATCGCCTGCGAAGATACCCGCCATACCAGAATTCTACTCAATCATTATGATATCCACGTTGCGACCACCAGTTACTTTCAGCATAACCGGATCATTAAAGGTGAACATATTCTGGGGCTGCTTAAAGAGGGAAAAAATATCGCCCTTGTTTCTGATGCCGGAACTCCGGGAATACTTGATCCCGGATATCACCTGATCAATGCGGCTTTAGAGAATAATATAGAAATTACCTGCATTCCCGGGCCAACGGCTTTTGTGAACGCCTTGGTTCTTTCCGGCAAGCCCAGCCATAAATTCGTTTTTGAAGGTTTTCTTTCCAATAAAGCAATTTCCCGGCATAACCGGTTGAAGGAGCTTGCAACTTTGGAATGCACCATTGTTTTTTATGAATCTTGCCATCGTATCCTTAAGACTTTAGAAGACATCCGTGATATTTTTGGTGAAAAAGAAGTTGTCTGTGCCCGCGAACTTACCAAAAAGTTTGAAGAGGTAAAACGCGGCCCGGCAAGCTTGCTTTTAGAGCAGTTTACGCAGCAAAAACCCCGCGGTGAGTTCGTAGTCATTATCTAATTCTCTGTTTTCCTCAATTCCTTTTTAAATAAATCTGTCGGTTTTTTCGCTTAAGCACGATTTTTACGCCAATGGTCTTTGGCATTTCGGGAGAATAGGGGACGGTTCGATTTATTTTGAAATAAATCTGTCAGTTTTTATTAGTGAACGGGTCCTGTCTTGGACTGTTTCTCGCGGGGACGTTTGCCACGCCCCGGCGTGGCGTGGCTGCACTCAGGTCGGCTGCGTCGCTCGTCCTCGTTTCACTCGGACACCGTGCCCGCTCCTTGCCTTTATGCCCCGTTCGAAAGCAGTCCAAGCCACCCGTTCATTATATAGTAATCCAGTTATTTGTGTCTTGTCCCACGCAACTTGTGACAAATATTCAAATTTTTTGTCATTTCTTCGCAATTTTCCTGAAAGCGCTTTCAATTTTCCGTCGAAAAAGCTGGCTATTCCTTCCCTTATTATTGCATACTTGTCTTAAGGCTGATAAACCAACAATAAACAGAGAAGTATAAAAATTTTATTCGCTTTACCATGCCAAGAAAAGTTATAAGATGTATCGCTATTTTTCTGTCTTTTTGCTTTTTCTTTGAACAGTCCGGTTTTGCGCAAATTGCCGGGCAGTTGGATATTTCCGGCCATTTCGCGCAGCTGCGTAATACTCTCATCCAGGACAAATTCCGGCCCTTGCACTTACGCTATCTTTCCTATGATAACCTTAACAATAACTTTAGCCTTCTTTTAGATAAAGGCGACGCCAGGAATTTAAATAAACCTGCCCTTGAGGACACGACTAAAACAATCTTGAATTATTTCTTTATCGGTATTAGCCTGCCCAATGACTCTTTTTGGGTTAACTTACGGCCGGACGCCGAAGATAATATCATCGACCCTTTATTGGCTAAGACCGATCTCGGTAAAGTCCTTCTGGAAGCGGATCTTCAGCTTAAAAAAGATACCGCGCAATTTACTTCTCCTGAAACCCCTGAAGGAAAAGAGTATTGGGATAAATTATACAAGAAAGCAGAAGAGCTTTTAGGCTCGGATAATATAACTATTCCCACCTTAACCAGGCCGTGGATCGTTCCCAATGAGATCATCATTCGCGAGGCAAATGATAATGCCTATATCTATAAAGCAACGCTTAAAGTAATGCTGGAGCAGGATTACCTTAAGGGATCGGCTGTTTACAATTTTGAGGATGACCGGCTTAAGGCTTTAAATGAATACGCTTCGCAACTGATCAGAGAGCGCATCATCCCTAAAATTACCAAAGACGTTAATACTGCCAAACGATATGCTCCTTTAAGGCAGGTATATTATTCATTGATCATGGCGCAATGGTTTAAGGCGCGTTTTTACGGAAAAGGCGGATTATATTCCTGGATGATCGATAAAAAGAATTTAAACGGTTTGACGTCACAAACCCCCTGGTCAAAGACTACCTATTTTAAGGAGTATCAAAGGTCGTTTAAAGACGGCGAATATAATATTAAAATCCCTGTTTCTACTCCGATGGGGCAGTCGATCAGAAGTTATTTTTCCGGAGGGATGAATTTAACCGACTTTCAGGTGCCTTTCCCCGGGGCGTCGTCTTTTGTGGTATCTTCGATTGTCGGGCATTCACGCGCAGGCAGTTCCCCTCTTGCACGATTCCAGGATAAAGGCATATCATTTTTCGTAGAAGGCGGGACAGTAGAACATCCCTCTGTTCGAATAGAGTTAAAAAGCGATGTTCCGGTATTTATAGACCAACCTGCATCCGTCTCTCAAGAAGGAAATGCCAGTTCTTCCGCGATTGCCAAGACGCCGGCGAAGCAGCAGAGATCATTCTTACAAAATGTCGGTGACCAGATAAAAAAGTTTTCTTCGATCGGTTTGTTTGTAGCAATGCTTTTTTCTCCTTCCCAGTTAGCTCATCAGGATTTGATAAATACGCAGGTTGTGCGAAAACCCGTTCCTCAGGCTTTGCCAGCGAATAATTTCACCGGTATCAATAAAGCAGTACTTCAGAGGTCTGCCGCAGTTGTCGGGGTTGTTAGAAATAAATTGTCGAAAGAGGCCCGGACAGTTTTTAGGAATATGGTAGAAAAAGGAAAGGCAAGCAATGTTATTTCGCAAGAAGTAATGCCTGTGCATTTGGAGATCATTGCCGGTATTGAAAATATAGGGCAAGTCCTGACAGCTACCTCTTCTCAAGGGGCTAAAGGGTTGATGCAGATCAGAGAGATAGCTTTTAGAGATTTAATGCAGTTTATAGACGAATTGGCGCAAAAAGAAGAAAATGACAAAGTAAATAAAACAAATAAAATGACAAAAGAAGAAAGGGCCGCATATGAAATATTAAAGCCATTCAAGAAATATGGGGATATATATAAGAAATACAAAAAGGATGCCAAACAAAAAAACCCGTTCGGGGCAACGATGGATAAGCTCCCTGCAAAGGCGCATTATGAATTAGGGGCGGCTATTTACTGTTTTCGGGTTCAAAGATATGTCGATTTCCTGAGCCATAAATCTCCTCATTTTTTTAATCTTTCCAGGTCGCAGCGTAGCAGCATTATCTATAACGCAGGCCCCATGGTCGTTTTTAAGAAAGCAGTTCCGCAAGAATCTTTTGATTATTATGTTATAGCCTCAGTAGCTGAGGCTGCCCTCAAGAATGGACAGGTTGATCAGCCTGCTCAACAAAAATCTCCCGGCCCTGTGAAAGCAGCTCCTGTTCCTGTGAAAGCTTCAATTAAGGCGCCTGTTAAAACGTCTCTTAAGGCGCCGGTCAAAACACCTCCTATAAAGCCGGCTGTAAAAGTAAAAAAGAGCTCTTCGCCCATTGCTGATGAAAAAACCGTTTCCCTGGCTCTAAAGAACGGATATGTTCCTGCTACAGTATTGCCAAAAGATCCTTGGCGGCAAACAATCGGTGATGGGAAAAAGATATGGATTATTGCCCAGGTCCCCGGGTCAGGTAAACAACAAAACATCGAATCACTCGTTAAGGGCTTGTCTTTGGATTCGAGTAAAGGTTTTAATGTTATCGCAATTGAAGGAGAAGAGAATGCTTCGGGATCCTTAAAACTCTTTGTCGCAAAAAATGAAATAAATACCGCAATGATGGTTCAAAGCGAAGATACGGCAATTTATTATACTTTGCGGGAGAACGGGAAAAGGTCTTTGTTCGCCCGCGAGTTGCTTGCGTTAATGCTGAAAGATAGATCGTTCCAGGGCTCTTCGGTCTTATTGCCTCTGGTCCGCGTCTTCACATTGGATGAGAGCTCAGAGAGTATAATTGCGACGGAATATATCCCGGGAGCGGCCGCGGTAAAAAGCAGGTTACTTGGTGACCAGGAAGAATCGCAAAACATAGCCGCGTTAAAAAATAATGCCCTTCTTGACATGTATTGCGGCCTCTTGTTATATCAAAATGACCGGGAATATCTTAGTAAAGACGGCGCATTAATACCTTTTGATTTTGATACTGCTTTGGCTCCGCTTTATTACCAAAGAGACTTTCAGGATATTGAACATTCTTATAATGGGGAAGGTTACCGTTTGCGGGGGAATAAGGAAGCGTATATCCAGGCAGCTGAAAAAATAAGCGCGTTCATTCTGAGCCATAAGGAAGATATCCAAAATATTATTCATAAGAAAGAGCTATGGCCTGAAAATGCGCAATACCGTGATGTTTCCCTTAATGATAAAAAACTATTGGCGATTACTCCGGATATGGTTTGGAAA
The DNA here is from genome assembly GCA_041662125.1 of Candidatus Omnitrophota bacterium. Lineage (GTDB taxonomy): Bacteria > Omnitrophota > Gorgyraeia > Gygaellales > Profunditerraquicolaceae > JBAZTA01. Next base: position 83,181 of record JBAZTA010000004.1, on the reverse strand, counting down.
TTCTTGGAGTCCGGTGCCCGTCAAATGGCGGCTTCCATTAAAGAGTGGACATCCCAGAATGATCTTCAGTCCTGGGATAACCGGCCAATCGCTGACTTATCGTTTTTTTCATCAAGAAAATCCGCCGGCTCGCCGATGAGCGATTCTGCCGATAATCTGGGGCCTATTATTGAATCGAGGATGACCTCTCCGGGAGGAACATGGGGGGAAGGGGCCGTCTTGTCTGCGGCAGAACAGGGGAAAGTTGCTCGGGAGGCAGAAAAAGTCACACAATTTCTGGCGAAATATAAGCCGGATAGTATAAATGATATTCTGGCAAAGCTTAGTTTTAATTTTACATTCGCTGATATAGCAAAACTTTCCATAGGTTATCTTGCGTCGGGAGCGAATAAACATGCTTTTAAGGTCGATATCGTTAATAATGATGGAGAGGTTAAGGCTTTCAGCGTAGCGCTGAAATTGCCGGCTCAAAATGAGGCGATGTTTGAAGAAGGAGAAGAAGAGGTCCTGAACGATCTTTGGGGCACGGGTTTTGTCCCCAATCTGGGGAAAGTGTTTTATTTGCAGGCTAATTCTTCGGCCCCCGGTGGATATGAGTATTCCGAGACGAAATTTGATTCCGGCGAATACCTGACAGTGCTTGTTGAAGAGTTTGTGGATGGATTTACGCTGGGGCAGGTCGATACATTGTGCGGCTTAATCGCCGGCAACAAAGAATTAAGAAATATTGTGCAAGGATTGTTGAGGCAAGAGCGTATAACTACGGGAGATGCCGCAGAGCAAGTAAAAAGCACCCTTATGAAAATAAGGACGGTGCAGTTAATGGTTGCAAAAAATGCTGCTTTTTTGGATTCTTTAGTTGAGCTGCTGGATGCTTTATTGAGATGGGATAAGGATTATAAGATATTGAGTGAAACGCAGCCCAATAAGAATATTATTACTGAAACGCTGGCAAAAAACGTGAGCGAGTTCTTAGCCAGGTATTTTTTCGTTTTGAATAAGCAAATTGTCCTTGACGGCAGGATGTCTTTGGACCTGCATAGTAATAATATTATGCTTGAGAAGGAAACGGGGGCGCTGAGGATAATTGACCCGGGCAAAACTATCCCGGGCTCTCTTGATGAGTTTATTATTGAAATGCTCTTTTATTATGGGGTTTCTGCGTCTAATGTGGAAAAGATATTGCCTCGACTCATGGTCCTGCTCTCCTCTGAGCAGCTAAAAAAGCTTCAGGAGCGGCTTTATCAATATCAGGACCCGAGGGTTACGAATGATACCGTTGAAAAACTGATGGAGGAGAAAGGCTCTTTTAAGAAAAGATCGAAGAATATTGCTGATGGGATCAGGCATTATTTTGTTTCAGGCGCCGCAGAAGCTGTAACGGAAGAAAATCAATCTTTCGGCTCGCCGGTAAAAGCATCTTCAGCATTGGTAGCTCCGGGGCAGAACGGGATCAGTAAATTCTTGTCAGCTGCTATCCTGGCTGTGACGCTGCTTATAAACCCCGTTAGTCCTTTGATCTCACCGGTACAAGGCCAATCATACGGACAACAAACGCAAGACGCAGCGCGCCAATATTCGCAAAGTGATTTAAAAAAAGAGTGGAATGAATCTTCGCGCATACTTGATTATGAAAGAGCCAGAAAAGTTTGGGAACTTACTTTGCAATATGTGGTCAGCCCCGAATTAGCCGAATACCAAGGACTTACTTTAAACGTGCAGGGCCCCAATCCTCAAGGCTTTCTTGATGGGTTCAAAGACAACATTCTCGTGATGACGGGTTCCAGAGATATAATTTATAAAGGAAAGAAGCTTTTATATGTGGGATACGTTGGAGAAACAGGAAAATTTACTGCTAACCATGATATGCTGCGCGTTACTTCTGATAGAAAGGCTTTATTAGTTATTGATGAGAATGGTTCTTTATACCGCATACAAGTAACTCAAAAGCGATCAGCAGGCTCTCCTATAAGCGATTCAGCTGCCTCTCCCCTGAGCCAAGCTTCATGGTATCAGAAAACAGCGGTTTTATTGTTTGGCACAGTATTGTTGTCTATTTCGACATTGGGGTGCGGGCCGTTAATAAAACAAAACTATCCTTTGAGTGTTTCCGGGCGGATAGAGTCGCCACAGCAAAGCCAGGTGAGCCTCAGAGACGTACTGAGTATGCATATCCCCCGCGTTCCGGGCTTATATCAGGTAGGCGCGTTTCAACAGGATAGGCCGACAGTTGTATTCATTCATGGCGCTGATGGCTCTCCATCCTATTTTAATAAATTTCTTTCCGAATTCGAAGGTAAATTTAATTTGGCTGTTTTTTCATACAACTATTTCGATAAAATCAATGATGTTTCCGCTCTTTTATCGAGGCAGCTTAGTCTTTATATCGGTACTGATCGGGAGAATGAAACGGTTATTGTTGCCCATTCTTACGGCGCTAAAATTCTGCGGGATGGAGTACTTAATGCAAGTGGCCAAGCCGCAGAGATGTTTCGTAAAACCTCGGTTATTGAGCTGGCAGCTACGCCTTTTGGGTCGATAAAAGCAACAGGCGCATCTAAGGTCCTGCCGCAGATAGCCATGGGGCTTGTCGCGTTAGTAGGATTTCAGGACCAGCGCGAAATAGCCCGCGCGCAGGATCCGGGAAATACACAGATGAATAATCGCGGACGGGAAGCAAGATTTGAGGATTCCGTCAATTCCCTTTTGTCTTTTGCGGTGCAAGATGATTATCACGCTCCCCGTACTCCGGAATATCAAGAATATTTACAAAGAGCTTTTACGATTGCCCTGGGGTCAGAGGGGCACGGTCAGATCGTTGAGCATGAGCCTTTGATCCGCGCGATTAAAGCAATGATCGAGTCAGGTGATATGAATAATACCCGGGGCATTATTGAAAAAGAATTGAGCGGAGTGTTAAAATCAACCCCGATTGTGAAGAATTCTTCTTCGCCGGTAGATGCTTCTTTAGAGGCTGCTGAGGTGTCCCTTGATTGGCAAACATTTGGGAACTTTTTGCAAGGAGTTAAGGTTACTCCTGAAAATTTTATGGCGCGCTGGGGAGATTATTTAAAGGGGGTTGATCAACAAGCGCTGGATAAGGTGTTGGCTGCGCTTAAGGCAGTAAAAGAGAAATTAGAAGAAAAAGATAAAAAAGAGGCTTATTCGAGAGACGGTGATGTTGGTAGCGCGGTGCGCTATGACTGCTGGCTTAGGAACGGGGATGTTATCCAGTGGCTGCAGGAAGCCCTTGGTAAAGAAAGCGCGGTTTTGGTTAATACGGGTAAAAATAAGGGAGAGCCAGGGTATCATGCGTATGGATTATTCAAGCTGGGGTCTCAATGGTTTACTATCGATGCTGCTGCTGATCAGTTTGAGCCTGAAATTGAAAGATCATCTGAGGTTGGGTTAGTGATTTTACCCGCGGGAAGAGGCGATTTGAGCGTTTCATTTGATGGGTTTGTTTCTTTTCGCGAACCTGTTAAGGAGAACCCGTTTGGGTTGAATAACGAATGGGCGTTTAATCCTGTTTTATTGAGCATGGGAGATAAATCTTCGATTTACGGAAGCATCCCGCGGCTTGAAATGGTACAAAGTCTTGAGCGGGAAGTTGTGCAGAAAGAAAAAGCAATTGTCGCGATCAGCAGGTTACGCGATTTAAAAAATGAATATCTTGAACCTCTGTTTGTATATGATCAGGAAAGCTGGCCGCTAAAAGCAAAGTATCAGGGGGAACCTTCAAAAGTCGAACAGGTTAAAAGTGTCATTGATAAGCTTGAGAAAGCGTTGGCAAGGATATTGGTTGGGTTTGGCGATTCATTGGATACATCTGATAGAGAAATGCTTAAGGAGGATATTCAAAGCTTAAAAGATTACCGCGAAGTTTTATTGCAGCAGCCATTCTCCACCGGATCTGCGGTATCAGCGAAAGCATCCGCTTCGCCACTGCAAAATAAAAGTCCACTGAACCCTGGATATTTACAGAAGCTTGCGGATTTCCATGGCCGCTTTTATAGCGGGGCGCTGGAGATCCTTTTAGAAAATAGTTCAGAGGCAGAAAAAGAAGCAAAAATACTCGTACTTATCGCGGAGTCAGGTTTTCCTGCCGGCCTCAGAAATTTCTATCAAAAAGCCGTTGAGAAATTAGAGGTTGAATTAAGGAAAAATAATGCTCAAGCGGAAGTTATACAGCCCCAGGAGCTTTTGAGGATGTTTTTAGTTTCAGAAGGGATTACGACAGATAAAGCCGATGCGTTTATTGCCGAAGCGCAGGGGAAGATTAGCTTTACCCGATACGCGGGAATTCCGGTTTTAGAGATAGACGCCGGTTATTATAAGCAGTTTTCGGAAAAAGTCGGAGGAGTGCTTGCGAGCAGCCAGGCAGTTGCTCATCTGCGTTCAAAGCCCCAGGAGCCCAGTTTTATCATTAAATCAGCCGGTGATTTCAAGAAGGAAAATATCATGCATGAATTAAGCCACATTATATGGTTTTTCCTTGAAAGGACAGGCTCCCTTAAGAATATTAATGAACAGGGCGAGGAACTAACGCGAGGATTCAGGCGTTTTCGCGACGAGCTTTGCAGTTATATTGTCAGCGGCGATAATATAATGGATATTCCCGCGGAGAATTTATGCTACTCAAAGGAAAAGAAAGTCTTGGATATTGTTGGAGAAACAAGCGTTTTTGCCGGGTTATGTATGGAATTAGCGGCTTACAAGAAAATGCCGCTGCGCCAGTTTCTTTACGCCGCTATCCGTTCAGCAAATTTCGAAGAAATAAAAAATAACTTTATCGCTTTAACACCTTTTGCAAATTTCAGCGGCCAGGAAATAGTTGCAAGGTTGTTTTTAGATTGTACATCCAACGTTGCAAAAAAGATGGCAGGTGAGATCGTCAAGAAAATGCCCGTAGGAGTCTCCGGTGAAGTTATTGAGGAATTCGCTCAGGAAGAGCTCAAGAAACGCAATCACCCATCATTGCGGGAAGCATTTTTGAGCGAATCTGCTTCGTTCGCAGCGCAGGTTTTTGGTTATAATCTTAGACAGAGATCGTCCGGCTCGCCGCTGCAAAATAAGGCGGAAGAGGGATCGCGAAGTGAGCTTGCGCTATCAAAGCTGGTCGTTGTAAACGGCTCCCCCTCATTTAGTAATAAACAGCAGGAAACCCCACAAATTGTTATCCCTGGGTTTGGACAAGGCTATGACGGCGCTGACCTGCAGTTTATTTTATTCGGTAATCTATTTTACGAGGCTTCTCGTGTTTCTTCTGTGCCAAAAAATGATGAATCGTTGAAGGCCAAGGGTTTTCGACTGGTGGACAACTTGGCAATCAGGCCGACCTATATTGTCGTTAATAATGAACGAGAGGCTTTGGCTGTGCAGATGCTTTTAGACCTTGCGATCAAGAAAAGTAACGGCTTTGTCGCTTCTTTGGTGAGCGCCTTGGCACTGGAAAAAGATAATCCGTATAACATTATAAACTTGGAAAACAAGACGAAATTTACGGTTTTAAGTGAAGATGGTAGAGATGTGGAGGTCGAGGTTGTAAAAGATGGAGAAAATTATAAATTTATAGAGCGTTATGGCAATGAGGTAAAAGAGCAGGAGATAGTTTCTCGTAAACGCGATACAAATAAGGATGAACACGTCCATAAAACAGGGAATTTTACGCCGGAACAGTTTGATCGATATCACAATCGTCCTGCAGGTACGGTGTCGGTTACGTTTATGGGCGTCAATGATGCCTTGTCAGAAGAAGATGTGACCAATTTTCTTATCAATATCGGAACAGAAAGTATTTTTGTGGATCCTTCACTTGAAGCATACGTTAATCTCAAGGCGGAAAAATTACTCCCCTCTCGTTGGATATTGACGCATAATCACACTGACCATAATGCCGGATTTGTGCAATTCATTATTGAGCAATTCTCTGAATCGAAAATTGAAGCGGCACAAGAGGGCCAGGGAAAAAACATGCAATACATTGTAAGAAAGGCTAATGGAAAAATCAATACATACGATTTAATTATGACGCAAGAAGTAAAAGATGACTTAATAGAAGTCATCGCGGCTTACTTGCTTGGTGGAGAAACTTATGAAAAGAGGACTCTCCAAGAGGCTCAAGGCTTCTCCCGGCAATGGGCAAGAGCATTATTACAGAATGAGAAAGTTGAGCGTGGTTTTGAGAAAAACGGGAAAGATGAGATAGAATTTATTGATAAAGGGTTAGGTGTAACAATCGTGTTTCGTAATCATCAAAGCCACCCTATTGCTACCTATGGTTTTGTGGTTACTTCTAACATGGGCAATATTGGCTATGTTGTTGATACCAGCTCTATGGATGATTTTACCTGGGCAGCGGACAAACTAAAAACTCAGGACCCCAATGGAGAAAACTCAATCCTTATCTCAGAAAATGGTTTTCCGGCGGGTTTTCATCTTACCGTAGATCAATTGCAAAAAGCAGTGGAAGGCTCTGAATTTTTACAGGCGCTCGGTCAGCAGCGCAAGATATTGCTTGTGCATTCAAAAGATAACGGTGCAGTGGAAGTCGGTGACGGCGATCAAAAGAAGATTTCCGAATGGCTCAGGAGAGCAGAGCGGTTTGAAACAAGATCAGCCGGCTCGCCGTTGGCTCAAGGCAATCTCGCGAGTTCCTCCGCGAGCGAAAAAGAAAAACTTCAAAAATATTCTCCCCGGTTAGAGATACTGATGGCTGATATAAAATCAGCGGTTTCGGCTGAGGACTTGTTGCAGGTAAAGATAAGATTTGATAACTTGAAAAACGATATAAAGAATAATGAAGGAGATAATTACGATACTATAATCCAGGGGTTGGAATTCCGGTACCTTGTGCATCAAGATATGTTTAATGATGAAATAAAGGAAAAGATAGTGAACGGTTTTGTTGAACAGTCGTATATGAAAAAACGATTTGGTTTAGCTGATTCAGAGATCCTTGTTTACAAGTGGCTAAAGTCGCTTCTTGCAATTTATGATTTGCGATACGATACGCAATCAAAACAGCTGCGGGATCTGAACCAGGTATATGATATTGCTATTGGTATTGCTGGCGCAGGCGCTTTTACTGCGGCCATGTTTGATTTAATGGGGCTTGCGACAACGTTAGCCGATGTTCATGTGAACGGGGAAACAAGGGTGGGCCGGCCTGATTTTGCCTGGAGGAAAGACAGCCGTACCGGCCGTCCGATCAATCCGGAAGAATTACGCGGGAAAAAAGTAATACTCTGTGAAAACGATATCAATACAGGCGCAACGTTAGATAAATTTTTAAAAGAACTTTCAGCGTATGAGCCGGGACAAGTTGATATTGTTTTTGATTTCAGGGGAGGGACCTTTTTCATCAACAAAGAAAATATTGTAAAGTTACAGGAAAAATATGCGTTTTTTAAAAATGTTCATTTTATGCGCCTGGATACCGAAATAAGCTTATTAGGGCTTTCTGAGATCCTTGGTGTTGTGGTAGATGCGTTGAAGAGAGTTGAAAATCTTAGTTCTGATACCGTTGCCGCCGGCTCGCCGATTATCTCAGGGTATATAAGCCGGATTTTGCGCAGGCCGGTGTTAAAAGAAAAAGAGGAAATTGCCGCATTAGAAGAAATAATTAAAGAAAATGAGTATCAGGTTATCGGCGGTACCCGTGACCAGGAAGCTTACCGCATGTTAAGAAAGCTTATGTATAAAGGGGTCATGGCGCGCCATACGGCTGTTTATTCTCCGGTTTTTGACTATGGACTTTCTTTATATTCCGCGGAGTTTATTAAAGATAAAGAAGCATTGCCGGCTGTTATAAAACAATTGAAGTCTCAGGGTAGAGATAGTATTCGTATATTAGTGATCGGTTCGGGGACCGGGGTCGATGCGTTGACTGCCTATGCCCAGGTAAAAGACGCGGGGTTACGCATACGCATTGATGCCATTGATATACTTCAAGAAGCGGTGGAGAATACGAAATTTAATCTTAACCTTTTATTCCCCGGGAGCAATGATGCGGAAGTTTTTGTGCATAAAGTGGAAAAGGAGAAGGAATTTGAAACAGTAAGCGGTAAGTATGATTTTATCTATTTTAATTCGCCCAATGCGGTATATGATTCGCAGGTTAAAATGGAGGGAGCTTATCAAATAGGCGTGACAGATTATACGCGTCTTTTAAACGGCATTGAGGATCATTTATCAGATATCGGGATCGCTATAGTTGGTAATACGCTGGAAAGCCGGAAATTTGTTCCTCCCGGTTTAAGGGCTGTAGAGCTTGCGGTTCATTCTTGGGACAAGGAATTATCGCGTCGGATCATGTTTAAGATGACGAAAACCACCAGCAGCCCGATAGCTAATACAGAAAATTCCGGCTTTCTTGAAGGAGTAACTCCTGAAGAGGAGGCTGTGGTTAAAGCCAAGATACAGGATATGCTCTCCTTTACCCGGGGGCAGTTTGATTCTTCCGACCGGATAGCCAGGAGTTCCGCTCGTAGTTTTGTCACTGTTTTTAGCGGCGATAATTTATTAAGGGCCGGGCGGTTGATTTTAGAAGAGGCGCAGAACTTTCTCAAAGAATTAGGTATTACGGATCCCGGTGAAATGAGGCTTTATATGACCGGAGGCAGGCTTAAAAATAACGGATTTAAGGGTGTTTATGATTCATCGTTCAGCGATATAGATATTGCGGTATATGTTGAGTATCATCAAGAAGTCGCTCAAATAATCGAGAACTATGATTATAGCGTCGCGCCGTTTAAGCTTCTCAATAGTTTTTCCTTAATTATAAGTAAGGCTTGCAATCTTATGTCTGAAGAATTAAGGGCGCGGGGAGAATTAAGGGAAGATGAAATATTCCCGGCTGTTTTCGAATTTTTGCATAATGAATGGGGGGATTTCGCAGACCTGAAGTTGGTAGAGCCTTATATGCTCATAGGAAGAATTAATGCAAGCCCGGATAATCAAGCTCCTCCTATTTTTGTTCTTTCAAAAAATCAATCTGCGGGGTCGCCGTTATCAAATATCCCTTCTTTGGGATCTCTTATGGAAGAGTTTAAAGAATTTCACTCATTATATCACTCTGTTGAAAAGAATGGCGTGCCGGGCAGGTTAGGCCTTTTTGAAGATACGCAAGCGTCTTTGTCGGGCCATCAGGAATGGTTGATACGTTGGGTCTATGGCAGCCAGGAAGTAAATCTTAGGAAAGCCGACACTGATGAGAATATGGTAAAGCTTTATCAACAATTCCTTGAAGTTGCGTTGACCCAGGGTGTGGAAAGTGTAGGAGAAATGATGCAAGAGGCAGGTGGACAGCAGAGGCGGGAAGGACAAATGAAGGGTGTCGCGGAACAATTGAAGTTAACCCCTGATATTGTAGCCCCGGATAAAACCCAGGGAATAGGACAAAAGCCTTGCATCGCTAGTTTGATCACCTGTATGGCGGTCGCAGGGTATAATACGCAGACCGGGGAAATGGCGCTTGCTCATTTGGCGCCTATGGCAGAAAAGACGCACGCATACATTGAACGCGTTTTAGGGCCTTTTATGAATAGCGGCGACTGGAATGCTTTCATTATTTATCCCGCAAATGAAATAGCGGGGGTTTTGAATGTAACTGATATTGAAAAATATTTAAATTCCACCGGTGTTAAAGTCATGGAGAAAATACCGTATTCAGAAAATGCAGTAGATATTATTGTTGATCCTCAGGGGCAAGCAGAGGTGCGAAATGTTTTAAACAAAGAGTTAGCTGGATCATTTGAACTCAAAAAATCCGGTTCTTCAGTCAAATTGTTATCTTCAAGCCCGCTTAAGCCCGGAGGTATTGATTTGCGAGCGTTGCCTATTGTCACGCAGCCGATGAATGTCCCGGGGATGAATGTGGTACCGCCTTTGAGCCGTTTCGAGAATGTTAATCTCAATGAAGAATGGCAGCAAATACAAGATATGATCCAGGCAGGGATTATTCCCGCCAGCGACAGGATCAAGGAATATTTAGAGGCTTGTTGTTTCAAAGATGATATTAACCCGCAGGTTGAAAAAGTGCTTGCCTGCATCGCGGATATCTTAAGGCTGGAAGAAGATCAACTTAAACCTACTGAATCGGCTTTCAGGGATTTCCTGGCTTTATTGGAATCGGATAAGCCGGCAGGTGACTTGCAGGTTGCCCTTACAAAGATCGCGTTTACGGCTAAGGAGCCGGTGACAATAGAACAATAAGTAGTATAGAAGGGGTGTTCCCGCCCTTTGGTTTATCAGCCCCCATAGGACGTCTCTTGAGCACCCCTTCTTTTTATTTTTACGAGGTAGCGGGTCCTGCCGAGGCATGTTTCTCGCGTCATCGCTCGAAACATGCCTCGTCACCCGCTAACTGAACTTAATCCATATAACTAAGACCGGGACTTGAACGGTCGCGTTTTATTATTGATAAGTCCCGGTCTTATTAATGCCGCTATTTACCTTGACAAACACGCCAAGAGGTGGTATATTTATTTAAATACAGGAGACCTTTAAGTCGGCTCATGAGAAGCTGGCAAGGTAGAGAAATATGGTCCACGACCTTAAAAAATCATATCCCAACTGCGTAATAAGCCGTTGGGATTTTTTTTAATTCGCGGACGCTAAAGCTATACTTTAGCGTCCGCGAATTAATCCCAAAGCCTGCGCAAGTAATTTCGAAGAAATTACTAAGCGTTTAGGCAAGGGAAAACGGAACCTCTCAATAGCATAAGCGAACGTAAGTTGTATGGCCGAAATATCCCGAAGCGTGCGTAGAAAATTTCTGCGAAATTTTCAAGCGTTTACGCGAGGGAAAACAGAGTCTCTCAGGAGCGTAAGCGAACGTAAAGGGAAACGATACTAACGACATTAACGAACTAAACGAAAATAACGATCATGCCCGACAAATCAAAGTTGTTAGATAAAGAAGCGATCCGCCGCAGTATTGTGCGTATTGCCCATGAGATCCTGGAAAAAAATAAAGGGACTGATGATCTCTGTCTCGTGGGGATCCGCAGCCGCGGAGTTTATTTGGCTGAGCGTTTAAAGGCCGCTATTAAAACTATTGATGAAAAAGAGATCCCGGTGGGAATATTGGATATAACATTGTACCGCGATGACCTTTCACTCACGAGCTCTCAACCGGTGGTACATAAGACCGAGATCGATTTTGACATAGCCGATAAGAATGTGGTTTTAGTGGATGATGTTTTATATACGGGGCGGACTATCCGCGCGGCGTTAGATGCGTTGATAGATTTAGGCAGGCCCCGTTCAATACAGCTGGCAGTGCTCATTGACCGCGGGCACCGGGAATTGCCGATACGGCCTGATTACGTGGGAAAGAATATTCCTACCTCTTTGCATGAGACGGTTGAGGTTCGTTTAATGGAAGTAGACGGTGCGGATGAAGCGCTGCTGGTAAAGAAAGAGTAACGCATGGTTTGGACACGCAAAGATCTCTTGGGGCTGGATGATTTAAGCAGGGAAGAGATAGAGCTTATTTTATCAACGGCAGATTCCTTTAAAGAAGTCTCAACGCGTGAGATCAAAAAAGTCCCTGCGCTGCGCGGCAAAACGGTGGTGAACCTTTTCTATGAGCCTTCAACCCGGACCCGGGTCTCTTTTGAGGTAGCGGCAAAGCGTTTATCCGCCGATGTTATCAATATTGAGACAGAAACATCCAGCGTAAAAAAAGGCGAGACGCTTATTGATACCGGCACCAATATTCAAGCGCTCAATGCCGATATCATCGTGATACGCCATAATTATTCCGGCGCGGCGATGATGCTGGCAAAACATTTACATATCAGTGTTGTCAATGCCGGTGACGGCTGGCATGAGCATCCGACCCAGGCACTCCTGGATATGTTTACGTTAAAAGAAAAACTCGGGAATATCCAAGGGCTTAAGGTCAGTATTGTCGGAGATATCGCGCATTCCAGGGTAGCGCGTTCTAATATCTGGGGTTTGATAAAGTTGGGGGCAGAGGTTACGGTATGCGCCCCTAAGATATTGATCCCTCCGGCGATCGAAGAAATGGGAGTGAGGGTTTCTCACGATATAGAAGAAGCATTGCATAACGCCGATGCTGTGAATGTCCTGCGCATGCAATTTGAGCGCGACGGAGAAAATGCTTTTCCGAAACAGGTGGAATATTTTAAGAATTTCGGGATCACCAAAGAGCGGTTGCAAAAAGCAAAAAAGAATATTATTGTGATGCATCCCGGGCCTTTAAACCGGGGGATAGAAATTTCCAGTGAAGTCGCTGATGGGGCGAATTCAGTTATTCTGGAGCAGGTGACCAATGGAATTGCTGTGCGTATGGCAGTGCTTTTTCTGGTAGCGCAGGGGCAAGACAAAAAACATGAAAATACTGATTAAAAACGGCCGCGTGGTCGACCCGGCAAATAAAATAGATAAGGTATGCGATGTTTTGGTGGAAGATACCTTAATAGCTGAGGTTGCTATTGGCATAAAAGCAAAAGCGGATACCGTTATTGACGCTTCCGGAAAAGTCGTTATGCCGGGATTGGTCGATATGCATGTGCATTTGCGTGAACCGGGACGGGAAGATAAAGAAACAATTGCTTCCGGCACTCATGCCGCGCTTAAAGGCGGGGTTACCAGTGTTTTGGCAATGCCGAATACAAATCCACCCATGGATACGCTTGAGCGGATAGGTATCTTGCAGGGGATCATTGCCAAGAGCGCGCATGCAAATGTTTTTATCTGTGGCGCTATTACTAAAGGCAGGTTAGGAAAAGAATTAACTGATATAGCTGCGCTTAAGAAGCAGGGGATTGTTGCGATTTCTGACGATGGTTCATCGGTTGAGTCGGAACAGGTAATGCTGGAAGCCTTGAAAAGCGCCTTGCGCTGCAACGTGGCGGTTATTTGCCATTGTGAAGATAAGTCGTTAAGCGCGGGAGGGGTGATCAACCTTGGCAGTATTTCGACGCGGCTTGGGGTGCGGGGTATTTCCCGGGAATCGGAATATACGAGGGTTGAGCGGGATATCCAATTGGCAGAGAATACTGCTGCCCCGGTCCATATCGCCCATGTCAGCTGTAAGGAATCGGTGGAAATCATTGCCCGCGCCAAGAAAAGAGGTGTCCGGGTCACTGCTGAGACTGCCCCGCATTATTTCTCGCTGAGTGAAGAGTTTTTGCTTGGCTACGATACGAATTTAAAGATGAATCCGCCGCTGCGCTCGAGAGCGGATGTCGAGGCAATTAAAAAAGGGTTAAAAGATAGAACGATAGATGTGATTGCTTCTGACCATGCTCCGCATACCGAGCATGAAAAAGCAATTGAATTTGACCGCGCGGAATTCGGTGTTATCGGCTTAGAAACCGAATTAGCGGTTAGTATCACTGAATTGGTTTCTCCTGGTATCATAAGCTGGGATGTTCTGGTGGCCGCATTGTCATTGAACCCGGCGCGGATATTAGGCATTAATAAAGGGACATTATCGAGCGGTAGTGATGCCGATATCATTGTTGTTTCTCCGGATCAAAAGTGGAGCGTGCAAAAAGAAAATATCGCCTCCCTGTCTAAAAATTCCGCGTTTCTGGGAAAGAACCTCTCAGGGGTAGTTATCTATACGATTTGTAACGGCAAGTTGGCGTATCAGAGCGCCGGGTAATATCCCTTTTATCTTTTGCTTTGTTTCCTTAGAGGATTCACGCAGATGAAATTTCTTTTGACCAAAGAATTAGGCAGGCTTCTAACTTGGTTGAGGATCTTAGGTTACGACACAGAATACTTTAAAGGCGATAAGAGCGGTTCATTAATGCTCCAGGCATTACAGGATAGCAGGATCATTATCACGCGTAATCATAATCTTCCGCAATCCAGGGGTGTGCGGATCATTGTTATCAAAAATGAGAAGCTCAAAGAACAGGTTGCGGAACTGTTAAAAACATTGAGTATTGAGCCGGTTTCTGGTATGATGTTTACCAGGTGTACGCTCTGTAATACAGCCTTAAAGCCTAAAGATAAAGCAGAGATAAAAGCTCTTGTCCCGGAATATGTTTTCCAAACCCAGGAGAAGTTTTTTATCTGTGAAAAATGCTCACGGATCTATTGGCAGGGGACACATTGGGGCAAGGCCAGTAGTATATTAAAAGAGATAATAGGTTAATTCGTTACTTTCGTTTAACGATATTAACAAACATAACGATAATAACGATTATGGAATTTATTGCTGATTTTCATATCCACTCTAAATACAGCCGGGCTACCAGCCGTAATATGGACGTTGAACATATTGCTCAATGGGCCAAGCTTAAAGGTGTTACGTTGATGGGAACCGGGGATTTTACCTATCATTTGTGGCTTGAGGAGCTTAAGAATAAGCTTGAAGACCTGGGAAACGGGCTCTTTAAATATAACGGTATCTATTTTATTTTAACATCCGAGATCAGCAGTATTTATTCCAAGAACAACAGGACGTATCGCGTCCATACTATAGTAATAAGCCCTTCGTTTAAAACAACCGATACGATAAACCAGAGGCTTTCCCGCTGCGGGAACCTGGCATCGGACGGCCGTCCGATCTTAGGCCTGGATGCGGCAGAACTTGCGCGCATTGTTTTTGATATTGATGAAAATTGCATGGTTATTCCCGGGCATATCTGGACTCCCTGGTTTTCTGTATTCGGCTCTATGTCGGGATTTGATAGGATAGAAGATTGTTTTGAGGACCAGGCTCCAAAAATATTCGCCCTGGAGACGGGGTTGTCGAGTGACCCGGCGATGAATTGGCGGTTAAGCGCTTTAGACCGCTTCAGCCTGGTATCCAACAGCGATTCTCATTCTCCTCAAAAGATAGGCCGTGAGGCAAATGTTTTCAATTGCGAGCTGGATTACAAAACGATCCGTGATGTTTTAAGGACTAAAGATAATAAAAGGTTTTTATACACGATAGAGTTTTTTCCTGAAGAAGGGAAATATCATTTTGACGGGCATCGCCTCTGCGAAAGCCGTTTATCACCGGAAGAAACGAAAAAGAATAAGGGGAAGTGCCCAAAGTGCGGAAAACCGGTTACTGTCGGGGTAATGAATCGTGTTGCGCAGCTTGCAGACCGGCCGGAAGGGTATGTGCCGAAAATAACTGTCCCTTTTAAGAGCTTGATCCCCTTTGATGAGATCATTGCGGAAGCAAAAGGAGTAGCGAAGGCTTCTGTTTCTGTTGAGCGTGAATATATGAGCCTGGTGGCAAAATTCGGCACGGAATTTGATATATTGTTGAGGGCTTCCCGGGAAGAGCTGCAGAGAGGCTTGCCTAAACGTATTGCCGAAGGGGTGTTACGGGTACGCGAAGGGAAAGTCAGTATTAAAGCAGGTTATGACGGAGAGTATGGTGTCATTTCGATTTTTGGCGGAAAAGATTCAAAACCGGAAGCCCAAGAGCAGCAATTGAGTTTATTTTAATGCGCCTGTGGCCCAAAGGATAGGGCACCAGCCTCCGGAGCTGGGTGTGCAGGTTCGATTCCCGCCAGGCGCACTACTTTAAAATACGCGGGGAAAAGGTTCGCCCTTCTACGCTAATCGACAGGTAAAGCTGCGGTGTAGCTTCGAAGGATTGCGCTAGATAAAAGCGTGTGGAGCTTAATTCCCGCCAGGCGCATAAATTTGCCTCGGCAATAGTATTGCCAAATTATCCCGCCGAGTGTGCAAAAATTATCGAAGAGAATTTTTACACATCTTACGAGGCGGGACAAATTTAAAAGGTGTTCGGTTGCCGGTGACCATATAATAAATCATGAGGTTAGGAGGTTTTTGTGCAGGATCAACATCAAAATAAAAAAGAATTAAACGATACTCCAAAAAAGAAAGTTGTGATCCTGGGAGGTGGGCCCAATCGTATCGGCCAGGGGATCGAATTTGATTATTGCTGCTGTCATGCCGCCTATGCTCTGCGGGAAGAGGGAGTGGAGAGCATTATGGTAAATTGTAATCCTGAAACCGTATCGACTGATTATGATACCTCCGACCGCCTCTATTTTGAGCCGCTTACGTTTGAAGATATTATGGCGATCATTGAAGCGGAAAAGCCGATGGGAGCGATCGTCCAGTTTGGTGGGCAAACCCCTCTTAATTTGGCGGTACCGCTTCGTAAAGCAGGCGTCAATATACTGGGGACCAGCGCTGACGCTATCGATATTGCTGAAGATAGAAAAAGATTTAAACAGATGCTTGAGAAATTAAACCTCCTGCAGCCGCAGAACGGTACGGCGTTTAATTATGAGGAGGCTTCCCAGGTGGCGCGCAAAATAGGGTATCCGGTTTTAGTCAGGCCGTCGTATGTCCTGGGCGGGCGGGCAATGGAAATCGTCTATGAAGAAAGCATGCTGGAGAAATTCATTATTGAAGCAGCCCGTGTTTCCGGTGACCACCCTGTTTTGATAGACAAATTCCTGGAAGATGCTATTGAGGTTGATGTGGACTTGATCGGTGACGGGGAGTCTTTTGTTATCGGCGGCATTATGGAACATATTGAGGAGGCAGGAATTCATTCCGGAGATTCCGCGATGACGCTTCCGACGTATACCTTATCGAAAGACCTGTTGGATAAAGTCAGGGAATCGACCTATAAGATGGCCCGAGAGTTGAATGTCTTAGGGCTTATGAATGTGCAATACGCCATCAAAGATGATAAGGTTTATGTCTTGGAAGTAAATCCCCGCGCCTCACGGACTGTCCCGTTTGTTTCGAAAGTGATCGGCGTGCCGTTGGCAAAACTGGCAACCAAGGTTATGCTGGGTGAAAAGCTTAAGGATCTCGGTTTTACTCAGGAGATTATTCCGCAACACGTCGCGGTAAAAGAATCAGTTTTTCCGTTTAACCGTTTCCCGGGAGTCGATGTTATCCTGAGTCCGGAAATGAAATCGACCGGTGAAGTCATGGGGATCGATGTTGATTTCGGCAGGGCATTTGTCAAGAGCCAGCTTGCTGCGGGCCAGAAGCTTCCCCGCAGCGGAAATGTTTTTATTTCCGTCAGGGATAAGGATAAACGCGCGATCGTTTTTATCGCCAAGAAACTTCAGGATCTTGGGTTTCATATTTTGTCTACTTCCGGCACTGCCGCGGCACTCAAACAAAACAATATTTCCGTAAAGATCCTTCCGAAGATAGCCGAGGGCAGGCCGAACGTGGTTGATTTTATGAAAGACGGCAAAATCCAAATGGTGATCAATACTCCTTCGGGAAGGATCCCCCGCCAGGATGAAGTTAAGATCCGTTCCTGTGTTATCACCTATAATATCGCTTACACGACTACGATTTCCGGAGCGCAGGCCACGGTCAACGGGATTGAGGCGCTGGTTAAAGAGAATCTGGGTGTTAAGTCGTTGCAGGAATACCATAGAAAAGTCACGGGTCACAGGTCTCAGGGGCGTAATGTTAAAAAGAAGGGGCTTAGGGTAAACCCTTCGATTAAGTTAAAGAGTAAGAATAGTAAGGTGGCTTAGGGTAAAGTGGAAAAGCTAAAGCTAAAAACAAATAACCGCGTTGAATTGCTTGATATAACAGAGAAGGTTCTCAAAATTGTTGAGCAAAGTAAAGTTAGCGACGGCCTCTGTGTCGTGTTTTGTCCGCATACAACAGCAGGTTTAACGATCAATGAGAATGCCGATCCGTCAGTGAAGGCGGACATTGTTAAAACACTCAATAAACTCATTCCTGAAAACGCCGGTTATGCCCATCAAGAAGGTAATTCAGACAGCCATATTAAATCTTCTCTATTCGGCCCTTCATTGACAGTCATAGTTGAAAATAATCAGCTTATGCTGGGTACATGGCAGGGGATATATTTTTGCGAAAGTGATGGCCCGCGTAACCGGGAAGTCTGGATCAAGGTAAGTTAAGGAGTAAGGCGATGCCGGAGTTACCTGAAGTAGAAACTATAAAGCGGGAATTGGAAAAAGCGCTCCTGGGAAAGAAGATCATTGATGTCATTATTAATAATCCCCGGGTTATCCGCGAGCCGAAGAAGGAAGCTTTTGTTAAAGAAATAAAAAACAATACCATAAAAAACATTCTTCGTAAGGGCAAGCTTTTGATCCTGGAATTGTCTTCAGGCAAATCACTTGCCGTGCATTTGAAGATGACCGGACAGTTGGTTTACCCTGGTAATGCAGCGGCGAGCCGCGTCAGTTTTAAATTTTCAGATGGGAAATTGTTAGATTTTAATGACCGCCGCCTCTTTGGGGAGTTGCGGTTAATTAATGATTGGAAAAATCTGAAATTCATCCAAGGGCTGGGGCCTGAGCCTTTTGATATTGACAGCGATAGATTTAAAGTCATGCTCGGCGGCAAGAAGACCAGGATAAAGCCGTTATTGATGGACCAAACATTTCTTTCGGGCATAGGAAATCTCTATGCGGCTGAGGCATTATTCAGGTCAAGGATCAATCCTGCGCGGCCAGCTCATAACCTTACAGATAAAGAAAAAGAATTGCTTTTTAAAGAGATCAAAGATACCCTGAAGGAAGCTATACAACACAAAGGTTCTTCAATCGACCAGTATGTGCAGCTTTCAGGCGCAGCCGGGGATTATGTAAAATACCATAAAGTTTATGGCCGGGAAGGAAAGCCCTGCCTGGTTTGTAAAACAGTAGTGAAAAGAACAGCGCTGAGCGGGCGAGGAACGTATTTTTGCCCCCGATGCCAGAAATGACCATGAAGAAAGCAATGTTTCAGGAAAAAGCGCAGGTAGTGAGCAATACGGCGGTGGCGCAAAATTATTATAGAATGTCTTTATTGTCTCCAATGGTTGCGGCGGAGGCAAGGCCCGGTCAATTTATAGAAGTTCAGGTTTCCCAGAGCGGGGAGCCGTTATTGCGCAGGCCGTTCGGGGTTCATGCGGTTAATCAAAGAAAACAAACCGTGGATATCCTTTATGAAGTCCGCGGCAAGGGTACTCAAGCATTATCAGAAAAGAAACCCGGAGATTTTTGTGATATCCTTGGGCCCTTAGGGAACGGTTTCTCAATACAGAATGCTCGATGCTCGATACTTGTAGCAGGGGGTATGGGTGTAGCTCCGCTTGCTTATCTTGCAGAAAAGTTGGCGCGCGATAAATTCAGTGAGCAAAAAGCAAAGAACCTTGTTTTAATCGGATGTAAGACTAAAAGACATATCATGTGCAAAAAGGAATTGGAGAAATTTGGGTATGCTGTGAAGATATCTACTGACGACGGCTCTCTTGGTTTTAAAGGCTATGTCACCGATTTATTAGAGAAGGTATTACGAGTTACTCGTTACAAGTTACCTGTTACGATATATGCCTGCGGCCCCAAGCCGATGTTAAAAGAAGTAAGCCGTATTGCCCGTGAAAAAAATATCTCCGCGCAGCTATCGTTAGAGGAGCATATGGCCTGCGGTATCGGCGCCTGTTTAGGGTGCGTGGTCAAGACTACCAATGGATATAAACGGGTCTGTAAGGACGGGCCTGTCTTTGAGGCAGGTTCTCTTGTTTGGTGACAGGGGTAAAAGGGAGTATGAATAACGCATGAATCCGTCTCTTGCAACAAAAATAGGAAAGTTGTGTTTGAAGAATCCGGTAATGGTTTGTTCAGGCACCTTTGGCTATGGAGAGGAATTCCAGGATTTTATTGATCTGAAGAAGCTGGGAGCTCTTGTTACCAAGACGGTAACGTTGTTCCCTCGTTCCGGTAATCCCATGCCCCGTACCTGTGAAACGCCTGCGGGTTTACTTAATTCTATAGGATTAGAAAATCCCGGATTAGATGTTTTCTTGCGCGACAAACTGGGATTTTTAAAGAAAACAGGGGTTCCGATTATTTTAAGCGTCGCTTCCCAAGGCGGCATTGATGAGTTTATTAAGATCGTAGATGCTGTTGATGCGGTAAAAGAAATCGGCGCAATTGAACTGAATATATCCTGTCCCAATGTGAAGCCTCACGTGGAAAAGGCGCGGCATTTGATTTCTCAAGACCCTCAAGCGACCTATGATTTAGTAAGGGCAGTCCGTAAGGTTACCAAAAAATCTTTAATTACTAAATTGTCTCCTAATGTTACCTGTATCGGTGATATAGCGCTTGCCGCCGAAACCGCGGGAAGTGACGCGGTTTCTTTGATCAATACGCTTACCGGGATGAGTATTGATGTTAATACGCGGAAATCTAAAATTGCCGCTGGTGTTGCCGGATTAAGCGGGCCTGCTATCAGGCCGGTTGCGGTGAAAATGGTTTGGGAAACTTCTCGCGCGGTAAAGATCCCTGTCATCGGGATGGGCGGGATCATGGATACTGCAAGCGCCTTGGAATTTTTTATTGCCGGTGCATCTGCTGTCGCCATAGGCACGGCGAATTTTATTAATCCCGGCGTCAGTATAGAAATTATTGATGGTATTAAGCAATACCTTGTAGAGAATAATATGAATGATATTTCATTATTGCGAGGGTCATTACAATTATGAGCCAAATGCCTTCTTCTGGCCAACAACCTGCCGCGCCTGAGCTTATACTCGCTTTAGATGTTGATACTATTTCTAAGGCGCACAATTTTATCAGTATCCTGTATCCTCAGGTCAAGATCTTTAAAGTCGGTTTACAGCTTTTTACACAAGCAGGCCCGTCTATCATAGAGTATATTCGTAAAAAAGGGGCGGGTGTTTTTCTGGATTTGAAATTCCATGATATTCCGAATACTGTTGCCTGCGCGGTCCGGCAGGCAGTGGGGCAACAGGTAGAGATGATGACGTTGCATGCTTCCGGCGGGGCTGTAATGCTTCAGGCCGCAAGCCGTGCCGCAACCGAGGAATCAGAAAAACTTAAAATAAGAAAACCTGTTTTGTTGGGGGTCACTGTTTTGACAAGTCAGGAAGCGGCTCCGGGAGAAGTTTTGCGTTTAGCAGCGCAGAGCCTGGAAAGCGGGTTAGGGGGGGTTGTTTGTTCAGTGCGTGAGGCTGCTTTTTTGC
The DNA here is from genome assembly GCA_041662125.1 of Candidatus Omnitrophota bacterium. GTDB lineage: Bacteria > Omnitrophota > Gorgyraeia > Gygaellales > Profunditerraquicolaceae > JBAZTA01. Next base: position 62,237 of record JBAZTA010000004.1, on the reverse strand, counting down.
GCGGAGAGCTTAAACAGCAATTTGTTATTGTCACCCCGGGCATCCGCCCTGATATAAAATCAGCTGACGACCAAAAAAGGACCGCGACTGTGGCGGAGGCGGTCAAAGCAGGAAGCGATTTTTTAGTTGTCGGCCGTCCGATCTTGGAGGCGGCTGATCCGTTAAAAGCCGTCGAGGAATATCTCAGGGATATCCATCGTAAAGCATAATATTATTGAGAGTAGGAGATAACTATGGCAGAGCAGATCAAAGATTTGATAGAAAAAATAAACCAGGAAGGGGTCAGGGCCGCCGAGGAAAACGCGCGGGAAATAAAAAAAGAGGCTGTGAAAAAGGCCGCGGTGATCATTGAAAAAGCTACTGTTGAAGCTCATGGGATCGTTTTGGCAGCCAAAGATGAGGTGTTTCTCCTGAAAAAAAATACTACAGCGCTTTTGGGCCAGGCAGCGCGGGATATGCTCTTGGGATTGAAGAAAGAGATTATTGCTACCCTCGATGCCCTGATTGTCTCGAATATCCGTCAGGCGCTTTCGCCTGAAGAGTTGGCAAAGATCCTGGCGTCACTGATCAAGGAAGCAAGCGCCAAAGAAAATGCGCAGACAATTGTTTCGCTGAAAAAAGAAGATTGCGCGGCGTTAGAAAAATATTTTATTGAGAAGCTTAAGGACCAGTTCAAGGCAGGGATCACTCTGAAGCCTTCAGAAGATGTTTTAGGAGGGTTTGTGATCAGTTATGACGGGGGAAAATCCCATTTTGATTTTACCGATAAGGCGCTCGCCGAATATATCGGCGCGTATTTAAAGCCGGCGCTGAAAGCGGTCCTGAAGGACGTTTAGGATATGGCACAGTATTATACGTATGTTATAGCAAGTCTCCCGATGCTTATGTTTGGGGCTAAGCCACCTTTTTCCTATGAGCGGTTTCTGCAATTGTGCGAGGGGTTTATTCCTGAGAAGGAAAGGCTGGTGCTTGCGGAAATCCCGCATATGGATGAGCATCCGTACGGCGGTATCCATTCGACGCTTGATACCTGGTATGAATTTGACCGGGACCTCAGGAATGAATTGGTCAAAATCCGTGCGGGGAGAAAAAAGATCGACCCGTTAAAATATATGCGTGTGGATGACGGATATGTGGAGCCGTATATTACTCATATCGCGCTCCATGCGTACCGGAATGTTTCAGTTTTGGAAGCGGAGAAAACCCTTGACCAAGAGCGATGGAATAAATTAGAAGAAATAGCCGGGGGGCATTTCTTTGATTTTGATTTTTTGATCGTGTATGCGCTTAAACTTTTAATTTTGCTTCGCTGGGAAAATATCCGCCTGGCCGAAAGGGGCGTTTTATTGGATAAAACGCTCAAGGATATAGAGGCAGGACCAGCTTAACTCGTACGTTAAAAAGGCTCAGAAGACTATGAAAAGAAAAGGAAGGATCGTAAAGATAAACGGTAATATGGTTACCGTTGAGACAAAAGAGTTTATTATTCAGAACGAGGTTGCTTTTATCCTTCATGGGCAAGAACGCCTGAAAGCTGAAGTGATCCGTGTCAGGGGAGCGCGTGCGGAAATGCAGGTTTATGAAGACACAGCGGGGCTCTTGATTGGAGATGAAGCTGAATTCAGCGATGAACTGCTTTCCGTAGAATTGGGCCCGGGGCTTTTGGGGCAGATATTTGATGGATTGCAGAATCCGTTGCCATTGCTCGCCCAGAAGCAGGGTTTTTTCTTGAAGCGCGGTGAGTATCTGGAAGCTTTGTCAGGCCAACAAGACTGGCAATTCAGCCCTGCCTGTAAAATAGGAGAGCGCCTGCGTCCCGGAGAAACCCTGGGGTTTGTTTCGGAAAAGGTGTTTACACATTATATTATGGTCCCGTTTAATTTGCGCGGTGTGCAGGAAGTTGTTTCTATTGCCAAGCCGGGAAAATATAATTTCAGCCAGAGTATCGCTCAACTCAAAGACCGTGACGGAAAAATCCATGACGCTTATCTAAAACAGACCTGGCCGGTGAAGCTTCCCATCCGGGCATATGAGGAGAAATTAAGGCCGACAGAACCCTTAGTCACGAAGATGCGTTTGATCGATTCATTATTTCCGGTTGCCCGCGGCGGCACCTATTGTATCCCCGGGCCTTTCGGCGCGGGAAAGACAGTTTTGCAGCAGCTTACCAGCCGCCACGCGGAAGTCGACATCGTTATTATCGCCGCCTGCGGTGAGCGGGCAGGGGAAGTCGTTGAGACGCTTAAAACATTCCCTGAGATCACCGATCCCCGCACGGGTAAACCGTTAAGCGACCGGACGGTCATTATTTGTAATACCAGTTCTATGCCGGTGGCTGCCCGGGAATCAAGCGTATATACCGCGGTGACCATCGCTGAGTATTACCGTCAGATGGGCCTGCAGGTTTTGCTTTTGGCCGATTCTACCTCCCGTTGGGCCCAGGCCATGAGAGAGATGTCCGGGAGGCTCGAAGAGATCCCCGGAGAAGAAGCGTTCCCCGCGTATCTTGAATCGCGCATCGCCTCTTTTTATGAACGCTCAGGGGTTGTTCGTTTATACAACGGTAAAACAGGGTCTGTTACTATTGGAGGGACGGTAAGCCCTGCCGGAGGAAACTTTGAAGAGCCGGTGACCCAGGCAACCCTTAAGGTGGTTGGCGCTTTCCACGGCCTTTCCCGCGAGCGTTCCAATGCCCGCAGGTATCCGGCTATAGACCCTTTGATCAGCTGGAGTAAATATCCCAGTTTTGTCGCTGCAGAACAGGCAGCGCGGGGGCATGATATCTTGCGCAAGAGTCATGATGTCTCTCAGATGATGAAAGTTATCGGCGAAGAAGGGACTTCTTTAGCTGATTATCTGGAATACCTCAAGGGAGAGTTTTTTGATTCTGTCTATTTGCAGCAGGATGCATTTGATTCGGTTGATGAGGCCACTCCCGCCGAGAGGCAAAAATACATTTTTAATTTCATCCAGCAGATCTTAGACGCGGAATTCGCCTTTGATGAAAAAGAGGCAGCGCTGCAATTCTTTCAAAAATTAAGGCAGCTTTTTAAAGGGTGGAATTCTTCAGAGTGGCAGAGTGAAGAATTCAAAAAAATAGAACAGGAAATTACCGCTGAAATCGATTGTAAGCGTAAAGGCAAGAAGGAAGCAACCTATGCATAAGGTATATACGAATATCATTCAGATCGCCGGCGATGTGATCACCGTGGAAGCCGAAGGCGTCGGTTATATGGATATCGCCGAAGTCACGACCCGCCGGGAAGTCTCGCTTGCCCAGGTCATCAGGCTCGACGGCAAAAAAGTCTCGTTGCAGGTCTTTGCCGGGAGTAAGGGTATTTCGACGGGAGATAAGGTCCGTTTTCTGGGACACCCGATGCGTATCGCAAGCGGAGAGAACCTGCTCGGCAGGATCTTTAACGGAAGCGGCGTTCCTTTGGACAAGGGCGTGGCTCTTTCGGAAAATCTCATTGATATCGGCGGGCCGCCGGTCAACCCGGTTAAAAGGATCATTCCCAATAAAATGATCCGTACCGGCCTTCCCATGATCGATGTCTTTAATTCATTGGTCGAGTCGCAGAAGCTGCCCATTTTTTCTATCGCGGGTGAGCCGTATAATGAATTACTGGCGCGTATCGCCATCCAGGCGGAGATCGATATTATTATTTTAGGCGGCCTAGGCCTTAAATACGACGAATACCTTTCTTTTAAAGAAACGTTGCAGGCGCACGGCGCGCTTTCGCGCTCTATCTTTTTTATGCATACCGCGGCAGATCCGACGGTCGAGTGCCTGCTTGTCCCTGATATTTGTTTAGCGGTCGCCGAGCAGTTCGCGCTTGCCAATAAGCGGGTTTTGGTGCTTTTGACCGATATGACTAATTTTTGTGATGCCTTAAAAGAAGTCGCGATCACGATGGAGCAGGTCCCTTCCAATAGAGGATATCCCGGAGATCTTTACAGCCAACTGGCTTCCCGTTATGAAAAAGCGGTTGATTTTGATACCGCCGGCTCCATTACTATCCTCGCTGCGACCACCATGCCCGGGGATGATGTGACTCATCCGGTCCCTGATAATACCGGCTATATAACCGAAGGGCAGTTTTATTTGAAGAACGGAGTTATCGAACCGTTTGGGTCGCTCAGCCGTTTAAAGCAGCAGGTAAACGGCAATACCAGGAGCGACCATCGCGTTATTATGGATACCCTGATCCAGTTATTTGCCAATTATCGGGAGACCCGCGAGAAACAATCAATGGGTTTTCAGATGAGCAGCTGGGATAAAAAACTTTTGAAATACGGGGTTCTATTTGAACAGGAAATGATGTCGCTTAAGTTGAATATCCCCCTGGAAAAAGCTTTGGATAAGGCATGGATGATATTGCGGGAATGTTTTGCTCCTGAAGAAACCGGGATCAAGAAATCATTGATTGAGGAGTATTGGCCGAAATAGTCCATAGGTAATAAGGTGTATGTATGAAGATTAAATTAACTAAGGGAGAGCTCAAGAAACAGCGGGATGCGCTTAAACAGTACGCGCGCTATCTCCCTACGCTGCAACTTAAGAAACAGCAATTGCAGATAGAGATCATCCGGCAGAACAGCCTCCTGGCTGAAAAGCTCTTGGCATTAGAACTCAAGCGCAAGGCTTTTGAGCCATGGGCAGGGGTGCTTGCTGATCAAGGGGTCAAGATCGGCTCTCTGGTAAAGCTTCTGCGCGTGAATAGAGATACTAAGAATATCGCGGGAGTCGATGTTCCGGTATTGAGCAGTGTTGATTTTGAGGTCCTTGAATATGATCTGTTCTTGGCGCCCTTATGGGTTGATGCGGCAGTCGAGGCATGTAAAACCCTTGTTTCTTTGCAGCAGGAGATCATCGTGGTTCAAAGAGGTGTCCAGGTCTTAAGGCAGGAGTTGCGCGTTACTACACAGCGGGTCAATCTTTTTGAAAAAGTCAAGATCCCTGAAGCGGAAGAAGCGATACGGTTGATCAAGATCTATATCGGAGACCAGATGGCAAACGCGGTCGGCCGCAGTAAGATCGCGAAAAGAAAAATAGAAGAAGCTGAGTTGGAAGAGGCTCTGGTATGATAGTCCCAATGAAAAAGATCACATTACTGGTGCAAGAGAAGGATAACCTTTCTGCTTTGCGTATGCTGCGTTCTTTGGGAATAGTGCATGTGCGGCACATCCAGGCTCCCCGCGGGAAAGATATTGTCAGCCTTCAGGAAGATATTACTTTTATCGGTGAAGCCATAGAGATATTGTTCAAATATGAAATTAAGGATTTAGCGTGTATGGAGATGGCGCAGGAGCCCCTTGACTGGAAATATACCGCTAAACATATCATTGATTTGCACAAACGTATGGACCAGCTGCAGGAATATTCTAAGAGTATCATACATAATATCAGCGAATGGGAACCATGGGGCGACTTTAATCCCGATGCTTTCAAGGATTTAGCTGAAAAGAATATTTATATCCGCCTCTATAAAATACCAGCCCCTGAGTTGTCCCGTATTCCGGCAGAAGCGGTCGTTAAGACAGTATCGGCTGAAAAAGGCATGATTTATTGCGCGATTATTTCCCGTGAAAAAATAGATATTCCCTTTAAGGAGCTTATCCTGCCGAAAATGGGCCTTGCGGCAATGAAAGCGCGGTTGGCACAGGATAACGCGGCAATGGAGAATATTCGTAAGGATATCCATAAATTTATATGTATCCGGCAGCGTTTGCAATATATTAAAGGCGAATTGGAAAAAGAGATGGAATTCCAGGAAGCTTTACGCGGGATGGGGCAGGAGAAGAGCATCGTTTATTTAGAAGGTTTTATCCCGGTTGATACCGTTGAAATAGTATCTGCGGCTGCCCGAAAGGAACAATGGGGCATCGCGATCGATACGCCTGCTGATGAGGAGGAAGTTCCGGTGTTGATCCGTAATCCCCGCTGGGTTTCTCTTATTAATCCTGTTTTTAAACTTCTGGAAATTATCCCCGGCTATCGCGAACTGGATGTCAGTGCCGTGTTCTTTATTTTCTTTAGTGTTTTTTTCGGGATACTGATAGGAGACGCCGGGTACGGGCTGGCATATTTTGCTTTAACCATGTTCGCGCAGAAAAAACTAGGGGCTAAGATAAAAGATAAACATCTGTTTCCTCTTCTCTATGTTTTAAGTTCCTGTGCCATTATCTGGGGGTTATTAACAGGGGCTTTCTTTGGCCAGGAATGGTTTGTAAAAATTGGTTTACGACCCCTTGTCCCGATTTTAAATGACACTAAATTCATGCAGGCATTTTGTTTTTTCCTCGGAGCGCTTCATCTCACGATTGCGCATTCGTGGCGGGTAGCATTAAAATGGCCTTCTTTGACCGCTCTGGCTGATGTTGGCTGGATCTGCGTTCTTTGGAGCTCTTATTTTTTCGCTAAAATGCTTATCCTGGCAGATACCTTGCCGGTCTTTGTCCCCTGGATCCTTTGTTCAGGTATTATGTTGGTGGTTTTATTTACTAATCCTCAAAGAAATATGTTTAAAAGTGTCGGCGAGGGATTAGGGGCAGTGGCATTAAGCCTGATGAATAATTTTACTGATGTGGTATCGTATGTCCGTCTTTTCGCGGTAGGGATGGCGGGAATGGCAATTGCCGAAACATGTAATAGTATGTCGGCAAGTTTAGGCAAAGGCGGCGGGCCGGCTGCGCTGGTGGGCGTTATGATCCTTATTGTCGGGCATGGTTTAAATATTGTTTTAGGCCCGATGTCGGTGTTAGTGCACGGTGTCAGGTTAAATGTATTGGAATTTTCCGGGCACGCGAGCGTGACCTGGAGCGGGAGCGCGTATAAACCGTTAAAACAATAAATTAAAAAGGAGAGGATATGGATACAAGTTTAGCTTCACAATTCAAAGATCTGGGGTTGATCCTGGTTCTTGCTTTTTCCGCGTGCGGTTCAGGGGTCGGGGCAGGGGTTGCCGGTATGAGCGCGATAGGCGCCTGGAAGAAGAATTACGCGCAGAATAAAACAGCTTCATTTATGTTAGTCGCTTTTGTTGGCGCTCCGTTGACCCAGACCATCTACGGGATGATCGTTATGAATAAAATGTATGAATTAGCCGCGAAGGGCCAGTATTTATGGGGTATAGGCGCTTTTGCCGGAATAGCGATCGGTCTGTCAGCGTATTGGCAGGGTAAATGCGCAGCCTGCGCTTGCGATGCCATGGGAGAAACAGGCAAGGGGTTTGGTAATTATTTAGTTATTTTGGGTATGACAGAAACCGTGGCGCTTTTTGTCATGGCTTTTACACTTGGCATTTTAGGAAAGTTGGCAGGGGTATAAGAGTTCTTGCCTAATAGTTTATTTTGATTTATAATCTTCGGATGTTCTTCTTCGCCCATTGATAAAGCAGGAGATGGTAGGGCTTCGAAGAAATAGCCCTTCGAAGCTACACCGGAGTTTTACTGATTGAATTGTGTAGAAGGGCAAAGCCCTTCGAAGCTACACCGAGGGTTTTATTTGTTGATTAGCGTAGAAGGGCGATTAGCTCAGCTGGTTAGAGCATCTGCTTTACACGCAGAGGGTCAGGGGTTCAAGTCCTCTATCGCCCACCATTTAGTCTATAGTCGATGGTCGCTAGGCTTTGGAAAATAAAGTATTGAAAAAGATCGGAAATTGATTTACAATAGCATTTCTGCTTTAGGATATAGACTATTTTTGGGGTCGTGGTGTAGCTCGGTTTAACACGTCGCCCTGTCACGGCGAAGATCGCGGGTTCAAATCCCGTCGACCCCGTTGTTTCTGCCTATGGCGAAAAACCATCAACCGTAAAGAGATGGTTTTTCGCAGCCTTGTTGTTCCACATTCTTCCCTTCTCTAAGATAATCCTTAAGCCTTTTGAGTATTTATATTTTTCCCCTTTTGGAAACTTTTCTTTAGTGGTACAGTAAAAGTTTTGAGGGCGCTTTCCGGTAAGCCAAGCCGTTTTATAAAAGAAGTATCTATATCGGGGAATCATTCTAATTTATCTTTATCTGCCGGCTATGTTATAATATATCAATTATGGAGGCGTTCTTACAGGAGTGAGAATGCAGTAAGAGCATTCCTGATGAGAAATAATAAGTATGCAGGATGTGTGAAATGAAAAGAAGGGTATTTAATAAGGTAAAAGCTGGTATCGTGATACTTTGCGTCTTTGGGTGTATACCGTTTGTTTTTGCCGACGTTGTTATCCTGAACTCTGGACAGAGAGAAGAAGGCACTATTATCGAAATGACCCCCGAGTACATTACCATTAAAGTCAATAAAGTTCTTTTGACCTATTTTAACTCAGAAATTTTAAGTTTTGTTAAAGAGCCTCCCTCAAATACCATAGGTTTAAAGAACGAGAGTAGCGAAACTGTTGAAACTGAAGTACAAGCCCAGGACCTTGAAACTGTCTCCGTAGATAAGGATAAGGAGGATAAGGAAGATAAGGAAGATAAGGAAGATAAGGAGGAGGACTTAAACAATACTTGGGTAAGTACTATTGAAGAATCTCAAATGGTGAGAACAGTCCCAGAGAGTCAAGAGGGAAAGACTGTTAAAAATGATCTCAAAAACCAGGGTATGCAATCTGCTGCCGCAGGTTTTTATGAAGCTGGGGTCGAGGCCTTAAATAATAATAATTTTGATCAGGCTATTGCATATTTTAATGATGCTATAAAACTTGCTCCGGAAATTGCCAAAATTTACGAAGGCAGGGCTCAAGCATATTTTGAGAAAAAAGAATATGCTCTGGCTATTGAGGATTGTAGTTACGTCTTAACTATTAAACCAGCTCATGTGCCTGCTTTGGTCTTACGGGCATGGTCCTTTCGTAAGATGGGGGAGTATGATCAAACCATCAGTGATTGTAATAAGGCTCTTGAAATAAACCGTTATGCTGTTAACGCATACTTTAATCGCGGGGCAGCGTATTATCAAAAAGGGGATTTTGATTTAGCGATGGATGATTATACTAATGTCATTGCCCTGGAAGTAAAGAAATCGCCTTTGGATTGGGCTTATTATGAACGGGCGATAATCTATTTTAAGAAGGAAGACCATGAGCGTGCCTTGGCAGATCTTAATCAAGCGTTAACAGTTAATCCGGAGCATGTAGTCAGTTATGCTCTTCGCGCGAAGATTTATACTACTCAAAGAGAATATGATTTGGCGTGGGCAGATGTTCGTCATGCCGAGTCTTTGGGATATGCGTTCGATCCTGCTTTTCTGGAATCACTGCAACAGCATCCCCCTGCGCAGTAAAATCTTTTATGACAGAGTTTATATGCGTGCCATGCAGAGGCGACAGTAATTGATTGTTTTGATTTTTTATGGTAAAGTAAACTAACAAAATATTAGAAACACCTGGCTTAATTGAAAAGGCGCTGGTGTTAGTTTTTCTGACGAAGGAGGCATACGATGTTTGTGCTGGCAAATTTAATTCAGGCAATAGCATATATTGTCAATTTCGTCTTGACGGCGTTCTATTGGCTTATTTTGATCCGTGCCTTGATAAGCTGGGTCAATGCTGATCCCCATAATCCGATTGTCCAGTTTTTACATATGGTAACCGAACCGGTGTTAATACCGATCCGCCGGCTGCTTCCTTTCCGGCTGAAATTGAGCATTGATATTTCCCCCGTTATTGCCTTTTTATTAATTATGTTTTTGCAATCATTCCTGGTCCGGACCTTATTTGATATTGCGGACCGGCTACGATGACATCTTATGATTAAGCGTTTACAAAAATATTTTATTACCGGACTGGTTGTAATCCTCCCCTTGTATTTAAGTATTTATATCCTTTTCATCATTTTTATCTCTATTGACAATATTTTAGGCAGGTTCATCAATATTTTACTGCAAAGGGCCTGGGGTATCCAGATATACGGGCTGGGCTTTATCCTTTTTTTGACCTTGATTACTGCAATAGGCTTCTTGAGTAAAAACCTTATCGGGAGGCTGACGCACCGTTTTTTCGGGCAAATGATCAGCAGGTTCCCTTTTATGGGGTATATCTATTCGCCGCTTAAGCAGATATTTGAATTTTTGTTTTCGGAAGAAAAGGTTGCTTTTAAGAAAACGGTGCTGGTACGCTGTTTGCCTAATAATACTTTGACGATCGGATTTGTAACCAATCAAGGTTTGCCGGAGGCGCAGGAAAAGGCTCAGAGCGAGCTGCTTTCAGTTTTTGTCCCTACTGTCCCAAATCCGACGACTGGATTTTTATTGTTTGTCCCCCGCAGCGAAGTAGTATTCCTTGATATCAGTATTAAAGACGCCATAAAATTGATTGTTTCCGGAGGAATGATCAACCCGGCAAACTCCCCTCAGGATAAGCATACAATGCCGCATAACGAAAATAAACCGTAATACTTAGTATATCGAGATAGTGGAGGGTATATGGTCAGCATAGAAGATTTTAAGAAATTAGAGCTCAAAGTTGCTACAATAAAAGAAGTTAATGAACATCCCAATGCGGATAGGCTGTATGTGTTGATTGTCGATCTGGGGGATAAGACCAGGCAGATTGTCGCCGGCATCAGGAATTCCTATAAAAAAGAAGATTTACTGGGTAAGCAGGTTGTTGTGATCGACAATTTAGAGCCGGCACTGCTTCGGGGTGTGGAAAGCCAGGGAATGATTTTAGCCGCTTCTGATGAGTCGGGGATCGCGGTTGTTTCTCCCGGGCGGGAGATGAAATTGGGAAGTGTCGTTAAATGAAATGGAGAAATTACAACCGTTTATTGTCCAGGGCTATTGTTTGCGCTGTCAGGGATGCTGCAGGTTTGCCGGAGAGGAAACTATCTGGGAGCCGCAGCTTTTAGAAGAAGAAAAAATACGGTTAGCTCCTCATACCAGGAAGATCGGCCTGATCGTAAATTCCGAGCAGGGGAATTTTGCCTGCCAGTTCCTGAACCAGAAAGATAGCCGGTGCAAGATCTACAGTGTCCATCCTTTTGAGTGTCAGCTTTACCCATTCCTGATTAATCGGCAAGGCAAGAGGGTCTTTCTTGCTGTTGACCTGCGCTGCCCCTATATGAAAGAAAACACGCATTTGGCGCAATACAAGGATTACTGCGCCTATTTAAAAAGTTTTTTTAATTCTTCCGATGTTAAGAAAACCCTTAAAGAAAATCCCCAGTTGATCCAGTCATACGAAAACGTGTTGGATATTTTCGAGATAGCATTATAGCTTATGGAGCTTAAAACACTCGCCGCGGAAGATAGATTGATCTTTGATGAGTTCCTCGCTCTTAAGCCTCATGTTTTGAGCGCCTATGCTTTTGAGAATATTTATATCTGGAAAGCCCTTTTTTCAATCTCGTGGGGTATTATCAATGGATCCCTCTGTGTGTTCTTTTCTGATAACATTGGCACTTTTATGTATCTGCCGCCGCTGGCAGCGGAAATCAAGCCTGCGGTTATCGATGCAGCCTTTGAGATAATGGCCCGGCGTAATACCGCGCCGGGTGTTTCGCGCATTGAGAATATTGAAGAAAGTGACAGCGTTTTTTACCGGAATCACGGGTTTGCGTGCAGCAGGAAATTCGGCGATTACCTGTGTTTGCGCCAAGACCTGGCGGCGTTAAAAGGGAACCAGTTTAAGTCAAAACGCGCGGCGGTTAATTACTTTGAAAAACATTCGAGTGCTTCTTACCAGCCCTATACGGCAGAAGATAAGCAAGATTGCCTGGAGCTCTACCGGTATTGGATGCGATCCCGCAGCCTCGGAAATCAGGATACGGTGTATCAGGGTATGTTAGGCGATAGCCTGAAGAGCTTGATGGTATTATTAGAAGAATACCCTCTGTTTAAAATGACGGGGAGGCTGGTTATGATCGATTCAAAGGTTAAAGCATTCACGTTTGGTTTTAAACTAAGCGACGATACGTTTTGTGTAGCCTATGAGGTAAGCGATCTTTCAGTAAAAGGATTAAGCCAATTCATTTTTCGCCGGTTCTCTGAAGAATTAAAAGAGTACCGCTATATCAATATCATGGATGATTCGGGGCTGGAGAACCTTAAAAAAGTAAAAGAGTCATATCATCCGCTGCGGGTAATCCCCAATTATATAGCCAGGAAACCTTAAGCGGATAGGATAACGGTAACGATGATGCGTAAAAAGCTGGAAGAAGTCGAGTTTACTATTTTTGATACTGAAACTACCGGATTGGACCCCCGCTCTGGCGATCGGATCGTGGAGATCGCGGGCCTGCGATTTTTGGGTGAGAGAAAAATAGCGGTTTTTCAGACACTGGTTAATCCGCAAAGGCTTATTTCTCCCGGAGCTTTCCTGGTTAACCAGATCACGCAGGAAGAATTACGCGGCGCGCCCCGCATGCTCGAGGTTATACCTGAATTCCTCAATTTTATACGCGGCAGCTGCCTGTGTTCTTATAATGCCCCGTTCGACCTGGAGTTCTTGAAGATCGAATTGGGATTGGCTGGAGCATGTCTTCCCGAAGAAACGGTCATTGTCGATATTCTTTCTATGGCGCGTAAACTGCTTCCGGGGCAGGAACGCTATGCGTTGTGGTTTATTTCTCAGAAATTAGGGATTCATACACAGCAAAAACATCGCGCGTTCTCCGATGTGGAAATGACGTGGGAAGTGTTTTTGAAGCTGCGCCTTGCTCTGGAGCAAAAAGGAATAACTGATTTTCGTGATTTTGTCAGCCTTTTTGGTGTGCAGGCGGATTTTCTTGAAGATAACAATAATCAAAAAGTGGCAGAGATCCAGGAGGCGATCGGCCTTGGCGTTAAATTGAAAATCCGGTATTTCTCCAGCTCTGCCGCGGCAGTTTCCGAGAGGGAAGTGATCCCGCGTTCAATAAAACAGGACAAACGCCGCCAGTATCTGGTTGGGTTTTGTTGTTTACGTAATGAAGAACGGACATTTAGGATCGATGGCATATTACATCTTGAAATCATATAAATTACGCGTTGACCCTTTTTCTGTTTTTGCCGCGTTTAAGGATGAAAAAAACTCGTTTTTTCTGGACAGCAGCCTTACGCGCGGGGGAGCCGGCCGGTATTCATTCATAGGCGCAGACCCTTTTTATGTTCTTAAAAGTGGCCGGCGTGACCCGTTACCTGATCTCCGCAAGAGGCTTAATGAATACCGTTTATCGATCCCCGGCAACTGTATCCCTTTTTTAGGAGGCGCGCTGGGGTACGTTACGTATGATCTCGGGGTGGGCTTTGAAACATCCGTATGCCGAAGACAAAAGGAATCTTTGGCGATCCCGGAAAGCTATTTCGCTTTTTATAATACCATGGTGATTATTGATAACCTTACGCGTAAACTTTTTATTTTCTCCGCAGGATTCCCGGAGAAGAAGCTCTCTGCAGCAAAAGCATTGTGTGAAAGTAATTTCAAGAAAATTGTTTCGATGCTCTCGCGGGTGACTGCGTATCATTCTGTCCCGCGAAAATACTCTCAACGCCGCGTTTCCGGAGGGTTTCGGTCAAATTTCAGCAAAGAAGCATATTGCCGGGCAGTCAAGAAAGCCAAGGCATATATAAAACGGGGGGATATTTATCAGGTTAATTTGTCGCAGCGGTTTTGCGGCCCCTGCCGCGATGATGCCGTGAGTATTTACGAGCGGTTGCGCCGTATCAGCCCGTCGAATTTCAGCGCATATTTTGACGCGGGTGATTTCCAGGTCTTGAGTTCTTCCCCGGAACGATTCTTGAGCCTGCGCAAGGATAGGGTTGAAACTTCTCCTATGAAAGGCACCCGTCCCCGTTCAAAGAGCAAGGCGTATGATTTGAAGTTAAAGAAAGAATTACTCTCAAGCGATAAAGACCGGGCGGAATTAGTGATGATCGTGGACCTTGAAAGGAACGATCTGGGAAGGGTCTGCGCATACGGTTCGGTGAAAGTCAAGAGATTGCGAACCCTGGAAGAGTACACTACTGTCTTTCAGACTACTGCTACGGTTGAGGGCAGGCTTAGGCACGATAAGGACAGGGTTGATTTGATGAAAGCCTGTTTCCCGGGCGGATCGATCACCGGCTGCCCTAAGATCCGCGCCATGGAGATTATTGATGAATTAGAGCCGCTCGGGCGTTCTCTCTATACGGGAAGTTTGGGGTATTTCAGTTTTTCAGGAGAGATGGATTTTAATATTTTGATCCGAACGATAGTTAAAAGAAATAATAAGGTATATTTTGGCGTTGGTGGGGGGATCGTCGCTGATTCAGATCCTGAAAAAGAATACCGGGAAACATTGGTTAAAGCCCGGGCCATGTTTGAGGCAATTACATGAGCGAGAAAATTTTTATAAATGGGAAATTTGTGAGCCCCGCTCAAGCAGTTATCCCTGTTTCAGAGCCCGGATTATTGTACGGTTGGGGGGTTTTTGAAACCATGCGCGCCATAGGTTGCACTATTGTCTGCCTGCCGCAGCATCTCAAGAGGATCTTGGGCGCTGCCCGCAAGCTTACTCTGGCGGTCCCGTATTCATGTTCCGATCTGTCAGGGATCATCCGCCGCGCCATAAGGATCAATGGTTACCAAGATGCCGTTGTGAGGTTGAGCCTCTATAAATCAGCGCCAGGGGTTTATACGGTCGTTACGGTCAAGCCCTATAAGGCGTATACGAGTTTGCAATACCAGAAAGGTTTTTCTGCCTGTGTTTCCTCATTAAGGCAGGACCAACAGTACGCCTTCGCGCAGGTTAAAACAACCAGCCGGCTTTTGTTTCAATTAGCAGCCCAAGAAGCTCGAAAGAAAGGTTGTGATGAGGCGATTATTTTAAATACCCGGGGTTTTATTGCAGAAGGAGCGCGGTCAAATATTTTTTTGGTGAAAAGAAAAAAGATCATGACTCCTGCGCTGACGTGCGGCTGTTTGCCGGGGGTTACCCGTCAACTGGTTATTACTCTCGGGAAAAAAAGCGGGTATAAAATTGATGAAGGGAAATTTTGTTTAGATGATTTAAGATCCGCTGATGAGGGTTTTTTGACAAACTCGCTTATTGGTATTATGCCGTTGGTATCGCTTCAGGGGCGCGATATCGGAAAAGGCGCTGCGGGGAATATAACAAAAGATTTAATGGCACAGTATGCAAGGCGGTTGATGAAGCTAAGGTTAAAATAAAGCGCTATGCACGGATGAGTAAAAGCGATATAATTTTAGTTTACGAGGGAGTCCTATGAATAAACCCAAAGAAATCATACGAAAGAGATTCTTAAGGTCATTTGTATATGCTCTTGTGCTTTTAACTTTTTGCGGCTGCACTCCTAAGAAATCTGAGTTGGAGCAAGCCAGGATTTATGCCCAGGCATCCCAGTTAGATTATCAGAAAGCGGTGGATATGTATAAGAGTTTGCTTGCTGCCGGCAGCAATTCCGAAACTATAGGGTTTGAGCTGGGGGAATTGTATTACCGTCAGGGAAAATTCCTGGAAGCTGCGGGAGAGTTTAAGCGGCTGCCTACTGCCGCAGCGAAGAAGTGGCTGGCGATCTCATACTATATGATGGGCAGTTATACTGATGCCCTGGGGATTCTTAATCAGCAGGAACTTAACTCAGATGCCCAATATTTATATTACCGCGGTTTAACCTGTGAAAAACTCAATCTTTTTGACAGCGCCCTTGAATCGTATAAAAAGATAGCCGGCTTGTCTTTGCCTGCCCTTGAGGCCTATAGCTCCCTCGCGGGTGAGCGTATCCGTCAAATAGAAAAGCAGGTGGAAGGCCTGCATATAAAAGATGTCAGCCCCGAGATCAACACGATCTTGGTCAGCGCGCCGTCGTCGGAGAAATACCCTCAGGCAGGCGCATTGATCCTGCTTGCCGACGAAAGTATCGAAGTTTCTGCGGAAAATACCCAGGTCTCCTATGAGCATTATCTGATTAAGATCTTAAATGAGAGGGGTAAGGATGCGTTTTCCGAGGCGCATATAGAGTACGATTCGACGTACGAAAAACTTCAGGTGGAATACGCGCGGACCATTAAGCCTGACGGTACTCTGGTCGATGTCGGCAGCCGCCATATGCGCGATGTCTCCAAATACCTTAATTTCCCGCTTTACAGCAACGCGCGGATCTTTATTATTTCTTTTCCTGAGATAGCCGAAGGCTCTATCATTGAATATAAAGTAAAGATCTCGCGTAACCGGTTGGTGAATAAAAAAGATTTTGCTTTCCCGTATCCCCTCCAGACCTCTGAGCCTGTGATCCAGGCGAAATTTTCCATTACCATACCGAAAAATACAGAGCTGCATATTAAAAAGATCAATGAAAAATATAATGATTTCGGTGCTTCTCTGGAACCGGTGATCAGTGAGGAAAAAGGCGCGCTGGTGTATTCGTGGCAATTCAAGGATATTCCTCAGGTGATCCCGGAATCTGATATGCCTGCGGCTTCAGAGATTAATCCGTCGTTTCTTGTTTCAACTTTTGAGTCGTGGAAGGAGATTTATGATTGGTGGTGGCAGCTTGCCCGGGATAAGATCCAGGCGGACGCTGCGATTAAGAATAAGGTGAAGGAATTATTGTCTCATGCCGTTTCTGCCGAAGAGAAAATACGCGCGCTCTGCAGCTTTGCCGCTACGAAGATCCGTTATGTCGCGGTTGAATACGGCCAGGCAGGGTATGAGCCGCATAAGGCAGCGGATATTTTTCAGAATAAATATGGCGATTGCAAGGATAAAGCGGTCTTGTTAGTGACGATGCTGCGAGAGGTCGGTATTGAAGCCTATCCGGTGCTTATCGCGACAAAAGATTCCTATAACGCCAGTGAAGATTTTCCTTCGATACTTTTTAATCATGCCATCGCGGCGGTTGTATGGGAGGGAAAATTAGTTTTTGTTGATCCTACTGCTGAGACGTGCGCGTTTGGCGATTTGCCCCAGGATGACCAGTCACGGATAGTCTTAGTATGCAAAGATGAGGGTTTTGAGGTCCTCGTGACGCCGCTCTATCAAGCGGTGCATAATCAGCTCAGGCAGGATTTGTCGCTTGCAATACAAAGCGATGACCGTATTACGGGAGAAAAAATAATTTCTGCTGCGGGGGTTTATAACCAGATGCAGCGGTATTGGGTTTTGTATACGCCTCCGGAATTGATCCGCCAGCACCTGGAAGAAAAAATACAGGAAATATCCGTAGGGGCCCGTTTGGGAAAATATGCTATACAGAATACGGATGATTTCAATAAGCCGTTAGTGCTTGAGTATGCTTTTAGCGGCAGCGAATACGCGACCATCGCCGGGGCATTGCGTATATTGCCTCAGCTGGCGTACCTGGACCTTTCATTAGTCGCTCAAGATAGCCGCAGGTATGCGTTGGATTTCGGGTTCTTGAATAATAAAGAGACTCTGATGGAGATCCAGCTCCCCGCTGATTTTAACGTAAAGTTCCTGCCGGATAATATCTTTGAGGATAATAGTTGGTTTCGTTTCAGCGTGGGATACGCGTATAAAAATAAGCGTATTTCTTTTAAACAGTCAATTGAATTAAAGAAAACGCTCATCCCTCAGGAACAATACGCTGATTTTAAGAAAATATATGAGCTTCTTGCCCAGAAAATTAAGCAGAAAGTGGTTGTAGAAAGGAAAAAGTAGTTTATGGAGATTGATCACGAAGCTCTCAACCGTCGAAAATATGTCAGGCTTGATTCGGTATTTCCGGTTCAGTTCCGGTTAGTAGGTGCTGCCGATGAGCAGTCTTTTCTTTCTGTTTGGCTGCAGGGTTTTACGAATGATATAGGAAAAGGAGGCTTGTGCCTGCGCGTTAATAACCTTTCCTCTGAGTTGATTCAGACGATGAAGAGCCAATCAACCCGGGTTATCTTAGAAATCGAAAGCCCTTTAGGCCGGCAGCCGGTTTTTGCCCGGGCAAGCGTTTCCTGGATCAAAGATGTCGCGGTTAATGCCAATAAGTACCTTATCGGTTTAAATTATGATTCCATCGAACGCAGCGGTAATACTCGGCTCATGCGTTATGTGTGGATGAAAAAATTATTCATTCCTGTAGTCTATTCGATAATTCTTATTTTTTCCGCAGCACTCGTTTTTAACAGCTATGTCAACGCAAAACTCATTCAGGGCAATAAAAGTTTGATCAGTCAGCTGGTTAATATCTTGCAGGAATCAATTATCGCCAAACAAAAGATCACCTCCATTAATAAAGATAAAGAAGATTTGCAGCGTAAGATAGAAGCGTTACAGGTGCGTATTAAGACCGTGGAAGATGAGAAAACTTTTCTTGAAGAAGGTACTAAATTAGAGGAGGCCAAGACCGGCAAGAAAGTAGAAGAGCTTAGGAAATTAATTGAGCAGTTGAGGCAGGAAAAAGCTCCGCTCCAGGAGAAGCTGATCGATTTGCAACACCGTGAGACCACGGTGACGGAAGAATTATTGCGTTTAGATGAGAAGAAATCTGTTTTGCAGAAAGAAAATTTCAATAAAATGTATCAATGGCTGGCGTTGCATCAAAATCCCCGGACAGGCCTGGTGATGAGCTTTGAAGGCGATGCGCAAGTTGACGGCTGGGCGTTTACGTATGACCAGTCTCTGGCAATTCAGGCTTACACGAACTTTTCCGATTATGAGCGCGCCAGGAAAACATTGGAATTCTACGCGCACAAAGCAAAGCGAAGAGAGGGGTTATTTGTCAATGCCTATGATGCTAAAGACGGCAGCCCCGCAGAATATATTGTGCACAGCGGCCCTAATATCTGGCTGGGGATCGCGGTGTTGCACTATACAAAGAAAACACAGGATACCAAATATATGCGGTTAGCTGAGGAAATCGCTCAGGTGATGATTACTTTGCAGGGCCAAGATGAAGAAGGCGGCATCCGCGGCGGCCCTAATATCAGCTGGTATTCTACCGAGCATAACCTGGATGCTTACGCGTTTTTCGATATGTTGTATACCATAACCAAAAATCAGTTGTACGCAGAGGCGCGGGACAGGGTGTTTCGTTGGTTGATCGGGCATATTTATGATAAGGTAGATATTCCGATTATCCGCGGTAAAGGAGATTCAACGATCGCTACCGATACGTATGCCTGGGCGATCGCGGCGCTGGGCCCTGAAAAATTGGAAGAGAATAGGATGCATCCCGATAAAATCATTGAATTTGCCGAGGAAAATTGCGTGGTCGAAGTCCCCTCGGTCGGTCCGTCAGGCGAAGCGATTAAGATCAAAGGCTTTGATTTTGCTCCACAGAGGCATCTCTCCCGGGGAGGAGTGATTTCTACCGAATGGACCGCTCAGATGATCTTGTCGTTTAAAATAATGTCAAATTATTATAAGAAAAAAGATATGCTGGGCAAGGCCAAAGTCTATGATCAGAAAGCAAATGAATATATGGTCGATTTGTGTACGTTGATAATTTCTAGCCCTTCGCCTTCAGGCCAGGGGGAAGGATGCCTGCCGTATGCTTCTGCGGAATCCGTTGATACCGGGCATGGATGGTCTACTCCGGCGGGAAAAAAGACAGGAGCTGTTTCAGGCACGGTGTATACGTTGTTCGCGTATTATAATTATAATCCTTTGGAACTTGAGAACTAAGGGATCACAATTGTGGGATTATAGAATGAGGATAAGCATGAATAAGAGCTTAAAGGTGGTATTATTTTTTTCACTTTTTTTCTGCCTCTTTAACTTTTTGCTTTCTTTCGCCGCTGAGTGTCCCCGGTATGAGATCACCGCACGGCTTGATACCAAAAATCACACGATCACCGCAAGCCAGAAAGTAATATTTACCAATAATTCCGATACGGCCCTTGACGCCCTGTATTTTCACGTTTATCCTCATCGCCGGTATACAAAGAAAGAAATTGGCTTTATGTACCGCTATGCCGGTTATTTTAAGATGGATCCTTTCCCTGAAGGGTTTCAGGGAGGCGATTTAAAAATAGAAAAAATATCCTCTCGCGGCAATGTTCTTTCTTATCGTATGGAAGGGGATGATCAGACAATTCTTAAGGTTGGACTTGATTCATCGCTTAAACCCGGAGATTCACAAGAGATCATCTTAGATTTTAAGGTAGATATCCCCCATGCGTACGGCAGGTTCGGCTGGCATCAGGGGATCACCAGCCTTGCCCGCTGGTATCCGCTTTTAAGCGTAGTGGATAAGTCCGGCTGGCACAATTATCCTTTTTATATCTATCATCAGCCGTATTTCAGTGAAGCCTCTTACTACAAAGTTACCCTTACGCTTCCTCAGGATGAAGTTGTAGCTTCTACGGCTTTGGTAAAAACCAAAACAGACAATCCTGACGGGACAAAAACCCTGATGATGGAGACTGAATTCCCGGTCAGGGATTTTGCTTTGGGAGTCAGCAAATCTTTTTTAGTCCATTCCATAGCTTCCGGTGAGGTGACGATCCAATCATATTATCTTAAAGGTGACGAAAAAAGAGCTGTTGCTGCGGCTTCGTACGCGGCCTCATTAATGCGGTATTACGCCGAGCGTTTTGGGTCATATCCGTATAAAGCATTCTCCATAGTCCCTAGTTATTTAGGCTACGGCGGATGCCAGTCTTCCTGTTTTATATTTATTGATACCCGTGTTTATCGCGTGCCGGGATTCTTAGAGCGGTATTTTAATTTCTTGATAGCGCATGAAACCGGCCATCAGTGGTTTTATAATATCATTGGTTCTGATGAATACAGGGAGATGTTCCTTGATGAAGGTATGAATTCATATTGGATATTGCGCTATTTAGAGCATACCTATGGGCCTGATGCTCAAGTTTTGACCTTACCGCCAGGGATACGATGGCTTGTTCCCAACTTTTCTTTTCACGGCTCAACAGTCGCTCGCTACCTGTATTTAGCGAAAAACGGCCTCGACGGGCCGGTTGTGAGCGACCTTTCGAGTTTTCAGGAGCCGTCATCAATATTTGCTTTGACCTATGGCAAAGGGGCAGCTGTTTTAGAGATGCTCAATGCCGAGGTTGGCAGCCAGGTATTTGAAGGTGTTATGAAACGTTATACCGGGGAATTCAGGTTTAAGAATTTTAGTTTTGATGATTTTATGAGGATCTGTAATGAAGAGTCGGGGAAAGATCTTACGCTGTTCTTTCACGGATGGCTTAAGACTAAGCAGGCTTGCGATTACGCTGTTAAGCCGGTTGCCCGCGGCGCATTTATTTTAGAAAACCGCGGTTTGATAGTAATGCCGGTAGAAACAAAGATCACCTATCATGACGGGACAGAGAGCATTTTCCCGTGGGATGGGGCGGGGAAAAATATACCCATACCTCTTACCGGGGGGAAAACTGTTTCAAAAGTCGTTGTAGACCCTGATAAAAAGATCATCCTGGATTTAGACCGGGTAAACAATTCGTGGCCGAGGAATATTTTCCTTAAACCAGTCCCCTGGTACTTTTTCGCCTATGAGATACCTTCGCTTATGCCGGATGGATCTTATAATGTGGTTCTTGGCCCTGATCTGCGTGGACAGTGGCTTGGGGCGGCGGCATCTGCGGCAAAACCCTATGACGGATTAGTGAAAGTTTCTTCTCTCTATAATTTTAATGATAAAGAATCAGAATATACGGCAGGCTATGAATTTCCCCATCTTTTTAATAAACAGGTATCTGTAGGAGTGGATGTTTTTAACCGCCAGTATCGTTTGGGCCGTCAAGATGTATCTGGGGGCAAGCTGTATATCCGGCGCGAATTATGGCCGGCGC
The DNA here is from genome assembly GCA_041662125.1 of Candidatus Omnitrophota bacterium. Classification (GTDB taxonomy): domain Bacteria; phylum Omnitrophota; class Gorgyraeia; order Gygaellales; family Profunditerraquicolaceae; genus JBAZTA01. The sequence goes on along the minus strand of JBAZTA010000004.1, from coordinate 40,554 downwards.
GCTATGGTATTTTTGACCTGAATGATCATGTTACCTTGTATCTTTTGAAGGATCAAAAACTTGACCAGCAGGTCAGTGTTAATGGCGCAGAAGACGCGCGTAATATCGTCTATAGGAAGACTGATGAAACAATCCTGGGGTTGGCTGCTTCGTTGTGCCGGTATGGCCCGTATTCAGACCCGGATTATGGCTGGAAATTAATCCCTCAGCAGGAATTCGCAGGCCACTTCCTGGGAGGAAATGAATCTTTTTGGCGCACGAGTTTAGAATTAGATACTTACCGTTTGCTTTTACCTAAGTTTTCACAGAAATTAGCGACACGCCTGAAGGTTGGATGGGGAGGTTCGGGTGAAAAGGGCCTTTTTGATCTCGGCGGCGCGGATGGTTTGCGAGGGTATGGCAGGGAAACGGTAGAGGGCTCGCGCATGATGTTAGGGTCAGCGGAATACCGTTTTCCGCTCTGCGGCGATATGAAAATGTATTTCTTGGATAATGTTTTTTGCCTGAATAAGATCCAGGCAGTCGGGTTTTTTGATATCGCTAAGGCCTGGTATAACGATTTTGGATCAGCCAACTTTAAGAAAAACGCAGGGGTAGGGCTGCGCCTGCATTTTGATATCGTCGGGTTTCTGGAAAAGGTGGTGCTTCGCTTTGATATTGCCCGGCCTATTAATGACTCAAAAGAGAGCACGCATTTTTGGGTGGGTTTGAGCCACGCGTTCTAAGTGTTGTCGTTTCCCCCGGAAGGAAAGCATGATCAATAAGAAACGATTGATAGATCTTACTCGGCAGTTAATAAAAATTGATTCTCAAAATCCTCCGGGTAATGAAACGGCAATTGCCTGTTTCCTAAAAACGTATCTTGAAAAATTGGGCCTGCGCGTAAAAATAGTTGCATTTAAGAAAAACCGTCCTAATGTGATAGCGTATTTACTGGGTAAGGATACGCACCATTCATTACTGGTAACTCCGCATTTAGATACGGTTCCTGCCGGCAGAAAATGGCGTTGTGACCCTTTTGCCGGCGTGGTTGTGCAAAATAAACTCTATGGCATCGGTGCAACCGATTGTAAAGGAAACCTTGCCTGCGCAGTAGAAGCAATACATAGTATTGTTGAAAATAAGGCAGGTTTGTATTATAATCTGGTGCTTGCTGCCACAGCTGACGAAGAAAGCGGGTCTACCTGGGGATTGATTCCCTTGCTTAAAAAGAGTATAATCAAAGTAGACGCGGCTGTCGTGCTTGATACAGAAGAATTTGAGATCATTGTCGCCCAGAAGGGGCTTTTGCACGTCAAGGTCAAACTTGAAGGCAAAAGAGCTCATGGTGCTTATCCGTGGCGCGGCGATAACGCTATTGATGCCGCGGTCAGGATAGTTGCAGAGTTGAAAAGCAGGAAAATGCGTTTTAGAAAAAACCGGTATTTGTTGCCTCCGACGCTCAATGTCGGAACCATTAAGGGCGGTGATAAAGTCAATGTGGTTGCCGATTGGTGTGAACTTGAGCTTGATTTCCGGTTTTTGCCCGGGACAGAGGCCGGTTCTCTTTTGCGCATGGTAAAAGATATTGTTAAGAAGCACAGCCGGAAATTCGTAATAGAAGTTGAAGGGATCCAAAAACCGTATTGTATCGATCAAGGGCATCCGTTGGTAAAATATTTGACTGCGGCAATGCGCGCCTGTAAGATAAAACCGAGGATTTGCGGTTCAGAAGGAGCGACCGTCATTACGTTCTTTCAGGAGCAGTCAATTCCGGCGGTGGCAACGGGTTTTGGTTCCGAAGGTTGCGCCCATATCAGTAATGAATATGTTTCGCTGGATAACCTTTATCAGGGAACGGTAGTCTTAGAGAAGTTTTTAACAGATTTTAAATTTTAGCCTTAACGTATTGGCTATTAAGGAGCCTCTGCTATGGAAGGTATTACGGTACATAAAAAACCGCGGCTGAAGAGCCCGTATTTAATTGTAGCATGGCCCGGAATGGGAGAGGTCGCGATCAAAGCGGCAACGTATCTTATTGAGAAGCTCATGGCTTCGGAATTCGCAGAGATCCCCCCGGAAGATTTTTTTTATTTAACGGGAAGTAATGTTGTAGACGGAATTTTGCGGTTGCCGGAGTTGCCGAAAAGCAAATTTTATTTCTGGAAGAATAAAACGGGTAAAAATGACCTGATCATCTTTGCCAGTGATTCGCAGCCGGATTTAGAACAGGCCGAAGAATACTGTAAACGGATCATTTCTTTGGCCAAGGCATATAAAGTCAAGATGGTGATCGGTTTTGCTGCTATGCCGCAGCCCATTGACCATAACCAAGCGCCGAACGTATGGTTAACCGCGACGTCGCCGCAGCTCAACGCCGGTTTGAAAAAGTTCGATTTTCAGGTATTATCCGAAGGCCAGATCAGCGGTTTGAATGGCCTGTTTTTAGGCCTGGCAAAACGAGAAGGTTTGGATGGGATCTGCCTTTTAGGTGAAATCCCTCTGTACACTATTCAGATCGAGAACCCCCGTGCTTCGCTTGCCCTTTTGGAGACTGTCGGCAAGATCATTAACCTGCAGATAGATTTCACCGGCCTGGTTGAACAGATCCATGGGGTAGAGGAACAAATCAACAAGCTGATGGATTTCTTAAAAGTCGGCGGCTCCGCATCCCCTGCCCCTATCAATGAAGAAGAGATTGAAATGATAAGGAAAAGTTTAAGCCAGCTCACCAAGCTTCCGCAGTCCGTGAAAGAAAAAATTGAAAAGCTTTTTGTTGATGCAAAGACGGATATCTCAAAAGCCCATCAATTAAAAGCTGAACTGGATAAATGGAATGTCTACCGGGAATACGAAGACCGGTTCCTCGACTTATTTAAGAAATCCAGGGATATCAATAATTAACCCTTATTCAGCATACTATGAGCGTTCGTATCAAAGCTATTATTTTTGACTTGGGTAATGTCTTGGTCAGTTTTGATACTATGCGGGCGGTGTCCCGGATATCCGCTTTTACGGACAAAAATCCCGAGCAAATTTCCTCGCTTGTGTTTGGATCGGTTAAACTTCTGAAGTTTTTTGAAGAAGGCAGGGTCAGGCCGCATGAGTTTTTCTTAAAGATAAAAAAAACGCTGCGACTTTCTCTTAGCTATAAAGCTTTCAAGCCGATATGGAACGAGATCTTTTTTTTGACAGAAGATAATGTGTCTACGGCGCAAATAGCGGCGCGCCTGCGGCAGGATTATAAAGTGGCGGTTCTCACTAATACCAATATTTTGCATTTTGAGTATATCAAAAAACAATTTGAGATTTTTGATATTTTTCCCCACATCGTTACTTCTTTTGAGACCGGATTGACGAAACCCCATCCTCAGATTTATGCTCAAACAATGTCCGTATTGGGAGTGATCCCGTCGGAGGCGTTTTACCTCGACGATCGGGCGGATTTAGTCGCCAAGGCCCGTACGCTGGGCATCCGGGCATTTGTGTACCAGGGCACTGCGCAGCTTATAAAAGATCTCGCTGTCTGCGGCATTACGATAGAAGAGATAAAGGGTTAATATCGTTAATGTCGTTCAACGATTTAAACGAACATAACGATACTAACGAATAAATGAAAAGCGATAAATACCAGAAAAGATCTTATCGGGATTGGGTGAAGGCTTCGGGATTATGCAAGGCCGAAGTTGCGGTGCAAGAGACCGACCTGCATATTTTGACCGATAAACCGGTTGATAAAGATTTCGTTGAGGACAAGATCCGTTTGCTTCGCCGGCACATTGAAGGCTATATCCAGAAAGACCATCGTTTCCTGACGAGCCTCTCTCCGCTTGCTGTGGAAAAAACGGCTCCTTTGATCGTCAGGGATATGGGCCGGGCCGCTCTCCAGGCAAATGTTGGGCCAATGGCGGCAGTCGCAGGTGCAATCGCAAAGTTTTTGGGAACATCCCTCCTGCGTAAGGGGTATAGAGATGTTATTATTGAAAATGGGGGGGACATTTTCTTAAAAACAACTCAACCTAGAATTTTGAGTATTTATTCGGGGAGTTCTGTGTTATCGCAAAAGATCTGTCTTAAAATAAAGCCAGGGATTAAACCGATGGGAATTTGTACGTCATCAGGTACCGTCGGGCATTCACTAAGTTTTGGCTGCGCCGACAGCGTTGTTATTATTGCCGCAGATGCGTCATTGGCTGATGCCGCTGCTACTGCGGTCGGTAACCGCGTGCATACGCAGGAAGATTTGCCCGCTGCAATCGATTTTGCCCGGTCGCTTAAAGGTATCAGCGGCGCTGTTATAGTGTTTGGCGATCGTTTTGCCAGCTGGGGAAATATTGAATTTACGGCGTAATACTTCATATAATTCGCTGTGGTGAAAAAATTTTTTCCCCGCGCTTTTTTCCCGTCGATAGAAAATACTTGACAAACTTGATAGATGTGATAAAAAATTAAATGTAACAGTGTAGTATTTATTAATTTTTTTAGGGAGGATAGGTAGGGACATTGGAAAAATCAGGTAAAAACTTTAAAAGGCTCTATATGGGAAGAGCCTTTATTTTTTATATGCGATGAAAACAATCGGCTTAACATACGATTTAAAAACTGATTACGAATTCAAAGAGGGCGATCCTCCGGACGCGAATGCCGAATTTGACCACCCCTCGACCATCGATGTTATCGCAAAGGCGATTGAGTCTCAGGGGTTTAAGGTAAAGAAGATCGGCAATGTAATGAATCTCTTGGATAATATCAGCGATCTCAAAGTTGACATTGTCTTTAATATCTCCGAAGGGATTTCCGGCAGGAACCGTGAGTCGCAGGTCCCGATTTTGCTTGAGATGGCGGGTATTCCTTTTGTCGGCGCTGACGCCTTGAGTTTGGGATTATCGCTTGATAAGCTGATGGCAAAAAAGATCTTTATTGCCGATGATATCAGGACGCCGAAATCTTTTGAAGTCAAGCCTGATGACAACCCTTTTCCGGATATGGACCATGCTCGTTTTCCTATGATCGTTAAACCCAGGTTTGAAGGGTCTTCGAAAGGGATGAATGATAATTCGCGCGTGGAGAATATGGAAGAATTAAAAAAGCAGGTTGAGTATGTGATTAATACGTATAAGCAGCCTGCGCTGGTTGAGGAATTCATCCGCGGGGAAGAATTTACCGTTGCCATCATCGGCAACGACCCTCCGGAAGTCATGCCGATCGTGCAGATCAAGATCGACGGGAAATTAAAACTTAATGATAAATTCTATACGTTTGGGCATATTAAGTCGGATGCTTTAGAATATGTCTGCCCGGCAAAAATAAAGCCGGAATTGGCTGCTGAATTAAGCAGCCTGGCGCTTGACACCTATAACGCGATCGAATGCCAGGATTTTGGCAGGATTGATTTCCGGGTTGATGAAAAAGGTAAACCCTATGTCTTGGAGATCAATCCGCTGCCGTCGCTATCTTCGGAAGATGTGTTTATGGCCGTCGCCAAGGCTCTTGGCATTTCGTACAATGAAATTATTGGCAGGATTTTAAGAAGCGCCTTGAAACGCTATAATCTTACGTAAAAAAGGAAAGGAAGGGCAGGGTGAAGATTACCCTGACGTGTAACCTTAAAAAAGAAGACGAAACAAAGCCTGCGGATTATTATTCCGAATTTGATTCCGAAGAGACTATCCACGCGATCACGTCCGCGCTGCGGTCCCGGGGGCATAGTGTCGACTATGTTGATGTGGAGCGTTCAAACCTATTCTCTTTCTTCAAGAAGCATAGCGCTGATATGGTCTTTAATATTGCCGAGGGAAACCACGGTAAGTTCCGTGAATCCGAGGTCCCGGCGATCTTGGATTATTTGAATATTCCCTATACCGGTTCTAATACCCTTTCGTTGGCGCTGGCTTTAAATAAGGCGCTTACCAAAAAGATCCTGAAAGCGGAAAATATTCCCACGCCGCCTTTCCAGATCTTAGTAAAAGGCAATGAAAAGCTCGATCCCTCTTTGCGTTTTCCTTTGATCCTCAAACCGAATTGCGAAGGTTCCGCCAAAGGCATTAATAAATCAAACGTGGTCCATTCACCGCAAGAGCTTTTTGATAAAGCAAATGAAATCATTTCTTTTTATAAGCAGGAAGTATTGGTAGAGGAATTTATCGAAGGCAGAGAGTTTACGGTCGGTGTCTTAGAAAACGGTAAAACAGAAGTTTTGCCTATCTTGGAAATAGATTTTTCGAGTTGCGCTAAGAGCGGTGAATATTTTTATTCCTGGCGCATGAAAGAATTCCAGGGGAATGTCGAAATGGGGTTGACGCCGACATTCTATTGCCCGGCACGCCTGGATAGAGAAACAGAAAAGAAAATTAAAGAAGTCGCGTTACGTACTCATCGGGCGGTTGGCTGCCTCGATATTTCCCGTACGGATATACGGCTAAGTGAGGATAATATCCCCTATGTCCTGGAGATAAATCCGTTGCCCGGGCTTAATCCCAAAGAATCGAATTTCCCGATCATGGCGTATGCGGCGGGAATGACCTATGATGATTTGATCGAATCGATATTAATGAGCGCGTATAAAAGGAGGAAATCAAAAGATGAATAATCCGGTGGTAACAGAAAGCCAAAAATTACTGCCAGAAAGTTTAACAGCCCCCCGGCCGGGAAAAAGGGGCAGGGATTACCAGCAGATAAGCTTGTATAAGGATGTTAATCCGCTGGATTGGGAAGATTGGCGGTGGCAGTTAAAAAACCGTGTTACCAAGATAGAGCAAATCAGCCAGATTATTAAGCTTACTCCTGAAGAGGAAGAAGGTCTCAAAAATGCCAAGGGGAGAATGGCAATGGCTATTACCCCGTACTGGGCGACTTTGATCGATCAGGAAGATACCCGCTGCCCTATCAGGCGCCAGGCAGTTCCTACGTTGAGTGAATTTCAGATCGGGCCCTACGAAATGGTTGATCCATGCGCGGAAGACCGTGATTCTCCCGCTCCCCATTTAGTGCACCGCTACCCGGACCGTATTCTACTTTTGGTTACTGAACAATGTGCTATGTATTGCCGCCATTGCACCAGAAGAAGGTTAGTGGGAAAGGAAGATAGCGGCGCGGTCGGCTCATTAAATAAGCTGGATGCGGCCCTCGATTATATCCGCGGCAATAAAAAGATCCGTGATGTATTGATTTCCGGAGGCGATCCCTTATTGCTTGAGGATGATGTGTTGGGTGACCTGCTGAAGAAACTGCGCGCGATACCGCATGTCGAATTCTTGCGCATCGGTACCAGGGTTCCGGTAACTCTCCCGCAGCGTATTACTGAAGGGTTGATCTCCACACTGAAGAAGTATTCACCGATTTGGATGAGTATTCATTTTAACCATCCGAAAGAAATTACCAGGCGCTGTAAGATCGCTTGCGACATGCTGTCTGAAGCAGGGGTCCCGTTAGGAAGCCAGACTGTCTTGTTGCAGGGTATTAATGACCGGCCCTATATTATGCGTAAACTGATGCATGATCTGCTCAAGATCAGGGTTCGTCCGTATTATATTTATCAATGTGACCCGGTAAAGGGCAGCGGCCATTTCCGCACTCCCGTGGCAGTGGGCATTAATATTATGGAGAAACTGCGCGGCCATACTTCAGGGTATGCTGTCCCGACCTATGTTATCGACGGCCCTGGTGGCGGTGGAAAGATCCCTATCAGTTCCAATTATGTGCTTTCCCAGGCAAAAGGCAAGTACGTTTTGCGTAACTATAAAGGGAAAATCTATACCTATCTCGAGTAATCTAAAATCAACCAAAAACTTTTGCTCCCTGGTTGAATTCGTGTATGTTTTATTTCCTTGACCGCCTTTCGGCTCTGAGATATAATTTTACCTATATATAATACAATCCGGATATTTTACTACTTATGCTGCTTTTTTCTTTGACTCAATAATAATTAACATAAACGTTATTATTACAAAGGAGTGCTAAGCATATGGACGTAAAAAATAAGCGCAGTCTCATTTTGTTAGGCCACGCGCAGTGCGGGAAGACTTCTCTTGCGGAAAGCATGCTTTTCCTCTGTAAGGCGACGACACGAAAGGGCGCGATCGCCGACGGAACTACCACGAGCGATTATAGTTTTGATGAAATAGCGCGCAAGAGTTCGATTAACGCAAGCTTTGTGTTTTGTGATTGCAGGGATTCCCGGATCCAGATTGTTGATGCTCCCGGTTACGCGGATTTTCTCGGAGAAGTTCTTTCGGGCCTGCGGGCGGTCGATAGCGCGGGGATCGTTATCGATGTGACCGCCGGCGTTGAAGTGGGGACTGAACGGGCATGGCAGATGGCAGAGGATGCCGGATTACCCTGTATTATTTTTATCAATAAAACTGATAAAGAAGGGGTTGATGTTACAGGGGTAGTTGCTGATATTCAAAACAGGCTTTCAAAAAAAGCGGTGATCATTGCTGATTTGAGTGCCCCTGAATTGGTGGAAGTTGTTGCGGAAAGCGATGATACGCTCCTGGAGAAATATTTGAACGGTGCCGCGTTATCAGCGGAAGAATTAACGGTGAGCCTGCGGCAGGCAGTGATCAAACGAAAGATTTTTCCGGTGCTTACAGGTTCCGCTACTACTGATACAGGGGTGGTGGAGTTCTTGGATGCGATCCTTAAATATCTCCCGAATCCTTTGGAGCGCGCGAAAGTAACTGCGAGTAATCCGTTAAAGCCGGAAGAAACCAGGGAGATCGTCCTTTCTCCTGAAGCTCATTTTTCCGCCTTTGTTTTTAAGTCGATATCTGATCCATACGTCGGCCATTTGACGCTTCTGCGCGTATTCTCCGGCTCTTTACTATCCAATACCGCATTCTATAATGTGAGTAAGCAGGTTAAGGAGCGCATCGGCCATATTTATATCCTGCAGGGAAAAGAACAACGGCAGGTTGATTTTGCATCCTGCGGAGATATTGTCGCTATCTCTAAATTAAAAGATACCGTCACATCAGATTCGCTTGCTGACGAAAAAGACCCTGTTCGTTTTGAGCCGGTTGCGTTCCCTGAGCCGGCGATATCAGCATCGGTAAACCCGAAATCACGAAATGACGAGGATAAGATCGCCAATGCCCTGCATAAGCTGGCGGCAGAGGATCTTACCTTTAAAGTTACCCATGATCAGCAGACTAAAGAGTTGATCGTTTCCGGGTTAGGCGATCTGCATTTGGCGATCATGGTTGAGCGGATGAAAAAGAGGTTTAACGTCGAGGTCGACCTCGGCATCCCGAAAGTATCCTATAAAGAAACAATTACGAAAAAAGCGCGGGTGCAGGGGAAGTTTAAACGCCAGTCTGGAGGCCGCGGCCAATACGGCGATGTGTGGATTGAGATCGAGCCTTTAGAAAGAAGTAAAGGCTTTGAGTTCCTTGATAAAGTCTTTGGTGGGGCGATCCCGAGAAATTTTATTCCCTCCGCTGAAAAAGGGATACGCCAGGCGTGCGCCGAAGGGGCGGTGGCGGGATATCCGATTGTGGATGTCAGGGTCACGCTTGTCGATGGTTCGTATCATGATGTTGATTCCTCCGACATGGCCTTTCAGATCGCAGGAGCCATGGCTCTGCGAAAAGCGGTTGCTGAAGCAGGCCCGGTTTTACTGGAGCCGGTTATGGATGTAGCAGTTGTTATTCCTGAAGAATTTCTTGGCGCAATATCAGGAGATATCAATTCCCGCCGGGGGCATATGATCGGGATGGATGTTTTGGGGAAATCCCAGGTCGTTAAGTCGCAAGTGCCGGCGTCTGAAATGTTTACCTATGCCAATGATCTGCGTTCGATTACCGGCGGCCGCGGTTCCTATACTATGCGGTTTTCCCATTACGCAGAAGCCCCGCATAAGATTGCGTCTACGATTATCAGCCAATACCTGGCTTCCAAGAAACACGAAGAGGATCACGCGCACGCAGAGCACCACTAATTAAAAACGAAAAGGTATTTAACCGCGTTGATAGCTTGGTGAGCTAGTATGCTCATAAGTTATGCACGCATAAAAAACATGAAAATCGCTCTTTATGCTCTCCCGGATATAACCATAGGGAAACAAAATATCAAAGATGTCCGCCTTGACCAGGTGGATAAATTAGTCAAGGCAAAGAAAAAGACCTCTGTCCAGGTTGAGTTGGTCGGAGAAAACGAAATCCCGAATGCTGACGCTATTCTGACCTTCTCTGATTCCCGCACTGATTTGATCATCAAGGACCTGGAATTTGTCGAAGGCCGCCTGGGCCGCAGCGCTTCAGATGATGAAAAAGCGTTGTTGCAAAAATTGAAAGCGGTCCTGGAAAAAGAGGAATTTATTTTCAGTTCTCCTTTAACCCCGCAAGAAAAAGAATTGATGTCCGGCTATGGTTTAGTGACGGGTAAACCGGTCGTTTGCGTCGAGAAACAGGAGTTGGAAGATATAAGTAGCGTTTTAGCCAAGGCATATAAGGAGAGCGGTTATATCAGCTTTTTTACGGTTGGTGATAAAGAAAACCGCGCCTGGAGCCTTAAGCAGGGGGCAACTGCCTGGGAGGCCGCGGGAGTAATACATTCTGATATTCAGAAAGGTTTTATCCGCGCGGAAATTATCGGGTTCAATGATTTTATTCAGGCAGGCGGTGAAACGCAGGCGAAACAGGCGGGAAAGCAGCGCCTTGAACAGAAAGATTATATTATGCAGGATGCTGACCTTGCCAATTTCAGGTTTAATAAATAGCCGCACCTAGTACAGTAAAATTAAGGGGAACAGATGATAAAAATAAAAAGAGCGCTCATTAGCGTATCGGATAAAACAAGTATCGTGGAGCTGGCGAAAACGCTCAATGCGTTCGGCGTTGAGATCCTTTCGACGGGAGGAACGGCGAAATTATTGAGGGATAAGGGTATCGCCGTAAAAGACGTTTCCGATTATACTGGTTTTCCGGAAATACTCGACGGCAGAGTTAAAACGCTGCATCCGAAGATCCATGGCGGGCTTCTGGCGGTGCGTCAAAATCCCGAACATATTCAAAAACTTGAAAGTTTGGGGATCGGTTTGATCGATATGGCGGTGGTTAATCTTTATCCGTTTGAAAAGGCCGTGCAAAAGCCCGGTGTTGCCGAAGAAGAGGCTATTGAGAATATCGATATCGGCGGCCCGTCAATGCTGCGTTCGGCGGCAAAAAACTTCTGTTCAGTAGTGGTAGTTTCATCTGTTTCTCAATACCCGTCATTGATCAAAGAATTGGAGGAAACCCAGGGGTGTGTCAGCGAAAAGACCGCGCGGGGATTCGCAGCGCAGGTTTTTAAGAGCACTGCGCAATACGACGAAGCGATTTATCAATACCTCAGTAAAAAAGCTATTGGTGGCAGAGCCACCAATACTTCTTTCCCGGCAAAACTGGAATTATCGTTTACTAAAATACAGGATCTGCGTTATGGGGAAAACCCTCATCAAGCAGCGGCATTTTACCGGGACCAGGGGGCGCTTTGTGGCATGGCTTCTTTGAGGCAGGTACAGGGCAAAGAACTTTCTTTTAATAATATCCTTGATTTAAACAGCGCCTGGGAATTGCTGAAAGAATTCTTATCTCCGGCAGCAGTCATTGTAAAACATAATAATCCCTGTGGTGTCGCCGAAGCAAAGGATATAACCAAAGCGTATCAGGAGGCGTTTGCGGGCGACCCTCTTTCTGCGTTCGGAGGGATTGTGGGTTTAAACCGCCAAGTCGACGCAAAGGCTGCCCGGGTTATTGTCGAGAGCGGGTTTTTAGAATGTATTATTGCTCCTGGTTTTGACCGCGACGCGCTAAAGGTTTTCAGCGTAAAGAAAAATCTGAGGGTTCTGGAATTGAAAGACATCGATATGCGCAAGGATTGTGATTTTAAAAAAGTATCCGGCGGGCTGTTATTGCAGGATAAAGATCTTGAGCTCGTTCGTCAAGAAGATCTTAAGACCGTTACCCGTAAAAAACCGACTCAGGCGCAGTTAAACTCGCTTTTATTCGCCTGGAAAGTCGCCAAGCACGTTAAATCAAATGCCATCGTTTTGGCCAAAGGGACAAAAACTATCGGTATTGGCGCAGGCCAAAGCTCGAGGGTTGATTCGGTTATTATCGCCAAAACAAAAGCAGGCAAGAATACTATCAATTCCTGCCTGGCTTCCGATGGTTTCTTTCCTAAGCCGGATTCAATCTTGGAAGCGGCAAAAAAAGGGGTGCGCGCAATTATTCAGCCGGGCGGCTCTATCGCCGATCCCGAGATCATTAAGGCCTGTGATAAACATACCATTGCTATGGTCCTGACAGGCGTGCGCCACTTTAAACATTAAACGCTTCATATCCCCGTTATGACATATCAGCAGACACTGCAGTATTTAAATTCTTTTATCAATTACGAGAAAAAGGTTCATTATCCGTATAAGCAATCTTTGAAGCTGGAGCGTATCAAGGATTTCTTAACGAGCATACATAATCCTCAGGATAGCCTTAAGATCATTCATGTCGCCGGTACCAAGGGCAAGGGGTCGGTTTGTGCGATGGTAGCGTATATGCTGCGTGAGGCAGGATATATTGTCGGGCTTTTTACTTCGCCGCATTTGTTTAATGTCAGGGAGAGGATCAGGGTTCTTATGCGATCAAAGCAGCCGCCTCTTGTGCGGATGCGCGGGGGTGTGAAAAAAGATTTTGAAGGAATGATATCCGAGAAAGAGCTGGTGCGGCTGACACAAGGCTTAAAACCATTGATAAACCGGTATAACCGTACGTCGAAATACGGCCCGCTGACTTTTTTTGAGGTCCTGACGATTGTAGCCTTTGTATATTATAAAGAGAAGCATGCCGATTTTGTCGTCTTAGAAACCGGGTTAGGGGGGAGGATCGATTCTACTAATGTGGTTGATTCCCTTGTTTGCGCGATTACTTCTATCAGTTATGACCATACGCATAAACTTGGGTCTACACTTGCTGCGATTGCCACAGAGAAAGCAGGCATTATTAAAGCGCCAGAGCGTTCAGGAGAGGCAGGGAAACGCCCTGTCGTGATTACCGCGCCGCAGGAAAAGGCAGCGCTACAAGTGATTGAACTAAAATGTTCCAGCCTGCCGGCGCCACTCTATAAAGTCGGCAGTGATATCAGATATCGATTACTGCAGAGCCGGCTTGATTATCAGGAGTTCTCAGTCAGCGGCCGTTTAGGGAATTTTCATAAGATGCGTACGCCTTTATTAGGAGAGCATCAATTGATCAATGCTTCAGTGGCGCTGGGAATCGTAGGGGCGCTCAAGAAATATTATCACGTAAGCGTCTCAGAAAAGGCATGTAAAAATGGTTTATATAATACGCTTTGGCCGGGAAGATTTGAGATCATATCGAGAGAGCCATGGATCATTTTAGACGGCGCTCACAATGCCGCTTCCGCAGAGATGCTTAAACAGTCGTTGGTAAAGTTGTTCCCTGGCAAAAAAGTAATTCTTGTATTAGGGATTTCCCGGGATAAAGATATTGCCGGCATATGTAAAGCCCTGGTTCCTTTGAGTCAGAAGGTCATGCTTACCAAAGCTCAGAACAACCGGGCAGCAAAGCCCCAGGATATTTTCTTGCGGATGGAAGGTATGATCGCTGACGATTGTGTCCGGGTTGTTGTTAATGTTAAAACCGCTTTATCATTGGCTCAAAAAATTGCCCAGCGCGATGATGTTATCCTTATTACAGGTTCTATGTTTGTAATAGGGGAGGCAAAGGAATTATTAACAAAAATCCCCGATCATCAAATTCTCTGATTAACCAATACCCGTTATATTCTATTTAACCCAATATATCTTAAGTGTTTAAATGATATTTATCTTGACAATTTCCTATAATATAATAAAATTATGACAAATAGTATTAAACCATATCAGGAGCTTTTAGATGCGCATTTTTCGCGCTTCAGAGATTGCGGAGAAATTAAGGCTCTCTAAGCAAACTCTGGTTCGCTATGAAAAGAAAGGAATTTTTCCAACACCGCGGAGAAATCGTATCAATCAGTGGCGGGAATATTCGGAAGATGACCTTCGCAAGATGGAACAGATCTTGGGCCGGGGTATGAGCCTGGTTGAGCTGATCATGGTGATGGCTATTATCGGGATCATGGTGGGCCTTGCAATTCCCCGCATTGATAGTTTTTATTCCATGAAACTCGCCAGCGCAGTACAAAAAACAGTTTCAGATATCCGCTATGTGCAGCAGCTTGCTGTTTCCCGCCACCAGACTTACAAGATAACATTCTATAATAATCCGACGAATCGATATGATGTCCAGAAATTAGATAATAGTTTCGCCCTGTCTCCTTTTGGCCGTAATAATTTCAGGGTTGATTTTGTCAATGACCCGCAGTTTAAAGGAATAAGCATTACAACGGCAAGTTTTGGGAGTTCTAATATCCTCTGTTTTGATTGGCAGGGTGTCCCTCAAGACGCCACGGGCAATCCGTTAGCTGCCGACGGACAGGTCAGGTTTAGCTGCCGTAACGAGGATTTGAGCGTTTATGTTTCGCCAAATACCGGATGGGTGAGGGTGCAATGAATAATAAGGGTATGTCGTTAATTGAGTTGATCGTCATAATCGTGGTCTTGGGTTTTAGCGTGCCGGTATTAATGACGATGTGGTCTGATGTTTCGTGGCGGTCAGTCCGTTCAGAATCTTTAGCGGACGCGGCGTTTTACGCGCAGCAATTAATGGAAGAGGTCAAGTCAAAAAGCTTTGATAATAATGATACTTCTCCCTGGACTCCCAGCGCTTCTTTTGGCGCGGAGAGCGGGGAAAACAGGAATGATAAAGATACTTTTAATGATGTTGATGATTTTGTCGGGTGCACTGACTCTTTGGTTACCACACCTGCTTTGGGGTACACGCGCACAATCGCGATCGATTATGTGAATTTGAGCGGGAATGCCTGGGGAGCTTGTGGTGCGGTTTCTTCGTGTGTAGAGCAGACGGATTGCAATAGTTGCTCTCAGTGCTGTTATAAACGTATTCAGGTGAACGTTTCCCGGAGCAATAATTTAGCAAGCGATATAAGTTTAACAACTATTGTCGGCGCTTATTAGAGGGGATAGCACGTAATGATTACCCGTGATATATCTGTCTGTGTGCAGCGTAAAAAAGCAGTCACGTTGATAGAGTTGGTAACGGTCATGGTGATCGTCGGTGTTTTAACTGCAACTTCATCGCTATATGTCAAAGGAGTAATTGATTTATGGCGCTTTATTTCTTTTCGCAGTGAATCGGTCAGCCAGGGGCGGATGGCATTGATGCGTATGTCCCGGGAGATGCGGCAGATCAAAGATGCCTTATCGGTTTATACGGCAGGCTCGTCGGAATTCCGCTTTATGGATGTCAGCGATACGATGATCCGTTATCGATTTTCAGGTAATGCTTTGATCCGGGGCAGCAATACTATCGAGAATGTTTTGGTAAGCGGCCTCAGCGCGGTGACGTTTACCTACTATAACGCAAATAATGCGCCGATTGCTTCGCCCTTGCTTAATCCGCAAGAGTCTGATATTTATCGTATCAAGATCGCCATGGTTTTTGTTTCAAGTGGTTCCGATAGGACTTTAGATAAGACCGTGACAGCGCAGATATTTTTTAGAAACCTTTAGGATAGGAAATATTTCTTTTTACAAAAGAGGCAAAGATGTCGGTGAATAAAAAAGGGATGAGTTTGGTCATTGTAATTTTTGCCATGCTTATGTTTGCGCTCCTGGGGTGGTCTTTGTCATCGATGATCTCGACTGATTTTGACGCTTCATCCCGTTTATTGGAATCTGAACGCGCGCTGAATCTCGCAGAGTCAGGCGGCCAATGGGCGCTGGTGCGCTATATGAATGATGCAACCTGGCGGACCGACCTTAATAATGACCGTGACTGTAATGATACGGGTGAGCGGCCGAAATATTTTTTGAGCCCCGGTGAGTATACCGTCTGCTGCCGCAACCCGCAAACAGGGGAAGCAGGCGATGCGATCATAGAAGTCAGAGGCTATGTCCCCACTGAAACTTCATACTTGGCAATGCGGCAATTGAAATTAAGCGTTTCCGCGGGAACAATCAATGAAGCAAGTGCGATCAAACATCTTTTTGACTGGTCAGATTGGCATAACAACTCTTCTATAGACGGGGATATTGTTGTTGTAGACCGTCCGGCTGATACGACAGACGGCTATGAAGGAAACAATAATTCTACCCATAATGAAACCGCCGATTTGAATGTCCCGGATGTTTCAAGCGGTTTGCGGGATAGGGTGCCCACAGATACCGGTTACCAGGGGATTGATATGCAGTATTTTCGCGACCAGGCGGGCAGCCGCGTCTGGGCTCCTACCGCTTTGCAGTTAGATGCGGTTATTGATAGCGTGAGCGTGGTTTCTGCCCGGCAGTTGCAGGTGCGGTTAAAGAGCGATGTTTTTACTACTCCCCCTCCCGGGCCGTCAGGTTCATCGTGGACTCAGGAGGTGGTGCTGCGTAATAAGCGGGAAGATCTTATTCTTGCCAATAAATGGGGCTATAGAAACTGGGGAGTAATTGTAAACCGGATCAGTAATAATACAGTTACCTTGGAATTTGACGCAAGCATTAACTTTAATTCCCGGCCTGCTGACCGTTGGCTGGCCAACGAAGATGTGGCTTTAACCAGGCGGTTTTACTATGACTCAAACCATAGTAATCCCAACCATGATTATGACAATGAAAATCTCTGGTATGTCACGGGAGATTTACTTCTTGATGTAAGAGACGATAATCTCACCTTTAACGGCACCAGCCTCGTCGCGGAAAGAGATATTGTTATTAAAGGGGAAGATGCAATCTCTATGGTCGCTTCGCGCCAAAGGGTTCCCCGCGGGAGGCGTTCCCGCAGGGTTATTCGCCTGACCTATCCGAACCTGGCAACACAATATGGAAATATACTTTCTTATGAAACTCCGTCAGACAATAATGAGACACAAAGGAGAGATGCCCGGAATTTCGACGGGCTTATTTATACGCAGAACGGCACGATATACCTTAACTATATTGATGGAAGGTCTGTGATGGGCAATGATGTTTATTTAGACGGGCGGGTGAGGATACGGTATTCGACCAGGTTTGTCAAAGATAACGGTTTTATCGGAGCCTTTGATTCTATTACCTGGCAGGAACAGTAGGGAGGTGTTGGTATGGGAAAGAAAATAGCTGTAGGTATAGGGATAATAGCTCTGGTTTGTTTTTGTGTACATGCAACTTTACGCGCCCAGCGTCCCGTTGAGCCGGCAGGCGGCGATGAACTTGCCAAGATGGAAGCAAAACTAGATCAGGTATTAGCAAATACGAGCGAGGCTGACAAAAAAATCCTTGTTCAATTAGCGGTGGTAGTCAGTAATCAGGAAAAGATACTTAAAGAGTTAGAGATTGTAAAGGTGAGGGCTACCAGAAGATGAGCGATCAGAAACCGAAGGGAAATCAGGGCGCTGTGAAACCGGCAAAGCCGAAATCGTCATCTCATGATTTCTGGACTGTGTTTGCTGCGTCTTTCCAGAATTTTATTGCTTCCGGGCAGCATGTTATCGGGATTGACATTGGCTCAAGCCATATCAAGGTTTTGCAGCTGCAGAAGATAAGCAAAGGATACCTGATAACAGATTGTGTTATCCGCAGCATCCCTTTGGATATCAGGGAAGATGCTCTTGCCAAGAAAAAACTCATTCAGGATATTATTAAGAAATTTATCGCTGAGAGCCCCATTAAAACACGCTTTGCCCGCCTTGCCATTTCCGGGAAAGGGATATTTGTCTTTTCTCTGAGCGTCCCGGTGATCAATAAAAAAGATTTACGCGGGTTGATCGGCCTGGAATTGAAGAAACGGATGCCTTTTCAGGTCGATATCAACAACGTGTCTTTTGATTTTTTTATTACCGGCCGCGGGCAGGACGATAAGGGGCCGAACCTGCAGGTAACCTGTATTGCGGTTGACCGCTTGGCTCTCGATGAGCAGATGCAGTTCCTCAAAGATATCAATATCCGTCCGGTGGCGATCAATATTATCCCTGACGCGCTCGGTAACCTGGTGTCTTTTTGTGTCGAGGCACCCGCGAATAAGACCGTTATGCTGCTTGATGTGGGCGCTAATAATACAACGCTCAATTTTTATAAAGGCAGGGACCTGGTATTTATGCGCGATATCCCTGTCGGCGGCGACCACTTGACCCGGGCAATGGCAAAACCAATAGATTCCGGGAGCCAGACCATTGAATTAAGCTTTGATGACGCCGAGAAGATCAAGCGTAATTGCGGTATTCCTCTGGAAGACGAGTCCCGGACTGAGTTCTTGACGGATTACGGGGCTTTACTGGGCGAACAGATATCGACGATGTTTCGGCCGACCCTGGAGCGGCTGATCATGGAGATCACTCGTACCGTCAGTTATTACGCCAAGACGTTTAAAGCCGAAAATATCGAGGAGTTGTATATTACCGGCGGCAGCTCCCGTTTGAAGAATCTTGATAAGTTTTTTTTGTATAATCTTGAACGGTTAAAGAAGGTGGAACGGCTTAATGTGCTTAAGACGATCAAGGGGTGGACCGAAAAAGGAGTTTTAAAACAGGATTTTGTAATGGAACAGGCTGCGCCACATTTGGCGGTAGCCTTTGGCCTTTGTTTAGGCAGCGGCGGGAAAATAAATCTTTTGCCGAATACTGAAAAGTTAGAGCAAAAAACACTCTTTTTACGGTTGTTGCTTAGACTCTTCTTCCCGGTAACCTTGCTTTTATTTTTAGTAATGCACGGGTTTAGCTACCTTAATAACGTCAGGTATAAAAGCCTTATTCAGGCGACCCAGGAGGAAATTTTGCGCCTGGAACCGACGGTTGCTCAGGTAAGAGGGTATTTAGATATGAAAACACGCTTAGATCAGCGCAAAGACCTTTTGGAAAAAGCCATAGGAAAACAGCCCCTTTGGTGGGGGGTTTTTAAAGAGCTTAGCAATATTACGCCGAAGAATGTCGTGCTCTCGATGGTCAGTACCGAAGCGGCAAAAGAACCGAAAGAAATACGTTTGCGCGGCAGGATCGTTTCTCAGTATACTATCGTGGATCTGGCATTATCGCAGTATCAGATGGTGCTGGAGGAATCACCTTTTTTTAAGGATGTTGTTTTAGTTGCCAGCGAGCCGGATAAATATTCTTCAATCCCTGCGGCAACGTTCGAAATAACCTGTAAATTGGAATATTAGCAAAAAGTATCATGGCGAAGAAAATCGGGAACACTCTTAAGGATATAGCGCTTATTTTTATTGTTTCTGCCGTTATTTTGGCCCTTATCCAGATATTTTTAGGGGGGGCATTGGCAAAGGCGGCGAATAAGCTTAAAACTGAATTCAGCGAACAACAGTTTAAGCTTCAGGAATCAGAGGCGCTTATCCGCGCGCTGCCTGACCCCAAAAAAGCCATGGAAGATATTGCTAAGAAGGCGGAGGAATTTAAAGACGCTGAAATTAATAAAAAACAGGTCCCGCGGCTGGTCACGTTGTTAGGTTACTCGATAAGCCAGTATAATATGTCGGTATCTTCGATACGGCCGCGCGATGATATACGGTCATCGAGTGAAAACCTTCCTCCCGGTGTCAATAAAGTGTATATTGAGGTAGTGCTCAATTGTTCTTACCAGGAATTGGGGGAATATTTAGCGAATCTCGGGAAATTGCAGGTAGCTTTTATCGTGGAGTCGATAACCATTGATAAAAAGGCAGTTAAGGATATTTCTGTTGTTGTGCAGACTGCGTTAAAAGAAAAAGAGCCGGCAAAGACTCGGGACCTGGTGGCAACGCTGCTTTTGAGCACGTACATGGTTTTAGAAATATAGCGGTTAATCTTTAAATACGTATGTCTAAACAAATAAAACAATTTATCTTAACAGGTTGTCTTATCGTCGTTTTAGCCTTTGTTACGTTGGGGAATTTAAAGAAGAAGCCTTCTAAAGCGCCGATCCCCGAGACGCAAACAACCGTGTCGCTGGCCCCTCCGGTGGCAGTATTGTCTCCATCGATGTCTGCCGCAACGCCGGCTGCCGGCGATACTATGCGTATCCAGCAGCTGGAGCGAGGCAAGCTTAGCTGGGGACGCGACCCTTTTATTGCCCTGTTTGATAAAGAATTTAAAATGGATGAACTTAAACTCCAGGGCATCTCTTTCGGAAAAGGCAGGGCAGGTTACGCTTTTATTAATAATGAGATCGTGAAGCAAGGCGACGCGGTAGGCGGTTATGAAGTCGTTGAAGTTCAGAAAGCAAAGGTGTTGCTTAAAAAAGAAAGCCAGAGTTTTTATTTGACGTTTCCCGGGGAACAAAACCAATGAGCTTTGGCGTGTATAAAAATAGTCAAACTATTGCTGGGAGTGTGGTATAATTTTTTATCAGGAAAAAATCAGGTGTTATCCAAGAGGCATTCATAATGAGTAAGAATCGGGTCAGGCTGAAATTATGTGTTGTTATCTTGTTGGGGCTGTTTTTGTCTTGGGCCGGCTTCCTTGCTGCTCAAGAACAGCAGATGATTGAAACGCTGGAATTCCGCGAGGTTGATATTAAGGATGTTTTGCGCCAGCTGGCTAAACAATATAACCTGAATATTATTTTCTCGGAAACGGTCAAGGGACTGGTTACCGTGCAATTGAACAATGTCAGTATTGAGCAAGCG
The DNA here is from genome assembly GCA_041662125.1 of Candidatus Omnitrophota bacterium. Classification (GTDB taxonomy): domain Bacteria; phylum Omnitrophota; class Gorgyraeia; order Gygaellales; family Profunditerraquicolaceae; genus JBAZTA01. The sequence continues at coordinate 19,888 of JBAZTA010000004.1, read as the reverse complement.
CTGGATTCCATTGTTACCGTTAATGGCTTTGCTTACTCCAAGAAAGATAATGTCTATAAAGTGACGACACAGGATGAAGTTGTCAAACAGGGTAATCAGACAAAACTTTTTAAACTCAATAATGCCGATGCCGCCATCCTCAAGGTTACTCTCGCCAAAGTTCTTTCTTCAGACGGCTCAATCGAAGCCGACAGCCGTTCCAATTCGATCATTGTTACTGATTCGCTCTCCGTAATTAATAAGATCGAAGCTATGGTCCCATCCCTCGATGAATTGACTTCTCAGGTTTTGATCGAAGCCAAGATGATCGAGACATCGCTTACGGTCAACGATAAATTAGGGATCGATTGGACGACGACCATTAAGGCTACCGGCGCAAAACGGGCAATAACGTTTCCTTTCAGCCCCAAAGGCGGCAATGAGCTCGTACAAAATTATTTGCCTAGTGCAGCTGCAACGGATGCTGCTTTTAATGCGGCTAATCCTACGGGGTTCCCCTATACCGTTTTGGGCGATTTTACCTTTGGGACCCTTGATTTTTCCGCTTTCCAGGCCATCCTTGATTTCTTGAAATCACGCAATAAAACGAGACTTGTCGCGAACCCCCGTATTGTCACCATCAATAATCAGAATGCCGTGATCAATGTCGGGAAGGTGTTGTCATTGCCGACGTATGAGCGTAATGATACTACCGGGAATTTAGAGATCACCGGTTGGACCAATTATAATGTCGGGGTTAAACTGGATGTGACCCCTCAGGTCAGCCCTGACGGGCATATTAAATTAAAGCTCAAACCTGAAGTGAGCAGCCTCGTTGGATACGCCTCTGAGCGCGATGGGGTAAAAGAAGGCCCGATCACATCTTCGCGCTCCGCGCAGACAGAAGTCCAGATTAGAGACGGCCAAACGGTTGTCATCGGCGGAATGGTAAAGGATGAAGCAGCGACGACTGAGAAAAAAATCCCTTTCTTGGGAGACATCCCTTTCTTGGGGGCTCTCTTTAAGCGGAAAGAAGTCGGTTCGACTGAAAACCCGACTGAGAAGACTGACTTGTTGATATTTGTTACTGCGCATATTATTAAAGACAATGATTTACCGTTGATCGCCAGCGAGAGCAATATGGTTACTGAGTTGCCCCGGCCGGTGAAGCTTAAAATGAGAGAGGTTAAATGACGGATAAAAAACTCTTCATCCTTTTTATCGTAGTCATGCTGCTTTCTTTTGTGCTTTTCCAAGCGGTCAAGCTTTCTAAAAAAGCCCGGCCGGCAAGCGGCGTGGATAAGGACGGGATTTCCGTTTCAATGCTGGAATCTCAGGTGCGGCAATTACGGGAAGTGGTCAATGGCTTCGGTAAGTTTAATCTTACCCTGCATCAGTCGTTTAACGAAGAAAAAGCAAAGGCTCTCGATGTAAAATCAAAGGTCATTGACCTGCAGGGACAGTTGAAAGATGCAGTTCAGCAAAAGGAGGGCCTGGAGAAAGAATTGGCGAAGCTCAAAGGCAGCGCTGATATTTCGCTACCGGTAAAAGAAAAGATTTCTCAATTAGAGCGTATTTTGACGGAGTTGAAACTCCAGCCGGATAAGGGGAATGAATTTATCGCTCAATTAGAAAATTTAGGGAAAGAACTTGATTCGGTTAATTCGCAGATCCCTTCGTTGTTGAACCAGGTAGCAATATATAAAGAACAAACAGAGCGGTTACGTGAAAGCCTGGCGCACAAGGAAGAAGAATTGCAGGCGTTTAAGAAACAGTTCGCAGAAGCGCAGTCCCAGAAAGAAGCGTTACAGAGCAGCTTGAATTCTGTTTCAGGGCAGCTGCTCAGCGTGGCAAATGAAAAAGCATTGTTAGCGCAGAAGGCGCTTGATTTGGAGAAAACATTACAAGAACTTTCCCTCGGCGGGCCTGATTTAAAACCGGTTATGGAAAAGCTGGACAGGGAATTAAAAGATGCTCAAGCTCGAGAGGCAAAGCTGATACAGGAAAAACAGGAGTATGCGCAGCGTACCGAGAAACAAAAGATGAGTTTAGCGCTTTTGAATAAGAAAAATCAAGACCTGGTAAAAGAGATGAATTCGTTTAAGTCGCAGCTGGAGAAATTGCGCAAAGATTATTCCGATCTGAGTGATGTACATGCGACTGAACAGTTAGCCATGAAGCAGAATGAGGCTGAGCTGTCTCGCCGCAAAGAAGAGATGGCTTTTATAAAGCAGCGGCTGGAAGAAGCAGACGCCAAGACATTTGAGGTCTACTCAAAATATAAAGAGATGAAAAAAGAATCCACGCTGCTGCGGGAACAGAATGTTTCTGTCCAAATAGAGCGGGAAACCCTGGCCAATGATTTAAACCAGACTAAGGCGAAATTAAACGAATTACAAAATAAATTCCAGCAGGTCAGCGCTATGTTCAAACTGGCTGATCCATCTTTTTCTTCTGATACTGCGGATCCGGCAGCGGCTGCAGGAAAGAAAGTCGATGTTGAATTGCTGCCTAAAAATCGTGGAGAATAGCAGGTGAAAAAAGATCGCGCGTGTATAGTTCCGCTGGGAATGCTGATAGGGGTTTTGTTCGTTTCTGTGTTTGCCGCTGCCCAGGAATACCAGGCGGCTTCTTTTTCTCCCACTGATAAGATCAAGAAAGCAAAAGAGTATTATTCTGCGGGGGAAAAATATATGCAGGAAGGAAATTATGCCCTTGCTGACGAAGAATTAAAAAAAGCGCAGGATCTCCTGGGGGGAATACCTCCCCGCACAGCGCCGCCGGCGCAAGCCTCACCGGCAGCCGATGAACCTACTGTGTCCTCAGCCCGCAGGGCATGGCTTTTGTCCCAGAAAGAGCAATCAAAAGACGCTATCCCGCTCTATCTGCGCGCCATTGAGATCGAGCCGCAGAGCAGTGATTTATATTATAACCTGGCGATCGAGTATTTGAAAACCAAGCAATTCAACCAGGCAGTAAAAATGTTTTTGAAATCGCTGGCATTGAATCAGAATCAGGCTGATGCCTGCTATAACCTGGGTGTTATCTATGAAGAACAATTGAAAGATAATAAAAAGGCGGTTGAGTATTATCAGAAGTATCTCAAATGCGCGCCTGAAGCAGATGATGCCAACGCAGTAAAGGCGTGGGTTGGAAGATTGTTGACTATCAGGGATTAAGATGAATGATAAAGATCTGGAAGGATTATTGTTAAGCTCGGGATTGGTTAATCAGGCGGACATAGACAGGGCAAGCCAGGAAATGAAAATGTTAAAGCGGCCGCTGGATAAAGTCCTGGTTGATATGAATATTGTTTCCCGCCCTCTCTTGCATGAAACTATCGCCCGATCGCTGGGTTTTAAGTATGTGAGCCTGGAAAATATCGAGTTTGACGAGGAGCTCATTAAAACCGTGCCGGAAGGGTTAGCCCGCCAGACACAGTCAATTCCGGTTAAGATCGATAATAATACGCTGCGCGTTGCCATGGCTGACCCGAATGATTTATACGCCATTGACCAGATACAGATGCATACCGGGATGCCTATTGAAGTTTATTATGCCGGCACTCAGGATATCGCAGACGCGCAGCAGCGTTTATATGTTGAGCGCAAGATTACTAAAAACTTGCTTGAGGGGTTAAATACCAAAGAGTCTGCCCCTTCCAAAGAGTCACGTTCGGAAGGCACCTCAATTATTAAGTTGGTAGATTTGGTTATTGCTCAGGCAGTCCATGACCGGGCCTCAGATATTCACATTGAGCCCGAACAGGATATGACCCGCATACGCTTCCGTATCGATGGTATTATGCACGAGATCCCTTCTCCTCCCAAAGAATGGGAACCGGCGATCCTTTCCCGTTTGAAGGTGTTAGCGGGGATGGATATTGCTGAAAGCAGGGTCCCGCAGGACGGCCATTTCCAGGTTAAGGTAGATGAAAAGATCATTGATTTCCGTGTTTCGACTATTCCGACTATTTACGGAGAGAACCTGGTTATGAGGCTTTTGGATACCGCTTCAGTCAGGATCGGCCTGGAACGGTTGGGTTTTGCGACACAGACAGACCTGGATCGTTACCGGGGCTTGATCTCCAAGCCATACGGCATCATCCTTTCAACCGGTCCGACGGGAAGCGGTAAGACGACCACGCTCTATTCCGCGCTCACCACGATCAATACGATCGACCGGCACATTATTACGATTGAAGACCCTGTGGAATATCGTTTAGGGCTTATCCGGCAGATCCAGGTTAACGCAAAAGCCGGCATCACTTTCGCCAATGGCTTGCGCGCTATACTGCGTCAGGATCCTGACGTGATTATGGTGGGGGAAATCAGGGATTTAGAAACTGCCGTTATTGCTGTCCAGGCAGCGTTGACCGGCCATTTAGTGTTCTCGACGCTTCATACCAATGATGCTCCTTCCGCAGTGACCCGGCTCGTCAATATGGGAGTTGAACCGTTTCTCATTTCCGCTTGTTTAATCGGCGTCATGGCGCAGCGGCTTGTCAGGAAGATCTGCGAGAATTGTAAAGAGCCGTATCAGCCGTCAAAAGTTATCTTAGAAAAATGGGGCTTGACGAACGCCTCGAACGTGACATTATATCACGGGAAAGGATGCGACAGTTGTAAAGGCACTGGTTACCGCGGCCGGGCCGGCATCTTTGAATTGTTGGTGATCAGTGATGAAATGAGAGAGATGATCGTGCAGCAGGCATCCGCGCTTGCTTTGCGTAAAAAAGGGCAGGAAAACGGCATGAAACTTTTAAGCGAAGACGGGTTATCGAAAGTCTTGTTAGGGGTAACTACTATTGAAGAAATCTCAAGGGTTTCCTCGGAGCAGTTGTAAAGCAGGCTAAAAAGGCATCGTAAAATATGTCAACGTACGCATATCGGGCAGTCGATTCAGACGGAAAACTTGTTAAAGGCGAAATGGACGCTTCAACTGAAGTGGAGTTGACGACGAAGCTGGCGAAGATGGGGTATATTCCGGTCAATGTCAGCGTTAAAGCCAAAGATGCTTCGATCTCCAAATCAAGGGTTTCGTCTGGGGGGCTTTTTGCTCAGTCAAAAAAAGTAAAAATAGAGTCGCTGGTTATTTTCTCGCGGCAGTTCGCCACAATCATAAAAGCCGCGGTTCCTATCCTGGAAGGGTTAACCGCTTTAGGGGAACAATGCGAGGATCCCGTGCTCAAAGACGCCCTGCATCAGGTGGTGCGCGATGTGGAAGGGGGATCAAGTTTATCTCAGGCTATGGCGAAGCACCCGGGTGTTTTTTCCGACTTGTACGTGAATACGGTGATCGCCGGGGAAAGCGCGGGCGTTTTAGAAAAGGTTTTGCTGCGCCTGGCGCATATGCTGGAAGAAGATTTAGAGACCCAGACGAATATCAAAGCAGCGCTGCGTTACCCGTTAATGGTCGTGATCTCGCTGGTAATCGCGGTCTGTGTGCTTTCGATCTTTGTTATTCCGCAGTTCGCCCAGATCTATAAAGCAGCAAAAGTCGATCTTCCCCTGCCGACACAGGTGATGATCGTTATCAGCGATACCTTGCGGTATTATTGGTATATCCTCTTCCCGGCGATAATCGGATTAGTTGTTTTCGTGAAGTGGTATATTAATACCGCTTCAGGCAGGTTCCTTTGGGATGGCTTAAAATTTAAGATCTATATTTATGGAAAGGTATATACGAAAATAACGATGTTGCGTTTTGCCTCGATGTTAAGTGTTTTGTATCAGGCGGGCTTGCCGGTGCTCAATACGATCGATATCGTCGGAATGACGCTGGGCAATGTTGTTTTGGCAAAAGAGATCGAAGCTATTAAACGCGATGTTGCCGACGGAAAGGGTATTTCCGGAGCGGTATTGAACAGTAAATTTTTCCCCCGCCTGGTCGGTTACATGATCTCCGTGGGAGAAAAGAGCGGTGCGTTGCCGCTCATGCTTGATTCATTGTGTGAATATTTTACTTTGGAAGTAAAGAATGCGATAAAAAACCTAACGACGATGATCGAGCCGGTGATGACCGCGGTCTTGGGAATGGTGGTTATCGGGATGGCGTTGGCAATATTCCTGCCGTTGTGGAATATGATCCGCGTTATTAAAGGGAACTAGGGAATAGATACCATACAAGAGACCCGGCCGGGTGAAGATATCCTGCTGCCGGGATAGGGAAGGGGCGGGTTAAGCAGATGAATATCGGGGGAATGCTCATAGTGATCGCGATCAGCGTTATTGCCTGCGTGGTATATACCGTTGTCATGAACAGCTTTTGGAAGAAAAAAGTCGATGAGAAAACAAAGCTTGTAAAAGATGCCGAAGCTCAGATCGTGCATATGGAAAAGATGGCTTCCTTGGGAACGTTGGCTGCGGGTATCGCGCATGAGATCAATAATCCGCTCGGTTTTCTAATCAGCAACCTGCAAAGCCTTAAAGATTATACCCAGCAGATCGAGGGAAAGATTTCTTTAACGGAAAAAGAAAATAAGGTATTGATCGAAGACATGAAGGCGATGAACCAGGAGTCGCTTGACGGGGCGGTACGTATCAAGAAAATCGTCTCTGACCTGCGTACTTTCTCCCGCAGAAGCGAGACGCAGAATGCTGCGGTTGAGATTAATCATGTCCTGGAGTCGGTGCTTGCGATCGTCTGGAATGAGATAAAGTATAAGGTGACGGTCATAAAAGACTATCAGGCAAAATCCAAGATATTGGCAGATACGACGCAATTGTCTCAAGTTTTCCTTAATCTGTTGATTAATGCCAGCCAGGCTATCGTTGATAAAGGGACGATCACGATGAGCACCTATGAAGATGCCAGGAATGTATATGTTAAAGTAATTGATACCGGAACTGGCATCGCAAAAGATGTCTTGCCGAAGATCTTCGATCCGTTCTTCTCGACCAAAAAAAGCACGGGGCTTGGGTTGTCAGTCAGCTATAATATTGTTAAGCATCATGGCGGCGATGTGAAGGTGGAGAGTACTGTTGGAGCAGGGACAACGTTTGTGGTGCAATTGCCGAGGGCGCCTCAAGGGTCATGATTAAGATTGTTTTAGTTTTTTAAAGCGCGCAAGGACGGGGTTGGGGAAACGTATACAATAACCAGGAGAAACGATGGGGGCTTTTGACGAAAAAAGGCAATATAAGCGGGCGTTTGTTAAGCTACGAGTAGAGGTCAGAGGAAAAAGTTTTTGGCAGTATGTCGAAACCCGCGATATTTCCGCGGGAGGGATGTTTGTTTCAACCGATAAGGTAGAGCCGGCTAATGCCAAGATCGAGGTCATGTTTGAGTTTGATGAAGGCGGCAAAGAAAAGAAGATCATTCATGCGGAAGGGATAGTGCAGTGGAGCAGGCCCGCGGGTGGCTCAGAGGCGGCGGGCATGGGGGTCATGTTTACAAAAATCTTTCCGTCTTCCGGAAAGGAGTATATCGATCACTATGTTAAAAATTTAGAGGAGCAAAAGAATGCCTAACCATACTATTTTAATCGTTGATGATGAGCAGAATATTTTAAGCAGTTTAAGCAGGCTGCTGCGCGCTGAAGACAGGGATATAAATATTGCTGGTTGTGTTCAGGAAGGCCTTGATAAACTCAAGAGTTTAGGAGGTGTGGATTTAGTCATTTCCGACAACCGCCTGCCAGACGGCCAGGGCGTTGATTTTCTGGTTAAAGTTAAACAGCTCTATCCTGATTCGATCCGTATCCTTTTTACCGGGTATCCTGACCTGGAAGCTGCTATTCAGGCAATCAATAAGGGGCAGGTATACCGCTTTATTACCAAACCCTGGGAAAACGAAGAATTGAAAATGATCGTGAAGCAGTCGCTTGATTATTTTGATGTGGTCCGCGATAACCGGGTATTGCTGAAAATTGCCCGTCAGCAGGCAGAATGGCTTGAAGCAATGCAGAAAAAGTACCCGCAGGTATCTCCGGAAGAGTTAACTAAGGGAGGCATGTATATTATTGAAGAACAGAAGATTTCGGAAAACCTGGCTGATTTTATAAAAAAGTATTACCCTCAGCAAGAAAAAGGATAGCGCATTGCCGATGGAAGAGTTTGAGTTGAAGCTTGTCCGCAGTACGTTGATTACTTCGCAACAACTGCTTGACGCCAAGCAGGAAGCGTTGAAGTTAGGCAGGTCCATTTGGAGTGTGTTGGTAAAGCTGGAGTATCTTACCGAAGAAGATATTTTTGTATTTTTCTCACAGGAAAGCGCGGTCAATTACGTAACTATTCCGGACTATAAAATTAGCGCGCATGTCTTCCAAGGGTTAAGCGAATCTTTTTGCCGGGAGTATGAGTGTATCCCGTTATTTAAAATAAAGAATACGTTGTATGTGGCTTGCGGGGACCCTTTTGATACTGCGTTACTTGACCGCATAGCTTCTCTGAGCGGGGCAACGATAGAGCCGTTGATTGCTTCTCCCCGCGCTATCCTGCAAGCGCTTGATTTATATTACGGCCCGCAAGCAGATTTTTTTAAACTGGAGAAGTTATTATTCAAGAAAAATCCTTTACAAGGGGTACCGTTTCGCAGGGAATCAGGCCGCCGCAGTTTAACTGTTCCTGTGCGTGTTATCTTTGCAGGAACAGAAGTGCAATTGCGTTCTATTCTTTCTGTTGAGGGGGTGTCCTGTAATATATCGGAATCCGGGAAAGCTGTTAGTTTACAGGTATGCTTATTTCTGCCTAAAGGCCTTACGGTGGATATAGAATTTAGGCCGAATCCCGGGATCGGTGATGAGGTTATTGCGGTTCAGGGAGAGATTGTTTATTGCAATATTCAGGAAAGACAGCGGTATTATTTAGGTATAAAATTCTCAGAAATTTCTGAGGATAGCAAGAGTAAACTCTTGAAGCTTGCGCGGGTTTAAGGGATTTGTTGAATATATTTGTGTGGCAAAAACTTACGATACTATAGGAAAAAATATAATTCTTGACAATTTATATCTAATAGTTTAAAGTATCATCAAATAGTATCAGGTATGGTTAGGTAAAACTTGGTTATTTATGTAAGCTTTTTTAAGCGTTGTTAGCTGTGTCACAATTAGTTACAGCATATGGATCAAGAAATAATATATACTGCTAAGGAGGCCGCGGAAAAACTTGGGATTTCCAAACAAACCCTTTTCCGCTACGAAAGAAAAGGGATTTTCCCAAAGCCAAAACGCAATTCGATTAATCATTGGCGGCAATATAGCCAACAGAACCTTAATGAGTTAAGTAAGATTATAAGGGGCAGCATTGAATAAGATAAGGATCCTTTCGCTTATTTTATTGTTTGCTTTTTCTTGCGGAGGCTGCAGCTCTGAAACTGAAATAGGGCATTTGGCAGATCAGTCTTCTGAGCCAAAACCAAAAAAGAAGGCCGCTCTTGCGGTAACAGGTGATGCTCCGGTGCAGGCGCCGCAGTCTTCTTATTTTGACGCGTTGCCCCGGCAGAACCCTTTTTTAAGCACAGATGAGGAATCATCTTTTGAAAATAAAAGCGCGCAAATCCCGCTTGATTATTTAACGGTATCGGCGATTATGCATTCGCCTAAAAATAAAAGTAAAGCAATCATTAACGGCCAGGTGTATGAAGTCGGAGATATTATTGATAATAAACAGGTGATAACGATTAATGCCGAAGATGTTATTTTAAAAGATACTCAAGGGGAGTATATTATTAAAATCGAAGCAGTTGTCCCGGGAGAAGCGTAGTTGATGAAAACAGGGTCAGGATTAAAAAGAATCTCTGTCGGCATGTTCTTCGTTATTGCTTTACCGTTACTTGCCGGTTGGCAGCGGATCAATTTAACTGATTGTATGGGGCCTAAACCGGATACTGCTGCGCAAGGCCAAAAAGAACATCAGATAATTTCTTCATTCCCTCAAGTAAGCGTTAAACTTAGCCCGTATCAAATCCTGGAAAAAACCACCTCAGCATTTTTTAAAGCACGTTCTGTGCACATGGAAATCGAAACGTGGCTTGAAAACCCCCTTTTCCATATCAAATCAGATTTTAAGAGCGAAATTACCAATCATGATGATTATCGGACGACCGGTAGAGTCAGTGTATCATTGCTTTTATCTAACGGTATTTCAACTTCGCAATGGGTACAAACGTATATGATCAGGGGGATCCCTTTTACCTGGGATTTGAATAAACGGGAATGGAAATGCGAGCAATTGAAGATCTCGGCAAAAGACGCTCAACAAGCGGTTGAATACGGGGTTTTAAACAGCCTTGCTTCAATCAATGCAGCCGCGGCTGACGCTTTAACTCTTGAGCTGGTTGGTGTTGAAAAAAGGAATGGCAAAGATTGTTTTGTCCTGCAGTATAGGCTGGGCGCTCAAATGTTTACGTATTGGAATGTGGTTGGTGAGATCAAGGTCAAAACCTGGGTAGATGCCAATACGTTCCTTCCGCGCCTGTTGCGTGCTGAAGGCAAGCTGGGTGATATGTATATTTTGCAGACCGTCACCTATTCCGATTTCGGTGTTCCGGTTGTATCGGCAATTCCCGCGGTTGTTGAAGAAAAGGTCACACAAGAAAAAGAAAAGCTTAAAGGAATGCTTCCTGGTTTGACGCAGGCAGTTATGCAGATACGAGGCTGGGTGAAACCAGAAACGATTCAAGTCGAATATAAAGACCGTGTGTCGTTCGGGGAGCTTTTAAGAACAGCATCGGATAATGATTTTCCTGAAGAAATCAGGGATAATGAAGGTTTTGTCATGAAATGGCTGGGTTTAGTGCATCAAGATGCGGATTATCTTGAAAGCATGCTTAATGCGGAAATTTCTTCGATCGCGGGGTTATATGACCCTAAAACAAAGACGATTTTTATCGGAGATTGGCTGCCTCCTCATTTTGCCGAAGTAGTCGCGGTCCATGAGCTGGCGCATGCGTTTCAGGATAAAAACTACGATATTGAGAAATTCTCTGACCGCCTTCATACGAGGGATAATTTTGACCTGGCGTTTGCCCGTCAGTCCCTTATAGAGGGGGATGCTACCGCGGTAATGCTTGAGTATATTTTGAACAAGGATGATAAGAAACTGCAGAATCTTGAAGATGTTTTTACCTTGCTGGAAGATAAATTTCTAAAACAATCACAGTACGCAAAGCAGAATATCCGGTATAATGTATACGGTTATGGGGCGCGGTTCATACAGGCGTATTTACGGCAGTTCAATTGGAGCGACATTAATGCTGTTTATACAACGCCTCCTGTTTCCATGGAGGAGATCATGCATCCTCATAAGTATGTGGGCAGGGAAATAGCGTCAGAAAAAGATGTTCCCGTTGTTGAAGAGAGCGTTAAGGTCCCCCTGCAATGGAAAAAGATCTATGAAACTACCCTTGGTGAATTTACGCTCCTTATATCTTTAAATACCTTGTTAGACAAGGAAACTTCCGATAAATCCGTTTCGGGTTGGCAGGGTGATCGTGTTATGGTGTATGAAAATAGCCAGGGCAACCGGCTCATACGTTTTGTGTCGTTTTGGGATACGATTGATGATGCGTTAGAATTTGCGCAAGGGCAAAAACAGTGGCTTCAGAAAAAATACCCGGGCATATCCGTCGAGGAAAATAAGCGGGGGGTTTTCAAGGAGGGCCGGGGCGATTTTTTCTCGAATCTTGCGACGAAAGAGTTGTTCGCGTACGGTGTGCAAAAAAATCAGGTAACAGTCATGTGGGGAAAAGGGCTTGATAAAACAGAATTCGAATCTATCATCGGTGGCAAAGATTTGAATTCAGAACAAGGACTTAAAAAATGACACTAAAGAAAATAGCGTTTATCGGATTAATCGGTTTCTTTTTTATGCTTTATAATTACCAAGATCCATTGTTTGCCCGGCCGCAGACAGAAATGGAAAATGAGGATTCCGAAAAACCGGCTCAACCGAAGCCTTCGGTGCCCAGCGTTGGGCAAAAAGATTCCGGCGTTGACGATAGTAAGGATGAAGAGCCGGCTGACGAAAAAGCAGAAGCCGATGTTAAGGATGCGGGAAAGAAAGACGTTGTAAAAAAAGAATTAACTGCGCCTGCGCCGGTATTAGAGATCAAGCGTTTAGAAAGTGAGCAGCCGTCATATTCGATTGAGTTAAGGAATGTGGAGTTGTCTGACTTGTTCCGCGTTATTGCGCATGATTATAATTTGAATATTTTGGTTGATAAAGATATCAAGGGGAAAATCACCGCCAGTTTTACGAACATTTCATTAGAAGAGGCTCTTGAAGGAATTGCTGAGATCAGTAATCTGGTGGTAGAGAAAAAAGGTTCGATTATCCGGGTCAGTCCTCATCTGGTTACCAAGATGGTTGTTTTAAAATATATTCAAGCTAAGAAGCTGCTTGAAGCTGCGAAAGCAGCGCAAGGCGCCCAATCAAAGACGGTAGCATCTCCTGCGGGTAACGCGGCTCTGCCGGCTGAGGCAAAAAAGGAAGAAAGCACGATCTATGACCTTATTTCTGAGAAAGGAAAGATCCTTTTAGGGCAGCTCCCGAATTCAATTATTATTATTGATTATCCTCCGAATGCCGCGCAAATCGAAGATTATTTAAAACAGATCGATCAGCGTATGACAAGTAAAATTTTTAAGATGAAGTATTTAAAAGCTTCTGATATAGTAGGCGTTGTTACTACGGCAGGGAGCAGTACCTCGACGGGAACTACTTCCTCATCCGGCAGTGCGTCTTCCTCGTCATCGGCAACTACTACGAATTAGCAGTATGCCTGCTGTAGTATGGATAGAAGTGGCTATCAGTGAGAAGGAGAATACATGAAAAAGTTAGGATACGTTTTATTTTTTCTTTTTTGCTTTTCCGTAGTTTATGCTCAACAAGTCAGTGATAACATTAGATCGTTGTTATCTACGGAGGGAAAGGTTCTCTATGGCAATGAGCCGAATTCTATTGTTGTGATCGATTATCCTGATAACGTCCAGCGGGTTGAAGATTACCTGGCAATGGTGGATACTGTTCCTCAGCAGGTTTTGATCGAAGCCCGGGTCATTGAAGCAAAATTACAGAAAGAACACTCTTTAGGCGTGAATTGGCGGTTATTCGCGGATAAAGGATATCTGCCTATCGGCACTTTAAAGTCCGGCTCAGCAAGTACCTTGGGAGCGTTACCAGGGCCGATAACTCAAAGCCTTTCCTACAAAAATACTTTATACCCTCCGGTGTCGTCATCAGGAGTTTCGGAAACGCCGTTTACTTTTGCCATATTTGATGATAATATCAATGTGGTATTGCAAACGTTAGCTAACGCGGTGGATACGAGCATCCTTTCTGCGCCGCGGATAACAACGGTGAATAACCGTGAAGCGGAATTAAAGATCATTCAAAGTGTCCCTTGGGCCGAGCCGCAGGCGACAACCACTGATGGCGTCACCACGGTGACCTGGGTAGTACATTTTGAACAAGTTGGTATAAGCCTGAAGGTAACTCCGACCATCAATGAAGCTGGCAACATAGCTATGGAATTGTATCCACAGATAAGCGAAAAGACCGGAGAGTTGCCGCTGACTGCTTCCGGGGTGTCATATAATGTTCCCATTATTGACCGGCGTGAAGCAACGACGAAGGTCATTGTTGGTAACGGGCAGACATTGATCATCGGCGGATTGATCAAAGATAAAGTCATCAAGGGAGAAACGAAGATACCTTTTTTAGGAGATATCCCCGGCTTTGGGTATTTGTTTAAAAGCAAGAAAGACACGTTTGATAAGACAGAATTAATGATCTTTGTCTCTCCTACGATAATCACGCCGAATGAGTTTGTAAAAATGGGGCAGCAGGAGAGGTACGGCCTGGGAAAGCATTATTTTCAGGAAAAACAGAAACAGGAAAAGGATGTGTTAGTGGCAGAGGCTCAGGAAAAGAAAAAACAAAAAGAAACCGCGACTAAGGTCGAGATGCTCAATAAAAAACATTCTTCCCTGCTTTCAGAAAGAGAAGCATTGGAGCAGGATCTGCGCAGGCAAGAACAGGACCTCAGGGTTTTAGAGGAAGTGGAAAAAGTAGTTGTAGAAAAAATGAAGCAATAGATGCTTAGGGGTTATCTGATGAAAAAATTATTCTTTATGATCGCGGGTGTATGGGTAATGGGATGTATGTTTTGGGGAAGCGCTGCCTCTTATGCTCAAGATAATAACGCGGTTGAAAAAGAAATGCGCCTGAAAGATGTGCGGCAGAAGGTCAAAGCAGAAGAGGAATATATCAAGGCGCTGCGTAAGAAAAAAGCAGAGGTTTTGAGGCGCAAGCAGGCGATCCAAGATTTCTTAAAAGAGCAGTCACCGGCAGGTATACAGGTAGATAAGAGTAAAATAGTTGATTCCCTGCCGGCTCCTTCCATGGCCGGGTGCAGAACGGATAAGAAAATTGAGGAAACTTCGGCAGTACAGAAAACCGTCCCGGGCATGCAGACAGAATATCTGGGTGAGGACGGCAGAATCAACGCTTTGGTAAACAGGATAGATCAGTATATTAAGGAAGAGGACCAGATACAGCGGCAGATTGCTTTGGAGGAAGAAAAAAGAATCGCCACGCAGGCCCGCTTCTTTGCCCAAGATGAGGAACGCAGGCGCCAAGAAGACCTGGCAAAACAAAAAGAACAAAAAAGTTTGAATGAAGAGAATCTGGAGCGTGAGCGTATGGCTCAGGCTCGCCTTGCGGAAATCGAGGCTAAGAAACAGGAATTGATCACGCAAAAACTTGCATTAGAGCAGCTGCAGCAGCGGCAACAGTTAGAGGCCGTACGGCAGGAAGAGGAACGCCAGAAGCAGCTCAGCAAGAAACAAAAAGAAGACGCGCGGAAACAGCGTTTAAGTGAACAGGAAAAGCTCAAAGAAGATAAAAGGAAACTCGCCCAGCAACAAAAAGAAGCGCGCATAAAGCAGCTTGCGCAGGAGCAGAAGCGGCAGGAAGATTTGGCTCAGCAAGAGGAAGAAAAACGCCTGGCAGCAGAGAAACAGGTATCAGAAGAACAAAGAAAACAGGCGCTCCTTAAGAAGCTTGAAGAAACAAAGAAAAATAAAGAAGAACTCGCCAAGCAGAAGGCAGAGGAACGGCTTGAAGCCGCGAAAGAAAAACAGGAACGGCTGCAAGAATTGGAAGCGGCAAAAGAAAAGATCAGGGAAGAAAGAAAGCTTCTCGCTGAAGAAAGAAAACAGGAAGAGTTAAAGCGGCAAGCGGAAGAAAAACAGCGCGCGGCTGAACTTGTTCGTGCTGAAGAAGAAAAACAGAAGCAAAAAGCCGCGGAACAGGAAAGATTAAAACAAGAAAAAAAGAAGCAAGAGGAGAAATTAAAAAAAGAATGCACTCAGCAATTAACTGAGCAGGAACAAAATTACCTCGCTCAGATCGAAGAGCAAAAGCAGGCCCTTGAAATACAGAAGATTCAATTAGGAAAACAGAAAGAAATAAAGCAGCGGGAAGCTCAAGAGAAAAAAGAGGCGCGTTTAAAACAGGCTGCGCAAGACAAGAAGCGCCGACAAGAGCAAGCGGATCAGATAAAACAAATAGCCCTGGAGGCTAAAAAAAAAGCAGAGTCAATAGCCCCTCTGCAACAATCGGTTGAGGTTTTAAAGCCTCAGGAAGCGCTTAAGCCGGAAGGGGTAGCGGCCCAGGAACAGGCCTTGATAAAGCTGCAAAAATCTCCGCAGGCTGCGGGAGGAGAACAGTCGCAAGAAGATGTTTCTGCCTGGCTTGCGAAAAGAAAAGAGGTTTCTTTAGAAGAAGCGCGGATACAAAAGGAAGAATTGCGTAAACAGAGATTGCAAAAGAAGGCTAAAGGAGATAAAGGGCAGATCGGGAATAAGGCAATAGAGGAAAAGAAACAGGAAACTTTGCATAAGCCTGACGGAGAAAAAAAATCAACGGAACAGTTGGCCAAGGAAGAAGAAGAAAAACGCTTGGCAGCGGAGAAGCAGGAACAGGAAAAACAGAAGCAAATAGCAGCGGAACAGGCAAGCCTTAAAGCAGCAAAGAGGTTGGCAGCGGAAATCAATAAGCAGGAACGTTTTAAACAGCTTGAAGAAGAAAGAAAACGCCAAGAACAGCTGGCTAAGGAAGAGGAAGAGAAACGTCTGGCAGCAGAGAAGCAGGAACAAGAAAAACAGAAACAGACAGCAGAAGAGCAGGCAGGGGTTAAAAAAGCAAACCGGTTGGTTTTAGAGGCCCAGAAGCAGGAGCGTTTGAAGAAGCTTAAAGACGAGAATGTTCGCCAAGAACGGTTGGCTAAGGAAGCGGAAGAGAAGCAGTTGGCAGCGGAAAAAGCAGCCCAGGAAAAGCAGAAACAGATAGCAGAAGAGCAGGCAGGGATTAAAAAAGCAAACCGGTTGGTTTTAGAGGCCCAGAAGCAGGAGCGTTTGAAGAAGCTTAAAGACGAGAATGTTCGCCAAGAACGGTTGGCTAAGGAAGCGGAAGAGAAGCAGCTGGCAGCGGAGAAGCAGGCAGCAGCAGAACAGGCAAAGTTAGCTGAAGCCAAGAAACTGAAAATCGCGGAGAAACAAAAAGAACTGTTAGAGCAAAAACAGGCTGTTTCGGCGGCCCGTATTTTTGCTCAGGAAGAAGAAAAAAAGCGCCTGGAACAGCTGGCCAAGGAAGAAGAAGAGAAGCGCCTGGCAGCAGAGAAGCAGGAACAGGAGCGTATACATCAGCTTGAAGAGCAAAAGCGCCAAATGGCTTCGCAGGATCAGGAATTGGCAAAACAGCGCCTTGCGCAGCATCAGGAGGCCCTGCAGCAAAAACAAGAACGCTTGAAACAGGCTGAGGAAGCTAAACTCCAGCTCGTAGAGCAGAAAATCCAGCAACAAAAACAAATTCATGAACAACGGATAACAGCGAAAAAAGAGAAGTTGGAACGCGTTCAAGAGTTGGAGGCGGCTAAAGAAGAAAAGCGCCAGCGGGTTAAAGAAGAACAGCTGCTTCAGGCAGAGTTAAAGCAGCAAAAACGTTTTATACGATCTCAAGGTCAGCAGCCATTACTCGATAAGCGGGAATCGGCGGCAAAAGCCAAGATTGACCAGCAGCAATCAGCAGTAGAAAGGCGTAAAGAAGCGCTACGCGATAAAGAGCAGTTAGAGTATCAAATGTCTAAACGGAAAACAAACCAGATACGGCAATCTGGTAATGAGGAAAATATATATTCGGAATCAGCCCAGGGGAAGAAAGAGAAAGCGGTGAAAAGCTGGTTAAATAAGCTTGAAGAGATGGATGCTCGCCTGCGTCAAGTCCTGTGGTGAAAATTACATACATACTATGGCAGAAGGTTTTCATAAACAATTAGGTGAAATACTGATTGAACGCGGTTTGATCACGCCGGTTCAGTTAAAAGAAGCTCTCGATCAGCAGAAGTTTTCTACTGAGAAGATAGGGGAGATCTTGCTTAAAAATGGATTGGTCAGCCAGGAGGAATTAGAGCGGGCGCTAGCCTCCCAATCCGGTATCGCTAAATTCAATCTTGCCGGCTATATCATTGAACCTGATGTTATCAAGATTATCCCCGAGGAATTTTCCAGAAAGTATAAATTGATCCCTGTTTTCATAGTTGAGAATACGCTTACTGTCGCGATGCAGGACCCTAAGAATGTTTTCGTTATCGATGAACTGCAGCGTATAACCAAGCTTAATGTGGAACCGGTTTTAGCCGAAGAATTAGATATTCGTAAAGCCCAGGACCAATATTACGGGGGTTCAGCGTTTAATTTACAGCAGATCATTGCTTCAATCGATAAAGACAAACTTGTTGACGGAGAGAAACTTGGAGAAGAGGCTCCGATCATAAAAATAGTCAACCATCTTATTGTGCAGGCAGTGCAGATGAAAGCTTCGGATATTCATATCGAACCGGAAGATAAGCTTTTAAATGTTCGTTACCGTATTGATGGGATCCTGCGTCATCAGCCGTCTCTTCCGCGTGATTTGGCCGGCGCGATCATATCCCGGTTTAAGATCATGTCAAACCTGGATATTGCTGAGAAGCGCCTGCCGCAAGACGGCCGTATTATGATGAAGATCGGCAGCAAGAATATTGATTTTCGCGTCTCCACATGCCCTACGGTTCATGGAGAAAATGTGGTTTTGAGGATCTTGGATAAAACAGGGCTGGTCTTAGGGTTGGAATCGCTGGGGTTTCCTTCCCGGGAAATGTCTTTATTTAAAGAAATCCTTAGTTCTCCCTATGGCATTGTCCTGGTTACCGGCCCTACCGGCAGCGGTAAGACTACGACACTATATTCCAGTATGCAGATGCTTAATAAAGAAGATGTCAATATTATGACTGTTGAGGATCCGGTTGAGTATCAGTTTCAGGGAATGCGCCAGGTTCAGGTCAATCCTATTGCGGGTTTGACGTTTGCGAGCGCCTTGCGTTCTTTTTTGCGCCAGGACCCTGATATTGTTATGGTCGGAGAAATTAGAGATAAGGAAACCGCTGAGATCGCGGTACAGGCCGCGCTTACCGGCCATCTTGTTTTCTCGACGCTGCATACGAATGATTCTGCATCTTCTTTTACGCGTTTAATTGATATGGGCGTTGAGCCGTTTTTAGTCTCTTCATCGTTATTGGGTATCCTGGCTCAGCGTTTAGTCAGGCGGGTTTGTGAAAAGTGTAAAGAATATTACGCTCCGGCGCCTGAATTGCTTAAAAGCTTAGGGTTAGAAGAAAAAATAGGCAAGGATATTAAATTCAGCCGCGGCCGCGGCTGCCAGATATGCAATAAAACAGGGTATAAGGGGAGGATCGGTATTTATGAGCTTTTAAAGATGTCGCCAGGAATTCAACAAATGGTCCTGACGCGTTCTTCAGCTGAAGTTATCCGCGAGGTTGCCGTAAAAGAAGGTTTAACGACCTTGCGTAAAGCTGCGTTAGATAAATTGATACTGGGTGTTACAACAACCGAAGAAGTTTTTCGGGTTACCTTGGAATCAGGCTAAAAGAATTGAGGTTTGACTAAAAGGATTGAATTTCCCAGGGGTATATGCTACACTTTTTTATGTAGGGCTTTATTCCTAATTTGGTGGAAGGAGGTGAGAGGGAAGGTTTTTACATAAAATTATCATAATATAAAGAGTAGTGAGGGGGGGGAATATGAAAAACAAAGGTTTTACATTAATCGAGTTAATTGTTGTTATCGCTATTATCGCTATTTTAGCCGCGATCATCGCGCCGAACGCCTTCAAGGCGATTGAGAAATCAAAGGTTGCCAGCACTATTGAAGATTGTAGGTCGATCAAGACGGCAGTTATGTCTTATTACTCTGATTGCGGTGTTTGGCCGCCTTCGTCTGCTGCCGCTGGAACTGCTCCTGTTGGTGTTGCTGCCGCAGTTGCCGGAATTGCCGGTTGGGATGGCCCATATATTGAAAAATGGCCGCCGTTAGCCAGATGGAGTGGTAACTATAGTTATTATGCCGCTGCTGATGAAAACGCACTCGTCGGTACTTATGCTTGGGATGACACTGCCGGTGCTCCTCAGCCTAATACTCGCGTAGTCGTGATCAGCACGGTACCTTTAGCTGCTGAGCAAAAGATGGAAACCCAGTTGGATGGGACCGCCTCTCCTGGGGCGACACAGACCACGGGAGGGTTCCGTTACAGCTCTACCGCTAATGTTTACTATTTGATCTCTCAAGACTAATGTAATGGTGTTATTCCATGCCCGGTTTATTGCCGGGCACGGATGGTAGGACAAGAGTTGTAGGGCTTTATTCCTAATTTGGTGGAAGGAGGTGAGAGGGAAGGTTTTTTACATAAAATTATCATAATATAACGAGTAGTGAAAGGGGGAAATATGAAAAACAAAGGTTTTACATTAATCGAGTTAATTGTTGTTATCGCTATTATCGCTATTTTAGCCGCGATCATCGCGCCGAACGCCTTCAAGGCGATTGAGAAATCAAAGGTTGCCAGCACTA
>JBAZTA010000003.1:0-395841 GCA_041662125.1 Candidatus Omnitrophota bacterium | reverse complement strand
CAAAAGATATGCGTCTGCTTGAATCTGCGCGCCGCATAGAAGCGGATTTGTTTTCTCAAAAAGGAAACCACCGTTTGTTGACTTCAAAACTGGGAGTTTTATTGGGGTACCCGTCGTGTTGCATTGAATCTTTTATAAAGAATAATGCTCTTTCTTCGCCAGCTATTATTCTTAATTGTATAAAGAATACCTTAGGAAGAGCGCGGGCAGAATTGAATGTGTTTGGAGATAGCGGACCTTTGATAAGCCATATACCCTGTTCATTCTCCTGTAAAAAATCACTTCTTTACGCCCGTAAGATCGCCGGAATTCTTCAGTGGGACGCAAGCCCCTGCAGCGGGCCGTATATCTATTTTAATAATGGTTGTTTCGTGCGGCTGGGTTTTATTCCCGGCTCAACAGTGAGGCGAGAGTATGTTTTATTGCGCGTTTCACAGGGAGCGTTTGGCGGAAGATTTAACGATTCATTATTGATCAAAAATTTTCTCAACGCGTTAAAAAGCGGAGATTCTTTACATATAAGCAAGGTAATAACTATTTATAAAGCGGGGAAAGCGGTTTTTTCTTGTTTATCTCATAGTTGTGAATGGGAGTTCATTGAATTTGAATAGGGGATTGTGAAAGGAGAGAATGAAAGTATGATGCCTATCCCGCTTGATACCGAATGCCTTTTGATTAATGCGGGAGTGCCTTTAATGAGCATGGGCTTATCTACAATGTATTATTCTTTAAAAGAAGCTCATGTTAAAACCGGTATTATGACGATTCATCCTGAGGATCTCCTTGAGAAATTATCTTGTATTGAGAGGCTGCGCCATTTAAAACTGATAGGTTTTTCTTTGCATTGGCACCCGCAAATCGCGGTTTCATTAAAAATTGCTGAACTTATTAAAACGTCGCCAAAGGGTAAAAAAATCCCTTTTGTTTTCGGAGGCATGACTGCTTCTTATTTTGCCGACGAGTTAATTAAAATACCTTTTATAGATTTTGTTGTTAAAGGTGATGGCGAGCTGCCGATGGCCCATTTATTTAAACAGGTCTCTTTAGGCAGCCATGATTATTATTCTGTCCCTAACCTGGTGTATAAAAAAGACGGGAAATTCTTAAAAAGCGCCAATATATATACTATTTCCGATCGATCAATCACGGCGTTAGAAAAGAAAGTGATAAGTAATGGCGCGCTTTTCCATGCAACAGGATCTGTGTTAAGTATTGGCCGCGGTTGTGAGCAGGATTGTATATATTGCGGGGGTACTATCAGCGCTCTGCCAAAATGGGGAAACCGAAAGCGCGTGCTCAGGAGAGAAGTGTCAAGTATGAGAAGTGCTGTCGCAGCTGTTATAGCGCGGGGGCAAGGGCTTTATTTATTAAACGATTATGACGGAAAATGTGCTTTTATCAGCAGATGTTTAAAAGGGTTTGATCTTTCCAGCCTTAAGTTCCTCAGTATCGATGTCAGAGGAGTTCCTGATTATGAAAATATTTCCCGCGCGCTTGCCGCTACAGCGGGTAAATATGATTTTCCGGTCACTATAGAAATAAGCCCTGAAGTAGGCAGTGATACGATACGCAAGAAAGTCAAAGGGTATGCATTTTCGAATAAGAAACTTGCTTCGTTTATTGAGAAGATGTTATCACGTTTTAAGCAAGCAAAGGTCTATTTGTTTTTTAGTTATTTTCATCCCTATGAAGATAAATATAATCTGGCTACGCGTGAGATGATATGTTCTTTAACTGAAAGGTTTTTTGCATATATTCAGGAAGGCAGGCTGGTGGTAAACTTTTTTCCTTTAGCTACAACTCCTTGTTCTGCGTTACAGCGAGATCATGCCGGCCAACTCAAACATGATGTCGGCGACTTAAATGGTTATTGCCGCAAGCTTTTAAAGGCGAGCTCTCCGCGAGGGAATTTCTTGAGCCATTGCTTAAGCAGTATGAGAATAGAAGAAATAGATTATTATGGTTCTTTTTTTGATTATGAGTCGATGCTTCGCTCTCAATATCCACAAGTTTACCTAAGTTTGGTAAAGTTGTTCCCTTATTTTAAGCAATTCACCGTATTCCTTAAAGAGTGCCATGATATCGTTTATCATATTTACGCGCAACCTTCATTGCAGTCAATGCCGTATCGGCATACTATTGCTGATGAACGTATGAGCCTTTTGGGTTTTACCTATGGTTCTGAATCATACCTTCCCGCAGGCAAAATTCAGATTATTTGGCTGCAGATCATTAAATCAATGTTGTTAAAGCGCAGGCCGCCTCTTCTGCCGCAAAGAAAGGCATCTGCGTATGAAAACGCGTTTAATGCTGCTGCGGAATTGGTGGATGTATCTTTGCGAAAGCAGGCTTATACATTGTTTGAGCAGTCTGCCGGTAAACTGCTGTTTTATGAGATCCTTCTTAAAAATCATGAAAAGATAGAGGCGGTCAAGGATAATGATTTCTCTGCGCTTTTGCCTGTCAAAAACCCTTTGGTTCAGGTTATTCCATTATCATTGATAGAGACAGTTGTCGAGCCTTTGTCAGCAAGTCAAAACCTTAAAATGCTCGGTAAAGGTTTTTTCCAACAGGTTATAAGCGGTATAAATTATAAAAGCCTGCCACGAAGATTAGCATTGCCATTACGGCAGTATCTTGTTAATCCTGACAGGTTAAGCGAGAGCCTGGCTGCATCAGCGCAGAGGCTTTGGCGTACCATCATGAAAACCGACGGATTGAGTGATCTTTTAACTGATGTGATCGTTGAAGGATATATCCCTCAAAAAGAAGTGTTGGAATATTTATGTGTTGAGAAAAACAAGCTTTCTCCGGCCTTGAGTGATATTTGCGATATTCGAGCGGTAAACTTTTATTTAAATTATTTACAGCTCAAATGCGGTATACGCCGGATGTATGAAGCAAAATCAGGCAGCGTCAATAGTTTTACTTCCTGTTATTATCCTGATAGTGTCTCCAGAGGAAATCCTTTTGTATTCTCGGGAGTCTTGAGCAGTGATGAGATGGAAGTTTTGCGTTTAGCTGATGGAACGCACGTTATATCTGATATAATTACTTCGCTGCGTCAAGAGGTTGGTAAAGAAAAAAGAGATGAAAATTATTTGAAAGATATGATCGTTTCTTTGTACAGCCGGCAGTTGATCTATTAAGTAACAGGTATACTTATTGGTTGTTAAGAAAGAGGTTCCTATGCATATGGCAGATGCTTTAGTTTCTCCTGTTGTCGGTGGCTGCATGTGGGCAGCTACAGCAGGATTAATCGCTTATAGCGCTAAAAAAGTAAAAGAGGAAGTGGATGACCGTAAGGTTCCGCTTATGGGCGTATTAGGCGCATTTATTTTTGCTTCGCAGATGATCAATTTCAGCATACCGGCTACCGGTTCAAGCGGGCATCTGGGGGGAGGCATGATTTTGGCTGTTCTTCTTGGGCCCTGTGCCGCTTTTCTCGTTATGGCATCGGTATTGATCGTACAGGCGCTTTTCTTCGCTGACGGCGGGCTTTTGGCTTTGGGGTGTAACATTTTTAACCTCGGGTTTTTTCCCTGTTTTGTTGCGTATCCATTGATTTATCGCAAGATCCTTAAAGAACATCTCACCCAAGGAAAAATCCTGTTTGGTTCTCTTCTGGGGGCAATTATCGCTTTGCAACTGGGTGCTTTTAGCGTTGTCCTGGAGACAATGTTTTCAGGAATATCGGAATTGCCGTTTCGTACGTTTGTACTTTTAATGCAGCCGATCCATTTGGCTATCGGTATTGTGGAAGGCTTAGTTACTGCGGCGGTGGTTACGTTTGTTTGGAAGGCGCGGCCGGAAATAGTAAACGCTGCAGAGCGTTCTGTTGTGATCGGAAAAGTCGGGATGAAAAAAGTTCTTCTTGGTTTTTTGGCAGCCGCCGCGATTGCGGCAGGCGTATTAAGTTGGTTTGCATCCAGCAATCCGGATGGATTGGAATGGGCAATCTTTAAAGCCTCTGGTAAAGAAGATATTGCCGCAAAAACATCTTGGCCGGCAGTTGATCCGGGGACATCGGTCTCTGGATTAATAGGGGGTATTTTGACTCTTTTGATAGTTGTTTTGATCGGGCTGGGGCTTAAACGCCGTAAAAGCGCGGTGTAATATGAATAATATCAATAAAAATTCATTTGATATAGGGTATATGGATACTCTCTCTACCGGAGATAGCTTTTTGCATCGCCTGGATCCCAGAGCTAAAGTAATCACTACTTTACTGTTTATCGTTACTGTGGTTTCATTCGATAAGTATGCGCTTTCCGCGTTGATGCCGTTTTTTATTTATCCTGTTGTTTTGATCTCGATCGGCAGGCTGCCTGCCGGATATTTATTGAAAAAAATATTAGTAGTTTCTCCGTTTGCCTTATTAGTGGGTATTTTTAATCCCTTTATTGACAGGGAAATACTTTTTCAGATCGGCACAAGGGGGATTTCAGGCGGATGGGTTTCATACTTATCAATAGTAGTTCGTTTTTTACTGACCGTTGCAGCTGCGCTGATCTTAATTGCTACTACGGGATTTAACGCTGTTTGTAATTCATTGATTAAATTCGGCGTGCCAAAGCCTTTTGTGGTCCAGCTTTTGTTTTTTTATAGGTATGTTTTTATTTTGACTGATGAAGCCGAGCGAATGGTCAGGGCCCGGTCGCTGCGAACGTTTCATACCCGCATGATGAGTTTTAAAGTTTTTGTAGCGTTGGTAAGCAATTTATTGCTGCGGACCTTAGACCGCGCAGAACGGATCTACCGAGCTATGTGTTGCCGTGGTTTTGACGGTCAAATACGTATTATCAGGTATATGGAAATAAGGCGTAAAGAGGTCGAATTCATATTTGCTTGGGCATTTCTATTCGTGTTCTTTCGGTATTTCAATATGCCGTTAACATTGGGAAAACTTATCGCGGGAGTTTTAAAATGAGCCATCATATCGTAGAAGCAGAAGGCCTGCATTTTTCATATCCGGATGGCACGCGTGGGTTGGCTGGTGTGTCGTTTCGTATCTCTCATGGCGAATCAGTGGCTTTGGTCGGAGCCAATGGCGCTGGTAAATCAACGCTTTTACTGCATTTGAACGGATGTTTATTTCCTGCGATAGGCAGGCTTCGTATCGGCGATATTTTCTTAAGCCCTCAGGAGCTCAACACGGTGCGGCGCAGTGTTGGGATGGTGTTCCAGAATCCGGATGACCAGTTATTCATGCCGACGGTTTTTGATGATGTAGCTTTTGGGCCGTTGAACCTTGGTTTCTCAAAAGCAGAGGTAGAACGGGTTGTTAGCCTGGCGTTGACAACTACCGGTGTTGCCCATTTGGCCAACCGGCCGCCGTATAAGCTTTCTCAGGGAGAAAAACGTTCTGTTTCTATAGCTGCGGTGTTGGCTATGTCTCCGGATATCCTGGTAATGGATGAGCCTACATCAAGCCTGGATCCTCGCTCTCGAAGGCGCTTGATCGAATTACTTAAAACCTTTCGTCATACCAAGATTATTGCAACCCACGATCTGGATATGGCAATGGACCTTTGTGAGCGTACGATCGTCCTTGCCTGCGGATGTATCACGGCTGATGGTAAAACGCAAGATATCCTTCAGGACGAAAAATTACTGCGCGACAGCGGCCTTGAGAAACCGCTTGGTATGCAGCAGTGTCCGGTATGCCGGAAAGAATCTTAATTGAAAGGAGCACGTATGCATCAATCTGAGGTGAAATGGGATAAGGATCCCGCTGGGTCTTTGAAAATTTTGCTCGGGAAGTGGTTTTTCTTTATTTATTCGATAGTTTACGCAGGGTTTATTCTTATTAATGTTTTAAGCCCTTCGTTCATGGGGATCGATGTTGGAGACCTTAATGTAGCTATCGTATACGGCTTTGGGTTGATCCTTTTTGCTATGTTGTTGGCGCTTGCCTATAACCATATCAGCACCTTGGCTGAGGAATTGTTACAAAGAAAGGATACAGCATAATGAATTACGTCGCATCGCCTTGGGCTATTATTATTTTTCTTTTCTTTGTGGCTACTGTTTTAATGATCTCTTACCATTTTGCCCGCCTGACTAAGTCATCCGCTTCTTTTTACGCTGCCGGCGGAACAATCCATTGGGCGGTAAACGGCATTGCTTTTGCCGGAGATTATCTTTCCGCGGCATCATTTTTGGGTATTTGCGGGATGATCGCAGTTTCCGGTTATGACGGATTTCTTTATTCTATCGGGTACTTAGCCGGATGGATGGTAGCTCTTTTTGTCGTTGCCGAACCTATGAAACGCTTAGGAAAATACACTTTTACCGATGCTTTAGACGCAAAATTTAACTCTAAGGGGATTCAGATAACCGCGGCGATCAGCACGTTGCTGGTTTCCTTATTTTATCTTATTCCGCAGATGGTCGGGGCGGGGTCGTTGGTGACTCCTCTTTTGGGCTTGCCGCATTGGGTGGGTGTGGTGATGGTAGGTTCGATCGTTATTGCTATCGTCGTTACCGCCGGTATGACTTCGACAACGTATGTCCAGTTCTTAAAAGGGTCAATGTTAATAATATTTTCGCTTGTTTTGGTTTTCCTGGTTTTTTCCCGCGGGATCTCTACAAAACCTGACCAGGGAGGGGATGTCCCGTATCATGCTTTTATCACGTTAAAAGTTGCCGGGGATAGCAGTGATAAAATAATCCTTGAAGACAAAACGTATTCGGTCGTCCGCGAATGGAAAGTGGAGAAGGGTAAAAACGTTTTGCGTTTCCTGCGGCTGGATAAAAATGGGGTTAGTTCTATCTGGAAACTAAACGAAAAGCAAGGAGTACTTGAGGAAACACTGTATGTGACTCTCTTAGCCAATGGCAAGGAGCTTTTTAACGGCGCTCCCCGGGAGGATGGTAAATTCTTTCAAGTCGGGCATATGAGTGAGATAGCAGGAAAAGGCCCGAATGAAAAAACCAGTACTTTGGACTTCTTCTCATTTATCAAAGAAATAAAAGGAGGTACCATTGTCAGGTGGAGCAAAGAGACCGTGGTAGAAAACACTGACAAGATCTCAATTTATTATCAGAATCCAACTGCCGGCAAGGACATCTTGAAGCCGGGGTTAAAGTTTAAAGTTGATTCTGCCAAAGGCGCGACAACTAAAGATAAACTTGATTTTGTGTCTTTGATGTTAGCTCTTTTCTTCGGGACGGCGGCCTTACCGCACATACTTATTCGCTATTACACTGTCCCCAGCCCTGCCTGTGCCAGAAAATCGACGATCGTGGCAATAGCCAGTATCGGCCTCTTTTATGTCTTAACGTTGTATATGGGGTTAGGGGCGATGGTTAACGGAGTTATCGACTTAACCAATGACAATATGTCGGCTCCTTTGTTGGCAAGATCATTCGGTGTGGTGATTTTCGCTATCATATCCGCTTTAGCTTTTGCGACCGTCTTGGGAACTGTCAGCGGCCTTATTATAGCGGCTTCGGGAGCGGTAGCCCATGATATTATGGATAGGTTTATGGGAAAGAATTTAACAGACAGTAAGAAAGTTTCCGCAGGAAAAATAGCGGCTGTTTTCGTAGGATGCATCGCTATGATTTTAGGCGTGCTTTTTAAAGGAATGAATGTTTCCTATTTAGTCGGTTGGGCTTTTGCCATTGCGGCCTCAGCCAATC
The DNA here is from genome assembly GCA_041662125.1 of Candidatus Omnitrophota bacterium. Taxonomy (GTDB): domain Bacteria; phylum Omnitrophota; class Gorgyraeia; order Gygaellales; family Profunditerraquicolaceae; genus JBAZTA01. The sequence continues at coordinate 388,194 of JBAZTA010000003.1, read as the reverse complement.
TGCCGTCTATTTTGATGCTGTTGTTTTGGGATAAGACTACGGCAAAAGGGATCATCGCCTCTGTTTCAGTCGGATTAATTTCTGCTCTGGGTATGATCCTTTTTTCGCAGGAGACATATAATAATATTTATCATTTGGTCGGTGTAAAAGCGCCGGTACAATTAAACAATCCGGCGATTATTTCGATTCCTTTGAGTTTTATTGCTTTAATTGCCGTGTCTTATTTAACGCAGCCCAAAAAAAAAGGCCACACCTAATTTATAGACATTATTTGGGAACTCCTTTATGAAATATGGAAACAACTTCACTAAGTAATTCAGAACTAACAAGGCTCTTCCTTCTGATAGGCCTCTTGTTGGCTTCGGCTCATTTCTGGGGGTACATTTTTTATAAATGTAAACTCCCCAAAGTTGTCGGTGAGATCTTTGGCGGCTTCTTGTTTGGGAAAACTGTTTTAGGTTCTTGGTTCCCAGATATTCACCGTTGGTTATTTTATGCATTTCAAGAAGAGGGGAAACTGATTTCCGTATTTTATTGGCTGGGATTGATAATGCTCATGTTTATTTCTGGATTTGAAATTCAGAAATCTTTTGATCGCGAAGATAAAAAAATTATTATTGCAATTTCTTTAGGTTCAACCATTATTCCTTTTGCGGCAGGTTTTATCGCGCCATTGTGCTTTGGTATTTCGCCGTTTATCGGAATAAAAGGAAATGTACTTGCGCTTCAACTTATCATGGGCAGCGCAGTAGCTATAACTGCGATTCCCGTTATTTCAAAAATATTTCTTGATTTAAACATTATGCGTACTCGATTCGCTAAAATTATACTTACGGCTGCGACGTTGCATGATGTTATTCTGTGGTGTGTTCTTGCAATAGCTACTGGTTTAGTAAGTACACAGGCTGCGGAACCATTAAATATCGCCAGTACAGTGATCATTACCATTGCCTTTTTCGTATTATCGCTTACGGTGATGCCAAAGATAATAAAATTGAGCAATAGTAGTAAATATAATTTTTTCATTAAATCTTCGGTTTCCGGTTATGCTTTTGTTATTTGTTTTATTTTTGTGGCTGTAGCGAGTATTTTAAACGTCAATATTGTTTTTGGAGCGTTTCTTGCGGGTATAGTAGTTGGTATGATGCCCGATGGACGATTTGCTGCCGAACGAGCGCATATAAAAGAAATTGCGCTGTCATTTTTTATTCCGCTGTATTTTGCAATAGTAGGTTCGAGAATAGATTTAATCCATTATTTCGATATTAAGCTGTTTTTGGGTTTTTTGTTATTTGCCACACTATTTGTAATGGCAGGTACCCTTATTTCGGCGCGAGCGGTCATAAGGGACTGGTTATCAGGAATCAACCTTGCAGTTGCAATGAATACGAGGGGTGCGGTTGGTATTGTTCTTGCGACAATAGCTCTTGACTCAGGGATTATTAATGAAACCTTTTTTGTATCGCTTGTTTTAGTGGCAATAGTTTCAACTTTATTGACAGGATATTGGTTGAGGTATGTATTAGCAAGAGGTTGGCAGCTTATTAAAGCAGAGTAACATTACGAATATAACGTTTAAAGGGGGGAGTTCGGGGGAATTCCTAAGCGCCCTCTTTGACCACAAAAAAAACAATTCATGCAAGAGTGTTGAAATGGCTCAAAGTCCCAGAAAAGGTCTGATCAACGGCAGTGTATTGATCGTATCAATCATATCGGCACTGCTCATCGGTGAGGCGCTGATGCGGCTGGTCGGGATGGTCACCGATGTCGATTATACGTTGTTTGCAAAGGAACTGAAGAATTCCGACCGGCTCCCGAAAGGACTTATGAATTTTAATAACAATTTTTGGTCGCTAACGCCTGGTGCGCAGGTGCTCGCCACGACTTCGGATTTTTCGGTGATCTATTCAATTAATTCGCGTGGATTGCGCGATCAAGAATATTCTTTTGAAAAACCAAAAGGAAAAAAACGCGTTTTGGCTTTAGGTGATAGTTTTACATTCGGCGAAGGTGTTGACTATGGGAAAAGGTTCACCGATATTCCGGAACGAATTCTTTTAAATGTGGAGGTCATTAATTTTGGAGTCCCAGGGTATGGATTAGCCCAGATGCTGACTAAGTTTACCGCCGAGGGATTGAATTATAATCCTGACGTCGTGATCCTTTTTATTAACTCGGCGATTATCCATCGCGATGATGTTGATTCCATGCGCGATGGTAAGGCAGCTCTGGGGGTTGTTGCGGGGCATAACCCGGCCAACTCACCTGCGACCGTATACATTGGCAGGGAAAACCCTTTCTTTAAGGTTAAAAAACAATTATTCCTCTTGGACAAAAGTTGTCTATTTAATTTTTTGCATTATAAAATTTCGTTGTTTTTACTGAAGAATAGATTGAGACAGCAGGATAAACAGATTTGGGGCGATATTTTGACAAAACATATCTACGTGCAGGCGCAACACCAGGCAACGAATAATTATGAATCCAAGGTTGTCACGAAAGGGGCCTTGATAATTAATAAATTCCATGAATTGTGCAAAGAACGTGGGATCACATTAATCGTCGTGAACATCAACGATACGCAGATTGGTAAGGTTTTTTTTGAACCATACGATACAATTAAATATTATGATTTATCGGAGGATTTAAAGAATGAATCCAAGAAATATCCGCTTCGATTTGTTTATGATATGCACTACAATCAAAGAACGCACGGTTACATCGGAAAAGTAATAACGGGCATATTGAAGAGACTTTTGAATGAATCTAACTGTTAACTTATGGAGTTCAGGGGACACGTACCTAATTAATTCCGTACATGTCCCCGGAATTCCGAAGAACTACGCAAATGATCAAAAGCACTTTTAAGGTTATGAAAATGGATTGTCCGGGCGAAGAGCAGATGATCCGAATGCAGCTGCAGCCGTTGGGTAGCGTTAAACAGATTGAATTCGACTTGTCGGACAGGCTGGTTTCTGTTTATCATGAAGGAGATGTTGAATCCGTAACCCAAACATTGGTAAGGCTTCAGCTGGGTTCATCTTTGCTAAAGACAGAAGAGGTGTCGAGCTCTGTAATAACCCATTATGAAGGCAGTGACCGAAAACTGCTGATGGCGGCGTTGGCCATCAACTTTGCTTTCTTCGTACTTGAAGTAATAGCAGGTTTTATCGCTCAATCGATGGGGTTACTATCCGATGGCTTGGATATGCTGGCAGATGCTATTGTATATGGTCTTAGTTTATATGCAATAGGAAGGGCGCTAACTTATAAAAAAAAGGTCGCAAAGATCAGCGGTTATTTTCAATTGACATTATCGATTTTCGGGTTTTTAGAAGTAATCAGGCGGTTTTTGGGATTTGGTGAAACGCCTGGTTTTCAAGCGATGATTTTGATTTCTATATTCGCGCTGATTGGGAATTCCGCTTCGTTGTTAATTTTACGGCGTTCAAAAAGTCAGGAAGCCCATATGAAAGCAAGCTGGATTTTTACTTCGAATGATGTCCTTGCCAATATTGGGGTAATAATCGCAGGCATCCTGGTTTATTTCACTCACTCTCGCTATCCTGACTTAATTATTGGCTTGATAATATTCTTAGTGGTTGCCAGGGGTTCATATAGAATAATGCAGCTTTCTAAATAATTCACTTACACTACAATTTTACAATTTTTTAGAGGCTTGTATGGTTACGATAACGACAACCCTGATAATGAGTTATAGAAAATGTTGTATTGTGAACCGAACGTAAGTGAATAAATGACTTGGGGAATTGCGGAGAGGAAATGAGGAGAAAATAAGATGAAACAATGGTATGAAGCACTATTTGAGAATTACGCAGATAAATACGATAAAGAAGTTTATGTGCACGGGACCTTGGGTGAGTGCGATTTTATTGAGCAGGAGATAGAGCGTGACAAGTCTTTGAAAATCATTGATATAGGCTGTGGTACCGGCAGGCATTCCATCGAATTGTCAAAAAGAGGTTATACCATTACAGGGATCGATCTATCGGAATCGCAATTAAAGAGGGCAAAAGAAAAAGCGGCAAAATTAGGCTTAAAGATCGACTTTCAGAAACATGACGCCAGAAACCTCCCCTTTGAAGGCGAGTTCGATCTGGCGATCATGCTCTGTGAGGGCGGTTTTTCTTTAATGGAAACGGATGAGATGAATTTTGAAATATTAAAGAACGCGACAAAGGCGTTGAAAGATAACGGCAAGTTTATATTCACGACATTGAACGGGTTATTTCCGCTTTTTCATTCCGTCAAAGAATTTTATGAGTCCGCGGCCAAAGAAGGCAATTCAACGTGTAAAAATTGCTCCTTCGATCTAATGACATTCCGTGACCACAACACCGTCGCCTTCGAGGATGATGCAGGGAATAAAAAAGAATTAACGTGTAATGAGCGTTATTATGTTCCCAGCGAGATCACCTGGCTTCTCAAAAGTCTTGGATTTAAGAAAATCGACATTTTTGGCGCAAAGCTCGGAGAATTTTCCCGGAACGATAAACTTACCACTGAAAATTTTGAAATGCTTGTTGTAGCTGAAAAATGAAATAAGATAAGAAAAAAATTTTCTTCGTAGTTTTGGTTGACCGATGGTTACTGTGGCGAGGGATGATTTTGAAACTCCTGAAGAAGATGAATGATTTAGAGTGAAGGGGATATAGAATTTTCGTGGGTAAGAAAAAAATCTAAAATTCTAAGATTTGAACAGGGCAAATTGGTGGAATAATGATTGACAAATATAATAATTGTGTTACTATTTTTATAATCGTATCACTAAGGGGGGTGTATTCTTATGCCGCAGGTGGTTAGATTCGGAATTTCATTAGAAAATGACTTGCTTTCTAAATTTGACCAGCGCAGGAAAGTAAAAAAGTATTCTAACCGCTCAGAAGCAATCCGCGATTTAATCCGGGACGATTTGGTTAAGGCTGAATGGCAAGAAAACAAGAAAATCGCTGGTGCAATAACTCTTATTTATGACCACCATAAGAGAGAACTTGTGAACAAGCTTATGGATATTCAGCATGATTTTGTCAATATAATTATTTCTTCTCAGCACATTCATCTCGACCACAATAACTGCCTTGAAATTATTGCAGTCCAAGGCGCTCCTCAGAAAGCCATGGAGTTAGCCGACAGCCTGAAGTCAGTAAAGGGGGTGAAACACGGCACATTGAGCATGTCGACTACAGGGAAAGATATTTAGGAAGTATTATTTTTTTGCCTATTAGTAACACGAATATAATAATAGTAGCACGAATAGGAGGGAAAATGTTACGCAGGTTTTTAATTCTTTTGTTTATTGTGAGTTGTTTTGCTGCATCAGATGTTTTTGCCGATGAATATGTAAGCCTTGAACAATACCGCAAGCTGGAGGATCGAGTACGGGTCCTGGAGAATAAGCTTGGCGAATACGACAAATGTATGAATGAACAGAAACAGTGTATTTTGGATCAGAACAAGAAAATTGCCGAATATGAGTCAAAAATTTCTCAATTTGATACTGATTTGCACCGCCAGACAGGTGCGCCGATTAGTATTGCCGAAGGTTTAGAGATCGGGGCAGGGGCAACAATGGTAGTGCAAGGAACAGGCAATGCTAATAACGCAGCTACTGATGTAACGAAGAAAGAGAGCCGCACTGATGCGTCATATTCGGCGGATATTACTTTAGGTAAAGAATTCAAAGAGGTGGGAGGAAAGGCATTTTTGCACCTTGAGGCCGGACAGGGCGCTGGCTTAGAGGATGATTTGACGCTTTACTCTAACGTAAATCGTGATGCCGATAACGATAATAATGTTCGTATTACCGAGCTTTGGTATGAGCAGGCCCTATACAAAGATAAAGTTGCGCTGACGTTCGGTAAGCTTGATCCGACCGCTTATTTTGATAATAACGATGTTGCCAATGACGAGACTACCCAATTTTTAGGCAGAATTTTCCGTAATTCGCCTACTATTGAATTTCCTGATAACACCGCAGGTATTCGCTTGGCGTATATGCCGCTTGAGTGGTTGGAATTGGGATACGGCCTATTTGACGGAAATAGCGATTGGGAGAAGATAGGCGACAATCTTTTTAATGTAGGACAGGTTTCGTTTGAGACTAAGTTTTTTGATCTTCCCGGCAACTACCGTTTTCTTGGTTGGAATAACAACGTTTACCACACCAAGTGGCTTGATACTGATAAGACCAAAGAGGCTAACTATGGTTTTGGCTTAAACTTTGACCAGAAAGTTACCGATATCGTAACGCTCTTTACCCGCTACGGCTGGCAGAATCCACGAGTATATAATCCAGACATTATGACAACAGGCGATTTGAATTATTCACTCGCGCATTCATGGAGCGCCGGTTTTCAGGTGAAGGGTAAGCCATGGGGAAGAGAGAATGACGTGCTGGCTTTTGCCATAGGTCAGGCTATCGCGTCAAAGGATTATAAGAAAGCAGGTGAAGCACTTGATCCTGCGCGCAGAGCAAAACCGGAAGGGCATGTAGAGGCGTATTACAGTATTCACGTTAACGATCACTTGTCTCTTAGCCCTGATTTCCAATATATATGGAATCCGTTCGGTAAGGATGTAGCGGAAGACACGGACGGAATATTTGTCGGCGGCATGAGGGCACAGGTGGACTTTTGAAAGGAGGGGAAAATGTGGCTAGCAACAACTTCTATTGCGGCAGCGGGTGCGACTTTAGGGAAGTTTGTTTTGCCCAAGGATTACAATCTAGGTTTTTTGGCTTTAATGCTCTGGGGAGCGGCAGCAATGATTCTTGTCGACCATATCTTAGGATATGCAGGAGGTGCATTCCTGGAGAAAACAACCGATGGGATGATTGCTAATAGCGCTGTGTTAGGAATAGCAATGTTAGTGCCTGTGTTTGCAATATGGGGAATTTCATTATTGATCTCAAATTTAAAAAGGAGGTGAAGTATGGCTTGTTTTCTAGTTCCTACGGCTGCGGCAATAGTAACAACTGCTGTCGGAAAGAAGGTTCCCGAAAAATATCATCTCAATTGGTTAAATTCAATGATGTGGGGTGGGGTCGTAATGTTAGCAGTCGAACATATCGCTCACGGAGAAATCGTTCTTTATCCGCCGTTTCTGACCGCAGGTTTGCCTGAAGTATTTCCAGAGATGATGAGGGTGGGTATACCTATGACTCTATCTATTTTTCTAATATGGGGAATAATGGTAACAGTAGCTGCAATAATGAGTAAAAGAGTAAAGTATGCAGAGACTTAATAAATTGTGTTAACTCTTTACTGACAACAGAGCTTAAAGAAGAATTACTGTAATATAAGGGGGCATTTAAAGACTTTTTTGAATGCCCCTTTCTTTTGCTTTTGACCGTTTTACTTTATATCTGCCATTTTTTGTGTTAAAATATAACTTCAAAAGGAGAAGTTGTGGCTAAGAAATGTAAAAAGTGTAAGGTTCCCTTAAAGGGATTCTTGTATAAGGTAATAGCATCTAAGCTATTTGGTATACGCCCATCTGCAAAGGACTCTGAATTATGTAATAAGTGTGAGGACAAGAAGAAATAGAATATTTGTACAGTTTTATACACTTGACTGGAAATTATAACTTATTGATATGAAAGAAAATACAAAGAAAGTTTTCATTAAAAATTTTGGCTGACCGATGGTGCAAGTACCGCGTGATGATTTTGGGGATATTGAAGAAGTTAAGCGATAGTGACCCAAAGAGTTGAGTCAATAAATAGAAGTTGCCCAACTCTTAAAAAAAGGAATTAACGCTATGGTTAAATTAACTCATTATAGTATTCTGCTTATTGTGAGTATTTTGTGTATGTGTGGTTGCGGGTCTCCTATACATAATACGCAATTGATTGCCAATGTTCTTTCAGCGGACAACGTGCCGATTGCCTACGCGGTGTACGGCCCGGCAACTGATCCGACCGTAGTGTTTGTCCACGGGTGGAGCTGCGATAGCCGCTATTGGCACAATCAAATCCCGTATTTCACGAAGAAATACCGGGTAATCACCGTCGACTTGGCCGGACACGGCAATTCCGGTTTCGGCAGGAAAGTCTATACCACAGAAGCGTTCGGCCAGGACGTGGCTGCAGTATTGCGGAAGCTTGATGTGAAGAAAGCAGTATTGGTGGGCCATTCAATGGGAGGAGAGATAATTCTGTATGCGGCTAAGATCGCGCCTGAAAGAGTTATTGGCCTAGTGGGGGTAGATACTCTTGAAGATCTAGGGATGGTTTATCCGGATGAGGTAAAAAACAATATCTATGAGCCGATCGCTGCGGATTTTGTTCCGGAGGTGCAGAAGTTTGTCCGCACTATGTTCCCGGCGAACGCCGATAAAGCCCTGGTCGAGGCGGTCGCCCGGGATATGTCATCGGCTCCGCAGGATGTGGCGTTGAGTTCGATGAAGGAATACTTCAAGGTATCGGATCCGGAGCTGATCAAGGATCTAAAAGTGCCGCTTAAAAGTGTTAACTCCGACCTGTGGCCGACCAATGTTGATGGCAACAAAAAGCTTGTGCCGTCATACGAGATGGTGCTGATGAAAGGACGCGGTCATTTCATCATGCTGGAAGACCCGGGCCAGTTCAATGTGCTACTGGAGCGGATGATCAATAGAGTTCTTGTTGAAACAAAGGAAAAAAAGGAGATATAGGGGACGTTTCTATTAATTGAGAAAGTGTTAGTAAATTATTATTTTTATAAAAGGGAAAGTTCCGTGTGGCTGGAAAAATAGAAACGTCCCCTATATATCGATGTAAGGTTTTTCTCCGCACTTTCGGCTGGGCGATGGCTGCGCTATAGGAGGACGATGGAAACAATAATGAGAGCCTTTATGGATGGGTGGGAAGGATTAATATGAAAGTTGGCAGAAATAACCCTTGCCCTTGTGGTAGCGGGAAGAAATATAAGAAATGTTGTCTTGAAAGAGGACGGAATTCCGTAGATTTTATGGAAAGGTTCAGAGATTTATCAACGCTATCGAAGGAGGAATTAAAGAGAAAGTACGGGGATATCTTTAAACCTGATGCGGAAACAAAAAGAAATTTTAGCAAGTTTCAAAAGTTGGCCTATCACGAGTTGAATATTCCATGTTTTCATCCAAATCAACAGGAGTGTTCTCCCGGAACAATTAAAGCACATTCAATATCTAAATCGTTATTAAAGCAGCTCATGGATACTACGAACCATGTAGTTATGTTTGGGGCTTCTTTCCAGCCTAACATTCCGCCAGTAGCTGGGATGAGGCGTGTTGGAATTAATGAAGCGACAGTCTTTACTGGCTTATGCTCCAAACATGATAATGAGACATTTAAATTGATTGATACTTCTGATCCCGGCTTATTTGATATTGAATGTCAATTCTTAATGTGTTACAGAGCATTGTTAAAAGAGTTGTTTGCAAAAACGCGTCAATTCGAAATGTCAAAAAAGCAAGTGGAGTTGATTAATAAAGAAGGGAATCCTGAAACGCCAGTTGTCCAATTTGCGATATTTTATTCATACGGATGCTACGTGGCGACGTACTTTTTGGGTTTGCTGAAGAAAAATTTTGAGACTGTATTACAGTCAAGGAATTTTCTGAGTTGCCTTGAATATGGTGTAAGAAAAATAAGTACTTCTATCCCTATTTCTGTATGCAGTCTATTTTTACCGGAAAAAGACGGTCAGGACAATGTGACAAATGACTTCAGCAATAATAAAGAGATGCCGAAGTATTTCTTTATAACAATAGTTCCCTCAGCATCTGAGACCTACGTTTTTTACGCAACTCTGAAACACCAGACATCGATGTTTGTAAGTTATGTTAGACCGTTGCAGGTTCTTGATGAAAATAAGTTGTTTGATTATTTGTCTGAGATGGTTTTAAAATATGCCGAAAATTTTGTAATGTCCCCATTGCATTGGGAAGAATTTACGAAAGAAAAGAAGATTGAGATTGAACGTCTTTTTAATGCAACAATTTTTGACAAAGAATTTCTTTATGAATCGAAAAAACATAATATTTTTGTCCCGTAAGTCAAAATTGTTCGGTTGCCCGGGAGCAGTCGTACTCATTCATCTGTTCAAGTAGATGAATGCGGATGGCCAGATAAAAACAACATAAACGATTATGAATAAAGAAATTATAATAAAAAAAGTCTTTCTCCGCACCTTCGGCTGTCAGATGAACGTCAGGGATTCGGAGGTGATCTGCGGGCTTTTGAAGAACGCGGGTTTTGAGATCGTTCAAGAAGCAGAAGATCCGGATATTGTTTTGTTTAATACCTGTTCTGTTCGCCAGCATGCCGAAGATAAAGTCTGGTCTGAAATAGGGCGATATTGTAAACCAAAATCAAACCGCCGCAAGCCAATGGTTGGTTTGCTTGGATGTATGGCACAGAATTATAAGGAAAAAGCGTTTGAGCGTTCTGAGTTTGTGGATTTTGTCGTAGGGCCGTCGGATATTGATAAAATACCCACTATAATTAAGGATCTTTACTCTGTCAGCCAGCAGCCATCGCCGAAAGCTCTTTTCCAAAGAAAAATCTGGGAAACTGACGGAGAAGCCAGGCCTGAAGTAATCTATCATAGTGGCTTTTATGAAGATGAAAACCATGCTTTTGTAGTCATCTCTGAAGGATGTTCGAATTTTTGCACGTATTGCGTTGTGCCGTATGTCCGGGGTGCTATCCGTCATCGTGCCCCTCAGAATATCATACGCGAGATCGAAGAAGCGATAGCAGCCGGTAAAGAGAGTATTACACTTTTGGGTCAGAATGTGAATGCGTACCAGTATGAAGATGTTAATTTCGTTAAGCTTGTTGAGTTCGTTAATGCCGTTAAAGGATTAAAAGAGTTTAGTTTTATTACGTCTCATCCAAAAGATACTTCTCTTGAGTTGTTCCATGTGATCGCAGGCATGGAAAAACTGAAAAAATCACTGCATTTACCTGTTCAGGCAGGCTCGGACAGGATATTAAAATCAATGAACCGCGGGTATTCTCGAAAATTTTATCTGGACTTGGCTGATAATTATCGTAAAATTGTAAAGGGTGCCTCCCTTACCACAGATATCATTGTCGGGTTCCCTACGGAAACTCCTGATGAGTTTCAAGATACCTATGATCTGGTTAAACGCGTTGAGTTTAACGCAGCGTATATTTTTAAATATTCACCCCGGCCGCACACAGAAGCAGCGCATATGCTTGATGATGTAGCTCAAAAGGAAAAAGAATGGCGCCACAAATTGGTTTTAGATCTACAGAAAGAGATCTCTAAAAAAATCAGGAAGAGTAAAGAATAATGAGAAGATTTAAAGAAGGGAATTTTAGAAAAAATGAACACAGGTTAGGAAAAGTAAAAGTTTTGTTTTTTACTTCTTCCTTCTTATTGTTCACTTTTTCTCTTGCTTTCGCGCTCAATCTGGAAAAGCTTAAGATCGATCTCTTAAACGGGGATTATAAAACAGCTCTTAAAGAAGGAGAAAAAATCCTGGCTGCCGCGGGCCATGCTCCTGATATTGACCAGTTGTATTACCTGTTAGGGATTTGTTATTTGAAAGATGGTAATTATCTTCGCTCATCAGATATTTTTGAGATTATTTTAAAAGAATTTAAGAAGAGCCCGATGAAGGAAGAAGCTGCTCTTGGGTTGGGTGATGCCTATTTCTTCCAGAATAATTTTCAAAAGGCTGATGCGTGTTATCAAGAGATGTTGAGCGGTAAGCCGCAGACTAAGTATAAGGCGATGCTCTACAGCCGCCTGAGCCAGACGGCATATAAGCGCGGCGATGTTGAAAAGGGTAAGTTGTTTTCTGATAAATTAAAGCAGGAATTTCCGCTCAACCTGGAATCAAGCGCGCAAAGCGATATTTGCGCTTTAGCTGATTTCTCAAACGGCTCTTTTTATACGGTGCAGGTGGGGTGTTTCAGCAGTTTGACCAATGCCAATAACCTGCGCAATAAATTAAGCAAAAGCGGCTACGATGCTTTTTCAGAAGTATCAAGCGTTAAAGGAAAACAGCTCTATCGCGTGCGTGTTGGCAAGTTCAGCAAGCGTGATGACGCGGCCGCTTTGGAAAATAAATTGTCTCAAGAAGGATATCCCACAAAAATTTCCCCCTAAAAACGCAGATGCCGCGCTTTTGTAAACAGCTTCTTATGAAAAAAAAGGTCATTTTTATCGTTGGCCCGACTGCTGTCGGAAAAACTGCTTGTGCCGCAAGCCTCGCAGTAAAGCTTAAAGGAGAAATTGTATCCTGCGATTCAATGCAGGTGTATACGGGCATGGATATTATTTCTTCTAAGGCAGGCAAAGCGCTGCGCAAGAAAATCTCTCATCATCTGCTCGATATCGTTTCTGTGGAAAAAGAGTATAATGTTTCCCAATACAGGGCTGCCGCGCTGAAGGTGATCAAAAAAATACTTGCTCATGACAGGGTGCCGATCTTCGTCGGAGGGACCGGGTTGTATATGACGATACTTATTGACGGTATTTTTAAGGAAAAGGGAGAAAACCCCGAGATACGGGGCCGTTTGTATGAAGAATCAAAGAAGTTGGGCAGTGCTTTTTTACATGAACGATTATCGAAGGTTGACCCTGATGCGGCAGTAAAGATCCATCCCAATGATGCTAAAAGGATCATCCGCGCTTTAGAGGTCTTTGAGGCAACAGGTAAGCCGATCTCGCTGCTGCAGAAAAATCGCCATGGGCTCGCTGATACCTATGATGTGCGGGTTTTTTGTTTGAATAAACAGCGGGAGAAACTCTATCAAAGGATCGATGAACGGGTGGAGAGTATGTTTGACCAGGGGTTAATCAATGAGGTCAGATCGCTTTTAGCTTTAAAATTGAGCAAAACTGCCGCCTGCGCTATTGGCATAAAAGAGCTCAAAGATCATTTTGGAGGTTTGTGTTCGCTGGATGAAGCAAAAGCTTTGATGAAGAAAAACAGCCGTAATTACGCCAAGAGGCAGTTGACCTGGTTCCGTAAGGATAAGCGTATCCACTGGGTTGAGATAGGTGATGACGAAAAGCCGTCACAGGTAGCAAGTAGGATAATGAAGGAGTTAAACCCTAAGTAAAGTGGTTGCAATTTTAAGACCGGGTCTTGAACGGTGGTTTACCTGTAGATAAGACCCGGTCTTAAAATAGAGGGAATAATTATCTAGCATCAAAAATCGTTAATGAAAGAGAGCATATGGAAAAAGTATTGTTGGTTACCATAAAATTAAAGACGGATAGGAGCAGTTGGGGGATTGATGATATTATTGAGGAGATGGAAGAGTTGATTGCGACCTGCGGCGCGCAGATAATTGATAAAGTCAACGCGATCATAGAAAAACCCTCGCCGAGTCTTTTCATCGGTAAAGGTAAAGCAGATGAAATAAGCATGCTTTGTGCTGAGTTAGGGGTAGATACAGTGGTTTTTAGTTGTGATCTCTCAGGGACGCAGCAGCGTAATTTAGAAGAGGTCCTGGGCAGAAAAACAATCGACCGCACTCAGCTGATCCTGGATATTTTCGCCAAACACGCCCATAGCCCTGAAGGTACAATGCAGGTTGAACTGGCGCAGCTGCAGTACCTGCTTCCCAGGCTCATCGGTAAAGGTATTATCCTCTCCCGGACGGGAGGCGGTATCGGGACAAGCGGCCCTGGTGAGCAGAAGCTGGAAGTCGACCGCAGGCGCATCAGAAAGAAGATCGATAAACTTAAAACTGATTTAAACAGGTTTTCACAGCACCGCCAGACAATCAAGAAAAAAAGAAAAGATAATGCTGTCCCGTCAATTGCTTTGGTAGGATATACCAATGCCGGGAAATCAACGCTTTTAAATGCTCTCACCGGGGCAGGGCAGGTTGTCGCGAATAGTTTGTTCACTACCCTGGATACTTTATCCAAAAAGCTGGTTTTATCGAATGGGGAACAGGTTATTCTTTCTGATACGGTCGGGTTCCTGCAGCATCTGCCTCACCATCTTATTGAGGCTTTTAAGGCTACTCTTGAAGAAGTCGTTGACGCTGACCTGTTGATACATGTCTTGGATGTTAGCCACCCGCGCGTCTATGAGCATCATGAATCGGTGGTTGAAGTATTAAAAGAATTGCACGCTGATAGCCGTCCCATTATTACTGCTTTGAATAAGATCGATCTGCTTGATGATAAAACGTGGCTGGAAACTTTAAAAGCCGGCTTTGTTAATCCGGTGCCGATTTCCGCGACTTTAAAAACAAATTTTGATCTGCTATTTACTGAGATAGAGAAAAATTTTGCGGCAAAGATGGTTAGTGTCGATTTGAAGATCCCTAACTCGCGGATGGGCCTGGTGAATTTATTTTATAAAGAAGGAAGGGTGGAAAAGATCAAATATTTGCCAGATTCAATTGAAATAACGCTAATATTGCCTAAGATCCTTTATCATAAGTTATTGCAAGATAAGGATATTACCATAATTAGTTAGAATATCTAATTATTTTTGTTAATAATGCTTGACAAAATAATAGTATTATGTTATGTTTAAGTTGTGGTTAGAGAAGTAAAGCGGAGATGAAGATGGGAACCTTCGATATATATATTAGTCCGGATGAACCGGTATACGTCATCAGTGTAGTCAGTAAACTGGTTGATTTACCGGTATGGACATTGCGCCAGCTTGATAAAGTAGGAGTAGTCAGGCCGCAGCGTATTGGGAAGAAAAGCAGGCTTTATTCATTGAAAGATGTTAAGCGTTTGGAGTATATCCATTATCTTATGGAAGAAAAACACGTAAATATTAGTGGTATTAAAATTATATTGGAATTAGAGATCAAAGAGTAAAATTTTTTGGATTGTCGTTAGCACTCTTGAGTGTTGAGTGCTAATTGGCCGCATATAAAAAGAGAGGTTGGTCATGAGATCAGATAAATTTACGGCAAAATTACAGGAAGCATTCCAGGACGCGATAAGCCTGGCGACTGAATCGGGCCATCAGCAGATGGATCCTGAGCATTTGTTTTTTATTTTATTAAAACAAGAAGACAGTATTATCGCATCCGTTTTAAATGCTTTAGGTGTTCAGACGGGGGTTCTTATAAAATTAATCAAGGAAGACCTTCAAAAAAAGACTTCTGTAAGCGGCAGCAACGCCCAGATCTATTTTTCTCAACGCACGAATAGATTGTTGAACGTGGCTTTAAAAGAGGCGCAGTTCCTTAAAGATGAGTTTATTTCCGCGGAGCATCTTTTATTGGCGGTTTTATCTGATCAGGAATCAATAGTCAACAATGAGCTTAAGAAATTAAACATTGATAAAGAAAAAATTCTCGCTGCCTTGACTCACGTACGCGGCAGCCACCGGATAACTGACGAAAACCCGGAAGAAAAGTTCAACGCGCTGGAGAAATACGGACAGGATATAACTGCGCTCGCGGAAAAAATGGCCCTTGACCCGGTTATCGGACGCGATAAAGAAATCAGGCGTTTAATGCAGGTTCTCTCGCGCCGTACCAAAAATAACCCTGTTTTGATCGGAGACGCAGGAGTCGGTAAGACCGCTATTGTCGAAGGTTTGGCCCAGCGTATCACCTCCAACGATGTGCCGGAAGGATTGAAGAAAAAACGGATCGTGTCACTCGATTTAGGAAGCCTGGTCGCCGGCACTAAATTCAGGGGTGAGTTTGAAAACAGGTTAAAGGCCGTATTGCGGGAAATACAGAACAAGAACGGGCAGATCATTCTTTTTATCGATGAAATCCATACTATCGTTGGAGCAGGTGCTGCTGAGGGCGCTATTGACGCGTCAAATATGTTAAAACCTCTCTTGGCCCGGGGCCAGCTTCGCTGTATTGGAGCGACAACGCTTGATGAATATAGAAAATACATTGAAAAAGACAAGGCGCTGGAGAGGCGGTTTCAGAGTATTTTTGTCGGTGAGCCCTCTGTACAGGATACGATAGCCATTCTGCGCGGCTTAAAAGAAAAGTACGAGGTGCATCATGGCGTCAGGATCGAGGATTCTGCCTTGATCGCGGCGGCAACACTCTCTCACCGGTATATCACTGACAGGAATCTTCCGGATAAAGCAGTGGATTTGATCGATGAAGGGGCATCTCGCCTTCGTATTGAGATCGACAGCATGCCGGTAGAGATCGACGTGGTTCAGAGAAAGATCATGCAGCTTGAAATCGAACGCCAGGCCTTGAAAAAAGAAAAAGACAAGTTGTCTTTAACCCGGTTAAAGAAAATAGAAGAAGAATTAGAAGGCTTGAATAAAGAAATCAATGCAAAAAAACAACATTGGGAAAAAGAAAAGGCGATCATCGTTAAGATAAAAGAAGTTCAGGCAAAGACCGAGGAGTTTAAAAATAAAGCCGCTGCCGCGGAGAAAATAGGCGATCTGGATAAGGTGGCTGAGATCAAATATGGTAAACTCGTTGAATTTGATAATGAGTTAAAAAAATATAACGACCAGCTTAAAGAAGTCCAAAAAAGTGTGAGTATGTTACGCCAGGAAATAAGCGATGAAGATATCGCGGAAGTAGTCGCGGAATGGACAGGAATTCCTTTGACCAGGCTTCGAGAGGCTGAAACCGCCAAATTAGTCATGATGGAAGAGCGGTTAAAGACAAAAGTCGTAGGGCAGGACCAGGCGATCGGGTCAATTGCCGACTGTGTGCGCAGATCGCGTTCAGGGTTAGCGGATGAGTCCCGGCCTATGGGGTCGTTTATTTTTATGGGGCCTACCGGTGTAGGTAAAACCAAATTGGCAAAGACACTTGCCTGGTTTTTGTTTGATGACGAAGAGGCGATGGTTCGTATCGATATGTCGGAATATATGGAGAAATTCAGCGTTTCACGGCTCGTGGGCGCTCCTCCCGGATATGTAGGATACGAGGAAGGCGGGCAGCTTACGGAAAAAGTAAGAAGGAGGCCGTATTCGGTAGTGCTTTTTGATGAAATTGAGAAGGCGCATCCTGAGGTTTTCAACCTGCTTTTACAGATTTTAGATGATGGTAAGATAACCGACAGCCAGGGGAGGGTAGTGAATTTCCGCAATACCGTTATTATTATGACTTCAAATATCGGGGCGGAGATCATCCAACAGCATAATTTGATCGGGTTTAAAGATAAAAAACAGGCAATGAACTTTGAAGAAATGAAAGTCAGCCTGTTTGCTGAAGTAAAGAAATTTTTCCGCCCTGAGTTCTTAAACAGGATCGATGAAATAATCATCTTTAACCCGCTTGGCAAAGAAGAAGTGGGAAAAATCGTCGATATCGAATTAGAACCTATCATCAGGCGTTTAGCGAATCAGGGGATACGTTTGGAAGTCACCCGTAAGGCAAAAGATTTTCTGGCACACAACGGCTTTGATATTAATTTTGGCGCCAGGCCTTTAAAACGCACGATCCAGAAACATATCCAGAATCCTTTGTCGCTTAAAATTCTTGATGGTACGTTGAAAGAAGGAGAGTCGGTAACAGTTGATTTGGATACGGCTAAAACCCTCGCTTTCCGAAAAGGTTAAGCGATAAGAAATAATTGCGTGTAGGAGTTGACATATAAGGAAAATATGCTAAAATCAAAGTTTAGCATTCTTGGGTAGAGAGTGCTAAAACGAGGGTTCTATGGTTAAAGTTATTGATTATGAATCACGCAGAAGGGCGATTTTATCGGCAACGATAAATAAGTATATTGATGCAGGGTCCCCTGTTGCCTCTGAAGAAATAGCCTCTGATTTTGACCTGAGTTCGGCTACGGTCCGCAATATTTTCAGCGAATTGGAAAAAGCCGGCTACCTGACTCATCCGCATACTTCGGGGGGAAGGGTTCCGACCAGTAAGGGGTACCGGTATTATGTCGATTTCCTTGTTTCTCAGATAGACCTGCTTGATGAGGAAAAAGAGTGCGTTATCAAAGGGTATAAGATCGAGATTAAACGGTTAGAGGATGTTTTAGAGAAAACCTCTGAAGTGATATCCGTGATCACGCATCATGCCGGTATAGTATCGTTACTTGAGTGGCAGGACAAGTTGTTCTATAAAGGAATAAGCTATATTTTAAGCCAGCCGGAATTTCAGAATCTCCAGCGAATACGGTTCTTGATCAAGATCATTGAAGATAAACAGCGGTTACTGGATATTATTAACCAGAATTTCAGCGATAAAGTCAAGATATATATAGGAGAAGAACTTGGGCTTGAGGAAATAGAAGGTTGCTCGTTAGTGGTCGCAACCTTCCATGTTCATAAGAAACCGGTGGGCAGGCTTGCAGTCCTGGGTCCCAAACGGATGGAATATAACCATATAATACCCGCGCTGGAATATATTTCGGGTGTTTTAACCGATGTTTTAGATGATTTTTAAAAAGAAAGATATGGAAAATAATAAGCATACTCATAAAGAAAACAATAAGGTTCCTCTAAAACCGGAAGAAGAGCAGGCAGCGGGGAAAGAAAAGACCGTTACTATCCCTGAGGCAGAGTATACCAAGCTGCAAGAGGATGCTGCCAAGGGAGAGGAAGCTTGGGAGAAGATGGTCAGGGTACAGGCGGATTTTGATAATGTCCGCAAGCGCCTGGAACGAGAAAAACAGGAGTTCATTAAATTTGCCAATGAAGGTATTATCGCTGAATTATTAAACACCCTTGATGACCTTGAACGGGCGGTAGACCTGGCAGAATCAAAGCATCAGGATATGCCGGCGTTTTTAAAAGGTATTGAGATGGTATTGGCGCATTTGTATGAGTTGTTGAAAAAACATGGAATTAAGCCGATGGATGCCTTAGGCAAGATCTTCGATCCGAATTGCCATGAGGCTTTGATGCAGGTTGAAGATAAAAATATGCCGGAACATACGGTCGTCGAAGAATTGCAAAAAGGGTATTATTTAATCGACCGGGTCATTCGAACGGCTAAAGTAAAGGTTAGTAAGCAGAAAACGGAAGAAAAAGAGGAGAAGGAAGAGGGGAAAGAAGAAAAATAATGACTCCGACTCATAAGAAGCGTCATAATTTTCTTACGCTTCGCTAGAAAATTATGACGCATTCGTCGGAGTTTCGCTAAACAAAGCTTTAAGGAGCTCAAGGTGCTCAAGGAGGTACAAGATGGCAAAAGTAATCGGGATTGATTTAGGGACTTCAAATTCAGCTGCGGCTGTTATGGAAGGTGGCAGGCCGGTCATTATACCGTCTGCTGAAGGAGCTGGTGTAGCTTCCGGCAAGGCCTTTCCTTCATATGTCGCTTTTACCAAAGACGGCCAGCGTTTAGTTGGTGAGCCCGCGCGCCGCCAGGCAGCAATTAATGCCGAAGGCACGATCCAGGCTGCGAAACGGAAAATGGGCAGTGATCATAAATTCAAGGTTTATGGCAAAGAATATACGCCGCAACAGATCTCCGCGTTTATTCTGCAAAAGATCAAACAGGATGCGGAAAACTACCTTGGCGATAAGATCGAAGAGGTTGTTATTACCTGCCCTGCGTATTTTGATGATAATCAAAGGACCGCGACAAAGGATGCGGGGGAAATTGCCGGATTGAAAGTGCTGCGTATCATTAACGAACCGACCGCTGCATGTTTAGCGTATGGTTTGGAAAAATCACAGAAGGAACAGAAGATCATGGTCTTTGACTTAGGCGGCGGGACATTGGATGTTACCGTTATGGAAATGGCGCAGGGAGTTTTTGAAGTAAAGACTACCCACGGTGATACCCAATTGGGCGGGACCGATATGGATAACACGATGGTTGAGTATATCACCGGCCAATTCAAAAAAGAGACGGGTATTGATCTGCGAAACGATAAAATGGCGGTGCAACGAGTCCGCGAAGCAGCTGAGAAGGCAAAGATCGAATTGTCTTCAACGGTGACAACGGATATTAACCTGCCGTTTATAACCGCTGATGCTACCGGCCCGAAACATCTCACTATGTCTATCACCCGCGCGAAACTGGAAGATTTGGTGTCACCGATCATTGACCGCTGCCGTAAGCCGATGGAAGAAGCGCTCAAAGACGCCAAATTGACTTCCAATGATATCGACAGGATCATTATGGTCGGCGGCCCGACCAGAATGCCGATCGTCCAGAAGTTTGTGGAAGAATATGTCGGTAAAAAGATCGAACGCGGTGTCGATCCTATGGAATGCGTCGCGTTAGGGGCTGCTATTCAGGCAGCGATCATTAAAGGCGATATGAAAGACGTGCTTTTGCTTGATGTCACGCCGTTGTCTTTGGGTATTGAGACCTTAGGCGGGGTCAGCACAAAGCTTATTGAAAGAAATACAACCATCCCGACCAAGAAAAGCCAGGTTTTCTCAACGGCTGCTGATAATCAGACCGCGGTAACTATCAAGGTCTTGCAAGGCGAACGGCAGATGGCTGCTGATAACGTGGAATTAGGAAGTTTCGATCTGGTCGGTATTCCTGCTGCTCCGCGCGGAATTCCTCAGGTTGAAGTGGGGTTTGATATCGACGCCAACGGTATCGTCCATGTTTCGGCAAAAGACCTGGGAACCGGCAAAGAACAGTCTATACGGATCACCGCTCCCAAGAAGCTTTCGAAAGAAGAGATCGATAAGATGGTTAAAGACGCTGAAAAATTCGCCGCGGAAGATACCAAGAAAAAAGAAGAGATCGAAGTTGTAAATCAGGCGGATACTTTGGTTTATTCCACTGAGAAGTCTCTCAAGGATTATGGTGACAAGGTCAGCCAGGCTGAGCGCGTTGATATTGAAGCAAAGCTTAATGACTTGAAAACTGCCATTAAAGATAAGCATGTTGAGAGGATCAAAAAGTCTGTGGATGATTTGACGAAATCCGCTCATAAATTGGCTGAAGAAATATATAAACAGGCTGCTGCGAAGCAACAGCAGGCACAGCAGGAACAGCCTGGTAAAGCAAATCCTCAATCGGAACCTTCTGAAGAGCAACCCAAAAAGAAGGAAGAGGATATAATTGACGCTGATTTTAAAGAAGAAGAAAAAAAATAGCTTGAGGGAGGATACTGTTTAACGTGTCTACAAAACGAGATTATTACGAAATACTGGGTGTTAAAAAAAGCGCGACGCTCGATGAGATCAAAAAAGCCTACCGCGAGTTAGCGCTTCAGTTTCATCCGGACCGTGTTGCTCATGAACAAAAAAAAGAAGCCGAAGAGAAATTCAAAGAGATCTCTGAAGCGTATGCTGTTTTATCTGATTCTCAAAAACGAGCGCTCTATGACCAGCATGGACATTCCGGTATAGACCAAAAATACGCGTACGAAGACATCTTTAAAGGCGCTGATTTTGGAAGTATTTTTAAGGATATGGGAGATTATGGTTTTGGCGGAGGCCTGTTTGATGAGATTTTCGGGGATATGGGGTTTGATGTTTTCGGTTCTCGAGGCAACAGGCAGAGGGGTGCCCGCGGGCGTAAAGGAAGGGATTTGGAGATCGCCATAGATTTAACCCTGGAAGAAGTTGCGGAAGGGGTCGAAAAAACGATTACGGTCCCCCGGTATGAGGTATGCGCCACGTGTTCCGGAAGCGGGGCTAAACCGGGTTCTAAGAAAGTCAACTGCACTCAATGTAAAGGTTCAGGCCGCATGGTCGTCTCTAACGGTTTTTTCCAAATGGCGCAGACATGCACCCGCTGCCATGGTGAAGGCGCGTTAGTCCAAATGCCCTGCACGGATTGTTCCGGTGAAGGACGAGTTAAGGTAACCCGTAATATAAAGGTAAAGATACCTGCAGGTGTAGATACCGGCTCACATTTACGTGTCAGAGGAGAAGGCGAATCAGGTACTGCCGGCAGAGGCGATCTGTATGTTGTTATTGAAGTCAGGCATCATCCCGTTTTCGAGCGGCACAATAATGATATCCTGGCCGAACTTACGGTAAGTATGCCTAAGGCAATTCTCGGGGCTGAAGTGGAAATACCCACTCTTACCGGTAAAGTCATGATGAAAATCCCTCCTGGCACTCAGAGCGGCAGGGTATTCCGTTTGAAAGAGAAAGGCGTGCCTGATGTACACGGCAGGGGCGTAGGGGATGAATTAGTAAAGGTTAATGTGCAGATACCGGTTAATGTTTCATCAGAACAACGTAAATTGATCGAAGAGTTTGCCCGGTTATCGGGAGAGAGCCTGAATAAGGAAAGTCTTTCGGAAAAGATCAAGAAGGCGTTTAAATAAAGTGAGGAATAGATATGCCGACATACGAATATGAATGTAGTCAATGCGGGAAGTTTGAGCAGTCTCAATCCATGAATGATGAGCCATTAAAAAAATGCCCGAAATGCGGGAAAAAAGTTAAGAAACTTATCAGCAGCGGAGGAGGATTAATCTTTAAAGGCAGCGGGTTTTATGCCACCGATTACCGCAAACCTGCGAAATCAGGCAATGCTCCAGCGAGTTGTCCTAATGCTGCCAAAGGATGCAATGGCTGTAGTCATTAATCAAGATCCCGTGGCGCGCTTTATTAAATACTGGCTACCGGTAATAGTTTATGCTATACTGATTTTTCATGTTTCAGCGACTCCGGGCGAGGAAATTCCGTCGTTATTCCCTAAACAGGATATTGTAGCGCACCTGCTGGAATATTTTATTTTTGGGTTATTGATCAACCGGGCAATAAAGTCTTATTTTCCCGGGAATTCATTCGGCATGCGGTTTTTTTGGGTTAGTTTTATCGGTATCGCCTATGGCGCAAGCGATGAGTTCCATCAAATGTTTGTGCCTAACCGGTATTGTTCTTCGGTTGACCTGTTGAGTGATTCTCTGGGGGTTTTCATTGCCACTTTTGTATATACGGATATGAAAAAGTTTTTTTTAAAACATATCCCTGTGCCGCATAATAATTAAAAATATGATGACCAAGATCAAGCCCTTTCAAGCACTGATCTATAACCAGGAAAAGATCCCGGACCTCGCAAAAGTAGTTTGCCCGCCCTATGATATTATTTCTCCTGCCAAGCAACAGTATTTTCATGATTTAGACGAACATAACCTTATTCATGTCCTGCTTTCGAAAGACTCAGCTGATAAAGATAAATACCAGGTTGCCGGAGTTTATTTTAAGGATTGGTTAAAAAATAAAATACTCATACAGGATAAAACTCCTGCGGTGTATTTTTACAGCCATCAATATAATATTAAAGGAGAGAAGCGCATTCGTTACGGCTTTCTGGCTTTGATGCGTTTAGGCGATTCAAATGCCCCGGTGTACGCCCATGAACATACACGGCTTGAAGCAAAAGAAGACCGGGCGCGGCTCATCAGGCAGGTCAAGGCTAATTTAAGCCCTGTCTTTGTGCTTTTTCCCGATAAGAAACGTCTCATCCCGTATTTGCACCAGCAGTACCTTAAAGATAAAAAACCATGCATGGACATCACCGATGATGAGAAGAATAATCATAAAATATGGAGGATCGATGCCCCTGAGGTATTAGAGGGGATCCAGCAGAAAATGCAGGATGAAAACTTTTTTATAGCCGACGGCCATCACCGCTATGAAGTCGCCTGCGGTTACCGTGATGAATTAAAAGCAAAACTGGGGGGGGTAAGCGATGAAGATGACTCCAATTATATCCTGACTTATTTTACTAATACAGAATCTTTAGGTTTGACTATATTGCCGATACACCGCCTGGTTAAAGTTGAGAAGAACTTTGACATGCAGAAATTTACATCGAGCCTTACGGAATTTTTCTATGTTGAGGAAGTAAAAGATAAGGTAAAATTCTTTTTCCTGCTTGAAAAGGCAGGTATGACCGAGCATATCATCGGTATGTATAAGAATAAAAAGTACTGGCTCGTGCGTTTGCGAAATATCAAGATCGTTGATAAAATGATCTCTGATAAGCCGCCTGAGTACCGCAGATTAGATGTTTCTATCTTGAATTATATCATTTTACAGCATATTTTGCGTTTAGATGTGGATAATAAGGATGTCGTGACGTTTAATCCGGAAGCTGAGGAATTAATTGAACAGGTTGATGCCGACCAGTCCTATATTTCCTTTTTCTTGAATCCCACCAAGGTCGGACAGATCATGTCAGTAGCCATAAACGGCAATAAAATGCCGCCTAAATCGACCTATTTTTATCCTAAAGTACTTTCCGGTTTGGTGATAAATAAATTTAACGAGGGTACAGTATAATCCTATGGCGCTCTTCGGTAAACCCAAATATACCGTTGTCCGATTAAAGAAAAGAGAGATGCCTGATGGACTCTGGACTAAATGCGAAGAGTGTTCCGAGGTCTTGTATAATAAGACATTGGAGGAAAATCTCAAAGTATGCCCGAAATGCAATTATCATTTTGTTTTGGGTGCGTATGAACGGGTCAACATTCTGATCGACGCCAATACCTTCCAGGAATATGATACTGACATGAAATCTGCCGATCCGCTTGATTTTAAAGGCCCGAAAACCTATAAAGACAAGCTATCCGCTGATCAGGCTCTCACCGGCCTCAAAGAAGCGGTAGTGACGGGAGAAGGGCTTTTAGATAACAAAAAGGTCATTATCGCGGTTACCGATTCACGTTTTATTATGGGGTCTATGGGGTCAGTCGTGGGAGAGAAGATCACCCATGCTATTGAGCTGGCGACAAAAAACAAGCTTCCTGTTATTATCGTTTCCGGTTCAGGCGGCGGTGCCCGGATGTATGAAGGGATGTTCAGCCTGATGCAGATGGCAAAGACTTGTGCCGCGCTCTCGTACCATCATCAAGAAAAATTGCCGTATATTTCCCTATTGACGAATCCGACTATGGCCGGGATCATGGCATCATTTGCCGGTATCGGAGATCTGATAATCGCAGAACCTAAAGCTTTGATCGGGTTTACGGGGCCGCGCGTTATCGAACAGACGATCCGTCAGAAATTGCCGCCGGGTTTCCAACGCTCTGAATTTTTACTGGAGCATGGGCTTATTGATATGATCGTGCATCGAAAGGATATGAAAGCAACGTTACGCAAAGTCCTGGAATATATCGATTGATGAGAAAAAGTTGATTTTTTACTGAATTATTGGTATACTTATTTTCTTACTGTCACGGCACATAAATTATAAAGTTTTTATAAGAGTTGAAACGTACTGATTTTTAAGCTTGATGAAGAGCGTGGAGGCATACGATGGCCCAGGTAAGTCTAAAGAATGTTTCAAAAGTATATCCGAACGGCGTAAAGGTCGTCAATAATTTAAATCTTGGTGTTGAAAATAAGGAATTTCTTGTCCTTGTCGGGCCGTCTGGTTGCGGTAAATCGACTACCTTGAGGATGATCGCGGGATTAGAAGAGATAACCGAAGGAGATATTTTTATCGGTAATAAAAAAGTCAACGATGTGCCCGCGAAAGACCGCGATATCGCGATGGTCTTCCAAAATTACGCCTTATACCCCCATATGACCGTTTTTGAAAATATGGCGTTTGGATTAAAACTCCGGCATTATCCTAAGCATGAGATCATTCAGCGAGTAAACGAGGCGGCAGAGATCCTGAGTATTAAGCATTTACTCCACCGCAAGCCTAAGGAATTATCAGGCGGTGAGCGCCAGCGTGTCGCTGTTGGACGTGCGATCGTACGTAAGCCTTTGGTATTTTTGTTTGATGAGCCCTTGAGTAATCTCGACGCGAAATTGCGCGTGCAGATGCGCACTGAGATCCATAAGCTGCATATCAGGCTGCAGACAACGATTATTTATGTCACCCATGATCAGATAGAAGCAATGACCATGGGAGACCGTATTGTGGTCATGAAAGGAGGGGTCATACAACAGGTTGCTGACCCGATCTCTATCTATGACCATCCCAAAAACAGGTTTGTCGCCGGGTTTATCGGCTCACCGCCGATGAATTTTATGAACGGCAAGATCATCAAGAAAAGCGGAAAGGTTTATTTTACCGAAGGCAAGATCTCGGTTAAGATCGTCGATGACATGCTTAGTAAAATAACCCCGTATATCGGCCGCGATATAATCTTTGGGATCCGTTCGGAAGATGTTTACGATAAATTATTCGTCTCAGAGGCTCCTCCGGAAAATGTGGTCCGGGTTAATTGTGAAGTTGTTGAGCCGATGGGTTCGGAAGTGTACCTGTATTTGAACACGGGTAAGCATACCTTTATTGCCCGGGTAGGCGCTCATAATAAGCCGCAGGTAAATCAGGATATGGACCTGGTCTTTGATATGAGCAAGGTCCATTTCTTTGATAAGGAAACTGAAGAAACGATAGTATAGCCTTTTAGCCATTACACAAATGGCAAAAAAACCAACCTCCCATATTTATTTATTCTTCATCTGTTTGTGCTTGCCTCTTTTTATCTCATTTTTCATAAAATTCTTTTCTCCTCTTTCTCTTTTTGTTTTTTATTCTGCTCAGGGAATACTTGCCTTTGTGCTTTTTAATCAAAATTCAAAACGGCTTAATCTTTGCGGCCATTTTAAAGAAGATTTCCAGGAAAAGGTAAATATCATTAAGGATGAGTATGCACGGGAACATACAAGCAAAATTTCCCTGCAGGAGAAGATTAAACGGTATAACAGCCTGAAAGAAATTATTGAGGATATCAGCCGGAACCTGTCAATGGCCTCGATCGCCGATAACCTGGTATCGATCGCATTCTCGATCATTGCCGATAATAAGGGCGCCTGTATCTTGTATTTAATCGATCCGGAGACCCATAAATTAAGCCTCTATAAAACTAAAAAAGAAGAACGCAAGCTTGTTATTAAGGAAAAGCAGGGGGATTTGTTTGATTGGTGGGTTTTGCGCCATGCAAGCCCGCTTTTTGTCCAGGATATGCATAATGATTTCCGTTTTGATCTGGGGAAAGTTAAAAACAAGGATGCGCGCGAGATGTCCTCTCTCGTCAGCGCGCCGTTTGTCAGCGAACATAAATTCCTGGGGATCTTACGGCTGGATAACCCTGGGAGTAATTTTTATACTCAAGATGATCTGCGTTTTCTGGTGGCAATCTGCGATTTAGGTGCGGTGGCATTGGAAAACGGTGAGTTGTATTTAAAAACAGAAGATCTGGCTATACATGACGGCTTGACAGGGTTGTACCGCAAAGGATACTTTATGGATCGCCTTAACGAGGAAGTCAAACGGTGCCTGCGCCAGAACAGCACGTTTTCTTTATTGATGCTTGATGTTGATTTCTTTAAGCAATACAATGATACCTTTGGCCATACCTCAGGAGACCTGGTGTTAAAAGAGATAAGCCTGGTTATGAAGGATTTCTTTAAAGAGAAGAGTTCGGTCGCGGGGCGTTTTGGCGGGGAAGAATTCTGTATCATTGTATCAGGAGCTGATAAGCAGAAAGCTTTTGTGCTCGCGGAAGAACTGCGTAAGAAAGTAGAAAGTACGCAGGTCGATTTGCGCCAGCAAAAGACAAGTGTTACGGTTTCAGTGGGAGTCGCTAATTTTCCCGAAGACGCGCGCGATGAAACTGAACTTATCCTTAAAGTGGATAAGGCATTGTATGAATCAAAACGGTTGGGAAGGAATCGGGTGAGCGGATAGTATGTGGGCGAATATCGCTTTAGCTGTTATAACGGTTGTTTCTTACCTGCTGCTTAATAATATGTTCTCCCGGTATTTCTTGAGAGCCCGGCGTGAATGTGAAAACGTGCAGGAAGAATACGCGCGGTTGTGCGGGGAACTTGAGTCTGTTAAGGGTGAGAACTCGGCATTAAAGAAAAGCCTCGAGAATACGCTGGTACTCTATGAGATTACCCGCGATATCTGTAAATCGATTGAAGAGGAGGCCGTTTTTAATAATTTTCTTGCCCAGATCAACAAATATATGGAGTTTAAAGATTGTAAATTCTTGAAAGGCAATGATGATGTTTCTGCCTATAAGGATTACATTGTCTTGCCGCTTTACTTGCATCGCAATTTATCCGGTTATTTGGTAGCCGACGGGATCCCTGAGCCTGATAAGGAGAAGTTCCATATTCTGGCTCAACAGTTCTTCTTGGGTATGAAGCGGGCTATCCTTTACAAACGTATCCAGGATTTGGCTATTACTGACACGCTCACCAATGTTTTTACCCGCCGGCATTATTTAGAAAGGCTTCAAGGAGAGATTGACTATTCGACAAAATTGAACTATTGCTTTGCGTACTTGATGCTTGACGTCGATCATTTTAAAGGGTTTAATGATCATTACGGCCATTTAGTAGGAGATGCGATCTTAAAAGAGGTCGCAAAAGTGATCAAAGATAACCTGCGCCAGATCGATATGGTAGGACGGTATGGGGGGGAAGAGTTTTCGGTTATTTTGACGCAGACTGACCGTGATGGAGCAGTCCTTGCTGCTGAACGTATCCGGCAGTCTTTAGAGGCTTCATCAACGAAGATTTATGATGAAGAGCTTAAGGTTACCATCAGTATCGGGATATCAGTTTTTCCCGATGATTCCCGGGAGATGGATTCGTTGATAGAAAAAGCCGATGCTGCTTTATATAAAGCAAAAGAAGCGGGGCGCAATCAGGTGCGTGTGTGGCCTGTTGCCGATAAGCGGTAGGTTTGCAGTAATAATGTAAGACCGGGACTTGGATAGTAGTTTTTTATTATTGATAAGTCCCGGTCTTTAAATGCCGTAATATCCCTTGCAATTAAAACTACTTTAATATAGAATACTAACACATGAAAACCAAATACATCATTGGGATAGATCTCGGAGGAACGAATCTAAAGATCGCGTTATTTGACGCGCTATGCCGGTTACAGAGCAAAAAAATCATACGTACCGGGCAGTTCCTTAATAAAGATGCGTTGATCTCAGGCATCGTAGAGTCGGTCGAGCAACTTATCAGGCAAAATCATTTAGTGAAATCTCAGGTGATCGGCTTGGGCCTGGGGTTGCCCGGCCCGATAGACGCGGATAAGGGAATAGTTCACTTTTTTCCTAATATTCCCGGATGGAAAGAAGTACATCTCAGCGCTATACTCAAAAAGCGTTTAGGGATCAGGGTCGTTATTGATAATGATGCTAATCTTATGGCTTTAGCTGAATATAGAACAGGGGCGGCAGTTGGGTGTAAAAACGTTGTATGCCTTACCTTAGGTACCGGTGTCGGCGGTGGTTTGATTTTTGAAGGAAAACTGTATCGCGGCTCAACGTATGCTGCCGGAGAAATCGGGCATATGCCTGTCAATGAAAATGGGCCGCGCTGTAATTGCGGAGGGATAGCCTGCCTGGAAGCGTATATCGGAAATAAGAGGATCGCCGCAGAAGTCAAAAGATTATTTAAGAAAGATATTTCTTTGGAAAAAGTAAGTTCGCTTGCCAGATCTGGAAACCGCATCGCAATTCAGGTATGGAAAAATGTGGGCAAGCGTCTGGGCCTGGTGCTTGCCAGTATCGTTAATCTCCTGAATCCAGACTGTATCGTTATTGGCGGGGGGGTTGCCGGCGCAGGCAAAGTGCTTTTTGATCCCATCCGTAAAGTTGTCCGCGAGCGTGCGATGAGCGTGCAGGCAAAAAACGTAAAAATAGTCAAAGCGTCACTGGGATATGACTCAGGTGTGATCGGGGCTGCTCTTTTTGTCCGGGAGCAGCGTATGGCCAGGGGAAAATAATGAAGATCTTTCTTGATACCGCTAATATAAAAGAAATTAAAGAAGTGGCTGCTTTAGGGTTGGTTGATGGCGTAACAACGAATCCGTCATTACTGGCGAAAGAAAACCGGCCGGCCAAGGAAGTGTTAAGAGAAATTTGTTCTGCAGTGGATGTCCCGGTAAGCGCTGAAGTCATTAGTTTAAATGCTGAGGGCATGCTGGAAGAAGCCTTTGAACTTTCAAAGATCGCAAAGAATATCGTTATTAAAATCCCGTTAATTAAAGAGGGTTTGAAGGCTGTTAAGGCATTATCCGGGAAAAATATTAAAACAAATGTTACGTTGTGTTTTTCGCCAACTCAAGCGCTCTTAGTTGCCAAACTGGGAGCGGACTATGTTTCGCCTTTTATCGGCAGGTTTGATGATATCAGCCAGTCAGGGATTGAGCTGGTGCGTCAAATAAAACAGATATATGAAAATTACAAGTTTAAAACTCAGATTATTGTCGCCTCTGTCCGTAATCCTTTGCATGTGGTTGATGCGGCTTTAATCGGCGCGGATATTGTTACCGTGCCTTTTTTCGTTATAGAACAGCTGATTAAGCATCCGCTGACTGATATTGGAATACAGAGGTTTTTAGAGGACTATAAGAAAATCCCCAAAAAATAATGATACTTGCGCGTAAACGTATAAGCATTGCCTGGTTTTTGTGTGTCCTTGGTTTTTTCAGTGCCGTAATATGCGGTATTGCTTACGCGCAAAAAAGCGATGATAAAAATATCCTTGAACAGCCGATCATTGTTAATGGAGATACGGTAGAGTATTCGACTGATAATAAAGAGATCTCCGCAAGCGGCAATGTCCTTATTATGTATAAAGGGACCAAGCTTACCTGCGATAAGATCACCGTTAACACGCAGACTAAAGATGCCAAAGCCGCCGGGAAGGTGCGCGTAGAAGATGAAAAAGGCGTGATTGAAGGCCAGGAGATCGCCTACAACTTTAACACCAAGACCGGTATTATCCTTAACGGAGAATTCAGGTCTACCCCGTATTTCGGCAGCGCTAACCGGATCGAGCGCGTGAGTGAATCTGTATTTGAAGCAATTGACGGATATGCTTCTACCTGCAGTTTCAGCCATCCGCATTACCGGATCCAGGCAAAAAAAATAAAAATTTTCCCCGGGGATAAAATTCAGACAAAGAGCGATACGCTGTATGTGAACCGAATGCCGTTTTTGTACCTTCCGTTTTTTAACCACAGCCTCAAGGATCCCCTTTACCATGTGGAGTTTTCTCCCGGAAAAAGCGGGGCATGGGGGCCGTATCTCTTGAGTGCCTGGAGGTGTGAGCTCACTGATACTATAAAAGGAAGGGTTTACCTGGATTACCGTAATAAACTGGGGACAGCTACAGGTTTTGGGACTAATTATAAAACTGCACGGTTTGGCAAGGGTGATTTTAAATTTTATTATACGGATGAGAAGCCAAAGACCCTCTCTACAGAGCCGAATGAATTTCAGCGCTACCTGGTACGCTTGAGGCATAAATGGGATATTGACCCTCGCACCAAAGCAACGCTGGAGTTTTATAAGATCAGGGATGCGAAGCGCTCTATTGAGCCGGATGCGAGTTTCCTTAGGGATTATTTTTATCGTGAATATGAGCAGGATGCTCAACCGTTGACGTATGCTTTAGTCACGCATGCCTTTGATTATTCGAACCTTAATCTGCTTATCCAAAAGCGTACAAATCATTGGTTTTCTCAGATTAATAAGCTGCCGGAATTGACTTACGATTTGCCTGATTTCCAGTTAGGAGACAGCCCGTTTTATTTCAGGAATAATTCTTCATTTTCCAATCTGCAGAAAAAGAGCGAGGCGTTAGCTGACCTGGATGACCTTGTCACCAGGTTTGATACCTATAACCAATTTTCTTTGCCTTTTAAGGCATCTATTTTTGCGCTCACGCCTTATCTGGGGCTGCGCGAGACATATTATTCTCAAAACAAGGAAGGTAAGGCAGTTGATCCCCGTACGGTTTTCTACAGCGGATTGGATATGAGTACTAAATTTTACCGTATATTCGATGTTAATTCTGATTTATTCGGTATGGACATTAATAGCCTCAGGCACATTATTACTCCGGGGGTTAAATATTCTTTTAACCATGAACCGACTGTTCCCGCATCTAAATTACAGGCTTTTGACGAGATTGATACTATTACCAGAAGCAACAAGCTGACATTGGAATTGGTCAATAAGCTTCAGACAAAACGCCCTGATTCGCAAAATAAAATGTATTCCGTTGATTTGGCTACATTTACAGCTTCGACTGCGTATGATTTCAAGCCTAAGGGTATCGGGGGGTCTCGATTCTCTGATTTTCTGTTTGATTTAGAGCTGCTGCCGTATTCGTGGTTGCGTATCGACTTTGATTCTCTCTTGGATTCAAGAGAGAGTTATTTTAAACAGATCAATGTTGATTTGAATGCAAGTTTAGGTAACGAGCGTTCTTTTGGAATAGGACACCGCTATGAAAGAAAGGGCGGGAAAGAATTAACGTCTCAGTTCAACTGGAGGCTGTCGCCAAAATGGAGGTTCAGGATTTATGAGCGGTATCAATTTGCCGAAGCCCGGAATAAAGGGTTTAAAGAACAGGAATATACCATTTCCCGCGACCTGCATTGTTGGGAATCCGATTTCACCTATAATAGAAGCCAGGAAAATGGCCATACTTTTTGGCTGGTTTTTAGGCTCAAAGCATTCCCTGAAGCGGAATTTAAACTTGATCAGACATACCATCCTCCCCGCCCCGGCACTCAATCGAATAATTAATTAAACAAGTCAAAGTCGGTTTGACATTTTCTCTATTTAGCAATTAGTTTTTAATTTACGGACTGTTCCGAATAACTTATTGTGCTGGTAATATCGGTATTCTTATGGCACACTTATATTGTAGTTATATGTAAACAGGCTTTCGGAATAGGGATAACAAAACGTTTTTTTAATAATTTTATAAAATAGTTTATAGGAAAATTTTAATTTACCTATTCCAAAGCCCTGCTGTGTAAGCAAATACGAGAGTATGTTCCGGCTTGCTATTGACAGGGAAGAAGAATAGGTTTTTTTATGCCTTTGTGAATTTTTCTTGACAAATAAGGGAGGAGGTGATATAAAGAAAAAAGAGTAGTAAGAAGGGGACAGGATGTGATTGCAAGCCTTAAGCAGGAAAAAGTAGAAGTTCTCTTAATTAAGTAGTAAGGATAAGAAGGTGAGCAAAAACGTCCAAATGTCAATCATACCTTAGAAAGGAGGGTTTTGACATGCATAAGAAAGGGTTCACGTTAGTCGAAATCATGATTGTAGTTGCTATCGTAGCGTTACTTGCAGCTATCGCAATACCTGGCCTTTTACGTGCTCGTGTTAATGCTAACGAATCAGCAGCGCAAGCGACGTTAAAGACAATTGCTACTGCTTGTGAATCGTTCGCATCTGCTAACAATGGTAATTATCCTACTGATTTCGCGGTTGATTTAGTTGCGGCTATTCCTCCGTTTGCAAGTGAAAATTATATTGCAGCCGGCGCCAATCAAAGACAAGGGTATACCTTTGCCTGCGGAACATTCTTAGCAACAGGTTATTCTTGTACCGCGACTCCTATTGGTTGTATCGCAGGAGCTGTAACATCAGGTACAGGTACCAGAACGTTTACGATCACGACCGGCGGTTTATTGTCCGCAGCTGCTTGCACCTAAGCAAGTAATAAAGGTTTGATCGGTTTTTTTTCTGAGAAGCCCAGCTTTCGAAAGAAGGCTGGGCTTCTTGATTTTCAAATATTTCTTGCAGAAAATAATTTTTATGTTAAAATATTTATGCGTATAACCGATTGGAATAAATATAATAATGAATAATTCGAAAGCGAGAAGTTTTGTAACAATAACAATAACAATAGCAATTGTGGCGCTTTTGTTGCGGTTTGGCATAGAGAATTTGATCAAATTCAATATTAAGCAAAATGAAGAAAATGCAGTAAATACGTTAAATTCTATCTCAACCGCGTTAGAAAATTATGCTAAGAACAATGTTGGAATTTACCCCGTCTCTTTGGCTATCCTGACTCAAACAAAGCCTCAATATCTTACAGTCGATTATACTGTTGTATCTCCGGTTAAAGGGTATGTATATACTTTTTCCCGGCTTGATCCCTATGGGTATAGCTGCCGGGCGACTCCGGATCGATGCAGCGTAACGGGTAAATCGATTTATACGATCACTACCGGTGGTATTAAAATGCCGCCTGAAAGTTGCAGTAAAAAAGAGGAGAGTTAAGCTTTTTATTACAAGGGATAAACGATGCTCATGAGTATGTTTTCTCGAAAAGATAAAAGTAAAAAATCAAAGTTGTCCCGCGGGTTTACCTTGATCGAGCTCTTGGTAACTGTCGGAATATTGGCGTTTGGCCTCTGCGGTTTGTTATTGACCTATGTCAATATGCTTATCCTCTCTGATTTGTCGCGAGATTATACGATGGCAACGAATGCTCTGCAGGATAAAATGGAGGATATCAAAAAAGTAGCTTTTGATAATTTGTCTGCCCTTGATGCGACTACGTTTGACGTTGATGGTTTCACTGCGGCAACCGCCAAGGGCCGTATTGAAGTCTATGACACCGGTTACACTGATTTAAAACGGGTGAGGCTGGTGGTTTGTTTTACGACCCGCCGCAGGATTATGGGAGAAGACAGGAATTTTAACGGCGAACTTGATACCGGCGAAGATACTATGATCAGTAATACTCGCCTTGATTCGCCGATAGAGCTTGTTACGTTGATTGCGAAATAGGAGAAGCTATGGCGCGTATCTGGATAAAAAAGATTTTCAAACACAACGGTGTTACGCTCCTTGAGATGATGGTGGTGCTGGCTATTTTTGTCGGCTTGTTCAGCGCGATCGTAACGATACTGACGAGTTCTGACCGCAGTTGGCGTATCGGACAGTCCAAGCTGCAAGAACAGCGTTCTGCCCGGGTCGCTATCGATACGATTGGCCGTTATCTTCGGCAATCAAACCCCGATTGGGTTATTTCGGGTAACCATTACCCAATCACGATAACTTCCGCGGAGCGCCTTGATTTTTATCAGCCACTTTTTGATACGAATGGTAATATTACGACATTGCAGAAAGTTACTTTTAAGCGTAACGTCTCAGATGCTACCCAGTTATTGATGAAAGTAGGCACGCAACCTTCGGTTTTGGTAACCGATCATATCCAATCAATCAGTTTTAGCGGCGGATGCGCCGGATGCGCGGTTTTTAATTGTACTGCGGTGGCCAGCGATTGCCCGGTTGTTTTGGTTTCAATTACGACCCGGCAAGATAATGATTTTACTCTTGTATCAAAGATAAATATCAGGAATTGGAGTGTTCCATTAGATAGCTCAACGTCAATTGAGGAACCTACTGCAGGCGAGTTTTAGAAAACTGCCGGGTATAAAAGCAGCGTAAGAAAATGAGGGGGTTACAGTCATGAATAAAAAAGGGGTTGTTTTGATCATATCTATGGTGATCATGGCGGTATTATTAGTTTTGACCGGCGTGTATTTTACCGGGCTCATGACTGAAAAAAGAGCGACTGACCGGCAGGAGTTTGTTTTACAGGCATTGAATCTTGCTGAAGCAGGAGCTAACCACGGACTCTCGGAATTGCGCGAAAGGATCAGGACAGATTTAAAAAGTAAAGTGGCGACAGTACATCTGGCAAGTGTGTTTAGCGGGTATGTGACTACAGTGAATCCTTTAGGTTTGCTGCGTGATTACGCGTATGCTGCCGGTGACACGCAGTTTTCGGTTGCCGCAGGCAAAGCCACGCTTACGCTTGCATCTCCTAGTTTAGATACTGCAGTTGCGGGGAATTATACAGCGACGATCACGATAGAAGCTAACGGCGCGCCTACCAATCCTTCCGGAGAAGTCTATTTATTTCCGTATAAATTTTCCATCGAGTCAATTGGTTCAGTCACCCGTACCACGCCTAATACGAGTAAGACAACGCGGTTAGTGCAAGGGACGTTTTCGATTACCACCCGGCGCGATACATTTGCAAAATTCGCGCTTTTTACCTCGCATCACGGGACACCGTCAGGCACAACCGTTTGGTTTACTGCCAACACAAATTTTACCGGCCCGGTGCATACCAATGAACGCTTTAGTTTTGCCAATAATCCGTCAGCGCATTTTACCGAAGATGTAGCGCAACACCAGAATACGGCGCGATATTATAACAATGGATGGTCAACGTTATTAGATAGTGACCATAATGCGGCCATTGATGTTCCTGTTTTTGAGAAAACATTTGAACGAGGTTACGATATTATTACTCTTACCTCTTCTATCACTCAAACGGATCTCAAAAATCAAGCGTTAGGCGGGATTGCGGAACCTGGAAATGGGATCTCTGTCCCGAATGATGGTACGAATGTATTGGGTGGTATTTATATACGCGGAAACCAGGGGAATCATTCTGATGATCCGCAAATCACTATGGGAACAACTGTTGATGGCCCGGTCTATACTATCTTGAGAGATGGGGTTACAAAAATTGTTACCGTGAATTATACCACGAATCAAACGACGGTTCAGACCGTAAGCGGCAGCACCGATACCTATCAGGGAATTCCTGATGGCCTCGGTAATGAAGGTATTCTGATTTATACGAATGATGATGTGGGCAGCCTATCGGGAGTTGTTCAGCAGGCCTCTAACGTTACTGTTTCAGCTGAGCGTGATATTGTTATAGGTGGTAATTTAACATATCAACAGTATAGTGCAAGCCCTTTGAACGCAGACGGGTATACTAATGTCTTGGGAATTCTTTCCTGGGGGGGGGATGTCCGCGTCGGGACTTCAGCTCCAGATGATGTCCAGATCCATGGTGTTGTTATGGCTCCTCACGGAGTGTTTCGTGTTGATGATTATAATCAAGATTCTCCTCGAGGAGTAGCAACTTTGTTGGGGGGGGCTATTACTGATTTTTACGGGGCGTTCGGGACGTTTTCCGGTTCAACGCCAACGCATGGATACGGCAGGAATTTTGTTTACGATGACAGGATGATGCATGGGACAACGCCTCCGTATTTTCCCTATTTATCAAACTTTGTTTCTTTTGATGATGGCAAACTTGATCAGAAACTGGTATGGCAGGATAAAGGAGTATAAAAAATGGATAAGAAGGCCGGTATGCTGGTGGGTATTGCTCTTGCCATATTTTTTCTTGCGATCGTGGCAATTAATATGGTTATTAAACAATTTGAAACCGAGCCTAAAGTTACTGTGCAACAGTTGCCGATAAAAACGCAAACCTTAAGACAGGAGAATAAGATCGTCCCTGCGCGTCAGGGTAAAAAGCTTCTTCTTGAGGATAAAAAACCTGAATTGGAAGCTCCGATTGCACCAGGAGAGCAGCTTTTACAATAAGCGCATGGAGTCTAAATGAAGTTGCTTGATCAGATAAAAGAACGATTAGTGAAAGAAAAAGTGTCCGTAGGGATCGATATCGGCTCCTCAGCCGTAAAGATCGTAAAACTCAGGATGGTAAAAGAGGTTGTGGAACTCTGCGGAATTCAGATCGAACCGATGCAGCTTGACCTGGAAGCGCTGCTTAAAAATATGGCAAAGTCTCAGGAAGCTGTGCGCGTCAATGTGT
This sequence comes from Candidatus Omnitrophota bacterium, assembly GCA_041662125.1. Taxonomy (GTDB): domain Bacteria; phylum Omnitrophota; class Gorgyraeia; order Gygaellales; family Profunditerraquicolaceae; genus JBAZTA01. Next base: position 350,961 of record JBAZTA010000003.1, on the reverse strand, counting down.
CATTTTCCGGGCCTTCGACGATCATCCGTTACGCCCAGTTCATGAAAATGAATGAGGGTGAATTGAAACAAGCTTTGAAATTTGAGGCGCAAAAACATATACCGTTTTCTGTTTCAGAGGTAAATGTAGACGGATATATCTTAAAACCAGACCTTCCTGATAATAAGATGCTGGTGTTGTTGGCCGCGGTAAAGAAAGAATACTTGAATCAGCGTTTAAAGATACTGGAATCTGCCGGATTACGTGTCCAGGGTATCGATCTTGATTCGATCGCTTTGATCAATGCGTTTAATTTTAATTATACGGAAAAAAATCATTCGCCTGATAAGGCTGCCGCGCTTTTAAATATCGGGGCGGCGCAAAGTAACTTAAGCATTATTGAAGATGGTATTCCCCGCTTGAGCCGGGATATTCCTATCGCGGGGAATAGTTTTACACAGAAAATCAGGGAGGGCCTGGGGCTGGAGCTGAAAGCCGCCGAGCAATTAAAATCATCTCATGATCCGGCGAAATCCGCTCAAGTCATGGCTGTGTTAGAGCCGGTTATTGCAAATTTGGCTGCGGAGGTGCGGATTTCTTTTGATTATTTTGAAAGCCAGAGCGCTTCATCGGTTGAGAAGATCTATCTCAGCGGCGGCGGCAGTTTGTTCCAGGGGGCAAAAGAGATGCTGCATACGCTGGTAGGTATTGAGGTTGAGTATTGGGACCCTCTGAAGAAAGTAATTTTATCGTCAAACATTGACGCGGATACCGTGAGTGTTGTCAAGAGCCAACTTGCTGTTGTCATAGGTTTAGCGCTGCGCGGCTAACATAAGAAGAGTATGATTACGATAAATCTATTGCCGGAAGACCTAAAATTAAAAGCAAAACCAACAGGAACGAGTTTTGAACTGAAATACTTCCTGCTTTTAATCCCGCTTTTTTTAGCCATAGTAATTCTTCTTCATTTCTATTTGGGGTTTACCTCGTTACTCAAAGCGGCTCGGGTGAGCGCTCTTACGAACACTTGGAAACAACTCCAACCGAAAATGCTGGAGCTCAATAATTTTAATCAAGGGGCTGCCGCTCAATCGAGCGACGATCAGTTGATAGGGCAGTACCTGGCGCAGCGGATATGCTGGTCAATGAAACTCAATAAGTTAAGCAACCATTTACCGGACGGCGTTTGGTTTAATAACCTCGCGATAGGCTCGCAAGAGTTTTTATTGTCCGGGACAGTGGTATCGTTGCAAAAAGAAGAAATGAACCTGATCAACAAATTTATAAGTAATTTAAACGCCGATAAGGATTTCATGAAAGATTTCAGCGCTTTAGTATTAAGCTCTGTCCAAAAGAAAACCAAGGGGACCTATGAAATAACCGATTTTGTTTTACGGGGCCAGGCGCGGGTGCAACCAAAGATCCCGCAGGCAGGAAAAAAATGAAGCTACTTGCTTATTTTGATAATCTCGTTATTGATACCCAGAAATTAGTGCTGATCGGAATTGTTTTTTTGACGGTTGTGTATGTTGATTTCACCTTTATTATGAAGGCACAGCTCTTAGGTATTAAGAAATCAGCGGAAACCATCACTCAGTTAAATAAAGATATTGCAGTGGTGTCAGATGGCTTGGCTAAAATGAAATCAGCGCCTGTAAAACCGGCTTCAGCAGTTAAAAAGAAGCACCTTTTGACTGATGAACAAGTCCCTACTTTGTTGCAGGAGATTTATTTCCTTGCAGGAAAAAATAAAGTGAATATAATACAGGTAAAACCGGTTAAAGAAGTTTTGACACAAACAATTGATCCTAAAAAAATAGCGCAGGCGCCTAAAGCTGTCCCGGTCAGTATCACCCTTGATATAGCCGGTAATTATCATTATTTCGGAGCTTTTATCAATGATCTGGAAAATAGTGAAACGTTTATATCTGTAGAGGAGATGAAGCTTTCGCAATCGACAGATAATTATTTACAGCAAAAAGCCTCTCTCTTATTAAAGACGTATGTTAAATTATAAAAGCATTATGGGCTTAAGGGTGAGCATGAAAAGAATAGTGATCGTGTTCTTTATATTTGTGTTAAGCATTTGCTTAAGTTTTTTTGGAAGAAATATACTGAATTGCCGGGCAGAGGAAACGTTTCTTTACGATACGCAAGGCAGGAGAAACCCTTTTGTGGCACTGGTTACACCAGATGGTAGATACGTTCAACTTGAGAAAAAAGAAAAAAGCGGCAATATAAAATTAGAAGGTATTATTTATGATAATTATGGGATCTCTTACGCAATAGTAGACGGCTCAGTAGTTAAGATCGGGGATTATATTGGTGATAAGCAGGTTTTAAAAATAGAGAAAGACAGGGTGTTTTTTGTCAAAGAGGGTCAGGTTTCTGAGATAATCTTAAAGAAGGAGGAATAATGAAGGTAATTGTTCGGGGCGCTTATATTTTTAGTTTTTTTCTGTTGGCTTTATCGTTCGTTTTTGTACCACTCAGAGCGTACGCTGAAACGAGTACTGACCAGTCAGGGCGATCTTTGGATATCAAGCTTGTGGCTATTGAACAGCCGGCTGCTGCTGCCGTCAAAGCCCCGGAAGTCCCTGTTGCCGCTTCGCCGATAGGCAATAGCTTAAACGCGTCAGAAAACGTTACCCTGGATTTTAAAGAAGCGGATATTAATAATGTCTTAAAGATCATATCGTACAAGGCTGGCGTTAATGTTGTCGCCACACCTGATGTTCTCGGTAATGTGACGATTAAACTTGTTGATGTCCCCTGGGAACAGGCCTTGGATATCATCCTTAAAACGTACGGCTTCGGTTACCAGAAGCAAGGAAATGTTATCCTGGTAACAAAAATTGAAAATATGGCCAAGATCCAGGCGGAAGAAGCGTTGAAAACAGAGATTATTACGCTTAAGTTCCTTGATGCCCAGGATGCTCAAAGGATATTAATCCCTATGTTGTCTCAACGAGGTAAAATTTCTGTTTTGTACGCGAAAGGGCAAAAGGGCTGGAAATTCGGGTCTTTTAAAATTGGTAAAGAAGAGGTTTCTGCCCGGGAATTAACGAGGGAAGCAGAAAAAGAGAAGACTACTGAAACGGTGGCAATAGAAAGGACTGCCACCGGCTTATCTGCGATAAAAGCTGAATTTGAACCGTCGGTAAAATCCAAGACACTCGTTATAACCGATACTTCATCGTCATTGGACAGGATAAAGAATGTTATTCTTCCCCAGGTTGATAAGAGGCCTAAACAGGTACTTATTGAGACGAAAATGATGGAAGTTACCCTTGATAAACTTAAAGATGTTGGTTTTGATTGGGGCACTGGCTCCGCTGGCGCTGAATCGAACGTACTTTCTTCTATTGATCTGAATAAAACAGGCGCCAGCACTGTCGGCGCTCATTCGCTTGGATCTGAGGTTTTGCCTTCGATATTTTCACCAAAGTCTAATAGCGGAACACAAGGGATTCTGGGGGTTGAGCCTTATAACGCCGGCCTTGAGATCTTATTTAAGAAATTAAGCGGGACGCAATTTGAAGCTATCTTTCATGCCCTTCAGGAAGATGTCGATACTAATACGCTTTCTGCTCCCCGGATTTTGACCATCGATAATCAGGAAGCATCGATTTTGGTCGGTGTCCATACTCCTATCCTGGCTTCGGAAGTTACTGCCGGCAGCACCACCGGTACCGGAGCTACCGTTACTCAGACGTTGGATTATTATCAGGAAATCGGTATTCGTTTGAATGTCGTGCCTCAGGTAAACGAAGATAATTATATTAATATGATCTTGCATCCGAGCGTTACATCTTCATCTTCGAATGTGACAGCGACTTCCACGGCAAGCGGGGTGACTACCAATACGAATTATCCGATCATCGATGTTCGGGAGGCGCAGACCCAGATTTTAATGAAAGACGGAGAAACGGTTGTTATCGGGGGTTTGCTTAAAGATGTAAAAAGCAAGAGTGTGGTAGGTATTCCTCTTATCAGTAAAATTCCTTACATAGGTTCTTTTTTCAGGAGAGAAACAATTAAGACGGCAAAAGTCGATCTGCTTATATTTATTACGGCGCACGTCTTAAAAGACGATGAATTGACATCCGCTGAAGATATCGCAAGGCTTGAAGAACGATTAAGCGGATTATCAAAAAAAGCATCTAAAAAGAAAAGCCGTTAAATAGGTTTGTTTGGGGGTGTGTGAGTAGAGTCCCAATCTAGGTTTTAAAAGAAGTTGTTTTAATTTAAAGGGATTGAAACCGCAAAAAAAGATATGTGTTTTAAAAGCTTTATTATTTTTTCAAGCTTCAGCAGTGGATACGTAACTGCTTTTTTGCGTTAAAGCGGAATTCCTTATTTTTAAAATCAGATGGGACACTCAAATCATTAAGAAACATGGGTGTCCTTTTGTGTTTTAAGGCCTGTATGTATACGTTTAGTTTTGTTTTTACCAAGACCAAAGCAATGAAGTATATTTCGCATTTAGATTTAATGCGTTTATTTACCCGGGCGTTTCGCAGGGCGGGCTTTGCGCTCAAGATGACTCAAGGGTTTAGCCCGCACCCGAAATTCAGCATAAAGCGCGCGCTTAAATTAGGATTAGAGAGTGAAAACGAGCTTGCCAGTGTGAGTTTGCGTGAAAGACTGGATACTCGTGATTTTCAGGAGCGTTTGCAAAAGCAAATGCCTGAAGGCATAACTATTAAACAGGTATATGAGGAGGTAAAGTCAAAATTCAGCGATTAATCTGTCGAAGGGGTTTTATCGATCGAGGCAATGGAAAATACTGATTCTTGACTTTAAAAGAAAATGGCTAAAGAGATTTTAGTTAATGTTGAACCCCAGGAAAAGAGGGTGGCTATCCTTAAAGACGGCCAGCTGGAAGAATTTTATATTGAACGCTCTCAGGATAAAACAATTGTTGGAAATATCTACAAAGGTAAGATCGAGGCGGTAATACCGTCTATTGCGGGCGCCTTTGTTGATATTGGATTAGTTAAAAAAGGGTTTCTGTATTTGTCGGAAATAGAAGAAGCATTTGAGCCGTTTGCCAGGGATTCTGAACAGGCCCCTGGTGATACACGAGCGCCTGCGGCTAAGAAAGAAATAAAGAAAGAGATCAAGAAAGGGCATGAGGTCCTGGTGCAGGTTGTTAAAGAATCCTTTGGCACTAAAGGGCCGCGGCTATCATGCCAATTGGGTTTGGCAGGACGCTATTTAGTGCTTATGCCGATGGACGCTCAATTAGGCGTTTCTAAAAGGATCGAGGATGACGCTGAGCGAAAGCGCCTGCGTAGTGTCCTTTCTGAAATGAAACTTCCCAAAGATTTAGGCTACATTGTCAGGACCGCAGCCTGCGGCAAGTCGAAGCAGGATTTGCTGCGTGACGCAAGTTTTTTGTTTAAATTATGGAAGAGGCTTGAGAAAATAGGCACCAGGAAACAAACGCCGGCTCTGATCTATGAAGAATATGATCTTATATTGCGTATTATCAGGGATTCTTTTGCAGATGATGTCACCAAGCTTATTGTTGATTCAAAACCTGAGTTTTACCGCTTGCAGCGGTTTATGCGCGCTTTCCTGGGGAACGCCGCCAGAAAACTTGAGTTTTACCGCGGAGATGATTTGTTCGGGGAAAAGAATATTGAGAAACAGATCAATGAAATATTCGAGAGTAAAGTTTACTTAAAATCGAAGGCGTATTTGATCATAGAGCCGACTGAAGGGTTGGTTGTTATTGATGTTAACAGCGGCGGCTTCAGGGAAAGAATACGGCAAGAGGAGGCGGCGTTTAAAATTAACTGTGAAGCCGCAATTGAGGTGGCTCATCAACTGCGCCTGCGGGATTTAGGCGGTATCATTGTCGTTGATTTTATCGATATGGAAAAGGAATTTCACCGCCGGGAGCTTTTAAACGTATTAAAGAAGGCGCTCTCCAGCGATAAAGCGAAGTATGATATTCTTGGTATTTCTAAATTCGGCCTGGTTGAGATAACTCGGGAGAGGATACATAATACGGTGCAGACCATTTCCTTTCAGACGTGCCCTTATTGCAGCGGGAAAGGAAAGATACGTTCGGCTGTTACCATGGCAATTTACGCGTTTAAAGAATTAAAGAAATTTATGAAGGAAAAGACCCTTAAGCAGGTTGAAATGTGTTTAAACCCCATGGTAATAGATGAAATTCAGCGTGATAAGACGAATTTACTCTTTTTTGAGCGAAAATACAAATTGAGGATTAATTTGATTCCTAATCCTACCCTGCATATAGAAGAAGTAAGGATTTCTTAATCTCTCTAGGATCCTCTCCTTTTCCAGGCTTTTAGCCTTGCTAACCCATTGGAGAAAAGGTGTTTATGTCCCTGCGTAATCGCAGCGGCCAGTTTATATTTATTGCTTGATTTTTCTGATTTATAAGGTATACTATAATTTTACAAATTATGCCTTAAAGAGTATATCTTTATACTGCAAAAAGCAATTCTCACCGAGCAGAATTTTGCAGATAATTTATTTTATCCTGGCTTTATATATTTAAAATAATGCCGGGATCAATGTGTCCGGTATTAAGGCGTACGGACGTATTACAGGAGGCACTACATGTATGCAGTAATTGAGGTTGGAGGAAAACAGTATAAGGTTGAAGAAGGCGATGTTATCCGGGTTGAGAAACTCATTGCCGAAGAAGGCGCTGAAATCGCGTTAGATAAAGTGCTTTTAGCCGTGACCGCAGATGATATTTTGGTTGGCACGCCGTATCTTGAAGGCGCTCAAGTTTTGGCGGTGTTGCTCAAGCATGTTAAAGGCAAAAAGGTAATTTCATATAAGTATCGCCGGAGAAAATCTTCTCATTGGAAAAAAGGCCATCGCCAACAGTTGTGTGAGTTGGAGATTAAAACCATAAAGGCCGGTTAAGGATATCTTGGTGATACGTTATTAGCGTTTTTTTGAGACTTCATTATTGAACGCACCTAACGAGACTAACGAAACTTATGTTTATTGATCACGCAAAAGTTTTTGTAAAAGGCGGTAATGGCGGAAAAGGGTGTTTTAGTTTTTACCGTGACAGATACGAACGCCAAGGTGTTCCTGATGGCGGCAGGGGCGGTAACGGTTCGGATATCATTTTGCGCGCAGACCGAAACCTGCGCACACTGCTTGATTTTTCCTATAACAGGCATTTTTACGGTAAAAAAGGCGGCAATGGTTCCAGTAAGAACCTGAAAGGAAAAAACGCTGCAGACATGATAGTTCGGGTGCCTTGCGGGGTTATCATTAAGGATATCGCCACAGACTGTATATTAGGGAATCTTGATACTGATCAGGAAGAATTGGTGGTTGTCCGTGGCGGGGAAGGCGGCCACGGGAATAAGCATCATGATGAGTCTACTGAAGGGTTTCCGGGCGAAGAACGCGAGATCTTGATCGACTTAAAACTGATCGCGGATGCCGGTATTATCGGTTTTCCCAACGCGGGAAAATCCACGCTTATTACCGATATATCACACGCGCAGTCAAAGATCGCCGCGTATCCGTTTACCACGAAATATCCTGTGTTAGGCGTTGTTGGTGAAGATGAGGAATCTTTTGTGATCGCTGATATTCCGGGTTTGATCGAAGGTTCTCATCAAGGCCGGGGTTTGGGAGATAGGTTTTTGCGGCATGTAGAACGGACAAAAATCCTTGTTCATATCATTGATATGGCAGGGACTGAAGGCCGTGACCCTATCGTTGACTACCAAAAGATCAATGAGGAGTTAAAGGGGTATAGCCTGGAAGTCGCCAAAAAGCCGCAGGTTCTCGTGGCAAATAAAATGGACCTGGAAAATAGCCAGGTAAACCTCGAGCGGTTTAAAAAGGCTGTAAAAAAGAAGATCTATCCGATTTCCGCACTGAAACAGGAAGGTTTGGATGAGCTCATTAAAGCCATACGAAAGAAAATATAAGCGTGTTGTTATAAAGATCGGCAGCAGCCTTTTTTGTTCAACTCAAAATGCGTTAGATCTGCGTATTTTTGATGATATTGCCAGGCAATTTATTCAATTGGTTGAAGAAGGCGCTGAAGTAGCGGTTGTGTCTTCTGGGGCGATCGCGCTGGGAATGAGTATCCTGGGCTTGACGCAGCGCCCGAAAGCTTTAAGTTCGCTTCAGGCCGCCGCTGCTTTGGGGCAGAACGAGTTAATGAATGCTTATAACAGGTTTTTACAGCGGCGAGGTTTTCATGCCGCGCAAATACTTCTCACATGGGAGGATTTTAACGAGCGTACGCGTTATTTAAACGCGAAGAATACCTTGGGCACTCTTTTGGAATACCATACGAAATGCGGCAAAAAGCCTACCGGACAGGCAGGCAGGATCGTCCCTATCATTAATGAGAACGATACGGTTTCTACCGATGAGATCAAGTTTGGCGATAATGACCGCCTTTCGGCATTAGTGGCGAGTTTAATTTCGGCTGACCTTTTGATCATTCTTTCTGATGTTGACGGTTTGCTTGATGAGAATAAATCAGTGATCCCGGTTGTTGCAGAGATCACTGCGAAAATAAAAGCACTTGCTTCTCCGACACAGAAGAAGACCTGTGTCGGCGGAATGATCACGAAGATCGAAGCAGCCAAGATCGCGGTTGAATCGGGAATCCCTTGTGTTATCGCAAACGGCAGGCGCAAGAATATCATTCAATTAGTGACGAACGAGCCGTCCGCATACGGGACTCTTTTTGTGCCTAAGAAAGGATTGGCTGCCCGGCAGCGCTGGATAGCTTTTGGCAGTAAGCCTAAAGGTACGGTTAAAGTCGATACGGGTGCCCGGCAGGCGTTGATGAATAATAAGAGCCTTCTGGCAGTAGGAATTACCGGGATCGAAGGTGATTTTGAACCGGGAGAGATCGTGCGTATCGTTGACGATAGTGGCAGTGAATTTGCCCGGGGTAAGATTTGTATCTCACGGGGGGCTCTGGAAAAAGCCAAGGGCGGGCGTTACCATAAAGAAATTATTCATTGCGATGATATCGTCATCGCGTAGTATACCGGCGGCTTAAGGAGTTGTCATGAAGCTTAAAGAAGATTTAGTCAGGATCGCGCGGAGAGCAAAGATAGCTTACCGTCATAGCTGTAATATTTCTGCTGATATAAAGAACCAAGCACTCAGAGATATGGCAGCGGCGTTACTGGCCCATCAAGATAACCTTATCAGGGAAAATAGGAAAGACCTTAAAGCTGCCGCCTTAAAAAAGTTGAAAGGGGCGTTTCTTGAACGTCTTTCTTTGGATGAGCAGCGGATCAAGCAGATGTCTGATTCCTTGCTTGAGATCGCCGCGCTGGCTGATCCGGTTGGTGAAGTCATTAAAGCGTGGCGCAGGCCAAACGGCCTTTGGATCCATAAAGTAAGAGTTGCAATCGGTGTTATTGCTATTATTTATGAATCGCGCCCCAATGTGACTTCTGATTGTATCGGATTGTGTTTTAAATCCGGTAATAGCGTGATTTTGCGCGGGGGAAGCGAAGCGTTTCATTCAAATCTTTATATTTATAACCTGCTTCGTGGTTGCCTGGAGAAATATGGCGTTGATGAAGGTATGATCAATATGGTCACGACCACGGATAGGAGAGCGGTCGCTGAATTATTGCAGCTGGATGAGTATATTGACCTGGCCATGCCCAGGGGTGGAGAGGGATTGATCAGGAAAGTCGCTGAAATTTCCCGGATACCGGTTATTAAACATTATAAAGGGGTCTGCCATGTTTATGTCGATAAGTATGCTGACCGCCAGATGGCCGAGAAGATAAGTTTCAACGCCAAGGTCCAACGGCCCGGGGTATGTAACGCGATGGAGTGCCTCCTGGTGCATCACGATATCGCGGCGAAATTCCTGCCGTCCATGATCAAGAAGTTAAAAGGTGCCGGAGTTGAAATTCACGGCTGTCCGGTTACAGGCGCGCTGGTTAAAGGTGTACTTCCAGCGACAAAAAAAGATTATTATACGGAATATCTTGATTTGAAACTTTCGGTTAAGGTTGTTAAGTCCCTCCAGGAAGCTATTGAGCATATTAATCATTACGGCTCAGGGCATTCAGATAGTATTGTTACCGAGAGGTATGAAAACGCGATGGAATTTTTGAGGCAGGTTGATTCTGCCTGTGTGTATGTTAACGCTTCAACGCGTTTTACTGACGGATACCAGTTTGGCATGGGGGCTGAGATCGGGATCTCTACCGATAAATTACACGCCCGCGGGCCCATGGCGCTGGAAGAATTAACCACGTATAAGTACCTTGTTTTTGGGAACGGCCAGGTCAGGAAATGAAGGAGCCTCTGTGAAAATCGGGATACTCGGAGGGACGTTTAATCCTATTCATATCGGGCATTTGATTTTGGCTGAAGAAGTGCGGGAAAAACTGTTCTTGGATAAAATTATATTCATGCCTGCGTATTTGCCGCCGCACAAGAATAATTCTCATATCATTGAAGCCGGCCACCGCTACGCGATGATCCAGGCGGCAATCAAGGAAAACCCGTTTTTTAGTGTTTCTGATATTGAGATCAAGCGGCAAGGGCGTTCCTATACGATCGACACGTTACGTCAGCTTAAGAAGCTTTATCCGGAAGATGAATTGTATTTTATTACTGGTTCCGATCTGCTGAAATACCTTGATGACTGGAAAGATTTAAGTGAGATCATCAGTATGGTAAAGTTTGTGGTGGCAACCAGGCCTGGATATGCGCTGGAAAAAATACCTTCGTATATCGCAACCGTAGCGATCCGTGCGGTTGACATATCGGCTTTTGAGATCAGGGATGCGATCAAGGATAATAAATCTTTCCGCTACCTGGTGCCGGAATCAGTTTTTACCTATATCACTAAAAATAATTTATACCGATGAAAATAAAGATCGCCCCGTCCATACTTTCAGCTGATTTCAGCTGTCTGGCAGAACAAATAAAAAAGGTCGAATGTGCCGGTGCTGATATGCTCCATGTGGATGTGATGGACGGCCACTTTGTCCCGAATATAACCATTGGGCCGGTCGTGGTAAAAGATATCCGTAAGGTAACAAAACTGCCTTTGGATGTTCATCTGATGATCGAACATCCAGAGGAGTATGTCGAAAGTTTTCTTAAGGCCGGCAGCGATATGATCACGTTCCATATTGAGACGATTCTCCCGGGGAGCTTGCGTAAACAGGCAGCAGCGCTTAAAGAAAAAGGTATTCAGGTAGGGGTATCGTTGAATCCGAAGACGCCGCTTGCCAAGATTAAATCGGTCCTTGATTGCGTTGATTTTGTCCTTGTGATGACGGTCAATCCCGGTTTTGGGGGCCAGGCATTTATGCCGGAAGTCGTTGGTAAGATAAAAATGCTGAGGCAGTTGTTCTTAGGTGATATCGCGGTTGACGGCGGAATAAACGCGTTGACAGCCAAGATAGCAGTGAACGCGGGAGCTAATGTTTTAGCTGCAGGCTCCTATATATTCTCTGCAAAAGATATAAAGAAAGCAATCGAAAGGATCAGAAATGTACGGAAATGGTGAAATTAAGTTTGGGACTGATGGTTGGAGAGGAGTAATCGCGGAAACGTATACGTTTGAAAACCTCAGAATAGTTTCACAGGCGGTGGCGGATTATTTGGGTAAGGGGAAAAAAGCCGTCGTTGGCTACGATACCCGATTTATGTCTGAGCGTTTCGCTCGTATTGCCTCTGAAGTCCTGAATAATAACGGGATAACGGTAATCCTTTCGAATAAAGCGGTCCCGACACCGACATTGAGCTTTGCGGTAAAATCAAGAAAATGCGATTTAGGGGTTATGATCACGGCATCTCATAATCCTGCCGAATATAACGGGTTTAAGATAAAGAATGCTTCGGGTGGCGCAGCGAGCCCTGAGGTGACCAAAGCAATAGAAAATCTTTTGGGTAAAACTCCGGTAAAGATAAGCGGAGGGGATCCTGCAAGGATCCTTGTTGATGATATTATGGCCGAGCAGGTGAAATTTATCCGTTCGTATGTTGATTTTAAAAAAATAAAAACAAAGAAATTTAAAGTTTTAGTTGATGCGATGTATGGTTCAGGTTATGAATTCCTCGCTCATGTCCTTAAAGGCACCAATATCAGGCTTGAGTTTATGCGTAATACAATAAATCCTTCTTTTGGCGGAAAACATCCTGAACCGCTTGAAGAATTGGTTGAGGAATTAAAATTGCGGGTTAAAAAAGAAAAATTTGACCTTGGTATCGCCCTTGACGGAGATGCTGACCGCATCGCTGCTGTGGCCTCCGGGGGAGTGTATATCAATCCTCAAAAGATACTTGGCCTCTTAGCGCTCCATCTTCACCAGGATAAAAAGACTTCAGGGGGTATTGTAAAAACAATCGCCGGCTCGACAATGATCGATAAGATCGCGCGTTTCTTAGAGGTAAAATTGTATGAGACCCCCGTTGGTTTTAAGTATATTTCTAATCTTATGGAGACCGAGGATATTGTAGCTGGCGGAGAAGAAGCAGGCGGTATGGGGGTTAAAGGGTATATTCCTGAGCGCGATGGCTCGGTTGCGGGATTGTTGCTTTTAGAAATGATGGTCTACCGAAATCAAGATATTTTGAAGATCTTAAATGAGGCTGAAAAACAATTCGGACGCTATTATTATTTGCGTGATGACCTGAAAATAAAGGACCCGATCGAGTTAAAGAAAGAAATGCTGCCGGGGAAACTTCTCGGAAAAAAAGTGGTTGAAGTCAAAGATTATGACGGGATAAAAATGATCTGCGAAGACGAAAGCTGGCTTATGTTCCGCGCCTCAGGCACTGAACCGATTGTCCGTATTTATACTGAGTCAAAAAGTTTAGCGCAATCAAAACTTTTGATCGCTCTGGGCCGCAAGCTTATTGGGGGTAAGCCGTAATGATATATGTGGTGCTGCGGTTTCTTTCCTTCTTAGTCTTGAGGGTGTTTTTTGGGCTGCGCGTAACTGGCGCTGAGAATATTCCTAAAAAGGGGGGATTTATTTTAGCGTGTAATCATGCGAGTTATTTTGACCCGGTTACTTTTGGGGTCGCCTGCCCTCGTATAAAGCTTAATTATATGGCAAAAGAGGAGCTTTTTGATAAACCAGTTTTAGGCTGGCTCATACCGAGATTACATGTTTTTCCGATAAAGAGAAATTCTGCTGATTTAGGCGCGATAAAAGAATCTATACGTCGAGTAAAAAAAGGGGAAGGTTTATTGTTATTCCCTGAAGGCAGGCGTACCAGAAATGGGCAGCCGGGTGAGGCGTTGCCGGGTGTCGGTTTTCTGGCGTCAAAACTGGGGGTTGTTGTCATCCCCGCTTTTATTGAAGGTTCTGATAAAGTTTTACCCGTACATGCAAAGCGCATTGTTTTCGCACGTATCCATGTCCGGTTTGGAAAGCAAATCATTGTAGAAAGGAGGTTGCCGTATCAAGATGCTGCGCGTGATATTATGGGACACATCAGGCAACTTTCATGTCAAGCCGCCTGTTAATTTTTTCTAAATCAGCATGTTTGTGTTTTTGCAGCACTCTAAAGACGGCAAGCGCTACAATTGCAGTAAAATCTCTCGTGAAGGAGGTGTTGCTTTTTAATCCCTTATAGGGAGGGGAGATAGTAAATAATCTTCTTGGAGGTAATAGCAAACATTCATAAAAACAGGCAGGGGCTAAAAACAGTCGTGCCTTTTATGAGCTTTTATTAATATACATACGTTAAAGAAGCCGGATGCGATTAGAGAAGCAAAGCTTCGTTGCGAGCCGGTAAATATGGAGGAGTAAAATGTTGTCAGAGAAAGAAACACTTGATCAGTTGTATAATGATAGTATTAAGATGGTGCGTGAAGGCCAGATCGTTAAAGGAAAGGTCGTTTCCGTCAAGCCCAAGGGAGTCTTAATTGACGTTGGTTTTAAATCCGAGGGTATCGTGGCACTTCTCGAGTTCAGTAAAGATGAGTTAGAAATCGGGACTGAACTGGATTTCTTTGTTGAATCTATCGAAGATGATTCCGGAATGATCGTCCTCTCTCGGGAAAAATCCCGGCGTATCCAGGGGTGGGACCGTGTTGTTAAATATTCTCAGGATGGTACGCTTGTTGACGGATATATCAGCAAGAAAGTCAAAGGCGGATTTCTCGTTGATGTTATGGGTATAGAAGGTTTTCTTCCGGCTTCGCTTTCCGCGTTTAAAGGCCAGACTGATAAAGAGATCCTGAATAAAACCTTTAAATTCAAGATCATTAAGATCAATAAAATGCGCTATAGCATTATTTTATCCCGCCGTGAAGCTGTGCAAAAAGAGCGTGATGAGATGAAAGATAAGTTATGGCGTGAATTAAAGCCGAAGTCGACCTACACGGGGACCGTTAAAGCTATTACCGATTTTGGCGCTTTTATCGATTTAGGCGGCGTTGACGGGCTTTTGCATATCACCGATATGTCATGGTCGAAGGTCGCGCATCCCTCTGAGATCGTCGCGGTAGGAGACAGGATCGAAGTCATGGTGTTAGGGCTGGATCAGGCGGCGAATAAGATCTCGCTTGGTTTAAAGCAGCGTTTACCTGATCCCTGGCAGGATATTGAAACTAAGTACAGTATCGGCACGCAGGTGAAAGGTAAAATAGTCAATATTCTACCCTACGGTGTCTTTGTCGAACTTGAAAAAGGCATCGAAGGCCTGGTCCATATTTCTGAGATCTCTTGGACGAAGAAAGTTAACAATCCTAACGAAGTCTTCGCTATCGGGGACACGGTTGAAGCGCAAGTCTTAAGTTTGGATAAAGATTCGCGAAAGATCGCATTGAGCTTGAAGCAGCTTGAACAAAATCCCTGGATCGACGCAGAAGGAAAATTCCCGCAAGGCACCAAAGTTCAGGGTAAAGTAAAAGGTTTTACCAAGTATGGCGTGTTTATAGAGTTGGACAGCAATTTGGAAGGTATGGTCCATATTTCGGACATGTCCTGGACGAAACGTATCTCTCATCCCCAGGATGTTTTGAAAAAAGGGCAGAAGGTGGAAGCGGTTGTTCTTTCTATTGACAGCCAGAATCAAAGGATCGCTTTAGGGTTAAAGCAATTGCAGCTTAACCCATGGTCTGAAATAGCGTTAAAATACCCGCTTGAGTCATATCTGGAAGAAGTGGAAGTTGCCAGTATAACTGACTTTGGCGTGTTTGTAAAAATAGAAGAAGACTTAGAGGGCTTGATCTATGCCAGCGAAATCGATAAAGAAGTCGTTTCAGGCTTAAAAGTCGGCGATAAAATAAGGGTAAAAGTCATTAAGATCGATATTGAGCAGGGAAAGATCGGGTTGTCTGCTAAAATCTAATAAGGGCCGGTATTGAAATGGGGTTTGCATGACAGCTCCCTTTCAATACCGGCACTCTTTGTTCATGATGATCGAAACCAAGAAGCAATTAGAGATAATCAAGCGCGGCGTTGTTGATATCATTTCTGAAGACGAGTTGGTTAAGAAACTTGAGGCTTCAGCGCGAGAAAACCGGCCGCTCAATATCAAAGCTGGTTTTGACCCGACCGCGCCTGATATTCACCTGGGGCATACGGTGCTTTTGAGAAAGCTGCGCCAGTTCCAGGACCTGGGGCATACGGTGTATTTCCTGATCGGTGATTTTACTGCCCGTATCGGGGACCCTACCGGACGGTCAGTGACTCGAAAGACACTCAATCAGGCAGAAGTTCTGGAAAACGCCCAAACCTATAAAGAGCAGGCAGGAAAGATCCTGGACATGGAAAAGGTAAGGATAGTTTTTAATAGCGCATGGTTTGATGCTATGCCTATCATAGAATTACTGCAATTGACAACGCATGCGACGGTAAGCCAGATGTTGGCACGGTCAGATTTTAAGAAACGGCTGGACCAGAAACAGGATGTTTCTCTTTTGGAATTTATGTATCCAATCCTGCAGGGGTATGATTCTGTTATGCTTAAGAGCGATATTGAGATCGGCGGGACTGACCAGATATTCAACCTGCTTATGGGACGCGATCTGCAAAAAGATTATAGCCAGGAACAACAAGTCGTCATTACCATGCCGCTTTTGGAAGGCACTGATGGCGTGCAGAAAATGAGCAAGTCGTTTGATAATTATATCGGTATCAATGAAACACCGAATAATAAATTCGGTAAGATCATGTCGATCTCAGACGAACTTATGTATAAATATTTTACCGTATTAACCGATGAGGATCTCGATGCAGTAAAACGCATGCACCCTAAAGAAGCAAAGGAAAGGCTTGCGGCGATCATTATCAGCCACTACGATTCCTTAGTTGCTGCAGAAAAAGCCCAAGCAGAATTTAAACGCGTTTTTAGCGTTAAAGAACTGCCGCAAGATTTGCCGGTTTTAGAAGTTAAGCTACCGCGCGGGATCCTGGATATTATCTCTGAGAGCGGAATTGCCAAAAGCCGCAATGAAGCCAGGCGGCTGATCCAGCAAGGCGCGGTTACCTTTGATGGGGTAAAGGTCGGCGATGAGAATTATCAGTTAAATAAAACAGGTATTTTAAAAGTCGGCAGCCGCCGTTTTCTTAAAGTGATTTTATCTTCATCGTGATTGGGGAGGCATTCGTATGCAAAAGGTCGCGGTAATTGGCGCTGGGTATGTCGGGTTAGTTACGGCAGTTTGTTTTGCTGAGTTAGGCAACCGCGTTATCTGTGTGGATAATGACAAAGCTAAGATCGCTCATTTGAAAAAAGGGATTGTTCCGATATATGAGCCGGGCCTCCAGGATTTACTTAAGAAAAACGTTGCAACGAAACGGCTCGTTTTTTCCGGAAGCATTAAAGATGCGACAATACAGTCACAGGTTATTTTTATTTGTGTCGGCACTCCTCCCCGCGATGACGGCAGTGCTGATCTCTCGGCTATTGAAAAAGTGGCAGAGACGATCGCCCGCGCGATGACTGAGTATAAGGTGATCGTTGAGAAGAGCACGGTACCTGCAGAGACCGGTGAGAAGATCACTCGCACGATTGAAATGAACAAAGCAGGAGGTGTTGATTTTGATGTTGTTTCTAACCCTGAGTTCCTGCGGGAAGGCCAGGCTATAGCGGATACGATGCATCCGGAGCGTATCGTGATCGGAGTAGAAAGTAAAAAAGCTGAAAAGATCATGCGCGCTCTTTTTAAACCGGTCAAAGCGCCGATAATCGTGACTAATATTAAAAGCGCTGAAATTATAAAGCACGCGTCGAATTCTTTCCTTGCAACAAAGATATCTTTTATAAACGCGGTCGCCTGCGTCTGTGAAAAAGTCGGCGCTGATGTTGAAAAAGTAGCCCTTGGCATGGGGTTTGATAAACGTATTGGTAAGGCATTCCTGCAGGCGGGAGCTGGTTTTGGCGGGTTTTGTTTTCCCAAAGACCTGGACGCATTTATCCATCTTGCCCATAATAAAGGGTATGAGTTTGAATTGCTCAAAGTTGTGCGCAAAATAAACGAGGGGCAAAAGAAACTGCTCGTTAAGAAGATCGAAGAGGCGCTTTGGATCATTAAAGATAAGACTATTGCTGTTTTAGGTTTAAGTTTTAAGCCTGATACAGATGATATCCGCTGTTCCGTGGCAATTGATGTTATAAGGATGCTTCAGGATGCAGGTGCTCGAGTAAGGGCGTATGACCCGCAAGCAATTGAGAAAGCGCGTTCTGTTTTGAAAAATGTCTCTTTCTGCAAGAGCCCCTACGAAGCGGCAAGAAACAGTAATTGTCTTTTAATTATGACTGAGTGGGTTGAATTTCGTAACCTCGATTTTACGCGGATCAAGAAACTTTTGCGCCAACCGGTGATTGTGGATGCGCGCAATATGTTCGAGCCGACATCGATGAAAAGGCAAGGTTTTGTATATAAGTCTTTTGGGCGTGATTAAAAATAGCTTCTTTATTGCTTGAGCGTGAAAGCCTGGAGAAAAAATGAATATACTTGTCACCGGCGGCGCAGGGTTTATCGGGTCGCATTTATGTAAACGGCTTTTGTCTTTAGGGCATCGCGTTATTTGCGTGGATAATTTTATCACCAGTTCACCGGAAAACATCGCTGAGATCCGCCGAGATAAAAACTTCCTCTTCATTAATCATGATATTACAAAACCCCTTAAGGTCTCGCGATCATTAGACTGGGTGATGCATTTGGCTTCTCCTGCATCTCCTAAGGACTATCTTATGTTCCCGATCAAGACTTTGAAAGTCGGGACATTAGGGACGCATAATTGCCTGGGGTTAGCTAAACATAAGCGCGCCCGGTTTTTCCTTGCGTCTACTTCAGAAGTATATGGCGATCCGCTTGTTTCTCCTCAACCGGAAGAATATTGGGGCAATGTGAACCCCATCGGAGTGCGTTCCTGCTATGATGAATCTAAGAGAGCGGCTGAAGCGTTAAGTTTTGCCTATAAACGGGAACATGGAGTTGATATAAAAGTAATCCGGATCTTTAATACCTATGGGCCGTTCATGCGTATTGAAGATGGCAGGGTTGTTTCTAATTTTATTTTCCAAGCTTTGACGGGAAAGGATCTGACGGTTTATGGACGAGGCAATCAGACGCGTTCGTTTTGTTATGTGGATGACTTAATCGACGGCATCATCGCGTTTATGAAGATCGATCACCCGGGGCCTTTAAACCTGGGGACCCCCTTTGAATTTAGCGTGCTGGAATTGGCAAAAATGGTTTTAGCGTTAACTCACTCGAAATCAAAGGTGAAATACCTTCCACTTCCCGCAGATGACCCGAAGCAACGAAAACCTGACCTGACGAAAGCAAAAAAGCTTATTGCGTGGCAGCCGCGCGTTACTTTAGAAGATGGCTTGATGCGGACAATAGGCTATTTTCAAGCGCAATTAAAAAAGAAACGATGACCCTTTCTTTGATGGAGAAAGCGCGCTTTAGTGTTGACCCTGGTAACCGGTTGCGTATAACCGGACTTCGAAAAACTATCTCTCCTGCCGGTAAATTCTCAATTGATCCTGCACAGCGCCTTGTTTATACCTTAAGTGAAAGCCCCACTTGGAGGCGAAAAAACGGCGGTATCCCATCGAAATTTGTCTTTGACGGCGCTTGGCGCCTGACCCCTGAGTATAATCTGGAATTGATACGGCACTCATCCGCCCGGGACCCTCGGAAAGAGCGGCTTGTTTTAAAGTGCGTTTCACTGATAAATAAATTTGACGCGCTTATTTTTGAGCTTACCGGTTCTCATGGGGAAGATCGGGATTCTCTTACTAGGATTGAGTTAACAGGAAAATGGCAAGCGGATGAATTAAACAGGATCGTGTTTTGTGTAACTTCGAAGGTTATACCTTCAACCCTTGTCTTTGCCGGCGCCTGGGAACTCAACCGTAACCAGCAGCTGGTATATACGTTTGAAAAAACCGATCTTAAGACAAAAACAAAAAAGATCCATGAACTTTTATTTGTTGGTTACTGGCAGTTTGATTCCCGTAACCGCCTGGCCTATAACCTACAGGCAAGTTCGCTGTCGAGCTTTTCTTTCCGCGCGCAGCTTGAAAGTCCTAACTTGTATCCTGCTGACAATATGATAAAATATCGTATTGGTATCGGTTTAGCTAGGCCTGTAAGCGTAAAACAAAAAATCATTTCGCTCTATGGAGTATGGAAGCTTTCTCGCAGGTACGCAGCTTCGTTTGAGATGCAGTACGCAAACGGCTGCTTCCATAGAATGGAATTTGGAGCGGCGGTTGCGTTTAATAAAAAAAACGAGATTACCGTTGCCCTTACCAATAAGCAAAACGAACCGCTTGGCATTACCTTAACGTATACGCATAAATTCTTTAAAAGCCTTGATGCTCAAACTTTTGTGCGGTTACGAAAGTCTGCCTATGATCAGAGGGTAGAGGCGGGGATCAGTATCCCGTTTTAAGAAAATTCTAGCGATCTTAAAAAAGAGGTGCATGGTATGAAAGGGATCATTTTAGCAGGAGGCAGGGCGACCAGGCTTTATCCGGTCACCCGCGCAGTATGTAAACAATTGCTCCCCGTCTATGATAAGCCGATGATCTATTATCCGTTATCGACGTTGCTTTTGACCGGGAAAATCAGGGATATTCTTA
This sequence comes from Candidatus Omnitrophota bacterium, assembly GCA_041662125.1. Taxonomy (GTDB): domain Bacteria; phylum Omnitrophota; class Gorgyraeia; order Gygaellales; family Profunditerraquicolaceae; genus JBAZTA01. Next base: position 330,897 of record JBAZTA010000003.1, on the reverse strand, counting down.
TTATTTCGACGCCTGAAGCGCTCCCGGGATTTCAAGACCTTTTGGGCAATGGCCGTTCCTTGGGGATTAATATCTCATATGCCAGCCAGAATCAGCCCAATGGTATCGCTGCCAGTTTTATTATCGGCGAGAAATTCATCGCGCGGGACCGGGTGTGTTTGATTCTCGGTGATAATATTTTTTACGGCGACCATTTTTCAAGGATCCTGAAGTCCGGGTCTGATAAGCGGGGAGGGACGGTTATTTTCGGGTACCAGGTTAAGGACCCCGAGCGTTACGGAGTGATCAAGTTTAATAAAGATTTCAGTGTTGTCTCTATTCAGGAAAAGCCTAAGAAGCCGGAGTCCCGCTGGGTGGTAACGGGCCTTTATTTCTATGATAATGATGTCGTGCGTATCGCCAAGAATCTCAAGCCTTCTTCCCGTGGTGAACTGGAGATCACCGATGTTAATAACGAATATTTGAAAAAGGGGAGGCTTACAGTCCAGCTGCTCAATCGTGGATGCGCGTGGCTGGATACCGGCACGCATGATTCTTTGATCAGTGCTTCCAGCTTTGTTCAAACAATTGAAGACCGCCAGGGGTTAAAGATCGGTTGTATCGAAGAAGTGGCATACCGGATGGGATATATTGACGCTGAACAACTTTTAAAGTTAGCGAATTCAAGTTTAACCGGTTATGGGAATTATCTTAAAGGGATCATAAAAGATGAAAAATAAAATCCTTGTTTTGGGGAAAGGTTTTATCGGCACCCGGATCAAAGAATCGCTCTGCTGTGATAGTTCTGATACCAGGATCACGTCATACCGCGATGCCCTGAAAGTAATTCAAAAGTTTAAGCCTCATACCATTATTAATTGTATCGGCCATATTGGGAAAAACGTCGATTACTGCGAGCTTGATAAAGATAAGACTTTGCTGGCTAATTCATTTGTCCCTGTCATTCTGGCAGAGGTTGCGCTGCGCAATAATATAAAGTTGGTGCATGTCTCAAGCGGCTGTATTTATCATTACGATTACGCGCTTGATAAGCCGCTTACTGAAGAACGTGTGCCTGATTTCTTCAGCCTTTTTTACAGCCGAACCAAGATTTATTCTGAAGCTGCGCTGAGTATATTGGCTCGCACCTACCCGGTTTTAATCTTACGGATACGGATCCCGTTGGATAACCGCCCGTATGTGAAGAATTTATTGACTAAATTGACCGGTTTTCCCGGCGTTATTGACCTGCCCAATTCAGTCACCTATATCCCCGATTTTATTGAAGCGCTCAAACATTTACTTTCGATAAATGCCTGCGGCATATTCAATGTTGTTAATAAGGGCGGCTTGCGTTACCCGGAACTTCTTGATGTGTACAAAAGATACGTGCCTGATTTTTCCTACCGCGTTATTGACTGCAAAAAATTAAGATTGGTCAGGACTAACCTGTTATTATCTACTCGGAAACTAGAACATAGCGGGTTTGCCGTGCGTTCGATCCATGATTGCCTTGATGAATGTGTCAGGCAGTATTGCGGGCTTCTGCATACTCAAAGAAGCCGCTGCGGTAGAAAACCACGCACCGGCCAATCCGCCGCAACAAGCGGCGTACCCGCCAATCATTTATGGCGGGGTGCAAATAAGTCCGGGTGTAAAGGTGGCCCCGTATGAAGGTCTTAGTTACCGGCGGAGCAGGGTTTATCGGAAGTGAGTTTGTAAGGCAGGTTGTAAGAGCGAAATATACTGTTGTCGTTGTTGATGCGTTAACATACGCCGGTGACCTGAAGCGTTTAGATGATTGCAAGGATAAGTTCAGGTTTTATAAAGCTGATATTAGCGAGCGCCGAGTGATCGAGGGTGTCTTTAAGAAAGAAAGACCTGAGATAGTCATAAATTTCGCCGCTGAAACTCATGTCGACCGCAGTATTGCTGATGCAGCTCCTTTTATTAAGACAAATATTCTCGGGACAGAAGTCCTTTTGGCTGTTTCCCGCATGTTTGGGGTAAAACGTTTTGTGCATATTTCAACTGATGAGGTCTATGGCGATATTGCGCGCGGTAAATTTGTTGAAAATGACCCCCTTAATCCGAGCAGCCCCTATGCGGCTTCCAAGGCAGCTGCCGACCTGCTGATAAAATCATATGTGCGCACCTATCGTTTTCCTGCGATCATCATTCGGCCCAGCAATAATTATGGGCCCTGGCAGTATCCGGAGAAATTTATCCCCCTTTCGGTCATGAAATTATTCCATAATGAGAAAATGCCGCTTTACGCGGACGGTAAAAACGTCCGTGAATGGCTTTATGTTGAAGATTGCGCTTTGGGTATCCTTACTATTATGAAGAAAGGTACCGTTGGCGAAGTTTATAATCTGGGAAGCGGTATCGAAAAACAAAATATTGAAGTAGCAAAAATGATCTTATCGATTTTAACGCTTCCTCAGAGCAGGATAGAATTTGTCAAAGACAGGCCTGGCCACGATATACGTTATCGCCTTGATTCATCGAAACTGAAACGCCAGATCGCCTGGAAAGCCAGGGTTAATTTGCCTGCCGGATTACGTTCGACTATCATCTGGTGCCGCAAGCATCAAGAGTGGTTATCGAGTAAACGCGAAGATATTTCAGCTTTTTACAAGAACCGTTAAATTTTCAGGTTTGCTCAGAGACTGGAGACTTGAAATCGTGCCAATCGTAATAGTTACTGGCTCTTGCGGGCTCATCGGTTCCCAGACAGCCCGTTTTTTTTGTGAAAAAGGCTTTGATGTAATTGGGATCGATAATAACATGCGTCAAACCTTTTTTGGCAAGGGCGGCAGTATACTCAAAACCCGCGATATGCTTGTGAAGGATCTTCCCCGGTACCGCCAGGCTTGGTTTGATATCCGCGACCAAAATAAGATCAATTCACTTTTTAAGAAGTATAAAAGTTCTATACAATTAGTCGTTCACACGGCAGCTCAACCGTCTCATGATTGGGCTGCATCAGCGCCGCTGGTTGATTTTGATATTAATGCCCGTTCGACAGTAGGTATACTAGAGGCGCTGAGGCGACATTGTCCCCGCGCAGTATTTATCCTTACTTCTACCAATAAAGTTTATGGCGACAGGCCAAATGATCTGCCTTTTGAAGAATCAGAGAGTCGTTATGACCTGTCGAAAAGGCATGCCTATTATAAAGGCATTAATGAAACAATGCCCGTTGATCAATGTATGCATAGTTTAATGGGAGTATCTAAGCTTTCAGCTGATATGATGACTCAGGAATATGGAAAATATTTCGGCCTTAAAACAGGCGTTTTTAGGCTTGGATGTGTGAGTGGCCCTGCTCAGTCCGGAGTCAAAATGCATGGGTTTTTGTCATATATGGTTCAATGCTGTATTTCAAAACGCACCTACGTGATCAACGGTTACCAAGGTAAACAGGTCCGTGATACTATACACGCCTACGATCTGGTTTCTGCCTTTTATCAGTTTTATAAAAAACCGCGGCAGGGCGAAGTTTATAACATCGGAGGCGGGCGCTTTGCTCATGTTTCAATCCGGGAGGCACGTGCGCTTTGCGAAAAGGTTTCGGGGGATAAAATGAGCTGCCACTATGCCGCTGTACCTCGTCAAGGTGACCATATTTGGTGGATCAGTGATGTTTCCAAGTTTAAAGAACAGTATCCTGCATGGAAGCATACCTATACCCTTGAAGATTCCGTGCGAGAGATCTATGCCGCTTGGAAAGAGCGTATGAAACGAAAGAAGTAAAACTTATGCGCGATATTTATATCCTGGGAATATCTGCCTTTTATCATGATTCTGCCGCCGCCCTCTTGAAAAACGGTGTGATCATTGCCGCAGCCCAGGAAGAGCGGTTTACCCGTAAAAAGCATGACGCGGATTTTCCTGAACAGGCGATCTCCTATTGCCTGCGTGAAGTAGGTATCAGTCCCCAAGAAATAAACTATATTAGTTTTTACGAAAAGCCTTTTATAAAATTTGAAAGGCTTCTTGCGACGTATTTTCAGTATGCCCCCCGCGGTTTTCTTTCTTTTTCAAAATCGATGCCCGTATGGGCTAAGCAAAAACTATTCATAAAAAGCCTCATTGAAGAAAAAGTTTCACACCATCCCCGGATATTGTTTAACGGCCACCATGAATCTCACGCGGCAAGCGCCTTTTATCCCAGCCCATTCGAGGAAGCAGCGATTTTAACTATGGATGGGGTGGGTGAATGGGTGACTGCCAGTTTTGGAATTGGAAAAGGGAATCGTATATCGCTTGTTGAACAGATCAAATTCCCTCATTCGTTAGGGCTGCTTTATTCAGCATTTACTTACTATGTCGGGTTTCGCGTGAATTCCGGCGAATATAAGCTTATGGGGTTAGCGCCTTACGGAGAACCAGCCTATGTTGACGTAATTAAAAAAGAATTGGTGGATATAAAAGAAGATGGCTCGTTTCAGTTAAATATGAAATATTTTAATTATTGTGTTGGTTTAACCATGACCAATAATAAATTCCACGTTTTATTCGGCGGAAAACCCCGCAGGCCGGATAAAGACGTTCTGGAACAGCGCCATATGGATATTGCCCGTTCAATACAGGCCGTGACTGAAGAAATAATGCTTAAAATCGCGCGGCATGTCTATAGACAAACAGGCCAGAAATATTTGTGCCTGGCAGGAGGTGTCGCCTTAAATTGCGTGGCTAACGGTTTGATCGCCAAAGACGGCCCTTTTAAGAAAATATGGGTGCAGCCTGCTGCGACAGACGCAGGAGGCGCTCTGGGGGCAGCGTTTGCGGCATGGTATGGGTATTTAAGAAAAGAAAGGCTTGCTGATGGCGTCCATGACGCGATGCGTTCGTCGTTACTGGGGCCTGAGTTCAGTAATGCCAAGATCGAGGTTTTCCTCAAAGAACAGGGGGTTGTTTATGAGGCTATAGAAAGGGTGCAGCAAGCAAAGGTAGCTGCCCGGATCATTGCCGAGCAAAAAGTTTTGGGTTGGTTTCAGGGGCGAATGGAATTTGGCCCGCGCGCTTTAGGCAACCGGTCTATTGTAGCGGATCCTCGCAGCCTTACCATGCAGTCAATGCTTAACGTTAAGATCAAATTCAGGGAATCGTTTCGTCCTTTCGCGCCGGCGGTATTAGCTGATAAAGCGAGGGACTACTTTGATTTTGACGGCGATAGCCCCTATATGCTTATGACGGTCCCTCTTAAGGAAAGATTGCGCCTTCCTATCCGTGAAGAGCAAAACAGGCTCTCGGGAATAAATAAGTTGAAGATTAAAAGATCAGAGATCCCGGCGGTTACTCACGTCGATTATTCGGCGCGCCTGCAAACTGTCACGTTAGAATCTAATTGGTTGTTTTACGATCTGATTAACGAGTTTTATTCTTTGACGGCTTGCCCTATGGTGATCAATACTTCATTTAATGTGCGGGGAGAGCCAATTGTTTGTTCACCTCAAGAAGCCTATGAGTGTTTTATGCGCACTGATATGGATTATCTTATGATGGGTAGTTTTCTGGTAGATAAGGCTCAACAGCAAAAACCTTTGAATAAGAGAGGAAAGAGTAATGAATTTGAACCGGATTGAACTTTCTAAAGTAAAGAGATTTGGTCTATCAACGGCCGTTTTACTGTTATTGTGGGGTATACTTAAATTTCTGCAAGGAAATATGCTTTTGTCTTTTTGTTTTAATGTTTGCGCTCTTGTTGTTTTGATTTGCGCGGTTTTCTTGCCCCGATACATGCGTTTTGATTATTTCCTGGCAGTCAAGATTGGTACTGTTCTTAGCTGGCTTAATATTCGGATCATACTTTTTGGCATTTTTTATGGTATATTGTTTCCTCTTAGTTTTGTGATGAAGGCACTGCGCAAAGAGTTTCTGGATGTAAAGACAGCCAAACCGGGATCTTCATACTGGGTGAGTAATCCTGAAAATGGGGAAGAGGGAAATTTTGAAAAACAGTATTAAAAGGAGTTTTTATGGGAAAGATAGCGTTAGTTAAAGAATTGTGGGATTTCTTAAAAGTAAGGAAACGCTGGTGGCTTACCCCTATTGTTATCATGTTGTTATTGCTTGGATTCCTCATTATTTTCTTTGAGTCTTCTAGCGTTGCCCCGTTTATTTATACTTTGTTCTAAATATCTAAAAAGCTTGATTTGTTTGCTTGGAGCGGTATAATATAACGATATTTGTCTCGAAACTCGTTAGTTTCTAAACAAAAAAAGGGATATTTTCTTGCATAAATTAAGCTGCATTTAATAAGCATATAAAGCGGTGGAGAGAATTTTGTTGTAATCTTTTGAGGTGCAGAAGGTTGTGATCTTAAAAGGAGCATAAGAATGAAAGTGGTTATTTTAGCTGGTGGGATCGGGTCTCGTTTAAGCGAAGAAACCGATTTAAAGCCCAAGCCAATGGTAGAAATTGGAGAGAAGCCGATCCTGTGGCACATTATGAAGATTTTTTCAAGTTATGGTTTTAACGATTTTATTATATGCCTTGGATATAAGGGGTTTATGATCAAAGAATATTTCGCGAATATCTTTTTACATTCCAGCGATGTGACCATTGATTTAGAGAAGAATAAAATTAAAGTTTTGGGGTCAAAAGCAGAGCCATGGAAAGTTACGCTGATTGATACGGGCTTAAATACGATGACAGGAGGCAGGATCAAACGTATCAAAAATTACATCGCGGATAATACGTTCATGTTGACTTACGGCGACGGCGTCAGCAACGTTAACATAAAGAAACTTGTGGAGTTTCATAAAAAGAAAGGAAAACTCGCGACCGTTACCGCGGTCAAACCGTATGCCCGTTTTGGAGCGCTGGCTTTAGATGATAAGCATAATGTCCTTTCGTTTCGGGAAAAGCCCCAAGGAGATGGTGACTGGGTTAATGGCGGGTTTTTTGTATTGGAACCGGGAGTATTTGATTATATCAAGAATGATGAGAGTATTTGGGAGAAAGAGTCTTTGGAACAATTATCGACGCGTAAACAACTTAACGCTTACAAGCACGGCGGGTTTTGGAAATGCATGGATACGTTGCGCGACAAGGTTGAGTTAGATAGGCTCTGGAGATCTGATGAGGCGCCTTGGAAAATATGGAAATAAATCCTACTTTATATATTGATGCAGTGCAGGTTTTGTAGCAGCAGATTAGAAACTCTTTTTGTCTCTCTGGGGGAGTCTGCGTTATCAAATGCCTTTTTGCGTAAGCAAGATGTGCAGCGTAAAGAGCTTCGTTTCCCGTTGGATGTTTATGTCTGCGGGGATTGTTTCCTGGTGCAGCTTCCTGAATATGAAAGCCCGGAGAAGATCTTCAGCGATTATGCTTATTTTTCTTCTTATTCAGATACCTGGCTTAAACACACAAAAGCTTACGCTGATCAAATGGCGAGCATGTTTTCTCTTTCCGGGACCTCGCGAGTTGTTGAAATAGCCAGCAATGATGGTTGCCTGTTGAAGAATTTTATCGATAAGGGGATCCCTGTCCTGGGGATCGAACCGGCGGCTAATGTCGCTTTAGTTGCTAATCGCAGCGGCGTTCCTACGCAAGTGATTTTTTTTAGCGAAGCCACTGCCAAACGGTTAAAAGAGGAAGGGTTTGCTGCCGACCTGCTGGTAGGCAATAATGTCCTGGCGCATGTCCCGGATATCAATGATTTCGTCAAAGGCCTGAAGATCCTTTTAAAGCCGGCGGGAGTTATTACGATGGAATTCCCACATTTGATGCAGCTGGTCCAGGGTAATCAATTTGATACTATTTATCATGAGCATTTTTCCTACCTTTCTTTTATTACCGTAGAAAAAATATTTACGCGACAGGCGCTAACGATATTTGACGTCGAAGAGCTGCCGACTCATGGAGGGTCGTTACGGATCTATGCTCGCCATTCCTCTGATCAGGAAAAAGGAGTTTCAAACAGGGTATCTGCTCTCAAGGCTAAAGAATTGGCTGGCGGTTTTGGCAGTATTCATGCGTATAGAGCATTCCAAAATAACGTGCAAAGGATTAAACAAGACACCATTGATTTTCTCGCCGGTCTTAAACGCCAGCGAAAGACTATTGTTGGATACGGTGCCCCTGCGAAAGGAAACACATTTTTAAATTATTGCGGTATAGGTACGGCTGATATTCCCTATACGGTAGATAAAAATCCGCATAAACAAGGGAGTTTTCTCCCCGGAAGCCATATCCCTATTGAAAATCCGGAGAAAATAAAAGAAACCAAGCCTGATTATGTCTTGATCTTGCCCTGGAACATTAAAGAAGAGATCATGGAACAAATGTCGTTTATCCGGGAATGGGGAGGTGAATTTGTGACCGCTATTCCTCAATTAAAAATTCATTCAAAAGAAGTGCTGGAGAAAGTATGAAAAATGCGGTTGTTACCGGCGGCGCCGGGTTTATCGGCAGCCACGTAACTGAAGTATTGCTGGAAAAAGGGTACCGGGTTTGCGTCATTGATAATTTCTCAACGGGTAGGCCTGATAACCTTGACTTTTTGAAAGGTAATCCGGCGCTGACTCTGGTAGAGTCAGATGTAAACGATATGAAGAAAATAAAGCCGTATTTTAAAGATGTTTCTTGTGTGTTCCATTTGGCTGCTTTGGCAGATATTGTCCCTTCGATCGTTAATCCGCTGACGTATCACCGTGCTAATGTTGATGGGACAATAAGTGTCCTGGAAGTTGTCCGGCAAGTTTGCCCCAAGCTTACAAAGTTTGTGTATACCGCTTCATCATCTTGTTATGGCATCCCTGATACGTTTCCCACCCCTGAGACTGCGGATATCCGGCCGCAGTATCCTTACGCGCTTACTAAATATTTAGGAGAGTCGATTGCGTTGCATTGGGGCCAGGTATATAAATTGCCGGTTGTATCGTTACGGTTGTTTAATGTGTATGGCCCGCGGTCTCGTACTTCGGGAACCTATGGAGCAGTTTTTGGCGTATTTCTCGCTCAGAAATTGGCGGGTAAACCTTTTACGGTGGTAGGGGATGGTTTGCAAACCCGTGATTTTACGTATGCCGGAGACGTTGCATCTGCGTTTCTTGCTGCGGCAGAGTCAGATTGTAGGAATGAAATATTCAATGTTGGCAGCGGCAATACCTATAGCGTCAAGCGGCTGGTTGAGCTTTTAGCGGGGCCGGTTACGTATATTCCCAAAAGGCCGGGTGAACCTGATTGCACGTTTGCTGATATTGCAAAGATCAGGGCAAAACTTAAATGGTCGCCTGAAGTTTCTTTGGAAAAAGGCGTCTCGATTTTACTGAAAAATATTGATTATTGGAAAAGGGCGCCGGTATGGACGCCTGAATCCATTAACGAAGCCACCAAAGATTGGTTTCATTTCTTAAGTAAGGAATAAGGTTATGGAAAAGATATACAAGAAGATCAAGAAATTGCAGGAACTCAAAACCATTATCGCCGGTTTAAAGAAACAAAATAAGACGGTTGTCCATTGCCACGGTGTTTTTGACCTGATCCATCCGGGCCATATCCGTCACCTTGCTTCCGCGAAAAAAGAAGGCGATGTTTTGATCGTTACCGTAACCTCTGACCCGTTTGTCAGAAAAGGCCCGGGAAGGCCTATCTTTAATGAGAACCTGCGCGCTGAGACCTTGGCAGCGTTTAGTACGGTTGATTATGTCGCTATTAATCCTGCTCCCACAGCCACAGAATGCATAAAAATGCTTAAACCCCATGTCTATGTGAAAGGCCAGGATTATGTTAATAAGAGCAAAGATGTTACCGGCAAGATCTCAGAAGAAGAGGAAGCGATTGTTTCTGTCGGAGGCAGGATCGCTTTTACCCATGATATAACCTTTAGCTCTTCAAAATTGATCAATGAGCATATGCAGGTTTTTCCTGAAGAAACCAGGGCTTATTTAAAAGGGATAGCAGCTCAGTATCCACTTGATTATATATTTGAAACGCTGGAAAAGATCAAGAAACTCAAAGTCCTGGTCATCGGGGAAGCTATTATTGATCAATACCATTATTGTGAAGCTCTTGATAAGTCGCGCAAGAGCAATGTCGTTGTTTATAAGTATGCCTCTGAAGAATCGTTCGCCGGAGGATCTCTTGCTGTTTCCAATCATATCGCGGGATTGGCAAAAGATGTGACGCTGGTTACGCTCTCAGGCAACGACAATAAAGCGTTTGCCGGGTTTTTGAGCGAGAAAATGAAGGCCAACGTTAAACTGGTTAATTTCGAAAGGCCTGATAGTAAGACGATCGTAAAACGCCGTTTCGTGAACGCTAACCAAAAACTTTTTGAAATATGCTATTTGAATGATTCCCCGCTTCCCAACGACGTGGAAAAGAAGATACAGGCGAAATTAAAACATATGGTCTCGGATTATGATTTAGTCGTTGTTTCTGATTTCGGGCACGGCTTCTTGTCTGATAACCTGGCGCGGTCCATCTGCAAAAAGGCAAAGTTTCTGGCGGTGAATACTCAGACTAACGGCGCGAATATGGGCTTTAATTTTATTACCCGCTATTCTAATGTTGATTACGCGGCATTGGATGAACTGGAGATCCGCTATGCTGCCCACGATAAGGCTGGTGAGCTGGGTGGAATCATGAAAAAGGTCTCCCGTAAGATCCATTGTGATAATTTGATCATTACCAGAGGAAGTTTTGGGGCTTTGAGCATTAATAACAAAAAGGAGTTTTTAAATGCTCCTGCTTTGGCTACCAGTGTCGTTGATCCGATCGGAGCGGGAGATGCTTTTTTTGCTTTTACCGCGCCGTTAGTAGCATTGGGGGTGCCTCAGGATTTAGTCGTTTTTATCGGGAACGCGGTCGGGGCGCTGGCGGTGCAGATCATTTGTAACCGTGACCCGGTTGACCCGATCGATCTTAAGAAATTTATTACCACTATACTAAAATAAATCATATGCATAAGAAAATCGAGTCTTACTATGAAGTTTTACGGGGGCTGACGCACAATATTATAATTACGGATAAAACCGGCAAGGTAATTACTACGCAAAAAGGCTTTGAGAAAATTGCCGATTTGTTTATGGCTTGCGCTCTCAGGAATAAAAAACTTATCTTTATCGGTAACGGAGCCAGCGCGGCTATTTCCAGCCACATGGCGGTTGATTTTTCCAAGCACGCGGGTATCCGCGGTATAGCTTTTAATGATTCGTCGCTTTTGACCTGTATCTCAAACGATTTTGGTTATGACCATGTGTTTGAAAAACCGCTTGAGCTTTTCGCGGATAAGGGCGATATCCTGGTTGCGATCAGCAGCTCAGGGAAATCTCCCAATATTTTAGCTGCGGTGAGAGCGGCCAGAAGGAAAGGAGTCTTGGTAGTGAGTTTTTCGGGATTCCTTCCTGAGAACCCGCTGCGCGCATCAGGTGACCTGAATTTTTATGTGCCTGCAAAGGCATATAGCCATGTAGAGATCATGCATCATTCTCTATTACATTATGTGCTGGATAGTATTGCCGATACTAAGAAGGAGTAAAAGCCAATGCTTAAGAATATTTTAGTTACCGGAGGAGCCGGTTATGTGGGTGCCGTATTAGTGCCGAAACTGCTTAAAAAAGGATATTCCGTCAGTGTCCTTGACCTGTATATTTACGGGGATGATGTTTTGGACTCGGTAAAGGGACATCCGCAGCTCAAACAGGTTAAAGGAGATATCCGGGATAAAGATCTATTAAAGCGGGAACTCGTAAATATTGACGCGGTGATCCATCTTGCCTGTATTTCCAATGACCCCAGTTATGAATTAGACCCGGCGCTCGGCAAATCGATCAATTATGACGCTTTTGTTACGCTTGTGGATCTTTCTAAAAAAGCAGGGGTCAAACGATTTATTTATGCTTCAAGTTCCAGCGTTTACGGGATCAAAGAAGAAGATAATGTCACTGAGGACTTGCCGCTCCAGCCTTTGACTGATTATTCGAAATATAAAGCTCTCTGTGAAGATTACCTTTTAAAAGAGCGAACAAAAGGTTTTGTGGTATTGATCCTGCGCCCGGCAACGGTCTGCGGATATTCGCCGCGGCTGCGCCTTGACCTGTCTGTCAATATCCTTACCAATAAAGCAGTAAATCTTGGCAATATTCCGGTTTATGGAGGAGAACAGAAGCGGCCTAATATTCATATTGAAGATATGACTGACCTCTATGTTTTAACTCTTGAGTATAGTGACGAGCAGATTAACGGAAAGATATTTAATGCCGGATACCATAATATGAAGATGAAAGAGATCGCCGATGTCGTCTATCGGGTAGTATCAAAAACGCTTGGGAAAAAAGATTTAAAGATCGAGGTCACCCCGAGCGACGATAACCGTTCCTACCATGTATCCTCTGAAAAGATAAAAAAAGAGCTTGGGTTTGTTGCTAAAAGATCAGTCCAGGAAGCAGTAGAAGATCTCTGCAGTGCCTTTAAGGCAGGAAAAATACCGAATCCCCTCGTTGATAAGCGATACTATAATATCAAGACGATGCAGGCAATAAAACTAAAATAATTAATCACTCATGAGAAAAGATAGCGCCCTTTCTTTGTATTACCAAATGCTGCGTATCCGCATGGTTGAAGAGGCAATTGCCAGAGTGTATACTCAGTGGCAGATGCGCTGCCCGGTGCATCTGTGTATCGGCCAGGAAGCAGTTGCCGCTGGCCTCTGCGCGAATCTGTTGAAAAAAGATTATGTGTTAAGCAATCATCGTTCTCATGGCCATTACCTTGCTAAGGGAGGAAGCCTTAAGGCTATGTTCTCTGAGATTTACGGTAAAGAGAATGGGTGTTCAGGCGGCAAGGGCGGTTCCATGCATTTGGTTGATCTTGATGCCGGAATACTGGGGTCTACTCCTATTGTCGCAGGTATTATTCCTGTTGCCGCGGGTGTCGCTTTTGGGATACAGATGAAAAAAGAGCATTCTATCAGCGTTGCATTTTTCGGCGATGCTGCTACTGAAGAAGGGGTGTTCGCGGAAAGCTTGAATTTTGCCGCGCTTAAGAAACTTCCTGTGATCTTTGTCTGTGAAAATAACTATTTTTCGGTATATTCTCCGCTTTCCGTGCGTCAGCCTAAAAAACGTAATAATCTTTCGATTGCGCGTGGTTTTGGTGTTGAGGGTGAAGAAGGTGACGGCAATGATGTCGAATATGTTTTTAAAGCTGCAAAAAAAGCTGTTATGTACGCGCGTAGCCTCAGGGGCCCGTATTATTTGCAGTTTGATACCTATCGTTTCAGGGAACATTGTGGCCCAAACTTTGATAATGAACTGGGTTATCGGACAGAAATTGAATTTTCCCGCTGGTGTAAGCGTTGTCCGCTGGAAACCTACCAGAGAAAGTTGCTTCATAAGGGGAGTATCACTGCTAAGATCATTAATGAATATAAAACTGGTATCCAATTAGAGATCAATGAAGCCGTTAGCTTTGCCCAAAAAAGCCCGTTCCCGAAGCCGGGTGAAGCTTTTACCGGTGTTTATGCGTAACCAAGAGGAATATATTTGATGGCGAGAGAAATAACATACGCGAATGCAGTGCTTGAAGCAACTACGCAATGTATGGAGTCTGATGCGTCTGTTTATATTATTGGATTAGGTGTTCCCGACCCTAAAGGTGTTTTTGGGACGACCTTAGGCCTGCAGGAAAAGTTTGGCCGAGTGCGCGTCTTAGATATGCCGGTAGCAGAAAACGCAATGACTGGTATAGCTATCGGTTCTGCGTTGGTTGGTATGCGTCCGATCATGACGCACCAGCGGATCGATTTTATGCTTTTATCTTTGGACCAGATAATCAATAATGCCGCGAAATGGCATTACATGTTTGGTTCAAAAATGAGCGTGCCTTTAGTGATACGCCTGCTTGTCGGCAGAGGATGGGGCCAGGGGCCGCAGCATTCTCAAAGCTTGCAAGCGCTTTTTGCGCACATCCCCGGGCTTAAAGTAGTTATGCCCACGACTCCTTCGGATGCTAAAGGATTGTTAATATCAGCTATCCAGGATGATAATCCGGTAATCTATATTGAACATCGTTGGCTCCATGGAACATTCGGCGATGTCCCGAAAGAGATGTTTACGGTTCCTATCGGAAAAGCGCGTATTATGAAGATAGGCCGCGATGTGACGGTGGTGACTTCATCCTACACGACGTTAGAAGTGATGAAAGCCGCTCGTTTACTCTCTGAAGATGGCATTGATATCGAAATAGTTGATCTGCGGACCATAAAGCCGCTTGACGAAGAGGCGATAGCGGCCTCTCTGGAGAAGACCGGACGGTTATTGGTCGTAGATGGGGCATGGAAAAGTTTTGGCGTTTCTGCTGAGATTATTGCTTTGGCGTCAGAAAAGAGTTTTGCTGCTCTTAAGGCAGCGCCGCGCCGCCTGGCTTTTCCTGACGTGCCTACGCCAACGAGCTGGGCATTGGCTAACCATTATTATCCGCGGACCATCGATATCGTTAATGAAGTGCGCTGCCTTTTGAATAAGTCTCAACTGACAGAATCAGCGCTGGGTATTGATCCTGAAACGCCCCTTGATGTGCCGGATAAGAATTTTACCGGCCCTTTTTAAGAGGAGAGAGCATGGCGAATAAAGTTAAAGTAGTCGTGATAGGCAGTAATTCATTCTCAGGAAGCGATTTTGTCGACTTGTTATTGGAAAAAAAACAATATTCGGTCGTCGGTATCAGCCGTTCCCCTGAGAAAAGCGCGTTGTTCCTGGCGTATAAAAGGCATGCGCAGCCTGACTTTAGATTTATGCAGCTTGATCTCAATAAAGATATGGCCGGCGTGCGTAAGACTCTAGCGGATTTTGAGCCTGAGTATGTGGTTAATTTCGCAGCTCAAAGTGAAGTTGCTCCCAGCTGGAAAAATCCAGGTCAATGGTTTCAAACCAATGCTGTTGCTATCACTGAGTTGGCTGATTTCCTTAAAAACTGTTCCTTCCTTAAGAAGTATGTCCATATCTCTTCTCCGGAAGTTTACGGGACCTGCAGCGGGACAATTAAGGAAGATGCACCCCTTAACCCGAGTACCCCATATGCCGCCTCAAAAGCAGCGGGTGACCTTTCATTATTTACTTTTGTAAAGAATTTTAAGTTTCCACTGGTCATGATCCGGTCCACCAACGTTTACGGGGCGCATCAGCAGTTATTTAAAATTATCCCGCGTTCCGCTATTTATATAAAATCAGGCAGGCTGATAGAATTGCATGGCGGCGGTAAAGCCGTTAAATCATATATCCATATCCGCGATATATCGCGCGGAGAGCTTTTGGCTATGGAAAAAGGAAAAACCGGCGAAATCTATCATCTTTCACCTGATGAAGGGGTGGCGGTTAGCGATGTGGTTAAGACTATGTGTGAAAAATTAAAGGTTCCGTTTGAAAAAGCGGCAAAATCTGTTGAGGAGCGCCTTGGCCAGGATGCCGCCTATGTTATTGATTCGAGTAAGGCCAGGAAAGAGCTTGGCTGGAGGCCAACTATCGCCTTAAACGATGGCCTCGAAGAAGTCGTAAATTGGGTAACGGGCAGCTGGAATGATATTATAAAAGAGCCGTTAGAGTATATCCATAAACCATAGCAGTTAAACTAAAAACCGTTTTTGATGGAGAAAAAAAATATTTTCATTCTTGGCGTTGGAAGCGATATCGGCAAAGAATTAGCGAAGCGCTATCTGGCGCATGAGAATTTTTATGTCGCTGGCACATACCGCAGGAAATCTTCTGTCGCAGATTTGTCCATGGGCAAAAACTTAAAACTTTTTCGATGCGACATATCTTCTCAGGCGGATATAAAAATGGCCGCTGCCGCTTATGGGCGTTTACAAAAGGGGTGGGATATTTTTATATCATGTGCCGGCACGCTTGAGCCGGTTGGCGATTTCTTTAAAACTGATTTTGATGCCTGGGAGAAATCAGTTACTGTCAATTGCCTGGGACAGCTGCGTTTTTTGCACAGTATCTACCAGTACCGTAAAAAAAGGGCAACTGCTCATGTTGTTTTTTTCACCGGAGGCGGCACCAATAGTGCGATGACGCATTATTCCGCCTATTGCGCTTCCAAGATATTCTTAATGAAAGCCTGTGAACTTTTAGATGACGAAAACACCGGTTTAAATGTTTTTATTGTGGGCCCGGGATGGGTCAGGACTAAGATATTGAATCAGACGTTAAAGAACCCTAAGGCTGCAGGTAAAAGTTACGGGCGGACAATTAACTTCTTAAGTTCGGCTGACCCGGGGACTTCTCATGATGATATTTTCGAGTGTATTAATTGGTGCATAAAACAAGGCAGGGCTGTGATGGGCGGGCGCAATATTTCTGTAGTGCATGACGCCTGGAGGAATGGCGGGAAAACGTTGATCCAACAATTACGGCGTGACCCAAATAAATTTAAGTTAAGGCGGTTTAAGAATTCTTAAGAGTATTTCTTTACCAAAAGAGGGGCTTATATGAAGAAGAGATCAATACAATCAGCAGAACAGGCGTATACAGAAGGGACTGAGTATCAATTTAACACTCCTGAGATCACGCTTGGGCCTTGGACATCATACAGCCTGGTGCACGACCCTAAACATATGAGTTTTGTGCTTGCGCGCTATAAATTTTGCGCGAAGATGCTTGAAGGTAAAGATACGGTCATGGAGATCGGCTCAGGAGATGGTTTTGGGCTCTCGATCATATCTGCGGCAGTCAAAAAGGTTTACGCGGCTGATTGGGATATGCGCCTCTTAGACGGCAATCGCCAGAGGCTCGCTCATTTAAAGAATGTAGAGTATGTGCACGTGGATCTTAATAAAAATTCGCCACGCTTAAAAGTTGATGCCATATTTATGATCGATGTGATCGAGCATCTTGAACCTCGAAAAGAAAAAGCATTTATGCGTAACCTCGTGCGATGTTTGAATCCGGATGGCGTATTGATCGTGGGAACACCGAATATTACTGCTTCTGCGTACGCAACTCCCCGCAGCCAAGTCCAACATATAAATTTAAAAAGTATGAGCGCTTTGAAGAACCTTATTGAGAAATATTGTAAAAATGTTTTTATGTTCGGCATGAATGATGAAGTTGTGCATACCGGTTATGCCCCGATGTGTCATTATATTTGGGCGCTAGGAGCAGGTATGCGTAATAATGCAATTAAACGATGAAGCTGTCTGACTATATAGCATATTTTTTAAAGAAACAGGGCATGAGGCATGTTTTTGCCGTAACCGGCGGAGCTGCCGCTCATCTGATCGATTCAATTGCCAAGGCCAAAGGGATCGACTATATATGCATGCAGCATGAACAGGCGTGCGCTATGGCTGCTGATGGATATTCCCGGGCTACGGGGAACTTGGGAGCCGCTATTTCGACTAGTGGGCCGGGAGCAACGAATATGCTCACGGGCGTCTGTTGTTCGTATTATGATTCTATTCCTACGCTTTTTATAACCGGCCAGGTCGCGACTTTTCGTTGTAAAGGGAATTTAGGGATACGGCAGTTGGGCTTTCAGGAGACTGATGTGGTTGAAATCTTTAAACCGGTCACTAAATATGCGGTTAAAGTGCGTGATGCTAAACGTATCCGTTATGAACTTGAAAAAGCCGTATATCTTGCCAAGTCCGGCAGGCCGGGGCCGGTTTTGGTCGATGTTCCCGATAACCTGCAAAGGCAGGAAATCGATCCGGATAGCTTAGTATCTTTTATCCCTCCGAAAATAAGAACTGCTACTGCAGCTTTTCAAAAACAGATCGATGCCTGTGCCGGTATGCTCCATAAAGCAGAACGGCCTGTTATAATTCTGGGGTGGGGCGTTTATCTTGCCAACGCGGAAAAAGAAGCGTTGCGTTTTGTCGAAGATGTAAGGGTCCCGGTTGTTCCTACCTGGGCTATGCGTTATTTATTTCCTGAACATCATCCTTTCTTAGTCGGATCTTTTGGGACACACGGGAGCCGCTATGGCAACTTTGCTGTTCAAAACGCTGACCTGGTCCTTTCTATCGGAGCACGCCTGGATACCCGTGAAGCCGGTTCTCCGTTGTCAACATTCGCGCGGGAAGCCAAGAAGATCGTTGTTGATGTTGATATCCATGAACTCAAGAAATTTAAAGTTTTAGGCCTTGATGTTGAACTCTTGATCAATCAAGATGCCAAAGAATTCCTTTTGGCTATGCATAAAAGAATTCAACAGGCAGTGCCGGAAGATATTCATGACTGGGTAAAAAAGATCGGCCTGTGGAAGAAGAAATATCCGGTGTGCAGCCAGCAGGCGTTGAAAGAAAAGAAAGTTAATCCTTATGTGTTTGTTAAACGACTCTCAGAAAAACTTAAAGAAGGTGATGTTGTATTTCTCGATACCGGCTGTAGTGTGGCGTGGATGTCGCAAGGCTTTGAGTTTAAGAAAAAACAAAAGCTTTTCAGCGCTTTCAATAATACTCCTATGGGGTATGCTTTGCCGGCCAGTATCGGGGCTTGTTTTGCACTGGGGAAAAAACGTATAATATGTGTTACCGGTGACGGGGGCTTACAGATGAATATCCAGGAGCTTGCTACTGTTATACGGCATGATCTACCGATAAAGATATTCTTGATCAATAATCATGGGTACAGCATGATCAAACAGACGCAGGATCAATGGTTTTCCAGCCGATATGTTGCTTCTACAGTAGAAAGTGGCTTAGCATTTCCTGATTTTATTAAAGTAGCGAAAGCTTATGGTTATAAAACAACTCAGATCACTGCTCAAAAGGATCTCAACGCCGGAATAGTCGATACCCTTGAAACAGACTGTCCGGCCTTTTGTAATGTTGAGATCCATACTGATGAAAAGGTATTGCCTCAAGTGAAGTTTGGCAGGGCGTTAGAAGATTCTGAACCGCTTTTGGATCGTGGGGAGTTCAGGGAAGCTATGATCGTTGCCTCCCACGAATCGTCTGTTAATACATAATGGATAAACGATAGGGAGGCGTTGATACTGAATATGGGAAAAGAGATCAATTTATTAGATTCACATCCAAAGACCGCGCGAGATTATGATCGGCGCGCGCAAGAGAAAACAAAGGATATTATTAAACTCGCTAAAGAGTTCGGTAAAGATTTTTTTGACGGTGATAGAAAGTGCGGGTACGGCGGTTACAAGTATGACGGACGTTGGAAACTGGTCGTGAAACGCTTGATAGAATATTATCATTTACCCGATAATGCCGCGGTCTTGGATATTGGATGCGCGAAAGGCTTCCTCCTTTATGATTTTAAAGTAGCGTTGCCGAAAGCTGCAATCGCCGGTGTCGATGTCAGCCGCTACGCGATTGAAAATGCCCTGGAAGATGTTAAACCATATCTTAAGATAGCAAGCGCTGAAATACTGCCCTTTCCCGATAAAAGTTTTGACCTGGTTATTTCCATAAATTCGATACATAACCTTCCGCTTGAACGCCTTAAAAATTCTCTGCGTGAAATAGAACGGGTTTCGCGCGGCCACAGCTATATTACTGTTGATGCCTGGCGCAATGACCTGGAACGTGAGAATCTTTTTAAATGGGTGCTTACTGCCGAGACGATGATGCATGTTGATGATTGGAAAAAGCTGTTTTCAGAAGTAGGTTTTAACGGTGATTACTGGTGGTTTATTGCTGATTAAACACTCTCTAATTTATGCAGGAGAATACTCTATGGAAACTACCGCGGCAGTATTAACTCAAATAAACAGGCCTTTGATTCTTGAAAAACTTAATGTTCCGCCTCTCAAACACGGCCAGGTGCTTGTCAATGTCGCTTACAGCGGGATCTGTCATTCCCAGTTAAATGAGATCCATGGTTTAAAAGGAGAAGATAAGTTTCTTCCGCATACCTTGGGGCATGAAGGTTCCGGGGTAGTCGAAGCTATTGGAGAGGGCGTAACTAAGGTTAAGCCGAAAGACCGCGTTGTTTTGACCTGGATCAAAGGCAATGGGTTAGATATTCCCTCGGCTGCGTATAAGGCGCTTGACGGAAGGCTGATCAATTCCGGCGCGATCTCTACGTTTTTGACCAAAGCGGTTGTTTCTGAAAACCGCTTAGTCAAAATACCAAATGAGCTGGCCCTTGACCAAGCAGCATTGTTGGGTTGTGCGATCCCTACAGGCGCCGGCATTGTAATAAATACTGCTCAGGTTAAAAAAGGAAGCAGTGTGGTTATTTTTGGGATGGGGGGGATCGGCTTAAGCGCCCTTCTGGCTGCCTGCTTGAATGAAGCTGAAATTATTATTGCAGTTGATATTTCTGATGAGCGGCTTACTTTGGCAAGATCTTTTGGCGCCACGCATACCATACATGCTCAAAAAGAAGATGTTTTGGCAGCTCTCGGCTTAATTTTGCCTCGCGGAGCTGACTTTTCGTTTGAATGTGCGGGAAAAAAAGAATCGATGGAATTTGCTTTTAAATCAGTGAAGGATAAGGGAGGCTTATGTGTTATTGCTGGTAATCTCAGTGAAGGCCAAAAGATCCACATAGACCCGTTTGATTTTATTAAAGGTAAACGGATCATTGGTAGCTGGGGAGGAGAAACACAGCCGGACAGGGATATCCCGAAGTTCGCAAAATTCGCCATTGCAGGTAAACTTAACCTGGGGAAATTGATTTGCCGCGTTTACGAGTTAGAAGATATTAATGAAGCTCTGAGATTCATGGAGCATACAGCCGCCGGGCGCGTACTGGTTAGAATGAATGAAATCTAAACTGATGGAATCGGCCCTCTATAAAAAGAAATCGATCGCAGTTTTGTTTAAAGACCGGATAATCAATCTTTTGTCAAAGTTTGAGGTTGACCGCCCTGTTTTTTTTGGAATTTTAAGCAGAGGGTGGAGTATTATTGCCGGTCCGTTGACGGCGTTATTAATAACGCTTCGCTTTTCTCCTGAATACCAGGGATATTATTATACTTTCAGCAGTTTGTTAGCGTTGCAAATTTTTGTGGAATTAGGGCTGGGGACCGTTATTATCCAATTCGCCAGTCACGAGTGGTCGAAATTACGTTTAGATAAAGACCGGGGTATTACGGGAGATAGTGCTGCTTTATCACGGTTAATCAGTTTAGCGCATATTACGAGCCGCTGGTATCTGGTTGGCGGATGTATCATTGCTTTTGGTTTAGGCCTGGGAGGATATGTTTTTTTCTCGCATTCAGCAATTTCCAGTGTGGATTGGCCATTACCTTGGTTTACGCTGTGTTTTCTTACCGGCATTATTGTTTGTTTCATCCCTCTGTGGTCAATCTTGGAGGGCTGTAATCAAGTTGCCTCGGTTTACACATACCGGTTCCTGCAGGGAATAGTTTCAAGTTTAACTGTTTGGATCGCTATACTTGCCGGCGCGCGATTGTGGGCAGCTTCGCTTTCTGTCGCTTCAATTATTATATGTTCCGTTATATTCTTTAAATATCGATACAGCGGATTTATTAAAACACTTCTTTTTACCAAGCCATCCGCATGCCGTATTGACTGGCGCAAAGAGATCCTTCCTATGCAATGGAGGATAGCGCTGAGTTGGATCAGCGGATATTTTGTTTTTTCTCTTTTTACTCCAATACTTTTTCGGTATCACGGGCCGGTTATTGCTGGACAATTTGGCATGACCTGGAGTGTTATCGGCGCTATTGCCGGTATCGCGGCAGCGTGGTTATCTCCCCGGGTCCCCCAATTCGGGATTTTGATCGCCCGAAAAGATTATAAAAAACTTGATGAGCTTTTTTGGAGGACAACGAGGATCTTTACGGTTATAACCGCGGGTGTTTCTGTAATGGTGTGGTTCTTGGTATTTATGCTTTACCAGGCGGGCCACCCATTCTCATCGCGTATTTTATCTCCGTTACCTGTAGCTGTTTTTCTGGCTGCACAAGGTATCTCAACATTGACCTTGCCGCTTTCCGCCTATTTAAGAGCGCATAAGAGAGAACCGCTTTTATGGATATCATTAACTTTTGGTATTGTTACCGGTTTCTGCACGGTTGTTTTAGGGCGTCGTTATGGGGTAGAGGGGATGTCCTGGAGTTTTTTAGCAGTTAATCTGCTTGTTTTTCCTTTTGTCGTATTGACCTGGCAGCGCTGCCGAAGGTTGTGGCATAAGGATAACCTTGAACAGCTGGAATTATCGCTGCGGAATGAATATTTTATCCGTAGATTAAAAGAAAAAGGGATTTTATATTGTGTGGGAAAAGCCGCGCAGCAGATTATTTATAAAGTATTTTGTCAGGCTGCAGGTATCGTTTGCTATCCGATCTGCAGGCTGTTTAATGTAAGATTTATTTATTTGTCTGAGCGGGCGATTGGGCATCTTTGTATTGAGATCGATGGTTATCTGAAAGAGGGTATACTGGGTATGAGGCCTCAATACAATACGATCCTTCTTGCGCATCCTGGTAAGGTTTCTAACGCTCATCTTTTAGGATATTGGGAAAAATATCTTCGCATTATTCGTTCTGCCTGGCTTTGTTCGTTATTGGAGCCGCTGGCCCGTAATCAACTGACCGGGTATGCAACGTATCGTTTTGCTTTTTCTGAAGGGGCAGCGTATTTTCCTGAAATTCAAAAGAAATTCGCTAGCCGTCCGCCGCTTCTGAAATTAAGCGAAACTGACCGTAAACGCGGGCAGGCCTTTCTTGAGGAACAAGGTATGCCGCAGGGTGCATGGTTTGTCTGCCTGCATTGCCGGGAAGATGGGTATCTTGGCCAGGTTAACCAGTCGCTGCGTAACGCCGATATCAATAATTATCTTTTAGCGGTTGAGGCTATTGTGAAGAGGGGAGGATGGGTTGTGCGTATGGGTGATGCGACCATGAAGCCGCTGCCTTACCAGGAACATGTTATCGATTATGCGCATTCAAAAAATAAAAGCCAACAGCTTGATGTTTTTCTTTGCGCCAGTTGTAAATTTTTTCTGGGAAGTGATTCCGGTTTATACCACGTTGCCAGTATTTTTGGTGTTTCTGCGGCAATCGCTAATTACGCGCATCTCTGCGGATCCCTGCCGTACGGGGCCGATGATATCGGAATCCCGAAACTTATATGGTCAGAAAAAGAAAAACGCTATTTACGTTTCAAAGAGGTTCTTCAATCACCCCTTGGCCATTTTTTGTTTGACCATTTATTTGTCCGGGCCGGGGCCAGCCCTCACGAAAATACTCCGGCTGATATCCGTGAATTGGCCTTGGAAATGTTAGATAAAAAAGACGGTTTGCTTACCTATGGAAAAGAAGATGAACTGCTGCAGAGCCGTTTTAAAGCGTTGATGAATCCTACGCATTATTCATATGGTTCGCTATCAAGGATCGGCAGGGATTTTTTAAGAAAATATGCTTTTTTGTTAAACGATGACGCCGATTGATACGTGATCACAGGCGCGTGCCGCTTTAAAAGAATATGAAGAAAATCCTGGTTACCGGATCTCAAGGTTTTATTGGAAGACACCTGTTACCATTACTTATTGAAAAAGGCTATGAAGTCCATGCTGTTTCGCTTCTCAATGATCAATCTCCAAAGAATGAGATTGTATGGCACCAGGCGGATTTACTTAACACTTCTGATATAGAAGCGTTGATGCAGAAGGTAAAACCGACTCATTTATTGCATTTAGCCTGGTATACAGAGCATAAAAAATATTGGACTGCTCAAGAGAATTATGATTGGGTCCAGGCAAGCCTGTTTTTAGCCCGTACTTTTCAAAAGTACGGTGGAATACGCGTTGTTGCGGCGGGTACCTGCGCTGAGTATGATTGGACAAAAGAATGCTGCGATGAGACAGCGACTCCTTTAGCGCCAGCGACTGTATATGGTAGGTGTAAAAATGAGTTTCGTCGGAAGTTGGAAGAATTTTCTCTGGAAACTCATTTGAGCTGGGCCTGGGGAAGGATTTTTTTCGTTTACGGGCCGGGAGAACATCCCGCCCGGTTAGTGCCGTCGGTTATTTGTTCTCTTTTGCAGGGTAAAGAGGTGGCTTGTTCGTCAGGCAGCCAAAAACGCGATTTTTTATACGTCGAAGATGTCGCTGGAGCGTTTGTATCCATCCTGGAAAGCACTATCGAAGGGGCAGTTAATATCGGCTCAGGTGAAGCTGTTTCAATAAAAGATATCATTGGCCTTATTGCCGGAAAGGTCGGCCGGCCTGCTTTAGTGAAATTTGGGTTACTTAAGGTTTCACCTGATGAGCCATCGGTTTTGATCGCCTCTGTTAAGAGATTAAAAGACCAAGTCAATTGGTCACCTAAATTCAGTATGAATGAAGCCCTTGATAAGACCATTGCCTGGTGGAAGCTTACGGTGCCGAAAGGATAAAATAAAGTTTATGCAGGAAACCTGTCCCCGCTGTAAAAAAGATTCTGGCATCGTGTTTAAAACCAAAGATGTGAACAGGAAAGTTTCCGGCGAAATTTTTGACTATCGGTTGTGTTTTGAGTGCCAATTGATCTTTTTGTCAAATATCCCTGTTGACCTTGATGCGTATTATGGGGATGAGTATTATTGTCCGCCGACAGTAGAAAAAGTAAGATCAGTCGCCCGTAAAGAGGCGTATCAGCTTGCAATGGTCACTGCTTTTGTCAAAACCGGACGCCTGCTTGAAGTTGGCCCGGGATTTGGAATTTTCGCGTATCAGGCAAAAACTGCAGGTTTTGATGTGGAAGTAATTGAGAAGGAAAAGAAGTGCTGCGAGTTTTTACGTAACACCATTGGCGTTAAAACCGTACAAAGTAATTCGCCGCATACAGCCCTTGACTCGGCAAAAAACTATGATGTGATCGCCTTATGGCATGTGATCGAACATTTGCCGTTTCCGTGGGAATTTATTTCCAAGGCAGCGCAAAAGCTTAATGATAAAGGGGTCTTTTTAATAGCAACGCCGAATCCTGCTGCAGCGCAATTCCGGTTTCAGGGAGCATGCTGGCCTCATGTGGATGCGCCTCGGCACCTTTGTTTGATCCCGCTTGAGCTTTTGATAAAACACATGAAGCCTTTAGGATTAGAACCGATGCTGGTTAGTTTTAATGATAAAGGCGCACGAAGTTGGAATAGATTTGGCTGGCAGCGGTATCTGATGAATCGATGCTCCAGCCGTTTGTTTCAGAAGTTAGCTTTTTGTTTGGGGTATCTTGTTGCCCTGCCCATGAATGTGTTTGACCGCCTGAAAGGTAAAAGCAGCGCCTATACGGTTGTTTTTCAAAAAATCAAACCTTAATCAGAGATACAAAAATGTTTTTAAAGAACAGTATAAAAAAAATCCTCAACAGCAGGCTCTCCCGGGCGATGGGGGTTTCGCTTATAAATTATGATCTGCTTAAATATTTGAAGCACTATCTTTGGGTTTTTAATTTAAAAAAGGTCCCTACGTTGAAAATCATATACAATAAGGCTAAAGAGGTATCTCAAGAAGACGTGGTTTTATGTGAACGTTTGATCGCCGCGTATCGTAAAGCTACCGCTGAGAGATCAACGCCAGAAAACAATACGAGCCTGATCTGGTCAGAAGGCCTTAAGCGTTATTCCGGGAAGCTTATGACTGTTGTTGAGAGAGGAAACGCGCACGAATTAGCTTTGCTTTTATCCAGGATGTTCCGGGAGGATTTTGTGTATGGTTTAGCTTCGGGGAGTTTAGTGGAACATTCCAAGAGCCGGATAGGAAGTAAAATCTGGTCATTGAAATATCAAGACAATGTGGTTTCATTGGCGGAATACTTGGGTTTGGTACGCGCTGAATCTACTCAACAAGGGCTTAGAGCGTATGGTTTAAAGGACGGGATTACAGCAGTTGTCTCTCAAATCGAAGCCTGTTTGGGCATCTCAATAGGATTCCCTGATATAGGCAGTCCCTACGGCGTTAAAGCGAATAGTTCGTTAATAACTATGGAACATCCTGAACATCTTTATGTCGCACTGCGTATCAGTCAGGCTGCCCGGGATCATTTGAATGTTACAGCAGGCAATGAGCTCAATCTGCTGGAAATTGGCGCTGGTTTTGGAGGATTAGCGTATTGGTTGTTGAAACTTAAGGACCTTAAGATCAGAACGTATACTATTATTGATTTGCCGTTAATAAACGTGTTGCAGGGATATTTTTTATCGCAGGCGTTCACCGTAAGGCAGGTGAAGTTATACGGAGAAATTGACCAATCAAGCGCTTGTATATCTATCCTGCCGAATGTTGCTTTTGAGCCGGCAATAAAGCAGGATATCGATGTGTTGGTGAATGAAAACAGCATGCCGGAGATGTCGGAAGAAATCGTAAGCGCGTATATCTCGTTTGCGAAAAAGCGCCTGCGCGGCATATTTTTCAGTTATAATCATGAAGCTTATAGTATCGTGCATGGAAAACCGCAGGTATGGGTGCCTGAAGTTGTTGCTCAGGTAGGGGGTTTTAAACGCCTTGGGAGAAATGCTTCATGGGTCAGGAGCGGTTATGTTGAAGAAATATATCTGAATCTTAAAGATAAGGAGAATAAGAAGTGAAATTTTCTGTGCTGCTGCCTACTCGTAACGGAGGGCGTTTCCTCTCGCATTGCATGCATTCTATCTTAGATGAGCCGTACCAGGATATGGAGTTAGTCGTTTCTGATAATGCCAATACCGATGAAACTAAAAAAGTTATTCATTCTTTTATCTCTGATAAGCGCCTGAAAGTGGTGACGTTAGAAGAACCGGTGTGTGTGACCGAGAATTGGAATCGTGCGCTCCAGTCGAGCCGCGGCGATTATGTATTGATGATGGGTGATGATGATTGCCTGCTTCCGGGATATTTTTCCCGCATGGCAGAAGTCTTACATGCGTATCATGATCCTGACTGTGTCACCTATAACGCGTATAGTTATGTAGCGCCTCATTCAATTAGCGGAAACGCCAATAGTTTTTATAAAGATCCTTTTTTTAATTTTGGGCCGGATTTCACAAGAGAAGGATTAATTTTAACGGAAAAAAGGCTTTCAATTGTCCGTGACATGTTCTCTTTCCGTAATCGTATCCCTCTGAATATGCAGACGACA
This sequence comes from Candidatus Omnitrophota bacterium, assembly GCA_041662125.1. Classification (GTDB taxonomy): domain Bacteria; phylum Omnitrophota; class Gorgyraeia; order Gygaellales; family Profunditerraquicolaceae; genus JBAZTA01. The sequence goes on along the minus strand of JBAZTA010000003.1, from coordinate 303,933 downwards.
TTAATGTCGCGCAAAGCAATGAATACGATCAAGGGTGGGGCTTTTCAACCGCCATTTCCTGACCATTACGCGTTAAATTCTTTATTGTTGACCGTTAATTCCTGGGTATTTCTTCCTGAAAAAATGCTGGTAGTCGGGGTTTCTCCTAAATCCTTTGGCCATTACGTGTATAGCGACAAACAGGATGAAGGCAAGAAATATTTAGGGATAAATTCTGATTTCAAAGGCAGGCTTGCGGGGATTGAGCTTAATAATTGCATGTATGTGTGGCTGCAACTTCTCAAGACTAATTATCCTGAGCTTTTGAGTGCTGTTGAGATCAGCCGGGCAAATTACGTGCGTCGGCAGGTTTATTCCTGGTATCTGCAGTATCGTTCCCGGGCTGCTTCTGGGGGTGATATTATCCGCTGGATGGGAAAATTGTCTTTTTTTGACTGGTTGTGCGTATTGACGATATTTTTTGATACGCAGAGTTGGCAGCGCTTATTTCTTCTCTTGGCAGGCGCAAAGAAGTCTAAAGTGCAAAGCCTCTGGCAGGGGGCGATCCTTTTGAAAGATATTTCGAATATAAAAGAATTCGCCGACTGGATCAATAAGCAAAACGTAAAAGAATCAGTATAAAAATATTTTCTTGAAAAATCATTCTGCCAATATTTGAAACGGGGTTGACTTTACCGGAAGGCAGGTATATAATTTTATTCTTGTACTAAAGAAAGCGTTAAAAGATTTTTAGCAAATCGAGGTAATTACGTGAAAATTCTGGTTACGGGTGACCGAGGATATATTGGGAGTGTATTAACAGGAATGTTGATCGAGAAGGGCTACGACATTGTTGGGTATGATGTTGATTATTACGCCCAAAACAGCCTGTTTCCGGCAAAGCATGCATATACCATGATCAGGAAAGATATTCGGGATATTGTGTTGGGGGATGTTGAAGGTTTTGATGCTGTTATCCATTTAGCCGGGCTTTCTAACGACCCCTTAGGCGCGTTGGAACCGCGTTTGACTGAAGAAATAAATTTTCATGCGACGGTTTCCTTAGCTGCTTTAGCAAAAAAGGCGGGAGTTAAACGCTTTATATATTCATCATCCCAGAGTATGTATGGGGTCTCAAATGTAGAAGGCGAGCTGGATGAAGATACAAGTGAAAAGAATCCTATTACGGTCTATGCGAAAACAAAATGGCTTGCTGAATTGAAGCTGCGGGAGCTGGGAACCCGGGATTTTGTAGTTGTTGCTTTTCGTCCATCAACTGTCTTTGGGGCAAGCCCGCGGCTGCGCTGCGATATTGTTTATAACAGCCTGGTAGGGTGTGCTTACACGACGGGTAAGATTGAGATTAAAAGCGACGGAACACCCTGGAGGCCGGTGGTGCATATCAGGGATGTTTCAAGTGCTTTTATCGCGGGGTTAGAAGCGCCAAAAGACCTGGTTGCGAATCAATCATTTAATGTCGGTATCCCTAACGGCAATTTTACGGTCAGAGACCTTGGGGAAGCAGCGCAGAAGGCCGTAAAGGGGAGTAAACTTATTTTTACCGGCGAGCACGGGAAAGATTCCCGGACATACCGTGTCAGTTTTAAGAAGATATTGACAGTTTTGAAAGATTATTTTAAGCCTGAATGGGATTTAATCAGAGGCGGAGAAGAGCTGGTTGAGTTTTTCAAGAAAGTTAAATTCAATGAAGATCAATTCAGGGGTAGAATGACTAACCGTTTAAAACAGCTGGAGTATATGCTTCAGTCGCGCCAGCTTGATAACGAGCTGCGATATAGCATTGAAGATCAGGAAGAAGCCTAAAAGCATGCCAAAAAAGTTATCGGAATCGATCACGCGCTGCCGTATCTGTAAAAGTGGTTTGATCAAAACATTTCTTGATTTAGGCGCGCAGCCTCCTGCGAACACCCTTCGCAAGAACCTTTCTAGAGAACTGCCAAAATTTGCGCTTGCGCTTTGCCGATGCGCTCATTGTACTACTATTCAGTTGACCCAGACCGTTAATCCAGAGCTCTTGTTTAAACACTATGTTTGGGTGACCGGCACATCTGCCACTGCAAAGGAGTATGCAGGTATTTTCTTCCAAGCGGCGAAAAAACACTTAAAATCACACAAACCTTTTGTTGTGGAAATTGCCAGTAATGACGGTACCTTCTTAAAAGCATTCCGGGAACAGGGTTGTAAGGTTCAAGGTATAGATCCTGCCGAGAATATCGCATCTCTTGCTCGAAAGCAGGGCATACCGACGCAGGCAGAATTCTTTAATGAAACGGTCGCTCATAAGATTGTTGCAACCCAAGGCGCGGCAGATTTTGTTTTTGCCCGTAATGTTATCCCTCATGTTGCTTTAATCCATGAAGTTATTGCAGGGATAAAATGCTGCCTGGGCTGCGAGGGGGTTGGTGCGATAGAGTTTCATTATGCTCAAGAGATTGTAAACGGCCTGCAGTATGATTCTATTTATCATGAACATTTGTTCTATTTTTCGCTCAAGAGCATTATGTTTTTGCTCAGGCAGCATGGTTTAGCGGTTTATGACCTCATGAAAAGTCCGATCAGCGGCGGTTCTTTGGTGGTCTATTTTACCCATGACGACAAGAAAAAAGCCCATTCAAAGGGTTTGAAACAAAAGATCCTCTGTGAGAAAGAAATAGGGTTAAATACATTGACACTGTGGAAGGCGTTTGCGCGCGATTGCTTGGCACATCGTAAGAAATTAACCAAATTGCTGGATGCAGAATTCAAAACAGGAAAAACTATCATTGGATATGGCGCTTCAGCACGCAGCTCAACACTGCTTAATTATTGCGCGATCAATAATGAATATTTGGTTTGTATCGCTGACCAGAACCCCTTGAAGCATAATACCTATACGGCAGGGACAAATATTCTGATCGTCTCCCCGCAAGAAGCCTTTGCTTTAAAGCCCGATACAATTGTTTTGTTGGCATGGAACTTTAAATCTGAAATTTTAGCACTGTTAAAGAACAAGTATCATTTTCACGGTAAGATCATTATACCGTTGCCTCATGAGCCGTACACTATTTCACTCTAAATATGAAATTTTATAAACAAAAAATCCCGGGAGTTTTTCTTATCGAAGCAGAGCCGTTTAAAGATAGCCGGGGTATGTTCTTCAGGCATTTCTGCAAGAAAGAATTTGAGAGCAACGGATTGGAAGCAAGGATCCTGCAGACCAATGTTTCCCAGAACAGCAAGTCGCATACCTTGCGGGGCATGCATTATCAGCTTAAACCCTATTCTGAGCATAAAACCATGCTCTGCATTTCCGGCGCTATCTATGATATTATTGTCGACCTAAGGCCAGATTCGGCTACCTTTCTAAAATGGATATCGGTTGAGCTGAATGCAGAGGAGCCTGTGAGCCTGCACCTTCCTGCAGGCTGCGCGAATGGTTATCTAACGCTTAAAGACGATACCTCGATTTTGTATTACATGTCTGAATATTATGTTCCAGAAGCCTATAAAGGATTGCGTTATAATGATCCTATGTTCAAGTTTACATGGCCTGTGGAACCCCGTGTTATTTCTGAAAAAGACCGCAGTTATCCTGATTTTGACCCACAGATAGTTTCGAAAGCGAAAAATACTTTTTAAGAGAATAATCTATGCGTATTTTAATCACGGGAGCAACGGGATTTATCGGAAAACACCTTGTCCCTCTTTTATCACGCCATGAACTGCTTTTGCTGGACACAAATGAAGTCTCTATCCCCAATAGAAAAGTCACCTCTCTTAAGGCGGATTTGGCCGATATCTCGGCTTGGGGAAAATCTGTTTTGGATTTTGCTCCTGAAGCTTGTTGTCATTTGGCCTGGAAAGGGTTGCCTGACTATTCTTTCGCACGCTGTTTGGAAAACTTTACTATAAGCGCTTTGTTGTTTGAATACCTCACCTTAAACGGGTGTAAAAAGATTTTCTCGGCGGGTACGTGTTGGGAGTATGGAAATCTCAACGGCCCTGTAAAAGAGGATCAAATTCCTGAGGAAGTAAGCCTCTTTGCTTCTTTTAAAACAAGTGTAAGAATGGTAGGGGAGAGTTTATCACGTCAGCGGAATGTTAATTTTATCTGGGGAAGGATGTTTTTTGTTTATGGCCCCGGACAAAGAGAAACTTCATTGATACCCCTATGTTATGCGGCTTTTGCAAAAGGGAAGGAACCGGTAGTTAAGAATCCAAACACTGTGTGTGATTTTATTCATGTTTCTGATGTAGCTCTGGCAATAAAGGCTTTGATTGAGGCTGAAGGCATAAACGGTGTTTTTAATATAGGTTCAGGCGTCCAAACGCCGGTTGTCCGAGTTTGCCAGTATGTTGCCCAGGCCGCAGGCTACAAAGGTGAATTACCGGAGAAAACAAATGGTAATGGTAAAGACGGGTTTTGGGCGGATGTTTCACGCTTGCGCGGTAAAACAAGTTGGAAACCTTTGATGCCGCTTGAAAAAGGTATTAAAGAAACAATCAAGGAATTAAGGAAAAAACATGGTTTCTCCTAAGCAGGCGGCTATATTTTGCGGCGGATTAGGGGTACGGTTACGCCCGATAACAGACACGATGCCTAAGCCGATGGTCATGATTAACGGCGTTCCTTTTTTACAGTATCTTCTGGAGCAGCTTAAAGATAACGGTATTAGCGAAATTCTTTTGATGACAGGGTATTTGGGAGAGCAGATCCGTAATTATTTCGGAGATGGAGAAAAACTGGGATTGAGGATACTCTATTCTCATGGGCCGGCAGAATGGGAGACCGGCAGAAGGCTTTTTGAAGCCCGGGATATGCTCCAGGAACATTTTTTACTTTTGTATAGTGATAATTTCCTCGTCTTTAGCTTAAAAAAAAGCGTATCGTTTTACAATCAGCACAAAAAGCTGCTTAGTTTTATAGTTACGCCTAAAGAAAACGGCAATATTCGATTGGGAGAATGCGGGATTGTAGAAGCTTATGATACGTCCCGCCAGGCTCAAGGATTGGATTTGGTTGAGCTGGGGTATATGGTTGTCAGTAAGAAAATATTCAAATATTATACTTGTTCAAAGGTAAGTTTTTCTGATATAATAAACAAGTTGGTATCGGCGGGAGAAGTGGCTGGGATGCTCGTTTTGGATGCGTATTACAGTATCTCAGACATGGATCGTTTGAAGGTGGCCCAAAAGTATTTATGCCCAAAGAAAATCCTGCTGATTGACCGTGATGGAGTCATAAATAATAAGGCTTTGCGCGGTGAATATGTGTCTTCATGGGATGCTTTTTCATTCATGCGGGAAAATGTCGAAGGAATGAAAAAGCTCAGTTTAGCCGGTTATTCGTTTATTGTCATTTCTAACCAGGCAGGCATAGCCCGAGGGTTGGTAACGCGGGAAGCAGTTGATGATATTCATAAACGAATGAAGCGGGCTCTTGAAGATCAAGGGATCCCTATTATAGATATTTTTGTTTGCCCGCACCACTGGGAAGAGAAATGTTTTTGCCGTAAGCCCCAACCAGGGCTTTTCTTTGAGGCCTCCCGTAAATGGCTCTTTCGGTTAGATAAAACTTTTTTTATTGGAGATGATTCCCGGGACTGCCAGGCAGCGTATCAGGCCGGATGCGCCTGTGTTTATACGGGGCCAGTCGATGAATTAAAAAAACTCCAACCGGATGAAAGGCCGCGGTATGTATTTAAAAATGTATCTGAAGCATTTGATAATTTGGTGAGCGCATGATACTATCAAGGACTCCTTTTCGAATCAGTTTTGCCGGCGGTGGCACCGATTTGCCGGAGTTTTATTTAAAAGAAGAAGGGCAGGTCATCAGCACCGGTATTGATAAGTATATTTATGTGGCGGTAAAACGCCAGACTGCTATTTCAGAATATAAGTTCCGTATCAATTGGAGTAAGGTCGAGTTTAAGGATAAGATTGAAGATATCGAACATCCGATCGTACGTGAAGCCTTGAAGATGATGGATTTAGATATTCCGCTTGAAGTTTCCACGTTTGCCGATATACCTGCTAATACCGGCTTAGGGTCTTCGAGTTCTTTCGCCGTAGGACTCTTGCATGCGCTTTTTGCATTAAAAGGGAAAATGGTAACCAAAGGCGTCTTAGCCGGAATGGCTTCACGCCTTGAGATCGATGTTTTGAAGCGCACTATCGGCAAGCAAGACCATTACGCTGCCGCGTATGGGAGCCTTAATGTCTTTACCTTTCATACTGACGGCACTGTTTCGGTCGACCCGGTTTTTTACCGCCCTGAAATAAAAGAAACTATTGAAAATCATCTGATGTTGTTTTATACCGCGATAAAGCGCGATGCGCACGATATTTTATCTGTTCAAAACACCAAGACCCAAGAGAAGCGGCATGTGCTTGTTGCAATGAGGGATTTAGTCGCTCCTTTGCGTGAGATCCTTTCCAGCGGCGCTGATATACGCGAATTTGGGCGTTTATTGCATAAAGGGTGGCTTTTAAAAAAGAGTATAACCGATGAAATTTCTTCTTCGGAAATCGATGGGTATTATAACCGTGCTTTATCGGCAGGGGCGCTGGGAGGTAAACTGCTTGGAGCAGGCGGAGGCGGATTTCTGCTGTTTTTTGTAGAACCGAAAAAACAGCCGGCAGTTGCGCATGCCCTGAATAATCTCTATCGCCTTCCTTTTAAATTTGAGAACGCAGGAACGCGGATCACCTATTACGATCAATCGGCGGTTTAAAGCGCAGTCTTGCTGCGATAAAATACCTATGGATTTATCCGGTTTTAGCATTGGTTATGTGCCATTCAGAAGCCCATCGTTACATCCTTTTGACTTGAGGAATTTCGTTTATTACGCGCGTAAACGAAATATTCCATTTGAAATAGCTGACCCGAATAAAGAATATGATATTGTGGTCTTGACTCCTCAGGTCGATTTAAGCTTTTGGAACCGTTTCCCAAGGAGAAAAACCAAGCTTATTTATATGCTTGTAGATTCCTATTTAGCGGTATCCGGCTTTGACCTCAAAGGAGCTTTGCGGGGTTTTGCCAAATTCTGCGTCGGAGAACACCGGTCGTTACGGCTGAATTACGCTGATGCCATTAAAGACATGTGCAGGCGCGCCGACGCGGTTATGTGTTCTACTCTCGAACAGAAGCACGATATTCAGGAATATTGCCGGAATGTCCATGTTATCTTGGAATTCCATCAAAAGATCGCAAGCCGCGTTAAAAATGATTACGCGCAACCGGAAAAGATAAAACTTGTTTGGGAAGGCCGGCCTGAGAATGCGGCAGCATTGGCGGGGATAAAAGATGTATTGATACAACTCAAGGCGAAATACCCGTTGTCTTTATATGTCATTACCGACCTGGAATATGGCCGATACATGAATCGTTTTAAAAAGGTCTCCATGGTTAAACAGCTGCAGCGCATTTTTGGCTCAGAGTATCATGCCAATACGGTAAGCGGTAATGATTCTTTGGTGTATCTCTATCAGTGGAATAAGCAAGACGTTTCCCGCCTGATAACCGGATGCGATATTGCTGTTATTCCTCTGGACACCGCTGATCCGCTTATGCGCGGTAAACCGGAAAACAAATTATTGTTTTTCTGGAGAATGGGTATGCCCTGCGTTGTTTCTGCTATACCAACGTACACGCGCATCATGGAGAAAATCGGGATGCCGTTATATTGCAAGAATAACCAGGACTGGTATGAAAAATTGGAAAAGTTGATCCTTGGCGCGGATGCAAGAAAGGCTGCAGGCCTTGCCGGCCTTAAAATCGCAGAAACCGAGTATAGCCAAGAACAGTATCTTTTGCAGTGGGATCGATTATTTGAAAGCGTTAAAAAGTAGGCTTGTCTTATTGAAAAGGGGAGTTTGGAATGAAAATCTTTGTAACTGGTTGTGGAAGTTTTATCGGGAAAGAAGTTTTACGTCTTGCGCGCGCTCAAGGTATTGAGATCGTTGGAGTAGATTTAGTTGATACAGCTCAAGCAGGATGTTCTGTCGCGGATATCCGTTCGGGAAAAATCGCGGAAAACATACCTGAGGGCGTTGATGCTGTAGTGCATTTAGCAGCAATATCGCGCGACGCGGATTGTAAGGATAAGGCGTATACCTGTTTTGATGTTAATGTCATGGGCACGCTTAATCTTATGGATGCGGCAAAGGCAAAAGGAGCTAAACAATTTATTTTTGCTTCTTCTGAATGGGTCTATGACCGTTTTGAAGATGGTGTGGCAAAAAAAGAAGATGATGTGATTGATATCGCGCGTTTGAGCTCTGAATACGCTCTCTCGAAGTTAGTCAGCGAAGCTAACCTTCGCCAGAAGTATCTGCGTGGATTCTGCCCGGTTACGATATTACGTTTTGGTATTGTCTATGGGCCGCGAAAAGATAACTGGTCAGCTGTCGAATCACTTTTAAATACGGTTGCGACTCAAGATGAGGTGTCAGTCGGATCTCTGAAAACAGGGCGGCGTTTTATTCATGTAACGGATATTGCGGCTGCGGTAATCGCTTCGATCGGCCTGAAGGGCTTTGAGATCATTAATGTTCAGGGGCAGGAACTAGTTAGCCTTGGTGATTGTATCGAAACAGCAAAAAAGTTGCTTGCTCGCAACCCCCGTGTTGTAGAAAAAACTCCGCAACAGGTAAGCGTGCGGATTGTCAGCGATGAAAAAGCAAAACGCCTGCTTAAGTTTTCTCCTTCAATTGGGCTTACGGTTGGCCTTCAATCAGTGAGCGATTTTTTAGGGTTAAAACGTAATAAAAAATAAAAAACCTATGCCTACTAAAAAAGATAATAAAAAAAATGCTCGGGAAGTCTTGCGTCTTCGGTTCTGCCAGATGCTGGTAAACCAGGGAAATAAACAAAAACAATTTAAAATCCCGGTTCACTTGGCATTAGGGCATGAGGCTATAGCGGTAGCGCTGGCTTCTATAATGAAAGAAAACGACTGGTTATTATTGACGCACCGGAATATCCATTATAATTTGGCGCTCAGCCCTTCATTAAAACAAAAGATCGCTGAATACTTATGCCTTGATTCAGGAGAGGCTGGCGGCCAATTGGGATGCATGAACCTTTACAATGAGGAGAAAAGAGTTTTGTATACCTCAAGTATCCTGGGGAACCAAATGGCTGTTGCTACCGGTGTAGCCTTAGGAAACACCGTTAAGAAAACAAAAGGTGTGGCTATCGTTGTCATCGGTGATGGGGCTATTGAAGAAGGGGTTTTCCAAGAGAGCTTACTGATGATGAAGACATATGCTACTGCGGCATTGATTATTGTCGAGAACAATAATTGGTCCTTGGCAACAGAGATCCATGAGCGCAGATGCGATATAGCGCTCGATCGTTTTGCCTCTGCTTTTAAAATACCATATGAATTAATTAAAGGAAATGACGTTTTTGAATATATCCCGCTGCTGGAGAAAGCGCGCGCAAAAGCACTGGCTGAAAAAACTCCGGTAATCATTGAAGTTTCCCTTCGCACCCTTGGTGACTGGCGTATGAAGACCGATGAGTATCCTGAAGGAAAATATATTAATTATCATGCGGGGGCAGCTCCCACGGTAGAATTATCTGATTGGCCGGTCATTGAGGAGACAGAGGGAGATCCCGTATATGTTTTGACTAAACATTTTGAAAATGATTTTCTAAAGACGCTGGCGAAAAACGTCCTGGCGGACGTACGCAAGGAGCTTGGATGAATTATATTACGCACATCAATGGATTGATCCGGCAGCGAGTTTCTGAAATTAAGCCATTAGTCATGTTTGGGCAAAATATCGCCGCCGGAAGCTGTATCGGAGGCCTGACCAAAGGCCTCAAAAATCAAGACGGCCAGTTTGTTTTGAATACCCCTAATTGCGAAAATACCCTTGTGGGGACGGGGTTTGGTTTAATGCTGAACGGGGTTTCATCAATATTTTTCATGAAACAGCAGGATTTCCTGCTCCTGGGTATCGACCAGCTTGTGAATACCTATAACTTGGTCAGGGGCAGGAAGGCTCGAAGTTCTTTTACTATAGTCAATGTCGTTGTTGATAGCGGCTATGAAGGGCCGCAATCCTCTTTGAATAATTTTGCTGATTTTTGTTCCATTGCCCGTATTCCCGGGTATGCGATCACGAATAAAGCTGACGCGGAATTCATTTTGAGTAAACATCTCATTGCTCCCGGTTTTCGTATTATCGGTATCAGTCAGCGCCTATGCCGCCAGGAGGTTTTGGAAACAACTGAGGGTGTTTCCTGTGATGAAAACGCCGAAATATTCCAATATTCCCATGGCAGTGGCCTGACGATTGCCTGTTTTAACTTTTCCTTTCCGCAGGGGCTCTTGCTTTACCATGACCTAAAAAAACATGGTCTTGACGCAACGCTTTTTTCTGTCAATGCCATGCTTCCGGTCAATTGGAGTACGATTTTAAACAACGTCCGGCGTACCAAGAAACTTCTGGTGCTTGATGATTCAAAAAGTGTGAACGGTTCCTGGCTGCATCTGGCGGTTGAGGCCCAACAGGTAATCAATCCTGGTAATGTCGTACTAGTGACTCGCACAAAAGATGATGCGTGTTTACGTCCTCATGCCGATCAGTTTGAAATCGACCATCCGAAGGTGATGCGTCAGTTAGGGCTGGGGTGAAGCACAAAAGATATGCCAATACATAAAATTTGGTTAACCGGTTCTCGAGGTTTCATCGGCAGTGTTTTGGCTCGCCTGCTTAAAAATGCCGGTAGAGAAGTCAGTTGTTTTTCAAATCAGCTCCCGGGAAAGAGTGAGGCGCCAGCGAAAGAATTTTTGTGTCACACCCTTGATTATTTAAGCGAGCGTGATATTAAATCAAAGGTTGAACGAATTGGCCTGCCGGATTGTTTTATCCATTCGGGCTGGGGAGATATGGCTTTGCCCGAATCTGCTATGCATTTAGGTGAGAATCTTCAGGCGTCAAAGACCTTGATAGAAACGCTCTTCCGGCTTGGCCTGAAGAAATTTGTGTTCATCGGTTCCATGAATGAGTATGGTTCACGCACCGGCCTTTTGTGCGAAGATTCTCTCCCTCAAGGACGCCTTACTAATTACGCAAAGGCCAAGATTGAAGTTGCAAAGTTTGGATTAAAAAGTGCTTCTGCGTATGGAAAAACATATGTTCATGTGAGGACGTTTTATGTGTACGGAGCAGGGCAGAGGCCAGGATCTCTCATCAATGAATTATATCAGTCGTTTCTTCTGAATAAGGATGTGCAATTAAGCCCCTGTGAACACTATCGTGATTATATCCATGTTTCAGAAGCAGGAGAAGGCCTCCTGAAGATAAGCAATTCTGTAGAAGGATCAACCGTAGTCAACTTAGGCCGCGGCACTGTTATTAAAGTTAAAGATTTTGTTTTGCTTTTTTGGAAGTTGCTTGGTGGCGATAGAGAGAAGTTAAAATTTGGCGCCCGGCCTATGCGCAGTGATGAACCTGCTCAACCGCAAAGCTATGCTGACGTAACTCACTTAAAAAACCTTATTCATTGGTCGCCGTCGCTTTCTCTGAGAGATGGCATTAAACGCACCATAAAGGAATTGCATGAACGAGCTTAAACAAAATAGTGTAAAGCCCGGAAAAACTCTATTTTATGACAATAAGATCGCTAGCCTGAAAGATATTTTTGGAACCCGCAATATCGAGCTTAAAGGTGATTTACTTATTGTCAACAATCGCAGGTATCCGATTGTTGATGATGTTATTATCTTGCTTGAGCCTGATCAATATCCGCCTGCGCTTCAAAAAAGGCTGGCCGGCAGTATTAAAAAAACTGCTGTTTCAGCTGATTTCGCGGAAGATATCCAATTTACCTTTGGGTCAGAATGGCAGCAGTTTCCCGATATTTTACCTGAGCATAGAGAAGAGTTTTCACAATATTTTGACCTCGTCAATATTGACGATTTGAAGCATGCGCGTGTCTGCGATTTAGGTTGCGGTATCGGCCGCTGGAGTTATTTCCTTGGGGATGCCTGCCGTGAATTGGTGCTTGTTGATTTTTCAGAAGCGATCTTTGTGGCCCGCAGGAACCTGCGCCGCCGCGATAATGCTATTTTTTTTATGGCTGATATCAATTGTCTCCCCTTTGCAACCCCGTTCGCTGATTTCCTGTTTTGTCTTGGTGTTTTGCACCATATGCCGGTTAACGCTTTGGCAACCGTCAGAAAACTTAAAAGTTATTCACCTGCTCTTTTGATATATTTGTATTATTCACTTGATAACCGGCCGAGATTTTTCCAAGTTTTACTTTCCCTGGTAACCATGGTCCGTTTAGCGGTATCGCATGTTAGAAATGAATTTTTCCGGTCAGTATTTACCAGTGTTGTCGCAATTACCGTGTATCTTCCGTTAATTTCACTCGGAGCTTTGTTGCATAAAATGAATTTGCGTTGTTCTGTCCCGCTGTATGAAGGCTATAGAGGAAAAACGCTTGCGCGGATCCGTCAAGATGTTTATGACCGGTTTTTTACGCGTATAGAACAACGGTTTAGTAAGAAAGATATTGCCGCGTTGCAGGATTCATTTAAAAGTGTGGTTATTTCTGATACACTGCCATATTGGCATTTTTTATGCAAGGACAACTAAAAAAGGTGTTGTGTTGAAAAAGAATAATCTTTTTTTAATTTTGTTAATAGTGGTCGGGTTTTTAGTTTTTGTTTATACGCTGCCGCATTTTTTAAAGCTGGTTGAGATTTTGGGTAAACGTATACCGCAAAAGAATATCCGTTTAGATTATGTGATCGGGGTAGCATGGGCGGCTTTTTTGGGAGTTACGATATATTTTTGGCCTGTGCCATCAGCTCATAAGAAAGCTCTCGGCTATATTTGGATGGTGAAGTGTTTTGTCATGCTTGGTTTGATGCTTTTTTACGAGCACCATTATCAGGTTGATTCATATGGGTATTTTAACGCTGCTACGCATCATATCCGCGAATGGAGAAGGATGGAGGTCCTGGGGCCATCCAATCCGGTGATATTACTTATTCAGGTCCTGCGTAACAGTTTCCTTGACTCGTTTCATGCTATAAAGGCAAGTTTTGGAATGATCGGCCTTTTTGCCTGCTATGTTTTTTATCTTGCTGCGGCTGAGTTTTTGCGAAGAGATATCGTGCGCCTTTTATACGTCTTTGCATTATTCCCATCGATACTTTTTTGGTCTTCTGTTATCGGCAAAGAACCGATTCTCCTTATCGCCATAGCCGTCTATAGCTATGGCGTCGTCAAGTTAATAAGAACTGAATCGTTTTCTTCTTCCGTGTTTATAATTTTGGGGTTGATCACTTCGGTATATATCCGCTTATGGCTGGGAATTATTTTAGGCTTGCCCGTTTTGTTAATGGTAGTCCGTATGATGTGTTTGAATAGAAATAGTTTTAAAAAAATAGGTTATGTGTTAGTTTTTGTTTCTTCAATCATAATATTGGTGTTTTCAACTCATGGGGTCACGAAGATATTTTATCTTAAATCGTTCAAGGATCTTTCAATTTTTGCTAATAAAAGATTCACAACATTTTCAATCGGGGGTAGTCTGCTTGAAGCAAAACCTGATGGTAAAATGTTTAAAAAAGCAGATTCCGGTGATAACGCTTTGGCTCGTGATCCTAAGGATCCTGTGGGTGAAAATAAGCCGGCGTATGAGACTGCAATTGATGAAAATTCAGGGGTGACTGTAAAGATTAAATACCGAGGACTCAAAGATTTGGCTCTTTTTGTCCCTCGCGGGGTATTTACGGTTTTATTCAGGCCTTTGCCGGGAGAGGTTAAAAATATTTTCGGGCTCATGGCTGGCCTTGAAGACACTGTCTTACTGATTTTATTTATTATTGCTGTTTTTAAGGTTCGCTGGCGTGAATTATTTACCCCCTTTTTCATATGGGCAATTTCTTTAATTGTGGTTTGGTCAATTGCTTATGGGTTTGTCGGTTATAATTTGGGTACCGTTTGCCGTTACCGCATGCAGATTTTGCCTATTTTCTTGGGCATTATTCTCTATTTTGTTTTTGAAAAAAAAGGTTTAGGTAAGCCTGAGATCAAGGAATAGAGAAGATATGATATAATTAAACCATAAATCGGGGCGAGGTTAAGTTTGTATTACTCAATTTTGAGTAAATCTAAAAAAGAAGGGGTTTATGTTAAATAATAAGACTATTTTAATTACTGGGGGAACAGGGTCTTTTGGGCATAAATTCACAGAAATAGTGCTCAAACGGTATAAACCGGCAAAACTGATCATTTTCAGCCGTGATGAATATAAACAGCATGAGATGGAAAAGATTTTCTCGGATAAACAGTATCCATCTATGCGTTATTTTATCGGAGATATCCGCGATAAAAATCGTATGCACCGCGCTTTTGAAGGAGTTGACTATATTATTCATGCTGCTGCTTTGAAACAGGTACCTGCCTTGGAATACAATCCCACTGAAGCGGTCAGAACCAATGTCGATGGCGCTAATAATATCGTTGATGTGGCCATTGACGCTGGAGTTAAGAAAGTTATCGCTTTGTCAACGGATAAGGCCGTTAGCCCGGCTAATCTTTATGGCGCTACCAAACTTGTTGCTGAGAAGCTCTTTGTCGCGGCGAATGCGTATGGCGGCGCCCGGGTAAAATTTTCAGTCGTGCGTTATGGAAATGTTGTCGGGTCCAGGGGAAGTGTGATCCCTTTTTTCCTAGAGCTCAAGAATCGGGGTATTAAAGAATTTCCAATTACCGATGAACGAATGACGCGTTTTTGGATAACACTTGATCAAGGCGTTGATTTGGTGCTCAAAGCATTGGACGAATCTGTTGGCGGTGAGATTTTTATTCCTAAGATCCCGTCTATGCGGGTAGTGGATTTAGCAAAGGCTATTGAGCCGGAGTGCCGATTAAAACCGATCGGTATCCGTCCTGGTGAAAAGATCCATGAAACATTGATTTCTGAAGACGAGGCGCGCATAGCTTTTGATCTTAAGGAATATTATGTTGTGTTGCCGCAGTTTTTGTATTTAGATGAAGCCTTTTCGAAATATAAACGCGGAAAACCTTTACCGGGTGGTTTTGAGTACCGCAGTGACTTGAATCGGGAGCGCCTCAGCCTTGATGAGCTTGCCGATATGGTTAAAAATCTAAAAAATGAGGCACACTGATATGAAACGCATTCGTTCCTGCCTGCCCTATGGAAGACAACTGATCGATGATGATGATGTCCTATCAATAGTGAAGGTTCTTAAAAGTCAATTTTTAACGCAAGGCCCGCGTGTTTTTGAATTTGAACGCGCGTTGTGCGCATATACTGGCGCGAAGTATTGTGTTGCTGTCTCCAGCGGCACAGCCGCCCTTCATTTGGCAGTAGCTGCACTTGGCCTGAAGAAGGGGGCGACTGGTGTTACATCGCCGATCACTTTTTTGGCGTCGGTGAATGCTTTGGTGTATAACGGTATTATTCCCTTGTTTGCGGATATCGATGCAGAAACGGTGAATGTATCATTGGGGGCCCTGGAAGGCGTTATTCGAAAGGATACCAAGGTCATTATCCCTGTCCATTTTGCAGGACGTCCTGCTCTGATGAAAGAAATATCCGCTTTTGCCAAACGTAAGAATTGTTTTGTGATCGAAGATGCCGCTCATGCGATCGGCAGCCGCTATCTTGACGGCAGTCGAGTCGGTAATGGTAAATATTCAGACATGACTATTTTTTCTTTTCATCCGGTTAAAACGATTACGACCGGTGAGGGGGGGGCGGTCATGACGAATAATAAAAAATTGTATGACTTTCTTTGTTGCCTGCGGTCGCACGGAGTTACGAGAAGCCCTCTTTTAATAAAAAATAGCCCCGGGCCCTGGTACTATGAGATGCGCCAACTGGGGTTTAATTATCGTTTGACGGATATTCAAGCTGCCCTGGGGATAAGCCAATTAAGGAAGATCGAGAGTTTTATTGCCCGGCGCCGGCATATTGTTTCACTCTATAATGCCGCGTTCAAAAAACATTCCTGCCTGCGTCCGGTTACTACGGATGATGCATTGTGCGCGTACCATTTATATGTCGTGCGTATCGATTTTGCGAAGCTAAAGTTGTCACGGAAGGAGTTTATTGAGAAGCTCACTTGGGAAGGTGTCGGCACCCAGGTGCATTATATCCCTGTGTACCGCCAACCTTTTTATGAAAAGAATTTTCATTTTTCCAGGAAGGATTTTCCCGAGGCTGAAAAGTATTATAAAGAATGTTTGTCTTTGCCTCTTTTTCCCGCGATGACAGATAATGATGTTGCCCGGGTTATTTTAGCGGTCCTTAAACTACTATAGGTATTTAATAATTTTAATTTAAAATTTGAGGTATGATTATGAGAGAACGCAATTTCGATTTCGGCACTATCTCGCGAGCAGTCCTCTTTGGGGCAAGTCAAACTCTGTCCCGAATAATTATGGGAAAACATTTTGATGAGATCCTCGTTTTGACAGGGCCTCGTCAGGCAGAGATGCTTGCTCATACGGGAGAGACGTGGGAAGTTTTTCTTAAGCGTCTGAAAATTAAATGTTTTTTTGCCGAATCACTTCAGAAATGCCCCGGCCTTTTTAAATTTATTACTGATCAAACTATCGGCATCTCAAGCGGTTCTCCGTATATCTTTAGCAAAGATATTATTGAACGATTTGGCCACAGGATAATTAATGGCCACTCCTCCCGTCTTCCTCAGCAGAGAGGCGGTGGAGGTTATTCTTGGATGATCATGCAGGGTAATCGCGTCGGCTATGCAGTATGGCACTTGGTTGATGAGGGGATCGATAACGGAGATATACTTGCTCTTAAAGAGTTCGAATATCCGGTAAGTTGCCAATACCCAGAAGACTATCTTAATGAAAAATCAATCCATGAGTACGGGGTATTTAAAAGCCTCCTGCAAGATATAAAATTAAAAAAGCCGTTGCAGCGTAATGGACAGTCTGAGCATATGAGTATTTATATGCCCCGGCTGCTTACTGATGTACATGGTTTTATTGATTGGAAGTGGTCTGGCCAAGAAATTGAGCGGTTTGCTCAGGCATTTGGCCGTCCCTACAAGGGCGCAAGCACGTTTCTCATGGGAAAGCAGGTCAGAGTTCGTAGCGCCACTTCAGTTACTTTTGATGGAACATTCCACCCGTTTCAATACGGTATTATTTACCGCCTTTTTGAAAATGGCGTCTATGTGGCGTGTAAAAATGGTTCTCTGCGTTGTTCTCTCTTTCGTAAAGATGGCATCAAACCAATAGAATACAAGAGTAATCTTATAGGCGAGCGCCTCTATACTCCAGCTGAATATTTGGAAACAGCTATGAGAACTCGTGTGGAATTTCTGCCCAAGGGGCCTGTGATCAAAGATCGTATGCTTTAAAATACCCGGAGTTAATTATGAATACCAGCAAAAGCCAATTAATGCAGCAGCGCGCAAAGCAGCGTATACCCGGTATGACCCAGCTTCTTTCAAAACGGCCTGATCAGTTTTCACTCGGAGTATGGCCCGGCTATTATAGTAAGGCAAAAGGAGCGCACGTTTGGGATTTAGATGGGAATAAGTATATTGACATGAGCATCAGCGGCATTGGTGCAAATGTGCTTGGCTACGCCGATGATGATGTTGATGAAGCTGTGTGTAAAGCGATAAAAAAAGGATCGAGCTCTTCTTTAAATTGCCCGGAAGAAGTTGAACTTGCTGATTTGCTGTGTCAGATTCATCCGTGGGCAGATAAAGTGCGCTATGCCCGCACTGGTGGAGAATCAATGGCTATAGCTGTTAGGATCGCCCGGGCGTATACGGGTAAAGATGTCGTGGCTTTTTGCGGGTATCATGGGTGGCATGATTGGTATCTTTCGGCGAATTTAGGAACTAAAGATTCATTAGGTGAGCATCTTTTATCAGGATTGGATCCACGCGGAGTCCCGAAAGGTTTAACCGGGACAGCAATTCCTTTTCGATATAATCATATTGATGAGCTTAATACTATTATAGCTCAGCATGGAAAAGATCTGGCTGCTATTGTTATGGAGCCCATACGGGATGATGAGCCTGAACCGGGGTTTTTTAAAGAGGTTCGTTCTCTTGCAGACAAGACAAAAGCTGTTTTTGTGATAGATGAGATTTCTGCCGGGTTTCGACTGAATTCAGGCGGAGCACACTTAGTTTATGATATTGAGCCAGATATAGCCGTATTCTCAAAAGCTTTAGGCAATGGCTATCCAATAGCTGCGATTATAGGCAAAGAACGCTTTATGGATGCTGCGCAAAAGACATTTATCAGCAGTACTATGTGGACAGAACGCATTGGGCCTACTGCTGCATTGGCGACCATAAAGAAACATCAGGTATGCGACGTAGGAAAGCATCTGGTATTGGTAGGAAAGCAGGTCCAGGAAGGCTGGAAGATGCTGGCTGAAAAACATGGGATAAAGATCCATGTTGCCGGGATTGCCCCGCTTAGCCATTTTATGTTCGAATACGACTTTACGTTAGTTTTAAAGGCGTTATTTGTACAATTAATGCTCGAAAGAGGATTTTTGGCGTCTACATCGTTTTATTCCATGTACGCACATCAGCCGTCTCACGTGAAGCGGTATCTTATTGCAGTCGATGAGACATTTGCCCATATTTCAAAAGCTTTGAGAACAGGGGATGTTGAGCTTCAATTAAGAGGAAAACCGTCAACTGCCGGCTTTAAACGCCTGACGTAAGCATTATTCTTTATTATGAATCCAGGAAACTTTCATCCCTTTGTGTTAGGGACCGTACAGTTTGGACTTTTGTATGGTGTAGCCAACAAAACTGGTCAACCTGACCAGGCGAGGGTGACTGAAATAATACGGACAGCTTGGGAAAATGGGATTAGAGAGTTTGATACCGCACAAGACTATGGAGGAAGCGAGAAAATGCTGGGAACGGCATTTTCTCAACTGAGCATTTCGCACGAGGCACAAGTTATCAGTAAAATCAATCCTGAACTCAACCATTGCGATCCTCAGATCATGTCTGAAGCCTTGAATAGGTCTTTAGAAAGATTAGGGGTTTCATCTTTGTATGGATTGATGCTTCATAAAGAAGACCTTTTGAGTCAGTTGCCAAACGGCCTTGGTGAGATTTTGCATAGTTTTGTTAAGTCCGGAAAGATCAAAAAGGTAGGTGTTTCGGTTTATTCTCCCAAAAGAGCTTTAGAAGCGTTGCTTATTAACGGGTTTGATATGGTGCAACTACCTGCTAATATCCTGGACAGCAGATTTGAGAAGCAGAGAGTTTTTGAACTGGCAGAGAAAGCGGGCCGGCAGATATATATCCGGAGTGTTTTTCTTCAGGGTCTTATTCTTATGGATCCAAACGAGCTTTCTGGGCAAATGTCTTTTGCCAAGCCGGTGCTTGAAAAAATAAAATCACTTGCCCAACAGCTTAATGTCACGAAACATGAATTAGCATTGGGATATCTAAAAGAAAGATTTCCTACGGCAAAACTGGTTATCGGGGTAGAAACACCTGAACAGCTAGAGGAGAATCTGGGAAGCTGGGGAAGAAAACCGGCACGCAATTTACTCCCTTTAGTCTCGCAGTATTTTGATCAAGTAGATGAAAAGATTTTAAACCCTACCCTTTGGATGAGGTAAGTAATGATAGCAGCATTTATTCAAGCCAGAATGTCATCAAAGCGTTTTCCTAATAAAGTCCTCAAACCGATCTTGGGAAGGCCGATGTTAGAATTAGAAATTGAGCGTGTTAAACTTTGCGAAACAATTGACCGCGTAGTTGTTCTCACGAGTACTTCTTCCGAGGACAGACAGATTGTTGATTTAGGGAAACGCCTTAAAGTGAGCGTTTTTTGCGGAAATCTGGAAAATGTCCTTGACCGGTTTTATCAGGCAGCGCTCAAGTTTAAACCCGATCACATCGTCCGCCTTACCGGAGACTGCCCTTTGATCGACATGAGCGTTATTGACGCGTTGGTGCGCATTTATCTGAATAAAAAAGGCGATTATGGCACTAATTGTATGCCGCCAACATATCCCGATGGTCTTGATGCAGAGATATTTGCTTTTAAAGCTCTTCAGGAGGCTCATAGTGAGGCTTTATTGCCATCTCAATTAGAACACATCTCGCTTTTTTTTGAAGGACAACCCAAACGTTTTAAAATAGTAAATCTTGCATCGAATAAGGATCTTTCCGCTTTACGCTGGACTGTTGATGAACCAGAAGATTTTGAATTTGTAAAAACCATATATGAAAAGTTGTATCCACTCAATCCATGTTTTGGTATGAACGATATTTTGGCGCTTCTTGAAAAGAATCCGGGGCTCTCTGTATTAAATCAGGGTTTTTTGAGGAATGAAGGATTGATGAAATCAAAGGAAAAAGACAGGTCTTTTTTAAAAAAAAGCGCTCAATGAGTCCATAAAATGGTGAATGATACAAAAAAGAAAGGGCATATCACTCAAGGGGTTGTTTCTGTATATTTCAGAGTTGATGCTGATAAAAAAACCGGGTTGGGGCATCTGTCCCGTTGCCGGTCATTGATGTTGGGTTTTTTAAATTTAACGAAATGCCATTTTACCATTGAGACCAATAATAAAGATGTTGTCAGGAAGTTTATCCCTGATATAGATTACGATATCTATGTCCGGCGGAATTCTCCAAAGGAAGCTCGTTTTGATATGGCAATAGCCGATTTGCTTACTATTGATCAAAAAGAAGCAAAACATATAAAAGGATTATCAGGAATGACCGTTTGTATTGACGATGAAGGCCCCGGTCTTAACGGCCAGGATTACCTGATTCGCCCTAATCTCCTTGGCTTACCTAAAACGCCAGGCATACCGTCAGATAAATATCTAACCGGGCGTGACTACATTATCATGCATCCTGATTTCGCGGCTCTGGCGTTTAAAAAAAATAAAATATCCGCGAAAGTCAAAAAGGTCCTTGTCTGTTTTGGCGGTAGCGACTCCGGCAATTTAATGTTACGTGTAGTGCCTCTGTTGAAAAAACTTAAACATTCGATCAAGTTTCATGTCATTCTTGGCGCTGCAGTTGCGCAGGTTGGTAAAATTACTTCAATTCTGAAGAATGATGCCCGATTTATAATAAGCCGTAATATAGCTCACATTGCTGATGCGCTATCTCAAGCGGACGTTGCGTTTCTGAGCGCAGGTACGTTATTGTATGAAGCATGTTGTTTAGGTGTCCCTGCGCTGGTTGTTTCACAAAACGAGCAACAGGAGAAAGAGGCGAGGATTTTTGATACGGCAGGTGCTGTTGTAAGCCTGGGAATGCATAGCGATGTTTCAGACGAAAGAATAGTACATGCCGCAGAAGAGTTATTAGAAAATTATCCTATGAGAAAAAATATGGCTTATAAAGGGAAAAACCTTATTGCGTCCAACGGCACTGTGCGTATTGCTTCAAGATTACTGGCATATCTTAAGAGAGAGGCGCGCAGATGATAGCGGTAATCATGCAGCCGACATATCTGCCCTGGATAGGGTATTTTGACCTCATGGATACGGCGGATGTGTTCGTACTATTGGATACGGTTCAGTTCGAAAAACAGGCGTGGCAGCAACGCAATAGAATTAAGACGGCAGAAAATCAGTCGAAATGGTTAACCGTTCCGGTTATTCAAAACTTGGGACAGAAAATGAACGAGGTAAAGACCGGCAATTCTTCACCGTGGTGCAGGAAACACTGGGGGACCATTGAACAGTATTATAAACGTGCTGAGTACTGGAAACAGTATTGTGATGAGTTGAAAGCGCTCTATGATCAATCATGGGAGTATCTTTTAACATTAAACGTAGCCACGATCAATTTCTTAAAAAAACAGCTTGGAGTCAAAACAAAGCTTATGAGAGCATCCGAAATCCCAGTTTCCGGCGAAAAGGTTAAGTTGTTGACAAATATTTGTCATTATCTGGAGGCTGACATATATCTTTCTCCCGTACGTGCAGCTGACTATATAGAACAAGATAATGTCTTTGCTCAAGAAGGGATAACCCTGGTATATCATCGATATGAGCATCCGGTATATAAGCAAATGTTTGAAGGTTTTATATCGCATATGTCGGCAATTGATCTTCTTTTCAATGAAGGGCCAAAAAGCCTTGCGATCATACGTTCCGGGCGCCTAGACTATGATGTGCCTTTACAAAAACAGCAATAGAAATATGATGCCATGAGTAAAAAAGTATATATTATTGCAACAATACGTCCGTGGAATATTAAAGCTTACAGGAATAGTATTAGCAAATATCCAGGTAATTGGCATCTCATTACCGCTGCAAAAGATTTAACACTTGAAAGAATAAAACGCTTTAAACCGCGTTATATTTTTTTCCCCCACTGGAGCAAGCGAGTGCCATCTTCGATCGTGAATTCTTATGAATGTGTTTGTTTTCACGAGACAGATGTCCCGTTTGGGCGGGGGGGCAGCCCTCTACAGAATTTGATCGTCCGCGGGTTTACAAACACTAAAATATCGGCATTAAGAATGACCGGCGTCTTAGATGCCGGGCCGGTTTATTTTAAACGGCAGCTTTCATTGCGAGGAAGGGCCCAGGATATTTATATCCGTTCTTCAAAGATCATCGCGAAAATGATCAAGGAAATAATCATGCAGGAACCAAAGCCAGTTGCTCAGCAGGGTAAAGCGGTAATGTTTTTACGGCGCCGGCCTGATCAAAGTAAGATAGCGCTCAAGCATAAAACCTTGGGAAAGATCTACGATCATATCCGCATGCTGGACGCAGACGAATATCCAAAGGCATTTATTGAACAGGGTGGTTTACGGTATGAATTTTCTCACCCTGTAATGCGCGAAGGCGCGCTTTATGCCCGAGCTAAAATCACTCAATCTAAATCAAGGAGAGGGAAATGATCCTGAAGGACTATTCTACCATTTTGACACTTTTCGCGCATCCCGACGATGAGACATTAGCGGCAGGTGCGACTATCAAAAAACTGACCCGTCTTGGCGCAGAGGTTCATGTCGCGATCCCCGCGACAGGCATTCATGGCCGTCGAAACGCAGCATCATTAAAATCAAGGAAAGCCGCACTCTCCGCATTAAGAAAAGATTGCCAGAAGGCTTGTGCTGTCTTAGGTGTTTCAAAGGAACATATTTATCTTGGGAAATTCGCTGATAATGAAATGGATAAAAGTTCATTGTTAGAAATAGTCCATTGGATGGAGGCAATTATTGCCCGCGTAAAACCCGACTTGATCTTGACCCATCATCGCTATTGTACGAATATTGACCATCAATATTGCCATAATGCGGTCGTTGTTGCTGCGCGGCCGGCGGCCGATGCGCATATCTCTGTTTTATGCGGTGAAGTCCCCAGCAGCACCGGGTACCTGCGTCCAGCGCAATGGGAACCAAACGTCTATGTTGAGGTTTCCGAAGCAGATCTTACTGCAAAGATCAATTCAATGCAAACTTACAAAGGTGAAGCGCGCCTGGATCCTCATCCTCGGTCGCCTGAAGTTTTAAGGGCACTGGCGAAGGTTAGAGGTTCAGAATCAGGCTATTTATTTGCCGAAGCATTTATGGCTCTGCGTATTTTTGGGTGATGAAAGGTTAAAATTCATGAACATAAAGATCAATAAGAAAACTATAGGCCCAGGGAAGCCGGTATATATCATTGCTGAGATGTCAGCGAATCATGCTATGAGTTTTAATAAAGCCCTCCGTATTATAAAGGCCGCTGCCGATTCGGGCGCGGATGCGGTAAAGATCCAGACATATACTCCGGATACTATGACTATCGATTGTGAAAACAAATATTTTAAGATTAAAGGGACAGTTTGGGCGGGAAAAAATCTTTACCGGCTTTATCAAGAAGCGTTTACGCCCTGGCAATGGCATCCCCGATTAAAGAAGGCCTGTGACAGCCTTGGGCTTGACTTTTTCTCAACCCCTTTTGATTTTACATCGGTTGATTATTTGGAAAAAATGAAAGTGCCCGCATATAAGGTCGCTTCATTTGAGCTGGTAGATATTCCTTTTTTAAAGAAGGTCGCTGCAACCGGAAAGCCTATCATCATCTCAACCGGCATGGCCTCTAGGCCAGAAATAGATGAGGCAGTTCAAACTGTCCTTAATGAGGGAAACAGGAAAATAGCTTTGCTTAAGTGTACCAGCGCGTATCCTGCACCATCTAAAGAAATGAATTTGAATACGATTCCTGATCTTTCAAAAGTATACGGCTTTCCTGTTGGGCTTTCCGACCACTCCTTAGGCAGTGCTGTTGCCGTAGCCTCAATAGCCCTGGGTGCATGTATCATAGAGAAGCATCTTACGCTTTCCCGAAAAGATCCCGGCCCCGACTGCTCATTCTCGACTGAACCGGCAGAATTCAGGACAATGGTCTCTGATATACGAACCGCAGAAAAAGCTTTAGGAAAGGTTTCATATGAACTCACGGAAAAACAAAAAGAAAATCGAGTCTTTCGCAGGTCTGTTTTTGTAGTGAAAGATATCTTTAAAGGTGAAAAATTTTCGAAAGATAATATCCGCTCTATAAGGCCCGGGCACGGTTTACATCCCCGTTATTGGGAAAGGGTCCTGGGAAAAAAAGCGCGTAAGGATATAAAAAAAGGGACACCATTAGGGTGGAACATGATTGAAGGCTCGCCGTTAAATCCTTGAGGTGTTTAATACATGATACGGGTTAAGGTAAAAAGTATTTCTCCGGAGGTTTTAGGCACGGACAAAAAAACGGGTTTGGTATTCCATGATAAAAAGTGGATCGAATACCGAAGGAAATGGGACCAGTATCCGCAAGCCGGGATCGTTGATAAGGTTCCGTTGCAGATAGACCTTTTTGCGGTTGACGTCTGTAACTTAAAATGCCCTATGTGTCCCCGGCAGGCATATATCCCCGGTAAAGGATATATGGATCTTAATTTGGTAAAAAAAATATTAGACCAAGCGTGCACGCATGGATTATGCGCTTTTAATTTGACCGGGTTAGGAGAACCGACCCTGTACCCGCAACTTTTTGAAGTAATCAGATATGCGAAAGAAAAGGGAGTTATTGATGTGAACATGCATACCAATGGCACTCTCCTGGGGCATGATTTTAACCGTAAACTTATCGAATCCGGCCTTGACAGGCTTATTATTTCTCTGGATAGCGCCGATAAAGAAAGATACGAAAAAATACGAATCGGGGCAAGATTTGAAAAGGTCATGCAAGCGGTTGAAGATTTGATCAGGCAGCGTAACCAGAACCCTAAGTCAAGGCTGCATATTAAGGCGAATTTTATTGAAATGGATGAAGATGACCCATCCGAGAAAAACAAGTTTATAGCTTATTGGGCGGGTAAACTAAACCGTATAGCGATCTTACGTTATCTTGACTGTAAAACGGGAGAAGAAAGGCTTTATCATAGGGAAAATTATAAACAGGATGATAATTTTTGTTGCGCGGAATTATGGCGGCGGCTGACCATATTGAGTGATGGTACTGCAACGCTTTGTCCTCGGGATATGAAAAAGGGGTATGTTATCGGCGATGTTTTGACTCAAACGGTTCCCGATATCTGGACGGGAGAAATAATGCAGAAGGTAAGAAAGCTTCACCGGCAGGGAGGTTTCAAAAAAATGCATCTATGCGCTGATTGTCCCGATTCTTTTGATTCAAAAAGAGATACGCAATGAAACTTAAGAAAAACTGGAAGATTAAAGCAGGTTTCTTTACAAAGGTAGCTAACCTCTACAAAAAAGGGGGATTCAATCCTCAATTTTATATCTATCGTTATCGTTTTAACGCTTACCCGGGTAAATTTAAAGTTGGAAAATACCCTTTGGATGTCATCGCAGAAGCTTCCAATGTTTGCAACCTGCGGTGTTCTATGTGTTTTCAGAGTGATGAAACGCTCCCCGTAGCAAAGACTACGAAAGTTCCCCTTATGGCGATGGATACTTTTAAAAAAATTGCCGATGAATGCGCAAAATATAGGATCCCCGCTTTGAAATTAAGCTGGCGGGGTGAGCCTATGCTGAATAAAAACTTTATGGATATGGTGCGTTATGCGAAATCTAAAGGTATTTTGGAAGTTACCTCGTTAACGAACGCGACGCTGATGAATCAAAATATAGGCCGTGAAATTGTAGAAGCAAAGCTGGATCAACTTATTATTTCAATCGATGGATTTACCAAGCAGACGTATGAAAAGATCAGAATTGGCGCCGATTATGATGCGGTCATTGAGAATATTAAAAACTTGATCGATATACGGGGAAAATCAAGAAAACCGTTCATTCGATTGCAGTATACTGAATCCGGCATAAACAGGCATGAGACAAGAGAGTTCTATGAGTATTGGCATAAAAGGGTAGATGAAATTACTATTTCTTACTGCCAGGAATTCGGGTCAATTCAGAAAAACAATCCGTTCAATGTTCCGCTCCATGAGTATTGCTGTAAACAGCCTTTTCAACGTTTGGTTGTCATGACCGATGGCACGGTTTGTGTTTGTGCCACTGATGTAGCAGGCAATATTACTATAGGCAACGTTAATACTGCGAGTTTGAAAGATCTCTGGAATTGCCCTAAGATACAAGAGCTTCGCGGTCAGCACAAGTCAGGGAATTATTATCTCAGTCCTATGTGTCGGATATGCGCTCATAATATTTCTCTGTCTAATAAAGCTGCTAATCGAGCTGACCAATAATCTTAAAAGACGTTTACCCGTATATGTCGAAAATACGCCTCATCGGAAAAAATATCAGTTTTTTAGCGGCAAACCGAATCGCCAGCGTTGCGATCTCTTTCTTTCTTTTTCCTTTTATAGTTAAATATGTCGGAAAAGAAATT
Source organism: Candidatus Omnitrophota bacterium (assembly GCA_041662125.1). Taxonomy (GTDB): domain Bacteria; phylum Omnitrophota; class Gorgyraeia; order Gygaellales; family Profunditerraquicolaceae; genus JBAZTA01. Next base: position 277,100 of record JBAZTA010000003.1, on the reverse strand, counting down.
TACGGAGTTTACTTGGTTGCCATGACTGTTACCGGATATTTCGGGCTTTTAGATCTTGGCGTAATGTCGGCATTGACTAAGTATGTTTCCGAGTATAACGGAAAAAAGGACAACGAGAGTGTCAATAAGATCGTTAATGCATCGTTCACCTTTTATGTGCTGATAGGCATCACGGTATCGTTATTATTGTTTTTTTTCTCAGTATTCTTTGTCAAATTCTTTAAAGTTCTGCCTGCGAATATTGCTGTTGCTCGAGACCTCTTTATAGTAGCAGCTTTGTCAGCATTGCTGGTTTGGCCGATCAATACATTCCGCGGTTTCATCCAGGGATTAAATTTATGGGATTTAGATGCTTCGGTTAATATATCCGTTCAAATTTTAAATGGTATATGTACGTATGCCCTCTTGATGTCAGGGTGCGGGATAGTTCAATTATTCATCGTGAATCAGGTTTTAACCATATTGGGGAGTACGGTTTTGTATTGTATTGTCAAGAAAAGGTATGATTTTAGGATAACTTTCCCCTATACAGAACTTAAAACTTTCAAATTCATATTTAATTTCAGTTTTTTTTGTTTTGTCAGCGCATTGCTTAGTAGTTTTTTATTTCAAATCCATAACCTCATTATTGGATATTATATCTCGCTTTCTGCGGTATCTACCTATGCGGTTGCCTATAATATTCAATCGTACTTAAGGGTAATTAATTCTACGATCGGTGCGCCGCCATGGACAATAGCGTCTGAAATGGAAGGAAGGGGAGAACATGAATTACAACGGCAGCTTGTCTTTAAAGGGACCAAGTATATGTCTGCGGCCTTTTTACCGGTCATTCTTATGCTCTTTGTCTTTGCCGAGCCGTTTATTATATACTGGATGGGGGATACTTTTCGCGAAAGTATCCTGCCCGCAAAGATCATTATAGTATTCTGGCTTTTTAACGGGACCTTGGAGTTAGCAAGCAGTATGCTTTCTGCTAAGGGAGTTGTGAAAAAACCTCTTTTTATTCAATTGGGAGTTGTAGCCGCAAATATAGTTTTGACCCTTACTTTTATAAAAAGATTGGGGATCATCGCGCCTGCAGCCGGCTTGACAGTTTCAATGATATTGATAGGTTTCCCTTTTACTCTGCGAATATCACTCATAAATCTGAAAATTAAGTTTGTTGAGTACTTTAAAAGGTCAATTCGCGGTAATCTGCTGATATATGTGTTTGTGTATTTAGCTTCTGCCGTTATGCTGAAGTATTGGTACCCTCAGAACATATTTGCAGTACTTATTGAGATGTCTGTTATCTATTGCGTTTCGTTAAGTTTATATTATGCCAGTTTGAGTGAATTAGATAGGCAGGATATAAAAAGATTATTTCTAAAGCAACCTGCGATACATTAAGGGATATTTTATGAAAATTTTATTGGTTATTTATGATAACGGAGCCTATATTCATTTCTTCCCGCAAGGACTTGCATATATTGCTGCGGTTTTATCTCAAAACGGGCATGAGGTAGAAATTTATAATCAGGACATATCCCATTATCCGGAAGAGCATCTTAAGGAATATTTGAAAAAGAATCATTTTGATGTTGTTGGGGTTAGTGTGATCGCGGGGTATTATCAATATAGAAAGTTGTTAAAGATATCGCGTGTAATACGCGAGCTTCGTAAACGGCCTTTTTTTGTTATCGGCGGCCATGGGCCGACCCCTGAACCGGAATATTTTCTTTTAAAAACACAAGCGGATGCTGTGGTGATGGGGGAAGGCGAGATCACTGTTATTGAATTGCTGAATGCTTTGAAGAACAAAACATCGTTTTCGAATGTTTTGGGAATAGCGTTTAGGGAAGGTCAGAAAGTTGTGATTAACCCCAGGCGTGCCCTTATAGAAAATATTGACAGCATACCATTTCCTGCTTTTAATCTGTTTCCCATTGACCATTATAGGCTTTTAAGAATGCCTCACGCATTGAATAGTGATTTTGCGATGCCGGTTCTTTCCGGCAGAGGGTGTAATTTTAAATGTAATTTTTGTTATCGGATGGATGAAGGCCTGCGCATCCGCTCCAGTGCCGGCATTATTGAAGAAATAAAGCTGTTAAAGAAAGATTACGGTATACAGTATATTGTTTTCACTGACGAACTTTTGATGACTTCGATCGCACGAATAACCAGCCTGTGCAACGATTTTCTTAAAAACAAATTACATATTAAATGGTCTTGTTGCGGCAGGCTCAATTTTGCCCTGCCAGAAGTTTTGAAACTGATGAAAAGATCCGGTTGCGTTTTTATTAATTATGGCATAGAAGCCATGGATAACCGGATACTCAAAAATATGAATAAATCATTAACGACGCAACAGATCATCAAGGGGATAGAAGCGACTTTGAAAGCCGGAATAAGCCCAGGCTATAACATTATTTTCGGAAACATCGGAGAAAACAAAGAAACATTGTTTAAAGGGGTTGAATTCTTGCTGAAATATGACGATTGTTCACAGATGCGCACGATCCGGCCGGTAACTCCGTATCCCGGGTCTCCGCTGTATTACTATGCGATCCGAAAAGGTTTATTGAGAGATTGCGAGGATTTTTATGAAAACAAACATATTAATTCTGATCTTTTAACCGTAAATTTTACCGAACTTTCTGCTGATGACTTTCATCGTTGTTTGCTTGAAGCTAATTCGGTGTTATTGAAAAACTATTATAGTAAAAAATGCAAGGCTATGATCTTAGAGGCTGAAAATCTCTATTTAAAAAAGAACAGGGATTTTCGAGGTTTTAGGCAAACGTAGGGTTCTTTATGAAAAAAACACATAATCATAATGGCTCATAAAAAGGTTATTTATATCACAATCTTTGCTTTAACACCCCAGATCGAAAGATACCTGTTAATTCAGGATGTGCTTGATGCGGGCATACCTGTTGAGTATTGGGATTTAAAAGGTATTTATTTTAAAGGCCGTCATTTTAAGAACACGTTATCCCGGGAATATGTCAAAGAAATTAACTCTTTTGACGAGTTGAAAGTGCGTTTAAAGAACGAGGATTTAAAAAGTACCGTATTTGTTTTGCAGGTATACTTTGGATGGCAGGTCATATCTCTCTATTTACTTATGACGCGTTTAAGGTGTAAGACTGTTTATTTTCCCTGGGTGGCGTATGCGAGAGAGGATTTGACTACGAAAATAATCGATAAGATCAGGCCGGCAGTTTTTTTCCAAACTTTTTTAAACCTCATCGCGAATGTATGCAAAAGGGCAGGTTTAATAAGAAAATATGACCTTGTGTTTGTTGCCGGCCGCTTGACCGGCGATGCTTTCAAGGATCATTTCCATGTAGTCAATATTAATTATCAGGATTATGATTATTATCAACTGACTAAAAATATGTCGCAACGGGTCGTTGCCGGTGAATATTGTGTTTTTTTAGATGAAGGGCCTGTGTATAATGATGATGTGTCGCTTTTGAACATGCAGCAACTTGATTTTATAAAGTTTTATGAATCATTGAATAATTTTTTTAGTGTTATCGAAAAAAGCTTTAAAGTAAAGGTTGTCATTGCTGCGCATCCCGGCATTACGTATGAAAAAAATATTTTTAAGGGTCGCTTAAGTTATGAAGGAAAGACATGCGAGTTGGTCAAAGATTCCCGATTTGTTATTTCGCAGTCAAGTACATCTACTTCATACGCCGTGCTTTACCGTAAACCGATCATATTTGTTTATACTCAGGAATATCGGGTTAAGAGAAAGGCCAACTTCAGGACCCTGGAATTTCTTTCAAAGTCACTAGGGTCAAAGGCGTATAATATTGACTCAGAAGAATGCATTAAAACATTGCAGGTCCCTGCTGTTAATGCGGTTTTGTATGATAAATATAAGTATAGTTGTCTTACTTCGAAAGAAAGCGAAAATCGTTTTTCAAAAGATATTGTTGTCCAGGCATTAAGAGAATCTTAAAACGGGATACGTGGATTTAGTGGGTTGAATAATGGCTAAAATAATTTTAGACGACGCTCAAGTTAAGGAAGTTAACGAGATCTATCATGATCTGGAAGCCCAATATTATGTGCAAAGGCATCCGGAAATATATGTAGATGAAAAATCCGCCTGGGAACAGATCGGGCAAACCTTTTTAAAAAGTGATAAGCAACTTACTATCCTTGATATCGGCACCGGAACCGGATTTGTTCCTATGCTTGTATCCGGGTATTTGAAAGAAAACGACAAGATAATTTGTACGGATCTATCTGAGAAAATGCTTAAGATTACACAAGAACATTTAGCATCGCTGAATAAGATTAAGAAAGAATTTATAAAAGCCGACGCGCTTGAAATTTCCAAGATGGACTTAAAAGTTGATTGTATTACGATGAATTCAGTTTTGCATCATATCCCTGATTACCCGCAAGTTTTGTCAGGGCTGGGGAAACATGTTACTAAGGGAGGTCTTTTTATAATAATGCATGAGAGAAATAAACTACATTCTCAAAACAGGTCGTTTATTTTGTTTGTTTACCAAAATTTAGTGAAAGTAAGGATGGTATTAAAGAGAATCGCGCGCAATATCCTTATATTTTTGGGGATGTTCCGTAAACGGCTTGGGCCAGGAAAGGATTTTAATCAGAAGGTTTATTGGGCTGTTAAGGAAAAGAAGCTTGTTGGGCAAGATTTGACTATTAAGGATATAAACGCAATTGTCGATATTCATGATCCTGATGAAAAGGGTGAAGGTTTTGACCCTTTTAAATTGCATGAAAGATTTTTCCCTGATTTTAAGATAATTTCGGTAAATACCTATAAACATTTAGGAGCTTGGGTCAATGAGAGTAGTAACGGAATTAATAAGTTTTTCTCAAGGAAAATTAAAAACAATTCTCCTTACGGGGGGGCGTTATTTTCACTTATTATGAAAAAAAATTAAGCCGTTTTTACAAGGGATCGTTCTCGAGTTAAGAAACAAAAGTTTTGGAATAATTTCAGGAGGAGAACTGTGGCGTTATCAAAAGCTCTTATGCCTATTTGTAACGAAATATTCAGTATCCCGGGAATTTTAAAAGGGCCTTTTTTGATGTTTGGGTATCAGGTTTTTGACGCAAGTGGTGCTTCCAATGAATTTGAATACAAAGATGTTAAGGAGTTGCTGGTTGCAAAAGGAGTATCTGAGATTTCGACATTGGATTATTTTGATGAGAGGGCAGATTTAAAATATGATATGAATTTGCCTGTTCCCCGAGAAGAAAATGAGAAATATAATGTCGTTTTCGATATAGGATGTTTAGAACATGTTTTTGACACAAGGCAGTGCATTGAGAATTGCTTGCGTATGGTAAAAGTTGGCGGCGCTTACGTGTTGGTTACAGCGGTAAACGGATTTTTCGGACACGGATTGCATGTGTTAAATCCTGTAGCGATACGAGGTGCGCTGGAATCAAATAATTTTCAGGTCATATATTTAAAGTTCAGTACGGTTTATGGAAATATTATTAAGGATCCTGCCCGCGGAGAGGATATTGTGATCTGGATCGTTGCGAAGAAGTTGAAAAGCATCGGTAAATTTGTAATTCCTCAACAGCAAACTTCTGATGAGCCGCAAAACCCAATTGATAAGATGTCAAGAAAACAGGTTATCGCGCAAAAGCTTAAAAGGCTTGTAACTGTATTCTTGCGTTATGCCTGGGAGCTGTTGCTTGATATACGGTATGGAGTAAGGCAAGCTATGTTGAAAAAATAACCGCAATACTTACATTGCTTTTATATGAAAATTCGAAATCCTTTTCAACCTTATTACGTATTCAGGCCGCAACAACTGTTTATTCGATTGTTGCGCGGAACATTCTGTAAAAAAGCAAGAATGCGAAAACTTGCTTTACCCTGGGGCATGGAAATTAAGGTTGATGTCCGGGAAGCGGTTGGGCTATCGTTATGGTACCGGTGTATTTTTGAATTAGAGGTGAGCGAAGTGTTGTGGAGGCTTATCAAACCGGGAGATCTGGTTATTGATGTAGGAGCCAATGTCGGGTATATGACGAGTATTATGGCAAGCCGCTGTGGGACAACCGGGACTGTTTTAGCTTTTGAGCCGCATCAATTTGTATTTAGTGTATTGAAGGATAATGTTCAATTGTTCAAGCAAAACAAAAAAGCAGGAAAAATAACGATATTTAATGCTGCGCTCAGTAATGCAAGAAAAGAACAACGCCTTGTTTCTTTTAATGAAGACGACATTTTGAAAAGTTGGGGTACATCGTATCTTTCAGATGATCAATCTCAAGGGATTCCTGCCATGACAACTACCTTAGATGAAATTGTTTCAAAGCAGAGCGTATCATTGGTAAAGATTGATGTCGAGGGGCATGAGTTAAGAGTGTTGGAAGGTGCGCAGAATTTGTTACGGCAAAAGATGATTAAAAATATCGTCTATGAAAATCTTGTTGGAGCCGGAGATTCTGTGCATAAGTATTTAGAGGGATTCGGGTATACTATTTTCTATATATCCTGGGGAATAAAAGGCGTGAAATTGATCCCTCTTAAAACACTTGAAGCGCTCAATCCGGGAGCGCCTAATTATCTTGCTTCTTTAGAATCTTCTTTTAGCGTTCCAGAATTTAAGCAATGGGGTTGGCAATGTTTGGTTTGTTAATATAAAGCATAGATGGCTAAAAAAATCGTTTTCTTTTATTCGAGCCGGGAAATAGGAGGAGTAGATACCGTTTTAGTAAATTTGATTAAGGCATGGCCGGCTAAAAATGATCATTGTGAGGTGTGGCTTAATAAAGGCCATAAAGGAAAGTATGTCTATGATGCCGGGGGCCTGAAGGTAAAACAAATTCATGTATTGGCTACGAGCGATATTAATTTCACAAGTCTTAAGAGAGGGGCAACCTCTGGCTTCTCTCAATTTTGCTGGAAGCTGCGAAAAATAGCGAGTGTATTAAAATTTCCTATTTTTTTATATTCAATAATCATATTCTATTTTAAATTAAAAAAAGATAAATTCGAAGTTGTATTTTCTCATAATGGCGGCTATCCGGCAGCTGAATTAAGTCTTTCTTTTGTGGTTGCCGCTCGATTGGCGAGGATAAAAAAGATATTTCTTGTTATCCACAACAACGCTACGATCTCTCAGTGGCCTTTTAGAATTTTTGACCGAATTATAGATGCGTGGATTGATCATTCTTGTTCGCAAATTATTTGTGTTTCTTCTTCTTGCGCCAAGCAGCTTAAAGAAACAAGGTTTCTGACTGCCCAGAAAATAACGTATATATATAATGGCATTATTACTGAGAGAACCGCTCATTTATCCCTGAGAGATAAAAGGAATACGCTGAAATTAGATGGAGCAGGCAAAATTATTGGTTGCATTGGCGATTATGAGGAAAGAAAAGGCCACGAATATCTTATCAGGGCGTTTTATCAAATTCAGGATGAATTTCCGCACTCAAAACTAGTTATTATAGGAAGTGATGCTTTTGCGCACGCAATTACTTTAAATAAACTTATCCAAGAGCTTCGCCTTGAAAAAAAGGTTTTTTTAACCGGGTATCTCGATGCTGCCTGGGAATACATTGAATGCTTTGATGTGTTTGTTTTTCCCTCAATTAATTATGAGAGTTTTGGAATGGTTTTACTTGAAGCAATGCTTTATAAAAAACCTGTAATCGCTTCTGACGTTGGCGGTATTCCTGAAGTATTAGGTGATGCAGGGTTAATTGTTGAACCAAATAATTCTCAACAATTAGCTTGCGCCATGAAACAAATATTGAATAATGCTACTCTATCCAATACTATGGTTGAAAAGGGTTATGATCGGTTGAATCATATGTTTCAAGCAGGGGTTATGGCTGAAAAATACTATAATTTGTTATGAAAAAGATCAAAAAAGTCCTTTTATTTAATCCTCCTGCGATTACCTTTAAAGACAGGATCGATATTAATCCTATGCCGCCTTTAGGACTCGGGTATTTAGCCGCGGTTCTTGAAAAAAAAGGGATTGAAGTAAAGATAATTGATGCTTTGATTGAAGGTTGGGATACCAGAGTCAGTGTGTCGGAAGACTCAATCCGTATCGGTTTGCCTTTTGAGACGATAGAAGCAATTACCAGCGACTACAAGCCGGATATTGTTGGCGTTAACAATTTATTTACGAAACAGCGAAAATGCGCGCATAAAATTTATGAAATTGCTAAGAAAATTGACCAGGCAACCATAACCCTTGCGGGAGGCGCTCATCCTACGGTGATGCCCGAGTTGGTCCTTGCAGATGAGTTTGTTGATTATGTCGTTCTGGGGGAAGGTGAGAGAACTCTCCTTGATTTGATAGCATGTATTGAGGGAAATCAAGATTTTTCAACGCTTGATGGCGTCGGATATAAAGATAAGGGTGTTGTCAAGGTAATACCGAAAAAGAGGTTCATTGAAGACCTTGACGCTCTGCCGTTTCCTGCCTGGCATCTTTTGAGCATGGAGAAGTATTTTGGATTAAAGTCTTCTCACGGTGAAAGGCGAAAAAAAAGATTCGCGCCTGTTATAACTTCGCGCGGATGCCCCGCGCAGTGCACTTTCTGTTCTGCCTACGCGGTATGGGGGCGCGCTTTTCGCACGCGTTCACCGGAAAATGTTTTGCGTGAACTGAGCTTTTTGAAAACTCAATACGGGATAGAAGAAATTATGTTTGAAGATGATAACCTTACCCTGGATCCTTCTCGCGCATATAATATTTTTGAGGGGATGTGCAGGGATAAATTGGGATTGGTTTGGGATACTCCTAATGGAATCGCCGCGTGGACATTAAATGAAAGCCTTATTAATAAAATGAAGCAAAGCGGTTGCCATTCTCTTAATTTCGCTCTTGAGTCCGGGAGCCAGAAAGTCCTTAATACGATCATCAAAAAGCCGCTTGACCTTAAAAAAGTCTCGCCCTTGGTAAGGTATGCGAAAAAGATAGGGCTGCGTATCGGGATTTTTCTGGTCGTTGGCATGCCGTACGAAACGCAAGAGCAAATATGGGAAAGTTTTCGTTTTTCCGCGAGCCTGGGGGTTTTTACTCCGCATATATCGATAGCCACTCCATATCCCGGTTCGGAACTTTTTAAATTATGTAAAGAGAAAGGGTTCCTGCGGCCTGATTTTTCACTTGATGACCTTTATATCAGGAGTTTCTCTATTTCAACTGAAGTGATGGATGGCACAAAACTCAAGAAAATCCTTGCTGAGGGACAGCGGTTTCTTTTACTTACTTTCCTAAAAAAGGATCCTCTTGGTTTTATTGCGGTGGTTATATCAAAATTATTGAAAGATCCAGGGTATTTCCTTAAAAAGATATTTAATTTTATCAGCAGGAAGGATTGGTCAAAAGTACGATGAAAAATAAAATGATCCGGCTTTCGAAATCGGTCGTTGGCAGAGCTGAGAAAAAAGCACTCGGTAAGGTTATCGATGGATCTTACCTGGGTATGGGGAAGTTCGTCTGTGAGTTTGAGAAAACACTCGGTGAGTATTTTGGCGGCAGAGAGGTCATCTGTGTTAATTCGGGCACTGCGGCATTGCATCTGGCGCTCATGGGCATTGGTATCGGGCCCGGAGATGAAGTTTTGGTGCAGTCGCTTACCTTTGTTGCTTGTTTTCAGGCTATCAGCGCGGTAGGCGCGCGGCCTGTTCCCTGCGAAATCCTCCCCGCAACTGTGACTATTGACCTTAAGGATGCGGCTGGTCGATTAACCAAGAAGACTAAAGCAATCATGCCTGTCCATTATGCCAGCAGGACAGGGAATCTGGATGAGGTATACGCGTTTGCCCGTAAACATGGCTTGAGAGTTGTTGAAGACGCGGCTCACGCGTTTGGAACTTTTTACAAAGGCAGGCTGGTTGGTTCTTTTGGAGATGTGGTTTGTTTTAGTTTTGATGGTATAAAAAATATTACCTGCGGTGAGGGGGGGGCGATAGTAACTAAAGATGCAAAAGTTATCAGAATAATCAAGGATGCCCGACTTTTAGGAGTGCATAACGATACTGAAAAAAGGTATTCTGGAGAGCGCAGCTGGAAGTTTGATGTTTTTCACCAGGGGTACCGGTATCATATGAGCAATCTATTTGCGGCAATAGGCATTGCGCAATTCAAAAGGTTTGAAAATGAATTTAAACCAAGCCGTCAAAAACTGGCAAAACGGTATTTTCAGGCATTATCGGCAATAAAAGAATTAACGTTATTTCCTGATGATTATGAGAAAATTGTCCCGCATATATTTTCTATCCGGGTACGTGAAGGAAAGAGAAACGATTTAAGGAGTTATTTGCTTGGTTGCGGTATAGAATGCGGCGTGCATTATTATCCGAATCATCTGCTTACATATTTTGGTTCAAAGGGAAAGCATTTACCGGTAACCGAAGAAATTTACGAGGAATTGCTGAGCATCCCGCTTCATCCGGATATAAAGAATAATACCCAAGCGTTTATTATAAAGAAAATCAAGGATTTCTTTAGTAAAAAATGACTTGTCGGTTTCGTCGTTACTCGATATAATGCATTCAGGAGCTAAAATATGAAGAAAAAAAATAACAAATCTATATTTAAGAATGCGTATCAAGGTAAACGGGTTTTAGTTACCGGTGATACCGGCTTTAAAGGGTCATGGCTTTCGATTTGGCTGAAGTTATTAGGGGCAGAGGTCATTGGATATTCAGCCTACCTGCCATCAAACCCGTGTTTATTTTCGGTCTGTTCTATTGACAAGCATATTAAGCATATTAACGGCGATGTGAGGAACTTTGAAGCGTTGCGGAAGGTCTTTATTCAGTATAAACCGGATTTTATTTTTCACCTTGCCGCCCAGCCGATCGTCAGTAAGGCGTTTACTGACCCAAAATTGACATTTGAGACTAATGTTTTAGGGACGGTTAATGTTTTGGAATGTATGCGTAAATACGTATCCGATGCGGTTGCCGTGATCATTACCAGTGATAAATGTTATAAGAATATGGAATGGAGTTGGGGGTACCGTGAGAGCGACGTACTTGGCGGAAAAGACCCGTATAGCGCGTCAAAAGCGTGTGCTGAGCTGGTGAGTTTTGCGTATCACTCATCTTTTTTTAACAGGCTTGATAAACGGGGTAGAATGGTTACCGCCCGTGCTGGTAACGTTATCGGGGGAGGTGATTGGGCAACTGACCGTTTGGTGCCTGATTGTGTTCGGGCATGGAGCCAGAATAAGACAGTCTATGTCCGCAATCCTAAGGCGACCAGGCCCTGGCAGCATGTCCTTGAGCCTTTGAGCGGTTATTTATGGCTGGGAGCTAAATGCGCGGAATCTAATAAATTAAGCGGTGAATCTTTTAATTTCGGGCCTGACTATAAGATGAGCAAATCAGTAGGCGAGCTGATTAAAACATTCTCAAAATATTTTAGTGGCACTAATAATTGGAAGTATTCCAAGCAGCAGCCAGTTACGAAAGAATGCATTTTTTTAAAAGTCTCCAGTGATAAAGCTCTTAAATACTTAGATTGGTACGCGCTGCTTCCTTTTTCCGATACTATTAAGATGGCAGCTGAATGGTATGAAGAATATTATAAACACAAGAATAATAATGCCAATATGCTGGAGTTTACCATTAAACAAATTGAATTTTATGTGTCTGTGGCAAAGAGAGTTAATCTTCCCTGGGCAAAAGAGTGACCTATGGTTAATGGTGTCTTGGTAGAAAAACTAAAAATTCTTCAGGATGAACGCGGCAAGGTCATGCGTATGATGCGTTGTGATTCACCTTATTTTAGCAAATTCGGAGAAATATATTTTTCTACCGTGAACAGCGGTGCAGTAAAAGCCTGGAAAAAACATTTAAAAATGACACAATATTTCGCGGTCCCCGTAGGAAAGATCGCCTTGGTTATATACGATGACCGGGCGCAGTCTTCCAGTCAAGGGGTTTGTATGGAGCTGGAAATTGGGGAAGATAATTATTGTTTAGTTAAGATACCCGCGCTATTATGGTATGGATTTAAAGGCACAGCAGAAATTCCTTCATTGATCGCCAACTGCGCAGATATTCCTCACGACCCGGATGAAATCATAAGGACAGAGCCTTCCGATAAGAGAATTCCTTACACCTGGAAATAGGCGTATGAATAACACCAGCCAAGATCCCCCCCTCGTAAGTATCATAATGAATTGCAGGAATTCAGAACGGTATTTGCCTGAAGCACTTGACAGCATCCAGGCTCAGGCGTATCCTCACTGGGAAATTATCTTTTGGGACAATGCCTCGACAGATAGAAGCGCAGATATCGCTAAAAGCTATGGGGTTAAGGTCCGTTATTTTAAGAATACAGATCCTTTAATGCTTGGGCAGGTACGAAATCTGGCGATGCATCAGGCTCAAGGGAAATATATCGCATTTCTTGATTGTGATGACCAGTGGTTTCCTGCGAAGCTTCAAAAACAGGTAGTCATTCTGGAAGAAAAGCAAGAGATCGGTTTTGTTTATAGCAACTATTTTAGGATGATCATGCCGCAAACAAAGCGATTGATTGTCGGCTTAAAAGGACAACAGCCGCAAGGGGATGTCTTTGAGCGCTTTTTATATAATTATCCGGTGAATCTGCAGACAGTGATGCTCAGAAGATCTGTTATAGAAGCGGGAAAACTTGAGTTTGATGATTATTTCCAGGTATCGGAGGAAGCTGATCTTTTTATGCGCATCTTGTACTGCACGAAAGCCGCGTATATTGATGAGCCGCTGGCGATTTACCGCCTGCATGATGCGATGAGCAGCAAAGTATTGTCTTACCGCTACCCTGTGGAAGCGCAGCATCTCATTGATAAGTTTAAAGAGAATTACGACTCGTTTCAGGACCATTACGCGAAAGGATTACGCTATTTTGAAGCAAAATTAGGATATTACTGCGCGAAAGTCGAAATGGAGCAGGGCAGCAGAAAAACTGCGCGGTTAAAGTTAGCGCCGTACCGTTCTATAGACTATAAATTCTTTGTTTTGTACCTTTTAACATTTTTACCCGTTTTCGTTTGGAAAATGATTCATCAATATAAATTGGAAGGTAAAGTAAGGTAACGTTTAAAGTGAGGAATTGGTATGTGTGGTATTGCCGGGATTCTAGACCTTCGCGTGAGTCAAAAAGCAAGCTCTCTTGAGGGTAGTATTAAGCGCATGTCTCTAACTTTGCGGCATCGCGGCCCTGATGATGAGGGAAGTTGGGTAGATGAGAAAGCCGGTATTGCTCTTGGGCACAGGCGATTATCGATCATTGACCTGTCTCAAGCAGGCCATCAGCCGATGGTATCTGCATGCGGGCGGTTTGTTATTGTTTTTAACGGGGAAGTTTATAATTTTAAGGAACTGCGTAAAGAATTTGTTGAGCAGGGAAATAGTTTTCGCGGCCATTCTGATACTGAAGTTATGCTGGCGGCTATCAGCTGCTACGGCCTGGAAAAGGCAGTGCAAAAATTTAATGGTATGTTCGCTTTTGCCGTATGGGACCGAAAAGACCGTGTATTAAGCCTCATTCGTGACCGTTTTGGGGAAAAACCACTGTATTACGGATGGGCAGGTAATACTTTTTTATTCGCTTCAGAACTCAAAGCGTTTCGCGCGTATCCGGAATTTACTCCTGAGATAGACAGAGACGCTCTATCACTTTATATGCGGTATAATTGTATTCCCGCGCCACGGGCAATTTATCGCAACGTTTTTAAGCTTTTGCCTGCGACAATCCTGCGTATTGATGCCTCAATCAAAATAAGGCAGGATACTTTACCTGTGCCGTATTGGTCATTGTTAGAGGCTGTCAAAACAGGTAAAAAGGATCCTTTTTCCGGCTCAGAAAAAGAGGCGCAAGAAGCTTTGGATGATCTTTTAAGTGACGCAGTTAAATTGCGCATGGAATCTGACGTTGCGTTGGGGGTATTCTTATCGGGAGGATTGGATTCGTCTCTGGTAACTACGCTTATGCAGCGTCAAAGTAGCTCGGCCATAAAGACTTTTACGATAGGAGTAAATGAAGCTGCATATAATGAAGCTGCTCAGGCTAAAGCGGTCGCGCATTATTTGGGGACAGAGCATACAGAATTTTATGTAACAGTTGATGATGCTATGGCAGTTGTGCCTGGCCTCGCTGATATGTATGATGAGCCGTTTTCTGATTCCTCTCAAATACCGACGCACCTGGTATCTCAATTGACCAGAAGTAAAGTAACGGTAAGTTTATCCGGCGATGGCGGGGATGAGATATTCGCCGGGTATAACCGGTATTTCTGGGTAAAGGATATCTGGAGAAATATTGGCTGGCTGCCGTATCAAACCAGGGAAATGCTTTCTCGAATGGTACTTGCTTTGTCTGCGGATAGATGGGAATCTTTTTTATCCCGTATGTCTATGCTCTTGCCGAAAAAAGCACGGCTGAGGACGCCCGGAGATAAAATGCATAAATTAGCGGATGTTTTATCTCTGCGTTGCCCCTATGATATGTATCTGGGGTTAGTTTCACATTGGAGAGAGCCGCAAAGGCTTGTACGTAACGCGCAGGAGCCATCCACGATCATTACTGATAGCTCAAGCCGGATGCCTTGGCTTGATTTGACTGAGGAAATGATGTATAAAGATTCTTTGTCCTATTTGCCTGATGATATCCTGGTAAAAGTAGACAGGGCCAGTATGAGCGTAGGCCTGGAATCTCGGGCGCCGTACCTGGATCACCGTGTTGCAGAGTTCGCCTGGCGCCTGCCGCTGGGGATGAAGATGCAAAACAAGAGAAGTAAAATGATACTGAGGAGTTTGTTAGCTCAATACATACCGTCTCATCTGGTGGAAAGGCCTAAAATGGGTTTTGCTTTGCCGATTGATGCGTGGCTGCGCGGGCCCTTAAAGGATTGGGCTCAATCTCTTTTGGACGAGTCAAAAATACGCCAGGCAGGATTTCTGAATTATTCCCTGGTCCAAGAAAAATTGACTGAGCATCTTTCAGGAAAACGGAATTGGCAATACCTGCTTTGGGATGTGTTGATGTTTCAGGCATGGTATGAGCGCTGGAAATAACTATGAAAATCCTGTTTGTTTCAAATATATCGTGGAGTTTATATAATTTCCGCAGAGGCTTCATGATGGCATTGCGGCAGCGCGGCCATGAAGTAATTTTTTGCGCAAACGCTGATGAATACACCGGCCGGCTTGAAGGTTTGGGTTTCCGGTTCATTCCGGTTGAAGTCGACAGAAAAGGTACCAGTTTCAACAAAGACCTACGCCTGTTTAAAGACCTTTATAGTATTTACGCAAAGGAAAAACCAACGCTTATCTTCCATAATTCTATAAAGCCAAATATTTACGGGGCTCTTGCCGCCAAATTTGCGGGAATACGATGCGTTAATACGGTCTCGGGGTTAGGGTATATTTTTATGCGTAAGGGCCTGCATTATTACCTGGTCAAGTTTTTGTATTGGATGGCATGCATGTTTGCTGAAAAAACATTTTTTCAGAACCGCGATGATTTAAAGCTGTTTTTAGAGAAAAGAATCGTTTCGCTCTCTAAAACCGCTTTGGTCAAAGGCTCAGGGGTCAATACAGATCTGTTTAATCCAAACTATTGCGCCGCGGTCAAAAAAGTTAAAAATACATTTATCTTTAGTTTTATCGGCAGGATTTTATGGGATAAAGGGGTGGGAGAGTTTATTGAAGCAAGCAGGATCATTAAACAACAGTATCCTTCGGTCAAGATCAATCTTTTAGGCATGATCGATAAAGGTAACCCCGCGGCAGTAACAAAAGCTCAGATAGAAGCATGGGAGCGGGAGGGGCTCGTGGAATACCGCGGTGAAACCGATGATGTTCGGCCGTTTATGTGCGAGTCTGATTGTGTAGTCCTGCCGTCGTATCGGGAAGGAACTCCTAAAGCCCTCTTAGAAGCTTCAGCAATGGAAAAACCCATTATTACCACTGATGCGGTTGGCTGTAGAGAAGTCGTAGAAGACCAGGTAAGTGGATTCCTGGTGCCTGTGAGGGACCCTGTGAAGCTTCAAGAAGCGATGAAGCGAATTATTGAGCTTCCTTTAGAAAAAAGGATGTCCATGGGCCGGATGGGCAGGGAAAAAGTATTGCGAGAGTTTAGTGAACAGATAGTGATCGAAACCTATTGCAGAGAGTTGAAGCTTTAATTCGTTTGTCCGTATCATCCCTTCCTCCTCTGGTTGTAAAATCTTTCCCCTTATCTCTAAAATGAGTGGATTTTTTGCCCGTTTGATATTATAATACTTTGTTATTCATCTCAATTAACTATGCGTATAATCAATGATTTGAATGTAGTAGCGTTATTTAATTTTTCTGCCAGCACGCTTATTGTTTCACTTATGTGCAGGCGTTGCCTCCATAAGCGCTTGGTGGATACCCCTAATAGCCGTAGTTCCCATGGTGTGCCAACACTTCGGGGAGGTGGCGTGGGGATAGTTTTGGCTTTTTTTGTCAGCGGCCTATTGTTTTCCAGGCACTATTGTTTGGTACTTATGTGCACACTCGCGGGAATAATCGGATTTATATCTGATATCTCGAAACTTTCCAGCTTGTCCCGATTATTCTTGCACGGCGCAGTATCAATACTGTTCTTGTTTTTTTGCCTGTCGTGGCAGGCTTTTAATACCCAACTTGCAATACCTTTGTTTTTTTTCTTATTGATATTCTTGATCGGCAGTGCAAATATCTATAATTTCATGGATGGGATCAATGGGATTGCCGCTATAACTGGATTGATAGCTTTTGGGTTTTTGCTTTATTTTTCCAAGAGCCAGAGCCTGGGGGTTGCCTGGGTGCCTGTGCTGACTTGCTCGATAGTATTTGGTACTCTTGGTTTTCTTCCCTTTAATGTGCCTGCTGCCCGGATTTTTATGGGTGATGTCGGAAGCCTGTTTTTAGGTTTTAGTTTTGCCGCACTGACAGTAGTTTTGTCCCGGGATATACTCGATTTTATGTGTATTGTTTCATTTTTATTTACCTTTTACGCGGATGAGATTATCACGATGTGCATTCGTATTAAAGGCAGAGAAAATCTGTTTGTTGCGCATAGAAGGCATTTTTATCAGATCCTCGCTAATGAATTTGGTGTTGCTCATTGGAAAGTTTCACTTGGGTATGGGCTTATTCAGGCGCTTGTCAGTGCTCATATCCTTTCCTTGAGGCCACGAGGCCCCGGAGCTGTTTTTGGGGCTTTACTGTCGTATTTTTTCGTGTTTTGCATAATTAACATAGTGGTACGCAGCAGCAGAAGAATGCCTTTAACCGGGAAATAATCTTTTATGAGTACATTGATCGAAATAATCTCACCCTACCGCAGGCCTTTGGTTGTTGTATTGCAGCTTTGCTTGGTGTTCATCTCGTATTATCTTGCATTCTTCCTGCGTTTTGATTTTTCTTTTCCCGTAGCCTATGCGCCGATGTTTTTTAAGACGCTGCCTTTTTTGATCGCCATAAAGCTGGTTGTTTTTTACTTTTTCGGGTTATATCAGGGGTTATGGCGGTACGTGTCGATGAATGATTTGTGGCAGATATTAAAAGCAAACTCCATGGCGACATTGCTTTTCATGACCGCCGAAATATTCATCTTTGGGTTGCAGGGTTTCCCCCGGTCGGTTTTTATTCTTGACTTCATCGTCTGCACTTTCTTGATTGCCGGGATCCGGTTTCTTAACCGGCTGGTGCGGGAACGCTATAAGCTGGATTTACCGGTTAAACGCAAGAAGATCTTGATCGTGGGAGCCGGGCAGGCAGGGATTTTGACCTTAAAAGAATACCGGCATAATCCGAACTCAGGCGAAGTAGTCGGTTTTATTGACGATGACCGCGTAAAGCATAATACTACTATTGACGGTGTTCGTATTTTGGGAGGGAGAGACAATATACCGGATTTGGTGAACCAATACGATGTCGAAGAGGTCATACTTGCGATTCCTTCGGCTAAGGGCCATGATATACGCACTATTCTTTCTTATTGCCAGATACCGAATGTCAGGATCAAGATCGTCCCCGGCCTCCATAAGATCTTGAATGGAGAACTTGAAATCAAACCGCGTCAAGTCCGTCCGGATGACCTTTTAGGCCGAGAAGTAGTACACATAGACAAACGCGATGTTGAATCATATATTAAAAATAAACGGGTCCTGGTTACCGGCGCAGGAGGGTCTATTGGTTCTGAGCTTTGCAGGCAGATCATTAACTTTTCTCCCGAGAAAATAATCCTTTTGGACCATAATGAGAACGGAGTGTATTATCTGGAAGTTGAATTTAAAGTCAAATACCCCCATATTAAGTTCAATACCGTTATTGGCAATATCCGTGATGTCGGATTATTAAAGCAGGTATTTTCGCTCTACCGGCCGCATGTGGTCTTTCACGCGGCGGCCCATAAACATGTTCCGCTTATGGAACGTAATCCCCTTGCGGCTGTTAAGAATAATGTTATCGGCACCCGGAATCTTATTTATGCCGCGGCGCATTATCATATTGACCGGTTTGTTTTGATATCGACTGATAAAGCAGTTAATCCGACCAGTGTCATGGGCGCTACCAAAAGGATCGCGGAAATGCTCCTGCAGGCAAAATCAAAAAAAAGCAAGACTAAATTCATGGCAGTCAGGTTTGGCAATGTGATCGGTTCTGACGGGAGTGTTGTTCCGCTTTTTAAAAAACAAATTGAAGAAGGCGGGCCGGTGACGGTAACTGACCCTGAAGTAAAAAGATATTTTATGAGTATCTCTGAAGCTGCGTCGCTGGTCTTACAGGCTGGCGCCTTAGGGAAAGGCGGAGAAATATTCATTCTCGATATGGGCGAGCAGATCAAGATATGTGATCTGGCCAAGAATTTGATCGCGCTCTCCGGCAGCGATGTCCCCATACAATTCATCGGTATGCGCCCCGGTGAAAAACTCTATGAAGAAATGCTCTTGAATACCGAGAGTGACACCGTAACCAAGCACAATAAGATATATATAACGAAATCTTCTGATTATAACCCCGCTAAATTGCGCAAGAAGATTAAAGAGATGGAGCGTTGTATAAAAGTTTCTGATGTTAAGAAAACCATGCAGCTTATTTCTGAACTAGTGTCTATGTATAAGCCTGCGAATGATGTGACCCTATAATATGGCTATAGCGAAAGAAAGAATTGTCCTTTTTTGTGACCGCGCACTGTTGGTGTGCGTGTATTTATTAATGGCGTGGCTGCCGGTTTCCTCCGGAGGTGTAGAAACCTGTGCCTGGGCAGGGATGTTTTTTTGGTTCATGAAAAAGGCCTGGGGTTATCAAGATAAAGATTCCTGGAAAAAATTGTTTCCCCGGACAGTGTTAAACAGGACAATAGTTTTCTTGACCATTGCAAAGGTGTTATCTACGATCTATACGGTTAATTCTGTTTTGTCTGTGAGAGGCCTTTTAGGTAAAGAATTAAAATTTATCGCGGTTTATTTTATGGTAGTTGAAGTAATCAATAGTTATAAACGCCTCCAGAGGCTCTTAGCCATTGCAATAATGATGGCGGCCATTATGGTCGCTGACGCAGGCACTCAGTATTTTTATGGAAAAGATTTCTTGCGCGGTTATGAGTGGTCTCAGCTGCGCGCCAGCTTTCCTTCTACTAATGATTTCGCGGGATGGCTTATTATGATGATCTTTCTGTTTTCAGGGGTCGTTTTGGCGAAAAATATGTTTAACAGAAAAATAAAGTTTTTTACAGGAGCGGTAACGCTCTTTCTTCTGAGCTGTTTATTAATAACATTTTCTCGAGGAGGCTGGATAGGGCTTTTGTTTGGAGGACTGATCTTTCTTGCGGTCGTGATGAAGCATAACCGCCTGAGGTCTAAAATTATTTTGGTGAGCGTTTTGATAAGTATGGTAGCCTGCGCCTTAATTTTACCGCAGTCAGTGAAAACTAAAGTTAGAGTTGTCGGTAACATAGATTTTAAGGCAGGCCATACGATCACTGAGCGCCTGAAGTCTATGGCTGATATTCATTACGCATCGAATGTCCACCGTTTGAAACTTTGGAATCAAGCTTTGTGGGTGATCAGGGATTTTCCGTTAACGGGAAGCGGCTTAAACACATATTCTTTTTTTGTAAAGAAATACCCGAGTTTTGAAGGAGGAAGTATGTATCCTCATAATTCGTTCTTGCAGATGACCGCTGAAACCGGTTTTCTGGGGTTGATCATGTTCTTGTGGCTTCTGATAAGTTTTTTAATCGCGGGGTTTGGCCATGTGAGTAAGAAAAACAGTTACCTATCCTTAGGGATGGTATCAGGTATTATTGCATTTTTAGTACAAAGTTTCTTTGATACCAATCTGTATGCGCTCCAACTGGTGGTTTTGTTCTGGTATATGCTGGGGTTGACTATTGCGGTAATGAGGATCGAGGAATGATCGATCTATTATTAATTAAACCGCTGAGTAAATACAGCCTGCAATATACCCCTTCTTTAGGCCTGGGATTCATCGCCGCTTATTTACAAGCGAATGGTTTTAAGGTGCAGATCCTTGACGCTAATGTTGAAAATATTCCTCCTGCTGAGTTGTCAAATAATTGTTCTTTGGAAAAGTACCGGCTGATCGGGCTTCAGGCCTACGATATGGACTTGAAGGAAGTTAATGAGTATGTTCAGGTTATCCGAAAGCTTGTTCCGCAAGTCCCGATCATTGTAGGCGGCCCTGCGCCAT
The DNA here is from genome assembly GCA_041662125.1 of Candidatus Omnitrophota bacterium. Classification (GTDB taxonomy): domain Bacteria; phylum Omnitrophota; class Gorgyraeia; order Gygaellales; family Profunditerraquicolaceae; genus JBAZTA01. The sequence goes on along the minus strand of JBAZTA010000003.1, from coordinate 256,405 downwards.
CATCTAACCCCGAATTTGTCTTTGATTTTCTTAAAGAAGTTGATTATCTGGCGGTGGGTGAAGGCGAGTTTGCCCTGGAGAAGCTTTTAAAAATACTTAAGCCCGCAGGTATTGACCCTGCTCTTTTGGAAAAGGTGCCAAATCTGGCCTGGAAGGATGCAGGTAAAGTTTGTCTGGCACCTCATGAATATGTGCAAGACCTGGATAGTATTGGCGCTCCTGCATGGGATGCATTAAACCCCGGATTGTATAAAAACGCAGTGCATGGTTTCTTTTATCGCAGGCTGCCGGCGCTGCCTATCATGATATCGCGGGGGTGCCCGTTTCGATGTTCGTTTTGCGGCAGCAGGAATATTACCGGTTATAAGGTTCGCCGCAGAAGCACGGAATCGGTGGTCAATGAGCTGGAGTATTTAAAGCATGCCTATGGGCTGCGGGAGTTTCAGGTAATAGATGATAATTTTACTTTTCCACCGGAAGCAGCGTTGGAATTCGCTGAGAAACTTATTGAGCGGCGGTGTGACCTGCTGTGGACTTGTCCAAACGGCTTACGGTTAGATACGCTCAACAAGAAATTGCTGGCAACTATGAAGCAGTCAGGATGTTATGAGGTTGCTGTCGGTATTGAGTCGGGTGACCCGGGCATTCTCAAGGATATGGGGAAAAATCTGGCTTTGGAAACCGTAGTTGAAAAGGTGAATCTTATTCATGAACAAGGGATCCAGGTGGTCGGGTTTGTCATGGTCGGGTATCCCTTGGAAACCGAAGAGACACTGCGTAAGACACTTGCGTTCCTGCTTGCTCTGCCGTTGGTGCGCATTAGTTTGACGCGGTTTATTCCTATGCTTGGCACGCCGGTAAGCGATGCTTTGCTTGCTCGCAAAGAGATACGCGTTGAAGAGATCGACCCGACAAAACAAAATTACAATAGTTTTACCTATGTTCCGCCAGGGGTTTCTGAACGCAGGCTTCATTATTGGTACAGAAAGATCTTTTTGCGGTTTACTCTGCGGCCGCGTATAATCTTTCATAACTTAAAGAATATAAGGTCATTGTCCCATGCGAGAATCATCTTTCAAAAAATCATCGGATTCTTTAAATAATCCGCCAGCGCCCGGCCTGCGAAAGATCAAAAAAGCTTTTGTCATGGCCGCCGGTAAAGGGATGAGGTTTCGTTCCTACAGCAGGATAATCCCTAAGTCTATGCTTGTTATTGATTCAGAGCCTCTGATCGCCAGGAATATCAGGTTGCTTGATGCTGCCTTTGACCTGGATAAACTGTATGTCCTTATCAGTAAGAAAAATGCTGTGATTCGGGAATGTGTCAGTAAAATAACAGCCTTAAAATGTAAACTTGAGTTTATCGAAATCGCCCAGGAAAATGTGTCAAAGGGGTTGCTGGCAGGGTATGCAGCGCTCCTGCCGTATCTTGAACCATCTGAAGTTTTTATTTCTGTTTTAGGAGATGAATATTATGAGGGAATTGACCATGGGCTATTTGCTGAGTTTGTAAAGCGATGCCCTGATTTTTCCGCTTGTTGCGCAGTTAAGAAATATCTCTTTCCCGATGAGTACTTTAAAAATTATTCTGTTGATTTGCAGGAAGGGGCGCTGGTTAAAGAAGTCAGGGAAAAACCAAAAAAAATAACTTCAGCGTATTTTGGCTTAGGCCTGATCGCTGGAAAACGAGAGCTTGCTGAATTAGCCAAAAAGAAATTAGATGAAAAGAGCGGTATTAATTTTATTGAACTTTTGAATAGTGTGGCTCAACAGGGGGCAGGGCCCTTACGGGGATTTGAGTTTAAAGGCGGCTACGTCAATATCAATACCCGCAGCGATGTGTTTAAGCTGAAAAGGTTCTTGAGAGAAAGCCGCTGGGATACATTTTCAATTGATGTTATTATTCCTGCCTGGAATGAAGCAGAGTCAATCGCCTATGTAGTCAAGGATTTTCTCCCTGTGTGCAGGCAGGTGATCGTTATGGATAACAATTCAGCTGATGGTACCGCGGGGATCGCCCGCGCGGCAGGCGCTTTAGTCTATTCTGAAAAGCTTTTCGGGTATGGCGACGCCATAAAAAAAGGCATGGAGCGATCGGGGGCCGATATTATGATCATTACCGAGGCTGATGGCACATTCCGCGGTGAAGACGCAGAAAAGTTGCTCATGTATTTAAAAAACGCGGACGCGGTGATTGGCACCAGGACCTATTGGCAGTATGTTGAGTATGGCGCAAATATGCCTTTTGCTCAGCGTTTTGGGAATATGCTTTTTGGCTCGATCATTACGTTACTCTGGTGGAACCGCCGTTCACGGTTTACCGATGTAGGATGCACGTTCCGCTGCGTGTGGAAGGAATCGTATCAAAAAATCGCTCATCGTTTGGAAGGTTATGGCCCGGAGTTTTCTCCAGAAATGATCATTGAACTGCTCAATACTTGGCAAAGAGTAATTGAAGTCCCGGTTCCCTACCACGCGCGCATTATGGGAGAATCAAAGTTTTCACATAGTTTTTTTGCTTCAGCAAAAACTGCTTGGAAGATGCTGCGCATCATAGTGTATAAACGTTGGAAAGAATGGATGTTTACCTTACGCGCTTTAAAGTCAATGTATTTTAATGGCCAAGAAAGGACTTCCGCATGATAATCTTATATGTGGAGTTTTTGATGGTGGTTTTAAGCTCATGGCTTCTTACCCGTGAATTCTTTGGCATACAGGGTTTAAGCGAATCGGTTATTATCTGTTTTATGCTTGGGTTTGCGCAAGTTGTTTTGGTAGAACTTTTGTGCGGAATTACAGGCAAACTTTATTTTGGCCATGTTTTTGCGGTTCATGGGGTATTTTTCCTGCTTATTTTAATACTGTACTTCAGAAAGAAGAAAGAGGTACTGGTAAAACCGGATCTTGAACCTTTTTTGAAAAGCAATATCCTGCTTTACGGTTTTAGTGTTTTTGCGGCGTTTTACGCGGTTAAAATCTTTATCAATTTGCTCAACCCGCCTTTAAGCCCTGATAGCCTGCAATTTCATCTTGCTTTTCCTGCCGCCTGGATCACGCAAGGTAATTTAAATAGCCCGTTCTTTGTTTTTGGAGCAAGCCCTATTGTAAATCCCGGGTCTTTGGAGACAGGGTCTCTTTCATATTACCCGATCAATGCGCAATTGTTCTATACCTGGCTTATGCTGCCTTTACGCAACGGATTTTTGGCAGATATCGGAGAGGCGCCATTTTATATCATCGGTATCTTAGCCATATATGCGATTCTAAAGCGGTACGGGATTGAAAGAACAAAGGCTTTGTTATTAGGTTTCACCTGGGCGCTTATCCCTAATATTTTAAAGCAGCTGCGGACCGGGTCATTGATAGACGTTATTTGCGCAGCGCTGCTTTTGATGGTTTTTTACACGCTTTTACTGCTTAAGAAAGAATTGAGTGTTAAGCATGCGCTACTCTTTGGGATAGCGCTTGGGCTTTTTATCGGCACGAAGATCATCAATTTTGTTTGGCTTATTGCTTTTATTCCTTTTATATCATATGTTTTGTTTTCGGCAGCCCGTCAAAATAAACTTTCTTTTTGCCGCGGGCTGGCTATCTGTGCAGCGGTAATGAGTATGATCATTGCTTTGGGCGGGTACGTCTATATAAAGAATTATATGTATACGGGAAATCCTTTATTCCCTGTTTCGGTGAAGATTTTCGGTAAAACACTTTTTAATGGCTTACTTGATAACGCCGGATATAAGGATCAAATAGCCCGCGGCGATCAGATAGATATTATGAAAATTATTTTTCGGGAAGGGTTGGGGTTACAATTCTTATTATTAATCCTTCCCTGCACTGTTGCCCCGCTTATGCTTTTCAGATACATGAAAACAAGGCTTAAGCAGCCGTTTACTGAATATATACTATTGTTTCTTACTCCGTTACTGATGATAGTTTTATACGGTGCCTTTATTAATATATCATGGGTGAGGTATATTTTCCCGTATTTGACGGTAGGGTTAGTGGCTGCGGTTATCTTTGTAACCGCTTTACCCGGTGGATCCGGGTATTTGAATTTTGTTTCATGTATATCAATTACTGCTGCAATCTTTGAATTAGCTAAGGGGTATGAATTAGTTTCGTCTATCTTATTAACACTTCTGCTTTTTGCGCTGCTTCTGCTTTATAAGAAGCAGTCCGCAGATTTTTACAAAAGCAAGGCTTTTGTTGCGGTTTTGGCAGCGGGATTTAGTCTGGTCGCGCTGGTTTTTGTTTTTTTGAATGCGAAATATGACCGGGAAGAATTTATTCGATATCCGCTGACTTTTAGTAAGAAAGAGGCTTGGCAGATCGATACGGGAAAAAGCTGGAAATGGCTTAATGAGCATACCGGGCGGGGGGTTACTATCGCCTACGCCGGCCGTTCGGAGTTTTATCCGCTTTTTGGCAGTAAGTTTAAAAACAAGGTACTGTATGTTTCGGTCAATGAAAAAGTCATTACCCCGTATAATGATCCTGATGGTTTCTGTCGGCAGAGAAAGGATTACGCCGCCTGGAGGCGCAACCTACTTTCACAAAGGATCGATTACCTTTATACGGTGCTGCCTTGTTTTGAAAACAGGGAGGTTGAAGATCCTTCCGTATTCCCGATAGAAGATCAGTGGGCGGCCTTACACCCTGATAGTTTTCAGCTCGTCTTCAGTAATACTTTGACGAGGATATATAAAATAAGGCAGAAAGATATTCTATGAAGATCTTCCTTGTTTATCCACCGTGTGCTGAGCTTAATTTAAAAGGCTATCCTCTGGGCTTAGGATATCTTGCTGCTTCTTTGGGTAAACATTTTGATGTGCGCGTGTTTAATTATAACGGGAGAGAGTTTGAGCAGAGTATAGGGTCATTCTTGAAAACGGTAAAGAACGATCATCCGGACGTCGTCGGGATCTCGTTTAATTCTTTTAACCGCTGGGGCGCGTATCGTTTGATAAAACAAATAAAAAGAATACACAGGAACATCAAGGTCGTTTTAGGAGGTGTACATCCCTCGACGATGTTTGGGCAAGTGTTTCAACACTTTTATGAAAACATTGATTTTATCATCCAGTCGGAAGGTGAAACTACGTTGGTAAAACTTTGTCAAGCATTAGAAAAATCGGCTGATTTCACCGCTCTCAGCGGTTTGGTCTATAAGACGGCAGAGGGGAGATTCAAGGCAAATCCGGTCACAGATATTGTCAAGAATATTGATGACCTGGCGATGCCGGATTATTCGTATGCCGCAGATGAAATAAGAAAAAAAGAGATCGCCTTCTTGATCGCTTCCCGGGGCTGCCCGGTGAATTGTTCATTCTGTTCGACGTCATCGTTTTGGGGGCAAAATGTCCGGATGAATTCACCGGAAAGGATCGGCGCTGAAGTCGAAAACGCAGTTCGTATGGGAGCAAAGAGGATCTTTTTTCATGATGACACCTTTAATTTGGGGATAGAACGGACGATAAAAATTGCGGGTGTTTTAAAGAAATTAAATATTGAATATGCTATTCAATGCAGGGTTACTCCGGTTAATGAAGAAATGATCGAGACACTGGTGAATTCCGGTTGCAGGCATATCACCTGGGGAGCAGAAAGCCTCTCTGAGACAATACTTGATCAGATCCATAAGAAGATCACCCGCGAGCAGGTAAAAAAAGCATTTGATATATGCTCAGGTTTTACCGATAAACTTACGACTTCCGCGTTTTTCTGTGTCGGTACCCCGGGAGAATCAGAGATAACTGTCGCTGAGACCACTGAATATTTAAATACCTTTATCCGTTCTACCCACGGGCCGGGGGCGTCTATGCTTTACATTTTACCCGGAACTAAAATACACGCTGACCTGGTGAAAAATCATAAGTTTGACGAGCGGATATGGGTGAAAAACGGCTCAGTATATTATTATACGCAAGAGCATTCCATGAAGGTATTGAACCGTTGGCGTAAAATGATCAATCGTAGCGGTATCAGGATCCCCTATACTGCCTCTTATTTTTGGGATTTGGTCCCTCAAGGAAGTGATCAGGTAAAGAGTTTTGCCAATAATTTGGTTAGCAAAGCAGCTAAAAAGTTCAAAAGGGCACTCAATCTATTGTTGCGCCGGTATTAACATAGCTTTGGCGGTATTATTATTCGGAGAAGAAAATGGCTGAACTTTCAGTAATTGTACCTGTTTATAATGAAGAAACAATGATCGCAGGGGTCATTAAGAAGATCATCGATATCCCTATTGATAAAGAGATTATAGTTGTTGATGATGGTTCATCTGATGGCACGGGAAAGATTTTAAGGGCAATTTCTTATCCGAACGTTAAAATCATTCACCACGGCACTAACCGGGGCAAGGGAGCGGCTGTCTTGACCGGGTTGTCTCACGCGAGTGGTGAATATTTAATTGTGCAGGATGCTGATTTTGAGTATGACCCCCATGATTATATGAAATTGCTTGAACAAGCCAAACTGGGTAAGGGCGATATTATTTTAGGAGCGCGTTTCATGAAAGGCTATTTTGGAATGGCTATTCCTAAAATCGGCAACCGTTTGTTGACCGGACTTGTTAATATTTTGTTTGGCGTCAGGTTAAATGATTGTTTTACCTGCTATAAGCTGATGCGCAGAACCAGTATTCTCGATCTTGGCCTTGTGTCTGGAAGCTTTGATATAGAAATTGAGATCCTTGCCAAGGCTATAAAAAAGAAGTTACGTATTGTTGAAGTGCCGGTAACATACCAGCCGCGCACATATTCTCAAGGCAAGAAAATAAGGATCCGTGACGGTTTGTGGGCAGTGGTAAGGATTTTTAAATTCCGGTTTAATTAAGAAAGAGGGCCCTATGCTGAAAATATTTGAACTCATTGCGTACTGGTCAATTGTCTTGGTTCCGTTTTCTGTGGCGATATCTACAGGATTTTCAAATACGGCCCTGGGGTTCTTAGCTTTTGGTTATTTTGGCAAAAAGATCATGCTGCGTCAGCCTGTTTTTATGAAAACACCTCTTACGGTGCCTTTTTTGTTATTTCTGGCAATAGCCGTTCTTTCCATACTGAATTCAAATGTCCTGCTGTATCCGGCAAACCGCCAAGGTATCCTTAAGCTTTTAAAATACGGCTTGATTTTCTTGATTTGCGCTGAAGAGATCCGCACTGTTGAACACATCAAAAAGATCGTGATGGGACTGGTGTTTACGTGCTTATTCGTAAGTGTCGATGCGTTTTGGCAACTTCGCCTGGGATGGGATTTTGTGCACCTCGAAGCGTTGCAATCATGTTTAATTAATTTGTCCCGGCCCACAGGGCCGTTTCCTAACCCGAATGTTATGGGTATTTTCTTAGGTTTGATCGCGCCGCTTATTCTTGGCCTTGGGCTTGCATATTATTCGGGTAAAGAAAAGATCTCATGGCTTATCGTTTTCCTGTTTACGGCAATGGGTATTTATCTGACTCTGTCCCGCGGTTCAGGATTGGGGTTATTTGCAAGCGCTTTATTGCTTGCGGTCATATTGAGAAAAAAAGCCCTGGCTGTATTTTTAATAGGGATTTTGCTGATTTATCCGTTAGTCATGCCCAAGAATATTAAAACCTGGGCGCAAAAGCGTAAGTATAATCCATTGGTTTTTCTTTTTAACGAGGATCGTTTGAGTATGTACATGAATTCAATGAATATGATCCAACAGCATCCTTTTATAGGGGTGGGAGTCAATACATTTTCTCAAAATTACGGAAAATATAAAACAAAGAAAGCTGAAGAGTATTGTGTTACACCCGCGTCAAGTTATGCTCAGAGTAATTTTTTTCAGATGGCCGGTGAAGTTGGTTTAATTGGTTTAGGAATTTTCTTTTGTTTCTTGGGAATACTCTGCAGGGAACTGATCCGTGTGTATAAGCGATCAACTGATACGTATGTAAAAGTGCTGGCAGTGTCACTGGTTGCTTGTTTTACCGCATTCTTGATAAACGGCGTGACCGAATCAAGCCTTTATTATTCACGGGTCGCGATCATGTTCTGGTATTTTGTGGGTATTTCATTATCTTTGCGCAAGTTCATTAAGCCTTAAGGTCAGGCTTTAAATCCATGGTATTTTGGTATGGCGATAAAAAAAATAATAGTATTTCGTAATGACCGTTTTGGCGAATTCCTCTTGATTATCCCTGCGTTACGGGCTTTAAAACGTTCTTACCCGGGGGCCTCACTTACGGTAGTGGCGCATCCGTCAGTAAAACCGCTCGCCGCAGTTATCGAAGGTGTCAATGAGGTGCTCGCATGGGAGAATCGTTTACACCGCTTTGCTGAAATAATGAAGTTTGCTTTCGAACTTAAAAAAAAGCGATTTGACCTGTCAGTTGTTTTTAATCCGAGCAAAGAATCGCACCTGGTTTGTTTTCTGGCAGGGATAAGAATTCGGTTAGGATACCGAAGGAAATGGGGATTTCTTTTGACTAAAAGCATTCGTGATACCAAGGATTCAGGGTTAAAACATGAAGTTGAATCCAATTGCGAATTGCTGCAATGTTTGGGAATAGAGGTAGCTGATAAGGCGCTTTCGCTGTCGTTAGATGAAAGTAAAGCCTCTGACCTGTTAAAAGATCTTTCTTTTCCTGTCAATGACAGATTGGTCGTTATTCACCCCTGGACGAGTGACCCGGTAAAACAGTGGCCGTTAGAGAATTTTAAGTGTTTGATCGAAGCAATAGGAAAAGAATTAGAGGTAACGACGGTGCTTATTGGGGGGCAGCTTGAGTCATTGAAAGGTTTTGCATGGAAAGTTAATCCTGGGCAGAAGATCCATGATCTGACCGGGAAAACCAGCCTTGTGCAATTAGCCGCGCTTTTAAAAAAGTCCCGGCTGCTTGTTTCTGCTGACAGCGGGCCGGTCCATTTAGCAGCTTGTGTTGGAACTGCGGTAATAGCTCTTTTTCGCAATGATATCCCGGGTAAGCGTCCGCGTCGATGGGGGCCGTGGGGCAAAGGCCATCATGTTATCGCCAAAGAGAATATCAGCGATATAACAGTAGCGGAAGTTTTTGCGGCAGTAAAAGAGAAACTTGGTTCTGATAAGAGATAAAAGGTGATTTTAAAACCACATGGAAGATAAAAAAATAAAGAAAATATTAGTGATTAATCCGTTCGGCATCGGCGATGTGCTTTTCACAACTCCGGTGGTCCGCGCGCTGAGGCAAAACTTTCCTGAAGGCGTTATTGCATATTGGTGCAATGAGCGGGTAAAAGAAGTCTTAAAACACAATAAAAATATTGATATTATCTTCGCGCTTTCTCGCGGGGACTTAAAACGTTTATATAAGAAATCTAAGGTCAAGGCACTCCTGAGATTGGTGCGCTTATTAAAAGATATAAAAGGCGAGTCTTTTGATATCGCGATCGATTTTTCTTTAGACTATCGCTACAGTTTTTTCACTCAGTTCTTAGGGATAAAAAAAAGGATAGGTTTTAATTATAAAAACCGGGGAAAGTTTTTGACGGATACTATCCCTATTGAAAGTTACAGCTCAAAACATGTCGTTGAGTTTTATTTAGACTTATTGCGATTCTTGAACATTCAACCTCAAACTAAGGATTTAGACTTGTCCGTGTCTCCTATTAATAATGTGAAAGGCAAGTATATCCTCAGCCGGCTTGGGATAAAAGAAGGGGATACGGTGATCGGTATTGCCCCCGGAGTGGGTGCCAGTTGGGGCAAAGATGCTGCTTTTAAACGCTGGCCGGCTATACGGTTTACTCAGTTATCGGATAAGATCATTTCTGAACTTGGCGCTAAGGTCGTCATTTTAGGGGATGAGTCTGAACGGGATATCGCTGATTTTATCATGTATTCAATGAGGTATAAGGCCATTGACCTGGTAGGCAAAACAAATATCGAGGAATTTGTCTCCTTGATCAATAATGTTGATCTGCTTGTCGCCAATGATGGCGGTCCACTCCATTGCGCGGTCGCCTTAGGCAAGAAGACGGTCTCGATATTCGGGCCGGTTGATGATGCGGTCTACGGCCCTTTTCCTCCGTCTAACAGGCATATTGTAGTAAAAAAAGACCTCACCTGCAGGCCCTGTTACCAGAAGTTTAAACTCGGCGCTTGTGAGCGGGATAGAGCATGTATTAATACGATATTAACTGAGGAAGTCTTTGACGCGATAAGGAGGCTTTTGTGAACATCCCATTTTCAGATCTCGGCATTATCCATAAGAAATTAAAGATACCGATCAGCAAAGCAATAGAGCGGGTAATCACCCGGGGGGATTTTATACTCGGGGAAGATGTGCGCCTGTTTGAACAAGAGTTTGCGCAGTTTTGTAATGCCCGCTATGGTATTGGCGTCAGCTCAGGGACTGCCGCCTTATTCCTGGCGTTGGTTAGTTTGGGAATCGGGCCGGGAGATGAAGTCATTGTTCCTGATTTTACCTTTATTGCTACTGCTTTAGCAGTAACGTATACGGGCGCAAAACCTGTTTTTGTCGATATTGATGAGGCTACCTATACTCTTGATGTTGAGAAAATAAAGAAAGCTCTTACCAACAAGACCAAGGCGATTATTCCCGTTCATTTGTATGGTCAGCCTGCTGCAATGCGTCAGATCATGAAATTAGCCAAAGAGTACAACCTGAAAGTTGTCGAAGATGCTGCTCAGGCGCATGGCGCGCTCTATCAGGTATCAGGTAACCAGCGTAAACCAGTGGGCGCAATCGGCGATATCGGGTGTTTTAGTTTTTATCCTTCGAAAAACCTCGGATGTTTTGGTGACGGCGGTATGCTGGTTACCAATGACGAAGCTTTGTACCGCAGCTTGCTTATTTTGAGGGATTGCGGAAGGGTGTCAAAATACGAGCATGCGGTTCTCGGGTATAATTCCCGCTTGGATACGCTGCAAGCAGCGCTGTTACGGGAAAAACTTAAACATCTTAATGCCTGGAACAGGTCCCGGCAGAAAGCGGCCCTTTGCTATGACGCGGGGTTACGGGATATCCCGGGAGTTGTTATCCCTTGGGTTGCGGATAAATCAACTCATGTTTATCACGTATACGCGATACGAGTGAAAAACCGTGATAGTGTGGTAAAAAGATTGCATAAAAAAGGCGTCGGTGTTATTGTCCATTATCCGATCCCGCTTCATTTGCAGAAAGTTTATGCGTCATTGGGATATAAAATCGGAGATTTTCCTGTTTCCGAGAAGGTTTCTTCTGAGATCATTTCTTTGCCGCTGTTCCCGTTTATGAAGGTTTCCCAGATAACGTATGTTGTGCAGCAACTGCGGGATGCAGTAGTTGGAATATCACCTATTAAGGAGGGATAATGCAGGATAAAATAAAGATTTCTGTGGTGACGTTGACTAAAAACAGCCAGGATATTATTGAGGATTGTTTAAAAAGCGTTGCTGGCTGGGTGAGCGAAATAATCATTGTGGATGATATGAGCACTGACCGGACATTGGAGATCGTTAAAAAATATACCGATAAGGTTTCGGTCCGTAAATGGGATAAGGAAGGATTGCATCGTAATTTAGCCTACGCTAAAGCATCATATGACTATATATTAAGCCTTGATTCTGATGAACGGGTCACCCCTGAACTGAAGGATGAAATAATCGCGATCTTTAAGGAAGGCGCGAAATTCAACGGTTACAATATCCCTCACCGCAATTTCATCGGCACCTATTGGATACGCTATGGAGGCTGGTATCCGAACGCGAAATTAAAGCTTTTCCGTAAGAGTGAGTTTAAGTATGAAGAGGATGCCGAATATCATCCCCGCGCTTTTATGGAAGGAAAGACCTTTACTCTCAAAAATGACATCATTCATTTTGCCTATAGGGATTTTAAGAATCTTTTTAGTAAATTAAACCATCAGACTGATTTTGAGGCTAAGAAATGGCTGCGTGATAAGCGAAAAATGAGTTTTGGCCTGTGTATGGTAAAGATCTTTTCGCGTTTTATGAAATTTTATTTCGGTAAAAAAGGCTATAAAGATGGTTTTATCGGCTTTATGATGGCGCTTGCTTCAGGCCTCTATCAGATCATGGCATACGCGAAATATTGGGAGGCAAAACAGAATGCCGCGCCGGCACAAGAAAAATAAGTTTTCCCGCAATACAAGGGTCGTTTTTTTAGACCGTGACGGCGTTATTAACCGATACCCGGGAGAAAACCGTTTTGTGGTATCTTGGGAAGGGTTCCGCTTTCTCCCGGGGGCAAAGAGAGCGTTGGAAAAGCTTTCGGCTGCCGGTTATTTGGTTTTTGTCATTTCAAACCAATCGGGAGTCGCAAAGGGGCTTTATTCGCAGGCTGTCCTGGATGAAATAACAGACAAAATGCGCAAAGCCCTGGAAAAATCACAGGCGTTTATCAATCAGGTTTATTATTGCGTGCATGCACCGCGCGATAATTGCGCCTGCCGTAAACCAAAAATCGGTCTTATCAAAAAAGCGATGAAGGAATACGGGCTCAGAGAGAGTGTTTTGGCAGAGGCATTTTTTATCGGAGATAACATGGTTGATATTCATACTGCTGTGAATGCCGGTTGTAAATCAATTTTAGTCTTTTCAGGTAAAGAAAAAGCGGGCAATAAAAAACTTTGGACCGCGCAGCCTGATTTTATTTCGCGCGATTTGACTGAAGCTGTCGAATTAGTCTTACGCGCATAACCAATCATCAGTATGAAAATTATTGTCGTTTATGCTTCAGCAGGCAGGGGGCACCAGCAGGCAGCCGAGGCACTTTTTTCGCATTGTAAAGAACACTACGCAACGACCGATATCGAAGTTGTAGATATTCTTAAGTATACGAATTCGTTTTTTTCTTTTTTGTACTCCCGGGGATACTATGTGGTGGCAAGCCATTTGGGTTTTCTTTGGGCGTTCCTTTTTTCTATTACGTATAACGATGGTATCCGCTGGTTGTTCAATAAACTAAGCTGGGGTTGCGCCAACAGGTTTAGAAAATTCCTGGTTGAGCGGAATCCCGATATCATTATTTCCACGCATTTCTTTCCGGCAGATATAGCTGCCGGCCTTAAAGGACAGAAACGAATAGCATCCCGTTTAGTGACCATAATTACTGATTTTGGAGTGCATCCATTATGGATCAACCGGGGTTGCGATGATTATGTGGTTGCTTGTGAAGCAACAAAGAAAGAAGTGCTTGCTTTTGGGATCACAGAAGATAAGATTAAAATATTCGGTATTCCCGTGCGGGAAAGTTTTGGGCGCAGCTTTAAGCGTTCTAATCCTCTTTTTAGCGTCTTGCTTTTTACCGGTTCATTTGGTTTTTCTTTTATTGAAGAGATCGTTGCTTTGCTTGCGGATAAGGCACATCTTTGGGTTGTCTGCGGTAACAATGCCGCTTTGTATAACCGTTTGAAGAAAAAAGCCCGCAAGGGAATCGAATTATTCGGTTATACCGAAGATATCCCCCGGATCATGTCTGAAGTCGATGTGGTCATAACCAAACCGGGGGGGTTGAGCATCTCGGAAGCGTTAGCGATTAACCTGCCGATTGTTTTCACCCGGGGGATCTTTGGCCAGGAAAGCGCCAATGCGCGGATCCTTATCGGTTACGGTTGCGCTGTTGCGTCAAAAAATTTGCCTGAAATACAGAGCCTTATCCTCGAGCTTAAAAGCCATCCTGAAAAACTCGATTCTTTACGCGCACATGGGCAGAAAATCAGAAAACCTTTTTCTACACGGGAGATAATGCGTTATGTTTGCGCAGGTACATCTGGGGTTACCACTTGAAGGCCCCTTTGATTATTCGGTTCCCTCGGAATTAGAACAGACGATAAAGCCTGGCAGCAGGGTGTTCGTTAATTTCAGGGCTGTGAAGATGATCGGCTATGTCGTGAACCTGAGCAATAAAACCACTATTGCGAAGGTAAAGCCGATCTTAGAGTGTTTAGACGATTTTCCCGTATTAAACGAGGAACTGTTAGCGTTAACCAGGGAAGTTTCACAGTATTATTGTTGTTCCTGGGGTGAAGCGATAGAGACTGCTTTGCCGCAAGGTTTACGTAAAGGTAAACGATTGCCTTTATCTCCTGCAGCCGGTATTGAAGGCCAGCTGCATACTCCCCGGGTTTTACAAGAGCATTTTCAGCCAGAAACCGTTCTTATTCATGACTGGGGTGGAAAACTGCGCTGGGACCGGTATTGGGAAGCCTTGGCGCTGGTATTAGAGAGAAAACAAACCGCCATTGTACTGTTCCCTGATATTAAAGCAGTTCAGAAAGCGCAAAACCTGATTACGGAAAAACTCCATGTTCCGGTGGGTGTCTTGTATCGTGAATATCGTACTGAATTGGATGAATGGGTAAAAATAAAGCAGGGTGCCCTTCAGATTGTTGTCGGGACCCGTTCTGCTGTCTTCGCGCCGGTAGAGAACCTGGGACTGATCATTATCGATGAGGAGCAGGATTCCGGGTTTAAACAAGATCAGGTTCCGCATTATCATGCGCGTGAAGTAGCCTTAATGCGCGCCAGGAGCCAGAAGGCAACCTGTTTACTGTCGAGCATCGCACCTTCATTGGAAAGCTTCTTTTTGGCTCAAAAAGGCACAATCAAATCTATGGGTGTAGAAGAAAAGAATTTTCCCCAGGTTAAGATTATTGATCTAAAGAATCTGCCTATGTTCAACCGTAAAAAGGCATTAGTCCTGTCTTTATATGTTCAGGATGCCATTCTGTCCGCAATACAGGCGCGCGAGAAAATACTTTTATTCATCAATCGTAAAGGTTTCGCGACCTTTGCCGCCTGCCAGCATTGCGGGAATATTTTAAAATGCCCCCGGTGTAATATCAATGTTGTCTATCATTATAAAGACAATGTTTTATCGTGCCACTATTGCAATTATAAAATAAAGCCTCCGGAGATCTGCCCTCAGTGTAATTCCGGTTACATAAAATATTCAGGCGCCGGTACTGAAAAAATAGAGAGTGAACTCGCCAGATTGTTCCCGCAGGCCGTGATTAAACAAATAGAAGAAATAGAAGACTTTGATCCGTTAAGTGCCGATATTTTTGTGGCTACGCAGTCGGTTTTTAAATACGCGTGCGCAACGTTTAGCCTGGTGGTTGTTTTAGCGATCGACCATGAGTTTAACCGCGTCGATTTTCGTTCGAGCGAAAAAGCCTATTACATATTGACCAGCCTTCTGCGTTTAGCCGGCCAGAAAATGGTCATACAGACCAGCCTTCCTCACCATTATTGTTTTTCGGCTTTAGAGCAAAACAAACCGTCTCTTTTTTATGAGGAAGAGCTTTCTATGCGCACGCAACTTGATTTTCCCCCCATCCGGCATATGGGGTTGGTTAAAATCAGAGGCGCAAAAGAGGAGAAAGTAAAAACGGTCAGTGAAAACCTTTTTAGTGCACTTCGGGAGAAAACAGGCAAGGCCGATATATCGGTTATATCAGTGAATCCCGGGCAGCACGCCAAACTCAGGGGTAATTTTTATTGGCAGATCGTTTTGCATGCGGTGACTGCCCAGAAATTATCAGATTTTTTAAAAACTTCGTTAAAAAAACTTTCACATTCTGGTATAATAGTGACTGTTGATATTGACCCGTTATAACTCGTACTGTACTTATGAATATTGTTTTCTTTGGAAGTGCACATTTTGGCGTAGCCTCATTAAAAGAAATACTTCGTTTGGGCCTGAATGTTTCTGCTGTTGTGACTGTGCCTGATAAACCAAAAGGCCGCGGCATGCATCTGTCTGCAACCCTGGTTAAAGAGACTGCCCAGGGAGCGAGGATACCTGTTTTCCAACCGGCAGCGGTCAATGACGAGGAATCGGTCAGGTATCTAAAAAGCTTACGCCCGGATCTCTTTATCATTATCGCCTACGGCCAGATTTTATCGCAGGAAGTCTTAGATATCCCCAGGATCATTTCGATCAATGCGCATGCGTCTGTTTTGCCGAAATACCGGGGGGCGGCTCCGATCAATTGGGCTATCATCAATGGTGAAAAAACAACCGGGGTAAGCATTATTAAAGTAATCAGAAAAATGGATGCAGGGCCGGTATTACTAACTTCAGAAGTCCCTATTTCAAACGAAGATACGGCTGTGGGTATGGAGAAAACATTATCCGTTTTAACTGCTCAATTAGTTGTTGAATCAATAGGGATGATCGTGCGCCGGGATTTTACGCTTATCCCTCAGGATGAATCCAGGGCTGTTTATGCGCCTAAACTCAAGAAAGAAGACGGTTTAATAAATTGGCAGAATACGGCTGAGGCAATACAAAACCATATCAGGGGCTGCCTTCCCTGGCCGGGCAGTTTCACGTATTACCGCTGCCAAATCGTAAAGATATATAAAACTGCAGTATTAGAGGCGTACTCTTTTGATCCACTACGGTTCAGGTGCGGCAGTATTGTGCATACGGATAAAAAAGGGATTGTTGTTGCGACCGGTCAGGGTTGTATTCGTATTTTAGAATTACAGCTTCAGGGAAAGCGCCTCATGTCTGCTGAAGAATTCATTGCCGGCCATAAAATTCAGCCCGGAGAAGAATTCGGGAAAAAGTAGTTGCACGCCAATTAAATTTTGATATAATACATAAGCATCTATTTTTCAACACCATACTCCTGTTAGAAATACATATAATCAGCGGTTAATCAAACAAAATATCATGCCAGAATTACGAAAAGATCCTGTTATTGGACGCTGGGTTATTATCGCTACAGAACGGGCACGCAGGCCCGATCAGTTTGCCGGAGCGCAAACTGAAAACCGGCCGGAGAAACCTTGTCCTTTTTGTGAAGGCAAAGAAGCTCAGACGTCACCTGAAATTTATTCGGTTCGTCAAAAGATGTCAGTCCCCAATTCTCCGGGATGGGATTTGCGGGTAATTCCCAGTGTTACGCCGTTTTTACGTATTGAAGGGGAATTGGACCGTCGCGGCAAAGGCTTGTATGATGTGATGAATGGTATCGGCGCTCATGAGATCATCATTGAGACTAACGAGCATATTGCCGGTATGGCTGACTTAAGCGTAGAACAGATCACTAAAATAATTACCTGTTATGTCGACAGGATCGTTGACCTGGAAAAAGATAAACGTTTTAAATACGCCTTGATTTTTAAGAACTATGGTTGGATCGCGGGAGGCGGCAGTGTAAGACATTCCCGATCACAATTGATAGCTACTCCGGTTAATCCGAAACGCGTCAAAGAAGAACTTGTCGGCGCCCGCCATTATTATGAGCTTCATGAACGCTGTATTTTTTGTGATTTAATTAAACAGGAACTTGATTCAAAAGAACGCCTTATCATGGATGTTGACGGTTTTATCGCGATCACGCCCTTCGCGTCACGGTTTCCTTTTGAGGTGTGGATACTTCCTAAAAAACACTCTTGTGATTTTGTAAATCTTGATATGCCCAGCCGTGCTAACCTGGCGAAAATCATGAAGGCGGTCCTCTCGAAACTGAAAAAAGGATTAAATGACCCGGCGTTTAACTATGTTGTACATACCGCTCCTTTTAAACGGCAAAAAGGGGCGTATTGGAGAAGTATTGAAGATGATTATCACTGGCATATCGAAATTATGCCTTCTTTGACTAAGGTGGCGGGATTTGAATGGGGGACGGGTTTTTATATCTGCCCCATGCCTCCTGAAACGGCTGCAAAGTTTTTACGGGAAGTAAATGTTGGTTAGTAAGCGCGGGGTGTAAGAGTATAAGTAACCCACACCTCGTAAGCGTGCATAAAATTTCCGCAGGAAATTTTATGTGCACACTCGGTGGGGTTTGCGGCAGAAAGCCGCATACCGGCGCAATTCCGATTAGCGCCGGGTGACGCTAGATAAAAATAAAGGTGAATGAATTAGGCTGCAAGTAACCCGCACCTCGTAAGCGCACGAGAAATTTCTTCGAAATTTCTTTCGTGCACTCGGTGGGGTTTCGCTAAATAAAGCTTAAAGGTGCTCAATGTCAGAATTACGCAGGGACACAATAACGGGCAGATGGGTTATCGTTAATACCGATAGTCCCTTGAAACCATCCGATTATGAACGGGAAGTTCAGGTCATGAAAGGTGGAGTTTGTCCGTTTTGTTACGGGAATGAGTCTCAAACTCCTCCAGAGATCGTTGCTATCAGGGAGCCCAGTACTGCGCCCAATACGCCTGGTTGGCAGGTCCGCGTTGTTTCAAATAAATTCCCCGCGCTGCAAATAGAAGGTGATTTGGACCGCAGAGGTTTTGGGATTTACGATATGTCTAATGGTGTTGGTGCCCATGAAGTAGTCATAGAGACCCCGTACCATAGTAAAGGATTTTCTGACCTTTTAGCCCCTGAAATTGAAAATGTGATCACGATGTGCACGCAGCGGACACTTGACCTTTTAAAGGATAAACGGTTTAAGTATATTATGATATTTAAGAATGTGGGAGCTGCCGCAGGCGCATCATTGGAACATCCGCATACCCAGATCGTCGCTCTGCCGATGGTACCTAAAAACGTAAAAGAAGAAATTTTAGGAGCCCATAAATATTTTGAATACCGTGACCGGTGTTTGTATTGCGATATGCTGCGTCAGGAAGCTCAGGATAAGGAACGCATTATATCGCAAAATAAACTCTTTTTGGCATTTTGTCCCTTTGTTTCACGTTTCCCCTTTGAAATATGGATCGTTCCCAAAAGGCATAACAGTTTCTTTTGCCTGATGTCTTCAGACGAAAAATCGGCGTTGGCGGAAATTATAAAAGATACGGTGGGCAAACTCAAACGCGTTTTTGGAGATTTAGCGTATAATTCGATCATACATTCTTCACCCTTGAATAGTGAGACCAGTATTGATAGTTATCATTGGCATATGGAATTCATGCCGAAATTGACCCGCGTGGCGGGATTTGAATGGGGGACAGGTTTTTATGTGGTCCCGACCCCCCCTGAGGTCGCAGCAAAATATTTACGAGAAGAAGAACCACAGCAAACAAAGGTTGATCTATAATCAACTGTGTAAAAGGAGGAAAGAAATGGCAGTGAAAGTTGGTATTAACGGGTTTGGCAGGATCGGGAGGATGGCATTTCAGGCTCTCTGTGACAAAGGGCTTTTAGGCAAGACCTTAGATGTCGTGGCTGTCGTTGATATTTCGACTGATGCGAACTATTTCGCGTATCAGATGAAGTATGATTCCATACACGGCAAATTCAAGCATACCGTGACTACAGAAAAAAGCGATGCCAGCAAAGAAGAGTCTGATACGTTGGTTGTTAATGGTAATAAGATCAAGTGTATCATGGCAACTAAAAGCCCTGCTGAATTACCCTGGAAACAACTGGGTGTAGAATTGGTCATTGAAGCCACAGGCCTGTTTACGGATTCAGAAAAAGCAACCGGTCATTTAAGTGCCGGAGCAAAAAAGGTCATTATCACAGCTCCCGCAAAAGGGGATGTTAAGACGCTGGTTATTGGTGTTAATGAAAATGAATATGACCCGAAAAAACATTCTCTTGTTTCAAATGCTTCCTGTACCACCAATTGCCTTGCTCCGCTTGTTTATGTGCTCTTAAAAGAAGGTATCGGTATTGAGACAGGATTAATGACGACGATACATTCTTATACTGCTACTCAGAAAACCGTTGATGGTCCTTCGAAGAAAGACTGGAGAGGGGGAAGAGCGGCGGCAATTAATATCATACCGTCAACAACCGGCGCCGCTAAGGCGGTAGGAGAGGTATTGCCGGCGGTAAAGGGCAAGTTGACCGGGATGGCTTTTCGCATTCCTACCGCGGATGTATCGGTCGTCGACCTGACTTTCCGTTCTGCCCGGGACACTTCGATCGAAGAAATTGACGGATTGTTGAAGAAAGCTTCGCAGTCATATTTAAAAGACATTTTGGGAGTTTCAACTGAAGAGTTGGTTTCTACAGATTTTATCCATGACAGCCGTTCTTCTATTTATGACGCGCTGGCAACAGTGCAGAATAATTTAAAAGGGGAGAAGCGTTTCTTTAAGCTTGTTTCCTGGTATGATAATGAATGGGGATATTCTTGTCGAGTTGTGGACCTCTGTGAGTTTATGGCTAAAAAAGGTTTATAAGAGGCAGTCCACGAAAAATAATACAAAAAGGGCGGAGGAATATCTCCGCCCTTTTTATTTTGCGGCAGCACCCCAGCTCATAGGTATGCTGGGTGCGCCCTTTCTGGGCAGAAAGCCGCATACCTGCACAGGAAGTGCGCACTTGCTTTTCCAATAAAGCAAGGTGCGGCGCAATACAAATCTGCGCCGGGTGGCGCTGAATAAATCTTTAAGGTACTCAATGGCTATTGTTTTAGCGGGTACAATTATCCTTTTTGGATTAAGCGGTATTGTTGCGCAGATAATCTTATTGCGTGAGTTTTTGATAGTTTTTTTCGGAAATGAACTTGTTATTGGCGTCATTTTGGGGAATTGGGTTTTGTGCGAATCTCTCGGTGTTTATTTTAGCGCTCGAATCGTCTCGCGGGTGAAAAACGCGATACTGGTATATAGTATTTACTTGCTTGTTTTTGCCGCAGCATTCCCTGTCTCAATTTTTTTCTCCCGGGTGATTAAAATGCTCATCGGTATCCCTGTCGGAGAAGCAGCAGGATTTCTTACCGTCTTTTTGGCAACATTGATAATTAATGCTGTTTTGAGCTTTTGTCACGGCGGATTATTCAGCTGCGCGTTAAAACTAAACACGCAATCACGGGTTTCTCCAGCACGTGGTATTTCGATGGTATACTCGATGGAAACTATAGGCACACTTGTGGGAGGCATGCTTTTAAGTTTCTTTTTCATGGGACGGTGGAATTCTTTTCAGACAGCCTCTGTTATTGCTTTAGCTCACGCTGTTGCTGTTGTTATCCTCAGCGGTTTCTTCCTGCAGGGCAAAGCTAAAGGGTATGTTAGGGGATGTTCAATAGGGTTGATTATGCTCTTTTTGGCTGTCCCTGCTGATTTCATGCACACAGCATCACTGGGCATACAATGGAGGGGTGTTGAAATACAGGAATACAAGAATTCTGTTTACGGAAATATCATGGTAACCAGGCAAAAGGGGCAACAAACTATTTTTTATAACGGGATTCCCGCGGTGGTAACACCGTTTCCTGATATCGCGTCTCTTGAAGAATTCGCGCATTTTCCATTACTCCTGCATGAGCATCCGGAAAATATTCTGGTAATTAACGCTGCAGCGGGAGGCTTTATTCGTGAGATGCTCAAACACAATCCTCAACGGATCGATTATATTGAGTTAGACCCGTCTGTTATAGGTATGCTGAAAAAGTATCCAACGGTTTTGACTTCTCAGGAATTATCTGATCAGCGAGTGCATATAGCTCCTGTTGACGGAGCTTTTTTTGTGCGCACGGCCAATACCGGGTATGATGTGGTCTTGATCGGTGTTTCTCAACCGGCTGATTTAACCTTGAACCGTTTTTTTACTCTTGAATTCTTTAATTCGCTTAGAAGAATAGCAAAACCGGGATCGATCATTGCTTTTCGTTTGCCCGGTTCACAGACGTATATCAGTCGAGAGCTTCGTGATTTGAATGCGTGTATTTATCAGGGGCTTAAAAGCGTTTTCCCCTGCGTGCGGGTGATCCCGGGAGATCTTATGCTCTACTGCGCTTCAGCTGATACCAGTATATTAAAGCTGAGCGCTGATGATCTCATGCGTCGTTTTGAAGCGCGCCGGATATCGGCTTCAGTGATTTCGTTACCTTACCTTCGATATCGGCTTGATTCAGAGGCAGAGCTTAAATTCATAAATTCTTTGCGTAACTATGCAGCCGGTACAAACCAGGATATGGTTCCGGTTGCGTTATATTATATGCAAGTTTTTTGGAATAAACAATTTTCACCCGGGCTGGTGAGGTTATTTCGTTTACTCAAAGCATTTAAGCTGCCTATGGTTGTGGCGGCTATTTTTTTAGGGGTGTTTTTTGTCCTATTTTTTCTTCGTAAAAGTCCGGAAAAACTGCGCGATGCCGCGATCATCTATAGTATCGCTTCAACCGGTTTTTTAGGCATGCTTTTAAACCTTATCTTGATCTTTGCGTTCCAGGTGTATTATGGTTTTATATATCAATGGATTGGAATCTTAGTGGCAGTTTTTATGGCTGGCGCCGGGTTAGGAAGTTTTTTGATGGCTTTGCGGATCAATAAAATTGAGAAGCCGTTCAAGCTTTTATGTTTTTTTGAGCTTTTCGCTCTTATCTTATCTGTTTGCCTGTCCGTTATCTTACCAGGGACTTTCATGCAACGAGAGGCTGCCTCTGCGGCCTTTTTATTCCTTTTTTTGATTTTAGGGATACTTATTGGGGCGGAGTTCCCCCTTGCCTGCAGGTTAAACTTTACGTCTGTGGAACATGCCGGCATGGCAGCAAGTTCGCTTTATTTTGTAGATTTGCTGGGAGGCTGGGGAGCAGGTTTACTGGGTGGTATTTTTTTCTTGCCTATTTTGGGGATAGTTAAGAGCTGTATCGTTCTGGCAGTATTAAAATTGAGCAGCCTGCTTTTTCTTTTTGTTACAAGGAAAAGAAAATAGTTTCAGAAGGGGAGAGGTTATTGGTGTTCAATCGATTATTACATTTGACAAGTGTATCAATTTATATTATATTAGCATCCATGAATTTTACGCGTTTTTTATAGGCTTTATCTGCAATACTTTATCTTTCGAGAAGTTGCTGAATAATAATTCTAAAAAAGGAGCAACGAATGGCCAAGAAAACAGTAAAGGATTTAAACTTAAAACAGAAAACGGTTTTAATGCGCGCTGATTTTAATGTCCCCTTAGATGTTAATTTAGCAATCACTGATGATACTCGTATCAGGGAAACAATACCTACTATTAAATATATTCTTGAGCAAGAAGCTAAAAAGCTTGTTTTAATGAGCCATTTAGGCAGGCCGGATGGAAAACGCGTCGATAAGTACAGCCTTAAGCCGATTGCCGAGAAATTGACTCAATTAACAGGTGTGGCGGTAAAAATGCTTGATGATTGTGTTGGTGAGCAAGTTAAAAAAGAAGTTGCTGACGGTAAAGAAAAAATAATCCTTTTGGAAAACCTTCGTTTTCACAGCGAAGAAGAAGCAAACGATCCACAGTTTGCCAAAGATCTTGCTTCTTTGGGAGATGTTTTTGTAAATGATGCTTTTGGCACTGCTCACCGCGCCCACGCCTCAACAGCGGGGGTAACAAAATACCTGGAATCTGCTGCCGGTTTACTTTTGGAAAAAGAAATTATTTATTTGGGCAATGCGATCCAAAATCCGAAAAAACCTTTTGTCGTTATTTTAGGCGGAGCGAAAGTTTCGGATAAAATCGGCGTTATTGAGAACTTGCTTCCTAAATGCGATACAATATTGATCGGAGGCGGTATGGCGTATACGTTCTTAAAGGCGCAAGGCAAAACAATCGGCAATTCAAAGCTTGAAAAAGATAAAATAGATTTAGCCAAAGCCCTTCTTGAGAAGGCTGTATCAATGAAGAAAGAAATAGTATTGCCTGTTGACCATATTGTGGTAGATGTTGTTGATCCTAACGCAAAAACTGCATTATCAGGTGAATCTATCCCTGATGGCAAAATCGCTGTTGATGTGGGGCCGCAGACAATTGAGTTGTTTAAGAATAAATTGAGATCCGCTCAAACCATTGTCTGGAACGGGCCTTTAGGTATTTTTGAAATGGATGCGTTTAGTAAAGGCACGCAAGCTATTGCTGAGTTTATCGCAACGCTTAAAACAACCAGTATTATCGGCGGAGGCGATACTGCAGCGGCAGTGGCTAAATTTAAGTTGCAGGATAAAATGACGCATATTTCAACCGGTGGCGGAGCCAGCCTTGAATTTCTTGAAGGAAAAATGCTTCCTGGCCTTGCCGCATTAACTGACAAGTAACCATATAAAGGATGTATGAATAAAATTCAGTTTTTAATTTCTTGCGTTATGGGAGGGGGCATTTCATTGGTTTTGCTCTTCACCCCTAAAATCACGACCTGGCAGAATGGGTTGCTTATTTTACGCCAGGATAAGGCTTTCCTGGCGCCTTTAGTCAATTGGAGTTTGGTCGGTTCCCATATTTTGATTATTCTCATTATTGGTAGTTTACTCATGTATTGGTTTCGAGATAAGAAATAAACAGATGAAAACCAAGTTTGTGATCTTGATTATAGGTATGCTTGCCGCAAGCATAGGATGTTCTACCATAATTAAAAAAGACGCACATCAAGATTTAAATGCGCAGCTTTTAGAACTTTCTGAGATCAGCGCCAAAAAAGATGCGGATATTTTGAAGAAAGAAGCGGAAATCATCGCGTTGCAGAAAACTCTGAATGATAAAGATAACAACATAAAGGAAAAAGAAGAAAAAATTGATGCTTTAAGGCAAAAACTGAAGGGTTTTGGCGTTTTTGAGTGATATTTTTAAGTCCAGCGAGGCGTTTGTTTTATTTGACAGAGAGTCATTTTCAGGGTATACTTAATTTTCTTATTAAAAATTTATTTCTCCGAGGTACTAACCTATGCGCAAGACCATTATTGCCGGTAATTGGAAAATGTATAAAACGATCCCTGAAGCCATAGAGTTGGCTAATGGAGTTAAACGTGAGCTTTTTGAATTAGACGGCCAAACGATTGATATTGTCCTTTGCCCGCCGTTTACTGCGCTCAGTGAAGTCGCCGAAGTCACGCAGAATTCGAATATCAGTTCAGGGGCGCAAGATGTGTTTTGGCAGGAGGAAGGCGCTTTTACGGGAGAAGTTTCCTGCAAAATGCTTAAAGATGCCGGGGCAAAATTTGTAATCATCGGGCATTCTGAACGAAGGCAGTTTTTTGGGGAAAGCAATGAAACGGTCAATAAAAAGCTAAAAGCCGTTTTAAAGAACGGGCTTATACCGATTGTCTGCGTTGGGGAAAGCCTGCAGGAACGGGAGCAGGGAAAAACGTTTGATGTGCTTAATAACCATGTGCAAAACGGATTAAAAGATATTACCAAAGAAGATATGGCAAGTACCGTTATTGCGTACGAACCGGTTTGGGCTATTGGCACAGGAAAAACTGCCACGCCCAAACAGGCGCAGGAAGTCCAGGAATATATTAGAGGTTTACTGGTAAAAATGTTTGATCGAGATACAGCGGTGAGCGTGCGGATACAATATGGGGGGAGTGTAAAACCGGATAACATTACTGAATTAATGAATCAGCCTGATGTTGACGGGGCTTTGGTAGGAGGGGCAAGCCTCACGGTTGAATTGTTCAGTGAATTAGTGAAACGGGCACAAAAGGTGAAAAAATGATGGGATTTATTGTTGTGATACATGTGTTTGTCTGTATAGCTTTAATCGTCCTGGTTCTGATCCAACGGGGAAAAGGCGGAGGGTTGGTCGAGAGTTTTTCAGGTATTGAGTCGATGTTGGGAACCAAGACTAATTCATTTTTGACCAGGTCGACTACCGTTTTATCTGTTATATTCTTTCTTACCTGCTTGAGCCTGGCGTTATTATCGGTAAAACAAAGTAAATCATTACTGCAGAATGCTAAAACAAAACCTGCTGCGGTTAAAGCGGCTGCTCCTGTGGAAAGTCCTCTTGTTCCAGGGAAACCAAAGGTGCCGGAGGCGACTTCGCAAACAACAGCTACTCAAGAAACACTTCCTGTAACGCCAGCGGTAGTTGATCAAGTGAAACAAGAAACGCAGAAGGCCAAAGAGTAATTACGGGAGATGGCGCTTGGCTTAAAACAAGAATCATATCATACGTACCGGCAGGGAAATATCGTTTGGTTAAAGGTTTTTATTGAAAGGCTATCATTATTAGTGATAGCCTTTTTTGTTTACGCAAGCGCTCCTGCGCAGGATTATGGGGATGCCTATGTTTCCGGCTCGATCGCGGACGCGCGTACCCTTATTCCGATCCTGGCATCTGATTCGGCATCATCTGAAATATGCAGCATGATCTTTAACGGGTTAGTCAAATACGATAAAGATGTCAGCCTGGTTGGTGACCTGGCTCAAAGCTGGGAGATACAAAATGAAGGGTTGACGATCATTTTCCACCTGAGGAAAAACGTCTCCTGGCACGATGGCAGGCCTTTTACTGCCCGTGACGTCGAATTCACGTATATGAAACTTATCGACCCCGGAATAAAGACTCCCTACAGCGGTGATTTTGAACGTGTTCAATCTTTTACGGTCATTGATGATTATACTATCAAGGTTACCTATAAAGAACCGTTTGCCCCCGGTTTGTCGAGCTGGGGCATGCCGATCATGCCACGCCATATACTCGAAAATCAGGATTTTAGTAATACTCCTTTTAGCCGTCATCCGGTAGGTACTGGCCCGTATTGTATAAAATCATGGAAGTCTCAAGAAAAAATCGAGTTGGTTTCTTATCGCGAGTATTTTGAGAAAAGGCCTTATATCGACCGGTATATCAGCCGTGTCATTCCTGATGAGGCAACAACGTTCCTTGAGTTACAAACTCAAGGTATTGATTCTTCGAGCCTTACCCCGCTTCAATACCTGCGTCAGACTGACACCCCGTTTTTTAGAAAACACTACCGGAAATTTAATTTGCCGAATTTTAGCTACATCTATTTAGGATATAATTTGTCAAACCCTAAGTTCAGCGATAAACGCGTCAGGCAGGCGCTCAATTACGCTGTTAATAAAAAAGAGGTCATTGATATGGTGCTTTTGGGATTAGGCAGGCCATTGACCGGCCCTTTTATTCCTGGTTCGTGGGCATATAACCCGTTAGTCATAGAAGATTCGTTTGACCAAAAGAAAGCAAGAGAACTCCTCAAAGACGCCGGATGGGTTGACAACAATGCGGATGGTTGGCTTGAAAAAGAGGGCAAGATTTTCGAGTTTACTATAATTACAAACCAGGGCAACCTCGAGCGCATCAAAGTAGCGGAGATCATTCAACGCCAGCTCGAAAGTGTCGGTGTAAAAGTGAAAATAAAAGTAGTGGAATGGAGTGTTTTTTTAACGGAATTTATCAATAAAAAGAATTTTGAATCAGTGCTTCTGGGTTGGTCTCTATCGCGCGACCCCGATAATTTCGATATTTTTCATTCATCAAAAACCAGGGAAGGCGAATTTAACTTTGTCGGGTATCGTAACCCGCAGGTTGATGACCTCCTGGTTGAGGCCCGCCGTGTTTTTGACCAAGAGAAAAGAAAAGTTTATTACCATAAAATTCATCAGCTTATTTATGATGATCAGCCGTATATGTTCCTGTATGCTCCTGATAATTTGACGATTCTTCAGGCTCGTTTTAAGGGAATAAAGCCGGCTCCTCTGGGGATCGGATATAATTTTATTGATTGGTGGGTAGAGAAGAAAGAGCAAAGGTATAATAGAATAAGTAGCCAGTAAGAAAGTTAAGGGAAGTATGGCAGGTTATATTGGTAGGCGGTTATTGGGGCTCGTCCCGTTGCTTCTGGGGATCACACTCCTGAGTTTCTTTATGATTCATCTTGCTCCCGGAAAACCGACTGTGCTGCAAGATTCGATGAATCCGAAGATTTCTCTTGATGTCAGGAATCGGCTGGAAAAACTTTACGGGTTGGATAAATCGCTGCCGGCCCAATATTTCCTTTGGATGCAACGGCTGCTTAAATTAGATTTCGGGCGTTCTTTGGGCGATGACCGGCTGGTTATGGAAAAAATAATGGAACGCATGCCAGTGACCTTGAGTATTAATATTCTTTCGATGGTTGTTCTTTTTCTTATAGCGATACCGTTAGGTATACAATGCGCTGTAAAAGAAGGGACATTCTTTGACCATGCCTGGACTATTCTGCTTTTTTTGCTTTTTGCGGCGCCTACGTTTTGGCTGGCGCTGCTTCTTATGCAATTTTTCGGGATAACCTTAGGATGGCTCCCGATTTCAGCTTTAAAATCGCTTGATTACGAATATTTTACCTGGTGGCAGAAAATAGGTGATTTAGCCCGCCACTTGTTTTTGCCGATCCTGGTCTCTGCGTTCGGCAGCCTTGCGGGGGTAAGCCGGTATATGCGTTCAAATATGATTGAAACTTTGCAGCAACCCTATATGTATACTGCCAGAGCAAAAGGACTGCCTGAGCAAACGGTGATTTATAAACACGCGCTGCGTAACGCCATACTACCAATTGTGACTATTATCGGATTGTCAATACCCGGGCTTTTAGGAGGAAGTGTTATTTTTGAATCAATATTTGCTTTGCCGGGTATCGGCAGGTTGTTTTATGAAGCAGTCATGATGCGTGATTATCCACTGATCATGGCAGAAGTCGTCATAGGCGCGGTATTAACGATGACTGGTAATCTTATAGCCGATATTGCCTATGCCTATGTAGATCCCCGGATACGCTACAAAAAGTAAGGATACCATGAACAAGACATTGATCATTGGTGTAGTAATAATTGGTTTTTTTACACTTATCGCGCTTTTGGCTCCGTTCTTGAGCTCGTATAAACCCTCAGATATGGACCAAACTCATATGCTCATGGCTCCATCAGCAAAGCATTTGTTAGGTACGGACAGCCTCGGCAGGGATATTTTAAGCAGGATGATGTACGGGGCACGGATCTCCTTGACTATTGGTTTGATCGCTGTAGGGATCGCGACAATCCTTGGGCTTATTTTAGGTTCACTGGCGGGTTTTTACGGAGGATTTATTGATTCTCTTATTATGCGTTTTACGGATATCATGCTTTGTTTCCCGACGTTTTTCCTCCTTCTGGCAGCTGTGGCATTCCTTGAATCTTCAATTTTTAATATAATGGTGATAATCGGTTTAACCAGTTGGATGGGGCCGGCTCGCCTTATCCGTGGAGAAATACTTTCACTTAAAGAAAGGGAGTTTATCCAAGCGGAACGCGCGTTAGGAGCTTCTCACTTTAGAATAATAGCCGTGCACCTGATCCCTAATGCTCTGGGGCCCGTCCTGGTTAATGCGACCTTAGGCATTGCCGCAGCGATACTTTTAGAGTCAGGGTTGAGTTTTTTAGGTTTAGGTGTGCAGCCTCCGGTCCCCAGTTGGGGAAATATACTCATCGAATCAAAATCTACGCTTGGTATTGCCTGGTGGATAACGCTCTATCCCGGTTTGGCGATTTTACTGACTATCCTGGGCTTTAATTTTATCGCTGAAGGACTCAAGCAAAAAATAGGCGGTTTTTAACGCATGGATGATCTATTAAAAATACGGGGTTTGAAGATTAATTTTTATTTAGGCACACAGGTTATCACGGCAGTCGATGGTTTTGACCTTGATATCGGACGCGGTGAAGTTGTTGTTTTAGCCGGTGAATCAGGGTCTGGTAAGACAGTCTCCGCATTGGCTATAACCCGGATTTTGCCTCGGAATGCGCGGGTGGTTGACGGCAGTATTATTTTTGATGGCCAGGATCTGTTAGGCCTTGATATCCGGCAGTTGCGCGCGATACGCGGTAAAGATATTTCGTATGTATTCCAGGAACCGTCAAGTTATTTGAACCCGGTATACACGGTTGGTGATCAAATTATGGAGGCTATCCGGCTGCATCAAAATAAGACAAAGCAGGAAGCATATGCTCAAACCCTGAAGTTGCTGGAAGCGGTGAAGATCGCAGACCCTGCCCGGGTTGCGTTTTCTTATCCTCACCAGATGTCCGGAGGAATGAATCAACGGGCATTCATCGCCATGAGCCTGGCGAGCCGTCCTCAGCTTTTGATCGCTGATGAACCTACTACGGCTTTGGATGTTACGATAGAATCTGAAATACTTCAGTTGCTCTTGACCTTAAAGGATACACTCGGCTTTTCCTTGTTATTTATAACGCATAACCTAACGATTGCGCGCCGGATCGCAGACCGAGTTGCAGTAATGTATCAGGGTAAGATCGTTGAAACAGCGCCAGTTGAAAGTATCTTTACTGATCCCAAACATTTTCATACCAAAGAGCTGATCAGCGCTTATGAGCAGATCGGCAGGATTTAAACAGCTAAAAACCTGAATGGAAAATATACTGGAAGTTAAAAATATTTGCAAAGATTTTAAGGTCGAAGGCGGCGCTTTAATGCGAGAGGCCGGAGTCGTGCATGCCCTCACGAATGTCAGTTTTACGGTCAAGGAATTTGATTCGGTCGGCATCGCCGGAGAGTCAGGCTCCGGGAAGACGACTTTAGCGAAAATAATCCTGAAATTGATCCTTCCTACCAGGGGAGAAATAATTTTTAATGAACAACTGATACGCAATTTACGCAAAGATGTACAGATAATTTTTCAGAACCCCTATAACAGCCTTAATCCGAAGATGCGCGTTTATGATGCGATTGCCGAACCCCTGGTGATACACGCGATAATCCCGCGGAAAAAGATAAAAGAGAGGGTATGTGATTTACTGCAGATGGTGGGCTTACAGCAAAAAATGAGCGCGCGGTTCCCTGCTGAATTTTCCGGCGGGCAGCGGCAGCGTATTTGTATCGCGCGCGCCCTCGCTTGTGAGCCACGGTTGTTGGTGCTCGATGAGCCGCTTTCGTCGCTGGATTTGATAATCCAGTCGCAGCTCCTTGACCTTTTTCTTGCGCTTAAAGAAAAACTAAAACTGACCTACGTCTTGATATCCCATAACCTGGCAGTAATAAAAAATATCACACATTCGGTTGTCGTGATGCAGCAGGGCGAGATTGTTGAAAATGAGCCTACAACTGAAATCTTTTCCCATCCTCGCCATCTCTATACGCAAAAACTGCTGGCGGCTGCAAGAGAGTGAGGCAATTACCCTTGAGTAAAAAAAAGTAAAAAAACATTTGACAAATTATAAATGTATGTTAAACTTTAGATTCTATGAAAACGACATATCTCCCCAAAAAAGAAGATATCAAGAGAAAATGGTATTTGGTTGATGCCCAGGATAAAACTTTGGGCAGGATGGCTTCCAGAATTGCCGGTATTTTACGAGGTAAACACAAACCGATCTTTACTCCTCATATAGATACAGGTGACGGCGTCATTGTGATTAATGCCGCTAAGGTCAAAGTTACGGGTAAAAAATTGCAACAGAATGTCTACCGTAGATATTCTGGTTATCCGGATGGATTACATGAAGTCGGTATGGATGTCATGTTCGCCAAGAAGCCGGAAACAGTGATAAAATTAGCGGTAAAGCGCATGCTTTCTCAAGGGCCGCTGGGAAGAAAAATGCTCAAAAAACTTAAAGTTTATGCTGATGACAAATTTCCGCATAAAGCTCAGAAACCAGAAGTTCTTGTACTCTAAGGATATATCATGGAACAAACCACAAAAATGTTAGTTGGAAGGCGTAAAGAAGCGATTGCGAGGGTTTATTTGGTCCCGGGTAAAGGCACTATTATGGTCAATAAAATGCCCTGTGATGAATACTTTTCCCGCGAGACCGACAGGATCATAATCAAACAGCCTTTGCGGGTCACTAATACTTTGAACAAGTATGACGTAAACGCTAATATTTGCGGAGGCGGGCTTGCGGGACAGGCAGGAGCGCTCAGGCATAGTATTTCAAGAGCATTAGTCTTTGCTGAACCTGAATTGAAAGACTTATTGCGAAAAAACGGTTATTTAACCAGAGATCCCCGCATGAAAGAGCGCAAGAAGTTCGGCCAGAAGGGGGCTCGAAAACGATTCCAGTGGACAAAGAGGTAACGGCCTCAACGTAACTATAGAGATTAAGCAGATCACAAATCCCGCTCGGAAGAGCGGGATTTTTTATTTTACGCCGTCTTTCTACCGACGAGAAAATTCTTGACTATCGATAGATTTTAATATAAAATATGTGAGTGTAAGATTTCTCGCCGGAAAAGGCACATTTCTTTTAAAGGAGCGTCGATGATTAATGTTGGTATTGCTGGTGCTACGGGCTACACGGGAGAAGAATTAATTACTATTCTTTTACGGCACCCCGGGGTAAGGATCACGAATGTTTCCGCAAGTTCTGACCGTTTAAAATTAATCTCTGAGCTTATTCCGAAATTTTCGGGGCGCATAGGGCTTATGTGTAATAAGCTCAGTGTTGAGCAGCTTATTAAAGATTGCGACTTGGTTTTCCTGGCTCTGCCGCACACCGTTTCAATGGATTTTGTCCCGAAGTTATTGAAAGCGGGAAAGCGGGTGATTGATTTAAGCGCCGACTACCGTCTTAAAGATACTGATATATACGAGCAGTTCTATCAGGTAGCTCATAAAGATAAAGCAAATTTAAAGACGGCAGTTTATGGTTTACCGGAATTATACCGGCAGAAGATAAAAAACGCCCGGCTTATCGCTAATCCGGGTTGTTACCCGACAGCTGCGATCATAGGCTTAGCGCCGGTCATTGCTATAAATTCTATCGATACCAGTTCTATTATAATTGACGCTAAATCCGGGGTTACGGGAGCAGGAAAGAAATTGTCTTGCGAATATCTTTTTTCCGAGGTTGACGAAGATTTTCGCGCGTATAAAGTTAATGCGCATCAGCATGCCCCTGAGATAGTCCAGATATTGTCGAAGCTTTCCAGGGAAAAAGTAAGGCTTACTTTTGTGCCTCATCTTTTGCCTTTAAAACGCGGGATCCTTGAAACAATGTATATACGCACAAAAAATGCGAAAAAAATCACTCAAGACTTGCTTTTACTGTACCGCAAGTTTTATCAAAAAGAGCCGTTTGTCCGGATCAAGGAAGAGGGGTTTTTCCCCAGCCTTAAAGATGTCGTAGGGACCAATTTCTGTGACATTGGAATTAAAACTGACGGTGATACGGTGATTATTATTGCCGTTATCGATAATTTACTCAAAGGGGCTTCCGGGCAGGCTGTCCAGAACCTCAATATAATGTTCGGATTTCCCGAAAAGACCGCATTATGATCATTTGTATGCCGTTATGATTAAACTATACGAAAAAGCTCTCCTGCCCGCAGGTTTTAGCGCAAATGGCCTTGCCTGCGGCCTGAAAAAATCAGGAAAACCCGATTTGGCGCTGATTTATTCTAAACTACCTGCTTTTGCCAGCGCCTGTTTTACCGCCAATAAAATTAAGGCAGCGCCAATACTCTTGACCCAGGAGCACTTAAAGAAAACAAAGACACACCGGGCGATCATTGTTAACAGCGGTAACGCGAATTGTTTTACCGGCGCAAAAGGGCGCGCAGTATCAGAAGAAACCGCGCAGATCTTTGCCGATGAACTTGGCATCAGGAAAGAAAGCGTATTGGTCAATTCAACGGGTATTATCGGAAAACAACTCCCCGTCAATAAAATAAAGAAAGCCGCAGGTTCTCTTGTTCGCGGATTGTCTGAAAAAGGGATTAATAAAGCTTCGCGCGCAATTATGACAACGGATACTTTTCTTAAAGAAGTTACCGCGGATATAAAGATCGGGAATACAACGGTTCGAGTGTGCGGTATTGCCAAGGGCGCGGGGATGATCGCGCCTGATTTGGCAACCATGCTTGCTTTTATTACGACTGATGCTTCGATAACCAGGCGCGCATTGGATAAAGCGTTAAAAGAGGCGGTAGCGCGATCTTTCAATTGTATTACGGTTGATGGTTGTATGAGTACCAATGACACGGTGATAGTTTTGGCAAACGCTGCCAGCCAGAATGCGCTTATCGATATGAAACCTATTGGGCGGGCAGGTAAAGAATCGCGGGATTTTATTTTATTTTGCGAATGCCTGCAGTTGGTTTGTTTGGAATTGGCTAAAATGATAATTCGTGATGCTGAAGGGGCTACGAAATTCATACGTATCCACGTTAAAAACGCCCGTAATTATTCGGACGCCCGTAAAGCGGCACTCGCGATCGCTAATTCAAACTTATTTAAAACAGCGATGTATGGGTGTAATCCTAATTTTGGCAGGGTTGCCGCAAGTGTTGGGGCAAGTGGAGTTGCGGTCACGGAAAGAGGGTTAAAAATAAAGTTGGGGCCGCTCCATAAAAAAAATATTGATCTGGAAGTGAACCTCTCGACAGGGAGCGCTGAAGCTACTATTTATACTTCAGACTTAAGCCCGGAGTATGTAAAGATAAACGCGGCGTATAGTTAATTGTTCTTTAAGAATACGCCTAAAAAAGAAAAAGAGTGTAAAATGCAAGATGCTATTAAGAAAGCAGATGTTTTGATCGAAGCTTTACCGTATATAAAGAAGTTCCATAAGAAGATCGTGGTGATCAAATATGGAGGCAGTATCCTTGGCGAAGACAAAATCAGAAAAGGAGTATTAGAAGATATAATCTTTCTGAATTTTATGGGTTTAAAACCTGTCCTTGTTCACGGAGGAGGGCCGAATATCAGCGATCGCATCCGGTCTACCGGGAAAAAAACTGAGTTTTTAGACGGGATGCGGGTAACCGATGCGCAAACCTTGACGGTTGTGGAAGAAGAACTGCAAAAACTAAATGACCTTATTGTTTCCGAGATCAGCGAGTTAGGAGGAAAGGCAACGGGATTGAACGGAAAAAACAAAAAGTTGATACTCGCTGAGAAAAAGAAGGCTAAGATCGACCTGGGCCTTGTCGGCAATATTATCGGAATTAACACTCAAGTGATCCTTGATGAATTAAAGTCTGATTCTATCGTGGTTATTTTGCCGATGGGTGTGGGGCATGACCAGCTTGCGTATAATGTAAATGCCGATGAGGCAGCTTCGCATATCGCCTGGGAGTTAAAAGCGGAGAAATTAGTGCTGCTTACCGATGTCAATGGCATTATGCGTAATCCCGATGACCAAAATTCTTTTCTATCAACGCTGACCCGGGAAGAGTCTGTTGGGCTTATTCAGGAAAAAGTCGTCCAGAAAGGCATGATCCCTAAGGTTGATGCCTGTATTGGAGCGCTTAATAACGGAGTTAAACAGACGCATATCATTAATGCGCGGATACCGCATGCATTATTATTGGAAGTGTTTACCGACCAGGGTATCGGTACTGAAATTATAAAATAAAATGAATAAAGAAGAGGTATTTGACACGTATAAAGAATGCATTATGCCGACTTACACTAAGACGCCATTGGTTTTTGTGAAAGCCAAAGGTTCCCGGCTTTGGGATATTCATAATGATTCTTATCTGGATTTTTTTCCTGGATGGGGCGTTTGTAACCTGGGGCATTGCCATCCCAAAGTGATGTCGGCGGTCCGGGATCAGATCTCTAAGCTTATCTTTATCCCGAACAATTATTTTACGATTCCTCAGGCGAAATTAGCCAAAGAGTTGAATTTCCTGGCTAAACATCCCTGTAAGGTCTTTTTTTGCAATTCCGGGGCAGAGGCAAATGAAGCAGCGATAAAATTTAGCCGTAAATTCGGAGGGGGAAGGTTTGAAATTATAACTTTTAAGGATTCTTTTCACGGAAGGACATTAGGAGCTCTGGCAGCAACGGGACAACCGAAATATCAGGCAGGGTTTGCTCCGCTTCCTGAAGGTTTTAAAACAGTTGCCTATAATGATCTCTCCGCGGTAAAAAGTGCGCTTACGGACAAAACAATCGCTATCATGCTTGAGCTCATCCAAGGAGAAGGCGGGATCAATATAGCCGATAAAGATTTTGTCCGGGGTTTGCGAAAACTTTGTGATGCAGAAAAGCTTTTATTGATCGTTGATGAAGTCCAAACGGGAATAGGCCGCACGGGAACAATGTTCGCGTATCAACAGTATGGCGTTACTCCCGATGTGGTAACTCTGGCAAAAGCTTTAGGCGGCGGTCTTCCTATCGGCGTTATGATGGTTAAGAAATCCATCGCAGATTGCATGACTGCCGGCACTCATGCTTCAACGTTTGGCGGAGGTGCGGTTATCTGTAAAGCAGCATTGGCAGTCTTAACGGCGTTGCAAAAGGAAAAACTTTTAAATAATACCATGAAAATGGGTGCATACCTTCAGCAGAGATTGCTTGAGTTAAAAAATAAATATCCAGTGATTAAAGATGTCCGGGGGATAGGATTAATGTGGGGGGTAGAGTTAACCCGGGAAGCTCAAAGGGCCGTAGAGGGTTGTTTGAAGAAAAAACTATTGATCAATTGTACCCATGATACCGTCTTACGCCTTATGCCCGCGTTGAACGTAACAAAAAAAGAAATCGATAAAGCAGTGTATATACTTGATTCTGTATTAGGCGCTTTAAACTAAAGGGAAAGAATGAAAAAAGATTTCATTACCATAGCAGATTTAAACAAGAAACAAATCAACGATATCTTATTGTTAGCCGCTGACATTAAAAAACGGCCGGAAGATTTCAGGGAAGTTTTAAAAGCTAAGACACTCGCTTTGATTTTTGAGAAGCCCTCCAATCGCACGTATGTCTCTTTCCAGGTCGGCATGTATCAGCTTGGCGGTAATTCTATATACCTGGGGCCGGAGCATATTAAGTTAGGGGTGAGGGAAACTATAGCTGATGTCGCCAAAACCTTGAGCAGGTATGTCAATGCGATTGTTTTGCGCACGTTTGCCCACAAAAACGTTGTGGATATGGCCCAACATGCGGGAGTTCCGGTGATCAACGGGTTATCTGACCTGCTGCATCCTTGTCAAGGATTGACTGACATATTTACGGTAAAAGAAAAAACAGGCAGATATAAAAACATGACCATGGCATATATTGGCGATGGAAATAATGTGTGTCATTCTCTTCTTCATTCATGTTCTAAGGTCGGGCTTAATTTGCATATTGCTACGCCTTTCGGGTATGAGCCCGACCCGGGGATTGTCAAACAATCCAGGATCTTTGCAAAAGATTCCGGGTCAATAATCGAGTTGTTCACCAGTCCTCAAAAAGCGGTCCGCGGGACGGATGTGATTTATACCGATGTATGGGCAAGCATGGGGCAGGAGGAAGAGGCAGCGAAAAGGAAAAAAATATTTGCTGAATTCCAAATTAACCAGAGCCTTTTGAAACTTGCGAAAAAAAATGTTTTTATTATGCATTGCCTGCCCGCTCACCGGGGAGATGAAATTACCGACGGTGTCATTAACAGCAAGAATTCCGTAGTTTTTGACCAGGCTGAAAACAGGCTGCATGTCCAGAAAGCGATTTTGATCAAACTTTTAACCTAGACGCAAACAGGTAGCGTGTTTTTTAACGAAATTTCTAAAAGCATGCTCCTTAAAAACGTAAAAATATGATGAAAAAAGTAGTCTTAGCGTATTCAGGAGGGTTAGATACATCATGTATCGTCCGCTGGTTGCGTGACCGCGAATTTGAAGTTATTTGTTTCGTCGCTGATTTAGGCCAGGGATTAGGTAAGGGAGAGAATTTTGAAGAAATTGAAGCGCGCGCGCTTGCCGCCGGAGCTTCGAAAGTATATATTAAGGACCTTCAGGATGAGTTTGTAGATGATTTTATTGTCCCCGCTCTTAAAGCGAACGCGGTTTATGAAGGCAAGTATTTATTGGCGACTGCTTTGGGAAGGCCTTTGATCGCTAAATATTTGGTTGAGGTAGCGCATAAGGAGAAGGCCGGGTTTGTCGCTCATGGTTGTACGGGTAAAGGTAATGACCAGGTCAGGCTTGAAGTTACGATAGGCATATTAGATCCAAAATTAGAGATCATAGCGCCTGTAAGGGAATGGGAATTCAAGTCGCGTGAAGAAGAGATCGATTATGCCTTGGCGAACAATATCCCTATAGATGTTACCAAAAAAAAGCCCTATAGTATCGACAGGAATATTTGGGGGATCAGTATTGAAGCTGGAGTCCTGGAAGATCTTGAAAAAGAGCCTCCTGAGGACGCCTATATGATAACCAAAAGCCCTTTACAGGGGGCGACATACCCGAAATACATTGAAGTTACCTTTGAGAAGGGGGTTCCCAAAAAATTAAACGCAAAAGCGATGAAGCTTAAATCTATGATCGAAGAATTAAACCTGCTCGGTGGCCAGTATGGTATTGGCCGGTATGACATGGTAGAAAACAGGCTCGTGGGTATTAAATCCCGTGAAATCTATGAGGCTCCGGCAGGGACAATCCTTTATGCCGCTCACCGGGAATTGGAAAGCCTGGTCCTGGACCGGGAAATAGCGCACTATAAGGAAATGGTCTCTCTTAAGTACGCGGAGCTTATTTATTACGGCTTATGGTATTCTCATTTGAAAGAAGCTTTAGACGGTTTTGTGAATGCCAGCCAGAAATATGTCTCTGGAACGATAAAATTAAAATTATCAAAAGGGACCTGTGTTGCGGTAGGCAGGAAATCCCCGTATTCTTTATACAAAAAAGAACTCAGCACCTATGGCAAAGACGATACATTTAACCAAAAGTTAGCTGAAGGTTTTATTAAATTGTGGGCGATGCCGTATAAGAGATAAATTAAAAGTAGGAAAGAGGGTTTATAATGGCAAAAAAATTGTGGGGAGGAAGATTCAGTAAACCGACTGATCCATTAGTGGAAAAATTTACTAGATCCATTCAGTATGATTATAAGCTTGCTGAATATGATGTGCTTGGATCAATGATCCATGTTCACATACTGAGGAAATGTGGAGATAGATATTTAACAAATGCTGAGTTTATTGGTCTCGAAAAAGCTTTGGATTCTATTTACGAAAAGATTGAGAAAGATGAATTCAGATTTGACAAAGATTGCGAAGATATACATACCTGTATTCAAAACGAATTGTATAAAAAAGTCGGTGATTTAGCTTTAAAATTACACACTGCTCGCTCTAGAAATGATATGGTAGTATTTGCAACTAAATTGTATTCTAAAATGATTCTAGGAGAATTAGAAATTAAAACTATCGATTTGTCAAATAAACTTCTAGAATTATCAATAAAAAATTCAGAAATTATAATACCGGGTTTTACCCATTTGCAGCATGCTCAACCGGTTTATTTAAAGGATTATTTAGTTGCTTACAATGATATGCTAAGTAGAGATTCAGAACGACTTGCTTTTATTAAAGAGAATATAAAAATAACCATGGGAGCAGGAGCTTTAGCCGGTACTCCTGTTGACGCTGCTAAGTATAATGATGCAGCCCGCGATATTTTAAAAGAAAAAAAGAAATTTGCTGGCATGTTCAACCTATGCATAACTTCCAATTCTTTAGATACGGTCAGCGACCGG
The DNA here is from genome assembly GCA_041662125.1 of Candidatus Omnitrophota bacterium. Taxonomy (GTDB): domain Bacteria; phylum Omnitrophota; class Gorgyraeia; order Gygaellales; family Profunditerraquicolaceae; genus JBAZTA01. The sequence continues at coordinate 217,353 of JBAZTA010000003.1, read as the reverse complement.
GATTTCGTGATCGAGATAATCAGCGCTTTAGCGATTCTGGCGATGCATCTGTCGCGCTTAGCGGAGGATCTCATTCTCTGGTCGACGAAAGAATTTGATTTCGTGGATATCGATGAATCTTTTTGCACGGGCAGTTCGCTGATGCCGCAGAAAAAAAATCCTGATGTCCTGGAACTGGTGCGGGGGTATGCTGGTCGATTAAACGGTAATCTTGTCAGTGTGCTTACAATGATGAAAGGCCTGCCCTTGACCTATAACCGGGATATGCAGCTCGACAAGGAACCATTATTTAATTCCTTTGAAATAGTTTCCGATGAACTAGAGGTTTTGACAGGGCTTGTAAAGACCCTGAAATTCAAAAAAGACAAGATCGCCGCTCATCTCAAGGATGAATCCTTATACGCTACTGACCTGGTGTATTATCTGGTTGACAAAAAGGTCCCCTTTAAACAAGCGCACACGATCGTCGGTAAACTGGTACAATATTCGTTGACGAACGGGATCGAAATAAAAGCGATGCCTGAAAATATTTTAAAAGAGTTTTCCGGAGAATTCGTAAAAAAAGAAATAGTAAAACTTTTTGATCCGTTGGTTTCAGTAAGATCAAAGAAATCGATACTGAGGAAAAAATAATCCAAGAGAATTAGCCGATGCATGATTTTAAGATAAAAAATAATTATTTATATTGCGAAGGGGTAAAGGTCGCCGCTCTCGCCAAGCGTTTTGGCACTCCTTTGTATGTATATAGCAGCCATACTTTGACCGATCATTACCATAAGCTTTATTCTGCCTTCCGGCAGATCGACCCGCTTATTTGTTACTCGGTCAAAGCTAACTCGAATTTATCGATTTTAAAAACACTTGTTTCGCAAGGTGCCGGGCTTGATATTGTATCGGGTGGAGAGCTTTTTCGAGCGCTCAAAGTCGGCTGTCCATCGCAGCGGATCGTATATGCGTCCGTGGGCAAGACAAACCAGGAAATAGAAGCGGCAATCAAGGCAGGCATCTTGTTTTTTAACGTTGAAAGCTTACCGGAGTTGGAGAATATAAACCGTATCGCTTCTTCGCTTGGCCGGCACACCCGTGTTGCAATACGGGTAAATCCTGATGTGGAGCCAAAGACGCATAAATATATTACGACAGGCAAGCTTACGAATAAATTCGGAATAGACCTTTTGACCGCTCATGATATTCTACTCGTGCGTTCCCGATTCAAACATCTTTCAATTTCTGGCTTACATATTCATATTGGATCTCAAATAACTGAAAGTGAGTCGTTTGTTGCGGCAATAAACAAAATGGCCGTCTTTATTAAACACCTGAAGCATATCGGTATTTCGCTTGAATATTTGAATATTGGCGGAGGCCTGGGGATCGTCTATGATAACGAGAAACCGCAGACTGCGGAGAAATATGCGACAAAGATCCTGCCTTTATTAAAGAAAACCGGCCTTAAAATAATCATGGAACCAGGCAGATTTATTGTCGGCAACGCTGGCATCCTGGTGGTCAAAGTTTTATATGTTAAATCGACGCCTAAAAAGAAATTTATTATAGTTGATGGCGGCATGAATGATTTGATCCGTCCTTCGCTTTATGGGGCGTATCATCAAATTGTCCCCACGCGAACCGATAACCGCTCATTGATCACCGAGAAAGCCGACATGGTCGGCCCTATCTGCGAATCAGGGGATTTCTTTGCCAAAGACAGGATGCTGCCGAAGTTCACTGAAGGTAATTTTGCGGCGGTGATGAGCGCGGGCGCTTATGGTTTTAGTATGTCGAGTAATTATAATTCCCGCTGCCGCGCGGCAGAGGTTATGGTTAAAGGCAGGCGCGCGTACGTGATACGCAAACGGGAAACTTGTTTTGATCTGATCACTAACGAGGAGATTGTCGCGTTATGATAAAAGCTCTTGAATTCACTAAAATGGTAGCTTCAGGCAATGATTTTGTTGTCATAGAGAACAAGCAATGCTTAAAAAAAGATGAACTGCAGTCTTTCGCTCAGGAGATCTGTGACCGCAAATTCGGGGTCGGCGCTGACGGGCTGCTCGTTTTGGAAAAATCGATTATCGCAGATGTTAAAATGCGTATTTTTAATGCAAACGGTTCAGAAGCGGAAATGTGCGGTAACGGGGCGCGGTGTGTCGCTTGTTGGGTAAGCAATAAACGAAAAATTAAAAATGCTGAGCTTAAGATCGAAACAAAAGCCGGAATGATTGAATCAGAAATCATTAATGATAATATCAGTATTAAATTGACGGATCCTAAGTCGGTAAAGCTCAACATTCTGCTTAACCTTGAGGGAAGGAAATTATACGTAAATCTTATTAATACGGGAGTCCCTCATGCGGTCATTTTTGTCGAAGGCCTGGATAAAATTGATGTTGTGGGTATTGGCAGAAAAATAAGGTTCCTTGAACAGTTTTCACCTGCAGGCACTAATGTTAATTTTATCGAACTTATTAATGAGAATTCATTGAGGATCCGTACGTATGAACGGGGAGTCGAGGATGAGACGCTCGCCTGCGGTACGGGGGCGGTAGCTGCTGCGCTTATTTTTGCAATGAAAACTGATGCGGTAGAAAAAATATTTGTCCATACGCAAAGTAAAGAAATTGTGACGGTATATTTTGACCGTAACGCTGATGTGTTTAAAAATGTCTGGCTGGAAGGTAAGGCCAGGATCGTATTTCAGGGGCAGTTTGAATCTATATAGGAGGAGACGATGATCCTTTATGTTGTATTAGGCATTGCGATAATTATTGGCTTTTGGCTCGCAGGCACGTATAATTTCCTGGTCGCGGCGAAAAACCAGATGCAAAACGCCTGGAAACAAATCGATGTCGTGCTCAAGCGAAGGCACGATCTTATCCCGAATTTGATCGAAACAGTCAAAGGTATTATGAAATTCGAACAGGAGACGTTCACGAAAGTCATTGAAGCAAGAAATAAAGCCGTTTCTTTTCAGGGAAGTGTTGCCCAAAAGGCCGTTCAGGAAAATGCCTTGAGCGGTGCCTTACGGCAGTTATTCGCGTTAGTAGAAAATTATCCGCAGTTAAAATCAAATGAAAACGTTTCAAAGTTACAGGAAGAACTGTCGTTGACTGAAAATCAGATCAGTTCCGCCCGGCAGTCCTATAATAATATTGCGACGAGATTTAATATCGCGGTGCAGAGTTTTCCGACCAATCTTCTCGCAGGCGTGTTTAATTTTAAAACAGCGGATTTGTTTGAGATCGTTGATGAAAAAGAGAAAGCGGTCCCAAAAGTTGATTTAAACTTAAATAAATAGTAACGAAAAATACATAGAGCAAGGAGCGTCACATGTTTAAAGGTTCGATGGTGGCAATTGTTACTCCGTTTAAAAACGGCAAAATAGACGAAAAGAAGTTAAGGGATTTGGCAGTGTTTCATATAAAAAATAAGACTTCCGCGCTTGTCCCTTGCGGCACAACGGGAGAATCGGCAACATTATCCTGGGCTGAACATGAACGGGTCATTGAGATCGTGATCGAAGCCGCGGAAAAAAGGATCCCCGTTATTGCGGGAACCGGCTCTAATTCGACCGATGAGGCGGTCATGCTTACCAGGCAGGCTGCTAAGTCTGGGGCTGACGCGACGCTGCATGTCGCGCCGTATTATAACCGTCCGACACAAAAAGGCCTGTATCTGCATTTCCAAGCCGTTGCTGCATGTGCGGATATCCCGGTTATTTTGTATAATATTGCCTCACGTACCGGAGTCAATATTGAGCCGGAAACGATCGCCAAATTATCGCAGGATTGCAAAAATATCGTAGCAGTCAAAGAAGCTTCAGGGAATCTTGAACAGATGTCGCGTATTAAGCAATTATGCCCAGCTTCATTTAATATCCTTTCCGGAGATGACGCGTTGACTTTGCCGGTTTTGGCGATCGGAGGGACAGGAGTTATTTCGGTTGTCGCTAACATTGTGCCTAAAGAGGTCGCGAACCTGGTAAGCGAATTTGAAAAAGGTAATATTAAAAAAGCTCAGGAAATTCACTATAAACTTCTGCCTTTAATAAAGGCAATGTTCATTGAAACAAATCCGATCCCGGTAAAGACGGCTATGGGGCTTTTAGGTTTATGTGGCCCTGATTTACGCTTACCTATGTGCTCTCTTTCGCCTGAAAACCTGGAAAAACTTAAGAAAGCCTTAAAAGACTACGGATTATTATAAATACCTCTTACTCGTTACTGAAATAGGGAGGCACGATGATAAAACTTGGAATAGCTGGCGTCTGTGGAAAAATGGGCAGGCGTATATTTGAGTTGGCCCAGCAAAATAAGGATTTTGAAGTAAACCTTGTGTTAGAAAGAAAAGGGATCCCTGAGATCGGCAAAGAAGCAGGAAAACTTAAGATTTCTTCAAACCCTGACGGTGTTTTTCTGATCGATGTTTTGATCGATTTTACGAGCCCCGAAGCAAGTATGAATCTTCTGGATTATGCGGCAAAATACCGTAAAGCATTGGTTTTAGGGACGACGGGGTTTAGCGCAGAACAGGCCCAGAAAATAGAAGAGGTTGCAAAAGTCATCCCTGTGGTATTTTCGCCAAATATGTCTATTGGCGTTAATGTACTGTTTTCGATACTCCCGGAGATTGCCAAACGCTTAGGGCCTGCGTATACTATTGAAATAGTAGAAGCGCACCATACATGGAAGAAAGATGCTCCTTCAGGCACGGCGAAGAAAATGATGCAGGTGTTAAAGGAGGCTACCGGCAAAGAGATCCCCGCGCATGCCATCCGATTGGGGGATATTATCGGCGACCATACGGTTATTTTTTGCGGCAATTCAGAGCGAATTGAGATTAAACATCAGGCGCATACCCGGGACCTGTTTGTTTTAGGAGCGCTGGCGGCGGCTTCGTGGATCGCCCGAAAACCAGCAGGGCTGTATTCAATGCAGGATGTGTTGTTAAAATAAATTTTCGCAAAAGGAGTTTGTTATGGATGTGCAATTACTTAAAAAAATGATAAATGCTGCCGGAGTCTCAGGATACGAAAGGGAAATCGCTTCGATCATGCAGCTTGAACTTAAGAAAACCTGTGAAGATGTGCGGATCGACTTATTTGGTAATGTGATTGCGCGCAAAGGCAAGGGGCCTAAAAAGATCATGCTTGCTGCGCACATGGATGAGATCGGGTTGGTAGTTAAACATATCTCTAAAGAAGGGTATTTAAACTTTATAAAAATCGGGGGTATTGATGATAAGGTCTTAGTCGGGCAGCGAGTGGTCGTGAAATCAAAAAAAGGCGACTGTTTCGGTATTATCGGTATTAAACCGCCGCATTTAACCAAGGATGAAGAAAAAAATAAGCCTTTGAAATACGAAGACATGTTTATTGACATCGGATGTTCCACGAGGCAAGATGCTGAGAAAAGAGTTTCCGTTGCTGATTCAGTGATCTTTGAACCAAATGCCGGTGTGTTAAACGGAAAGTTGTTTTACGGCAAGGCTATTGATAACCGTATCGGCTGTTATTGTATGCTTAAGATCATGGAGAAACTAAGCGTCAAAGCCGAAGTGTACGCGGTTGCAACAACTCAGGAAGAAGTCGGCTTAAAAGGGGCGAGGACATCATCATTCAAGGTTAACCCCGATTTTGCGATCGTTCTTGATACGACCTGTGCCGGAGATACCCCGAATATTCGAGAAAGAGAGTCTTCATTAAAATTGGGCGCTGGCACTGCTATTACGATCATGGAAGCCGGGGGACGCGGAATAATCGTTACTGAGAAGATCAGAGATTTATTTATTGAAACTGCAAAGAAAAATAAGATCAAATGCCAGATAGATATTCTGGAAGGCGGCATGACCGATGGAGCAATGATTTATATGAACCGTGAAGGAGTCTTGACCGGTGTTTTAAGTATCCCTACCAGGTATGTGCATTCTCCTACTGGTGTATTCCATAGCGATGATGCGCAAGCGGCAATTGATTTAGGCATCAAAGTTATTGAAAGCTTTATTAAAAGTTAAGGGTTTATTCGGCAGATGAAGGGAGTTGTAATGGAATTTGAAATATCAAAACGGTTAAAACAATTGCCTGCGTACCTTTTTCTTGAAATCGATAAGGCCAAACGGCAGGCTCGCAAAGAAGGCAGGGATATTATTGACCTGGGCATCGGCGACCCGGACCAGCCTACCCCGAAATTCATTATTAAGGCCTTATTTAAAGCAGCACAGGATCCGGTAAATCACCGCTATGCGCTTGACCAGGGAATGCCGGCGCTACGCCAAGCGATCAGCAAATGGTATAAAACGCGGTTTAACGTTATCCTTGAGCCAGATAGCGAAATATTGCCGCTGATAGGCTCTAAAGAAGGGATCGCTCATTTTCCTTTTGCATTCTTGAATCAGGGGGATTATTCATTAGTGCCTGATCCCTGTTATCCCCCGTATAAAGGAGGCACTATTCTTGCAGGAGGAAAACCCTATTTACTCCCACTTCTTGAAAAGAACGGATTTTTGTTTGATCTAAAGAAGATCCCGCTGTCTATCAGGAAAAAAGCAAAGATACTCTACATGAATTACCCTAACAATCCTACCGGCGCTACCTGTAGTATTGATTTTTACAAAAAAGTCATTGATTTCGCGCATACCTATAAGATTATTGTTATTTCCGATTTAGCATATTCAGAGATCGCCTACGATGGATACAAACCAAAAAGTTTCCTTGAGATAGATGGTGCGCGTGAGATCGGCATAGAATTTCACTCGCTTTCTAAAACCTGTAATATGACCGGCTGGCGAATAGGCTGGGCGTGCGGCAATAAAAGACTGGTAAGTGCTTTAGCAAAGGTAAAATCAAACATTGATTCAGGCATATTCTCCGCGATCCAGGTTGCCGGAGTCATCGCCCTGGAAGGCCAGAGTGAACATAGTGAGCATATGTGCCAGTTGTACCAGGCCCGCAGAGATATACTGGTGTCAGGATTAACCGCCTTGGGCTGGGACGTGAAAAAACCGCGCGCTACTTTTTATGTGTGGGCAAAAATACCGGAAAAGAATAAATCAATCGATTTTGCCCAGGAAATCCTCAAAAAAACTAATATTGTGGTGACACCGGGCGTGGGTTTTGGGAAATACGGCGAAGGGTATATCCGTTTTGCGCTTACCGTTAACAAAGAACGGATGAAAGAAGCGGTAGGAAGGTTACGATCATTATGATACGTTGTTATATTGGTATTGGTTCTAATCTCGGTGACCGCCATCATAATATCCAGGGTGCGGTTAGAAACATCATGATGCTTGCGCATACCCGGGTGAGAAAGCTCTCGACCATCATTACCAGTCTCCCTCAGGGTGGGCCCGCCGGGCAAGGCCCTTATTTAAATGCGGCATTAGAAATTGATACGCAGCTTACGCCATATCAGCTTTTACAGGAACTGCAGAGAATAGAATCAGGGTTCGGCAGGGTACGTACGGTTAAAGATGCCCCCCGGATCATTGATTTGGATATTCTTACCTATGGCGATATTACCATGAATGAAGAAGCTTTATGTATACCCCACCCAAGAATCTTAGAAAGAGATTTTGTGTTACTTCCGTTACGGGAGATCGCCCCGGATGAAGTTCTGGAATTGATCCAGCGTTCAAAAGAACCCCGAAAACAAAGAAAAAAAACGCTCAGGCCGTTGATTAAGAAAGCAAAAACAAAGAAGAAGGAACAGCGCAATGGTAAGAGGGGGAAGCCGGCCCTTAAGTCAAAACCAAAGAATAAAGCAAAGATAAAAGCAAAGATAAAAGCAAAAAAAAGGTCTTAAATTTATGAAGATCATTCATTCGCCTCAAGGGTTGCACCAGATGCTTGTTGCGTTGAAACGAAAGAACAAATCTATTGGCTTTGTCCCGACAATGGGCGCGCTACACGCAGGCCATCTAAGCCTGATACAGGCAGCGCGTAAAGAAAACTCAATCCTTGTTGTAAGTATTTTTGTTAATCCAACCCAATTTAACCCCCGAGAAGACTTACACTCTTACCCCCGTCTTTTAAAACACGATACAGCGCTTTGCCGAAGCTCTGGAGTGGATTTTATTTTTTTACCCTCCGTTGCTGATATGTATCCTGAAGGCTTTACAACTTTTGTTACCGTAGAAGGTTTAAGCGGTGTCCTCTGCGGAAGATCACGCCCTCATCATTTTCGCGGAGTTGCAACCATTGTTACAAAACTCTTTAATATCGTTTGCCCCGATATTGCATATTTTGGACAAAAAGATGCTCAGCAAGTGGCCATCATAAAGCGAATGGTTAAAGATTTGAATATCCCCGTAAAGCTTAAGGTCTTATCGATTGTCCGTGGAGATGGCGGTTTAGCCTTGAGTTCTCGGAATATTTATTTAAATGACTCAGAGAAAAAAGATGCGTTGGTTTTAAACCAGGCGCTGAGCTTAGCCAAACGTGCAGTTAAAAAAGGGCAAAAAAACGCTCAAAAGATCATTACTTTGGTGAAAAATTTTATACAGCAAAAGAACTCAGCTGTTATTGATTATGCCGCGGTGGTTGATCCGGAAGATCTTACACCGCTCAAAACGATCTCTCAGGATTGCCTCTTAGCTTTGGCAGTAAGGATCAACAAGAAACGTTTGATTGATAATATGGTGTTGAAATCAAAATGAGGAGTGTTTTAAGAATGCGTCAAAAGATTACTGTAGGGATAGTTGGTTGTGGGGCTATCGGGACATCATTGGCTCAGGCAATAACTAAAGATTTTTCCCGTGAAATGGCTGTATCCGCGGTATTCGATATTGATCCCCATAAAATGGCTGTTTTATCAAAAAAAATCTCAAAGCATAAACGATTAAGCGCCTGCAATCTTGATGCATTGATCAAAAGGTCTGCTTTAATCATTGAAGCTTCATCTGCCAGTTGTTCCTGGGATATCGCGCAACAGGTTTTAAGAGGCGGCCGTGATATCATAATCATGAGCATTGGAGGGATACTCCCGTATTATAAGGAATTACGCGCTTTGGCAAAGAAATATGGGAATAAGGTTTATTTGCCCAGCGGCGCTCTTGCCGGCATTGACGGTATTAAAGCCTCTGCCGGGACAAAAATACGTTCAGTAACGCTCACGACTATAAAGAACCCGTTATCATTTAAGGGGAACACCTTCATTACTGATGCGGGAATAGATCTAAAAAAAATAAAGAAAGATACTGTAGTATTTTCCGGAAGCGCTCAAGAGGCGGTAAAGTTTTTTCCGCAGAATATTAACGTTGCGGCAGTAGTAAGCATTGCCGGCATAGGCCGGCACAAAACAAGGGTGCGCATTGTCGCCTCACCTGCGGCAAAAAGAAATATTCACCAGATTGAAATTGATTCCTTGGCAGGAAAAATCACATCGCGCACAGAAAATCTGCTTCATCCTGATAATCCCAAAACCAGTTATTTGGCGGTGCTTTCAGCGTATGCCGTCTTAAAACAGATCCTCGATCCGGTAAAGGTCGGTTCATAATACCCTTGCCTTTCTTAATACGTATGAGGCAAGGATGAGTCAAAATAAATAAAAGGAGGGAGGTGAAAAAAAATATGGCAGAAAAAGTCATGAAAGTCGGCATCAAAAGAGAAAAAGGTTACCTCTATTACGTTGATAAGCAGGGTGACGTCTCTTGCGCGAAAATGGCAAGAGGTAAAGAAAAGGGAGGAAAGCCTAAGAAAGTCTCGAAATGCGGTATCAAAAGAAAAGAAGGATACCTTTATTTCGTGGATAAGTCAGGCGATGTTTCTTGCGCTAAAATGAAAAGAGGCGGCAAGAAGAAATCAAAGAAATAAGAGTCCCGCAATACTGCCCTCTAACAAGTGAATAATGTTAAGTATTATCATAGTTAGAGGGCAGTATTGTTATAAAAAATATGAATACGAGTAATGCTGGGCCAAAAATCGTCATCCGGGGAGCCAAAGAACATAACTTAAAGAATATTGACCTCGTACTTCCGCGCAACAAGTTGATCATTGTTACCGGTTTATCCGGCTCCGGTAAATCAAGCCTTGCCTTTGATACTATTTATGCAGAAGGCCAGCGCCGCTATGTTGAAAGCCTTTCAAGTTATGCCCGTCAGTTCTTAGAACAGCTTCAGAAACCCGATGTCGAATACATTGAAGGATTATCTCCTGCAATATCCATAGAACAACGCACTGCAGGGGGAAACCCGCGTTCAACAGTCGCAACTCAAACTGAGATCTACGATTATTTGCGGTTACTTTTTGCCCGTATAGGCACGGTTACCTGTTGTCAATGCGGACAACCTATTGAAAAACAGACTTCGCAGGAGATCGTCGAACGTATTCTTTATCAGTTTAATGGCCGCTCAATACATATCCTGGCTCCTTTGGTTAAAGGCAAAAAAGGAGAATATAAAGATATTGCCGCGCAAATTCAAAAAGCAGGTTTTATCCGTTGCCGTATTGATGGATTGCTGTATGAATTGCCGGCAAAGATCAAGTTGGAAAAATATAAGATCCATACCATAGAAATCGTAGTAGACCGCCTGAGCATTAAACCAGAAGTAAAAACAAGGCTTACTGATTCTATTGAGACCGCTCTCAAAGTCGGAAAAGGCCTGGTCATGATACAGGTTGCTTCCCCCGAATCACAGAAGCAAAAAAAGGTTCCGGAAGACCTCATTTTAAGCGAACAATACGCCTGCGCTCGTTGCGGGATCGATATCCCAGAAGTTGAGCCGCGCATCTTTTCTTTTAATTCTCCTTACGGGGCCTGTCCCGAATGCCATGGTTTAGGGATCAAACTTGAATTTGACCTTGAATTACTTATTCCTGATAAGAATAAATCGATCAATGAGGGAGCGATTGAGGCATGGAAACGTGGCGGTAAAGGGTATATTCTTTATTACCGCTGGCTGTTGCGTGAATTGTCCCGTAAGATGCAGTTTAGCTTCGATATCCCTTTCAAAAAACTCAGTAAAGGCGTGCAAAAAGCTATTTTGTTCGGAACGGACATTATTGTCGGTAATAAGCCGTTTGAAGGCCTTATTCCCCATCTTGAACGGTTATTTAAACAGACAGAGAGCGATTATTTGAAAGAGGAAATTTCCCGTTTTATGTCCAGCCTACCCTGTCCCTATTGTAAGGGCGCGCGCTTGAAAAAGGAAAGCCTCGCGGTATATATTTCAGGTAAGAATATCTGGGATGTTACGCGCATGCCTATCAGCGAAGCTTATGCTTTCTTTACGAGCCTGCATTTGACTGAAAAAGAGCGGCTTATCAGCCATCAGGTCGTCAAAGAGATCATTGCTCGCTTGAAATTTTGTATTGATGTTGGGTTGGATTATCTGACACTTGAGAGAAAAAACGCTACGCTTTCAGGTGGCGAGGCACAGCGTGTCCGATTAGCCACTCAGGTAGGCTCAGGGCTGGTAGGGGTGCTTTATATCCTTGATGAGCCAAGTATCGGCCTTCATCCTCGGGATACTGCACGGCTCATTGCAACGCTTACCACTTTGCGCGACCTGGGTAATACGGTTATTGTGGTCGAACATGAAGAATCAACTATCAGAGCTGCTGATTTTATTGTTGATTTAGGCCCTGGCGCCGGCAGGCATGGCGGGGAAATCATGTTTGCCGGGACTCTTACTGAGCTCTTATCGAGTTCAGAAACATTAACAGCGAAATATTTAAGAAGAGAATTAAGTATCCCCACTCCGCAGGTTCGCCGGCCTTGGCAAAGGGCACACTGCCTTGAAATTATCGGTGCGCGAGAGAATAATTTAAAAAATATTACCGTACAATTTCCTCTCGGGATCTTAAGTTGTATCACCGGCGTATCGGGATCGGGAAAATCGACTTTGATAAATGAGATCCTTTACAAAGCTCTGGCAAAATCATTATACGCGGCAAAGGAGCGGCCGGGCCTGCATGACAAAATCAAAGGCATTCAATACCTGGATAAAGTCATTATGGTCGACCAATCTCCGATTGGCAGGACGCCCCGCTCCAACCCGGCGACCTATACGGGAATATTCAGCCACATTCGGGACATATTCTCGAGCCTTCCTGATGCGCGGCTGCGGGGATACCGGCCGGGAAGGTTTTCTTTTAATGTCAAAGGCGGCCGTTGTGAAGCATGCTCGGGTGACGGCACCAAAAAAATAGAGATGCACTTTTTACCTGATGTTTATGTAAAGTGCGATATCTGTATGGGGAAGCGTTTTAATACAGCAACCTTAGAAGTAAAATATAAAGGTAAGTCCATAGCCGATGTTTTAGAGATGACCGTAGAAGAAGGATTAACGTTATTTGCCAATATACCAAAAATTAAAGAAACGCTGGTGACGTTATACGACGTAGGCCTGGGTTATATTGAACTTGGCCAGGCTGCAACTACCCTGTCGGGCGGCGAAGCTCAGCGAGTCAAGCTTTCTTCTGAACTCAGCCGGCGAGCTACCGGAAAAACGATCTATATATTAGATGAACCTACCACCGGCCTGCATTTTGCTGATGTGGAGAAATTGTTAGGTGTGCTTCAAAAATTGGTTGATAAAGGCAATACCGTGATCGTGATTGAACATAATCTTGAAGTAATCAAGTGCGCTGATTATATTATTGACCTAGGGCCGCAGGGAGGCCAGAAAGGGGGTATGATCGTTGCCCGAGGCACTCCTGAAGAAGTCATGGCGCAGCCAGAGTCTTTTACCGCGGTGTATTTAAGAAAGGTATTGAAGAGCTCTTGATGTGATGCTATAGTTACCCTATGATAACCTTTCAACGGATTAAAAATTTTAGGAAAAACCTTTCCCTCTGTATCGCTGTTTTCCTTTTTATTGCCTTTGCGCAGAGCTGTTCTTGCGCGCAAACCATTGACCAGAACGTAAAAGAAGAAGAAAGTATTTTTATTGCTCAGAAAGCCATTGAAGACGGTTTTTATGATGTTGCATTATCGCTTTTGCAACGTTTTCTTATCCAATATCCTGCCTCGCCTCGAAAAGCAGAAGTTAATCTTTTAATAGGCGAGTGTTATTTTCATCAAAGCAAGTTCCTTGACGCGCTCAGTAAATTTAATGAGCTCATGGATCAATCAGGCGCCCAAGAGATCCAAGACGCAGTATTGTATTGGATGGCGGAGGTCCATTTTAGAGGGAATAATTACCGTAAAGCAGCTGTATATTACAAGACGGTGATCGATAAATTCCCGAAATCGCCATATCTGGTCGCTGCGTACTATTCATTGGGATGGTGTTTGCTTCAAGACCAGCAATATAAAGAAGCCTTAGAATATTTTACGGTTATTGAAACAAAATACCCTCAGGACCAGCATGTCGGAGACTCATCTTTTAAAATCGTTGAATGCCTTTATAACCTTAAAGATTACATAGGGGTCAAAGAAAAAACTAAGGCTTACCTCAAAACGTATGCCAAAGATAGCACAAGAATAGCATATTTTTATTTCTATTTAGCTGAGGCTGATTATTATCTTAATAATTTCAGTGAGGCGACGGAAGAATACGCAAAAGTGCTTACTAAAACCACCGAGGAGAAGACCAGGGCAGTTTCTCAAATGGGGATGGGGTGGTCTTTGTTACGGTTAAAACAATATGAGCAGGCAGAGGCAATATTTGCTTCGGTCAAAAGTGAAAATCTTGAAAAAAGGAGCCTCGATGTGTTGATGCTGGGAAAGGCTATTCTTAACTTTGAGGTAAAAAAGTTTTCTGACTCAAGAGACATATATGAATCGCTTATCAATACTACTCAAGACGCTGCCGTATCACTGCAGGCATATTTAGGCAAAGCTGACTCGTTATATAATCTGGGTGAATTCAAAGAAGCTGAGACTTTTTATAAAATGGGGTTAAAAAAAGTTTCCGCGCAACCGGGCTCGGGAGAAATAACCGATAAGCTTCATTACGGGCTTGCATGGACATTCTTTAAGGAAGGAGAATTTAAAGAAGCCATTAAAGAATTCCAAAAAATCGCTACCCAAAGCGGGGACCAAATCGTTAAAATAAGCGCGCTCTGCCAAATCGGTGATGCCTACCAGGATTCGGGAGAGTATGGAAAAGCACAGGAATCATATGACAGTATTTTAAAGGAATATCCCGACAGCCTCTATAACGATTACGTGCAGTATCAATTAGGGATCACGCATCTAAAAACAGCTAACTACGAAGGCGCTATCATGAGTTTCTTGAGCCTGAAAAGGAATTTTCCAAACTCAAAATTACTCGATGATGTTTCATACGCGCTGGGTTTAGCGTATTTTCAAAAACAGGATTACCGTTCGAGCAAAGAAATCTTCGAAAAATTCCTTGTTGATTTTAAAGACAGCCCCCTGTATTCCCAGGCAATGTATTTATTGGGGAGCAGCTTATTTAATTTGGAGGAGTTCTTAGCGGCAATTGAAGCTTTTAAAAACATTGTGCGGGCCTATAGCCAAGATGCTGAGCTGTGCCAAAAAGCCGAGTATGAAATAGCAGATTGCTATTATCTGATGGGCAATGAGCCAGAGGCCATGCAACGGTTCAAGTCATTACGGACAAAATACCCTGATTCAAGCCTTACGGCTGAGATCATGTGGTGGCTGGGTGAGTATTATTACCGGCACAATGATTTAAATTTAGCGAGCCGCTATTTTTCTTCGTTGATCAACGATTTTCCAAAAAGCAATTTGATCAATGATGCATATTATGTATTGGGGTCTATTTATGTGGAACAGCAAAAATATAGGGATGCGATGGAGAATTTTCAAAAAGTCATCGATTCGGGGGCCTCTGATTTATCCGGACAGGCTTTGATCGCTATCGCAGATATTTATACGAAACAGGAAAAGTTCGAACAGGCCTTTAATGCGTATACTCAGATTGCGAATAAATTTCCCCATCTTCGTAATCTGGTATTTCCAAAAATAGCTGACCTGCTCGGTAAAGAAAAGAAATACGATGAATCGGCCGCGTATTATGAGAAAGCTTTAGAGCTGGTCCCCGCAAGAGAAACCGCGGAGATCAGATTTAAAATAGCTGAGATCAGGCAGGCACAAGGCAGTTTCAAAGAGGCAATTGAAGGCTATCTTAAAGTCACCTATATTCATGCAGATAATACTGCTTTATCCGTAAAATCGCTTCTGCGAATCGCTCAAATATATGAAGACATGACAGATATCAATCAAGCCTGTAATTTTTACAAAAAGATCGCCGAAATGAACGTTCCTGAAGCTAAATTCGCGCAAGAGAAATTGGAGGCGCTTAAAGCAAATCGAAAGCAATAAGTTTTTTCGGAAAATGAAAGGATGAGGTATGGATCTTTACAGAATGAACCTCTGGAGTTTATTTTCATCCGGCGGGCCAATAATGTGGCCGATCATGTTATGTTCCGTTTTTGGGGTAGCGATTGTGCTGGAAAAATTCTGGTACCTTCATACCATAACGCTTGATTCACAATCTTTTTTAGACAGTATCCTGGAAAAGATAAAAAGGCATCAGATCCAGGAAGCCTTGCAGCTCTGCGATAAAACACAATCTCCTCTTGCGCATATTCTTAAAGCGGGAATCTTGAAGTATGACCGGCCGCGGCTTCAGATAAAAGAAGCGATTGAAGATGCCTCACTGTATGTAATCCCTAAGCTGGAGAAAAATCTTTCAGCGCTGGCAACCATTGCGCATATTTGCCCTTTGTTGGGTCTTTTGGGGACGGTAACGGGAATGGTGAGATGTTTCCAGCTTATTCAGGCTAAAGCTACGGTTTTGGCGCCTGTTTCACCCGGAGAATTAGCAGGCGGTATTTGGGAAGCATTACTTACGACGATTGCAGGCCTTATTATCGCTATCCCGGCTTATGTCCTGTATAATTATTTGGTCAGCCGCGTTAACAATGCAATTCTTGAAATGGAGCGGACAGCTACAGAATTAGTCAATTTCCTGACTGAATGATCCAGAAAGGAAAAAATGAAATTCAGGAAACATGTTGAATTGGAGCACGGTTTAAAACAGATCGATATAGCGCCTTTAATCGATATCATCTTCTTGCTTTTGATATTCTTTATGCTGACTTCCAGTTTTATCATGCAGCCGGGTATAACCATAAAATTGCCAAAAGCCGTAACAAGTCAAACGCTTGGGCGAGGTAATCTGGTAATAACTCTTACTCCAGAAGGAAAGATATATTCTAACGCTGAAGAAATAAAACCTTCAGAGGGGCTCAAAAGTTTACTTGCTGGAGCGGCTCAGGAAAACGCGTCTGTTTTAATTAAAGCGGATAAACGGGCTTCACTGGGAAAAGTAGTGGAAATTTGGGATATGGCCAGGGAACATGGTATTGCGGTGATAAATATCGCCACCGACCAATAATGAATCAGTATAATTTGCATTTTTTTCACGGCAATTTAATGAAAACGATTCTAATCTCGTTTTTAGGCCATGCCGCATTATTTGGAGTTTTTAGTTTTACTTTTGGCAATCGTTTAGCAGATTCTCGGCGTCCGGACGTTAATTTCCTCGGATCGATCTTACTTGCGCCTGATATTGCTATTTCCAATGATTATCGTTATGAGAGCGTTACTGAAAGCATATTTCTCAAGAAAATATCTTCCTCGTTTTTGAAAAAATCCCGGGATGGTTTAAGGATACAGGCCTTAGGTGAAATAAAACCATCGTTATCCGCAGGAATTTTAGTGAAAAAGAGCAACTATTTCTACCATGCGAGTTCAACAACAGGCATGCATATACCTAAGGATTCCGTTATTATGTTTTATCCGCTTTTACCGCAACATTTTACGCTATATTTTCAAGATAGGCAAAGTGCGCATATTGAGCTATTGTGTATTGCCGGCATGGACCAGAAGCCAAGTTCAACTATCATAAAACGCAAAATTTCCTCAGGCAACCTGGAAGTCGACCTATTAGCAATGCGCTATATCGGACATTATCTATTTATACAGCAAAACCATTTCCAGGAAGGCACAGGACAGACTATTAAAATTGACCTTTCTACTGAAAACAAGTAACGCTATGACTTCTTACGGATGATCAGGCTGGATTTTTCTCTCGCGGTAACTTTTTACGTTGTTTTACCACTTGTCTTTATTTATATCCTGTGGCTGCTGAGACTCAAGCAAAAAGAAAAAGATTTGTTCCTTAATCCAAAATTCATATGGTTTTGCTCAGTCTGCACCTATACGTATATTAATACTAAAGAGGGTAAGATCTCAACATGCCCTCGCTGCGGAAGTTATAACACACATACGCAGTGACAGGTAAAAGCGTTTTTATTGTTTTTTTATGGCTTACTCAATGCAAAAAGACAAAATTTTAGTTGACCGAGTTTATTTTTGTATTTATAATCAATTCATACTATAACTAGAGGAGGAACTATGATTACAGAAATCGGCATTATTGCCGGAGAGATTTGGCATTATTTAGACCAGCACGGGCAAGTCGATTTACATGTTTTGATACAAGGTATAGATAAGCCTCGTGATGAAGTTTTGATGAGTTTGGGATGGCTGGCTCGTGAAGGGCATGTTGTTTTACAAAAAACGAATAATGAATACAACGTCGCTTTAAGAAAAAATGGTTAAGCTTAAGAGGAACAATAAGCGCGGCGTAGTCATATTCATTGTTTTGATCACCTTGCTTATTGTTGCCGCGTTAAGTCAAGTGGTCCTGAACATCATCTTAAATCAGTCAAGGCTTAACTATCACCAGGTGAGCCGGCTTCAGGCGTATTATGCTGTTTTGGCGGCAATGAATTTAACCCGAGAAAACCTTCGATTGCAAAACTGGACAACTAATACCTACACACTGTGCAGCTCTGGCTGTACAGTAAATGATCCGGATATCCCCTATAGGGTCACTATAACCGTTGGCGCTCCTAATGCTAATGGCATTCGTCAAATTTTGCTGCATACAGATTACACCTATCCTTAATTTAATACGTCATCCTATTTATTATAGAATATTCGATTCTATTTTCGTTGAGAACCTTCTTTGATCAGAGATTGTTCTTAGAGGGTTTTTTATGTTAATTTCATGAAGATATTATAAAGCAAGTAAGTTTGTTATGTTTTACATAAGTTTGTTATAGCCAAATCTCCGTCGAAGATTCTTAGTAAAGTAACTATAAGTAAGTATAAGTAAAAAAACAGTTGACAAAATGGATACATTATGTTTGAATATTAACAGTTATGTAAAACAGCAAAGGTAGAAGAATGACACGGTTAATGAACATAGACGAATTAGCTGATTATCTGCGATTACAAAAACAGACGATTTATAACTGGCTTTCTCAAGGGAAGCTTTCCGGCATAAAAGTTGGAGGGGTCTGGAGGTTTAATCGCAGAGATGTTGATACATGGTTGCGCAGCAGAAGGACAACATCTAAAGTAGAGGATAAACAATGAGCAATTCGGCTGGAATATATTTTGGGCCTCGGGATATAAGTGTTGTTGAAGTTTCAGGCAAGAAAATTATCAATCAAATTAAGGTCTCTCGGTTAACTTTGTCTTCTAATACCGTTGAAGACAAAGTCCCGGAAGAAATTAAAATGATAGCCCTGCTCAAAGATGAGTTTAGGAAAAATAAGCTGTCGGCCAAGAAATTTGACCTGGTTTTATCGGGAAATTCCCTGGTTATTCGTACTTTTGATATCCCGGTACTCCCCCGTGATGAGATTTATAGCGCGGTAACCTTTGAAGCAAAAAAATATATCCCTTTTAAATTAGAAGAATTGGTCTTTGATTATTATTTATCGCTTGACCATGTTTCGAAGAAAAGCATGGTATTACTGGTCGGGATAAAAAGGGATGTTCTCGAGCAGTACTTTGCCATGTTTAAACAGCTTAACCTTGAAATTCGTTCGATTGAATATTCGGCATTCAGTGCCATCCGTTTATTAAAAATGGCGGGTGTTAAAGAAAAGGGCATTTCAGTTGTTCTCAATATCGACAGTATTGAGAATGATGAGGTTAATTTTCTTGTTTTGCAGGACGGGTTTCCTTTATTTTCCCGCGACATTATTTTAAAAAGCGATTCCGAGCAAACAGCGCCGGGATCAGAACCAAAAGAAAGTGTTGTTGATGTAGAAAAAATAAAGGCGGAGTTGCGTGTTTCTATTGATTTTTATAACCGTAAGTTTCCTTCAAAAAAGATCGAAAATTCGTATTTCCTCGCCAATGAAGAATTGCGCAGCGCCTTGGAGTCGATAGCGCAAGAAAAAGATATTATCTCTCATTTCATAGACCAGAAGAGCATTCTTGGCAAAGCCGCTCCATTTTCTCTGGTCGTATTAAAAGCATATGCGGGCGCTTTATTCGAAGGCATAAAAACATCCATCAAGATCAATTTATTGACTTCAAAAGATAAGCCTAAGACTTCTAAAAAACAATCAACTGTTGACCGTCACGTTGAAACGCTGGTGCAAGGGATCAGTATAGAGCCTAAAATGATCGTTTTGGGTATTTGTATTATTGTGGCTTCAATACTCTTTAACATATATATAAAATCACCGATTAAGAACAACATTAGCGATCTTGTTGCAAAAAGGCCTCAAGTCAGCTTCGCAGCCAATACTTCAACTAATGATCAATTAAAAACACTTAATACTGACTTAAAAGATAAATTAGGGGCTATAAAAAAAATCATCGAAAAACAGGTTTTTATCACTCCTCAATTAAGCGTAATAGTGAAACTCCTGCCATCAGGGATATGGATTGAAGAGTTCAAGTTTAGGAAAGATATTTCAAGCGATAGAGATACGCCGGCAGAAATGAGATTATCCTGTGTGGCTTATTTGGGGGATAATGATAAAGAAATCGGGGCGGCAAATTCTTATGTGTCGACCTTGAAAGCTAACGAGTCTTTTAATAAAATCTTTAAACTGATCAGAATTGAATCGATCGAGAACAAGCGTATGCAGGATACTGTGGTAACTAAATTTACGATCATTTGTAAGGCCAATTAAAACTCAAAAAAATGGATACTACTATTCTTCGCAATTTAGCTGAAGGGCGTAAAATTAATAAAAGCAAGTTAATTCATATTGTATTTGTTTGCATATGTGCAATGATCGCGCGTAATATTTTTATCGCGGGTCAAAAAGACCTCAAGAAGTTAACGCTGGAGCAAGAAAAGGGAAAAGTCGCAAATACAATTTTAACTGAAATAGTTGTCTCGGAGAAACAATACACTGCCTATAAAGGGCTGCTTAATGTAAAAGATCCCGGAGTGATATTAAATTCTATTTCAACTTTAGCAAAGAACTCATTAGTTAAAATACTTTCGATGAAACCGCAAATGCAGAAAGAGTATCCTTTATATACATATTATTCGTTTGAAATGACTATCAGTACAGATAGTTTTCATAAGATAGGCCAACTTGTTAAATCGTTAGAAAATAGCAACGAAGTGTTTTTGATCGATAGTTTGTCGGTAACTGCCCAAACCTCGGGTGATGCAGGGAGCAGCTCAAAAAAGATAGAAGCTGAGTTTTTGATCAGCACGCTTTTAATAAAGGAGTATCGAAAATAGTGGCCCGCAAATTACTGACGTTAATAGTTTTTGTTATTTTTACTACTCTTGCCTGCACTCCCGTCTTGGCGTACACTAAATCAGACAGGCTTATTGATGAATTAGATAAAAGGCAGAACATTAAAAAGGAAGAATTTAAAATAATCCGGCCTGCAGTTGAGTATGATGTGGATGTTGGGCGAGACCCTTTTAAAAACTTACTTATTCCTGATAGCGCGGAAATAACTTCTAAAACTCCATTAAAAACTGATTCATCCACAACTAAGACACTTCCTGCTTTGACAATCCAGGGTATTATCTGGGGGGGCAGTTTAAAACAAGCGATTGTTAATGATAAGGTTGTTAAAGAAGGGGATATGATTGCCAGTGCCCGTATTATAGAAATTTCCAAGAATGGGATTGTTGTCTTATATATGAACAAGCAGTACATCGTTAATGCGCCTGCAGTTGATTTCATTACTAATTTAAAAAAAGTTACTACTAAAAAGAAGTAAAAGGAGGTATGCAAATGCGAAGTAATACTCTATTCAGTATTGCCCTGTCATCTTTTTTAATAGTGCTCTCACTTGGGATAACATATGCTGCGCCAGAATTACCTTTTAATGACCCTGAGCTTACTATTTCGATGGATTTTCAGGATGCACGGCTTAATGATATACTGAAGATCTTATCTATCCAGTCAGGATTAAATTTTATTGCTTCGGAATCAGTTAAAGACAGAAAAATTACCGTATTCTTAGAAAAAGTGGAAATAAGATCAGCTATGGATAAATTGTTTAAAGCGAATAATTTAACATACGAATTAGAACAGGATTCGAATATTTTTATCGTAAAAGATTGGGGAAAACCGCAGATAGAAACTATTACGAAAGTTTTTTGTCTTAAGTATGCGTCTGTTGATTCCTCCAATATAGAAAAAGAAAAAAAAGATGCGCTGGAAAGTACTTCATCGTCTAGCACCACATCTACGAAATCGGAAGATATTGGCCTTTTAGCTGTGATTGATAAAATGCTCAGTGAAAACGGCTCAGTGGTTGAAGACAAACGGACAAATAGCGTTATCGTAACCGATATTCCCAGCCGCATGAGAAACATTGAAAAATTGATCGCTGAAATTGATGTTGCCCAACCGCAAATCATGCTTGAGGTGGAAATGCTTGATGTGAGCAAAAATACCGTTGATAAATTAGGGTTTAATTGGTCGTCTGCGGGTTCATTTACTCTTTCGGTCATGAGTGCCGCGCGCTATACTACATTTCCCTTTGGAGCGTTTAATACTAACCCGCCAAGCGAACATGGTATTATACAGCAAGGTGACGGTACAGGGGTAACAGATAAAGGTGTTGTTACGTTCTCCAATCTGGGGCTTACGCTTGATTTCTTAAGGGTACTGACTGACACTAAATCACTGGCGAGGCCAAAAATACTAACTCTCAATAATGAAACCGCGGAAATAAAGATCACCACGAATGAGGCTATTGGCCTTGCAACGTCAGTTGTCGGGGGCTCATCGGGAGAAGCAACTACAACAAAATCAGCTGAACGAGAAGAAACAGGTGTATCATTAAAAGTTACTCCGCAGGTCAATGTTGAAAGCGGGGATATCACGATGTTTCTTGTACCCACTGTCTCCGAGGCAAAACTTGGTGCTACGTTTGACGGAACCCAATATAAAGATCCGGAAATCAGATCGACAAAATCAACCGTCAGGATCAAAGATGGAGAAACGATCATCCTGGGAGGTTTGATCCGCACGGAATTATCTCAAAGTGAAACTAAACTTCCGATTTTCGGTGATATGCCGATCATTGGCGCGTTATTCAGGCACAAAAATGCTGATATTAACAGAGAAAGAGAATTACTGGTATTTATTACTCCCCATATTATAAAAGATTCAAGTTTCAGGCTTGCCAAATCAAAAAAAGTTGTCTTACCCGACAGGGAACAATCAGCATCTGTAGGTTTTGACCGTTTTTCTTCCATAAATTCAAGTTTAAATCGATTTGAGCAGAAAGATTAATAATGTCTAAAGACACCTATCTTCGGCTTGGTGAACTTTTAATTAAAGAAGGTTTACTGACCGAGGCTCAATTAAACCATGCTATCACGATACAGCGAAACGAGGGCGGCAGGCTCGGCGAAGTTATTATTAAATTAGGCCTCGTTAGAGAAGAGCAAATCGTCACCGTTTTAAGCAAGCAGCTGGGCTTGCCTTATTACACTGCGGGAAAAGAAACATTAAAGCCTGTTGCCGATCAGGGGTTGGAACGGCTTATCCCGCAAGAGTTCGCGATGAAAAATGTGGTTTTACCTTTATCCCGCACCCTTAAGTCATTAACGGTAGCAATGACTGACCCGCTCGATTTAATTTTGATTGATAGCCTTCGCAAACTCACCGGTTTTGAGATTAATTCAGTTTTAGCCATCAAATCTGAGATCATGAAAGCTGTTGAAGATTTTTATGGAAAATCAACGATGTTTAAAGAAGCGGTGGAAGCAAGTTATACCCGCTCTTCTTCTGACGCTGCTTCACTTGAGCTCGAAGGCACTGAGCAAGAGTTAAGCTTAGATAAACTTATTGCGCGTGCAGAAGAAGCTCCCGTTGTCAAATTGGTTGATTTGATCATACGCCAGGCGATTGACGAACACGCTTCAGATATCCATATTGAGCCTTTTAAAGACCGGATATCATTGCGTTACCGTATTGACGGAAAACTCTATGAGATCCCCCCTCCGGCTAAACATTTACATATGCCGATTATTTCGCGCGTAAAGATTTTAAGTAAGCTTGATATCGCTGAAAAACGACTGCCGCAAGACGGAGCATTTTTAGTCCGTATTGGCGATCGGCCTATTGATTTGAGAATATCTACCATCCCGACAATTTACGGGGAAAAGGTAGTTATGCGTATCTTGGACAGAAGCCATGTTGTGCTTGATTTGCGGCAGCTTGGTTTTGACACAAGGCAACTTGAACAAATCCGTTCTGCCATCAATTCCCCCTACGGTTTAGTATTCTTGACCGGCCCTACCGGAAGCGGAAAAACAACGACGTTATATGCTATTTTGAGCGAAATTAAAAACCCCACCAAGAACATTGTCACGATAGAAGACCCTGTTGAATATAAACTTGATGGCATAAACCAGGTCCAGGTAAAGCCAGAAATCGGCCTTACCTTCTCAAGCGCTTTGCGTAGTTTTTTGCGGCAGGACCCGAATGTTATACTCGTGGGAGAAGTCCGTGATCTGGAAACTGCTGAAATTTGCATCCGCTCTGCTTTAACCGGACATTTAGTCTTAAGTACATTACATACTAATGACGCGCCTTCGGCTATCAGCAGGTTGATCGATATTGGAATAGAACCATATATGCTTGCGCCTTCGCTTTTACTTGTTGTGGCTCAACGTTTAATACGTAAATTATGCCCTGAATGTAAAGAAGCCTATGAGCCCTCTGCCGAACAGTTACGGGCGGCTCAATTTAAGGCTGAGCTTTTATACCGCGCGAAAGGCTGCCCTAAATGCAACCATATCGGATATAAGGGGAGGCTCTCTATTTCAGAAGTCATGGTTGTTGAAGACAAGATCCGCGCGTTAGTCTCTCAAAAGGCTACGTTTCAGGCAATCCGTGAAGTGGCGAGATCAGCGGGTATGCAGACCCTTTACGATTCAGCCATTAAGAAAGCGCTTGATGGGATTACTTCATTAGAAGAAGTTTTGGCGATCACCTTAGGATCTGAATACATCTCCTAAGAAACTCCCGCGAAAAAAAATGCCTAAATATATTTATACCTGCCGGGATAGAACCGGTAAAAAAGTTGAAGGAATTGAAGAAGCTGGTTCGCATGACGAACTTATCAGCCGCCTGCAAGAAAAAGAATGGATCATTATCAATATCTCGCTCGATAGCAACCTTGCTACTGCTGACACAACGAGCAAATCAAGTTCAAGAAGAAAACACTTTTCTTATACCAGCGAAGACCTCGTTCTTTTTTGCCGCCAGTTAGCAACATTATTAGGCGCCGGAGTCACCATTTTACGCAGCCTTGAGATCATTTCACAGCAGGTGACAAGTGTAAAGCTTTATAATGTTATCAAAGCATTACAGCACGACATGGAAGCTGGATTAAGCTTTCATGAAGCTATGGCGCGCCATTCCGCGATATTCTCAGAACTTTGGGTAAATCTGGTTGAAAGTGGAGAAGCCTCCGGAAGTTTGGCTATGGTATTAGCCCGTTTAGCAGGGTATTTGGAACGCAATGAAGCTTTTAAACGCAAGATTGTATCGGCATTAGTTTATCCTGTCATTCTGCTCATAGCGTGTGTTTCTGCTTTAATGTTCCTGAGTATGAAGATCATACCTCAGTTTGCCAGTTTATTTAAAGGTTTTAATATTCAGTTACCCTTGATCACTCAAATTTTGATCACCGTGAGCGCAGCGATCAAGGATTATTTTGTTGTAACTCTTTTTGCGGGTATCTTTGGAGTTTATCTCCTGCGGATTTATTTAAGCACGCATAATGGCAGGAAAGTTTTTGAAAATTTCTTATTCCATTTACCCCAGGTAGGTGAATTTTTTAAAGTCCTTGTGGTAGAAAGATTTACCTCTGAAATGTCGACTTTAGTTGAAAGTGGGGTACCCATCCTGTTTTCATTGGAGATCGCAGAACACAGTGTCAATAATATTACCTTAGGAGAAATAATCCATAAGATAAAGGATGAGGTCAGGGAAGGCAAGCCTTTAAGCGTCCCGATTGAAAAAAGCGGCTTCTTTGATCCAATGACAGTTCAAATGATCGCGATAGGAGAAGAAGTCGGCGAATTATCAAGCATGCTCAAAAAGTTAAATGTTTTTTATCAAGATTACGTCGATACTTTTTTAACACGCGTCACGGCAATGTTTGAACCGATATTACTGATGGTAATAGGGGTAGGCGCCGGGTTTATCATTATTGGCATGTTTATGCCTATTTTCCAGATCAGCCAGATACACTAAGTGAGTACATTATTCTTTGACATTACTTTTATTATAGGTTATAATTATTATATATAAGAAAAGGAGGTGGTGAGAGAAGAAATAAAACGTAGTAAATACTCAATCTTATTAAAAAGGGGGAGAAGATGAAAAAAGGGTTTACACTTATTGAACTTATCATAGTAATCATAATCATTGGAGTTTTGGCAACACTGGCTGTTCCGCAGTATCTAAAATCAACAGAACGCGCTAAAGCAGCAAAAGCTAAGCATGCGATGGGAATAATTGCGCAAGCTGAGAAAATGTATCGCGCTGATAACGATACATATATAAATATCGCTGAAGGAACCGCAAATACTTCTCCGGGATTAGGTGATTTTTCGGAAATAGGTGACATTGACCTCGATCCTGATTGGACCTATGATATTACTGATGCTGATACAGATAGCTTTACTCTTATTGCAGTTAGAGTAGATGGCAATAATGCAGGCGAACAAATATCTCTTACTGAAGCTGGCGTGTGGACTGATGCTTTTACTCCGTAACGTACCTTAATTACCGGAGTACATTAAGGTTCTTACATGAGAAGTTTTACCTTAGTTGAATTAGTAGTAGTGGTGCTTATTGTTGGCATATTGGTCGCATTTGCTTTACCTGCGTATCGAGTCACTCAAGAACGGGTGCTTGAAGGAGAAGCAAAAGCAAATTTGATGCTTATTCAATCGGCACAAAGAATATACCGGATGGAATATGGAGCTTTTATTAATTGCCCAAGTCGTGTTGATTTAAACACTAATCTAAAATTGACAATACCAACTGATACGGTGTGGTCATATTCATCTGAGGCAACCGGATGCGGTCAAGCGACCAGAGGCGTGATCCAGTGGAGATTACGGCAAGCAGAAGATACTCCTGTAAGTTCTGTCTGTCCGTAAACCAGATCTTTTGGCCAAGTTTTGGTACGCAAGGGCATCTTTTTTATAAGATGCCCTTGCGTATTGATGGTGAATAATTCATTTATGCGAAAAAAAGC
Organism: Candidatus Omnitrophota bacterium; assembly: GCA_041662125.1. Taxonomy (GTDB): domain Bacteria; phylum Omnitrophota; class Gorgyraeia; order Gygaellales; family Profunditerraquicolaceae; genus JBAZTA01. The sequence continues at coordinate 190,840 of JBAZTA010000003.1, read as the reverse complement.
ATTTACCTTACTTGAAGTAATAGTTGGTGTAATTCTTTTAACGCTGGTCATGCTGAGTGTTACTAATATTTCTGTTGCCAGCAGGAAATATTTATATCACAGCCGCGCAAGGCTTGCAGCTGCAAATCTTGGCCGTATGTTTCTTGATCCGCTCCAAATGGAAGTCCGCCAGGATGCCACTGATTTTAACTTACCGAACTGCTTGAATAGTGGAGGAACAACGCACTGCCCGTCTCCTGCAACAGTTGATACGACAATAAATCGAATCACCTATCTTACCACGTATATGATGAATACTGTTGCCGGCCTTCCTTTACGCCGTGTAAAAATCACAGTACATTGGACTGATGTATAATAATTGGATATATATAACGAAGAGAAACAAGGGATTTTCACTTATTGAATTACTGATCGCCTCAGTATTAGTTTCTAGTATTTTACTTCTCATAGGAAGTATGCATCTGTATAGTATTTATGAGGTTAAACATTCTGAACGAACGGTAAAGGTGCAAAATGATATTGGGTTTGTTCTAGCGCACATGCAAACTCAATTCTTAAATATCATAGGCAATGAACTATTTTATGGTAATGCTACTGTTATTAATCGCTCTCCAAGTTTAGTGCAAATATATGTTGATTCTAACTTTAACGGTGTACGTGATGATGGATTTGCTGCTTACTGGTTCACGGGAAATCTCGTCCGTTATACTCCTGCCTTTACCGGTTCTACGGCCACATCGAGTTGGCAGGATTTAAGTAATAGGGTCACTGTTTTTACTTTTACTAAACTAGGGATGCCTATGAGTGAAAATTACGCTGTTGTTGATATTACTGCCTGTTTTGATCCTGATGAGGTCTCGTATCCTTGTGGTACTTCCGAGAATCCTGAAATTACTATGCGATCCAATCTTTTTATGCCTTCCGTATCCGTAAATTAAAAGCGATCACGCGCTGAAGTATTGTTTTTTATTTGATTGTATGGTTATTTTGTGGTACATTATCTAAACAACTAATACATCATAGTTTTGAATTGGGGCAGTAGCTCAGCTGGGAGAGCGTCGCGTTCGCAATGCGAAGGCCGGGAGTTCGATCCTCCCCTGCTCCACATAGTATTGTTCATTTCAAATTCATCTGCATTGAGCTTAATCCTGCTATTCCTGTTTTATGAAAAGAATACTTCTGTTAAGTATCACTGTTGCTTTCTTTATCTGCGCATGTATTATCTTTACGCGTCAATTTAACTGCACTATTGCTCAACCATTCCAAAAAATTGCCCTTTTCTATGAAAAACTCAACGGAAAAGCTGTCCAATGCCGGTTATGCCCGCGAGAATGTTATATCAGCCTGGGGAAAAAAGGTTTCTGCGGTGTTAGGCAAAATAGTAATGGTGAATTGTACAGCGAATCATTTGCTAAACTGGTTGCTATTCACATAGACCCGATTGAGAAAAAACCTTTGTTTCATTTTCTCCCTGGAACAACTGCTTTTTCTATTGCTGCTGCGGGATGTAATTTAAAGTGCGCGTTTTGCCAGAATTGGGAGATCTCTCAAGTACCTTCTGAAACTCTCCGGTACATTTTTCTTGAACCCAAAGATTTAATAAAAAAGGTTCAAGAGTCAAAATCTCCTGTTATCGCCTACACCTATACTGAACCGACGATCTTTTATGAATATATGCTGGAAACCGCTCAGCTGGCAAAGAAAGCAGGGATACGTAATGTTATGCATTCAAGCGGTTATATTAACGAAGAGCCGTTACGGCGGTTAGCGCCGTATCTGGACGCTGCAAATATTGACATCAAGGGTTTTACTGAAGACTTTTATCACAAAATGACGCAAGGCAGTTTAGCGCCGGTGCTCAAGAGCCTTAAAATCTTGAAAGAATTCGGGGTGCATCTGGAGATCACGGCTCTTTTGATCCCGGGATATAACGACACTCAAAATTCAATAGCTCAAATGTGCGATTGGATTAAAGAAAACCTTGGAATTGATACACCGTTACATTTCTCCCGTTTTTTTCCGATGTATAAGCTCCTTTCCCTAAGCCCGACTCCGGCTGAAACTCTGCAAGCTTCCCGTCAAATCGCGCTTTCACGTGGATTAAAATATGTTTATATCGGCAACCTCCCGGGAAACCAAGGGGAGCATACGTATTGTCCCCGCTGCCATAAGATCGTCATTAAACGTAACGGATATTTTATAGTAGAGAAAAACTTAAAGAACCAAGCATGCGCCTTTTGCGCGGAAAAGATCGAAGGAGTTTGGAATGAAAATCCTTAATCAAAAACGTTTCTTGTCGATACTTTTATTGCATATATGTATGAATACGTTTTTTTGCCTTAGCTTTGCTGAGGGAACTAAGAAATCATCTGTGGCAGGGTCATTTTACCCCAAAAATCCCCAAGAACTTTCAGCAGTACTTGACACGTATTTATCTCTTGCTCACCCCGAGCCGCAAAGCGGTACAATCTTTGCTTTACTGTCTCCCCACGCAGGATATGAATTTTCTGGGAAAGTAGCAGCCTATGGGTATTCGTTGATAAAAAATAAGGGGTATAAAACAGTTATTATTATCGGCTCCAGCCATTACTATGGATTTAAAGGTGTTTCTCTTTATCCTCAAGGATCATTTGAAACTCCGTTGGGTGAGCTTTTTGTCGATACTGATTTTAGTAAAAAACTGCTCTCGAGATCGCCATTAATACGTTTTGAGCCAAATGCCTTCCTCAAAGAGCATTCAATCGAGGTCCAACTGCCGTTTCTGCAGAAAGTTTTATCGAATTTCAAAATCGTTCCTCTTATTATGGGTCAGGTTGATTTAGAAACGTGTAACTCGCTTGCTGAAGCGCTAAGAGTAGCAATCGCCGGACGCACCGATGTTTTGATAATCGCATCGACTGACATGTATCATGGTTATAACTACCAAGAAACCCCGCTTGTTGACAAACGCACGTTAACGTATATTTGCTCTATGGATACCGAAGGGCTCTTTACCGGGCTTACCAATGGTTCCCTGCAATTATGCGGCGGGTATCCGGTAATTACAACACTTTTGGTTGCAAAAGCCTTAGGCTATCACAACGTTTCTGTCTTAAAATACACAAATTCCGCAGAAATTACCGGCAAGAAAACCCCGGGAATTTGGACGGTAGGTTATGCCAGTTGTGTTATAGGCCAAGCGTATTCAGCTGATAAACAGAATCCAGAAACTGTTGGTTCAAAAGGAGAGGATGGAGGCCATACTATGTTAAATAAAGAACAGCGAGCAAAAGCCCTTACAATAGCCAGGGCAGCAATTGCCTCTTTTTTAAAAAGCGGCACTCGAGAGAAAATAAACGAAACAGATCAAGTTTTCATGGAGAAATGCGGCGCTTTTGTCAGTCTCCATAAACACGGCCAACTGCGCGGATGTATCGGAAACATTATAGGCACGCAAGCATTATATCTGACCATACGGGATATGGCTATTGAAGCAGCGACAGGAGACCCCCGTTTTCAAAGGGTGACTTCTCAGGAATTAAACGACATTGAGATCGAAATTTCCGTGCTTTCGCCTTTGGTAAAAGTATCCTCTGCTGATGCAATCAAGATACCGGGGCAGGGAGTCTTAGTAAAACGCGGCTTGCGCCAAGGGGTTTTTCTTCCACAAGTTGCCAATGAGACTGGTTGGTCTAAAGAAGAGTTTTTATCGAACTTATGCGCTCAAAAAGCTGGATTGCCTTCTGGTGCATGGAAAGAAAGTGCGACAGAATTGTATGTGTTCACAGCGGAAGTTTTTTCGGAAAAGGATTTATAGGCCAAACGATGACTAAAAATATTATATATTTATTTATCATGGGCGTATGTTTAGGGTCAGGCCCTTGTTTGGTTAGTTGCGGCCCGGTACTGGTATCATATGTAACGGGCTGCCAAAGAAAACCTGCCGCGAGTTTTTTGATCTATCTTTTTTTCTCCTTGGGGCGTATAGTTGTGTATTTGATCTTTATAGTCATTCTTTTTTTCTTAGGAAAGCCTATTTTTGAAAAGTTCACGCAAGCAACTGCCCGATATTTCTCACTAGGGGGGGGACTCCTGATTATTTTTTTGGGGACAATGATCATTCTTGATAAAAAACGAGCGAACCTGTTTTGTACTTTTAAACATAATACAATGCTGCAAACAGATTCAATACAGGCAATTTTTCTGGGGGTTATTTTGGGGTTTTTACCATGCGCGTCCCTGATCGCCGTTTTTTCATATATACTCTTATTAGCTCAATCCTGGATCCAGGCTGTTGTTTATTGTTTTTCTTTTAGCCTAGGGACTTTTTTTTCAGTATTACTTGTTATAATGATCGGCGCAGGATTCTTTAATCAAGTATTGGCGAGAAAAACAGAGTTGTATGGCCGGATTACAGGTATTATGTGCGGTTTAATCATTATTGGTATCGGTATTACCTTTATCGTTAATGCTTTTTAGGCATCGTAAGTTCGCAAAGGAGTTGATAACGCATGAAAAGAATTTTTTGCCCTGAAGAATATATTGCGTCAGGTTACATACGGATCACTGACCCAGTATTGATCCATTACCTCAAAGACGTCCTGCGGTTAAAAACGGATGCTATGCTTATTGTTTGTAATAATACCGGGCTTGAGTATACCTGTGAAACGGAAACAATTCTACCACATCAAATCACCTTAAAGATACATTCGGTCAAAAACGCCAGTGCCGCGGTAAATACGCATCTTACGATTGCCTGTGCAATACCTAAGAATGCAAGAATGGATGATATAATCAATACATTAACACAGTTAGGCGTCGACCGGATCATTCCGCTCTTATCAGAGAGGGTCATTGTAAAAATAAACAAACAGAAAGAGGCCCTCAGGCTAAAACGCTGGCGTAGAATAGCTCAGAATGCCTGTCAACAGAGCCAACGCAGCACAATTCCGGAAATTAGCGCTATAACCTCTTTTGGTGAACTCTTAGATACTTCTTGTGAATTTGACCTGAAATTGATCCCAACCTTAGAAGGAAATCGGAAGAAAGCCATTGAAATTTTCTCAGATTTTAAACACCCACGCCAAATTCTGGTACTGATAGGGCCTGAAGGTGATTTTACGGAACAAGAAACTAATCAGGCCAAAAAAGCGGGATGTATCCCTGTTTCGCTTGGGAATCTGGTTCTGCGTGTGGATACCGCAGCCATAGCTATAGCCGGTTTTATCAGATTTTATTACGGATCAGATTAACAAATATTACTCACATGGAAAAAACCGTACGATTTTACTCATTTGGATGTAAAGCTAACCAATACGACACCCAGGATATGAGAGAAAAACTTACGCTTAATGGTTATAGAGAAGTCGGCCATTTAAAACGTGCTCATATTTGTTTGATCAATACCTGCACGGTTACCCATAAAGCCGACTCAGAAGCTTTCAAATTGATCACGCGGTTAAAAAAAGAGGACCCTCAAACAAAAATAATCGTAACCGGATGTTTAGCGCAGTTAGATAAGAATAAGATCAAGGATATATCCCGGTCAATACTGGTTGTGCGTAACCAAGATAAGGCCAATATTCAAAAATATTTGCCGGGGAAAAAGAAACCAGGATTAGCACAAAAAGAAGCAATTACCTCTTTTAAAGGCCATACCAGGGCTTTTCTAAAGATCCAGGATGGGTGTAACAATGGTTGTTCATACTGTAAAGTACCCCTGGTCAGGGGAAAATCAAAAAGTAAGGCAAAAGGCGACATTTACGCTGAAGCTCAAAGCTTAGTTGCTCATGGTTTTAAAGAAATTGTCCTTACCGGTATCTGCCTGGGAGCATATGGTAAAGACTTGTCTGGCCGGCAAAACCTCGTAGGAATCATCGAAGAACTTGAAACAATAAAAGGACTGTTACGTATACGGCTGAGTTCTCTTGAAGCATCCGACGTCACGCCAGAATTAATACATAAACTTTCATCGTCTGGAAAATTGTGCCGGCATTTGCATATCCCGATGCAAAGCGGGGATGACGAAATCCTCATGAAAATGAACCGAAAATATAATCGAAAACAGTATATTGACCTGGTAAAAGAGATAAAGAGGGTTGTTCCCGGGATCGCGATCACTACCGATGTATTAGTCGGGTTCCCCGGTGAAACCCAAGCTCATTTTGATAATACGATAAAGCTCGTGCGCGCGATAAAGCCTCTGAAGGTGCATATATTTCCGTATAGCCCCCGAGAACACACCAAAGCATTCCATTTTAAACCGGAAATTCATATACGTACTATTCATGCCCGTGTTGCGGCACTCAAAAAAATAGAGAGCCAAATGTCTTTAGCGTTTCGTAGGCGATTCCTCAATAAACAAGTCCCCGTACTTATAGAATCGAAAACTAGTGATACATCCTTCTCCTGGGAAGGTTATAGCGATAACTACATTAAGATAACGACGCGGTCAAATGATAACTTGAAGAATAAACTTGTTTTCTTAAAAATAACGTCAATTAACAACAACATAACGACCGCGCAATAAGCAAAAGATTTTTCCGTGAATGGTTAAGGAAGCAGAATTTATCATGAAAAAAGTGTAAATGTGATATAATAAAACATTCATTCGGTTCATAGTTATATACTTCGTTGAGTAAAGGAGCATTGGATACAGGAGCGAACATGAATCAATCTATAATAAAAAAAGTTGATTGGGAGAAAGTCGGATTTTTTAGATTTAAAAAACAGGGCGCATCCGATTATCTGCTCACCAATGATGTCGGAGAATACGTGATACTCTCCGAAAAGAATTTTACGAGTTTTCTGGAAGGAACGTTGCCTCAGCATGGCCCGATCTTTGAAATATTAAAGACACAAGGATTGATCCGGGATAAGATCAATACTGCGGATATTGTGTTAAAATACCAGAAAAAGAATTTATTCTTATGGCAGGGCCCGTCTCTGCATATCATCGTTGTCACGCTGCGCTGTAATCAAAAATGTATTTATTGCCAAAGCTCGTCCCGAGCAGAATCAGAAAAAGGCTTTGACCTGGACATCGCCACCGCCAAAAAAATCGTCGATATGATCTTTTTGTCTCCTTCGAAAACAATTGCTCTTGAGTTTCAGGGAGGCGAACCGCTGCTTAATTGGCAAACCGTTAAATTCATTATTGAATACAGTAAAACCAAGAACAAGGTGGAAAAGAAGAATCTTGAGCTACGGCTTGTTTCTAACTTTTCTTTAATGGATGAGGCAAAACTTAAATTTCTCGTAGCAAACTCAGTTACTGTTTGTACTTCTCTTGATGGCCCGGAACATATCCATAATAAGAACCGTATCTGGAGCAAAGGGAATAATCATCGTCAAGCGGTTCGCTGGCTCAAAAAAGCCCAAAAAGTTTACAAATCAAAACTTGATAATAAATTCAAGCCCGGGGCTCTTCTTACCGTAAGCAAAGATTCTTTGAAATGCCCTGAAGCAATCGTCAATGAATATATTACAAGGGGCCTTGAATTTATTTTTTTGCGCCCGATGACTCCCCTGGGTATCGCGAAAAACATGTGGGAAGATATCGGCTATACCCCGCAAGAATACTTGAAATTCTATACGCGGGCACTTAACCGTGTCATATCCTACGCGTTAAAACACCCCAAAAGCCATTTTCATGAGAACACCGCTAAGATATTCCTTGCCAAGATCATTACCGACTATGACCCGAATTTTCTTGAGTTGCGTTCTCCCTGCGGTGCCGGGATAGGCCAACTGCTCTATAACTATGACGGAAAGGTCTATACCTGCGATGAAGGGCGAATGGTCGGCGATGAAATATTCTGCATAGGGAATGTATCAAAAAATAAATACAAAGAAATCGTGAACCATTCTACGGTAAAAGTCTTAAGTATGGCTTCCTGCCTGGATAACACCAGCTGTGATTTATGCGCGTATAAACCCTACTGCGGAGTTTGCCCTATATTTAACTGGTCGTATGAAGGCAATATCTTTTCTCATATAAGTTCAAATCCCCGCTGCATAATCAATAAAGGGATACTTGACTTTTTGTTTGATAAATTAAGGAATACAAAGGTAAAGAAATTGTTTTATAAATGGGCAAATTACACATTACCAGCCGGTTCACAATAACTGCTTACATTCATTGTGTTAATCCCTGCATTTAGCTACACGGGTGCCAAACGTACGTAACCTTATAAATCCGTTATACATACGTGGACAATACTTTCCTGACTCTTGTTTTAACTCAAAATTGCAACGAAGGCTGTTCTTTTTGCGGCATCGAGAAAACAAATATTTCAATAAAAAAGGAGATCGCCCGGAAAGCGGTTTTGTTCTTTTTACAGACTCACGGAGAACAGAAGACGATAAAGTTTTTTGGAGGAGAACCGCTTCTTGAGGTTTCGCTGCTCAAAGATATAGTCATCTACGCGGATCATATTGCGCGCCGGCTCCATAAAAGAATCAATTTTGTCCTGGCTACCAATGGCACTCTCATTGATGAAACAATAGTGAAATTTTGCTTGAAACACGAGATAGAAATCGTGGTTGATTCCTACCATATCAAGAAAATCAAAGCCACGCTTACGCTTCCCAAGTATCCTTTCTTAACCATTACCGTTAATATCACGCCAAAAGGCGCCTGTCATGCTTTTTCTGATTTCAAAAAACTCTATGCGTCAGGTTTCAGGCGTTTTAACATTTTACCGAATTACTATGTGGACTGGAAGGGGCTCCACATAAAAAACTTAGAACGCCAATTCAAAAAGATCTCTCTGTTTGCATGCGACAAACCAGAAATCTATTTTAAGAATTCAGAGGTAAAAGGAGATGTCCCGCTTTTTAATACCGGGCTGACCTGTGATCCCTTTGGAAACTTCTACGCAAGCAATTGCGTCCTTTTTAAGAACATGGCTAACGAAAAAAATAAGTTATTTCTTGGGCACGTCAATTCTATATCGAATAGCGCATTGCGCTTTGATGCGCGCCAAATGCCGATAATAATCAAAAAGGCCTTTTCCAAAGATATCATAAGCGATACCTACATTGTTGACCGGTTATTGTGTAATTTTGTGGATAGCCTCAAGATCAAGATCGTTCGGGCGGATATTAAAATCGGATATTCGTGCAATAACAATTGTAAATTCTGCGTTCAAGGCAAGAAAAAAGAAATACTGCAGGATAAGTCAACGCACGATGTTCAGAAAATACTGCGAGAAGCGCGGGCAACTTCTAACGGAGTTGTTTTCACCGGAGGCGAGCCTACGATCCGTGAGGATTTTTTTACGCTTGTGAGCTTTGCAAAGAAATTGGGTTACCGCAGGATACAGATCCAGACGAACGCCCGCATGTTCGCGTATAAAGATTTTTGTGTTAAAACAATCGATTCAGGCGCCAATGAATTTGGGGTCGCCATTCACGGGCATATTCCTGCGATGCATGATTATCTTACATCTACCCCGGGAAGTTTTGCTCAAACCGTCAAAGCAATTACAAATTTGACCAAGCTTAACGTACCGGTTTATTCAAACACGGTTATTACTCAATCGAATTATCGGCAGCTTCCTGAAATCGCGCGGCTTTTGGTATATCTGGGGGTAAAACAGTTCCAGTTAGCTTTCGTCCATGCGCTCGGCTCTGCCGCTGAAAATTTCAATTCTATAGTCCCGCGCATGAGCTTAGTGATCCCCTATATCAAAGAAGCCCTAACCATCGGCATAAACGCCGGTATTACGGTAATGACTGAAGCAATACCCTCTTGCATGCTGGGTTCTTATAACAGGTTTATCGCGGAACGCTGTATCCCGTCTACTAAAATCTACGAGTTTCCTGACGAAATAATTGATTTTGACAAGCTTCGTCCTGGCTTAGCAAAAACTAAAGCAGAAAACTGCAAAAACTGCATCTATTATGCCCGCTGTGAAGGAACGTGGATTGAATATCCCGCTTTTTTCGGTTGGAATGAATTTGTCCCGGTGAAAGGCACCCATGCTGCAAAATGAAGTTACGCTCCAGTGTATTATTAATGACCGCTGTAATAACAATTGCTTGTTTTGCATCGATAAGGTTAATCATAGCAGTACTGCGAAATCACCCCGTCAGCTTCATCAGCTTTTAAAAAAAGGCGTCCGCAGGACAAAAAACATTATTTTCACAGGGCCTGAACCAACCGTCAATGACTCTCTCACAGAGTATATAAAAACTGCGAGGGCAGCAGGTTATTCAAACATCCGCTTGATCACCAACGCGAGGCGCCTGAGCTATATACACTATGCAAAAGCCTTGTTATCAAGCGGGATTACTGAAATAATAGTCTCTCTCCATGGGAGTACCAGTAAAATTCATGATGCCTTAACCCGTACCAAGGGGAGTTTTGAACAAACAACGAAAGCCTGCGGGAATCTTGATATTTTAAGACAAACAAACAATTTTATTTGGCGGATTAATATAACGCTTAATGCGATAAATGCTTCTAACCTGATTGATTTTTATCGTTTAGCGCTCGGTTTTAAATCTGTAGAAAGTATCGGTGTAAATTGCGTTATACCCGCTGGCAATGGATTGTTTTTTTTAAACCGTTTGAGCCCTAACTACACGTTTTTGGCCGAAGCTTTTAAGAATTCCGTTACTGCGTTAAAACTTGATGCCAGATCACATCGCAGGGTCGGCATAGGTATCGTTGGGTTACCGGCATGCGTATTAAGAGGATTTGAGAACCTCTTGGGTAGCTTCGAATCGATTTTATTAAGCAAAAATAAAAATGTGAGGGTTGAACGCAGGAACCCCAAAAGAATAAAAGGGGTTTCTTGTGAAAAATGTATTTACGCTACCATCTGTGATGGCGTCTGGGAACCATATATAAAACGAAACGGTTGGGTTGAATTTAAACCAGTAATTGAGTAGTTTTAAAACGATTTGATTATACAATGCTTCGTAAAAAATCTCTCTGCCTCAAACTAACTGATAGCGTTGCATTTTCAGGTTCCCTGTGTTTTAACGGCACGCAAGGCTACTGCCAGCTTCAAAATGCTTACCTGCTTAAAATTGCGAATACGTATTATAAAAAAAGTGGCACGCCTGCGATCATCGAACTTTCAACAGGCAAACAGGCTCATCATAAAGAAAAGAAGCGGACATCCGGCTACAAGCTGCGCGTACCCAAAGTGCTCCTCTTTAAGAATATTTACAATTCAGGCAATAAAGAAAATACAAATTGGATAAGCGCGGGCACTTTATACTTAGCTTCGGGTTTAAAAAAATCGGGAATATCCGTTCTTCTCAGTGACGCAAAAGTTTCCCTTGATCCAGATAAGTTTATTACCGGAAAAAACGAATTAGAAACGCTCTTAATGAATAATCCGGATATACTCTGCGTCGGAATCAGCCTTTGTGAAGATTATTTCCGCCAGGTGAAAGCATTGATCGATTTTCTATCGCGGCGAACACGCTCTTTTATTGGAGTCGGAGGTGTTATGCCGACACTCACACCTGAGCACACCTTCATCCATTTACCCCGTGTCAATTTTTTAGTAAGAGGCAGCGGTGAGTACATTTTTCCTCAAATCGTCAAATGTTTAACCGGATTTCATCCAGATAGCGCCTTATCCCAGGCGCGCATAGAAAGCCTTTTGCAGCTTAACGGCTTTATATTTCAGAATTCATCCCAGCTCATTATTGCTAACCTCGATAAAGTAAATTGCCTTAAAAATTATGACGCCTCAATTCTTGATTTTAGTTTTATCGAGAAGGAAAATGTGCAGGAGGGAATAAACCTGTACACTTCCCGCGGCTGTTTTAATAATTGTTTTTTTTGCACAACTCCCGGGAAAGGGCAGTACTGCGGTAAAAGTTTTCAAAACATAAAACTCATCCTTAAGGATTATTACAGCCGGCTTAAGCATCTTTTTCCGCGGTCAATTCCTCAAACTGCCCTCCAGATCTCATTCCATGACGACGATTTCTTTGCTGATGCCAAAAGAGCGGCGTTATTCTTCGATTACCTTCCCCGCACGCCTTTTAAAGTCAATTTTTTCCAAGCGGGAATTAATTCATTTTATACCGTAAAGCGCGGACGCAGGACTGCCTCGCTTGATACAAAACTGCTCACGCATATATCTGCCTCTGCTTTTTCCCGAAAACAGCAAAATATATACCTGGGGTCTGAAAATTTTTGCGACGAAGAGTTACAAAGGCTGGGAAAAGGCTATACTGCTGTAAAAATCGAAAAAGTAGTACGCGTATTATCGAGAAAGAAAATCAATCAAAGCCACCATTTTATCGCCAGTAATCATGCAACATCGCTTAAAAACATTGTCGTTAATTTAATATCGATAGCGCAATTTCAAATTTCATGCGGCAGGTTTTTTGGGATCCTAACGCCGATCATCCCGTATTTAGTCTCGCTTTTTCCTTCTGCCAGCTATAGGATCGCTCGCTTAAACAATCTCAACAGATACTTAGCTGTTACCAGAAAGCTGACTGTCAAGGGGTACCCCGAGTTTGATTATCCTCTCATTAACCATGACATACCTATGGATAAAGCGGTCAAGGCAATGATACCTTTTTTAGATGGCCTTTTTAGGTCAGAGGCGGATTACATCAAAATTCTTGATGATTTTCTTTTTGAATTGCTTTTGCTCAAGGAGCGCCTGCCGACTGCAAAAGATGCGATAACGCGCGTAATCGATGAATTCGCCTCATACCCAGAAATTATCCGCAAAAAAACCGGCAGAGGAATCGGGAATAGCAGATGTAATATCCAACTGATGCTCACCAGAAGATGCCAGTTGCGCTGCGCCTATTGCCCAATCACCAAGCGCAATGCTGATATGGATGAAAATACGTTGCGTAAATCGATCGATTTGCTCTTTACTTCCCGAAGGCAGCATTTGAGGCTTGATTTCACGGGAGGAGAGCCTTTATTACGCTTTGATCTCCTCAAACAAGGAGTACACTACGCAAAAAAGATCGCTCAGAAAAAGAATAAGAAGATATCCTTTTACCTGGTATCCAACCTTATAGCGCTTAACAAAGAGATAGCTGATTTCCTGGCAAAAGAAGATATTTTTCTTGAATTATCAATTGACGGCGAAGAATCATTCCATAACCGCAATAAAGCCTGCTCGCGCGTCAAGAATCCGTATCAAGTGACAACATCCCGGCTGCAGTATATCTTATGCCGGAATATCCCGCATTATGCAGTCATGGTCACTACTCCCGGGACAGTGAAACACCTTTCACGCAATTTCTACCATCTTTTGACGTTAGGCATCAGGAATATCGGGATTAATTATTCCCTCGGCACTATCTGGGACGAAGCTTCCCGAAAGATTTTTTTTCGCGAACTTGATATCATTCAAAAGAAAGCCGGCCGGTTTATTAAAAAAGGCATTGTTCGATTAAGCAATGGGGGGTCACGGGTTGAACCGGCGGTCTTAAACGCAGAGATAATGGTCGATTGTGATGGCTCGATCTATTTTTTGACTGATTTATTATTCGAAAATAAAACAAAATCACGCCTCCCGCCGGTTACTACCATTGCAGCCTGTAGGGATATAAATGATATCGTGATCTCTAAATTCCTGATTTTATACCATCTCTTAAACTATTACCAGGATACCCACAGCAAAGAAGTAATTTTAAATAATATTACCATGGGCAAATTAACCGGGGCATATTTCAAGAAAAATGGTCAATCGAATTGAAGGCTTGTTACAATCATTTATCTTTGATTTTGACATAAGAAAACTGGAGCGCGCGGAATCCATACTGTACTCGCTCTTGGTCAAGAAAGAATGTTTGCTTTTAGAAAACAAAGCAAACAAGACAGTAAAACAGCTGGAAATTCTTGTTAATCGATACCATGATCTGCGGGGTTTAGTTTATAAAAGGCTGCTTCGGACGCGCATGCTTGCGGCCAGCCTGCTTGAAGAAAGGATCTTTCAGCCGCCTGAGCGGTTAATCGTCCTGTTGACTCACCGCTGCCAGTTGCGCTGCCGCTACTGCCGGGTGAAAAAGTACACTGACTCCATGGATGAGAGGGTATTACGTCAATCCATAGATCTGCTCTTTACCAGTAACCGCAGGCATATCCAACTGCAATTTTTCGGCGGAGAACCGCTTTTACGCTTTGACCTTATAAAAAAAGCCGTTGCATACGCCCGGAGCCTGAAGCCTGCTGTAAAAAAAACCGTGAGTTTTCTTTTGACCACAAACGGCATTTGTTTAACGAAAGAAACCATCGATTATTTCTCCAAACACAATTTTTGCGTCGAATGCAGTATTGACGGGGAAATACAGCGTCAACTTAAGAACAGGGGGCATCGAAACGAAAACAATTATTATGACATTGTTACAAAGAACTTCTCTGCTTTGTTTGATTCAACGCTCCCTCATTATTCGATCAGCGTTTTCATGCCTCAGGATGCCGGCAAACTATTTGAAAGTTTTAAATACCTCGTTAAACTCGGGTTCAAAAAACTTCAGGCTAATTACGCGCTTGGCGTTTTCTGGCCTGACAATGCTGTAGCGACACTTTTTAAAGAGACCGCGAAGATCGCTCGCTATCTGCGCAAGCACAAAGAAATCAAGTTTTTAAATTTTTCTGATGAAAGAAAAGAGCCTGTCGTGTTAAACGCGGAGCTCACCGTTGACTGTAACGGAGAGATTTTCCGGGAAACAGGGATATGCCTGGAAGAAGATTTTAAATCAATGAAAAAAAAGTTCTTTGTCACAGACGTAAAAAAAGCAGGCAATATTAATCTTTTAAGCGTAAGCCCACTAACTAATTTCTACCTTTTATCAAGAGCCTATGGTGCAGGGGGGCAAGGCATGAGGAAAATTATCCTCAACAACATAAACCTTGGATCACAATATAGCATATTCATTAAGAAATTATGGATATAACCTTAAGCCTGAAGTGCAATAATGATTGTTTGTTTTGCCCCCGGCATGAGTTCCATGCCATTATCAGTTGCAACTCCCTTAAGCAAATTTACCATAGTATCAATAAGACGCGAGAAACAAGCCAGACGATCACCCTTACCGGCGGGGAAGTAACGATGTTGCGCGGGCTGATACGAATAGTTAAACACTGCAAAATAAGGGGTTTTCGTGCAATAGGAATCATCACGAACGCGCGATTATTGAAAAACCCCGCTTTCACCCGCGATTTATTGATCGCTGGTGTCAATGAATTCGCGGTTTCCTTGTATAGCGTACGGGATATAACACATGATCGAATAACTCAAAGAACAGGAAGCTGCCGGGAAACAAAAGCGGGTATCCGCAACCTTATCGCATTGCGTAAAAAGTTCGATATTTCGATACGGATCAACACTGTATTGAGCTCTTTTAATTATCGCGATTTGGAAAAAACAATTACTTCACTCTATAAAGCATCAATCAGGGATTTTATAATCGCCGAAGAAATCATACCAAAGGGCAAGGCGAGCCATTTGAGTTTGCCGGAAATCAAAGATTATTTGACCCGTATACGCACTCTTGGCCTGCGCCAGGCTCGCATAGTCTTTCGCGGTTTTGCGCCCTGCTTACTGTATCCTGAATCAGCCAACCGCAGGCAAAACGACCTTAAAGGTTTTCACCCGGCCAGTATAAGAGAAAATCATGAAGTAGATACTTTGATCCAAGCAAAAACAAAGAAATCAGCCTATATGTCTAAATTCAACAGGCTATTCAGTAAAAGGCCATTTTGCGTCGATTGCCGTTTTGCGCACTCCTGCAAGGGGCTGCAAAAACGTTATTTCACAGATTAATCATTGTTTTAGAATAGCTATAAGCCTGAACAAAAGATAAAAGCATATGCCCTGTCGGAAGGCTAAGGAAATACTATGCAGAAAAAAACCCTGACTATTGATATAACGAGAGATTCTTTAGAACCCCAACACCATACGTACGTTAACAGCCTGATGATCATGTGTACCTATCGTTGCCAATTAAACTGTGATTATTGCGAAATACGACGCACAAGCTCATCAATGACCAGGCCTGTCTTACGCAAAGCGGTAGCGCTACTTTTAAGCACTCACGAAGCGGAATGCAGGCTTAGGTTTTGGGGAGGGGAACCGTTATTACAATGGGATTTCATCAAAGATGCAATTGTATACGCGCAAAAACAGGCGTTCAAACGAAAAAAAAAGATCACCTTTATGATAACCACGAACGGCCTGCTCCTTGATAGTAAAAAAATCAGCTTCCTTAAAAAATATCCGGTCGAGATCATGTTTTCTTTAGACGGAGGCCGGCGCTTGACTTTGCGGCACCGGTTTGCTTTGCATAAACAGGATTATTATGGGCCGCTCCTGGCTAATTTAGAATGCCTGAAGAAATCCGGTATCCCTTTTTTTGTCAATATGGTCGTGGCCCCGGATACCACAACTGAATTATTAAAGAGTATATGTTTCCTGCGAACACATGCGGTGGAGAGGATCCAACTCTGTTATCAGACCGGCATACGCTGGCTCAAGGATGAAAAAGACCGGCTCATAAATGAACTTGCCAAAATACGCGCTCTGCCCGCAAGCAGTTCTTTTCTGATGAATTTTACCAACCACTGCGAACCTACGATGTTGAGCCAGGAAATATTAGTAGATACAGACGGCAAGATGTATTTTGACGCCGCTATTTTTATGGAGAAAACATTCCCTGAGTTACGCAAATATTATTTCCTGGGAGATGTCTTTCAGGAACAACACATTGATTCGTTCTTTAAAACCAAATACAGCTTGTATAAAATATTTAATAAAGCCTGCTCTTTGAAGCAACGTGACATCTTAGATAATAATATTGACTTAGGGATTACACTCGATGATTTCTTTAACGCAGCTCCTCAGGAAGCCTTACGCTCGAATGAACATCCTGCGCTCATCCCGTTCATACGAGGTGCTTTCAAGCTTCAAAAAGAGCAGAGCAAACAATTAAGCATCAATTCTTTATTTTTATACATCGATGGGCCCTGCGCGAACGATTGCATCTTTTGTACCAAAAAACAAGGGGAAGGGCAGGCTGACCTGTTAAGGATCAAAATAAAGCTTAAAGAAAACAGAGTCCTGCGCGTGAAAAAGCTCTGCGTTATCGGCAACGATCCTCTTTTATATGACGATATATTTGAAGTAGTCGAACTTGCAAAAACCAACGGCTTTGAAACTATAGAGATCATGACCTCCGGGGAATGCTTGGCAGATAAGGCGTTTACGCGTTGCCTCATTCAGCGGGGGGCCAGTTCATTCTCACTTCCGCTTTTTTCCAATGACCCGCGCGTTCATGATACTATTGTTGGAACCAGGGGCAGTTACCGGAAAGTCTTACGGGGGATAAAAAACGCGGCAGAATACGGCGCGCGCACGTATATCCATACCAATGTATTAAAACAGAATATAGGGCATCTTTTAGCCTTAGAAGAATTTGTCAAGGGAGAGATGAATAAACCCTTTATCGCGTTGCCGGTAAGGCCGAAAACAGCAAATATGCCTCTGCAAAACCTCATGCCTTCATACGCAGATATAAAAAGCCTTTTACAGGGAATAAATTGTTTAGTCGCTTTTCCCCTTTGTGTTGTACAAAAAGTTCAAAAAGACCTGATTAAAAGCGCTGACGAAATCTCCGACTCAATGAAGATTTACCTGCTTGACCAAAGATTTATCAAACTAAAAGAATGCAAGGAATGTTTATTCAAACAAAAGTGTTTGGGAATCATTAACGGCTATCGCACTCTTTATGGGGCGGATGAGATTTGCCGGATTAAAGCGAAATGCCGTGTATGAATGGTATTACTGTGCTAAAATCTTTAAATGGAACATATTGACTTTCATATCTCATATACCTGCTCACAGAAATGTGTGTTTTGCAGTTCTTCCGATGCTATCGGCCGGTTTCACAGACAACCGCTTGCCCTTGATCCGATTCTTACGTTGTTAAAAGAAAAGAAAAAGAAAGGCTTTACGAGCGTGCATTTTACCGGAGGAGAAGCGACCCTTGTCCCGTTTTTTACGGAGCTGGCACAGGAAACCAGGAAAATGGGTTATTCGATCCGCGTGGGCACTAATGGGGGTAGATTTTCAGAAAAAAAGTTTTGCTCACAGGTAGCCGCATACCTTGATGAAGTATGTTTTTCCATCCATGGGCATTCGGCGAAAGAGCATAATATGATCGTAAAAACCCAGGGGAGTTTTAGCAATCTATCCCGGGCATTAGCATGGTTGTCTGATTATCCGATCAGGATCTTTAGCAACACAGTAATCAGCAGGCTTAATTTTAATTCCCTCGAAAAAATAGAAACATTTCTCTTGAAGAAAAAGATCAAACACATGCTTTTTTCGAATCTTGCTCCGGAAGGAAGAGGGTTACGCGATTACCAAGCATTAGCCGTCAGGCTCTCTGAAATCAAAACAAAAATACCGGTTTTGATTAAAAAGGCTAATGCGCATAAAAGTATTATCAGGTTTTTTGGCATGCCGGCTTGTATTTTAGGTGATTTCGCCTGTTATTCAAACGATTTCTATTGGGATGAACGCCTTACGCTTGAACTTGCCGCGGGTAAAAAAAACTATGTAAAAGAAGAAAGATGCATGCGTCCAACAAGAAAAAGAATAAAGACCGCCGTATGCCGTTGTTGTTTGTACAAGAGTGTTTGCGGCGGGATATTTGAGCACTATTACTCACTCTATGGAGATAAAGAGCTTGAACCAGTTAAAAACTCGAATAACGCAACGTAAAGAGGCCGCGCAGAAAAAAAAATTCTGGCTGCGATTGACGAATTTTTGTAATAACAACTGCGTTTTCTGCCTCGATAGCGTTCATCACAATGGAACTTCTCGAAGCATTCTTGCCTTAAAAAAGGAAATGGAACAGGGAATCTCTGAGGGTTCTGTTAAACTTATCCTTTCAGGAGGAGAACCTACCCTGCATCCCCATTTCCTGCGTATTGTGGAACTTGCAAAAACCTTAGGCTATGCGCAGGTCCAAGTCGTGACAAACGGCCGCATGTTTTACTACCGGTCTTTTCTCAATAAAGCAGTCGCTGCGGGAGTCAGTGAAATAACTTTTTCGATGCACGGCCATACGAAAACGCTTTATGAGAAGCAATCAGGCGTTACAGGTTCATTTGCGCAGGCAATGGCGGGACTGACAAACGCATTGGAGTCCAACCGCCTGATTATAAATATTGATATCGTTATCAATAAGATCAATTATCGGCATCTGGAGGATATTATGAGATTTTTTATTTCTCGCAATATAACCGAATTTGATCTGCTCCAAGTGACGCCGTTTGGCTCTGCCTGGAAGAATAAGGAGAAAGTCCTGTATACAATACCTGCAGCCGCACCGTATCTCAAAAAAGCCTTTCAGCTGCAATATGAGTTCCCTGATATTTATATCTGGACCAATCGGTTCCCTGCCCGGTTCTTGGAAGGATTTGAAGAATTGATCCAGCACCCGGAAAAATTAAAAGATGAGATCAGGGGAAGAATGTCGCTGTTTTCTCGGTTTATCAAGCGAGGCGAACTTATGCCGTGCTTTGGAGCTCAATGCCGCTATTGTTTTATCGAAGATTTTTGTAACGACCTGGTCAAACTAAAGAAAGATAAACAAATAGTGTCAAAAGAAACAGGTGTTTGCATTCAAACGCACCGGCGCAGGTTCAAACGATTTCTTACGCAGGGCACAATTGATATTAACGCGTTTTTGGATTTTTTTATCAATGAAAGGTTTTTCTTGAAAAGCTTGAGGTGCGATCTCTGTAAAGCGCATAAAAACTGCAACGGAGCCCCTATCAGGCTGATACGGGAAAAAGGCTTTAAGATCTTAAAAAACATATGAGCCAACTGTCAGATCAAAACATGTACAAAGCGAGGTCAACACTGTGGCGTCATTAGCGTATATCCAACTCACCAGGGAATGTAACCAGCAATGCCGTTTTTGTTCGAATCCTCCGACAAAAAAAACACTCACCCTTGAACAAGGCAAGAAATTAATCGATCTCTATATTAAGAAATCCTATGATGGGATCATATTTACCGGGGGAGAACCAACACTTTCTCCGTTCTTAGGTGATTTAATCAGCTATTGCCGGGTAAAAAACATGCCCTGCCGTATCATCACAAATGGGCAGAAGTTAGCCGATTATTCTTACCTGCTGGAGTTGAAAAAAGCGGGATTACAGCAGTTGCATCTTTCTTTTTATTCGTATAAAAAAGAGATCCAATCGTTTTTAACTCAAAACAAAGACGCCCTGGACAATATTATTAAAGCTTTAAGGAATTTAGAGAAACTTCCAAAGATCAGAGTTGATATGAATATCGTGATCAACCACTATAATGCCGGCCATTTGTATGAAAATGTATCCTGGATCGTAAAAAACTTCTCCTTTGTGCGCCATTTTGTTTGGAATAACCTTGACCCCTACATGGACAGGGCCAAGGAAAATCCGGATACGATACCCCGCTTGTCAGAAATTGAATTATCATTGCACCGTGCGCTGGTATTCCTGGAAAAACACCATAAAACTTTCAGAGTAGAGCGCTTGCCGCTCTGCGCGCTTCCCGAGTTTGAACACGTCCTCAATGAGACCAGAAAACTGGTAAAAAAAGAGAACCGCGTAACATTTTTCCTGGACAACCGCGGTTTTCATTATGAAAACGATTGGAAGAAAAAATGGGGATATGACAAAACAGACTGCTGCAAAACCTGTTTCCTTGACAGCATATGCCCCGGGTTATATCAAATGGACAAATTTTATTCCTCAAAAGAGCTTCATCCTGTATTTGTGAGTAAAGAAGCGATCACGGCCAAAATACTTCATGGAAGATAAAAAAGCTGAAATTAACCTGGGGTTTCTCTGTAATAACCGCTGCAAATTTTGCATGAGTGACGTCCCGCGCGAAGAGCAGAAATTCATCCCTGTCACAGAAGTAAAAAAAGAGCTCCTGGATTTTTACAAACAGGGCTACCGTATGATCGGTTTTCTGGGAGGTGAGCCGACACTATACCCCCATCTCGTAGAATCGATTCTCTTTGCCAGAAAGCTCGGATTCCAGGGTGTTTATTTGGTCAGCAACGGCAGGCGTTACTCTGACGCGGTATTCCTCAAAAAAATCATACAGGCCGGAGCGTCACGCTTTTATATTTCTATTCACAGCCATAAAGCCGCAACCGAAGATTTTCTGACCGCGGTAAAAGGAGGCTTTTCTGAAAAAACACAAGGGCTGCGTTATTTAGCAATACTCAGAAAAAAAGGGATCATTAAAGATAATATATTGCTCAATATAGTTATTAATAAATTAAATTACCGTGATCTTTCGAAAATGATCCGCTTTTTCTCCCAAAAGTTCCAATTAAGGGATTTTCGGCTAAACTTTATTAATCCGGAAGGAAGAGGACGGCGTAATTTTGATTTATTAGTACCTCGCTATACTGCAATAAAAAAGCATCTTACTGCAGCAGTTGGCCTTGCGAAAAAGATGAAACTTAATCTCACTGTGGGAGATATCCCCTTTTGCATATTAGCCGGGATCCCGAATTTTCAAGGTATAGTTGGTGAATTCAAGGATGGACAAAGGAAAACAGCGATAGGCACTCGGGGAAGAGAATCATTTTTTATTGAAAAAAGAAGGAGAAGAGACTCAAAAATTAAATTTGCTTGTTGTAAAATTTGCGTGTATAATTTATATTGTGAAGGGGCCTGGAAATATTATACGAAACAGTTTGGTGTTAAAGAGTTTAAAGCTATTACAGTGCCTCATAAAAATAATTGACAAGAATCGGTTATTTGATATATTAATTACTATGCATATGCGTAAAATTTACATAAGTTTAGCTGTTTTATTATGTTATTATTCGATCAGCTTTGCTACTGATAAAGATATTGTTATCAGCACTTACCATCCTTCGCCTTTTGGGAGTTACGACTCCATTAAAGTACACAAACTTAATGTCGGCGAAAGTGCTATGCATAATAATTCAGATGATGCAACAATTGCTTTTTCTCCCAGGGTTGCAGCTCCTCCGGGGAATATTCCAGGCAGTATTTATTATAATAGCGCGTTGTTAATGTTTTTTTATAATGATGGGACACGGTGGTATGCAAATCCCGGAGTTGCTATGAAAGTGTATACCCCTGACTTATGGTCTGGTTGCCCATATGGTATGACTTTAATTAATGTCATGGATCAAACCGGACGGTTAGTAAATTGGTTGGCTCCGCCACCGGGCGGAGGATGGTTACTGTGTGATTAGAGGCTCATGAGAAAATGACAAAAAGACTATCATTACTCTTATTATTTTGTATAGTAGGAATTGCGCAGTACGGCTTTGCTGAAGATATTTACATCACAACATATTTTCCTTCTGCGAACGCAGCGTATGACAGGCTTATCGCAAATAAAGTAGGCATTGGCACAAATAGTACTCCTGAACTAACCAGAGATGGTGTTCTTAGTTTTGGGCCTCGCGCAACTTTTCCCGGACTTGCCCCCAGACAGGGAGATATCTTTTACTATGGAATAGACAGATCATTTTATTTTTTTAATGCAACCATATGGCTGCCGGCTTTGGGTAGTGCCCGTGAGATACCATATGGCCCAGGAACGTTTTCTTGTAATGCACCAATAAACCCATTGGGCTTGCAAAACGCAACGGCAGTGAATGTACTTGATTTGAATAAAAACAGGGCAGATTTTAGCGCTCCTCCGCCAAACGGATTTTTGATTTGTATTTAACAAAATACTTTTAACCTATGCTCATCAAATACTTAAACAAAGAAAACATATTCTTAACAATTATTCCTATTATAAGTTTAATAATCCTTTGCATTACTCAAGCATCAGCCCAAGAAGAAATAGTAATAACAACGTATTATCCGAGCCTCACCGGTTTATATGACACGGTAAAAGCACATAGAATGACCGTAGGACGCTCTCGCGATCCCAATAGCGGTGCTGCATATTTGGTTGATGATGGGGTACTATCACTAGATCCAAGGCCAACCCCTCCCACAAATCCGGCAGATGGCCAAATATACTATGACATTAATTATCACGCTTTATTCTATTACACAAGTTCAGGTTTATGGTTCCCTTTGTTTATTCAACCAAGATTTGTTAGATATGACCCGTTCCCGGTGGTTCCGCTTTCAGGAATTGACCCGGGAGCAAGGGTTACTTGGTGTGACCCTGCGTTCATGCATGTGATCAATGTGTTCACCTTAGGTGGTTCTCCCGTTAGTCCTTTTGTTATCGCTAATCCAGGTTTATTAGATACATCCGGATATATGCTGTGCCATTAAAAAAAGAATGGAGCATTTATGAAAAAAACAAAAACGATTGAACTTAAATTATCAAGCGATATCTTTTCTAAAGAAGCGGTTATTACTACCTGTTGTCAGTTTTTAAACGACACGTATGCTTTCTTGGAAAAACTTCCCGGACAAAGCAATGATATCAATGTTTGCTTGACCCCCAAGGATTCCCATGTATCACTTGCCGATTTACGAGAAAGTTTTAAAAATGAGCTTATCAGTAATACGCTGCGTTACAATATCGCACTGCGCAATAAAGATATCCGGGAACATATCATAAAAACCGCTTTGTTTTTCTCACAGGCTTCTGCGCCTGTTGAGAAAACAACTTTCGAAGGCCAGCAAGAAATAGGCCTTGAGCAGGACTGGGAAGAAGACCCTTTAAAGATAGCGATACCCTGGGAAGAAAAACATAAAACTGCGCAGGCAAAAAAACGAAAGCCAAAAAAATGCTAAAAATCACTTTTGCTGAAGACTTTTATCCGCTGGCTTCTGTCAAAAAAGCAATAAAAGATTACCGGGGGCTTGCTGATTTTATGGTGCAAAACAAAAAAAGCCGGATCATCGTTACGATTGATAACATTAGAAAAAAAGAACTCAGGCCTTTCGTAAAAGATGAATTCTCAAATTATGTTTTATCTTTAGCGGCGACGGAAAAATAAAGAAAGGGCAACGTATGCAAAAGAATCAGTTTAGACTCTATCAATGTTTTGTATTGGCCTGTATTGTCCTAACAAATATCACTTTCTGTGCTGCTGAATCGAGAATTCAAGGCTGCCCTACCGACACGCTCGTCCAAATTGACCACAAGATGATCACAAAATGCCCTGTTTGCGGTTTACCTTTATCAGAAGTAAGAGAAGGCTATATTGCCGATGAACGCCTCTCGACAACCTGGGTAGATACGTTGTCGAAAGAAGAAAAGAAACTGCTCGATAGAAACGATAATTCTTTAAAAATGATCATTTATACCTCTGCTGATAAAAAAGCAAGCTTTGAACCCTGTGACAACTGTAAAAAAGAGCTTATCACTATGCGCTATATTTGTAATAAAGGAAAGTACGCCTGTAAAACTAAGATCAATTCCACATGCGAAGAAATAACCAGCGCTTCAACTTTGCAAAACTCTCTGGCGCAACAGCCAGAAGAAATCGCTGAACAATTGATGCAAGAAAGGCTCAAAGCGTATAAAGAAAGAATGCAGCAAGCTCTTGGATCGTGGCCGATCTTTTATGAACAAAAAAAGCAAGCCGGCTTTTCCGAAGAACAGATTATTACCCTGTTTGAAGATGTAAAAAAACAAATATATCAACAGTTCAGTTATGACCCTCTCACCCAAGAATTCGATGAATCTAAATTAAGAGAAATAATCACTAACAATCCTGGTGAGCAAGAGCAAATAAAAGGAGGCGTTAACTGACATGAAAAAAGATTTCCCTAAAGTTAAAAAAGACTTAAAAATGTTTTTAAACAGTGAAGAAGCTAAGATTACCAGAAAAAACGCTTTACGTTTAAGCGCGGGGATCCTCTTAACATTGGGGATGGTCAATAGCTTCATACAAAAACAGGCAGCGGCACAACCGTATACACAGACTTCCTATATGGATAATGACCCTGTCACCGGAAGGCACGTTTCACATGGTTCTCACGGCTCTCACGGCTCTCACGGCTCTCACGGCTCACATGGCTCTCACGGCTCACACGGTTCTCACGGCTCTCACGGCTCTCATGGCTCTCATGGCTCTCACGGACAATGGTAATACCGCTTCCATGGATCAGGCCGGTTCTCTGATGGTTTATCAGAAGTTTTAATAATGGATTTTCTCTTCTTGGCAATATTATTTATACTGGGAGCTATCACTTCATTTGATGACCTGCGCATAGGTAAAGTTAAAAATAAATATATTATCTACGGGGCCTTAAGCGGCATCATTTGTTATTGTATACTCGCGGCCAAAATTATATTCTTTCATGCCCCTGTTATTTTCCCTGTTTCAATTTTTCTAAAAAATGTTGCCATTTCATGCACCGTATCATTTTTTATCTGGTATTTTGGTTTTTGGTCAGCAGGTGACGCCAAACTTTTTATGCTCTTTTCATTCTTAGTTCCTCTGCACTATTACGGCGACAGCTATCCTATCCCTAATTTCCCTTCATTCATTTTACTCGCTAACGCTTTTAGTATCGTCTTTTTATTTATTATCCTAGAAATATTCATAAAGCTCGTGCTGCAGTTGTTTGTTTTTCTTAAAGGAATATCCCTTATACAACTCAATTTTAAAGCAAGCATTACGTATGCGGTTGAAAGAATAAACTTGCTTAATGTTCATAAAAAAGATTACGCTAAGATCGCATTAGGATATTTGAGTATATTCATGTTCATGAATATCATACGGCTTATCGGTTTCATGAAAGCGCAAAGCCGCTTTTCATCATTGTTCGGGATTATCTGCATCATCATCAGTTTTGGTTTCCAAAAGTTAACTGTTTTGTTCAAAAAGAAAAATGTTATTATCGCCACCACAGCTCTCAATATAGTGTTTTTAGCGATCATTGTCTTTGAGGCAAAAGACATACCACGTGTAATACAAGGCTTATTCCAAAATTTTACCTTTTTTCTCTTGGCCTGTACGATTTTTTCGATTCTGATTCAATCTTTCCTCAATACGCGCGAGGTAAAGAAAATAAAGAAAGATGACCTGCGTAAAGGAATGCTCTTATCGCATGAATCCATGATAAAAATTTGCGAGATTTTCAAGATAAAGGGGGTCAATGAGAAGTTTTACCCTGACGGATTAACAGAAGAACAAGCTGCGTATATTAAGGAAATTGGGCTCAATGAGCCGGGGCTTTCTGAAATAAGTATCAGCAAAACTTTCCCCTTAACTCCTTTTATTTTTATAGGAGTATTCCTGACAATCTTGAAAAAAGGGGTAATTTTAGATAGCGCGTGGTGCGCGTCTTTTGGACAAAGCATATTGCAAAGATTTATACTTTAAGAAGGAGGATTTATGCACCTAAAATTCAAGAAAATATTTTTGTTCGCACTTCTGTTTGGCTCGTTGATTTTTAGTAAGAGCAGCTTTGCCGACACCGTATTTTTAAGTAATAATTCATCGGCCGACGGCATTATATTAAGTGACCAGCCTGATTTTATTATCCTTTTTAACAAAGAAACATACTGGAGGATGCTCATTCAAAGGGAATATATTGTAAAAATTGAGAAAAACGATAAAGGGACTCAAAGCAGAGAAGAGAGGAAGAAGAAAAAAAAAGAAGAGCAGAACGAAGAAAAAGAATAATAATTAAGCTCCCATCAAAATCAGCCTCACCTCTAGTATGAACGCAATTACTCACACCACGCAACTTTACGATTACGTGCTAATTGACTTTTTCGAGAATTGATGCTACTATCATTACAATAAAGGGATAACCATCATAAAACACTAAAAACAATGCCATTTTCTTTAGATACTGTCAAATATGTAGCTCATTTAGCTCGTATTGAGCTCAAGGCGCAAGAACTGGAAATTATTTCCAACCAGTTGCAGGATATCGTTGCTTTTATTGATATGTTAAGAGAAGTTGATATTAATGCTATAAACCCTACAAGCCATATCTTACCTCTGCAGAACGTCTTAAGAGAAGATACCCTTGTTGAATCCTTGCCTATTGAAAAGGCATTAGGCAATGCTCCGGAACGCAAAGGTTCTTTTTTTGGCGTACCTAAGGTCATTGAATAGTTGCGAAAAAAAGGAAAGACCCCGGCTTTTACATAAAAACCTATGGAACTATACGAATTAACCTGCCATGAACTGTTGTCAAAAATCAATGAGGAAAAAACTTCCTCGCAGCAGATTATCCGATCGCTTAAAGACAGAATTGAATTAACTGAAAGTAAAGTCAATGCTTATGTCAGGTTAAATATCAATGATTTTACCTGCGAACACACGCACAATGCCAACAGTGCATTAAGCTTACAAGGTATCCCTGCCTCAATCAAAGACAATATTTGTACCGAAGGAATTAACACTGAATGTTGTTCTCGGATTTTAGGAGGGTTTAAACCTCCTTATGACGCAACAGTTATTCAAAAATTAAAAGATGCCGGCGCCAGTATTATCAAGACAAAAACCAATATGGATGAATTCGCGTTCGGTTCTTCGACTGAAAATTCTTGTTTTGGCCCGACCCACAACCCTTGGCAGCAGGATTGTGTTCCGGGTGGCTCCTCAGGAGGGTCTGCTGCCGCAGTTGCGGCTGACGAAGCGGTCTTCGCGTTAGGCTCTGACACCGGCGGGTCAATCCGGCAACCCGCAGCTTTTTGCGGGATTGTCGGGTTAAAACCTACGTATGGAAGTGTTTCGCGCTATGGGCTCATTGCCTTTGCTTCCAGCCTCGATCAAATAGGCCCGTTAACAAAAGACGTCAGAGATTGCGCGCTCGTAATGAATGTTATTTCCGGCTATGACAGCAAAGATTCAACTTCAGTTAATCGAATAGTGCCAGATTACACCCAGGCACTCATTAATGACGTTACAGGGATAAGAATCGGTATCCCTCAAGAATATTTTATTGAAGGAATTGACCCTGAAGTTAAAGAAATTGTAGAGGCAGCTATTGCAAAACTTACCCTCCTTGGGGCCATTCACAAACCGGTATCACTGCCTCATACGGAATATGCTGTCCCTGTTTATTACCTTATCGCGA
Organism: Candidatus Omnitrophota bacterium; assembly: GCA_041662125.1. Taxonomy (GTDB): domain Bacteria; phylum Omnitrophota; class Gorgyraeia; order Gygaellales; family Profunditerraquicolaceae; genus JBAZTA01. The sequence continues at coordinate 162,843 of JBAZTA010000003.1, read as the reverse complement.
CTGCCGAAGCAAGTTCAAATCTGGCTCGCTATGATGGCGTTCAATATGGATTTCGCAGTTGTCAATCGCGCCAGTCATTACTGGATATGTACAAAAAGACGCGCGGGGAAGGGTTTGGAGAAGAAGCAAAACGAAGAATTTTACTGGGCACGTTTGCGCTGTCTCACGGGTATTATGACGCATATTATTTACGCGCGCTCAAAGTCCGCACCCGTATCAAAGAGGATTTTGACGCCGTATTTAAAGATTTTGACTGTATTATCACTCCGACAACACCGACCCCTGCGTTTGGTATCGGCGAAAAGTCAAAAAACCCCTTACAAATGTATCTTTCCGATATTTTTACGATCTCTCCAAACTTAGCGGGAATCCCGGCGATATCGATACCATGCGGTTTTACGAAAAAGGGGCTGCCCGTCGGATTACAGATCCTCGCTCAGACATTTAACGAAGAAATGCTTTTTAAGGTCGCCTATACGTTTGAACAAAATACCCCGTGGCACCTTAAAAAGCCAAAGCTATAAGTATGTATGGAGTATGAATCTGTTATAGGGCTTGAAGTACATGTGCATGTTAAAACAGCTACCAAAGCTTTTTGCGGCTGTTCAACTCAATTTGGCAACCAAGCAAATTCCCAGGTTTGCCCCGTATGTTTAGGTTTTCCTGGAACACTGCCTGTTTTAAATAGTAAATTCCTGGATTCTGCGATTAAAGTCGGGTTAGCGTTAAATTGCACCATTCAAGAATTTACGAAATTCGACCGAAAGAACTATTTTTATCCCGACCTGCCGAAAAATTATCAGATCTCTCAATACGATTTACCGCTGGCATTACATGGCTTTATTGAGATCAATACAAACGCTGCCTCCAAACGCATTAATATCCTTCGGGTCCACATGGAAGAGGATGCAGGCAAGCTTATGCATAAAGACGAGTTGAGCCTGGTTGATTTTAATCGCACCGGGATGCCGTTGTTGGAAATCGTCAGTGAGCCTGATTTGCATTCACCCCAAGAAGCGTATGATTATTTGACTATTCTCAAAAGTATTATTCAGTATCTTGATGTATCAGATTGCGATATGGAAAAAGGCTCGCTGCGCTGCGACGCTAACATTTCTTTACGTCAAATTGGCGAGCAACGGCTGGGGACTAAGGCGGAACTTAAAAACCTGAACTCTTTTAAAGCCGTTAAAGACTCATTAACTTTCGAAATCAAACGACAAGCCGAAATTTTAGGGAGGGGAGAAAAAATCATTCAAGAAACGCGCCTCTGGGACGCTAAAGAATTAAAAACGGTTTCTATGCGTTCCAAAGAAGAAGCCAAAGATTATCGCTATTTTCCTGAACCTGATCTAACGCCTTTTCTTATAACGAAAGAAAAAATAGACAAAATACGGACAACCATCCCTGAACTCCCCAAAGAGAAGGCGCTGCGCTTGATACGCGAGTACGGTTTAACAGAATATGATGCCGGAATTTTAGTTTTAGATCGAAAAGATGCTGATTACGCTGAAAACTGCCTTATGAGCTACGCTCCTGCTGATAAAAAACCGATTGCCAACTGGTTAATAGGGCCGTTATTAAGTGAAGCTCACAGCCTCAATTGCGGGATTTGTGAAACGGGAGTAAGCCCGGCGCATTTAATCGAACTCATCAGTTTTGTTGAAAAACAGCAAATATCCCATCTGACCGCTAAATCGGTTTTAAGCGAAATGGTCAAGTCAAAAAAAACGGCATCGCTTATTATTAAAGAAAAAGATTTAATTCAAATTTCAGACACGGAAAGTTTACAAGGGATCATTGAAGAAATTCTTAATGCGAACCAGAAATCAGTACAGGATTATAAAGCCGGAAAGGAAAACGCTTGTATGTTCTTAGTCGGCCAAGTGATGAAAAAAACCGGTTCACGGGCAAATCCGAAAGTCGTTGGAGAATTATTAAAGAGGAGGTTGTCGGATGCGTAAAAGATTCAACTTAGTGTTAATCATACTTGTCGCTATCGGGGTTTTTGTCTTTAGATCCATTGCCACTTCAGAGATCGACAAAAAGAAACAAGATGAACTTTTTAAGAAAGTACAATTATTTTCAGATACCTTGGCTATCATTCAGACGGATTATGTCGATGAGATCAATGCCAAAGACCTCATTTACGGGGCGCTCAAAGGAATGCTTTCTTCTTTAGATCCGCATAGCCAGTTTATGGACCCGGAAACCTACACTGAACTTAAAATTGATACCGAAGGCAGATTTGGGGGGCTGGGGATCGAAATTACAATCAAAGACGGTCTTTTAACGATCGTTACTCCCATTGAAGATACCCCCGCCTGGAATGCCGGCATCAAAGCAGGAGACAAGATCGTCAAGATCAATGATGAAATTACCCGTGACATGACGCTAACTGAGGCGGTAAAAAAACTTCGGGGAAAACCGGGAGAAGCAGTAACGATAACCGTATTGCGTGAAAGTGAAAAAAAGATATTAGAGCTTAAAATTGTGCGTGATATCATCAAAATAAAAGACATAAAAGAATCGCGCATACTTGAAGACGGCATCGGTTACATCCGCTTAATCGAGTTTCGGGAAAATACTCCGGAAGACTTAAATACGAGATTAAACGATCTAAAAAAACTTGGATTAAACGCCTTAATTTTAGATTTGCGGAATAACCCCGGAGGCCTTTTAGATTCCGCGGTCAAAGTCACTGCTGAGTTCATTGAAAAAGGAAAGATCGTCGTCTCAACAAAGGGGAGGAAAACCTCTCAGAATCTCGAGTTTTACGCAAACACATCGCATCCATACCTGGACATTCCCATGGTAGTCATGATAAATGAAGGTTCTGCTTCAGGCAGCGAGATCGTTGCTGGCGCTTTGCAGGATTATAAAAGGGCCATCATCGTGGGAACGAAATCGTTTGGAAAAGGATCAGTCCAGACAGTCCTTCCGTTAAGTGATGGTTCGGCGCTGCGCCTTACTACCAGCAAATATTTTACTCCAGCAAACAGGGTTATCCATGGAAAAGGAGTTATGCCGGATATTATTATTCAAGAAGCAAAATTACAGGTTACGCCTAAAAATGAAGACAAAGGTAAAGAGAACAAAAACGAAGTTTTCGACGATATAGAAAATAAAGGCCAAAATGATCAAAGCAAGAAAGAAAAGCAGGAAAAGCCTGAAAAGAATGAAAAAGCCTTTGACTATAAATCAGATAACCAGTTAATTAACGCTATCGATATACTCAAAGCCATTAAGATCTACAAAAGTATTGACGAAAAAGAAACTTCAAAACAAATAAGCAGGTAACAGGTTTCCCATGGACAATAATAAAGCGTACAAAATCATTATTGGCATATTGCTCCTTTTTATCATTGCGCAATGGTTCGTCATCAGTAAAAAACCACAGCCGGGAATTACGCGCAAACCCGCCGAAAAACAGATTGCTAAGATCGCTATAGTAATTGACGATTGGGGTTATAATTCCAACAACCTGGAAATTGCAGCACAGATACCCTATCCCCTCACGGCTTCAATTCTTCCAAACCTCCCCTATTCCCGTTCCATGAGCGAAGCATTACATTCAGCAGGCTTTGAAATCATACTTCATCTGCCGATGGAGTCGCATGATAAATTAAAACTGGAAAAAAATACTATCTTGACAAACTTAAACGAAAAGTCAATTGCGGATATTATTGCTCAGGATGTAGAAAGCCTCACCTACGTAAAAGGGGTATCAAACCATATGGGGTCCCGCGCAACTGAAGACAGCCGGACAATGGGGATTATTTTCAAAGAATTGAAAAAGAAAAACCTCTATTTCCTTGACAGCTTTGTATCATCTCAATCTGTCTGCGCTGCCTTGGCGCGTAAAATAACTATACCGTTTGCCAAACGCGACATTTTCCTTGATAACGAACAAAATAAAGAATACATAAAACAGCAGCTCTACAAGCTTAAAAAGAAAGCTGATAAGTATGGCCAGGCTATTGGAATTGGACATGACCGCAGAACGACCTTACTGGTCTTAAAAGAAATACTGCCTGAACTGCAAAAAGCCGGATATGAATTCGTATTTGTTTCTGAATTGGTCCGTTGAGCGAGAGCACTATTAAAATTTTTATACGAGAATGAATGTATTAGGCATCGAAACTTCGTGCGACGAGACTTCCGCTTCTATTGTAAAAGACGGCAGGAAAGTCATTTCAAATGTCATCAGTTCCAGCGAGCAATTCCATAAAAAATACGGCGGGATCATTCCTGAAATAGCTTTTCGCATGCAGTTAGAAGCAATAACAGGAGTAGTTAATTGCGCGGTTGAAGAAGCAGGGATCACCACCAAAGGAATAGGCCTTATCAGTGTAACAGAAAACCCCGGGCTTATTGGCTCGCTTCTGACCGGCATGTCATTTGCCCAAGCAATCAGTTTTGGTTTAGGCACACCCATGGTAAAAGTGAACCATCTCTATAGCCATATTTACGCTGCTTTCCTTGAAGAAAGGATCCCGCGGTTCCCGTTAATCGCGTTAGTAGTTTCTGGAGGGCATACCAGCCTTTTTTATCTTAAAGATTTTAATACTATAACACTTCTTGGATCAACCCATGACGATGCCTGCGGGGAAGCATTTGATAAAGTAGCAAAAATCCTTGGGTTAGGCTATCCCGGAGGGCCGGTGATCGAACAGATGAGTAAAAAAGGAAATCCCCACAGCGTAAAATTCGGATGTTCGAAGACTAAAAATGAGTTTGATTTCAGCTTCAGCGGTATAAAAACAGCGGTGCTATACTTCCTGCAGAAAAACAGCCGATTGCAAGCGTTGCAACCCGCACTCAGGGCCGATATTTGCGCTTCATTCCAGGAAACAGCCATCAATACGCTTATTGAAAAAACACTTTTGGCATGTAAAATAAAAAAAATCAGGAATTTTATCGTAGCAGGTGGGGTAGCTGCTAACAACCGCCTCCGGGAAAAATTCTTCCGCGCTGCCGAAGAAAATAATTTAAAATGTTTTTTCCCAGCGCAAAGACTGTGTACTGATAACGCAGCAATGGTTGCCGGACTAGGCTTTCAGGTATTCAAAAAAGGGAGGTGATGATGTTAACTGACGGTGATGTATTCATACGATTAACGTTATCAATTTTGTTAAGTGGTTGTATCGGCTTGGAACGTCAGTTTCACCGGCGTTCCGCGGGATTACGGACCCATATCATGGTAAGCTTAGGTTCCTGTCTTATCATGTTGACATCACTGTTCGTTTTTGATATATATAAGGATATAGCCCCGGTTGACCCCAGCCGTATAGCAGCTGGTATCATAACAGGCATCGGGTTCCTGGGAGCAGGCGCCATTATACGAGACAAAGAAGGAATACGAGGATTAACCACCGCTGCCAGCCTTTGGGTTGTCGCCGGCATCGGTTTAGCAGTCGGATGCGGTTTTTACAGCGCGGGAGTCATGTCAGCGTTCCTTGCGTTAATAGTCTTATTGGTATTACGCCGTGTAGACGGCATGATCATTGGGAAAGAAGAAACAAAGAAAAGCGAAAATTGATCAAAAGCGTCTATTACCGCAGTTTTCCCAAAACAATAAATAACCATCAGGTTATTTTTAAAGGAGGTGATACGTATGGCTTTTAACAAAAAAAAGCTTGAAGAGAAAAGTTTAAATGTTGATGCATCTATGCAAGGGACACTTACTTTCAAAGACCCGGTAAACTTAAGTATTAACGGCAGGTTTGAAGGTAATCTAGAGACAAAAGGGAACCTGACAATTGGCCCGACCGCGATCGTTTTTGCGGATATACGGGGAGAAAATATTTCCGTTAATGGAAGGATTAAAGGAAAGATCATAGCCACTGAATGCTTAACGCTCTTATCAACATCGATCATTGAAGGGGATATTTATCCCGCTAAATTGATCATTGCAGAAGGCGCGATATTTGAAGGTAAGTGTTTCATGCTGCACGATTTCTTAAACACAGAAGAATTGGCGCGCTATTTGGAAGTAGATCTCGGGTCTATTCAGGAATGGGCAAATTCAGGAAAAATCCCCGCTTTAAAAGAAGGGACCAATTGGAAATTCGAACGCAAAGCAATTGATTCCTGGGTCGCGCTAGGCAAAGTAGGCAGTTAAATTTTTTAAGCAGAATCGATAACAGGAGTATATGACTGAAAAATTACTTACCGTCAGAGATGTCGCTTTATTATTAGGTGTTACTGAAAGGGAAGTCTTGGATCTCGCCGATGAAGGGACCATCCCTGCCTACAAGATCGCAGGGGTCTATTTACGTTTTAAACGGGAACAAGTTGAAGACTTCCGAAAAAAAATGCATTCTCCCAAAAGCACACAGGTGCATCAATTTTCGATAAAAGATAAGGTTGTTGACTTCTTTTATTTTAATGATTTCTATATATTATCACTGATCGTTATAGTATTAATGATTTATATTATTTTCCGAGGATAACACAAAAGCATGAATGTTCATCGTTTAAAAAGGCGAAAACTTTTCCGGCACATTTTCCGTTTTCACGGTTTTAGGGAGAGTTTACTCTTAGCAGTCCAGGGAATAGGGTATCTTTTCATCTACCACCGGAATATGCGCATTATCTTTTTTATGGGCTTTGCCGCTATAGCCGCAGGTTTTCATTATAAATTAAAAGGGATTGAATTAGCTGCCCTCTGTATTACGATCACTCTGGTTTTTATCGCTGAAATCATAAATACGGCGATCGAAATGATGATTGATATGTTCACGCGAAAATATTACACACTGATAAAATTGCTGAAGGATATTTCTGCGGCAGTGGTTTTATTGACCTGTATCAATGCTTTTGCTGTCGGCTGTATCCTTTTCGGCAAAAGAATATTGCAGTAGCGGGAGGAAGTGATGAAAAAGATCCTTGTCGTTGACGACGAAAAAGAACTCCGGGAACTGATGGTTGAAAAACTGCTTAAAAACAACTACGCGGTTTCCAGCGCCGGAGATGGAAAAGAAGCACTGCGCGTGGCAGTAAACGAACAACCCGACCTCATCTTGCTTGATGTTGCCATGCCGATTATGGACGGCTATGAAACGTGTCAAGAACTTAAGAAGAACATCAAGACTAAAGAGATCCCTGTTGTATTTTTAACCGGGAAAGATTTAGACCCGCAAAGCATCAATCGGCGAAACAACGAATTAGGAGCCTGCGGATTTCTTCCTAAGCCGTCTACTTTCAAAGAATTACTCGATACAATCACGGAAATATTAGGATAATACATATGCTTTGCCCTTATTGCGGAAACCAAACTCACATCCAGTGCCAATCCTGCGGAAAAACGCTCGATGAACAAAAACAACTCCCCTGGTATTGGAAAAAATCAACAACAATTACCGCGCTTTTATGCGCAGGGCCTTTTGCATTACCTTTGCTATGGTTTAGTCCGGTATTTCGCCTGCGTTCTAAAATAATTATCACTCTTGTGGTTTTAAGTATAAGCTGGTATTTAATGCGGGTCTTTAATTCCGCATTCCTAAGCTTACGCCAAATCTCAAACCAACTGCTTTAACTGTTTTTAAAAACCTATGGCCGCAAAATCTATGAATAGCAAACGAGGATCTTTATTGTTACAGCTGTTGATTTCCATAGCGATCATTGCATGGCTGAGCTCCATTCTAATTAATAAATATTTTCTAAAACCATCGCTTAATCAAAAAGAGGTAAAAACCCTGCAAGAAGACGGTATTGATGCTACCGGGTATAACTCTCTGGTAAATACCAGCCAGGAAAAGATCCATAAGGCTACCGAGAGGATGTCCAGCAAGGCCCAAGAAATCGATGCAATGTTGAAGTGAGATAAACTCCATTTGCTTTTTAGTAAATTTATGCTACTATTACTTTTCTAATCTCACTTGGCGGAGTAGCTCAGCCTGATAGAGCACGCGGCTCATACCCGCTTGGTCGGAGGTTTAAATCCTCTCTCCGCCACTAAAATTTTAAAACCTCGAAATAAAAGGAGCTTAACTATGGCTGATTGCGAAAAATTGCTCACGTGTATTTTCTTTAACGACAAAATGAAAAATGCCCCCGCTACCGCTCAAATCTATAAAAAATCCTATTGTCAGGGTAATAATTCAAGTTGCGCACGGTATCTCGTCCTTAAAACCTTAGGGACAGATAAAGTACCCGCAGATCTGTTCCCCAATGAAACGCAACGAGCTAAAGAAATAATAGCTGGATCATAATCACGCGCATTAAATTTCGAGTATTCACCTCCACGATTCTATGGTAAGACAAAGGGGGAATGTTGACGATTGGTTGTTGAAACTTACCTAGTTTAAAAAATCATGTTTATCGATAAAGTAAAGAATACAATTCAACAATACGCCCTGATCGCCAAAAAAGATAAGATCCTGATTGGTGTTTCCGGCGGGCCTGACTCTGTTGCCTTAACCTACTGCCTTGACGCCTTACGAAAAGAACTTGGCATTGAGCTGCATATTGCCCATCTTGACCATATGTTACGCCAAGATTCATCTCGGGATGCTCTGTTCGTGAAAAAACTGGCTGATTCCCTATCAATCCCCTGTTCGAATGAGAAGATTAATGTTAGAAAATCTCCCCGCAAAGGTTCAATTGAAGAAATTGCGCGGGAAAAAAGATTAGGATTTCTTTTTAAGATCGCTAACCAGACAAAATCGACAAAAATCGCCTTAGGCCATAATCTCAATGACCAGGCAGAAACAGTACTTATGCGTATTATCCGGGGGACAGGATTATACGGGTTATCGGGCATCTTGCCTAAACGCACGATTGCCGGACACTGCATTATCCGCCCCTTACTGGGAATTCAACGTAAAGACATTGAAAGATTCTTGAAGCACAAAAAGATTTCTTTTTGCATAGACCAAACCAATGCCAGCGATGTTTATTTTAGAAATAAGCTCAGGAACCAGTTAATTCCAACCTTGGAAAAGGGATACAACGTCAATATTCAAGAACTTTTAAGTAATCTTGCTGAAAATGCCGGCTATGACTATGATTACTTGAGGCAAGCTGCACTCCATATCATCAAGAAGATGGGAAAAGACATAGCTTTGGAAAAATTCTTAAAATTACATATTTCCATGCAGCGTCTCCTGTTACGGCTAAAGATCACTCAGATAATCGGCGATACCCGCCGTATCAATTTTACCCATATCCTTGAGATCGAAGACATGATCCACAACCGGCCGATAAACTCCATTGTAGACCTGCCTAAAGGTATTTCCGCCGTAAAATTAAAGAAAAACCTGCGTTTCTACCTGAAAAAACAGCAATAATCACTTGATTTAAGGGATAATTAACGGTATAATAATTTTTCTAATCTTTAACTAAAAGAAAGGTTTATCATGGCTAATCAATATAATGCTCCTAAATCAAAAAAAGATACTAATTTCCTCAAACGTTTGCCGCTCGGCTGGATTATCGCTTTTTTTGTCTTTATTTTAATTATACGCGGTTTTGATGTAAACCTCTCAGGCATCCCTAAAGAAATGACTTACAGCGATTTCTATAAAATACTTAACGAAGAACCTGCACGGATCTATTCTGTAACCAAAATCGACAATCTCATGCAAGGAGAGATGATTGACCGTTCCAAGTTTTTCCTGCATATCCCGGAGAATGACACAGAACTGCTTAACCTCATGAGGAAAAACTTGAGCCGATTTGACGTAAAGCCACCGCAGACATTATGGGCGAATCTTTTTTACTATCTCGGCCCGGTGGTTATTTTGATCATTTTCTGGTGGATGATGGCCTCACGCGGTGAACAGTTAGGCAACAAAATCATGACATTTGGAAAAATCAGGACTAAAATATCCGGCGATAAAGATACTGAGAAAATAACCTTCAAAGATGTCGCGGGAGTCGATGAAGCTAAAGAAGAATTAAGCGAGGTCATTGAATTCTTAAAAGACCCGAAGAAATTCCAAAAGCTGGGAGGAAAAATCCCGAAAGGGGTCTTACTGGTCGGGCCTCCGGGAACAGGCAAAACACTTCTGGCGAAAGCAGTCGCGGGGGAGGCAGAAGTCCCGTTTTATTCATTAAGCGGCTCTGATTTTGTGGAAATGTTTGTCGGTGTCGGCGCCAGCCGGGTGCGGGATTTGTTCGAACAAGGAAGGCGTGCCGCTAAATCTTCAGGTAAAGGAGCTATTATTTTTATTGATGAAATCGACGCGGTAGGACGCCTGCGTTTTTCCGGTATAGGCGGCGGCCATGATGAAAGGGAACAGACTTTAAACGCGCTGTTAGTAGAAATGGACGGTTTTGATACGTTGCAGGGATTGATCCTTATCGCAGCGACCAACCGGCCTGACACGCTCGATCCCGCGCTGTTACGGCCCGGAAGATTCGACCGTACCATTGTGGTAAACCTTCCCGATATAAAAGGAAGAGAAGAGATCTTAAAAGTCCATACGCGTAAGATTAAATTGTCCCCATCAGTCGACTTTAAAGTCATCGCCAGTCAGACTCCGGGTTTTTCAGGTGCTGACATAGCAAATTTATGCAACGAAGCGGCATTATTAGGTGCCCGGTTTAACAAAGAATCCGTTGAAATGATCGATTTTGAGAAATCAGTTGAACGGGTCATCATGGGCCCGGAAAAAAAGAGCCATATTATTTCCAAAAAAGAAAAAGAGATCACTTCGCTTCACGAATCAGGGCATGCACTTTTATCATTGCTCATACCCGAAGTAAATCCTTTACGCAAGGTTTCCATTATTCCTCGCGGCCTGGCTGGAGGGTATACGTTTACTCCTCCGCTTGAAGACAGGCACTATTGGTCCAAGAGCGAATTGCGGGCTGAAATCACCCTCATGTTAGGCGGCAGGGCATCTGAAGAATTGACCTTAAAAGAAGTAACTACCGGCGCGCAAAATGATTTAGAGATGGCGACGCAAATGGCACGGCGCATGGTCTGCCAGTTTGGAATGTCGGAAAAACTCGGGAATATCACCCTCGGTAAACGGGAAGGCCTGGTGTTTTTAGGCCGCGATATCATGGAAGAACGCAACTACAGCGAGGAAACCGCGCGCATCATCGATGAAGAAGTCAAAAAAATCGCCAGTGAATCCTATTTAAAAGCTAAAGAAATGTTACAGCAAAATATGGATAAGTTAAAGATTTTATCAAACGCCTTATTGGAAAAAGAAGTCTTAGACGGAGAAGAAGTAAAAAAATTACTCGGTATTCAAAAAAAGGAACTGGTTTAAAGTATTTCTCTTAATAATGATACGCATTCTGCAGATACACGACCTGAAGGATTTGAAAAAAATATTCCATGAGTTAAAAGTAGACCCCTATGGAATTAAAATAATGGCGCCGAAAGCGGCAAATTACCTCATCAGGATAAAGGGCATAACCTCTCTTGTCGCCAACATCCTGAAACAAGAGATGCTTTCAGCGGGAGGGGATGCCGCGGTCGCGCGGGATATTCTAACAACACAACCCAAGCAAACCGATTGCCTCATTATCGGCAATCAATCCCAGGTAACTCGCGTGATCGAAAAACTTTCAATGCAACCCTTTGGCCTGCGCCTTATTGCAAAAGAGTTAAAAGTATTATTATCGCAGTATCATAAAGACAATTTTTCCCTGAAGCTCAAGGATACACGGATACCCTTAAAAAAACGCACTGCGCTGATGGGTATACTTAATCTTACCCCGGATTCCTTCAGCAATGACGGCCTCTATCAATGTATCGCTTCATCACGATTCAATGAAATCGTGATGTTCGCTGAAAAACTAAAAAACGATGGCGCCGATATCATTGATATCGGGGGAGAATCAAGCCGGCCGGGAGCTCAACCGCTTGCACTCAAAGAAGAACTAAAACGGACTATTCCGGTAGTTAAACTTTTGGCAAAGAAAATTAAAATCCCTCTATCAATTGATACGTATAAGCCCGAAGTTGCCCGGCAAGCTTTGGATAATGGCGCGGTTATAGTTAATGATATATCGGGGTTACGCTGCCCTGCCATGGCAAAAATCGCAGCGCGATACAAAGCTACCGTCGTGCTTATGCATATGCAAGGCTCGCCGCAAACCATGCAAAAAAAACCGTCATATCAATCAGTGATGGATGAAATCATTGGGTATCTCGGCAGTGCTGTTAAACGGGCAACAGATGCAGGCATAGCTGAAAATAAGATCATTATTGACCCGGGGATCGGTTTTGGAAAGGATTACCGGCATAACCTTGAAATCTTAAAACACCTCAAAGAACTTAAAGTTTTGGGCAAGCCCGTCTTAGTGGGCCCTTCGAGAAAATCATTTATCGGTAAGATCCTCAAGGTACCCGCAGATGCGCGCATTTTCGGCACACTCGCAGCTTCTGTTGTGGCGGCGCAAAACGGCGCGCAAATACTCAGGGTGCATGATGTCTTAGCGGTTTCTCAAGCATTAAAAGTAGCGGAGGCGATCCAACATCATTAAAATCTTTTAACGGTGGCAAGAAAATGACACTTATTCTAAAAACAATGGTTGAAGTTATAATTCTTTGGGTAGTTATTTATCATATATTGCTTTTCTTCGAGGGAACCCGGGCTATCCAGGTTTTACGCGGCATTATCATTCTTTTACTGGCCTTTTTTCTATTCCAAAAACTGAACTTTGAAGTCTTAGGATGGCTCTTAACAAAACTATTTGCCATTTCAGTTATTGCCACGTTAATAATCTTTCATCCTGAAATACGCCAGGGGCTGGCACGTTTGGGACAGCGGCACCGCGCAGGAATGAATTCAAAAAAAGAAGAGTTTGATTATATTTTAACGCAAATCAGTAAAGCTGCTGAAAACCTCAGTAAGAATAAGATCGGGGCACTGATAACTATAGAAAAAAATGACCCGTTAACCTCATATATCGAAACCGGCGCCCTTATAAACGCTGATGTGACTTCTGACTTAATTCAAACAATTTTTACGCCGAACAGTTTATTGCATGACGGAGGATTAGTCATTCAGCAAGGCCGTATCATGGCAGCCGGATGCTTATTCCCGCTTACGCAAAACCAAGACTTAAGCAGGATTTTCGGGACTCGGCATCGCGCTGCGCTGGGCCTGAGCGAAGAAACAGACGCGGTTATCATTGTCGTTTCTGAAGAACGCCAGGATATATCGCTGGTCTATGAATCAAGATTATATAAAGATTTAAGCAGGGAAGAATTGTTCTCGAAAGTAAAAGAAATCTTTAAACCGTGAGTCCTCAATGAAAAAAGAAAGGCCGAGTATCCGGGGTAAACTTGACGCATGGCTTCAGGTCCACCCGTGGCTTAAAATAGTCGCATTATTATTAGCTATTCTGGTATGGTTCTATGTTAAAGGAGAAATTGAAACGATTTGAATAAAATCGTTTCAATAAGCGCCCTATGGCGATCAACCTCGGAGTCAATATAGATCATGTGGCAACGCTGCGCCAGGCGCGGGGAGGGTCAGAACCTGACCCGGTATTAGCCGCCTCTTTATGCGAGGCTGCCGGAGCAGATAGTATCGTTGCTCACCTGCGGGAAGACCGCAGGCACATACAAGACCGGGATATCTTCTTATTAAAAGAGATGGTTAAAACAAAATTCAACTTGGAGATGTCCTTGAATGAAACGATACTAACGTTAGCCTGTAAAGTAAAACCTGGACAGGTGACCATCGTCCCTGAAAAAAGGCAGGAATTAACCACTGAAGGCGGACTCAATGTTCTGCGGAACAAGCAAAGGCTTAAAACGGCACTTTTAAAATTCAAGAAAGCCGGCATCGCGGTAAGTTTGTTTATCGATCCCGATAAAAACCAGATCGACGCTGCCAGAAGCTTGGGTGTTTCAATGATCGAACTCCATACCGGCCGCTACGCTGAAGCAAAATCAACAACCCAAAAAAAAGTTTACTTTCAGGAACTTAAAAGCGCAAGCTTTTACGCCAGCGAACAGGGATTCAGTGTTTTTGCCGGACATGGCCTGGATTACAAGAACGTAGATGCCCTGAAACAAATCACTGAAATAGAAGAGCTTAATATCGGATATTCGATCATCTGCCGCTCGGTAATAGTAGGATTAGAACAGGCAGTCCGTGAAATGAAGTATATAGTAAACCGTTAAAATGATCATTGGCACAGGCGTCGACATAACTGAAGTAACGCGGTTACGTAAAGCAGTAGAACGATGGGGGAAGAGCTTCTTAACTCGTATATTCACCCATGCAGAGTTGGAGAATGCAAAAACTCGCGTAAGCCTCTACCAGCACCTGGCAGGCCGTTTTGCGGCCAAAGAAGCGGTTTTTAAAGCCGCCGGTGACGTCCGCTTGAATTGGAAAGATATAGAAATAATGAATGATAAAGAAGGAAAACCCCTGTGCCGTATTTTAAACAACAAAGGAAAGAAAATAATCGTCTTTGTTTCAATTTCTCACGTAAAAAATTATGCGGTTGCCAACGCTATTATTACATCGAAAATCTGATGCCCACAAAGGCGATTTTGGGCATATTTTCATTGTAGCCGGTTCAAGAAGATATTCAGGTGCAGGTGTTTTATGCAGCAGCGCGGCTATGCGTTCGGGAGCAGGTAAGGTAAGTTTAGGGATACCCCGGAGTTTGAATAACGCAGTGATAAAGATCAAACCGCTGGAAGTAATGACCTTTCCTTTGCCTGAAACAAAGGAGGGAACAATCGGGATACGCGCCAAGGATATCATACAGAATTTCTCAAGCGAGTGTGACTGCATGGTTGTCGGGTGCGGCCTTTCTCAAAATAAATCAACGCAAGAGCTGATACGTTCGATCGTCGTCAGTAATACCAAACCTTTGATCCTTGATGCTGACGGCTTAAACGCACTCAAAGGGAACATACATATTTTAAAAAAAAGGGCTCCTGAATCCCGGATAGTAATCACGCCGCATCCGGGAGAAATGGCGAGGATTTTAGGCGTAAAAACAGCGTATGTACAAAAGAACAGGGAAATGATTGCAAAAACCTTCGCAAACGATTATAATGTAACCGTTGTTTTAAAAGGCCACCACACAGTCATCGCCGATCGCGCAGGGAACAGTTACCTTAATAAAACAGGCAATCCCGGTATGGCAACCGCAGGAAGCGGTGATGTTTTATGCGGGGTTATTGCCGCATTTATCGGGCAAAAGCTTGATATTTTTAATGCTGCCAAATACGCGGTATATATTCATGGCTTAGCCGGTGATTTAGCCGCAAAAGAAAAATCACAAATTTCCTTGATTGCTTCAGATATTATTGATACAATCCCTGAGGCTATAAAGCGGTGCAGTTAGTTTAGAACGCAATAATTGCTGGCGTAGCTCAGTTGGCAGAGCAGCGGTTTTGTAAACCGCGGGTCGGGGGTTCAATTCCTCTCGCCAGCTTATTATAATTCAGCATAAGGGCAGGTACCCAAGTGGCTAAAGGGGACAGACTGTAAATCTGTTGCACTTCGTGCTTCGGGGGTTCGAATCCCTCCCTGCCCACTATAATAATACGCGGGAGTAGTTCAGTGGTAGAACAATAGCCTTCCAAGCTATATATGGGGGTTCGATTCCCCTCTCCCGCTCCATACTATAAAACAATTTTTTTACTGTAATTTTTGTTGCAGCATGAAAGAATTGTTCAGGATCAAAGACAATGGCAGAAAAAAAAGAATATCCAGGGCCTGAACGGCGGCAGTTTGTCCGCTTGGATTATATTACGCCGCTGGCCTACAAAGTATGTACCAAAGAAACTGTTTCAAAACTGCTTCAGGGATATACGTCTGATATAAGCGAATCTGGAATTTTGTGTAAAATCAAAGACAAAGTCCGTAAAGACGATATTTTATGGCTTTCATTTGACCGCAATGTGTTAAATGTCTGCGAAGACATAGAAAAGAAAAGCTTCATTTACCAAAATGGTGTTATCGGAAAAGTAGTCAGGATCGAATCGATCAATACTGACAGTTATACCGTCGGGCTTCAATTTGTAACCCGTGAAGAAAAAAACCTGACGAATATCTATCCCCAGGGTTTTTTCTTACAAAAAGAACAGGATAATGAAAAGAAATAAGGCGCATATAGCTATTTTAGGGGATGGAGGCTGGGGGACAACACTAGCAATACTGCTCTATCGTCAAGGCTTTTCCATAACCCTCTGGGGAGCATTTAAGGATTATAGTGACTTACTCAATAAAAAACGCACGAATACCAAGTTTTTGCCGGGTATAAAGATCCCTGCGCAGATTGAAATTACGAGTAATTTGGAAAAAACCCTTAAAAATAAGGACATCATTATCCTTGCGATCCCTTCCCAATATATTCGAGAAATATTACGAAAGATCAAAGCACTTCCTTATTCGCGCAAGAGCATCTATGTAAGTGTCACTAAAGGAATTGAAATTGGTTCTCATAAACGGATATCAGAGATCATTCATGAAGAATTAGGGCATATAAAACTAGCAGTGCTTTCAGGGCCGACCATTGCTCAAGAAGTCGCTCAAGGCATTCCGACAACTGCGGTTATTGCTTCACATGACAAAAAAACGGGAAAATACCTTCAGGATATATTCATGTCTGAAAGGTTTCGTGTGTATACTAACGAAGACGTTATCGGGGTAGAAGTAGGAGGCAGCCTGAAAAACATTATTGCCATAGCCTGTGGAATATCTGACGGGCTGGGATTTGGCACGAATACTAAAGCGGCGATTTTGTCCCGGGGATTAGCAGAAATCTCACGGCTTGGCCAAGCGATGGGAGCAAAAATAAGCACCTTCAGCGGCATAAGCGGTTTAGGGGACTTAGTCACGACCTGCATCAGCCCCTATAGCCGTAACCGTTTTGTCGGCGAACAAATAGGAAAAGGAAAAACATTGAAAGAGATCAGTTCTGGCATGAATATGGTTGCTGAAGGCGTTCCGACCGCAAAATCGGCGTATGATTTAGGTTTAAAATATCGCATTGATGTTCCGATCATTAAAGAAGTTTATTCTGTTCTTTATAAAAATAAATCCCCGCTTAAAGCAGTAAAAGATTTAATGACAAGAGAGAGAAAAGGGGAATAACTGATTTGTAACGGGGCGTGGCTCAGTTTGGCTAGAGCGCTTGAATGGGGTTCAAGAGGTCACAGGTTCAAGTCCTGTCGCCCCGATTTATTTCCTTCTGGCGCAAGCCAGAAGGAAATAATCCCGCAGACTACCTCAAAATTATCGTAGAGAATTTTGAGGTGCTTAGTCAAGGGATCACAGGTAACAAAGCAAAAACTAACGAACCCATGGAAAACGAACGCAGAAAAGATATCCGAGTAAAAAAAACTTTGTATGTGCAGTGTTTTAATCAGGAAAGAAATATTTGGGACATGGTTTCCATTCGGGATATCAGTGAATCGGGAATTTGCATTAACTCCGATTACATATTTATTAAAGACACCATTCTTACGCTGCGTTTAAAACTTGCGTATGTCTCACCTGTGCCCCTGGAAATAAATTCTAAGGTCATAGAATCAAAGAAATTCATAACCAGAGTGCAATTTATTGATTTAAACGAACAACAAAGAAAAACCATTAAGGATTACATCACCTTATTTGCTAATAAATAAGTAAGAGGGAGGGTATGTTATGAGCTATGCCGGACCGGACAGGCGCAATGACCCACGTGTCAGTGGACGTTTTATCGTCTCCTATCGCATTCAAGATGACAATGATTGCCTTGATATATCCCAGACAAAGAATGTGAGTTTAGGGGGTATGTTATTGACCACAAACCGTTTCTTTAAGCCTGATACCATCCTCTCCCTTGAGATCCGGCTACCGTTTGATGTCAATCCAATTAAAATCATCGGCAAAGTGATACAATCGCATGAAGTCACGAAAGATTTAATATATGATACTCGGCTGGTATTCCTTTCTATCGATGAAAAACATAAAAAAGTTATTACGCAAACAGTTGATTATTATCTTAAAAAGAAATAAGTTATCTGCAAAAATGAATTCCCCATACAATAAACAGAGGCGCTTATGAAGAAAATAAATATAGGGTTAATCGGGTTTGGAAACGTAGGAGCAGGTGTTGTTAAAATCTTAGCGGAAAAGAAGAAATTGCTTTTCGATAAGATCGGCCTTGAGATCAATATAAAGAAAATATGCGATAAAGATATTACTTCGAAACGAAACGTAACAGTTGACAAAGCCCTTTTAAGCCGCGACCCTCACGATATCCTGAATGATTCTCAAATTGATATCGTTGTTGAACTTATCGGAGGCCTGCATCCAGCAAAAGAATTCATTATGGAAGCGCTCAAAAAAGGCAAAAATGTCGTCACCGCCAATAAGGCCTTATTATCCCAGGAAGGAAGAGAATTATTCGCTTTTGCCGCTGATTGCGGGAAAACCATTTATTTTGAGGCTTCGGTTGGCGCTGGTATACCCATTATCAAAGCACTCCGCGAAGGATTGGTCGCCAATAATTTTAACAGCATATTCGGGATTGTGAACGGCACTTCAAATTTCATTTTGTCAAAAATGTCCCGCGATAACTGTTCATTTAACGACGCTTTACTTGAAGCCAAAAAACGCGGATTTGCTGAAAAAGACCCCACCCTTGACCTGGAAGGAATTGACTCAGCGCATAAATTACTTCTTTTAACGTACCTGTGTTTTGGAAAACTGATAAACCTCAATGATTGTTTCGTAGAAGGAATAACGCGTATATCTTTAGCTGATATTAATTACGCCAAAGAACTCGGGTTCGAGATCAAACTGCTGGCGATTGCCAAAAAAGAAGCCGGTGGCCTTGAAGTACGTGTTCATCCGACATTAATACCACAAAGCCACCTCTTAGCATCAGTGGGAGGGGTATTTAACGCAATTTACGTATCGTCTGATCTAGCGGGCAACTTATTATTTTACGGGCCGGGAGCCGGACAGTTATCCGCGGCATCCGCCGTAGTTTCTGATCTGGTAGATCTGACACAGGATATTAAAGCCGGATTATTCAGGCCGATCTTGCATACCACCATTGATACTTCAATAAAGAAATTATGTAAAATTGATGAGACTGAGAGCCGTTATTATATCCGTTTTATGGCAATAGATGAACCTGGGGTTTTAGCTAAGATTTCCGGCATACTTGCCAGATATGGGATCAGTATCGCTTCAGTTACTCAAAAAGAAAAACAAAAGGCACAAAACGTACCGATAGTCATGATTGTCCATGACGCGAAAGAAAAAAACCTGCGCCGTGCACTGGAAATTATAGATCGATTGGATATCATCAAACAAAAATCAGTAGCAATTCGCATGGAGGAAGTTTGAGTTATAACGGACTGATAGAAAAATACAAAAACTTTCTGCCCGTAAGCAAGAAAACACCTATTATTACCTTGCTTGAAGGAAATACCCCTTTGATACCTGCGAATTATTTAAGCGATCTGGTGGGAGAAGGGTTTAGGGTTTACTTAAAATATGAAGGATTAAATCCTACCGGTTCTTTTAAAGACAGGGGGATGACCATGGCGATCTCAAAAGCTTCTGAAGCAGGCTCAAAAGCTGTTATTTGCGCTTCAACCGGCAATACCTCCGCGTCAGCGGCGGCGTATGCCGCGCGCGCAGGATTAAAATGCATCGTGCTCATTCCCCGGGGAGCAATTGCCTTAGGTAAGCTCAGCCAAGCGTTGATCCACGGGGCAACGGTATTAGCTGTTGACGGCAATTTTGACGACGCGTTAGCTCTTGTCCGCGAGATCTCAGATACGTATCCTTTAACGCTGGTCAATTCCCTTAACCCATACCGGATTGAAGGCCAAAAAACCGCAAGTTTTGAGATCTGTGAGGCCTTAGGTGTTGCTCCTGATTTCCAGGTCATGCCAGTTGGCAATGCCGGTAATATTACCGCGTATTGGAAAGGCTATCAGGAATTTAAAGCAAAAGGTAAAAGCACTCTGTTGCCTAAAATGCTCGGCTTCCAGGCAGCGGGATCTGCGCCGATCGTCAAAAAACGCCCTATTAAAAATCCTGAAACAATCGCTACAGCAATCCGTATCGGCAATCCTGCCAGCTGGAAACAAGCAGAAGCGGCGCGCGATGAATCAGGAGGATTGATCGATATGGTAACCGATGCAGAGATCCTCTCTGCCTATAAGCTCCTGGCAAACAAAGAAGGGGTATTTGCAGAACCTGCTTCTGCTGCCTCAATTGCCGGACTATTGAAATTGAAGAAACAAGGCTATTTCAAAAAACAGTCCTCTGCTCCGGACAAAAGAAAAATCGTCTGCATTCTAACCGGGCACGGATTAAAAGACCCTGACAGGGCAATAAAAACTGTAAAAGAACCAAAAACCGTTAAAGTAAACGTTAAAGCGATCTTAAAAGAAATCGGTTACTAAAAAAAGTCACATGCCAGAAGCCAGAAGCCAAAAGTTGAAAGGCAAAAAGATCCTCATTACTGCCGGGCCAACGTGGGTTGCTCTTGACAGTGTACGGGTCATAAGTAACATAGCATCAGGAGAAACAGGGATCAAGCTGGCAGAAAAAATGCAGAAATTAGGCGCAAAAGTTACTCTTTTTTTAGGGCCGGTCGCAGCCACTTCTCTTAACAATTCTATCACCGTAATACATTTCCGTTACTTTGATGAATTACGGAATAAAATCATACGCGAGCTTAAGGAAAGGAAGTTCGATAGTATAATTCATTCGGCAGCAGTATCTGATTTTAAACCGCTGCACGGACATAAAGGCAAACTTCCATCTCATAAGAATTTGACCTTACGATTAACTGCATTGCCGAAAATTGTCAGTGATATCAAAAAATTATGCGGGCAGGCAAAATTGGTCATCTTCAAATTAGAAATTAATGTTTCTAAGAAAACATTGCTGGGCAGGGCGCGAAAAGCTTTACAAGCAGCGGGTGCGGAAATAGTGGTTGCAAACAGTTTTAATCCGTATCGTGCTGTTATTCTTACTCAAGACAAGGCTTGGGAAGCTAAAAACAAAAATGGCATCGTTAACACATTACTGCGTGTTTTACATTGATTTAAATCAGGAGAACGCATAAAAATATGAAGTATATTGTGCTGGTAGCTGATGGTATGGCTGATTATCCGATCGTTGAGTTAAACGATCGAACTCCTTTGGAGGCTGCGCGGACCCCGCACCTGGATTATCTTGCCCGTAACGGCAGGGTCGGGAGGGTAAAAACAATACCTGATAAAATGAGCCCGGCATCTGATGTTGCCAATATTTCCATTTTAGGTTACGATCCGAAATTGTTTTATACCGGCAGGGGCCCGCTCGAAGCAGCAAATTTAGGCGTTGAACTTAATGAAAACGATGTTGCGTTCCGGTTTAACTTGATCACGGCTTGCGGTGATACGCTGACTGATTACAGCGCCGGGCATATAAGCTCAAAAGAAGGGACAAAACTTGTAGAGTATATAAACAAAACCCTGGGGAACCAACAGCTGCAGTTTTACCCGGGAATCAGCTACCGCAACTTACTCGTAGTAAAAAACGGGGCGCGTGAACACTTGGATAAAATCACTTGCAAAGCACCCCACGATATTCTGGGGCAACCTATCTCTGAACATCTTCCAAAAGGTGAAAATGCCGCGCTGCTGATAAAATTGATGCGCGATTCCCAAAAACTGCTTGAAGCTCATGAAATTAACCAGGTCCGTCTTGACTTAAAAGAAAATCCCGCGAATATGATCTGGCTCTGGGGGCAAGGCAAAAAACCAGCGATGCCTAAATTCATTGATAAGTTCGGCGTAAACGGAAGTGTGATATCAGCTGTTGACTTGATCAAAGGGCTCGGACGGATACTGGGCCTTGATGTTATTGATGTCCCCGGCGCGACCGGCTACTACGATACCAATTACAAAGGAAAAGCAAAAGCCGCGCTGCGCTGCCTTAAAGAAAAGGATTTTGTTTTTGTGCACGTTGAGGCTCCTGACGAAGCCGGCCATAACGGGGATTTAAGGGAAAAGATAACCGCTATTGAACGTTTTGACCAGTTCATTGTCGGTACGATCCTTGATGGATTTAAAAACAAGGAAAAATTCAGGCTTATTGTTCTCCCCGACCACCCGACACCGGTATCATTACGGACCCATACCAATGACCCGGTGCCATTTGTGATCTTCGGGAAAGATATTGTGGGAGAAGGATGCCCTGCATATTCAGAGAAGGAAGCGGAAAAAAGCAGCCTCTTCTTTGAGAAAGGCCATGAAATCATGAATTTCTTTCTTGGCACGGAAAATCGTAGTTAACCAAATCAATACTTCTTACATAAGAAGGATGGTGAAGATGGAAGATAAAAGAAGATGGGGACGCGTAAAAGTGCCTGAGAAAAAACTTTGTTGCCGGATAGCAGAACCGGAAAACTGCTCGGTTACTACCGAATTCATGGTAGATAATATCAATCCGGGAGGCCTTTCTTTTTTTAGCGGACGCTTATTTGCAGAAAATGAGATTTTACACTTATTAATTAAATTCCCTTTTACCACGTATGAAGATGCAGGAAAAGTATGGGGAAGAGTAGTGTATTGCTTAAAGATACACGATAAAGAAGAGTTTGTCGTTGGAGTCGCTTTCACCAAGCATAAAAAGTTAAAACCATCGGTATGCGGAGATCATCATGAGTAGGCTTATTGTTCAGAAATACGGCGGCTCTTCCGTAGCTAACCCGGAGAAAATAAAAAATGTCGCCAAACGAATCTGTGAATACAAGAAAAAAGGCTATGATTTAGTCGTGGTAGTTTCAGCTTTGGGAGATACGACCGATGAATTAATCGAATTGGCACATAAAATATCCCTTACCCCTCACGAACGGGAAATGGATATGTTGCTTTCTACCGGAGAACAAATATCAGTTGCTCTCCTGGCCATGGCGATCCACGAATTAGGATGCAAAGCTATTTCATTGACCGGTTCGCAAGTCGGCATTATTACCGATACAACGCATACAAAAGCCCGCATAGTCAATATAAGCGCTGATAAACTCCGTGATGAGTTAAAAAACGGCAACATAGTCATAGTTGCCGGTTTTCAGGGTATGACACCCAACCAGGATATCACGACCTTAGGCCGGGGGGGATCAGACCTGACCGCGGTAGCCCTGGCAAAAACCTTAAACGCTGACGAATGCGAAATTTACACTGACGTTGAAGGCGTATACACAACCGATCCCCGCATAGAACCTTTAGCCCAGAAAATCAAGGAGATAACCTACGATGAAATGCTGGAAATGGCTTCCTTAGGGGCGCAAGTTATGCAGGCACGTTCAATAGAAGTCGCAAAAAAATTTGATGTCCCGATACATGTGCGCTCATCTTTTTCACAAAAGCCAGGCACCATGATCATTAAGGAGGTAAAACACATGGAAGATGTATTAGTCACCGGAGTGACCCTTAACAAGAGCGAGTCTAAGATCACCATTTGTAATGTGCCTGATAAACCGGGGATCGCGGCTAAAATATTCAAAGAATTGTCACTCGGGGGAGTCAATGTCGACATGATAGTCCAAAACGTCTCGCACACACGCATCACCGATATATCTTTTACCGTTTTAAAAAGTGACGCCCTGAAAGCAATTAAGCTTGCAAAAAAAGCTGCCCAGGACATAGGTGACCTTGAAGTCATGCAGGATGACGATATCTCCCGTATTTCCATCGTGGGAGTCGGCATGAAAACTCATTCAGGTGTTGCCGCTAAAATGTTCGAAACCCTGGCAGACAATAAGATCAATATCGAAATGATATCTACCTCGGAAATAAGCATTTCTTGCATCATAAAAAAGAAATTCTCAGAAGCCGCGGTAAAAGCATTGCATAAAGAATTCGGATTGGACAAAAAAAGGTAGACTGATACCACCTCTCTGGAGGCAATAAATGCGCAGAATAGAAATTTATGATACCACATTACGAGATGGTTCCCAAGGAGAGGGGATTTCCTATTCGGTCAGGGATAAAATACGTATTGCCCAGGAATTAGATTTGCTGGGAATCCCGTATATTGAAGGAGGCTGGCCGGGCTCAAATCCGAAAGATATGGAGTTTTTCCTGCAAATGGCTAAAAAGCCATTGCAGAATTCCCGCCTGGTGGCTTTCAGCATGACGCGCAGGCCGCACACCAAAGCCGCAGAAGACAGTAATTTAAATGACCTCATTAAATCTCAGGTAAAGATAATCACGATAGTTGGAAAAACCTGGGATCTGCACGTGACCGATGTATTAAAGACCACCTTAGCTGAAAACCTGGAAATGATCCGCGACACTATCCGTTTTCTTACTTCAAAAGGACTGATTGTTTTTTATGACGCGGAACATTTTTTTAACGCGTATCAGGCAAATAAAGAATATACGTTGCAATGCCTTGCCTGCGCCCAGAAGGCGGGTGCTCAAGCGATAGTTTTATGCGATACCAACGGAGGCACACTTCCAACGGAAATCTTTAAAACTATTCAACAGTTACGCCCAAAGATCAAAGTCCCTATCGGTATTCATTGCCATAATGATGCCGGGGTAGCAATCGCAAATTCGCTCTGCGCGGTAGAAGCAGGCGCCTCAATGGTGCAAGGCACCATCAATGGGTATGGAGAACGCTGCGGCAATGCCGATTTGATCCCGGTCATCGCAAACCTCAAGCTCAAAATGGGCTTTGATTGTATAGCTAACGAGAAAATCAAAGACTTGACTGCCGTTTCACATTTTGTCAGTGAAATCAGCAATATGAGACAGAAAAATGACCAGCCGTATGCAGGGCTTTCGGCGTTCGCGCATAAAGGCGGCATGCACATAAACGCTGTTATGAAAAATCAGAAAGCATATGAACATATTGACCCCGTCCTTGTCGGAAACCACCGCAGGATATTGATCTCAGAATTAGGAGGAAAAACAGGCGTTTTACTGCGCGCAAAAGACCTTTCCTTAAACTTAAATAAAGAAGACCCCAAGACAAAAAAGATTTTAAATCTGATGCAAAAACTTGAACATCAGGGCTATCATTTTGAAGCTGCCGAAGCTTCATTTGAATTGCTCATGAAACGGGCTCTCAAGAAATATAAGAAATTCTTTTCTTTAGAAGGCTTCCGTGTCGTCGTTGAGAAAACATCCGACAAAAAAATCACCTCAGAAGCGATCATTAAAGTCACGGTCAATGGCATCAAAGCGCATACCGCCGCAGATGGAGACGGCCCGGTGAATGCCTTGGACAACGCGCTGCGCAAAGCCCTCAAAGAATTTTATCCGGCATTATCCAAAATGCACCTTTCTGATTTTAAAGTCCGAGTGCTCGAAGAAAAGGCTGGCACGGCTTCCCCTGTACGCGTGCTTATCCAGTCACAAGACGAAAAAGACACCTGGAATACCATCGGTGTATCTGAAAACATAATAGAAGCTTCGTGGCAAGCGCTGGCGGACAGTGTCGAATACAAGCTTCTCAAAGATAAAAATCAATAACGCTATTTTTGTTGACGAACACATACATGCCTGGAAAATCTCAACATAAAGCATCACGCCACAAAGGTACCACGCATGGCACTCAATCGGATGCAAAACCTCAAAACTATATTGAGATTTATATTAACGAATCAGGAATTATTACCTTCATGCCGTTAACCAATGGCACGTGCGGTTTCGTAAAAGCCGTTTCAACAAAATATAGTACCGGCCAGAACTATTATTGCGGATGACAAAAAGATAACAAAGGAGCGCTCAAGGTTATGGATACCAAATGCGACAAAGAGATTGATATCCTCATTCGGGCCCGCTATCCCTTGATCTATGTAGTAAGCTGGGAAGAAACGCGCATCCTTGAGAAACTCAAAGATATGTCTGAAGCCCGCAGTAAAAAACTCATGATCTGGTCAGTCACCCGCGGGATATACAAACTTGAGGATGACCCGTCCAAGACTGATGAAGCGACACGCGACCCAATAAACGCGCTTTCCTATGTTGAGAAATGCCCTGACCCTGCGATCTTCGTATTCCTTGATTTTCACTCATTTTTAAATGACCAAACAATAATCAGAAAACTGCGTGACCTGGTTAACAACTTAAAAAACACCTATGAAACACTGATTTTCTTATCGCCGGTTTTAACAATACCCATCGAACTGGAAAAAGAACTGGTAGTGGTTGATTATGATCTGCCTGATTATACCGAGATGAGCGAATTGCTCACGGGGATCATTGAAGTAATCTCGAAAAATCAGGAGATCCAAATCTCTCTCAATGATGACAGTAAAGAACGGCTCGTCAAAGCCGCGATGGGGCTTACCCGTTCTGAAGCTGAGAATGCTTTTGCCCGCGTCATCGTCATCGATAAAAAACTTGATGAAACGGATATTGAAGATATCCTTGAAGAAAAGAAACAGGCGATCAGAAAAACAAAATTACTTGAGTATTACGAGCTCAAAGAAGACTTCGCCAATATCGGCGGATTGGAAGCTTTAAAAAATTGGCTGTCAAAACGAGGGGCTGCTTTCTCCCAAAAAGCTCAAAATTTCGGATTACCCCAGCCCAAAGGAATCATGCTCATCGGAGTACAGGGTTGCGGAAAAAGCATGACCGCAAAAGCCATATCGGGCTTATGGAAAATACCGCTCTTACGCCTTGATATTGGCGCGGTTTTTAGCGGGATCGTCGGCTCTTCAGAAGAAAACATGCGTAAAGCAATTAAGGCGGCTGAGAATCTCGCGCCTATTATCCTGTGGATCGATGAAATAGAAAAAGGGCTTTCAGGAGTGCAGAGTTCAACATTTTCTGACGCGGGGACTTCCGCGCGTGTCTTTAGCACTTTTTTAACCTGGCTCCAGGAAAAAACATCTTCAGTTTTTGTCATCGCTACGGCCAATAATATCCAGCTGCTTCCGCCGGAATTACTACGAAAAGGGCGTTTCGACGAAATTTTCTTTGTTGACTTGCCATCAGAAAGTGACCGCAGGGACATCTTTGGCATCCATATAAAAAAACGCAAGCGTGACCCCGTAAAATTCGATCTGGAGTTACTCGCCAAAGAAAGCACGGGTTTCAGCGGGGCCGAGATCGAACAAGCGGTCATTTCAGCGATGTATGACGCTTTTCTTGAGAACAGGGATATAACGACTACGGATATCGTGACAAATATCAAGCAAAGCGTGCCTTTATCAGTTACCATGAAAGAAAATATTGATCAGCTCAGGGACTGGGCGAAATTCAGGGCTCGCTGCGCCAGCAAGGAAGGGAATAAAACACATTCCCACGATAAAGAAAGGAAATTGGAACTGGAGTGATCAAGAAATTCTTAAAACGCTTTGAACGGTTAGAACATACCACCAAGGGCCGCGTTTGTGAAAGTTACCTGCGGGCTTCAAAACGGTTTGAATGTTTAGAAATAGGCAATAAAAAGATCAAAGTAGAGATATCAGACAAAATCACGCCACAGGAAACAGCTCCGGCAAAAGTTGATTATTTTTTTCTCTGCCCCTATTGCGGCGCTGAAAACTCCCCCCTGGCGGAGAAATGTTATTATTGCAGCGCTGGACTAAAGACTAAATTTGCAGAAGACTATCAAACAAAAGTAAAAGGATTAAAACGCTGTCCTGCCTGCCAAGCGGTAAATCAAGCTGACAGGGCAAATTGCTGGGTCTGCGGCATAGACTTTACCTTAGCCGGAGATTTGAAAGCCGTCAAAGAATCTGAGAATGTAATCGTTTTAAATATTGACGATAAAATATATAAATCAACTGATAAAAATCTGCCCCCCGAGATTTTCGCTTTAATGGGGCGTATCCGTAAGCAGGGGTATAGTTCCAAAGTTATAGAAGCATGGCTTAACGAAAGGAATACGCAGGCACAACAAGCATCATTTGATATTGCATCACGTTTAGAAAGCATCAGAAGAAGCCTGAGTTGGCGTATTGTCGGCCTTATTGTATTCCTGATTTTCATCGTTTTCCAATTCGGGTCTTGTTTCTTTAGGGTATTTCGCTGATAAATAAATGGAGGGAATTATGTCAGGAGAAGGTATCATAGGATTAGAACTACACTGCCTGTCAGCCTTGATTAAATCAATTGTGGATTTAGGCATTGAATACCGCCAACTTTCATCGATGAAGGCCGCCGATGGTACCATCCATAAAGCTGACCTGATCATCACAGACAAAAACGGTAGGAATATCGGTTTCGAAAAAACAGCAAAAGGCGACTACTCAGTAATTGCCGATACCTCAGGATTAAACCCCGCTCAAATCAAGGAACAGCAAAATTTAATAAAGAAACTGAGGCAGCGTTACTCGTATAATGTCGTTATAGACCAACTCAAGAAACAGGGCTATGTTATTGCGCAGGAAGAGAAGGTCCAAAATAATACTATCCGCCTTGTTGCGCGCAAGTGGTCATAAAGAGGAGGGCATATGGCTGCCAAGCAGGAAATAGAACTCTTTATTTCTGATGACGGGCAATTAAAAGTACATATTAAAGGACTGAAAGGCCCGGGATGTTTGAAAATCCTTGATTCGATCACCAAAGAAGTCGGGACATTGCAAAAAAAACAAGTAAGCAGCGAATATTACGAAAAGCCGGAGATCCTGGATTCTTCAAAAACAAACGTAAAGAAAAAATAATTTTATCTCTCTACGCTATATTCTCACTATGAGTGAATTACCTAAAATTTATAACTCCAAAGAAGTAGAAGACAGGTGGTACGCCTTCTGGCAGGAAAAGAATCTCTTCCATGGGAAGCCTGATCCGGCGAAAGCGCCGTTTTGCATCGTTATTCCTCCCCCCAATGTAACCGGTATCCTGCACATGGGGCATGCCCTTAATAACACTATTCAGGATATACTGGTGCGCTATCACCGTATGAAAGGGCAAGAGGCCCTCTGGATGCCCGGTACTGACCACGCCGGAATTGCGACACAGAATGTGGTCGAGAAATCAATTGCCAAAGAAAACCTCAAACGCCAGGACATGGGAAGAGAGAAATTCATTGAAAGAGTGTGGTCGTGGAAAGAAGAATACGGCCAAACCATAATTCGCCAGCTTAAGAAATTAGGGTCTTCCTGCGACTGGGAGAGGCTTCGTTTTACCATGGACCAGGATTATTCCAGCGCGGTCAAAGAAGTATTTGTCAGTTTATATGAAAAGGGCCTGATTTATCAAGGAAACTATATCATTAACTGGTGCCCCCGCTGCCAAACTGCCCTTTCTGATGAAGAAGCTCCTCACCAGCAGTTACAGGGTAATCTCTTTTTTTTAAAATACCCGCTTAAGGAGTCCCCTACTGATTTTGTAGTCGTGGCGACAACCCGTCCGGAAACCATGCTGGGCGACACTGCAGTCGCGGTGAACCCTAAAGATAAACGCTACAAAAAATTGATCGGTAAAAAACTTATCGTGCCCCTGGTAAACCGTGAAATTGAGATCATCGGCGATGAAATGGTCGACGCAAAATTCGGTACCGGCGCGGTAAAGGTCACGCCTGCTCATGACCCCAATGATTACGCGATGGGCAAAAAGCATAACTTGCAATTCATCACGATCATGTTTCCTGACGGCCGCTTGAACGAAAATGCCGCGGCCTATAAAAACATGGACCGCTTTAAAGCCCGTGAAGCCATTATTAAGGACATGAAAGATCAAGGGCTGCTTGAAAAAATACAGCCGCATGAATTATCAGCAGGGCACTGCTACCGCTGCCATACTCTTATTGAGCCATATTTATCAAAACAGTGGTTCGTTAAAATGGGCCCGCTCGCCAAGCCGGCAATAGAAGCCGTAAAAAAAGGAAAAATAAAGTTTCATCCGAAACGATGGACAAAAGTTTACCTGAACTGGATGGAAAACATCCAGGATTGGTGCATTTCACGGCAGATCTGGTGGGGACATCGCATTCCGGTCTATTACTGCAAAACCTGCGCAGAAAAACCTCATCCCGCAGCAGGAGTCATCGTCTCCCGGAAACAACCAACGCATTGCCCCGGCTGCGGGTCATCTGATATATATCAGGATGAAGATGTATTAGATACCTGGTTTTCAAGCTGGCTATGGCCGTTCGCAACATTTTACTGGCCATTCGATTCATTGCCTGAAGGCAAACGGCAGCAGGCAAAGCAGGAATTGGACTATTTCTACCCTACTTCTGTCCTGGTAACCGCGCCTGAAATTATTTTCTTCTGGGTAGCGCGCATGATCATGTCCGGGCTTGAATTCATGAAAGATATCCCGTTTAAAGATGTCTACATACACGGGACCGTCAGGGATAGTGAAGGTAAAAAGATGTCGAAATCCCTCGGCAACATCATCGACCCTCTTGAAATTATCAATGAATACGGGACTGACGCGCTGCGGTTCAGCCTCATTTCAATTACCGCCCAGGGCCAGGATGTATATTTATCCAAAGAACGCTTTGAGCAAGGAAGGAATTTCGCGAACAAAATATGGAACGCTTCACGATTTATCATGATGAACCTTGATACTGCGTATATCAAAGAAGACCTTTGCGCGCATGTTAAAAAAAATGAACTGGATATCGTTAACCGCTGGATATTAAGCAGGCTGTATTCCGTAATAAGAGAAGCAAACAAGAACCTCGACTCCTTTAAGTTTAATGAAGCAGCGAACCTTTTATATGGGTTTTTCTGGCACGATTTCTGCGACTGGTACCTGGAATTAATAAAAACCGACATCAAGGATCCCCATAATCAACTCATTATGTATAAGGTGCTGGAAAAGTTTTTGCGTGTCATCCATCCCTTCATGCCGTTTATTACAGAAGAAATCTGGCACCGCCTGCACCCGGCAACGGAATCGATCATGATCCAACCCTGGCCGCACCTGCAAACCAACCTCATCGATAAGAAAATCGAAGAAAAAATGTCTGCGGTGTTTGTTGCGGTCACTGCTATCCGCAACTTACGGGCTGAACTTGAGATCCCGCTTACGAGTATCCTTAATTTTAAGGTTTTCACCTCTTTGGTTGAGCAAAAGCTCTTTCAATCGCTTGCAACTCACATTGAAACTATCTCCAAAAACAAGCTTATTGGCACCGCAAGCCAAGCGGAATATATCCATAGCCCCGGCCAATTCGATTTAGTCTTAAACGGCGCGCATATCGTTATCCCGCTTTCCGGCGTACTGGATACCCAGAAGCATAAAAACAAGATAGATACCGAGATACAAAAGACCCTATCCGAAATAAAAGCAAAAGAAAATCTTTTATCGAACGAGAACTTTGTAAAGCGGGCACCGCAAGACATAGTGGAGAAAGAAAAAATTAAACTATCGGAACTTAACGAGAAATTAAAAAAACAGAAGGAGGTGAGCGATGGACTCCAATAAGTATTTCCTTTCAAGCGCTGAACCAAGTTTGGACCAGAGCAAACTGGATAGTATCGTACGGCACGCCTTATGTGAAGATATCGGCAAAGGAGATATCACCACTCAACTGACTATTCCACAAGACAAACAGATCAAAGCTATTCTGATCGCCAAAGAAGATTGCGTGATCTGCGGCATGGCAGTCATCCAACGGGTTTTTACGACAGTTGATAAGAATATTATCTTTACCCCGCAAGTCAAAGAAGGCCACCAGGTAAAAAAAGGAAAAAAAATAGCGCTCATTGAAGGTAAAGCCCACAGTATCCTCAGCGCAGAACGAGTCGGTCTTAACCTCTTAAGCATGCTTTCAGGTATCGCGACAAAAACCAGGGAATATGTGGAAAAAGTCAAACCATATAAAGTTAAGATCACCGATACCCGTAAAACTATGCCAGGCCTGCGCGAATTACAGAAATATGCTGTCCGTATCGGAGGAGGATTTAACCACCGTATGGCTTTGGATGAAATGATCTTGATAAAAGATAATCATATCCAAATTATGGATGGATACCATCAATTCCCCAAAGTCCCGAAAGGGTATAAAGTTGAGATCGAAGTGCAAAATATGCAGGAATTCAACCACGCGCTGCGCTTTAAGCCGGATGTGATCATGTTAGACAATATGGATATCAAAGACATCAAAACTGCGGTTGAGATCCGCGATAATACCCGGTTTGACAGCCATCATCCGAAAACAAAACTTGAAACTTCCGGAGGAGTAAATATCAAGATCGTCAAGAAACTCGCGGCAACCGGCGTTGATATTATTTCAGTAGGAGACTTAACCCATTCGTTTAAAACAGCGGATATCAGTTTAGATATCCTACCCGGTTAAATAACAAAAAGTAAATAATTGCAAATGAGCATAGCCATTGATAGTGCGTATCAATGGCTATTTGTTTCATGGAAAAATTCTCGCTAGCCTCACAATTTGAACCTTGCGGCGACCAGCCAAAAGCAATACAAGAGTTGACCAGTTCAATCCTGGAAAAAACCCGTTTTCAGACCCTTTTGGGAGTAACCGGCTCAGGAAAAACCTTTACCCTGGCCAATATCATCGAAAAGGTGAACTTGCCGACTCTGGTTATTTCCCATAATAAAACCCTGGCAGCCCAGCTTTACGCTGAATTCAAAGAATTCTTTCCTCATAACGCAGTTGAATATTTCGTCAGCTACTATGATTATTACCAACCGGAAGCCTACATACCTTCGACAGATACTTATATTGAAAAGGATTCTTCAATTAATGACCGCCTTGACAGGCTGCGGCTTTCAGCGACCTCAAACCTTATGTCGCGCAATGATGTCCTGATTGTCGCTTCAGTTTCCTGCATTTACAATCTCGGTAATCCTCAAGATTATAGAAATATGCTGGTTTTCATCGAAAAAGGGCAACGCGTTTCCCGCGATGAACTACTGCTTAGTTTCATTAAAATCCAGTATGAGCGAAACGACTATGAATTCATTCGAGGAAAATTCAGGGTACGCGGCGACGTTATCGAGATATATCCGACATATCAGGAAAAAGCATTGCGTGTGGAGTTATTGGATGAGACCATTGATAAAATAACGGAAATAAACCCGGTTTCTGCCGAGATAATCTGCGTGCTTGAACAAGTCGCGATATATCCGGCAAAACATTTTATTGCTTCCCAAGACAGTATTAACGGGGCTATCTCATCAATACAATCTGAGCTGAATCAACAGCTTGCCGTTTTAAAGGGAAAAAACAAGTTATTGGAAGCCCAAAGGCTTGAATCCCGCACCCGCTATGACATGGAAATGCTCAAAGAGATAGGTTACTGTCATGGGATAGAGAATTATTCACGCCACCTTTCAGGCAGGCCGGCCGGGTCACGGCCGTATTCGCTGATCGACTATTTCAGGGGTGACTTTTTGACGGTCATTGATGAGTCGCATGTCAGCCTGCCCCAGATACGAGGGATGTATGCAGGAGATAAAGCAAGAAAAGAAACTCTGGTAGAATACGGGTTTCGACTTCCGTCATGCCTGGATAACCGGCCACTTACCTTTAACGAGTTTAACGAACTCATAAAACAAACTATTTTCGTTTCGGCAACACCCACTGACTATGAAATCAAGCTCAGTGAAAGCAAAGTCGTTGAACAGATCATCCGTCCAACAGGGCTTATCGATCCTGAAATCATCATTAAGCCCACCCAAAACCAGCTTGACGATTTGATCAAAGAAGTAAAAATAAGGGCTGCACGCAATGAACGGACATTAGTAACCACGCTTACCAAAAAAATGGCGGAAGATCTCACGGACTATTTACAAGAGAAGGGAATCAGGGTAAAATACCTCCATTCAGACATAGAGACCATCGAACGTTCCAAAATACTCAGAGAACTGCGAAAAAAAGATTTTGACTGTTTAGTCGGTATCAATTTGCTCAGAGAAGGACTTGATCTGCCGGAAGTTTCCCTTGTAGCGATCTTAGACGCTGATAAAGAAGGGTTCTTGAGATCGGCAAGCTCGCTTATCCAGGTTTCCGGAAGGGCAGCGCGCAATATTAACGGCACCGTGATCATGTACGCGGATACGGTCACCGCTTCAATGAAAAAATCGATCTTTGAGAGCTTGCGGCGCCGGAAAATCCAACTTGCATTCAACAAAAAGAATAAGATCACTCCCCGCTCAATTGAAAAAACTATAAAAGAAGGCATAGAAGATATAGCGGGCGCTGAAAGGTTTGTGCAGGAACTCACCGGCCAGGAAAAAGATGAATACGAAATGAAAAAATATATTGCCGAATTAGAACACGCAATGGAACTGGCAGCAAGAAGTTTACAATTTGAACAAGCGGCAATACTGCGCGATAAAATCAAAGCGTTACAGGAACAGACCAGGTAAAATAAGGGAGAGCACATGCTTCTCACAGCTGATATCGGGAACACAAATATTAACCTCGGCGTTTTTAAGGGAAAAAAGCTACTGAAACGTTTTATTATCCCGACACAAAAACCGGGTTACGCAAAACAACTTTCCGGGATCTTCAAAAGCTATCCGATCAAAAAAGCTATTATCTGCAGCGTGGTCCCCACGAGTACCGTCAAACTCCAAAAGGCTATTAATCAATTCTTAAACACTCAACCCGTTATTTTAGGGCGCGATTATATCGTCCCTATCACAAACTTATACCATGACACCCAACAGGTCGGACAGGACCGTCTCGTCAATGCCTACGCCGGGATCATGCTCTATGGAGCACCGCTTGTAGTCATTGACTACGGGACTGCGATCACCTTTGATGTTATTTCCAAAAGAAAAGAATATTTAGGAGGCATGATCATACCGGGCCTGCGTATTTCTCTGGAAGTACTCAAAAATAAAACTGCCCTTTTACCCCGTATACAGCTGGAAAAACCCAGAGCATTTATCGGCAAAGATACTAAAAACAGCATGTTAAGCGGCATTGTGTACGGGTTTGCCTGCCTTACCGATAACCTCACTGAACGCATAAAGGCTAAGATCGGGAAAAACTCCCGTGTTATCGCCACAGGAGGAAATATTGCCTTCATTCGCCCTTACTGCACGAAAATTGACAAGGTCGACCCTGATTTGACCCTTAAAGGATTGTATTTACTCTATCAAGAATATTCTCAACAAATCCATTCTAAGAAATTCACCTAACTATAAATGTCACTTAGCTTTAATAATAAATTGTCATTGACAACAGGTGGTTTTCTTTGTATATTTATAACTATTCTAAATATGTCTAAATAAGGTGAACTATGGCTGAAAACATTAATGAAAATAAACCTATCATGACCACCAAAGAGGTTGCCGAATACCTGAACATTCACCCTTTGACCGTGAATAAATACGCGCGGGAAGGTAAGATCCCCGCATTTAAAATAGGCACTGATTGGCGTTTCCACAAAAATTATATTGAAAACTGGATCAAAGATAAAGTAATTCATAACGGCGCTGGAAAAGAGCGCAGAAAGAATTCGCCTGATATCTTAAATCCTTAACGGATAACCATGAAAACATTCGCCATTCTTATAAATCCAACCACCACACAGGAACTCAAACGATTACTGCCGGTTACACGATTCCTTCCAAATTCAGCTCTGGGATTCTTATTACGAAAAAATCTCTCTTTTAAAGTGCTCACTCTAAAAAAGATCCGTTCCCGGGAAGGTAAAGAGGTCTCAGGACACATAATCGTTTGGCCTGTTTTAAAACAAACCATCGATTCACTTGATAAAGAAACAATCAAAACCAAGATCATAGAAGCAGGCCTTCTTGCAGGCCGCTTAGGAGCCCGGATCATGGGCACCAACGGCTCATATGGACTTTCTGCGCAAGACTTAACAACCATTGCCCAGAAAATAAAAATACCTTTTACCAGCGGGGAGTCTCTTTTGAGCTGGTCATTTTTTGAATCTATTTTCCTGAGAGCTCAGGAAAAGAAACTTCAGCTCAACCATGCTTCAATCGCAATAATCGGGGCAGCTTCATCAC
Source organism: Candidatus Omnitrophota bacterium (assembly GCA_041662125.1). Taxonomy (GTDB): domain Bacteria; phylum Omnitrophota; class Gorgyraeia; order Gygaellales; family Profunditerraquicolaceae; genus JBAZTA01. The sequence goes on along the minus strand of JBAZTA010000003.1, from coordinate 127,028 downwards.
TGGGAATGCTCTGCGCAAAAAAACTGGCTTCATACGCTTCAAACATCATACTGGCCGATACTGACGAAGAAAAACTCAAGACCCTGAAAGAAATACTTGTTTTACAGAACACAGAAGAGCACAAACAGGGATCTATTGAGTCAATCTCAATGGATGAGCTGCCTGAAAAAGCAGCGCAGGCGGATATTTTTATCCTCGTATCCAATACCGCTTGTGAAAAATTCGCTCGCATCAGATTGAAACCGAAAAGCATTATTTGCGCTGTGCCAGATTGCCAAAACCTCGATACACTGGCCGCGCTCTTAAAAGATAGTACGGTTATAAAAGGCGGCATGATTAAATTGCCGGCATCAATTGATCTTGGCATTGATTTAGGCTTACCCGACAATTTGATACACGCGGCATTTGCCGAGCCGATTTTGTTAGCGTTTGAAGAAAGAACCGGCAATTTCTCACTAGGAGGGGCGACAAATATAAACAGGCTTGAGGATATCGCCGATATCGCTGTTGGGTACGGCTTTGAGGTCTGCGATCTTATACAGCAGGCACACATCCGATAGCTCGTCGCTATTTATATATATGTGGTATACTATATTCCGCGCAGGTTGCATTATTTTCCTAAAGTTGTTTTTCCGGCTTAAGATAGAAGGTCGGGAGAATTTGCCTAAAAAAAGTAATTATATCGTAGTGGCAAATCATGCAAGTTTCCTAGACCCGCTTGTTGTCGCGGCAGCGATACCTGCTAAGGTCTATTGTATTGCTTCCCGCTCGTTATACGCCTTCCCGAAATTAAAATGGGCACTGCGTAAACTCGATTGTTTACCAACAGGGGCGTCTTCCGAATGCGCCATTGAGCTTTTAGTTAAGAATAATATCGTAGGATTGTTCCCCGAAGGAGGCATCAGCAGAGACGGTAGATTACGCGAGTTTAAGAGAGGGGCAGCACTCTTAGCGATGAAAACGGGCCGGCCGATAGTGCCGTGCGCGATCTCGGGCGCCTTTGAAGCGCTCCCCATTAAAGCGAAATTCCCGCGATTTGTCTCCATAACGGTAAGAATATGCAAACCCGTTTTTTTATTAAAAGAGTTTGAAGATGTCATCGACGATTCTGACCTGCAGGAAGGCATTACAAGGATAAAAAACGCAATAAAGGAAAAAATCAATGGAAAATAATGAACTCATAGAAATAAACGTTTCAAAGTTAATACCCGCGAAAAAATGGAGAGTGATCAGGTTACTGACCAAAGTCAATGAATTTCCCGGCTATATGCCCAATGTCAAGGAAGTCACTGTCTTAGAAAAAATCCATAATACGATTAAAACAAAATGGAAGATCCAGGTCGACAGTATCCCCATGAGCTGGACAGAAGTTGACACGCTCAACCTTACTCATAACCAAATCCTATTTAAAGCAAGCGAAGGCGACCTGCATGAATTTAAAGGCTCCTGGAAGTTCCAGGACGATCCGCAGGGCACTCTGGTGACCGTTAACGTTTCGCTTAAAGTCGATATTCCCGCGATAAAAGAATTTGCGGAAAGCTACATAAAAAAACTGCTCACGAAGAATTTTGAAGCGATGTTGGAAGCGATTGAAAAGAAAATAATCTCGCTTCGCTATGATAGTTATAAACACGGCAACATCGATAAGGTAGCCGGCTTTGGTATTATCGCCCACCCCTATGATTTCTCGCACCTGGAAAAATGCTTTAAGACGTTAAATCCGAATTTCAACGTCAGCTCTCCTGAATTTGTCAGCCAGCTCTTCCATGTCAGCCCTTCGTTTAAACTCTATGATATCAATGATTTCAGGTCCCGGACAGGGGAAAGCGTGAATGGTTCATTTATGATCGCAACATTCATTCCCGATATGATGGAAAAAGATATCTGGAGCGTATTTTCGAAGGTAGTCCGCGCCTGCAAAATCGCCGAAAAACACGGTATTGGCATTGTTACCTTAGGCGGTTTTACCTCTATTGTCGCTGAGCGGATCGGACAGGAGATCTCACGAGAAGTCGATATCGCAGTCACCTCAGGGAACACCTATACTGCAGCGATGGCTATTGACGGTGTTTTAAAAGCAGCTGATTTAGTAAACTTGGACATCAGTAAATCAACCTTGGCGATTATAGGCGGCACGGGAGATATCGGAAGCGCCTGTGCCCGGTTTTTTACTGATACAGTAAAAAACCTTGTCATTACCGGCAGGACAAAATCACATTTAAGCAAATTGAGCGCTGAATTAAAGAAAAAAAAGAAAGCCCGCGTAACGATCAGTTTAGATAATAAAAAGGCGGTCGAAGGCGCGGATATTATTATTTCAGCTGCCAGCGCTACAGCGCCCATTCTGCAGGTCGAATGGTTTAAACCGGGAGCCATTATTTGCGATGTGGGCTATCCAAAAAACATTTCTCACGCGCCGACACAAAGAAACGACATCTTTGTATTTTCCGGAGGATTAGCGAAAAGCCCGACACCCATAGCCTTTCCGCTTGATTTTGGGCTTCCGTCGCCGCACGTGATATACGGATGTTTCGCTGAGGGAATAATCCTGGCTTTAGAAAAACGCTTTGAAAATTACAGCTTTGGAAGAGGCAATATTACAATAGAAAAAATTGAAGAAATCAGAAATTTAGGCAAAAAGCATGGTTTTGAAGTTGCTGATTTTTATTGGGGAGATACACTGATAGACAATCAGCTTATAGAAAGGATGCAAAGCATCATTCATGAGAATAAAACTCATCTCACCAAAAAGACTGGATGAGTGGGGGGAAAGTTTCTGGGATTTAAAAACACTTTCTCACCTGACCCGTAAAAAAGCAGGAGGGGCCCCACTTGCACTTCCTACTTTAGCGGCACTCACTCCTGGCGATATCGAAGTAATCCTCACTGACGAAAATGTTGAAACGATTGATTTTAACGAGCATGTTGACCTCGTAGGAATTACGGGAATGACCTGTGTTATCCCGCGCGCTTACGCGATCGCGGATGAATTCAGAAAAAGAGGCGTTTTAGTCATCATGGGCGGCATTCATGCTTCAATGCTGCCTGAAGAAGCAGCACAGCACAGCGATGCAGTTGTTATCGGAGAAGCTGAAGAAATTTGGCAACAGGTAATAGAAGACGCCAGAAAAGGAAGTTTGCAAAAAACCTACCGCACGAGCGGATTCCCTGACCTGACGCATTCCCCCATACCCCGTTGGGACCTGCTGAAAAACCAACGCTATTGCTATTTTACTATTCAAACCGGCCGCGGCTGCCCTTACGACTGCGAATTTTGCACCGTAAAAGAGTTTAACGGACGGGAATACCGGCATAAAAGGATCGACATTGTCGTTGAAGAGATCAAAAAACTGCAAGCAATTGACACGCAAAAGTTAATTTTCTTTACTGATGATAACCTGCTTTCAATTCCTGCGTATGCTCAAGATTTGTTTAAAAGACTTGTCCCTCTTAAAATAAAGAACTGGATGTGCCAGTCTTCAATAAACAGGTTATCCAACGACACTATGTTAGATTTAATGTATGCTGCGGGGTGCCGGGTTATTTTCGTTGGATTTGAATCAATTTCCCAGCCGAGTGTGGCATCAATGAATAAAGATATGATAAATAAAACCAATGAGTATAAAGGAATAATTGAAAAAGTGCATAAACATAAAATGTCTATTTTTGGGTCTTTCATCTTAGGAAGCGATACTGATACGGATGCTATTTTTAAAGAAACAGCCCGGTTTATACAAGATACTCACATCGCCTTTTCAATGATCAATATTATGACGCTGCTTCCCGGCTCAAAAGTTTTTGCGAGGTTAAAAGCTGAACAGAGAGCTCTCGGTTTCGAATGGTGGAAAGCGAACGCTGACTGGGCCTGTTACAGGCCTAAACTTATTTCACAGCAACAGCTAGAGGACGGCCAGACATGGCTCCTCAAAGATATTTATTCTTATCCTCGTTTATATGAACGCTTACAATATTTATGGAATAAAGGTATTTTTGTCAGGCAGGAAAATAAGACTTTATTTTCGAAAACTCGCTTCTTGATTTCTTTACTCTCCTTACTAAGCTTCAATACGGGAGAGGTAAAATTTATATTGAAGAGCCTCTGGAACAAACAATGCACTTCAATAATGTGGATCTTAACCGGGCTCAATTATCATCAGTACGCATATAAACACAAAAGAAAACCACATGTTTAAATTTAATCCTTATGCGATACCGCCGTTAATCACCGCTTTATTTTGTTTGATCATCGGCGCGTTTGTTTATCTCAAAAACAGGAAATCTTCCGCAAATAGGGCATTTGGAATATTGGGTTTTAGCTGCTTTCTTTGGAACCTGGGTTATTTTATGTCTTATATAAGCACTGCGGAAAAATCAGCCTATTTCTGGTGTCAATTCGCCTACCTGGGGATCGCCTTTATTACTCCTGCGACATACCATTTTTCGGTCGCCTTTGTAAAAATACCGCAAAAAAACAGGATAATCACTTTTTTTTACCTCTTAGCCTTTATTTTTGCGCTTCTCACGAGAACAAGCCTGCTGGTAAACGGAGTAACCATGCACTATTGGGGATACCATACGAAAATCGGCGTCTTACACAATATTTTCCTCATATTCTGGATTACACCTTTGATCATGGCCTTTCGTAACCTTCGGCTCGGATACCTTTCAGCTAGGCTTGCGCTGGAACGCCAAAGAGCAAAATACATGTTCTGGGCGATTTCTTTTGGTTATTTAGGAGGATTGGATTATTTAGCGCATTACGGCATCGAAATCTATCCTATTGGATTTGCACCGGTAATCATTTTTATCCTAGCGACAGCGTACGCTATCGTCAGATACAGGATCATGGATATTTCAATCGTCATTACCCGCGCTGCTGTATTTTTAGCGGTTTATTCTATTGTCTTGGGGATCCCTTTTATTCTTTCTGCAGTTCTCAAAGAATGGTTTATGAGACATTTAGGTACGAATTGGTGGATGGGCCCATTTTCTTCATTAGTGATGCTAGGGACCATCGGGCCGTTTGTCTACGTGTATCTTGAAAAAAAGGCAGAGTCCATATTATTGCGGGAACAACGCCGTTATCAAGAAACCCTCAAACATGTGGCGGTTGATCTCTCCAGGATCCGTAATTTACAAAAATTGATCGATTATATCGCTCAGACGGTAACTGAAGTTGTCCGTATCTCGCATGCGATCATCTATGTTCTCGATGCAAAAAAGAAGGTTTTTCTTTTAAAGGCCGGCACCCATGTAAAAGATTCCCAACCACAGAGCATCGAACACAAAAACATATTGATCTCCTGGCTTGAAAAGAATAAAGAACCCTTAGTATACGAAGAAATCAAACACCAAGCCGAAGATAATTCTAAACAGGACTTTAAGAAGTTAGAAGAACAAATGAGAAAACTCAATGCCGCCGTTATAGTACCCTGTTTCCTGCAAGATAAAATATTTGACATACTGATCCTGGGTGAGAAACTTTCGGGGAAGATCTATAATTCTGACGATTTATTGAACTTTTCTTTTTTAGCCAGCGAGGCGGCCCTGGCAACAGAAAACGCGCAATTATATGGCAAGATAGAAGAGGAAGTTAAACAACGCACTGAAGAATTAGTCGATGTCCAGAAGCAGCTTGTGCACGCTGAGAAGCTGGCGACCGTTGGCACCCTTGCCGGCGGCGTTGCCCATGAGATCAACAATCCCTTAACTGCGATATTGACCAATGTCCAGATACTCCTTGCAACCTGCGACACCCTGGATATCGATTCCAAAGAATCTTTAGAGCTTATAGAAGAGGCAACAAAACGCTGCCGCACGATCGTTCAGAAATTGATGGCATACGCGAAAAAGCCCCTTGAAGAGTCAAAGATCGGCAGAATCCTGGTATCCGACATATTAAACAAAGTAATCGCATTCTTAAGCTACCAATTTGAACAAGATAATATAAAGATCGATATAGAAGAAAAAGAAAGGAATTGTTTTGTCTTAGGCAACCAGAATGAATTGGAACAGGTAATAACGAATATTCTCATAAATGCCAAAGACGCTATTATCGGCGTTAAAAAAAGCGGGACAATTCATGTTTCTGTCGCCAAAAGCGGCAAATGGATAAAAATGTTGATCAAAGATGAAGGCAGCGGCATCCCAAAAGAGATCATTTCTAAGATATTCGATCCGTTCTTTACAACCAAAGATGTCGGAAAAGGATTAGGGCTTGGCTTGTCGATCTGCCAATCAATCATTGAAAAACACAAAGGGTTGATCACGGTTGAATCAGAAGTCAATACAGGGACGGTATTCAATATTTTACTGCCTGACGCTAAAGAACTCAGCACACTGTAAGTTTAATTTTTTTAAAAAAGTAAGGAGCGCTATGAGTAAGAACATCCTGGTGATCGATGACGAAGAATTAGTGACAGAAAGCTTAAAACGATTATTTAAAAAAGAGGGCTATACTGTCGCTATTGCCCGTAATAATACTGAAGCGATGGAAAAGATAAAAGAAATCGAATTTAACCTGGTGGTATCAGATATCCGGATGCCCGAAGTAAACGGTCTTGAAATTATCAAAAATATCAGGCATTATTATAAGATATCCCAAAAGAAGCCCATACCGGAGATACTGATCACCGGATACTCCAGTGATGAGCATTTGAAAGAGGCGCAGGCACTCAAAGTTGCCGATTATCTCTCTAAACCGTTTGATATAAAAGATTTCCTGGAGATAGTCAAAAAAAACTTAAAGTAAAATGAACCAACCAATATTTACGGCGTCCAAACAGCGTGAATTCATATTCGAGCTTATCGTAACACAGGGAGACACAACTCCCTACGGAAGCGCTTCGTTTATCAACTATATCCGCTGGTACAATATTGCCCGAGACGCGCTTTTGGCCTGGAAAAACCTCGGTTTCCAGGAGAACTTAAAACCGCTTATCGAAACCGAAGTTTCTTTTTGCGACATACAGTATAAGCGTGAAGCTATACTGCAGGATGAAATTCTCATTAAAGTCAACGCTGCGGACATCAAAGAAAAAGGATTCAATCTTCTGTTTACTTTGATCCGTAAAGATAACGCGTTATTGATAAGCCTGGGAAAGCAAAAAATATGCTTCCGTAATTCAAAAACAGCAGATGTGGTAAATCTACCGGAAAATCTGGTCAAAAATATCTTAACCCCTATTGCAGTAGACGAAAAATCATTGCTGTTTAAATATTAAACTTACATGAAAACATTCAATTCCGGATTTGACATCTATTTTGAAGACCTGTCAGCATCAGGAAAAGTCCATTTGGAAAAGATCGGCGAATGGATGTCCATGACCAGAGAACAGTATTTTAAATCTTCCTGCCCGGACCACCTGAAATTCGTGGAAAGTCCCATACAAATGTTCACCATGGGATTATCTATCACCGTGACCGGAACCTGCCGCTGGGCAGACAAGATCCAGGCGATCTTAACTACCGCCAATATCAAAAAAATATCCTTTGAGATGCATATAGACTTTAAAAATGAGCGCACCGGTAACGTTATCGCAAAAGGCGTGCAAAAAGTAGCCTTTGTCGATGTTATAGCCAAGAAATTCACCAATATACCCGATAATATGAAACAGGTGATCGTAAACTTTACTAACCTGTAAACTCTATACGAAGAAGGAGTTTTACTATGGATAAAAACATTCTCGTGGTTGATGATGATTCCCTGGTGCTTAAAACTTTAACGCGCTACCTGAAAACCTTCGGCTATGACATAGCATCAGCCGCAAGCGGCCAAGAAGCGCTACAAGCCGCTGAAGTTTGTTCTTTTGACCTGATCATTGCCGATATCCGCATGCCCGGGATGAACGGGATAGAGACTATTAAACGATTACGGCAGATAATCAAGGATAAATATAATACTACTGTCCCTGAAATCATCATAACCGGCTATGCCTCAGACGAAAACAGGATCGAAGCTCAACAGCTTGGCGTCGCTGATTATATCTATAAACCGTTTGACGTCGAAGTCTTTATTTCGGCGGTAAAAAAGAACCTGGGGAAATAATCCATGCGTACAGGATCAACAAAATATAAAGGTAAAACATTCATCAAATCACAGCATAAAATCGGCACGGAATTCATCGATGCATTGCCGATCTTTGTTTAAACGCACTAATGCATAAGTTCCAGACAGAAACGATCTTTAGTTCTTTTTACCTTATTGTTATTGTTTGTTTTGCCATCGAACGGGCAAGCGCAACTTTTGCCGTATCAAAAGAAGTCGCCCATCAAACACCTCAATTAATAACCACTATCCCCCTGATTACGTATTGCATAATAGCCGCTCTGGCGATAGTTGAATATTTTTCGGGAAACCGGCCGGTCAATTATTGGATAAGTGCCCTGGGATTCAGTATTTTTCTTACCGGAATAAAACTTCGCGCTGCAGCAATGAAAGAATGTGGCGATAATTGGAATATCCATGTTAGCGCCAAATTGGTAAAGAAAATCATTACCACGGGACCATACCAATTTATACGCCACCCGTACTATTTGGCGGTCATCCTTGAATTAACCGGTTTTTCATTGATTTCAAATTCATATTTGACTGTTACGGCGGTAGCGTTAATCCAGGCGCCGTTTCTTTTAACGCGCATAAAACTAGAAGAAAAAGAATTACTCTCGAGGTTCCCCGATATTTATTTACACTACAAAAAAGCGGTGAATGCTTTTTTACCCTTACGACCATATAAACAGGGGAAAGGAATATGACTATGATACAGCAGGTATACGATCTGATTAAAACACTAGGGACAAAACAGGTTTCCGACATCAAGAAAACTCACGGTGAAATATTAAAATACGCTCGCAGTTACATGACCATGCATTGCATGGTCAGCCTCATTCATGTAGGATTCTTTGAACTCATCTCTGAAAAAGGGATGATTAACTGCGCTGATTTCTCACGGCAGAAGCATTTAGATAAAGAAACACTCACTATACTCTGCGAATACCTTTACGCGGTGCGCATGCTTGAAAAAAAAGGAAACGATTATTTTCTAACCAAAAAAAGCAAGCACGCATTGACCTATGCGCAAGGAGCATTCTTTTTTCTACACGCGTACGCCCCCATTTTTGAAAACCTGGAAGCATTGCTCAAAAAAGAAAAAGTGTACGGAAAAGATGTTATCCGTAGAGAAAAATCGGTTTCTCAAGCAAGCGCTGAGACAGAAAAATGGCTACCCTTTCCCATGACCAGGAATATCATCAAAAAATACAAGTTTAAAAAAGTCATGGATTTAGGCTGCGGGAGCGCCGAATTCTTAATAAGTCTCTGCGGCCACGAAAAAAAGCTCTGCGGTTACGGCATTGACCTTTCCGCGGAATCAATCAACTACGCCCGGGAACAAGTCACTAAGCGCGGGTTAGATAAAAAAATCAAATTACTTGTTGGAGATATCTTTAAAATTGATACAATAGATGTTGCTTTAGATGATGTTGACGCCATTACCAGCATGTATGTCATGCATGAGTTTATCGGTGACGACTTAATCAGGTTAACCGAGCTTTTTAAAAAACTAAAAAATCGTTTCAAGGACAAATATCTCATCATTTGTGAACTTTGCAGGCAACCCTCTGAAATAATACGTAAAAACGCATCTGCCATCGCTGAACATCATCTCTTTCACTCATTAGCAAAACAACACCTGCTCTCCCGGGAAGAATGGAGAGAGCTGTTTAAAAAAACAGGGTATACGATCGTTGAAGAACGCCGTTTTGATTTCGCCAGTCAAAGTTATTTTGTCTTAAAATAAGTAAACTATGAACAATTTCGCCATCTCAACCTTATTAACATCGCTCACCACATTATTCCTGGCGTTATTCGTATTTATCAAGAACCCAAAAGCCAAACTGAACAGAATTTTCGCGCTCTACTCTTTCAGTATCTCTATTTGGAGTTTCTTTGTCTCAATACACGGATTTACCAGAAACCAAGAAACATCAATATTTGCGGCGCACGCCCTGCATATCGGCGCCGCTTTCATCCCGGTCACCTTCGTGCATTTTGTCCTGGTCTTCCTGAACGATATGATCACACCGCTAAAAAAATGGCTCCTGCGGCTCATGTATTTTATAGCCTGCGTTTCAGTTGCAGCAGGATTCACATCTTTATTTGTAAAAAATGTCACTCCCCGGCATAACGTGCTCTATCTGATGACACCGGGAGGAATATGGTATCATCTTTTTGTCTTTTATTTCGCGGCTTGCGTTGCTTATGGTTTATTACGCCTTTTTCTTGAATATATACACTCAAAAGGGCTGCGGCATAACCAGATGAAATACCTCTTCTGGAGTTCTCTTTTTGGATTTATCGGTGGCGTCAATAATTTCCTTATTATTTATGATCTTGATATTTTCCCCTTGAACCCGTACGGCACCTACGCAGTCCCGGTCTATGTTTGCGTCGCCACCTATGCCATTATTAAATACCGCTTGATGGATATTAAAGTCGCCATAACCCGCACTGGTATTTTTGTGCTTGTTTACACTTTTGTTTTAGGAATTCCGTTTGCGGTAGCATTATTGGCGAAATATTGGCTGATCGGCATATTTAACCTGAATTGGTGGGCTATTCCTTTAATCCTGATGGCAGTTTTAGCGACTGTTGGCCCATTTATTTATATTTATTTAGAACGCAAAGCAGAAGGAAGGATACTCAAAGAACAAAAAAGATACCAAAACACCTTAAAACAGGCCTCAATCGGTATAACGCGTATTAGAAATCTGGCCAAACTTTTTGATTTGATCACTCACATCATTACCAAAACTGTAAGGATTTCTTTCGCAGCGATCTATCTTTTTAATACAGAAGAACAAGAGTTCACTCTACAAGTTTGCAGGGACAAAAAAAGAGCTCTTGCTAAAAAAATATCTTCAAAAAATCCGTTGTTGACCTGGATCAACAAAACCAGGCAGCCGCTGGTTTACGAAGAAGTAAAACGGAAAATGCAGGATTTTAACGAGCCTGTATACAAAGCGCTGGAAGAAAATATGAACCTTTTGTCCGCCGCGGTCATCATTCCCAGCTTCCTTGAAAACAAACTTCTCGGTTTTATTGTTCTCGGCGACAAACTTTCCGGACAAATTTACACGCTTGAAGACCTCAATGTTTTTCAGATACTTGCAAGCCAGGCAGCCTTAGCCATTGAAAACGCCCAATTCTATGAAGATGCCAAAAATATGCAAGAGCAGATCGCCCAGGCTGAAAAAATGGCTACTATCGGCACTATGGCTGACGGGTTATCACATCAGATTAATAACCGCTTTTACGCGCTCTCATTGATCGCCGGAGACACTATTGACACCATCAAAATAACCGACGCTTCAAACTGTTCGCCTGAGATCAAAGTTATGTTAGGCCAGATCAACCATGCCCTTGAACGCATACAGTTTAATGTCATCCAGGGTGGAGAAGTAGTCAAAGGTATTTTAAAATACACCCGTAAAGGAAACGAAGGTTTTGAAGCCCTGACCATGGACCAGATCATTGACGGCACCTTAGCCATGGTCCAGTATAAAGTCAAATTAGCTGATTTCGACCTCATTCGCGAATATCCCTTAGATTTAGCAAAAATCAAAGGCAACCTCGTACAATTAGAAGAAGTATTCTTCAATTTTATCGATAATGCCTACGATGCTATCGTAGAACGAAGAACGACGCTGCAAGAAGAAGGGTATAGGGGCAAGATAACCATCCGCGCCCAGGAACAAGACGCTATCATGCGCATTGAAATCCAGGACAACGGCATGGGGGTCAAGGAAGAGAACTTTAAAAAACTTTTTACCCCGTTTTTTACCACAAAGGTTTCTTCGCGCAGAGGCACGGGCCTGGGGCTATACGTCATCAACAAGATCATCACCGATACCCATACAGGAAAGATCTTCATCGAATCGCAGCACACAATCGGCACTAAATTTATAGTAGAATTACCGCTGTTCAAAGCTATACAACCTGTTTTGTAATCCTTGATCATTTTACTCTTATGCCCCAAAACACAACACATTCAGAGAATAACAAAAATCAATGAGCACAGGATCAATATCTAACATAAAAGAACGCAGCGTGATTTTATTGCTCAACGTCAGCATCATACTTTATGTAGCCTTTCTGAGCGCACTTTGTTTCCTCAAATATCGCGCTTTTGCTTACTGGGATTTCGACCTTGCGGTACACTCCCAGATCATGTGGAATATCCTGCATGGCTCACTCTATAACTCTATTTTAGGGATAAATTTCTTAGGTAACCATGTACACCCCATCACGTTCTTACTGGCGCCTTTCTACAAACTATTTCCCCATCCCTGCACACTTCTCTTCCTGCAGTCATTAGCTTTAGGAGCAGGGGCATACCCACTATACTATCTCGCCAGGCTTATCGTAGGATACCGATGGGCCCTGCTGATCGCGTTACTATACCTTATCAATCCTTTATTAGGCTTTATTAACTTATACGAATTCCATCCCATAGCATTTTCGACCTTTTTCTTACTCTGCACGCTTTATTATTTTCAAAAAAATCAATTCAGGAATTATCTTTTATGTATGATATTAGCAATGTCCTGCCAGGAGAATATTTCACTTGCCGTTATAGCGCTGGGGTTCTATGCGCTCCTCAAACGTAAAAAACGCGCCTGGATCATTACGCCGATAGTATTGGGAGTTTTATATTTCTGTTTGTGCATCTTTATCATCTTACCGTACTGCAACAAAGGAGTGATAGAATTTATCTCGATATACAGCCAGCTGGGAGATTCATATTCGAGTATCCTTATAAAAATCATTACCCATCCCGGGGAAGTTATCAAAGTCATGTTTACGGGTGACAAAATTAAATACCTGAACGAACTTTTCTCATTGTTTATATATATACCGTTACTGTCTCCTCTGAGTATTTTGCCTGCGCTGCCTTTTTTTCTGCAGCACTTATTATCCAATCGCGAAGCGGAAACCATGATCTTCTATCATTACACAGCCGAAATCGTACCATTTCTTTTCTTCGCATACATTAATGGAATAAAAAAGATAGCATCTTTAGAATGGGTTAAAAAAAACCAGGCAGCGGCGGCCGGTATCTTATTTTTATCCGCCTTCGCCTCAAGTACAATTATGGGCCCCTATATCGTTTTACTGGAACATCGTAAAAATTTCCTTCAGAAAACCCAATTGGATCTAGAAAAAGACTTATTACTTAAAGAGATACCTCCTGATGCCCCAATAGTGGCTACATTTGAATTTTTATCTCATCTTGCTCATCGCAAATCGCTTTATTCTTTCCACCATGTATATATAGGGACCTATACGATATCCTCAAAGAAATACCTTTTGCCCCCGGATGCCCAATATGCGTTGATAGATTCTAATGACCATCAGACTTTTTATGCTTTTTTAAAACAAAATCCGCTTGCTTGTTTCGATGACTTTATCAACTCAGGAAATTGGAAAACCCGGCGTGTCATCAATAATCTTATTTTATTTCAAAAGGGTGAGAAAGACGCGTACCCGCTTTATGACGTATTAAAATCAGAGCCTGCCATAAGCAATGTCAATCGCTGCCGTATAAACAGCTCAATTGAATTTCTCGGCCATGAAACAGCCGACATAAGAAATAATTATTTAAACTGTATTCTTTATTGGAGCTCGACGCAAAAGACCAGCGATGATATTGATACTGTCTTTACTATCATGGATGCTTCCGGAAAACTTATAGCCAGCCTGTATTCACCGCTTTGCTACAGAATATTGCCTTCATATTTATGGAAGCCAAACAGTATAATAAAAGAATATAAATATATTAAGCTGCCTGAGTGGTTTTCTGCAGGCAAATACGTGCTTTCGCTTAAATTTTTTAACCGTATAACAGATAAATACTTAGAACCCTCCGTTGGATGCTCCTGCGGAAGTGTTTATTTGACTGACTTCACACTCAATGAATGATAAGAGCGTTCAAAAAATGTTAGAGAATATAGGGTGCAATTTATGCGGCGCCGATAATTATACCGTTGTATACAAAACCTATACGGGCGACATATCAACGCTCAAGAAGAACTATACGATAACCGACCATACCCTTGCGGCTCCGCTGCGCATCGTTAAATGCCGCCATTGTAATCTTATCTATGCCAATCCTCGCCAGCCTGTTGATGAACTCAAGTCAACCTATAAAGATATGCAAGACGAACTTTATATACAAGAAGAGAAAGGAAGGCGGTTATCTGACCAATCAATTTTACGAATACTTAAGAAAATGGGAAAGACGGGGAAATTGTTAGAGATAGGCTGCGCAACAGGCTTTTTATTGGACGAAGCACGCAAAACAGGCTGGGAAATATACGGCGTAGAATTATCGTCATGGGCAGTCCACTATGCTCAAACAAACCTTAAAATCGAGACTATTTTTGAAGGTTCTTTACACGAGAAGCACTACGCTAATAATTTTTTTGATGTCGTCATCATAAAAGATACTTTAGAGCATATCCCCGACCCCAAAGGGTTACTCATTGAAACAAGAAGAATATTAAAAACCAATGGGATTATTTGCATTAATACTCCTGATATAGCCAGTTTCCTGAGCAGGATATTAAAAGCGCGCTGGTGGGGAGTTAAACAGCATCATATTTTTTATTTTACCCAAAAAACCCTGTTCGCGATGCTGCGCGCTGCTGGTTTTATGCCAATAAAAAGCAAATCACACACACGGATATTCAGCCTGCAGTACTGGGTAAGCAGATTTAAGTCATATAATAAAGTATTGCACGATATCTTTATTTTCCTCATCCAAAAAAAGATCATACGTAATGTATTATTCCCCATTGATTTCAAAGACCAGATCGAGGTATACGCAAAGAAAATACGAAAAATTGAATATCTGGAAGAGCTGGAAATTCCTCCCCTTCATACAGAGAGAAATAATCTAAAAAAAATAGTGGTCTTACCAGCCTATAACGCTGCTAAAACTTTAGAAAAAACCGTAAGCGATATTTCTCGCGATATTGTTGATGATATACTGCTTGTCGATGATGGCAGTACCGATGACACCATAAACGTAGCTAAGAAATTAGGGCTCAAAGTATTTGAGCATGACAGAAATAAAGGATACGGCGCTAATCAAAAAACCTGCTATAAAAAAGCTCTCGAACTTGGAGCAGATGTTGTCATAATGGTTCATCCGGATTATCAATATGACCCCAAAGCAATCGCGGACCTCATCGAACCGATAGAACAAGGCAGGGCGGATGCGGTATTCGGGTCGCGGATGATGAAGGGGGGAGCTCTCGAAGGCGGCATGCCGCTTTGGAAACACAATATTAATATAATCCTTACTGCGCTGGAGAATATTGCTTTTGGAGTATTTCTGACGGAATACCATTCCGGCTTTAGGGCGTATTCGGCAAAAACTCTGCGCTCAATACACTATTGCCTCAACAGCGATAATTTTGTTTTCGACACCGAGATCATTGTACAGCTTTTTCTGCACAACCTTAAGATAGAGGAGATACCTATCCGCACACGTTATTTTGATGAGGCTTCAACGATTAAATTCTTACCTGCTGTTTTTTATGGTTTCGGGATACTCATGACTATTGCAAAATATATTTTACATACGCACACTATGATACGTTTTAAACAATTTGAATAAGGTGACGGTATTTTCACGGTAAACTAAAACTATAAACTAAAAAGGATACGAACATGATGAAATTCGCAAAAATTTTATTCTTACTTGTTTTCACTGCAATGTCTACCTGCGCATATAGCGCTCCCGTGCAAGTTAAAAACAATTCCGCTTGGAAAGCGCAGATATTTCTCGCCAATCAAATTAAAGGAATAGGGCTTGTGGATTCATATCAGGAAGACGCAAGTGATATCAGCTACGTTTATGACAATGCCCTTGCTGCGATCGCATTTACAATCACGGGCAATTACGGATTAGCTCAAGAGATCCTGGCTACGTTAAGTACTGAAGTAAAATTAAGCCTGGATAACGTGCCTTACGAAAGTTATACGTTTTCCGACGCATCAGGAAGAGGCAATGGGGTTTCTTACTGCGGGAATACCGCATGGTTATTACAAGCATATACTATTTATCAAAAACATACGAACTCCAAAGAGTTTCTCGCCACGCAAAGACTGCTCGCTGACTTTCTGCTGAAACTCCAGGATAGCAATGACGCAGGACTGCGAGGCAGCACCTATGACTCTTGGAAAAGCACCGAGCATAATATTATCGCCTGCGCTGCACTTTCTAATTACGGGCGTTTAAACAATCTTTTTTCATATTATAGCAAGGCGCAAAAAATCAAAAAATTCATTACCAGCCCCGCGGTATGGGATGGGACGCGATTCAACCGCGGCCCCTTTGATTCAACAGCGGTTACTGACGTGCAATCGCTTGGAGTTTTACTTTTAGGGGTAAAATACTCTGCCGCCTTATCGTGGGCAGAAAATAACCTGGGTTTAATTAAACCCCTGAATAACTCATCAGCGCTCATCAAAGGATTTGACTATAACAGCCATCTCGATACAGTTTGGCTGGAAGGCACATTACAAATGTCACTGGCGTTCTTGCGTGCTCACGTAAGTTCAAAATATAGTTTTTATCTGAACGAAGCTACCAAAGCCCAACAAAAAGACGGTTCGGTCCTCTTGGCTACAAACACCGGCGATGCCTCTGATTTCTGGACACTCCAGCCCTGGAAAGCAATTGCACCTACCTGCTGGCTCATTTTCAATAGGCTTAAATTTAATCCGCTTATCCTGTATTAAATTATTCATCTTTACATTCTAAATCATATACCGTATAATTTTTTATAGATAAGGGGGAGGTATGTCCACAAAATCTACGAAAATGATCGGCAAGATGCTGCTGGATCAAGGCATCATCACCAAAGAACAGTTAGAAGCCGGATTAAAAGAACAGAAGAAAACTCATGAACATCTCTGCACTACCCTCTCTCGAATGGGATTCGCGATCGAGGAGAGGATATTCACCGTGCTTTCCCACCAGCTCAATGTCCCGTACATCAAGTTAAATGATTTGGAGATTCCAACGGCAGTAATTCAAAAGGTCACTCCGAAATTCTCAAGCCATTATAAGATCATCCCTATTGACTTAAACGAAAATACGCTGACCATCGCCATGGCAGACCCGCTGGATACCCGCACCCTTGACGACTTACGGCTGCTTTTGGGCTTTGAAATAAAAGGTGTCTTAACCAGCGAATTCCAAATTCAGGAAGCTATCCGGAAATATTACGGGGTAGGAGCTGAAACGCTCGAGAAGATGATATCGCTAAAACTTCCTGCTGAAGAAGCAAAACTCGATATACAAAAAACCGAAGACCTTGAATCCTTGGCCGAAGGCGCCTCAATCATTAAATTTGTCAATCAAATACTGACCGAAGCCATTAAAGACCGGGCAACCGATATTCATCTGGAACCATTTGAAGGTGAATTGCGTACTCGGTTTCGTATTGATGGCATCCTCTACAATATCAACATTCCCAAAACCATTAGTGTATTCCATCAAGCGATCGTCTCACGCATTAAGATCATGGCGCACCTTAATATCGCAGAACACAGGCTGCCGCAAGATGGAAGGATAAAAATAGGCATTAATGATACCGAACTTGACCTGCGTATTTCGACCCTGCCGACGGCCTTTGGGGAAGCTGTACACATCAGGATCTTAAGCCAGCGTTTTTTCCTCGAACTTGAGAAATTAGGGCTTCTGCCGCAGGATTTAGCGATCATCGAGCAGGTGATCAAAAAACCTCACGGGATCATTTTCGTTACCGGCCCGACCGGTTCAGGAAAATCGACGACACTTTATGCCAGCCTTGCGCGTATTAACTCAGACTCAGTCAAGATCATCACGATAGAAGACCCCATAGAATACCAGCTCAAAGGCGTCAACCAAATGCAGGTCTCACCTAAGATCGGCCTTGATTTTGCCATGGGATTGCGGCACATGCTGCGCCATGACCCTGATATCATGATGATCGGAGAAGTCCGGGATTATGAGACCGCAGAGATCGCGATACGCGCCGCATTAACGGGGCATCTGGTTTTCTCAACCCTGCATACCAACGACGCATCCGGCGCAGTAACTCGTCTTGTCGATATGGGAGTGGAGCCATTTTTAGTATCATCCTCGCTTGAATGCCTTATTGCTCAGCGTTTAGTAAGGGTGATCTGCCCAAAATGCAAGATTGTCTCACCGTCGAAAAAAGAAATACTGGGACAGATAAAAGATATGAATTCCAAATCTGGAAATGCCGTGTTTTATGAAGGCACGGGCTGCGAAGAATGCCGTTTTACCGGATACCAGGGGAGGACTGCGATCTATGAAATCCTCACGGTCACTGACGCTATACGGGATCTCATCATAAATCACGCCTCCAGCCAGCACATTATGCAAAAGGCCATTGCGCAAGGGATGCGCACGATGCGTCAAAACGGAATGCAAAAAGTTGAACTTGGCATTACGACGTTAACCGAAGTTATACGCGTCACCCAGCAGGAAGAACTCACCTAAAGAGTACTCATGCAAAAATATATTTATACCGCAAAATCAAAACCACAAGAGATCATAGAGGGCAGTATTGAAGCGGAGAGCGAACAAGACGCTGTAAATAAAATCACCCAAAAGGGGTATTTTCCGGTTTCTATTCAAAGCGCGGCCCCCAACCTTCAGAAAACAGGTTTACGGCGGCTCTGGAAGGTATCCGATAAAAACGTCTCCCTTTTTACCGGACAACTCGCAAGCCTGATAGAATCAGGCGTCACTATCTTAAATGGCCTTACCATATTATCCAACCAGACTGCCGACACATATTTCAAAGCAGTATTACAGGATATCGCTCATAAAATTAGAGACGGTCGATCCCTGTCAGAAAGTTTCTCTGAATATCCCGGGATATTCTCGCCATTATACATTTCCATGGTCCATTCCGGCGAAGTAGGCGGGTCAGTTGAGCCCGCGCTCAAACGGCTGGCAGAATTCATGGAAAAAGAAGAAGAATTTAAAAGTTCTCTCTTAGCAGCATTAACCTACCCGTTTTTCCTTTTAGCAGTCAGTATCATCACGGTCTTTATCCTTTTAGGGTTTGTTATTCCCCGCCTGGTCACCATGTTTACTGATATGGGGCAGGTTTTGCCCTTGCCGACACAGATTTTAGTTACTGTTTCAATATTCTTACGCACGTACTGGCTCATACTCGGGTTAATTATCATAGTCATTGTTTTCATCATCCGTCAACTCTCTATGAAACCTGAAGGCAGAATGATCTTTGACCGTTTCAAGATCAAAATACCGGGATTAGGGATCATTATCTTAAAGACTGAGATCAGCCGTTTTGTCCGCACCTTATCTTTGTTAATCTCTGGAGGGATCCCGATTGTATACGCGCTGGATGTCACCGCATCATCCATTCAAAACGAAGTCCTCAAACAAGAGGTTTTAACGTTTAAACATACGTTATCACAGGGGGGAAGCCTTTCCCAATGCCTCAAAGGCTCTGCCTTATTCCCGTCCTTGGTGACGAACATCGTCAATACCGGAGAAGAAACCGGAAATCTCGAGAAAGCACTTTTAAGGATCGCCGTTGATTATGAAAAAGAAGTCGACCGGATTATTAAAACTTTAACCCGTCTTTTAGAGCCGGTGATAATCTTGATCATGGGGTTAGTGGTTGGTTTCATCGTCATTGCAATGCTTTTGCCAATATTCCAGATCAATTTAATTGTGAGATAGCTCATGATAGAAAAGCTCAAGCAACAACCTCTTAAAGCCTTTACGTTAATAGAATTAATGCTTGTCGTGGTCATTATCGGCATATTAGCTGCGATGGTCGCTCCCCGGCTCGTGGGGCGTTCTGAAACTGCAAAGATCGCCGCTGCCCAGTCGGAAATAAACGCATCTATCGCACTGGCATTAGACATCTTCGAAACCGATAACGACCGTTATCCTGCGACTACAGAAGGGCTCCAAGCACTTATCACTAACCCGGGATCGCTGAAGGGCTGGAAAGGGCCGTACCTTAAAAAAGTTCCCAAAGACCCCTGGGGCAATGCCTATTCCTATACATCTCCCGGCGCGCATAATGAAAATTATGATCTTTCTTCTGCGGGTGCCAATATGATAGAAGGGGATCATGATGATATAAGTAACTGGTAAAAGGCTATGACCAAGACGCCGGGACATGTTGGTTTTACATTTATCGAACTGCTTATCGTCATAACCCTGCTGGGGATCTTGACCGCCCTGTCATTACCCCAATTCAAGCGTTCCGCCGAGAACATACAACTGGCCAACGCTTCACGGCAGTTACAAGCATATATCAACTTCCTGAGCCAGCGGGCGATCGTCGAAACAAAACCCATACGTTTAATCCTGGACACTCAAGAAAATAGTTACCGGGTAAAATTTGAGGCCGATGCCAGCCATTTTCGGAATTACCGCCTGCCCGACGGCATACACATAGAATCCGACCAACCGGAGATATTCGTTTATCCTGACGGAACAATCGACAAAGTCACCATCACACTTATCAACAGGCAAAAACAAAACATCACCCTGACAACACAAGGAGTATTCGGTGGGATTAAAACTAAGGAGCAGTAAAGGCGCTTTTTCATTATTAGAGCTGCTGATCTCTATAGCGATACTTTCATCGGGTATCGTCATTATATTACAAGGATTCTCTTTTTCTACCCGTTCGGCGGCGTTATCCTGCGAGGTGCTCCAGGCAGTTTTACTGGCAAAAGATAAGCTGCAGGAACTGGAATTCAAAGAGAATAATTCTCTTATCGCTCAAGAAAATCCTGACAGCCGCACTACGGCCGGCAAATTCCAATTGCGCTTTCAGAAAGAATTAAACACAGAATTAAACCTGTACACCTCCAGCGTTGATATACGCTGGATGAGGTCAAAAAGGCAAGAGACGATAACCTTTCAAACATATTTACGATGACCAGTAAAACCCGGGGATTCACCCTTATAGAATTACTTATTGCCTCAACACTATTGCTTGTGGTAGCCCTGAGTATTTTCTCTGCTCTCCAAATAGGAATTTTCGGGTACGGCAATATTGATGAAGCACTCAACGGTTTTTTAGCGGGAGGGCAGATAATAGAACGTATTAACAGCGACTTAAGGAACTCGTTTTTGTTCTCAAAAGGTAAACCTCTTTTCTCGGGGACCGGCAGCGAGATCAACTTTCTGACGATACTTGACACCTACGAGGGAAACAACCGCCAGAAAGACGTGGCATTTATTTCCTATACACTCGTCAATAATAAACTTTTACGGCTCTGCCGGAAAAACAAAGAAAGCCTTAACGAAAAATCAAACATCCAACCTGATGAGATGACAGGCGATATTGAAAAGATCTCATTTAGTTACGGACAGGCTCCTGATCCCAAAGAGCCCCTGCAGTGGCAGTCTTCCTGGATCGCTCAAGAAAAGCTGCCGGCAGCAGTAAAAGTGCTTGTGTCGATAAAAAAGAAATCAACGATCACGCTTGTTCGGACTATATATATACCGCAGGGAGGATAGATCATCTCAACCGGAATGGTTCAAAAAAAAGCGCAATCACTTATCATAACCCTCTGGACCCTGGTGATACTAGCGATCCTTGCTATCAGTATCGCCCACCGGGTATCATTCTCTCTGCGGATGAGTAATTACCAGAAAAACAAGCTTAAAGCTCAATACCTCAGTCACGCAGGATTAAACCGGGCGATCAGGGAAATTGATAATGACCAGACACCGGATTGCGACTCTTTACTTGAGAACTGGGCAAACAACAAAGATATATTCGAAGTAACAGACCAAGAACGTAAGATCAACATCAATACTGCCTCCCGTGAATTATTGCTTACCCTGCTTGAAAATTGCCAGATCCCTGACGCAAGCAGCCTGTTTGACAATATCCTGATCTGGCGCGGTGATAAAGCTGATGAAAACAAGATATATGAGAAATCCGGTTATTCCTGCAAAGCAGAAAAATTCAGCGCTCCGGAAGAATTACTCCTGGTCAAGGATTTTACCCGGGAATATCTAACCATGCTCAAAGATCTCATCACCATCTATGGAAACAGCACAAAGGAAACACTCAATGTAAACACGGCTTCACCGGAAACCTTAAAGATTTTCTGCCGGTATGTTGCACGGACCCTTGCTGAACCAATGGCAGATAATTACGCAGACAGCGTAACATCAAAGATCATAGCATTACGCAATACCAAAGGCGCATTCACTGATAAAAACGATATTACGGTCACGCTTTCCGGTGACGAAGAAACCAACATATTCAATAGTCTTGTGGAAAAAGTCGAATTTAAATCAAACTATTTTTTAATTGAAGTTGTTGGAAATATGGGTACAATAAAGAGTATCTTTGCCGCGGTTTACGACCGGCAAGAAAAAAAAATAATATCCTTACATGAAAGCTAAAACTAAAAAACCTATTTTTGTCTGTCAGATCATTGAAAACACCATACGGGTGCTTAAATGCCTTCCGGGCAATACTCCTTATAATGATTTTGTTGCGTTAGAAACCATCATGCTGCCTGCGGAAAGCATGGATGAGAAAAAGATAACAGAAGCCCTATCTGAGGCATTAAAAAAACTTGGGTTCCATAAAAATGAGATCATTGTTTCATTCCCCCGGGCAAATACGACCTGCCGGTATCTAAAATTCCCCACACACTTACCCGAAGAAATAGATAAAATGCTTTCTTTACAGGCGGCAAAATACCTTCCTTATTCTGCGCAAGAATTAATTACCGCCTATCAGGTCATTGAAAAAGACAAAGACGGTTTTTCTGTGATCAATGCGATTATCGCCCATAAAGAAACACTCCAACGTTCTCTAAGGATCTTTAACAGCTTCAAATGCTCTCAACTCTCCTTCACCTTAAGCTCTTACGGCATAAGTAACCTTTATTGCCGTTTATACCCTGAGGAAATTTCCCCGGTTATGCTTCTGGATATTGACGGCCAACTGGTCGAATTGATCATCATTGCTAACAATAAAATACTCTTCAACCGGTATTTTAAATTAAGCGGCCCGGCATCCGGCTGGAAAAACCTGTTGCGGGAAGAAATCATTAAAACTAACGATGCCTTTCTCAAAGAAGTCGGAAAAACAGAGCCGCAAAAAATAGTATGTTTAGGGACACCTGCATCACTGACGCGTATAAACGAAGTACTCAATGATCAGGCCATTCCATCCTCTGACATACGGACATTTCCTGACCAATTAAGGTTACCGGATGCGGTAACCGCAACACTTGCCAACACGCCATTTTCTTATGTCAGCATGTTTGGACTGGGAGGAGGAAGTATTGAAGAATCTTTAAAACTTCTGCCTCATGAGATAAAATCAGAACATATAAAACTGTCTAAACGCTATGCATATCTGCGTATTGCTCTCTTAATTATCGGTATCATATTCATGGTAAGCGCCGCAATAGCAAAGAACCTCAATACAAAAACTGACTATTTAAACCGGTTAAAAGCGGAACTTTCCAGGCTCGCAACTGAGGCAAAACCCTTAGAAGAGATGGATACAAGGCTTAAGATATTAGAAACCAGGTCAGAGAAACGCCTTTCAAGCCTTGAAGTATTCTATGAGTTAAACAACGCGGTCCCCAATACACTATCATTAACCAGTCTTATCTATGAAGAAAACTCGCAGATCATATTACACGGCCAAGCGCAAACTTTGAGTACCGTGTTCGAATTTATCTCTGTGCTTGAGAAATTACCGATATTCAGGAATTTCACGATAAAAGTGAAATATGCCACTCAAAACAAAAGCCAAACCGGCGATATGGTCGACTTTGAGATTGCCTGCAACAATACTAAAGGGAAACAGTAATGCAGAAAATACTTAGCAAAAGAGAAAAAGCAATATTGTATTGTACTATAGGAATCGTATCTTTGAGCGTATTCTATAATTTTATCATAACACCTGTTATTCGAAAAATAAGCCTTTTAAACATAGAAATACACAGCACGAAAACAAAACTGAAGAAATACCTTCAACTCTTAAGCCAAAAACAGGCCCTGCAGACAAAATACACCAGTTTGAGCGCTTCCGGCCCGGTTTCAGGAGCTAAAGAAAATTCCACGCTCATAACGCTTTCCGAAATTGAGAATATGGCAAATACGGCGAATATCAGAATACTAGATATACGGCCTCAACTGCGAAAAGAAGAGGGTAGTTACGAAGAAATCCTGATAGAATTAAGGACAGAAGGCGCGCTTAATGATTATGTTAAATTCATTTACAATCTGGAGAACTCACTTTTATTAATACGTATCAAACGATTTCAATTCACCTCTCGCACTAACTCTGCGTTACTTGAAGCAAACTTCAGTATTTCCAAGCTTTCTATTGATTAAATCACGCCCTTTAGCTCAATCCCAAATCGCTCCTCTAATTATCCTTGACTAATATACAGGAACTGATATACTCTCTAGTTAGAGAGTAAAGGGAGGTAATCATTTCTAACATTTACTTAATAAAAGATTTAGCGCGTATTACCGGATATTCAATTCATACCATAAAATTTTACCTCAAAATTGGCCTTCTCAAAGAAATCAGCCGTAGCCCTGAAACCCATTATCGTTATTTCAATGATTCAAACGTTGAAACATTAAAGGTAATTCGCAGCTTAAGAAAACAAGATAAGTCACTTCATGAGATAAAGAATGAGTTACTTTAAAGTATTAGGACTTGAAAAAGAACCGTTTTCTACCAGCCCCGACCCCGCGTTCCTTTACCGTTCCGTCAGCCATGACACCACACTTAAACGCCTGGAAATCGCCATAAGGCTGCGCAGAGGCTTAAGCTTAATTTTAGGGGATGTCGGCATGGGCAAAACAACACTCTCGCGCACGCTCCTGCAAACCTTCAAGAACGAAGACGATTTTGTCTTCCATATGATCCTCGATCCCAGTTATAAATCGGAATTTCAATTCCTGTTAAGCTTAACAAAAATCTTCGGGATCAAATCAACTTTTAAATCAACCCTGACTTTCAAAGAAGACCTGGAAAAATATTTGTTTCATGCCGGCATCAATGAGAATAAAACGATAATCCTGCTTATTGATGAAGGACAAACTATCTCGACCGAAAACCTCGAAGTCTTACGCATGCTGCTCAACTACGAGACCAATGAATTTAAACTATTACAACTGGTAATTATGGCGCAACTGGAACTCTTGCCGCGCATCAAGAGGATCAATAATTTTATCGACCGTATCGCCCTCAAATATACCATTAATCCGTTCGACGAAACGGAAGTTAAAGAAATGATCGCTTTTCGTCTTATGCAAGCCGGGCATAGTGCCCCTGATGAGTTATTTTCATTGGGAGCGATACGTTTGATCTATGAACAAACTCAAGGGCATCCCCGCAAAATTGCGCTTTTATGCCATGATGCCCTGGAAACTGTCGTCATGAAAGGGAAAAGCTCTGTAGATGAAGAGATTATCCAGCATTTAATAACAGCACGCGCATAACTATGGCTGACAATATTTCACCTGAAGAAAAACTTTTACGGCTTATACGAAACGAGCAAAAACAGCGCCTTCCGGCAGAAAAACAATCAATGCTGCAAACCGGACGGGTTCCCCCTCTTCCAGAGCCGAGTGTTCAAACAAAAACAGGCCATGCAAAAATCAAGCCACAACACATAATATCTTTAAGATTAAACCCGGGAAAAATAGTTTTGATCTGTTTTTTCGCTTCACTCGCATACTTGACAGGATCTCTGATCTATCCTCTCATAAACTCGCCTTCGATCAACATCTCTGACATAAAAGAGAAACCAGGCATTGTGCAGAAACCAGTAATAAGTTCAAGCCCTATAAAACCGCTTGAGTATTATCAAACAGGCATCAATAACGAGCAAATGTTTCACAGCCAGGCTGCTTTGGAAACAAGCACAAGCATGGCTTCGGTCAATCACGATCTCCTGAAAGACATAAATCTTGTCGGTGTTATTGCCGGTGATAATCCTCAGGCGATCATTGAAGATAAAAAAACAGAAAAGACCTATTACGTCTCCAAAGGCCAATGTATCGGAGAACTCATGGTCGAAGAAATACTTGACGGCAAAATAATCCTCAATCATAAGGGGCAAAAATTTGAACTATACTTATAGCGGCATGTTTCGCTTACTGCCCAGAAAGGGCGCACCCAGCATACCTATTAGCTGGGGTGCTGTTTACACCCGGCCTTATCGGATAGGCCGGTATGCCACTTTCTGTGGCAGGAGGACTAATATGAAAAAGGGAATTACCATATACCTATGTTTCCTATTGTTCGTGTTTATCCCAAGAGCCTTTGCGCAGGAAATATCTCAAAACGCAAAACTTGCGCAAATGGAAATATCCAAGCCGTCTGAACAAAACAGGGTTTCACTTGATATAAAGGGCATGGACATTACTGATGTCCTGAAAATGCTTGCGACTCGCTCCGGGTTAAATATTATTGTCGGAAAAAATGTCACCGGAAAAGTAACGCTCTTTCTAAAAGATGTTGATCTCTGGGAAGCCTTTCAAATCCTGTTATCTGCCAATGACCTCGCCTATGACAAGAAAAACGATATTATCAACGTCATGACGCAACGTGATTATGAGCTTATTTACGGTGAACGTTTCCAGGATAAAAAAGAGGTGCAGGTATTCCATATAAAGAATGCCAAAGCCGCAGACTTATCGAAAGCCATTATGCAGCTAAAATCAAATATCGGCAAAGTTGTGGTTGATGAAGGCTCAAACACCCTTACCATAGTCGATACGCCGGAAAAAGTAGCTGAAATAGAAAGTTTTATCCTGAAAACCGACTTGCCTCTGGAAACCATGATCTTTGAGCTTAAATACGCGACGG
The DNA here is from genome assembly GCA_041662125.1 of Candidatus Omnitrophota bacterium. Taxonomy (GTDB): domain Bacteria; phylum Omnitrophota; class Gorgyraeia; order Gygaellales; family Profunditerraquicolaceae; genus JBAZTA01. The sequence continues at coordinate 100,079 of JBAZTA010000003.1, read as the reverse complement.
CAGAAAAATTAAGCGCAAAACTCGCAGAAACAATCACAAAATCGATCGGCTCCATGAAAATCGATGAACGGACCAATAAGATCGCGGTAACCGATTACCCGGAAAAACTCAACGACATAGCCAAAATTATCACTGCTTTTGATGAAAAAACACAACAGGTCTTAATTGACGCTCAAATCATCGAAATTACCCCTCAAAAAGACCAGTTCACCATGGGAATTGACTGGGATTACTGGCTTAAAGACCACGTCCGGCTGGTCAGTTCGCTGCCAGCGCCTTCCTTAAGCGATGTTACCAGCATCCCTAACAAACTATCTTTCGGAGTTGCTGCTGCAAATGAAACGGTAAGCAAAAAAGGCGAATATAAATCAGTGATCAACTTGCTCAGCGCAATAGGAAAAACCAAGATCCTTTCCAGCCCCCGGATCATGGCACTGAATAACCAGGAAGCAAAGATCCTGGTCGGGACCAAAGAAGCCTATATCACTTCCGCCATCACGCAGTCGGGAGATTCTTCGGTTACTTCACAATCGGTGAATTTCGTCGATGTCGGGATTAAACTCTATGTTACCCCGACGATAAACCGGGACGGTTTTGTCACCATGAAAATAAAACCTGAAATTAGCTCCGCGAAACGCACCGACATAACCGCAGACGGCAAAATTACCCAGATCCCCATCGTCACCACTTCTGAGTCTGAAACAACGATCATGGTAAAAGACGGCACAACCATAATTATCGCCGGCCTTAAAAAAGACCAGCGGGAAAAAGAAGAAAAAAAGATACCATTCTTGGGTGATATACCAATTCTCAATATTTTCACAAAAAATACCAGGACTGAAAACATAAAGACGGAGCTGGTGATTTTTATTACTCCCCATATAATCACCGGCGCCGAACCTCTTGAATATACCAGCCTCACCGGTGATAAAGACATAAGCTATATTCAGTCCTTTGCCCAAGCTCAAGGTAATGACAACACGGCTGAAGCTGGCAATAAAGAGCCAGGCACTTTGGATGAATACAAAACAACTATTATAAATAAGATAAAGTCCTTAATGAATACCCAAACACGCCATGATCCCACTCAAAAAGGCAAAGTTTCATTGTCTTTTGCCCTTGATGAAGACGGCAACCTTAAAAGCCCGGTAAAAATTGTAACTTCTACTAATCAAAATTTAAATGCTGTCGCTGAACTCTGCGTCTTACAGGCATCGCCATTTTCTCCCATTCCTGTAACGCTGGGAAACTCAGAGGATAATTTTTCACTGACCCTGACATTTGAATAAGGCAACAGTGAGGCAATAAAATAACTTTTCTTTTTTTTGAAGTACGCTATATTAATAAGGGGGTAGAATGGCTAAATTACTGATTGTTGATGATGAGCAGGATGTCAGAGAGTTTGCGGCTAGTTTCTTCCGCAAGCGTAACATTGACGTACAAACTGCTTGCGGCGGCGATGACGCATTAAGCAAAATTGATATAGAACACCCGCAATTAGTACTGCTCGATATAAAAATGGACGGTAAAGACGGGATTGAGACGTTACAATGCATTAAAGCGAAAAACAAAGATATTCAAGTCATCATGGTAACAGGTAAAAAACCTGACGAAGAAGAGATTTACCAAAAATGTATCGCCTTAGGGGCTTCTGACTATATCCATAAACCTCTCGTGATGGAAGAGCTGGAAAGAATTGTATTATCTTTCCTAAAAAAAGAATAAGGGCACATGGGCATTGATTACAAAAAAGAACTTGAAGCGGCAGCTAAAAGCATGATCCTGGTACATGAGCCTGACCTGCTCATTAAAATGATCGTAAGGCTGGTCGTACAAAAAGTACAAGTAAGCCACGCAGGGATTTTACTGCACCATCCTGAACAAAACACCTACGTGCTCACCGTATCACGGGGCCCGCTCGGCTTAAAGGTGCCGGCAGGATTTGCCCGCCTCGACATAGATAATCCTTTAATCCGGTTCTTTCGTGAACATAAAGAACGGCTGCTTTTTAATCACGAGGCCTTCGTCTATACTGAAGCAGAACACGCCTTAAAAAAGAATAAGAATATTAGCCCGGAAATAAGGACTCTGCTTGAACAGGTACTCTATCAACTTGACATTTTTGATGTCGCCGTATGTATACCGAGTTTTTTCCGGGAGGACCTGGTCGGCATATTATTTTTAGGAAAAAAGAAAAATAAGAGGCGGTTTGAACAGGACGAGCTGGCATTTTTCAGCGCGCTGACTTCAGACGTAGCGATGGCGATGCGCAACGCGCGCCTTTTCAAACAACTGCAGGACGAATTGGATAAAAGGCAAAAGCTCTTCATGAACACGACAGTCGCGCTTGCTGCGGCAGTAGAAGCTAAAGACCGCTATACACACGGCCATACTGAACGGGTAACGCATTACAGTGTCGAGATCGCCAAAACAGTAATCCAGGAACAATCAATAAACCTGGCGGATAAATTTTATGAAGATTTACATATAGCAGCACTCCTCCATGATATCGGGAAGATCGGCATACCGGAAAACATCTTGAACAAAGAAGGGCCTTTAACGCCTGAAGAGTGGAAAAAAATGCAGACACACCCCGTAATCGGCGCCAATATACTTCATTCAATTGGAGAGTTAGGAAACGCCATTTTAGGGGTAAAGTACCACCATGAACGCTATGACGGAAAAGGATATCCCGATGGATTACGTGAAGAAAATATCCCCCTAATCGCTGCTATTATCGCGGTCGCCGACAGTTTCGATGCCATGACAACGGACAGGCCCTATCGTAAAGCAAAGGATAAACAAGAAGCTCTTCAGGAGATCAAGAGCCTCGCCTGCCAGCAGTTTAATCCGAACATTGTCGCAGCATTTACAAAAGCTTATCAAGAAGGAAGAATCTAACTATGGTCAAAAAACGTGTCATCCTCATGTACATCTCTGAAAATTCCGGCCACCACAGCGCTACACTGGCGATCGAGAAAACGATCAAGATGTTATCACCCGATAGCGTAACACTCAACATCAATGCATTTAATTACACAAACCCGATCTCCGAAAAGTTCGTTAACAGCATTTACATGAGCATCATTAAGCGAACCCCTAAAATCTGGGATTACCTTTACGATAACCCAACAATTGCCAAGAAAATCGCAAAAATGAAAGAGGTGATCCATAAATTCAATTCTCCGAAACTCAAAAACCTTTTTGACCGTTTTAAACCCGATGTTGTTGTCTGTACCCAGGCATTCCCCTGCGGAATGGTCGCAGATTACAAAAAGACCTATGGCTCTGATATCCCGCTTATCGCTGTGCTAACCGACTATGTACCGCACTCATACTGGGTTTATGATACGGTCAATTATTATATAACTCCTTCTGAAGAAGTTTCGCTTAACCTGATAAAAAAAGGTATCTTTCAGAACAGGATAAAAGCTTTCGGGATCCCCTTTGACCCAAAATTCAATGATCCGGTTGACTGCGACAAAGTCATAAAAAAGCTCAAACTTGATCCAAAAGCGGCTACCCTCTTGATCATGGGAGGAGGCCAGGGCCTGGGCCCCATCAAAACAATTGTTAAATCTTTAGAGAAAGTTACGCACAATATTCAAGAGATCATCGTTACGGGAACAAACAAAAAGCTGAACAGATCACTCAAACGAAAGATAAAGAAATACAAGAAAAGAATTGTTCTTTTCGGATATACCGATGCTATAAATGAACTCATGTCTATAGCCGATATCATCATCACGAAACCGGGAGGGATCACGACTGCAGAGGCACTGACTAAGAAACTCCCCTTAATTATCGTAAAACCCATACCGGGACAGGAAATAAATAATACCCACTATTTGACGCAAAAACATGCGGCAGTTAAGATAGAAAAACCAAATAAAATAAATTTTACCATAGATGAACTAATCGGAAACCGGCAGATGCTTGAAGCATTACGCGAATCCGCAGGAAAAATCAGTAAGCCCAATTCCAGCGTTGATATTGGCAAGTTGATATTAAGCCTTAAATAGCACACATCGAATCAACATTCGACACATATGTTTAATTATCTCCTTTACCGTTTAGGGCAATTCTTAGTATTAGCGCTCCCCTTAAAGCTGAGTTACCACCTGGCTATATTCTTCTCTGATGTTCATTTCCTTTTTGCCAATATTGACCGCAAAACTGTTAAGGAAAACCTGAAAGCGATCTTCCCGGAAAAAACCTCCCGGGAACGCAATAAAATACGCTTAGAGATGTTCAGGAATTTTGCAAAATACCTCGTAGATTTCTTCAGGTTTTCAATCTTAAATAAAGAATATATCAGGAACAACATTACCATTGAAAACCTGCACTACCTGGATGATACCCTCAAAAAAGGCAAAGGCGGCATTATATTGACCGCGCATATCGGAAACTGGGAATTAGGAGGGGTCGTTACCGCGCAGCTTGGATATCCTTTCTGGGCAGTCGCGCTCCCGCATAAAAACAAAAAAGTGAATGATTTTTTTAATTTTCAAAGGGCAATAAAAAATGTAAAAATAATACCTTTTGGGAATGCAGTCAGGCAAAGCTTAAAGGTCTTAAAAGATAATAAGCTCCTGGCACTGGTAGGAGACAGGGATTTTACTAAAGAAAAAGGTGTTGCGGTCGATTTTCTTAATAAATTCACAACTCTGCCCAAAGGCCCGGCAGCCTTCGCGCTCAAAACAGGAGCTCCCATCATACCCGGGTTCATGCTGCGTAACCCTGATGACAGCTTCACGCTCAGATTTGAAAAACCGATTGAAATACCTGCGCAAACCTTAAAAAACCAGGATAAAAACAATGGTTTTAGCTTAGATGACAAAAAAGTAGAAGAGATCACAATTCTTTACAAGGCGATCATTGAAACGTATATCAGAAAATACCCTGAACAATGGTATATGTTCAGAAAATACTGGATCGAGCCATAATATGAAAACCTGTGTTATCATGCCCGCCTATAACGAATCCCGCGCCGTAGAAGGGCTCGTCAAAAGCATTTTGGGGCAAAACCTCGAGATCATACTCATTGACGACGGTTCCTCAGACAATACGGCTTCCCTTGCCAGAAACTCGGGGGCAATAGTGCTTCTTAACCCGCAGAATATCGGTAAAGGCGCCTCATTAAATAAAGGTTTCGATTTCGCTCTTTCACGGGAATTTGACGCTGTGGTTACCATGGATGCAGACGGCCAACACCTCCCCGAAGAAGTGACCCACTTTATTGCCCTGGCCGAACAATCGAATGCCGGAATATTGATAGGAAATCGTATGAACCAGCTAAGAACCATGCCATTCATACGCATCCAAACCAACAAATTGATGTCCTGGATTATTTCTCAATTATGCAAACAAAAGATCCCCGATTCGCAATGCGGCTTTCGGCTCATTAGAAAAGAAGTACTCAGTAAAATAAACCTGAAAACCTATAAGTATGAAGCTGAATCTGAAATCCTCATTCAAGCCGCACGCCTGGGGTTTACCATTAAATCTATCCCGGTAAAAACTGTCTACCAGGGTGAAAAAAGCAACATTCATCCTGTCTGGGACACCATTCGGTTCATCAGATTCATCATAAAAGAACTATGGATTACTCGTCATTAAGAAAACGCATGGTTGAAAAACAACTTATTGCCCGGGGGATCAAAAACAAACGCGTCCTTGATGCCTTCAGGAAAGTAGAACGTCACCGGTTCCTGAATGAAGAACACCTTGCTTCGGCCTACGAAGATTTTCCCCTGCCTATTGGAGAAGGACAAACCATTTCGCAACCCTATATTGTTGCAATAATGACGCAATACCTGGACTTAAGCGGCGGAGAGAAAGTCCTTGAGATCGGCACAGGATCAGGATATCAAACGGCAATACTTGCGGAATTAGCAAAAGAGGTCTTGAGCATAGAACGGCTCGAAAAGCTCTCATTACATGCAGCCGATACCCTCACTGCGATGGGATATAAAAACATCCGTTTTTCAATAGGTGATGGGACATTAGGTTGGAAAGAAGAGGCTCCCTTTGACCGGATCATCATCACCGCCGCCAGCCCCTGTATTCCGCTGCCGTTAACCGAACAGCTTAAAGAATCCGGCAAGCTCATTTTACCGATAGGGCAGCAGATGAGCCAAATGTTAACATTAGTTGAAAAGAAAGCAAACAAGCTTGAATCAACCTATATATGCGGCTGTGTTTTTGTCCCCTTAATAGGAAAATTTGGGAACGACGCAACCGGCATCCAGTACAACTAAAAAAAAGGTTACCGTCAGCTTTGCTTAAACTCAAAGAAATGAAAGGCATGCACATGAAAGCAGGACCATGTTAAACGAAATACTTCACGGGTTAAAAGGCTTACCGAAAGAATGGATCGTATTTATTGTCGGAGCATTGCCCATTTCAGAATTAAGAGGCGCGATCCCTTTAGGGCTGTCTTTAGGAATGCCGTTATACAAGGCTTTCTGGCTCTCAGTCCTGGGAAACATCAGCTTTATCGCGCCCGCACTCTTTTTATTTGAACCTCTATCACGGAAATTAATGAGATTCAAATGGTACACACGTTTCTTTGCATGGATTGAAAAACGCACCATGAAAAATTCCGATTCCATACAAAAATATGAAGCGATCGGCCTGGCCATCTTTGTAGGGATACCCTTACCTATGACCGGAGCCTGGAGCGGAGTGATCGCGGCATCTCTTTTTAAGATAAAATTTCGATACGCATTTATCTCGATTGTGGCGGGAGTGATCGCTGCCGGAATAATTGTAAGCGTCCTCTGCGCATTGGGGATCATGAGCTGGAAGGCGGTAACGCAATGATCCAAGTTTATACGGGAGATGGAAAAGGTAAAACAACCGCTGCCTTAGGGATGGCGCTGCGCGCTACAGGCGCCGGCCTTACCGTATATATCTGCCAGTTCTTAAAGAACCAGCCGTACAGCGAGCTGGCAGCCTTAAAAAAGCTCAAGAACATCACTTTCTGCCAGCATGGCAGGCGATGTTTTATTCGAAAGTCGCCGACCAAGAAAGATATTCAGCTTGCTCAAGAAGGATTTCTATCGGTGAGCAAAGCAATAGCATCCCGCGCTTATAATGTAGTTATTCTTGATGAAATTAATTGCGCGATAAACCTGAAGCTTATTGAAATAAGCAAAGTAATCGAACTGCTCAAAAACACACCTTCCTCTATAGAACTGATCCTGACCGGCAGGAACGCCCCGAAACAAATTCGAGACTGTGCTGACCTGGTCAGTGAGATCAAGGAAGTAAAACACTATTTTAAACAAGGAATAAAAGCTCGAAAGGGAATAGAATATTAAAAGCCATGGACTCTTTTGATCTGACCAGCGAATACCTCGAACTTTTCAAAATATTAAAAATTATGGGCCTCTCTGAAAGCGGCGGCATGGCTAAACACGCCATCGAATCAGGCTTGGTTAAAGTCGACGGCATCATTGAAACGCGCAAAGCAGCAAAGATCCGCCCGGGACAGCGCATAGAATATAACGCAGCTGTAATACTCGTAAAAAGGGCCCCTGACAAAGACAATCCTTAGGAATTAGGTTTTTTTTAAAAAAATTTTCTTGACACAACTATATATTTCGGTTAGGATGAAAAAAGGTAAGGGAAGCTTGTTAAATTCAAGCACAGTCCCGCTGCTGTAAGGAAGTACGAAATTCCAAAGATCAAGCCACTGGAGCTTTAGCTCCGGGAAGGCGTGGAAAAGTAGGATGATCTCCGAGTCAGAACACCTCACCTGCATATTTTGTTATACCTCGAGGATAAGGTTTTAAAACAGGGCGTAACCCCGAGCATAGTTTAATTCACATAAACTGTCCTTGGGGTTTTTGGTTTTTTGAGCACATATATAAAACAAAATATAGCGACACCCCGCGTTAATCGGTACTACGCGGGTATGCGGCTTTCTGCCGCAAACTCCACCGAGTATGCGAATAAAATTCCCTCATTTCCCACAACGTAACACCGCAAAAATTTTAAAAGAAATTTTTGCGCACCTCTTGGGAAATGAGGGAATTTTACGCATGCTTACGAGGTGGAGTAATATACCTACTACTCACATGAAAAAATTCATTCTTAGTGCCTGCTTATTACTGGTAACCTCACTGCCTTTGTTTGCCGCTGAAGGAACCCGTTACATTTCATTAGCCCCGTCAACCACGGAAATCCTTTTTGCTTTAGGCCTTGATGATGAGATTATCGGGGTCAGCTCTTTTTGCAATTATCCACCTAAAGCTAAAGCCAAAGAAAAGATAGGTGATTTTAGTTCTCCCAATATTGAAAAGATCCTGGCGCTTAAACCCGATTATATATTTTGCACCGGGCTTGAACAAACGCCTGCGATTGAAAGTTTAAAACGTTACGGGCTGCCGGTTTATGTAGCTGACCCAAAAAATATACAAGAGCTGCTGGAATCTATAAAGCAAATAGGTGAATTGACAAAAAGAAATACTCAGGCACAGCAGGTGATCGTTGCAATGCAAGATGAGATCACCAAAATTACTCAACAAGCGCAGCGTATCCCCGCGGATAAACGTTTGAAAATATTCATTGAGATCTGGTTTGAGCCGCTGACGACCGCAGGAAAAGGTTCATTTATTGATGAACTTATCACTTTAGCAGGAGGGATCAACATTGCAAAAAACACGCTTCGACCCTATAGTATCTTTAGCCCGGAAGAAGTTATCAAGCAAAACCCCGATTGCATATTCCTGACCTATATGAATGAAGAAAAACCAATTGAACTGGTCAAAAAACGTTTTGGATGGCAGCAGATCAATGCCGTAAGAAATAACCGGATTTATAATGACATACAGCCCGATATACTGCTTCGGCCGGGGCCGCGGATCACCAAAGGCCTGAAGCTATTGTTCGAGAAATTGTATGTATCCGCACATGAATATTAATCTTAAGAAAATATTATTCTGGCTGGGAGCAATATTAATTGCGGCAGTCATCATAGGCGTCATCAAAGGCGCGGCTAATTTATCAATTGGAGAATTACTCAAGAAAGAAAACCATCCGATCCTTACGCTACGGCTCTACCGGATATTGATCGCGATAGTAGCCGGCAGTGGTTTAGCTGTCTCGGGATTAGTCCTCCAGGCTATTTTACGCAACCCGCTGGCTGAACCATACCTTCTGGGGACATCAAGCGGTGCGGGCCTGGCAGCAGTCATAGGGCTGATCATTGGCATATCACGTATCTATTTCCCCTTGGCGGCATTCTTGGGGGCAATTTCCAGCTGTATTTTAGTCTATACCCTGGCCAAACAGAACAACAAGGTTCAGGAACAATCACTGATACTTTCCGGAGTTATCGTGTCAGTAGCACTCTCAGCGGTCATCGTCTTTTTGATCTCAATTTCAGGAAATGAAGCGCTGCACGGGATAACCTGGTGGCTCTGGGGAAGCCTGCAGGTATACGACATTACTCTTATTGCCATGGTCGCATTCCTGGTTTGCGCAGGCATCGCAATACTTTACATATTTTCTCAGGACCTCAATGCCATAAGCCTGGGAGAAGAAGAAGCGCTGCACGTAGGCATTAACGTTGAAACTGTCAAGAAGATCTTACTGGTAGTCACTTCGCTTATTACCGCCGGCATCGTCTGCATATGCGGTATTATCGGTTTTGTCGGATTGATCATTCCCCATATCATGCGTTTACTGGTAGGTTCAAATCATAAAATACTTATTCCCACGACGTGCCTGGCAGCAGCGGCATTCATGGTCACCTGCGATACCGTTTCACGGACCATATATCCGCCTTTGGAGATCCCGATCGGTGTTATCACAGCGATCATTGGCGCTCCTGTATTCATTATCCTGCTCAAAAAGAGCCAACGGGTACAAGAAAAATGATACAAATAAACAATTTAAGCGCGGGTTATTATACAGGAGACATATTGCACGATATTACGCTTGAGATCACAAAAGGTGATTTTATCGGTATTATCGGGCCGAACGGTTCCGGCAAAACAACATTACTACGCGTCATGAGCCGCGCCTTAAAACCTCGCCAAGGCTCGATCCAGCTTAACAACCGAGAAACCAATACTATGGGCATTAAAGAATTCTGCCAGCAGGCTGCGTTCGTTGCCCAGGATACTGCCGTAAATTTTTCATTCACTGCCTTTGAAATTGTTCTCATGGGCAGGATACCTCATCAGAAACGCCTTGCGTGGCAGACAAAGCAAGACCTGGCAACTGCGCATGAAGCTATGCTTCTGACAGACACCGAAACGCTTAAGAACAAGCGGATCAATGAATTGAGTTCCGGAGAACGCCAGCGTGTCTTCATTGCCAAAGCGCTCGCGCAGGAGCCTAAAATATTATTCCTTGATGAACCGACTTCACACCTTGATATCGGGCATCAAATACAAATATTAGACATGCTCAAAACGCTCAACCAAAACAAGAGCCTCACCATTGTCATTATAATGCACGACTTAAATCTCGCTGCGGAATATTGCAACCGCCTGGTTTTACTGGATCACGGGAAGATCTTTACTGAAGGCTCGCCTGAAAAGGTACTCACGTATCAAACAATCGAATCGGTATATAAAACAGTGGTCGTGGTTGATAAAAACCCGATAAATAAAAAACCGTACGTGCTTTTAGTTTCCGCAACTGATAAAAGCCCGGAAAGGTAGCAGAAAACATATGACCTCAACAACCCTCTTTTTGATCAGGCATGGGCAAACCGCATGGAATTTTCAAAAAAAATATTGCGGTTATAAAGATATAGCGCTTAATGCCGACGGCAAAAAACAAGCAGCACGGCTCTCTGAAAGGCTCAAAGGCCAGCTTATCCACAAAATTTATGCCAGCGATAGAAAACGCGCTATCCAGACAGCTCAGATAATCTTCAAGGACAAGGAAATAGAAAAGATCCCTGATTTACGCGAAATGCATTTCGGATGCTTCGAAGGCCTTAAACATAAGCAAATCATGAAAAAATACACAACACTTTACTCCCGGTGGCTTAACGACCCTTTCAGCGTAGCTATCCCCCGGGGAGAAAAAGTAACAGATTTCAGGAAGCGGGTAGTAAAAGCAATAAAAAATATTGTTGCTGCCAATACCAATAAAACAATAGCGGTAGTATGCCACGGAGGGACGATCAGTATCTATATAACCTACCTCTTGAAAACCCGTGATTTCTGGAAACAGATCCCGCGCTCAACAGCCATCAGTATTATTGTTTATACGGATAAAACTGCTCGGATAAAGATCTTTAACGACACCAAACATTTAGAACCGCCTTCTTTAAAAAGAATGCGCATGAAGGGAAAAAATGGGTAAAATAACCTTTATTTTAGGAGGGGCAAGAAGCGGGAAAAGCAGTCATGCCCTGAAATTAGCCAAGCGCTTTACAAGAGTCGCCTATATCGCCACTGCCCAAGCCAAAGATCAAGAGATGAAACAACGCATCAAACTCCATAAACAATCCCGGCCATCTGCCTGGAAAACTTTTGAGGAATGCCTCGACCCTGAAAAAATAATTAAAGCTAAGGATTTTAATTTCGAATGCGTCATCATTGATTGTTTAACACTGTTAGTTTCGAATCTCATGTTAACCGGTATCAAAAACAATACCATTCAAAAAAAAATGTCTTCTTTGGCCGCAGCGCTGAAAAAACTCAACTCTCAGGCTATACTCGTTTCTAATGAAGTCGGGCTTGGTATTGTCCCGGCTAACAAACTGGCAAGAGCTTTCAGGGATACCGCAGGATTGATCAATCAACTCATCGCTCAAGAATCAGATACTGTTATTTTTATGGTTTCAGCGCAACCGTTAAAGGTAAAATAAAAATGGATATTCTCACTCAAACTCTAAAAAACATAACCAGTATCAACCATCTCCTGATGCAAGAAACGCAAATAAGGCTGGATAATCTTACCAAGCCACAGGGAAGTTTAGGCAGGTTAGAAGACCTGGCAAAAGAAATCGCCGGGATAACGGGGCAGAAAAACCCGGATGTATCCCGCAAGGTCATTTTCATCCTTGTTGCTGACCACGGAGTCACTGAAGAAAACGTGAGCGCATTCCCCAAAGAAGTCACTGCGCAAATGGTTTATAATTTTCTTTCTGGAGGCGCAGGCATCAATGTATTGGCAAAACATGCCGGAGCCAAAGTGGTCGTCGCTGATGTGGGCGTCGCTGTCGATCTGGCGCAGAAAAATGGGTTAATCGTGAAGAAAATCGCCTGCGGCACGCGCAATATGGCAAAAACTGCCGCGATGTCAAGCGATCAAGCGATCCAAGCGATAGAAACCGGTATCACGATTTTCGAAAACGAATTCAAGAATGGGATTGATATTATCGGGACCGGGGAAATGGGTATCGGCAACACCACCGCATCAAGCGCTATCACCGCGGTATTGACCAAAAACGATGTCGTTGATGTAACCGGAAGAGGGACAGGGATCGATGAACGTGGGCTTAAGCATAAAATCAGCGTTATCAAAAAATCGCTTAAGATCAATCAGCCTGATCATAGTGACCCCCTTGATGTCCTGGCAAAAGTCGGAGGATTTGAAATTGGCGGGATCACGGGCATCATCCTGGCAGCAGCAGCGCGTAAGATCCCTGTTGTTATAGACGGTTTCAACTCGGGGGCGGCCGCACTTATCGCTTATACATTACAGCCGCTCAGCAAAGAGTATATGATCGCCAGCCACGAATCAGTGGAAAAAGGCCATGCGGTGATCTTAAAGAAACTAGGGCTTAAACCTATTTTAAATTTAGGACTGCGCCTCGGGGAAGGAACCGGCGCCGCATTAGCAATGCCGCTCATCGAAGCTTCCTTAAAAATATTAACCCAAATGGCCTCTTTCCAGAGTGCCAACGTTTCTCAAAAATTGCCACAATGACACATCTATTCTTTGCTTTACAATTTTTAACTATTATTCCGGTAAAAATAAAAACGCTCACTCAAGAAACAGCATCACGATCATTAGTATATTTTCCACTCGTAGGATTATTGCTCGGCGCCGCATTATGCTTCATGCATACCCTGTGCCGTTTTATCGGATTACCCCCGTTATCTATCGATATTATACTCGTGATTACGCTGGCAATTCTGACTGCAGCAATGCATCTTGACGGGCTTGCTGATACCGCAGACGGCCTCTTAAGCGGCAAGAGTAAAGAAGGATCTCTTGCCATCATGAAAGACCCGCATATCGGCGTCATGGGAGTAGTCAGTATAACCAGCGCTCTGTCCCTGAAATTTGCTTTTTTATATGCTTTAGCGCCAGCAGCTAAACCGACAGCATTACTTTTAATGTGCCTGCTTGGCAGATGGGCTTTAGTCTGGAACTTATTTTTATTCCCCTACGCGCGCAAAGATGGCAAAGCGAAATCTTTCTTTGAAGGGATAAACGCAGGAATTGTAACAAAAGCTGCGCTGGTAACCATAGTATGCGCCCTCTGCATCGGCAGATTACAGGGCCTTTTACTTTTTCTCATCATAACTATTTTCACCTATTTCTTAGGCCGGTCTTTATCCCGTAAGATCGAAGGCATGACAGGCGATACGCTGGGAGCCATCAACGAAATAAGCGAAATCATTTGTTTATTATGGATTTGTATTCTTTAGCACAGGAGGTCCACCATGGATACTATGACAAAAACATCTAAAAAAACAACGGCAATATCTTCCTGGAGCGGAGGAAAAGACAGCTGCCTGGCGTACTATAAAGCGCTCAAGGCGGGATACCAGGTGTCCTGTCTTTTAAACTTTATTTCTCAAGACTCAAAACGAGGCTGTTTTCACGGGCTTGAAGGAGGGCTGCTCAAACTACAGGCTGAATTAATCGGCGTTCCTATAGTTCAAAAAGAAGTAAGCCCCGACATGCAAAAATACGAAGCAGAGTTTAAAAAAGCAGTGACCGAATTCTTACCCCAGGGCATTACATCAATGGTGTTCGGTGACATTTACCTCTTAGACCACCAAAGCTGGGTCGAACGCGTCTGCGCTGAGATAGGGATACAGGCGGTTGAGCCGCTCTGGGAGATCCCGACGGAAAATATTATCAAAGAATTCATCGCATTGGGGTTCAAAGCAATCATTGTCAGCGCAAAAGCTGACTTGATGGGCAAAGAATTCATCGGCAGAGAAATCAACCTCCCCCTGATCGAGGAACTAAAGAAAAAAGGCATCTGCCCCTGCGGAGAAAACGGAGAATACCATACGCTTGTTATCGACGGACCGATTTTTAAAAAAAGGCTCCAGATCATTGAATCATCACCAATTTTAAAAGACGGTTTCTGGAAACACTGGTTTCTTGATATCAAGAAATACGGCAGCAGCGATAAGTAAAATCAAACCCGGATAGGTGAAGGAAGTGCTTATTTGAGCCTGCAAGGAGACAGGTCTCCATAAAAGGAGAAGAAAAATCAAAAGCCACTGCCCCGCAACGGTAAACTCTTATCAAAGTAAGAGAAGTCCGGTCTATCACCTACCAAGGAAGTACTTTCGACGGAAAGAAAAGGAGAACCATGATACCACGCATCAAGAACGTAATACTAACGGCACTGGTTTTTTTAAGCTTTTATGGCATTTCGAAAAGTCAGGACCTTTCATTAGAAAAGATCGTTGTAACCCCTTCACGCACCGAAGAACCATCGGGAAATACCCCTCAAAATGTCGATATGATAACTTCAGAAGACATTGAAAAAACAGCATCAGGCGACCTCAGCGAACTCCTCACGCAATTTACCGCAGTCAATATAAGTAATTATGGAGGACCGGGGGCGACCAAAAACATTCGCATGCGCGGCTCAAGCGCGGCGCAAACGTTAGTTATGGTCGACGGCAAGCCTATAAACAGCCCAAGAAATGGAGAGGCTGATTTAAGCATGATCCCGCTGGATACGGTAGATAAAATAGAAATCGTGCATGGGCCGGTATCCCATCTCTACGGTTCAAGCGCCATGGGGGGGGCGATTAACATCATCACCAAAGATCCACCGCGCAAAAGCCCTAAGACAGAACTATATTCCAGTATCGGGAGCTTACGCACCTATACCCAGCGCCTGACAAATGGAAACGCAAACTCACAATTCGGATACCTCTTCACCCATGGATATACCCATTCAGACGGCTTCAGGGCAAACGCATTATTCAACGCGCAAGATTATAATATGAAATTAAAATATACGCCTCACGAAGCCCATGCAATCATATTCAATTCCGGCTTTTATTCCAGCAACCTCGGCTCACCCGGCTCTCTATCCCAGCCTGATTCCGATGACAAGCAGAATTCCCGAAAGAATTCTCAAGATCTCACCTGGAAATATACGCCTGATGAATCGGCTGGATTATCGTTCAAATCCTACCACAGTTATGATAAATTGATTTTTAGTGAGTTCACAGCCGGATCTTTTTTTGATACCGCAAATAAAAAAGATATCCATACGACCAACGTAACAGGCTTTGACATTCAAGGCAATAAAAAACTCTTCCAGGACCGCTATCACTTCATATGTGGCTTTAACTATATTGGCAATACCAATGACAGCACTAATTCCCAAAAGAATAACTACCACGTCGTAGCCGGTTATTTAGAGAACAAATTCACTGCTTTAGAAAATTTAGAATTCAACTTAGGGGCCAGATTCGACGATTATTCGAATTTCGGAACTCAAAGCAACCCCAATTTTTCCTTTCTCTACCGCTTCAATCCTGTCTTAAAATTCCATGGATTGATCAGCCGGTCTTTCCGCGCGCCTACCTTTAATGATCTCTACTGGCCTGATGAAGGATGGGCAAAAGGAAATCCCGGATTAAAACCGGAAAAAGGAATAACAAAAGAAATCGGCACAACACTATCCATCAATGACTTTTTAACCACACGCCTGACTTACTTCAGGAATGACTTCAAAGACCTGATCAACTGGGCAGAAGATGCAGGAGTTTGGATGCCTGATAATGTAGGCTCAGCGCTCATTGACGGCATAGAATTTGAGAATAAAATCTCGCTTGCGAAAAATATTCAGTTTAATACCGGATATACTTTTTTGCGCGCGATCGATGACCAAACAAACAAATACCTTATCTACCAGCCAAAACATAAAGCTGATTGTTCTCTTGCATACGCAGACTTACATGGCTTTTCCATAAAAATAAACGCTCAATTTACCGACAAACGCTACCACGATGCCGCAAACACGGTCAAAGTGAAAAGATTTTACTCAATCGGGATACATGCATCAAAAAGATTCAACCCATATTTCACGTATTACTTTTCTATTGATAACCTGTTAAACAAAAAATATGAAGTGATCCGCGAATTTCCCATGCCGGGATTTGCTATCACCAATGGCGTGAAAATTGAGTTTTGATGGCGAGTTGTCTGCAACACCACGCGCTAATCGCACCCAGCTAATTGGTATGGCTGGGTACGCCCCGCTTGCTGCGGCGGAATTGCGCGGGTGTGCGGCTTTCTACTGCAGAAAGCAGTACACTCGCCTTTCAAATTAAGGCGAGGTGTTCCGCATAATACTTGAAAAAACTAAGTTACTATGTTAACCTAATATCCATGTTCCCAGACAAAATATTCCAAATATCACTTACTCTTTCTGTGCTCGCCCATAGCTTAATTTTCTTTCAATATTCCGGATTACTGCATAAACCGGAAAAAAATAAACAACGGGAACTCCGCATCAGTTATGTAAAACGCCTGCCTCCGCAGGCAATCCCGGCCAAGAATATCGCGCTTAAAAACCAGCCGCTGGTAGCGCTGCAGCCCACAATAACCGCTGATAAAACAATAACGCCTTTACCCAACTCAAAAAATAACCTGCAGGATATCTCAAAAAATATAGAAAGCCTGCGCAGGCCATCACCGTTCATTAAACCGGCATTGATAAAGCCGGATACGATCCCGATTAAAAAGAAAATCTCTTTACCTATGGTAGAACCCGATAAGATCAAAAACCCTTCTTACATGGGTTATTACCAGTTCGTCAGAGAAAAGATCAGGCGCGCGGCGTATTACAACTACGTGCGCACCGTAACCGGAGAAGTATATTTATCATTTGTCATTGCCAGTGACGGAAAACTGATTGATTTAAAATTTCTGGAAGAAAAATCTTCGGGAAACTCCTATTTAAAGCAGACCGCGATCAAAAGCATCAGGGATTCTTCACCGTTTCCTGCTTTTCCAAAAGAGCTCGATTACCCGCAATTATCATTTACCGTCATAATTTCCTTTGAAGTTGAATAAGAGGAGGTAGACTTGGCCGCTGAAAAACATCTCCAAGGCTTTGACACGATGCGTTTGTTCGCTATCTTTGCCGTTATTTGTATTCATACTTCACCGTATAATTTCAGCGCCGAGAAATACGCCTCTGACACCTTGTGGGCGGTGAATTTCATTATAGATAAACTCTGCCGTTTTGCCGTTCCGTATTTTTTTATCGTTTCCGGGTATTTTTTCGGTAAATCATTGCAAAAAAAGCCACCCCTGGTTGTCTTTAAACAATACGCGCGAAGGATATTCTCAATTTTTGTTGGCTGGACAGTTCTTTACGGTATCATCACTGAAACAACATTAGGATCGATCATTAAGAACGGATTCCCCGGGTATGTAAAAGCCTTCTCTACTGATACGGTCGGCTTCATAGGAAACCACCCTATTTTATTCTTACTTCAAGGCAGCAGGCTGCATTTATGGTTTCTACCGGCGCTCATAATCGCTTTATCGATCATTACCTACTGCGTGGCAGCCAAGAAAGAAAAATATGTTTTATACATATGCGCCGCACTCTATATTTTTGGCTTGCTTGCGGGTGTATACTCCAAATCGCCGATCGGCATTTCCCTACACCTTAACGTGAGAAATGGGCCATTTTTCGGGGCGATTTTCACGGCGATCGGCTGGAAGCTCTCCGGCCGTAATACCATTAATTTTAGGATAGCGCTCTATATTTTATTGGCTGGAATGATCTTACAGCTAACTGAAGCATACTTTCTGGCAAGGTCTTTCGGCATCCAGAAATTCGATTTTAGCCTGGCGACCCTGCCGTTTGGTTTAGGAGCATTTCTCCTGGTATTAGCTCGTCCCTGCCTGGGAAAAGACAGCATTATTGAACGATATTCTTCATTAACCTTAGGCATTTACGTAAGTCATTATCTCATTTTTGAATCACTCATGCCAATACGCTTTTGGATCAATCCGCTCATCTATGATTCAATTATAAGCTTTGTTGTTCTCATACTCTCAATATTCAGCGTCATGATACTCAAGAAATACAAACCCACCAAACACCTGGTCGAATAAAACACCCGCATGGCTTAAAAAATGTTTACAAAATGAAGGCAAAAGGGGGTCTTTTGAATTCAATTTGCATCATTGTGAACATTGCGAGTGAATAAACCAAAAACCTTCTGTTCATCCTGATTATAACCACTTGTAAGGAAAGGGTTTAAAAAACAACAGAATGAAAGCGCCATTTGTTTATTTTGGCATGAAATATGCTTTATAAAGAAATGGAGGAGTCTTTTCAAAACTTTTAAAAAGCAACTTTTTTAAGTTGAAAAGAGTTGCTTTTCTTATTATGAAACATACAAAAAAAATCGACCCATTCTTCCCCTTATGCATCGCAACCTGCCTTATTTGTTTTATAGGGGGCTTTTTATTTTCTACGCTGCTTACGAAGAAAACTCAACACAAAAAAGAAAGTAAGCAGATGGAATACAATTGCAAACTAAAAGGGCTGAGTCAAAAGATCATTACTAACACCAACGTATCATTAGAGCTCCTTGAGAAAACCTCAGGGGTTTGGCACGGCGCTTTGAAGAATAACCATGACCTTCAAAATGCCATCGGAGATTTCTTACGAGATAACAAAAGCCAGTTTGATACGCTTGAAACAAATCAAACACTTATTGAAATCGATATCAATGATTTTAAAAAAGACGCGGCGGCCAATCTCGATACTTCCAACATACTCCTGGAACTTTATACTGTCTATAAAAAGGCCTATCAGCTTAACGCAGATAAAAACCTTACCCTTGAAGCCTTGGATTCACAAATACATGATTTAAGCTCTGAATTTAAAACTCTGGCCAAGAGCCTCTTGCTCTATGTACCAGAACTGGAATCAATCGACACCACAGATAAAAAAATACCTGCCTCAGGCAGCCTCCAGGAAAAAGCTCAACCTATTGCTGTTGAAGCTAAGATCAAACAAGACGTCCAACAAATCAGTATCCCGGTTACTACAATACAACGTAAGCCGCAACAAGAAGGCCTCTTACCAGAAAAGCCAAACTATACCGCTCAAATAAAGCCCGGAGAAAACGTTACAAAGTTTAAGATGCTTGCCCCTGAGATGGGCTTTACCCAGGTTGAACGATTACTGGGAGTCCCGTTAGTAAAAAATAAACTGCAAAAAAACAGAGAAGTATGGCTTTATCCTTCACAGAAGAGCGGGTCCCAATATCAGGTTTTCTTCGAAGAGGCGAAATTTCTAAAATGGGACCAGGTAACGATTAAAACAAACCATGAATAAAATGCCTTTTACGGATACTATCAGGCGTTGACCGTAGGCCGCTCTATAAGGAGACAGGACTTCCCGCCGAAAATTTTTATTTTTAACTTGCAAAACCATCATTACAATAGTATATTATAGTACTGTGTTTTTAAGGAAAACTATTACCTTGAGTATGTTAGGGCCCATAGCTCAGTGGTAGAGCAGGTGACTCATAATCACTTGGTCGGAGGTTCGATACCTTCTGGGCCCATGGAATCTCTTTACAGGATACTCTTTCTATATTTTTATGGGTGCATGGCTCAGTTGGTTAGAGCGCCACATTCACATTGTGGAGGTCGAAGGTCCGAGTCCTTCTGCGCCCATATATAACTTTACGTGAGACAAATTACAATAAAAGGAGAAAAGATTGCCTACGGTCAATTTAAAAGAAGGACTTAAGCTGCTCTCAGAATTACAGAAAATTGACAGTCAAATTTATTCGTTAAAAGAAAAAAAAGAAGTCATGCCCCTGGAAATAAAAGCCCTGGAAGCAGCATTTGAAGAAAAAAAACAAAAGCTCTTAAGCCTTGAGAAATCAGCATTGGAATTCCAAAAACAGAAAAAAGAAAAAGAGCTGGAATTAGCCAGCAAAGAAGAAGCTACCAAGAAGCTCCAAGGACAGCTTTTCGCGCTTAAAACAAACAAAGATTACCAAACCATGCTCCAACAGATCGCCTCCTCAAAAGCGGATGCGTCGGTGATTGAGGATAAAATCTTGGAATCATTTGAGAAAATTGACAAAACCAAAAATGAACTTGAGTCAGAAAAACAAAACCTGGTAAATGAAGAAAAAACTTTTCAAGGCCAAAAAACGCAGGTGCAGAACAAAATAAAAGAAGTCGACGAGCAATTAGCGCAATTAGAATCACAAAGGAACCACATAATTCCCGGCATTGCCAAAAACATACTTTCGCAGTATGAAAGGGTATTATCCATCCGGGATGGACTGGCTATTGTCGGCATAAAAGATGGTTCCTGCCTGGGATGCCATATGAGTGTTTCGCCCCAAATCATTAATCTCGTCCAGATGTATGAAAATATTATTAGCTGTGACATCTGTAACCGGATATTATATATAGAAGAAACCCCCTCATAAACGCGCGCATGCATGAGTAGAAAAACGGTAATGCATCATGAAAGAATTAACGATTTATATTGACGGGGCATCAAAGGGCAATCCCGGGCACAGCGGGATAGGCGTGATCATCTGGCACAATGGCCGGGCGATCAAGGATATTTCTCACTATATCGGGTTAGCGACAAATAATATCGCGGAATATACGGCCTTTATTTACGGTCTGCAGGAATGCCTGCTCTTAAAAGCTGAAAGCGTGGATGTTTATACTGATAGTGAACTGTTATTCCGCCAGATACGTAAAGTTTACAAAGTAAAAAACCAGAATATACAAGTATTATACGGCCAGGCTCTGCGCCTCATGGCAGGTTTTAAGAATTTCACGATACAGCATATCCCCCGGGAACAAAATCAAGGGGCTGACGCGTTAGCAACAAAAGCGGTAAAAGAAGCGCTTAAAAAGTAATTCTGTATTCTTTGACAATAAGGATAGGTAGAAGGTGATTGCCCCAGATATCCTGCATATCGGGGAGGAAAGTCCGGGCTCCAGAGGACAGCGCGCTCTTTAATCAAGAGCATTGTGCCGCATTATAGAAATATAGCGTGTGCTCAGTCGGGAAAGTGCCACAGAAAATAAACTTCCTCGCCGCTTTATTGCGGTGAGGTAAAGGTGAAAAGGCAGTGTAAGAGACTACCGTAAGCCATAGCGATATGGTTTGCACGGAAAACCCCGCGCGGAGCAAGGTTAAATAGTTCTATCCATTATTCCGGCATTGCGCTGGAATAGATAAAAACGGTCCGTTTGAAATCTTGTACGGTAATAGGTCAAGATGGGTAGAAGGGTTAGCTGCTTGAGTCTTCCTGGCAACAGGATGATCGAGAGAAATAATCACCATAACCACAGGAATAAAACTCAAATTACACTGGTTTTACTTCTGGAAGATATCTGTGGTTATAACAAAACTCGGCTTATCTACCTGTCCTTTTTTATATCAGGTAACAGTTTATAGCCACGATCAAAGCTATTTTATTTCAATACACTTTGCAAACGGTTTTGAGCAGGGATTATAGACTTCAATTAAATAAAACGAAAGTAGAAATCAATTAAGGAGGAAGTCATGTCAGGTCATTCAAAATGGGCTGGAATAAAACACAAAAAAGCAGCCACAGACGCAAAGAAAGGCGCAGTTTACACAAAATTAATTAAAGAAATAACCATGGCCGCGCGCGATGGCGGCGGTAACCCGGAAATGAACTCAAGCCTTCGTGCCGCAATAGCCAAGGCCAGAGAACAAAATATGCCTTCTGACAACGTCAAAATGGCTATCAAACGCGGAACCGGAGAACTCCCGGGAGTCACCTACGAGACGATCATGTATGAATCTTACGGGCCGGGAGGAGTTGCGATCCTGATCGAAGCCCTCACCGATAATAAAAACCGTACAACCGCGGAAGTGCGCAATATTTTGTCGAAAAAAGGCGGCAGTATGTCAGGGACAGGAGCGGTAAACTGGATGTTCGCTAAAAAAGGCTACCTCCTCATTGACAAAAAAGAGATCGCGGAAGATGCATTAATGAATATCGCCCTTGACGCAGGCGCCGAAGACATAAAACAGGACGAAAAGAATTTTGAGATCTTTACGAGCCCCGCTGACCTGGAAAAAGTAAAACAAGCGCTCCAGGGAAAAGGGGTCAAATGGCTTACCGCTGAACTCTCGATGCTTCCGTCATCAACGATTAAATTAGCAGGCCCGGAAGCAAAACAGGTATTAACCTTGATCGAATCGCTTGAAAACCACGATGACGTGCAGGCAGTATATGCCAATTTTGATATACCCGATGAAATAATGGAGCAAATAGCTTCTGCTGATTAAAAGCATGAGAATCATAGGAATCGACCCGGCATTAGCAATTACCGGTTACGGTATCATTGATTGCTGTAAAAACAGGGTATCGTTGCTCAAAGCAGGAGCGGTCATCACACGCTACCGGCAAAGATTACCCGAACGTTTGAATATAATTTACGAAAAGATACTTGCATTACTATCTGAATACAAGCCGGATGTTTTGGTCCTTGAAAAAGTTTACGTGCATTGCCATCACCAGACAACGGCATTCCTCTTAGGCCAGGCACGCGGGATCATCTGCCTTGCCTGCGCAAAGGGGAATATACCGCTTAAGGAATATGCGGCCACGCAGATAAAAAAAGCGATCGTAGGCAAAGGGCAGGCCTCCAAAGAACAAGTGCAGCAGATGGTATTACGCACCTTAAAGCTCAAAAGTATTCCCCGGTATCACGACGTAACTGACGCGTTGGCATTAGCCCTGGCATACAGTTATTTTGAAAAAGCCGATTCGCTCATAAAACAAGGCTCACAAAAAGCATGATCGCCCGCATTTCAGGAACTATAGTTGAAAAAGGACCAAACTACCTCCTCATCTCAACCGGAGGATTTACCTATGAAGTATTCATACCGGTAACCGTAATGCAGCGGTTACCTGAATTTGTATCTCCCGATAAAATAATCAACCTTATTACGTACCATTATTTACAGGTTGATCAATCAAAAAGTATCCCGATACTTATCGGGTTTGTGAATCAACTGGAAAAAGAATTTTTCGAAAACTTTATTACGGTATCAGGGATCGGGCCGCGGGCAGCGCTGAAGGCATTAAATCAACCGATCTCATTGATCGCCCAGGCCATTGATGAAGCCAATGTCGAATTCTTGAAATCACTTCCCGGGATAGGCCAACAGCGCGCGAAAGAAATTATCGCTAAACTTCAGAATAAAATAGGAAAATTCGGGCTTATTCAGGATTCCACAGAAACAACGAAACCAACAGTCACGTTGCCCATGGAAGAAGAAGCGTTAGCGGTCTTAATGCAGCTTGAATACAAAAAACCAGAAGCTTGCGTTATGCTTAAAAAAGCACTGCTACACAACAAAAACATTAAAACAACCGAAGAGCTGCTTAACGAAGTTTATAAACAACGCAAGATCCGATAGTATAGCCAGAGACTCGACCAAAGCCATAAAAAGGATACCGCGATGATTGAAGAAAACGCACAAGAAGCCGAACAGCCAACGGCCGCTGCCGCGCCAGAAGAGACAAAAACCAGTACTCTCGAATACGCAGCGCATGCGCATGACAACACAAAATCAGCGATTGAAGCGATGCTGTTTTTAAACGATAAAACCCTGCTTATTGAACAGATAAAAAAGGTCTTTACTCATTTGACCGCAGACGAGATCCGTTCGGTGCTTAATGCGTTAAAATCGGAATATGAGTCAACAAACCGGGGGATCCGGTTATATGAAGTCGCCGGCGGCTTTCAAATGATCGCAGCCCCTGAATTTATAACATTTTTGCGTAAATTATACAAAGACCCCCATTCCGACAAACTATCGAAACCGGCACTTGAAACATTGGCAATTATCGCCTATAAACAGCCTCTGACAAAATTAGAGATAGAAACGCTGCGGAAAGTAAATGTCGATGGCGTCATGAAAACACTGCTTGAGAAAAGCCTGATCAGGATCATCGGCAGAAAAAAAGCGCCGGGCAATCCTAAAGTCTACGGGACCACGAGAATGTTCCTGGAATATTTCGGGTTAAACACTTTAGAAGAACTGCCTAAAATCGAAAAAGGTGATCTAGCTGCTTCATTAACTAAAGGAGAACCGGAGAATGAAACTCGAGAACCTGCGCAAACAAATTGATTCAATCGATCAAAACATCATTGCTCTGCTTAATAAACGCCTCAAGACTTCACAAACGATCGCCGGCGTAAAGATCAAAGCGGGAAAAAGCGTATATTCTCCTGACCGCGAGCGGGAAGTATTCAAGAAAATATCAGGGATCAATAAAGGCCCGTTAAACAGTAAAGCGCTCGAAGCGATCTACCGAGAAATAATGTCCTGCAGCCTGTCATTCGGCAACTCGTTAAAAATCGCCTATCTTGGCCCGGAAGCAACTTTCAGTCATTTAGCGGCTATAAAACGCTTCGGTTCACAGGTAGAATTCATTCCCTGTAATAATATTAATGATGTCTTTACGGAAGTCGAACGCGATAATGCCGCCTATGGCGTCGTTCCTATAGAAAACTCGATTGAAGGGGTGATCAACCATACGCTGGACATGTTCGTTGATTCAGACCTAAAGATCTGCGCTCAGATCATTCTTGAGGTCACGCACAACCTTTTAGCGCGCTGCCCGAAAAAAGCAATAAAAGCTGTGTACTCAAACCCTCACGTATTCGGGCAATGCCGCATCTGGCTTCAAGAAAATCTCAATGATGCCGAGAGGATCGAAGTATCAAGCACTACCCGCGCAGCTCAAATTGCCGCGGAAAGAAAGAATACTGCCTGCATCGCTTCATTGCTTGCGGCAAAAATATATAAATTAAACATTGTCGCCCAAAACATAGAAGACTCACCCCATAACGCGACACGTTTTTTTGTCATTGGAAAAACTGATGTGCCGCCGACAGGACACGATAAGACTTCGATCTTGTTTTCCATTAAAGACCGGATAGGAGCGCTCCACGAAATGTTGGTCCCGTTCAAGAAGGAAAAAATCAACCTTACCAAAATCGAATCGCGGCCTTCAAAAAAGAAAGCGTGGGATTATTATTTCTTTGTTGACCTGGAAGGCCACTATGAAGAGCCGAAAGTAAAAAGGGCTCTGGCAGCATTAGAACACACGTGTAAATTTTTAAAAGTTTTAGGGTCATACCCCCTGGGAGAATAGTGGAAGGCATATGAATAGCTTCGTGAGAAAAAATATCGCTGACTTAACCCCGTACAAAGCCGGCAAACCGATAGAAGAAACCAAGCGTGAACTAAAACTTTCCCGGATCATTAAACTTGCTTCAAATGAGAACCCCTTAGGCCCGTCGCCTAAAGCGGTCTTAGCGATCAAGCGCAACCTCTTAAAGATCAACCGTTATCCGGACAGCCAAAGTTTTTATCTCAGAAAAAACTTGGCAAAAAAGCTGGCAGTCCTGCCTGAGAATATTGTCTTAGGCAATGGTTCCGACGAAGTCATTGATATCATCATTAAAACATTCGTCAATGATGACGAGAACATCATCACCTCGAAGGTCACTTTTTTAGAATACGAGATCATTGCAAAAGTCAACGCGAAGCTCATTCGTACCATTCCCCTTAAAGATTTCAAGTATGATCTAGAGGCGATCACGCGTGCAGTCAACAAAAAAACAAAACTTATATTTATTGCTAATCCCAACAATCCTACAGGTACGTATATTACTAAATCTGAGTTCGAAAGATTTCTGGCCAAAATACCCCAAAACGTGATTGTGGTACTTGACCAAGCCTACGACCTCTTTATTGACGTTAATGACTATCCTGATTCACTGGATTACATCAAGAAAAATGTCATTATTCTGAAAACTTTTTCCAAGGCTTACGGATTAGCGGGATTACGGATCGGATACGCGATTGCTAACACTCGATTAACGCCGTTTATGGAAAAAACCCGTCAGCCCTTTAATATAAACATGCTCGCGCAGCAAGCTGCGAGTGCCGCGCTCCAGGACAAAGAATTCTTACGAAAAACACGGCAGATGACGCTCGAGGGAAAACAATACCTCTATAACGCTCTTGATCAGATGGGATTACGGTATATACCCTCAGTGGCGAATTTTATCCTCATTGATGTTGCCATGGATGGGGTCACGCTCTTCCAAAAACTTCTTAAAAAAGGCGTGATCATACGAGATATGCAGCAATACGGCCTTAGGGATTTTATCCGCGTTTCAATAGGAAGTTTGGCTGAAAACCGAATATTTATTAAACGTTTAAAAGAGATCTTGTAACGGCACGGTAAAGAGGAGACAGGCATGATCATTGTTTTACAACCTCATACGACTGACGAACAAATCAATCATATCGTTGAAAAAGTTAAATCGCTGGGATTGACACCGCATCTTTCAAAAGGGACACAAAGGACTATTATCGGAGTTATCGGCCCGGAAGATATCTTGCGCAATACTCCTTTGGAAGTTTTCCCGGGAGTAGAGAAAGTGATCCCGGTCCTTGCTCCGTATAAACTCGTTTCCCGTGAATTCAAAAAAGAAGATTCAGTTATTGATGTCGGTAAAGGAATAAAGATCGGCGGGAAAAAACTTGTGGTCATGGCAGGGCCCTGCGCAATTGAAAGCCGGGAGTCCTTGATGGAAATTGCCGCGGAAGTCAAAAAATCAGGAGCGACCATACTGCGCGGGGGCGCATTTAAACCCCGGACATCGCCATACAGTTTCCAAGGGCTCGGGGAAGAGGGGTTAAAACATCTCAAAGAAGCCGGAGATAACTTTGGTTTAGTTACCATAAGCGAAGTCATGGACACCCGGGATGTGGCGCTGGTAGCCAAATACGTCGATATATTACAGATCGGCGCGCGCAACATGCAAAACTTTAACCTGCTCAAAGAAGTCGGGTTGGCTAAAAAACCGGTTTTATTAAAGAGAGGGTTATCTTCTACTATTAAAGAGTTATTGATGTCCGCTGAATATATCATGGCCGGAGGGAATTTTAATGTCATACTCTGTGAACGCGGCATACGCACATTTGAAGACGCCACGCGTAACACTCTCGACATCAGCGCTGTGACGGTAGTGAAACAATTATCTCATCTGCCTATCATTGTTGACCCCAGCCACGCGGCAGGAAAATGGGGGCTGGTACCTGCGCTTTCAAAGGCAGCGGTAGCTGGCGGGGCAGACGGGCTCATCATTGAAGTCCACTGCCATCCGGAAGATGCCGTTTCTGACGGGCCGCAGTCGCTCTTGCCGTCAACCTTTGATCAACTCATGCAGGAACTAAAACCGGTAGCGCAGGCTGTCTTAAGGGAAATATAACCTATGAAACCATTTAATACGATTGCAATTGTGGGAACAGGATTGATCGGCGGTTCTCTTGCCCTTGATATAAAAAAACATAAGCTTGCGCAAACAATACTGGGTTTAAGCCGCTCAGCGCATACCATTGCTACAGCCAAAAGAAAAGGCATTATTGACAAAGGCTCGCAGGATATCACGCTTTTAAAAGACGCAGACTTTATAATTCTTGCCACTCCTGTCAAAACAATACTCGCATTAGCTCCGGCGATCGCCAGGGAGATCAAACCAACGTGCATCGTTATTGACGTAGGCAGCACAAAAGAAAAAATAGTTGTGCGCCTCTCAAAGCTGTTTCCCCGTTTTGTCGGCTGCCATCCACTGGCAGGATCGGAAAAACGCGGCATTGAAAATGCTTCAGGCAACCTTTTTATGAATTCTGTCTGTATCATTACCCCTCTTACGAGTACGGATAAAAAAGCGCTCGGGCGCGTTACAGCATTTTGGAGAACGCTGGGGGCCCGCATATTCTTTATCAGCCCGCAAAAACATGACCTGGCTTTATCATTTATCAGCCATTTTCCCCATATTATCGCTTTTGCATTAATAAATGCCGTCCCCTCTCAATATCTGCCAATCGCGCCTAACAGCCTGCGTGATACAACGCGCGTTGCCTCTTCAGAGCCCGAGCTTTGGGCTGATATATTTTTAACTAATCGCGTTAACCTCGAGAAGACGATAAAAATATTTCAAGAAAACCTTGCGCTTTTTCAGTCAGCAATACGCAGAAACGACAAGAGAAAGCTCATCGCCCTGCTTGAAAAAGCAAAAAACAAACGAGGCATCCTGAAATGATCATCGCTATTGACGGGCCTGCCGGTTCAGGAAAAAGTACCGTAACAAAATCATTAGCGAAAAAATTGGGTTTTTTGCATATAGATACAGGGGCAATGTACCGCGCCCTTACGCTTAAAGCACTGGAGACAAAAACCGATATTAAGAAAAGCCGCTCTGTTGCCGCTTTAGCGCGGAAAACAAAAATAGACCTGCGGGAAGCGGCAAACGGGCCGTTAAAAGTTTACCTTGACGAGCGGGATGTTTCCCGGGAAATACGCCAGCCGCAGATCACGCAGCATGTTTCGGATATCGCCAAAATTCCCGGCGTGCGCAAGATCATGCTCCAGCTCCAGCGGCAGGTCGGAAAAAAACATAACTGTATCCTCGAAGGAAGGGATATCGGCACCGTGGTATTCCCTGATGCCGATATTAAGTTTTTTATCGACGCGCAATTTGATGAACGGGTACAACGCCGGTATAAAGACATGAAAGACTTAAAAATAAAAGGGGTAACAGTCACCGATGTCGCCTCTGACCTGAGTAACCGCGACACTATTGATTCGACGAGAAAATGCGCTCCGCTTAAAAGAGCTTTTGACGCCATCTACATAGACACAACACATATGAGCATCGAAAAAGTAGTAGAGAAATTATTAAAAAAGATAACGGCCAAAGCCGCTCCTTCGCAAAGCCACTCATAGATATTTATGGACCAATCACGTATTCGCAATTTCAGTATCATCGCTCACATTGACCACGGAAAATCAACCCTGGCTGACCGGATGCTGGAGATCACCGGAGTCATTGATAAACGCAACTCTCACGACCAGATGTTAGACGATATGGACCTGGAAAGAGAGCGGGGGATCACGATCAAAGCCTCAACTGTCCGGCTCCCCTATACTGCCAAAGACGGAAAAGAGTATATTTTTAACCTTATTGATACTCCCGGCCATGTCGATTTCACCTATGAAGTATCAAAATCACTTGCGGCATGCGAAGGCGCTATTTTGGTCGTTGACGCCGGTCAGGGAATAGAAGCGCAAACCGTGGCTAATTACTATTTAGCGATGGATAAAAACCTGGCGGTAATACCTCTGATAAACAAGATTGATCTTAACACCGTAGATATCCCTCGCACGAAAAACCAGATCATTTCGGTTTTAGGGTATAAAGACGAAGAAATACTCTTGGCTTCGGCAAAAGAGGGGATCGGCATCAAAGAGATCTTTGAGGAAGTGATCAAAGTCATCCCTGCTCCGCCGGGGGTCATCAGCAATCCTTTAAAAGCGCTGATCTTTGACTGTCGTTTTGACCCCTACCGCGGGGTAGTTGTCTTTGTCAGGGTTGTTGACGGAAAAATCACTGCCGGCTCACAGATCATTATGATGCACTCAGGGAAGATCTACAAATTAGAAGAGATCGGAACCTTTAACCTTAAATATTCCAAAGTCGATGAGTTAACCTGCGGGGAAGTAGGTTATTTTATCGCAAATATACGAGACCCTCGTGAAATTATCATTGGCGATACCATCACTGACATAAAAAATCCCTGTGACGCGCCGTTACCCGGATACCGCACCTTGAAACCGCTCGTTTTTTGCGGGATTTACCCGGTAAACCCGGGAGATTTCACCAGTTTACGGGAAGCAATGGATAAACTCAAACTCTCAGACGCGTCATTCCAGTTCGAACCGGAAAACAGCCAATCATTCGGTTCAGGATTTCGCTGCGGATTTCTGGGGCTTCTCCATATGGAGATCGTCCAGGAGCGGCTGGAACGCGAATACGACTTAAATCTGATCCTTACCGTTCCTAATGTCGTTTACCGGATCAAGAATAAAGACGGGCAGATCCTTGATATCGATACGCCGGCAAAATTTATCGCTGGAGATATCGCGGAATCCTTTGAACCCTATGTAAGCCTCTTAACCATTATACCGGTAGAATCCATTGAAGTGGTATGTGAATTTGTAAAATCACGCAGGGGAACATTTCACTCAACCGAATATCTGGGTATCGATAGAGTTAAACTCGTTTTTAATATCCCGCTTTCTGAGATAATCGTTGATTTTTATGACAGGATTAAATCCTTGACCAAAGGATACGGCTCTCTTGATTATGAATTTAAAGACTATTGCGCAACGCAACTGGTTAAACTCGATATTATGTTGAACTCGGTGGTCTGTGACGCATTCTCCATGCTGATCTGCAAAGAAAAAGCTTATGCCAAGGCACACGCGCTGGTCAAGAAACTCAAAGAATTGATCCCCCGGCAACTCTATGAAATCTCAATCCAGGCAACAGTCGGCAGCCAGATACTGGCATCTGAAAAGATCCGCCCCATGGGCAAGAATGTAACGAGCAGATGTTCAGGGGGAGACATCACCCGAAAACGCAAACTCTGGGAAAATCAGAAAAAAGGGAGAAAACGCCTCAAACAAGTGGGAAAAATAGAGATCCCGCAAGAAGCATTTTTGGAGGTATTAAAATTATGAGCATAGACAAACCAACTTCACGTACCGGCAATGTAAAAGAACCACGGAAACAAAAGATCAAATTAGTCATCAAAGAATGGTCTGAATCGATCATAACTGCCTTTATTCTGGCGATGATCATCCGTATTTTTGTGGTGCAAGCTTTTAAGATACCGACGGGATCCATGCGGCTGACCTTGGTCGAAGGGGATATTATTTTGGTAAACAAATTCTTATACGGCGCTAAACTGCCTTTAGCCGATATCCGATTGCCGGCAGTAAGAAAACCGCAGCGGGGCGATGTGATTGTTTTTATTTATCCTGAAAACCCGAAAAAAGACTTTATCAAACGGCTCATCGCCACAGAAGGCGAAAGTATCGAAATAAAAGATGGGACCATTTATATAAACGACAGGCCCCTGTTAGACCCGGTCTTTAGCAAAAAATATTACTATAACCGCGGTGACTACGGACAAGAAGGGCAGAAGATCGTCGTGCCAAAGAACTGTTATTATGTACTCGGTGATAATTCGCAATCATCTCAAGACAGCAGGTATTGGGGATTTGTCCCCGAAAAAAATGTCATCGGAAAAGCTTTTATCATATACTGGCCGCTTAACCGGATAAGATTAATCCAATAAATGAACTTCGCTAATAAGATCTCAACATTCCGTATTCTAACTGTTCCGTTCTTTGTTTCCAGCCTCATTTATTATTCTGCCGGAAAAGATTTTTTACGTTTTGTCGCCCTGGCTATTTTTTTGCTCGGGGTTTTATCCGATGCGATAGACGGCTACATTGCCAGGAAATCCAAGCAAATATCAAAAGCCGGGCTCATACTCGACCCCTTAGGAGATAAACTGCTCTTAACCAGCGCTTTTATTTGCCTGTATTTATTCCTGCACCTTCCCCTCTGGGTCACCCTTATCGTCGTCAGCAGGGACATTATTATACTCTTAGGAGCGATCGTTATTTTTATTGTCAAGAAAGACCTCAATGTTGCCCCGACACGCTGGGGCAAATTAACAACCACCTTTCAAATGGCATCAGTGGTTAGCGTACTGTTACAATTAAAGATCTCGAATGTTTTCTGGACTATCGCCGTTTTCTTTACTCTTATATCAGGGATCGACTACATCATGAGGGGGTTTAAGATATTATATGCTTTGGATACTACTCGCAATAGCCATTAGTTATCTTATCGGATCAATACCTACCGCGTATATTTTTGGCAGATGTTTAAAAGGCATTGATATACGTACATTCGGGTCAGGAAATGTTGGAGCAACAAACGCCTCACGCCTGCTCGGTAAGAAAACAGGCATTATTGTTTTAATCCTGGACATTCTCAAAGGCCTGGTTACCGTAATTCTTTTGGGTGATCTAGCGCTTACAAAATCACCCCATCTTTTAGACCCCGCGCTGCTGCGGATCATCATAGGATTAGGGTGTATCGCCGGCCATAATTGGACAATATTCCTGAATTTCAAAGGAGGTAAAGGAGTAGCCACTACCTTAGGCGTCTTACTTGGATCCGCTTGGGTGATCCCCGGGATCAGCCTTGTATTAGTTCTGGTGATCCTTACCTGGATTGTAAGCTTCCTGGCAACCAGAATAATTTCCCTGGCATCACTTTTAGCAGCGATATCTTTTCCCGCGTACATGGTTCTCAAGCACCGTTCACCAACACTCATTCTATCAAGTTTTATCCTATCCATTTTTATCATTGTGCGCCATATTCCCAACATTAAACGCATCCTGCAAAAAAAAGAACCCCGCATGTCCTTCAAGAAGCAGTAGATCACTTTCAAATAGTAAGGTTTAGTAAAGCATAGACTGTTAACGCGTTTCGCTCATTTTGTTCGTTAATATTACATTTATCGATCAACGAATTTGACGAAACTAACGGTAATAACGGGATTAACGATACTTTGAAAACGCTTTCTATAAAACACTGAAACTCCTTGAAAACATGTAAATTAAGGTGTTATACTCTAACTAAGCAATAAGAAAATATTAAACAACTTGCAAAGTGATTTTTTTTAACATCTTAATAAACACTTTAATAAAGTATTATTTAAAGATCCCCACCAGCTAGGAAGATCGAGGGGATAGCCGGGTTGAATAAAACTTGACAAGGTGACAACCCGGCTTCATTAAAGGTCCACAGGCTCAAAACGAGGTTACTATGCGAGACCTATTATACCGGAACTTAACGTCACCAAACAAAAACCGAAGGATAATTACCAGTTCCGAAACCGCAGACAAAGAAGGGATCAGGACTGTAATTCAACGGCATTTCATATATATTGTCAAAAGAATAAATGGGAAAATACCGGCTAAACCAAAACCATATCTTTACGTCTTAAAAGAAAAGAACCAAAAAAGACAGATGGAGAAGTTCTTTTGCAAGATAAAAGGCGGTTTTTATATTATTAACAATGGCACTCCGGCACTTGTACTTTTCACTCATTCACTAAAAATAAACCTGAGCGCCATAAATAAAACAACTCATTGTTAATAGGATATTTGCCACAGCCTATTACAAAAAAAAAGGAAGAAACAGCTTGACAAAATAGTAAAGAAGTTGTAAACTTTAAAAAATGTTTTAAAATCTTTTGGGTCCGGTGTTCTCGATTATGGAGGTAATCGGGAAATGCCACGGAAATTCAAGCCGGATTGACGAAAAGGGTCAATCCGGCTTTTTGTTTTTTATACCAGAACGAACGTAAAAAGTTTAATAAAGTTATTGACATTTTAAGGCAAATAGTACTATAATAAGCCTGGGTGAGACAATGATTAAAACATCAGAAAAAACAACCTTAAAGAACATACTAATACTGTGCAGCGTAATGCTTTTCTGCTCTGTTATAACTGCATCAGCTGCGGATATTTTTGACATATCCTACAGCCTTACTGAAGGCGGTTTTCGAGTAGAGTTTAACCAGGTCAATCCAGCTAAAGGTATCAAAATCAACGTTACTTCAAACGTAGCTACGCGCTATGAGATTGAATTAGCGCTTGTCAGGCCCTTAGAAAACAGGGATAAACCCAATGTCACCATAAGAGACAACTTTGTCGTCAGAGGGATCCGGGGAACCAACCAATTCGGAGACTTTCGCTTACCTTCAAACGATGCACCAGTAAGAACTTCTCAGGCCATATATGTTTCCAACACAACAGGCAGCGCCGACAGCATAACCTTGGTTCTGAGTGTAAACGATATTACCACCTTGCAAGCGGGATACTATACAGGCCAGCTCAGTGTAACCCTTAAACCGATCGGTTCATCCAGGCCGTACGTAGTTAAATACATTGATATATCGGCAACTGTCCCGCAAGCTCAAACAAAAGATGAGAACAAAAGCATCCAATTCTCGACAGTTTCAGGGAACAAAAGGATCGCCTTAAATCCCAAGAAAACCGAGACCCAATCAGGCGATATTTTGGTTACCATAAGCGGCACGTTCTCTCAACAATTCAAGATAGTGCAGACAATCCTGCAGCCATTGGAATCAAAAGAAGGCAACAGTCTTGGTTATGAAGCCGTTAAATTCGCAATAAAAGAAGCCACTATGGGAACAGCGGAAAGTTTAGAGAAAAATTTATCTTCCGGTAGACAAATTCTCTATAGTTCACTGCCTGACGGAAAAGCTGACAAGACGTTTATCATTACCTACTCGCTCAATGACCTGACTAAACAAACCGCGGGTAATTATACTACTAAGATCCAATTCTCCCTGGAAGAAATGGGTAACCTGACAAATCTTGACACTTTTACCCTAGAGTTGGAAAATGAACGCGCCTTTGACTTAACCATAGCTCCCGAGGATCAACTCGGTTCGCTGGAGTTTCGTAATCTTAAACCCAATCAACCCGCAAAACCAAGAGAAGTTACCTTAACAATAAAATCAAATATAGGAAAGCGCTATCAAGTCAATCAAAAGCTGTTCACGCTTCTGACCAGCAGAGAAGGGCAAATTGTCCCTGAAGCAAACTTTACCTTAAAAACTGAAAGCCTTTCAACAAAGGGGAGCTTACGTTACCTGCAACCTCAAGCGATAAAAGAAGGAGAAATGACCCTGCTTCTCTCAGACGCAGAAGGATCCCCTGATTCATTTAAAATAATTTACGAATTAAATTTTCCTAAAGAGCTCAAAGCTGGAAACTATTCAACCAGAATCACATATTCCTTGTCGGAAATATAAAGGAGGTGGTTTGATTTAAGCTTTAAATTTCAAAAAACTAACTATTCACAACCCTAAAAGGAGGGCAGTAAACATGAAGAAAACACTAGGAATAATGCTCATAGTACTCTGCGCGCTGGGAGTCGCAACTTTGGCGTTTGCCGACATTACTTTAAGTGTCAATGCCGTAGCTGACTCTGGCAGCAGCTTTGGAGACCACGCAGTGCTCAAATGCAAGGGGTATAGTTATGTTGCAACCGGTAACCCCTGGACACAATGCACCAATCTTGGCTCAGTAACAACCATGAATTTCGGCACCTTAACACATTCACTCAAAGACACTGCAGGCGTTGAAACAGGAGACGCAGGTTGTTTCTACGCTGAAGATTTTTTCATCATCTATATGTTCCCTGATTGCTGGGGCGGAAAAGGATATGACCTTCAGCAGACCACGCAAACTTTTCCAAGTGCAATTGATGATGCAGTTGTAAGGACTGCCGTATATGCCAAAGAAGACAAATACTCTACAACCGGGCCAGAACAAGGCGCTTTGACCGCAGCGGAAATAACCTTGAATCCTCAATTAGGTGTTACGTATCTTGCAAAAGATATAACTACCGGCCATAACCGCATTTTAAAAGCCAAGAGGGCAAGGATTGTTCGCGCTGAATACGGAATTCCTCCGTTTGCGAAAACAGGTGAAACCAGGCCTACTGGTTGGACTGCCATAGACAAAGGAACCTTAGCAGGAACCTATTCTGGCAGTGTTAGAATTACATTGACAGAATGGCAATAATATTTTATACTATTGCCTAATGGAACACTACAGGCTAACAGTATAGAAATAACATAACTTCAGGATACTAAAGGATTTAATTCTTTAGTATCCTGAGGTTTTTTAATTTTTGCTTAAAGGAGTTGATAGAGTGTTAAAGCGGATAGTATGCAATAGTTTTATGTCGATTCTTGCCTGTTGTTTCATAACAACGGTTAATGCCCAGGGTATTTCTTATAGGCTCGATAAATCTAAAGTCCGCGCGCTCCTGGCGCCGGGCGGCTCACAATCAGGGATCGTAAAAGCGTACAGCCAGACCAACGAAACCTTAAGATTTAAGGTTTATTTTGAAGATTGGATCTATGAAAAAATACAAGATGGCTCTAAAGAATTTATGCCTGCCAATACTTCCGCGTTCACCTGTGCCAGCTGGATACAATTCAGCCCCGCAGAATTCACGCTTTCTCCTTACGGCGTTCAAGCGATCAACTATGTGATTACCGTGCCGGCTAACGCAAAAGGCAGCCATGTAGGAGTTATGTTTTTTGAAACCAGTACTGCGGATAGCAGAGGCTTTGAGATCGGTCAATCGCAAGAAACAATAAAATCAGGAGTTGGCCTTGATATCCGGCTGGGCTCATTGTTTTATGTTGATGTAAAAGGAGCGATAAACCGCAGCGCGGAACTGCAAAAACTCTCTATCACTAAAGATTCAAAAAATAAGTATTTCATCATTTCTGCTGATCTAAAGAATACCGGAGATGCTGATATTACGACCGCAAGCACCTATCATATCACGGATAGAAAAGGCATGATTTACGCGCGCGGAGAATTTAACCCTGTCTATACACTGCCCGGCGATACAGCGGAAATATCTTCTACCTGGAAAGATTCCATCCCCGCAGGAGTCTATAATGTCGTCTTAACCATTAATCTGGGAAAAGCAGTGGAGGAAGCAAGTTTAGGCCGCGGGCCTATCATGCTTAAAGAAACAGAGATCGAAATTAACCAAAACGGGGAAGTAACAAAGATCGGAGCGCTCAAATAGACAGCAATCATAAGCATATGCGTAAATTTTTTGCTCTTATTCTTATATCTGTCTTTTTACACGCAGCTATTTTACCTGTATACGCATATACCTGTGTACCGGAATACCTCTGCCAGCTCGGGCTGCAATTTTACCTCGAAGGAAGATACGATGACGCGCTCTATGAATTTAAAAATGCTCTTTTAGCGCAACCCGATAATAAACTCGCTTTAAAATACATCGCCATCATTCAAGAAGAACAAGGAGAGCAACCACAAACACCAGATTCCATTTATCCTATCCAAACAGAAAGTTCCGGCCTTCAAGAAGCTTCTGATCTAATACCAGATGCTGATTATTCAAAAGTAAGCCCTGGATATAAAGCTATCCCGCAAGAAACCCGGCAATCATATATACCGGAATTTGACACTGCCAAAGTAAGTATAGAAAAAACCTCTGTGCCTGGCCTCGTGGTTTTGGATGAAACCTTTAAAGATATCCCGAAACCCATTGAACTGGAACAAGACCGGAGCATAATTATCAGAGGGAGCAATATTCAAAGATTCTTAGCCACCCAGCCTGATATCGTTACGGTCACCAGAAGAAATGATAATGAAGTTTTAGTAACCTGCAAAGAGATCGGTTATTCCTATGTGCATGTATGGGATGCTCAAGACCGCTGGACAGTTGATTTCTTAGGTATATTTCCTAAACCTGAAGCGCCTACCTTTGAAGAATTACGCAAGCAAGAGGAAGAATTAGCCCGCAGCTTCAAATGGTATTATTCTATTGACTGGTCTTCCTTTGAAACAGGCAGGAGGTTAAGAAAAAACACGTTACGCAGGACTGCATACTCATGGATCCACGGCCTGAGAGTAACCGGACAAACACCATACGGAGATTTTGACTCAGCGGCAACCGTAAGATCTGTAGCTACGAGCACGGATCTTACGTACTATACCATAGGCTTGACCAATGGCAGATTTAAATTCTTTAAAGATTTTTCCCTGCGCGGATTTGATTATTCATTGCCATTTTCCAATTTAGCTTTTTCCGGCTCACAATTACGCGGCATCAGCTTCAACACTCCTGTATTTAACAAAAAACTCGATTACACTCTATTTTGGGGAAGAGAAGGCGGCGGGCGTTATGGCAATTTATCACCCAGTTTAGGTAAAACTAAGAACTCCTTCCTTGAAGGTGCCAATGTCAGCCTTACACCCACACAACACCAAAACTATAAATTTACCGTTGTACACGGACACGGAAGAGACCGGGGAGAAGACTTGAACCCCTATGGATATGACCTCTATAATACCTGGAATTTTGACAAATGGGGAGCACATTATGAAATTGCCAATGATTCAGAAACTTTTGCCCATGTTTTTGAAACTCATCAAAAATGGCCGCTGGCTAACTCAAGCATCTCATTCAGGAATGTGGATACTGCTTTTCAAAGCATTACCGGAAACGGTTGGGCACAAGGACAAATAGGCGGGATATTGAGCGTCAATTATCAACCCGATGAATTATGGAATACCTATGGCAGCCTTGATATTTATAAAGAGCGGCTTTACCCCGCAGAAGAGAAGCCCAACCGCCTGAATGAAGACTTCAACTGGAACACTTCTTATCAGTCTACCCCCGATACTAACCTTAATTTTAACTATTCTTTACAGAATGATCTAGGTAAACTAGCGCAAAGCCGTTACATTACAACCGGCTTAGGCATCACGCAGAAAATGTATTTCATGAAAGATATGTATGGTTTTGCTAATTATTACCATCAGATCAGCAATAATTTTTCTTCCCCTGCTTCTGACTACGTAAATGACAGGTTCTTCGCGGGAATTCGTTTTAATTTAATTGACGCGCTTTACTTTTACGCCAATAAAGAACTTAATTTGCTGAAAGAAGATGCCTCGGGTGTGCACTATCACCCGCATGCGACTGAAACCGGAGTTGACTACTACAGTCAAATCGGCGCCACTCCTTTTTATGGGAACATGCGATTTTATTACCGTGACGAAGAAAGCGCTGATTCCACGTTAGGGTTTCTTTCTGGAGAAGATTCAATAGAAGGCCACCTTGAATTAACCTACAGGGCAACTGACTATAATGAAATTTACGCTGCAACGACGATCAGGAACATCTGGGCTGATAAAGAAACGGTAGATAAACGTATTGAAGCAAACTTTAACGTCGGCATGCGCTGCATGTGGGATAGCAACTATCGCTGGGAAACCGTAGGCAATATTGAAGGATACGTATTTAAAGATGAGAATTCCGATGGGTTAATGCAGAAAAATGAAGCTCCCGTATATCAAGCAAAGATCTGGTTAGGAAATGATGATTATATGACAACCGATGTCTTTGGTTATTATAGCTTCAGGAAGATCAAAGCTCATAAAGCATACGTAAGCTTTGATACTTCAAGCTTATTACCGGGCTTTGTATTAACCGTCCCGGTAAGCCAAGAGGTGCTTCTTTCACAGCATCGTATCGCTCGAGTGGATTTCGGCATTATTTCACGCGCGGAAGTATCCGGCACGGTTTTTGAAGATACCGACAATGACGGCAAGTACACTCTTGCTAAGGATAAAACTGTATCAGGAGCAGTAATTACATTAGAAAACGGCAAACAAATAACTACGGACAGCACAGGTAAATTTTATTATCCCAACGTCAGCGTTGGCAAGCATACCATTAACCTGGACCTCAACAGCCTGCCTATCTACTACCTGCCAAAGTCAGCGATTACCCACGAATTTCAACTCTTTGAAGGCGCTACATACATCTACAATATCCCGCTTAAAAAAATCCAATCATAACAGTGTTTTTTTCTAACGGCTGTATAATGTCTTTACCATAACAATAACACCTGTAGTATTTAATTCCTGTTCTTTTTTGTTCTCCTGCTGGATTATGTCTGTTGCCTGGCCCTGAACACTTGAGCCATCCTTCTGTATATGAGGCATGTCACTTGAAGTCTCTTGTCCGCTCTGGCTTTGAGCAGAGTCATTTTGAACCTTTTGCGTATCAGTGGCGATCATCGGCGCATTTACTCCAGGAATAGAAGGGATGGTACAGCTCATTGAAAAAGATGCGCCTTCTGCATACACACTACCCATCACCATTAAGGATATAATCGCTGCGATCATAAGATCTCTTTTCATCTGGTGCCTCCTCTAACATTAAACTCATTTGGCTGACCCATCGTCCAAATGAGTTAATCCCTTACCGTGGCTGGTGGGATTTAGTATAGCCCAAAACCTCCAGGATCCTGTTTTCAAAATCTTCTTCTGACCTTAAGTTTTGACCGTCAATATTCAGTTTTTTGGTAAAATCTATCAACCAGGCGATCAATTTTGCCCGGGAAAGTTTTAATCCTGAAGAAAAAAGGGCATCTTTGCCTAATTTATCCAGGAAATCAACTTCATCCCTGTTTAAGAAGGTAACCACCCTTTGACTTTTATCCTGATAAAAGTTATTTTTCATACAACCCCCCAAATAAAAAACCCTGGTCTTGTTTAGGCAAACAGGGCCAGGGCATAAAACAAAAAACCCTAAAGGAATTCTTTAGGGTTTCCTTCTGGCAACGCAGCCCCCCGATTACTTAATCGGGGCTGTCGCTTTGCGCCCTAGCATTACTGCTAGTTTGCCTTTTACAGTACTCGAAATTGTCAAACCAAACTTGGGCCAAACGCCCTTGTTCCTATCTCCAATTTAAATATAACACATATTTACACAAATTGCCACTTTTTCGAAAGTATTATTTTACCAAAGTCAACCTGTATCATTTTACCCTAAACACATTATTCCAAGTATATATCAAGAGCGGTTATCTGGCGGTTACGCACGCCAAGGGCGTAGGGCGCAGGAATTATATCAGAATCAAGGATGACCTGATAACCAGATTCATCTTTAAAACTGATCCGTTTAACTGATACGCCAGCGTTCCCAAAGGTATCTTTCTTTTTCGGATTATGATAGGTTATCACAACGGAACTTAAGAAATGGAACATATACGAGCCTTTCACGTCAAATAACCATCCCGGTAAAATAGGATTGATCCGCAATTGCAACTGTCCTGTTTGATCTAAGCAAAAGGGAGTATGCCCCAGGTTCATAATCAACCACATATTGATAAATTCGATCGTAGAACCGGAAAGCCTGGCGACAAAACCGTTTCCATGCAGTTTCTTGTCAGGGAAAGCACTGCTGACAAGAAAGGATGAATTTTCCAGGATACTGCGTCCGTAACGCTCGGGGTTCTGAAAGGGAATAAGTACCGACTTAAATTCCGCAAAATATTCTTTATACAATCCGCGTTTCAAAAGCTCTAATATATATTTATATTCCATATGCAGCCATATAGATTCATTTTCAAGCCACCCGGGAGTAAAAATACGGCACCTGCCGATCTCTTCAGGCATAGTCTTAAGAGAGGCAGTAACTTTATACATTTTCAGTTTTTTGTCGTAAAGCGGGCTTTTTTTGGTTGCCTGGTATAACGCCTGGGCGCTTTCTTTATCCCGGGTTAAACGTAACGCATGCATATGTCCTTCCAAAAAGAGGGGCAGAGGCTTTTGTTGAAACTTGGTCGCTCGAACATACGGTTTTTCTAAAGGCTCATACGCTACAACTTCATTAATAAAATATGAAGAATATGTCTGTGATTTTTTATCAAAGGCTTTCGCGATGCCCTGATCAAGTTTCACCAATGCGTGCGAAAGAATAGAGAGCAATTCTTGAGCGTTTATTTCTGATTCTTTCCCGCTCAAACCCAGCTTTGTTTTCTGACGATATTCCTCTTTAAGAGTATTACTGGCATCCCAATAAAGAAAATCAGCATCGCTGCCGCCGGATAGAGACGCTTCTATCAATGCTCCCAGTTTGACAAGAAAAGCGCAAATATCTTCTTCCAAACCTATCGTTTGTACGCTCAAGCTCACCAGCGTATCCCGAATAAACTGCACTAACCGTTTTAATTCGAATGTCTCACACAACGAAGAGCCAAAGAGGGCAGGCAGGCCGTTTAACGCGTCAAACCAGTTAGGCTTATTTGCTTCCATCGAAACACCTACCCCAAACGGGTCAAGGCAAGACATCTTATTAAACACAAGACAAACCAACTTATTGATCAACGTCGTCCTATAGATTTCACCTGTCCCATAAGAAGCACGGAGGAGATGCGCATCAGTTACCCTTTGAGCTATCATATTTTTCTTGTCATGGTCAAGAGAAACCGCGTGGAATTGACGCACAGAATCACCAGAGAGGACATATTTCCTATCTCGGGGATTAACGACTTCAGCGTTATCAAAAAATGTGAATTTCCTGTTTTCAAATACGATTTCTTTTAGCTTCTCAGGATAGACTCCAAGATAACTTTCAAGCAAATCAAGATTATACGTCCAATGATCGGTCCAAAACCCCTCAGCATGCTCTGCTTCCTGGTTTTTGCTGGAGTGAGACAAAATGATATTAAGGAACTGGTCCTGGGAAACGCTCAACTTAATGCCATGCTCTTCAAGGAAAAAGATCAATTCTCCCGGGTTGAAAGGGTGGCGCAAAAAGGAAAGTAAAAGCACGGTATCCTGCTCTGACATAACGCTGAGCAATACATCTTTGAACATATCCGGATCTTTTAATACAAACCTATCGCCTTTAACCATTAAAGGATTATACCCGTCTGACTGAAGTAAATTAAAAAAAGAAACAATGTTCTCTTCTTTAATATTTGGGTTAAACCATACATCACAACGCCTGTTTTGATTTACATCGCGGTAATTACCGTTGCCTTGAGAGAAACAACTCGGTTGGATCAAGAACCGGTTATAATCCCGTTCTAAATCTCCGTGTTTACGGGAATACAGGTAGAAAACTGCGGCGTGATATTCCGCTTTCAAAGGTTTACGGGCAAACTGAGGAGAAACAAAAATGATCGGATAACCGCCGCGCATAATATTATCAAGATAGGTCTGACGCGCGTAAAGGTCAAATTCCCTCTTTGCGCTTTTGGTATTGATATTCACCTCTAATTCTTCGATCGTGCTTTTATTCTCTATTTTCTTCTTTTCCAGATATCCTGACGCAGTTATCCGTTTGATCGAAGCGTTCAGGGTACCGAGATTACGCATATTTCCGGCTACACAGTGGAAATCCTTATGCCCTCCCCCGGGCAGCTGGAAGGATAACGGGATAAACGCAGAGGGAGTCTTATTGCGAAAGCTCATCGTGCCTGAGGAGGTAAATTTCCGGGCAGCGATAAAAGCTCGAGGATATGAAAAATCATTACCGGGTCCGAAAACAGACTCCGGATCAACCAAAGGAGTAATGATCTGAGGCGATCCATTTTCATAGTGGAAACCCAAATAGAAATTTCCTTGCTCAATATGGACCACTTCAGGCTTATCGGCAGGATCAACGCTTAATTTATAAAAAGGGACTCCGGATTTTAAGTTTTCCACAACCATCCAGGCTTCGATCGTCCGGCTCATTTTCTTTAAGAAAAAATTATTGACGCCAAAGGGAACGATTTGAGGCAGGCCATCGATAAGTTCGATTGACTTCGCTGATTTTGACAAGTTAGAAATAGTCACATTCCTGACAAGCCCTGCGTAAGAATCCTGAGGGACCGTAAAATATTCTACCGTAATGCGTAATCCCAAGGTCCGATTAATTTCTTCCAGCCTCAAACCATATGAAGTCATAACCATTTTATTAGACACCACATATGACTCATTGACGAACCCACAGCGAAATGGCTCATAGATCCTAAAGCTTTGTTTAGTCATAACTTTCAAGAACGTACGAAAACCATGAGAAAAAACCGATTCCCAGGCTTTATTTGCAGGCTGAAATTCAAGTATCGCGTTATCTTTATCTTTTATGCCAAAACTGGCGATCGCCTGGCCCCGGTTGACATAAAAAGCCCACATCGGTATACCATATTTGCCCGCAATACCGGGAAAAAAATTAGCAAACGGCTTAGCAAGATTATAGTTTTCTATGACAAATTCATTGGCGGCATTAAGATAATATTTTGGCTTTGCAATACTCATTGAAATAAACTCCTTTTTTTATATAGTACACTAATGAAATATTCTACCTGTAATAGCGTATTTGTCCACTAATTTGTTGCAGAAAGCAACACACCCGCGCAATTCCAATAAGCGCGGGGTGTAAGCTAAGACCCGGTCTTATCTGTAACTAAGGTAACAACTCAAGACCGGGTCTTGAACGATTGTCACTTACACCCGGCCTATCCAATAAGACCGGGACTTGAGAGATTGATTAACTTACACCCGGCTTATCGGAATGCCGGGTGTGCGGCTTTCTGCCGCAAGTCCCGGTCTTAAATAAAAAAGCTGTACTTACTCCTCCTCATAAGATATGATTGACACAGCCAGAAATTAATGTTATATTAAAAAGCTGAAAAATTAAATTTATGACTAAAA
This sequence comes from Candidatus Omnitrophota bacterium, assembly GCA_041662125.1. Classification (GTDB taxonomy): domain Bacteria; phylum Omnitrophota; class Gorgyraeia; order Gygaellales; family Profunditerraquicolaceae; genus JBAZTA01. The sequence continues at coordinate 55,800 of JBAZTA010000003.1, read as the reverse complement.
TCCAAACCGAAAGGAGATGATCAGATTGCCAGAAATTGAGATTAGAAAAGGAGAGTCCTTTGAATCGGCTATGCGCCGTTTTAAACGGAAGATCGAACAAGAAGGGATTTTGCGTGAGGTAAGAAACCGTAAACATTACGAAAAACCCAGTGAGAAAAAAAGAAGGAAAGCAAAACAAAGAATATAACGATGGGATTAGTCATTTCAACCTCTTGGAATGCATTTCGTAAAGATCGCGGCCGGGACATAATTGCAGAAGTAAAGAAGATCGGTTTTAAAGAGATTGAACTAAGTTTTAATCTTACAGGCGAAATCGTAGAAGAAATAGCTCAGCTGGTTAAAGCTGGTGAAGTATCCGTGAGCAGCCTTCATAATTTCTGCCCGATTCCCGATGGCTTACGGCGGGAAGCAGCATTGCCTGATTGTTATAACATGGCTTCTCTGGACGAAGAGAAGCGTAAGACGGCAGTTGATTTTACAAAACGGACTATCGAGACAGCCCAGCGCCTAAACGCCAAAGCAGTCATTCTCCATTGTGGCAGAGTTGAAATTCCTGACAGGACCACAGAATTGATCGATCTCTATGTCCGAGATCTTAAAGATACCCCTGCATTTGAAGTATTACGGCAGGAAATCATACGGGAACGGCGCAATGCCGCTACTGCGTTCTTTGAAAAATCGCTCAAAAGCCTGGAAGAACTAAACCAACACGCTATCTTTTGTAACGTTCAATTAGGCATTGAAACACGATATTACTACAGAGAAATACCTACCTTTGAAGAAATCGGCATTATCTTAAACAAGTTTAACAAGAGCAATATTTTCTATTGGCATGATGTCGGCCATGCCCAAGTACTGGAAAACTTTGGTTTTGTTAACCATAAGGCATTCTTAGACTTATATGGGAAAAGGCTGTTGGGAATTCATCTCCATGATATCAGCGGCTATCACGATCACAAGGCTCCGGGAAAAGGAAACTTTGATTTCAAAACCCTGCTGCCGTATATATCCAAAGAAACAATTAAAGTTATCGAAGCTCATTATCCCGCAGCTCCTGGCGATTTAAAAAAAAGCAAGAAATTATTAGAAAAACTCTTCAATGGGAAAATCTAACGTACGTAAACCTGTGGTCGCCGGCCAATTTTATCCTTCAAACCGGCAGCAACTTGAACATCAATTAGGCAGTTTTATCAATAAAAAAGCTGATAAAATCAATGCCATCGCCTGTATGCTTCCTCACGCCGGATATATATATTCCGGGGAAGTCGCAGGCATGACTGTTTCACGCCTTAAAATAAAAAATACGATCATCCTGATCGGGCCTAATCATACCGGCCGTGGGGCTCCATTTAGTATAATGACCGAAGGCAGCTGGCAGACCCCCCTGGGTGATGTTACAATCAACACTGAGCTTGCCACGCAAATATTAAACAAATCTCATTATCTCAAAGACGACCCTCTTGCCCACATTGATGAGCATTCCTTGGAAGTTGAATTGCCATTTTTGCAGTTTTGCAAAGAAAAATTTGAAATAATCCCGATTACTATCCTGTCTGAAAACTTCAAAGACCTCAAAAACCTGGGGCAGGAAATCGGCTCGATCATCAAAGAATTAAAGCTTGCTGACTCAACGCTCATTATCGCAAGTTCTGATATGACACACTATGAATCACAAGAACAAGCCAGCAAAAAAGACCATGAAGCCCTGACTGCCATCAAAGCACTGGATGAAAACGCGTTATTTGAAAAAATCAACCAATATGATATTTCAATGTGCGGAAAAGCTCCTGTCATAACCACCATTGTCGCAGCTAAAATATTGGGGGCAGAACATGCTCAAGTAACCGGTTACCAAACCAGCGCAAAAGCCAGTAAAGACACGAGCAGTGTGGTTGGCTACGCGGGAGTGATCATATATTAGTTTTCTTTAAATAAGGAGAACCATGGAAGAACAAAAAAAGAACATTGACGAGACTTGGAAAGAAAAAGCTAAACAAGAAAAAGAAACCCTCAAAGGACAGGAAGACCTGATCCCTCCTGAGCCTGATTTTAATTTCTTTGTTTCTACGCTTTCCCTGCAGGCAACTATTTTCTTAGGGCTCATTCCTAACCCCGCAACCAATAAAAAAGAAGAGAATCTTACTCAGGCTAAATTTCTTATTGATACCATCGCCATGCTCAAAGATAAGACGAAAGGGAACTTAACCAGCGAAGAAGAAGACCTATCGGAAAATGTGCTGTATGAATTGCGCATGCAATATATAACAGTTTCTGAAAGCAAAAAGAAACCATAGAAAAAATTCTCAAAAGGATCATACGTGAGGAGGATCCATGATCGATAAAGAACTGCTCAATATTCTCGCCTGCCCGGCCTGTAAGGCTGACGTTGAACTAAAAGAAGAACAAATTGTCTGCAAGAAATGCGGTAAGAAATACCCTATTCGAGACGGCATCCCGATCATGTTGATTGACGAAGCCCAAAATTAATAACGCTGGTAACCCTCTTTTAAAGATGAAAAAAATACTGGTTATTCACGGACCGAACTTAAATTTATTAGGCTCACGAGAACCTGGCATTTACGGGAAAGTCACCCTTAAACAAATAAACGACGCGTTAAGAAAAATCGCTAAAAACAGGAAGGCGAGCCTGACTATTGTCCAATCAAACCACGAAGGTCAGATCGTAGACTTGATCGGAAAAAATAAACGCGCCTATCAAGGGATATTGATCAATCCGGCAGCCTACACCCATACCAGTGTCGCCATAAGAGATGCGTTAGCTGCCGCGGGGATCATAACAATAGAAGTGCATCTTTCAAATATTTATTCACGGGAAGAATTCAGGCATACATCCTTGATCACCCCTGTGGTTAAAGGCACCATTTTAGGATTTGGCCCGCAGAGCTACAGCTTAGGATTAGAAGCCCTGTTAGATCTAATTTAGAAATAAGTCAAAAGCTAAAAGAACGTAACTCATGACCCCCCGAATAAGAAAAACCTATACTCAATTAGAAAAAACGAATTTAGACGCTTTGCTGGTCTCCTCAGCCGCGAATATCTCATACCTGACTGAATTTTCAAGCCGTGATGCCTGCGCGATCATATCAAAACAAGGCAATATATACTTCACCGATGCCCGCTACAGCGAAGAAATAAAACAACACCTAAAAAGTTTCAAACTGCAAGAGGTCAAAGGGCCTGTTTTTAAGGCAATCACGGATACCTGCGCTGCCCTTAAGCTCAAAAGGATTGGATTTGAAGCAGCAAAGCTGCCCTATGCGCACTACCAAAAACTACGGCAATCATGCACGAAACAAACCGCGTTAATCCCAACTGATAACCTGATTGAGCGATCACGCCAGGTAAAAAGCCCAGATGAGATTGAAAAGATCAGAAAATCAACCAAAATAACCATAGCCGCGCTTAACTTTGTACGTAAAATCATCAAAAACGGCATAAGAGAGATCGAAGTTGCCGCAGAATTAGAGCGTTTTATACGCTACCATGGGGCATACGCAAGCGCTTTTGATATCATCGTTGCATCTGGGCCAAACTCAGGGTTCCCCCATCATTTGACTTCAACACGAAAAATCAGGAAAAATGAAGCTGTTTTGATCGATATAGGAACAGACTACCTGGGCTACAAATCTGACTTGACAAGGGTTTTCTTTTCAGGTAAAATTAATACCTTCGAACAAAAGATATATGCCATCGTTCGAGAAGCTCAAAAACAAGCAATACAGAAGATAAAACCGGGAATTGGAACACGGGATATTGATAATGCTGCCCGTATGCATATTGAACAGGCAGGATATGGCAGTTTTTTTAGCCATAGTACCGGCCATGGGGTCGGTTTAGAAACACACGAAGCACCATCAATATCAGCAAAAGATACAAACAAACTTGCCTGCGGGATGGTATTTACCGTAGAACCGGGTATATATGTCCCGAACACATGTGGAATCAGGATCGAAGATATGGTTTTAGTTACCGAGAAAGGGGTAGAGGTACTCAGTGTCACTCTCAATCAATGAAGTAAAATCAGGTTTAACAATATTAGTTGACGGCGAAATCTATGCTATCATTGAATTTAATCATGTCAAGCCAGGTAAAGGCGCGGCATTTGTCCGCGTAAAATTGAGGAATTTACGGACATCAAATGTCTTGGAAAAGACCTTTAGAGGCGATGAAAAAATAGAAGAAGCCTTCATAGAAGAAAGAAAATTGCAATATCTCTATACCTCAGGAGATATGTACCATTTTATGGCGCAGGATAATTATGAAGAAGTCGCAATTCCCAAAAACTCACTGGGAGACAAAATTAAATTCTTAAAAGATAACATGGAAGTAACGTCCTATTCCTATAAAGAAGAGATCTTAAACGTTAATTTGCCCAATTTTATTGAAGTCAAAATTGTCTTTACTGAGCCTGGTATAAAAGGAGATACTGCCAAAAGCGGGACCAAACCTGCGGAAATTGAAACAGGAGCTATTATTCAAGTCCCTTTGTTTGTGGGTATGGATGATAGGATAAAGGTAGATACCAGAAGCTCGTCATACGTTGAAAGGATCAACTAAGCGTCTAAAATCACCCCTGTTAGATACAAAGAGATCAAGATCCTTATGTCCAAGGCAACTGCGAACAGGTACAAGGAGGCTCACGCGTGAATATTAAAGAAATAAAAGAAATGATCAACCTGATGAACGAAAACAGCCTCGTTGAATTAGAGGTTGAAAAAGATGGCATGCGTATCAGGCTCAAAAAAACGGCAACAGGAGAAACAGGCGTATATAACGGTCCGATGGTCATTGAACGAGAAAAACTGCCCCAGGCCCGGCCGCAGGAAATCCCGCAAACAATAGAAAAACCTCCGGTAAAAACAGTAGAAATTAAAGCGCCGATGGTAGGGACATTTTACCGAGCGCCTTCACCAGAAGCGCCTCCCTATGTCGAAGTCGGACAAACAATCGAACCCGGACAGGTTTTCTGTATCATTGAAGCAATGAAACTGATGAATGAGATCAAATCGGAAGTCAGGGGGAAGATCGTAGAGATCCTTGTTGATAATTCTGAACCCGTTGAATTCGGACAATCGATGTTGATCATAGAACCGCTTTAATGAGAATATAAGCGTGTGGCTTTTATTAAAAAAGTACCAGCTCATAACCTAAGAAAATATATTGTTTTCCAAAATCTTAATCGCTAATAGAGGAGAAATAGCGCTGCGGGTCATCAGAGCGTGCAGAGAACTCGGTATACGCACAGTTGCTGTCTATTCTGAAGCTGACAGGAGCAGCCTGCATGTCCGCTTTGCTGATGAAGCCATCTGTATCGGACAAGCAGCCAGCAGTAAAAGTTACCTCAATATCCCTGCAATTATCAGCGCGGCTGAGATCACCGATGTTGAAGCGATCCATCCCGGTTACGGATTTCTCGCAGAAAACGCGCATTTTGCCGAAATTTGCGAATCCTGTCACATAAAATTCATAGGCCCGACACCGGAAAATATCAAACTCATGGGTGATAAAATGGCTGCCCGGGCAAATATGCAGAAAATCGGGGTTCCTATCATACCCGGAAGCATGACCGCGATCAAGAACAAGGAAGATGCCATCAAAACCGCCAAGAAAATCGGGTACCCCGTCATAATCAAAGCGGCAGCGGGTGGCGGCGGGAAAGGCATGAGAATATGCCATAATGAAATACGTTTAGTTTCAAGCATCATGACCGCCCAGTCAGAAGCGGAAGCAAATTTCGGGAATTCCAATGTCTATATTGAAAAATATATTGAAAAACCACGGCACATAGAAATACAGATTTTAGCGGATAAATACGGCCATATTGTCCATTTAGGAGAAAGGGACTGCAGCATTCAAAGGCGCCACCAAAAACTGCTGGAAGAATCCCCTTCATGTATCGTTGATAATAAATTACGCAAACGTTTGGGGGAAGCCGCCATAAAAGCCGCAAAAGCAGTCAATTACGTCAGTACCGGCACCATTGAATTCTTAGTAGACGCGCAAAAGAATTTTTATTTCATGGAAATGAATACCCGTATCCAGGTTGAACATCCGGTAACAGAAATGGTAACCGGAATTGACCTGATAAAAGAACAGATCGCTGTTGCCGCAGGAGAACGGCTGCGCTTTAAACAAGAAGATATTAGAATGAAGGGTGTTGCGATCGAATGCCGCATTAACGCCGAAGATCACGAGAACAATTTTATGCCGTGTCCGGGAAAAATCGAAGTTTTAAACCTTCCCGGAGGACCCGGGGTGCGTATCGACACCCACATCTACCCCGGGTATGTGATCCCGCCGTTCTATGATTCATTGGTGGCAAAGCTGATCGTACACGGCAATACCCGGGAAGAAGCGATCACGATCATGCAGCGAGCACTGCATGAATTTGAGATCTCCCCGATCAAAACAACGATCCCCTTTCACATACAATTGCTCGGTAACCCGTTATTTATCAAAGGTAATATATCTACCCATTTCGTACCGGAAATGTTGAATACCGAAGAAACGGAGAACACTAAAACATGATGCATAGAGAAGAATCCCAGTCTCATTATGGAACTATCAGCATACATAATAATGTCATAGCCTCTATTGCCTCAGCCGCTGCCACTGAAATTGAGGGAGTCAAAAACATAGGCTCTGGCCTGAAAAGCAGATTATGGGAACTTCTTGGAAAGAAAATTTCTTCCATAAAAGTTGATATTGATGCCGCAGGGTATGTATCGGTAGAGATCCCTTTGGTCATTAAATATGGCTGCAATATTCCGGAAATTTCTAACAAAGTCCAGGAAAACGTCCGGCTTGCCCTGGAGAAAATGACTAATTTATCGATAAAAAACATAAATATAACCGTCCAAGGAATCGAAAAAAGTTAATACGTTCTTTTAGCTACCAAGAGGGAGGCAATACTGATGAGAATATTTACGGTCCTGGGAATTATTTTTTACGCGAGTATCCTCATTTTAATAGGAGCAGCCCTGATCGTCTCCTCATTTAATATATTGCAGCCCCAAGACATTAATCAGCTCTTTGTCTATCTCCAAAACAGTTTAAATTCGCGGATCATTGTCGGCCTTTCCGGCCTCTTACTCATATTGGTCAGCATTTCTTTTGCCCGCTTAATACTCGGCGGATACCAAAGGCAGAAAACTATCGCATTCACCACATCTTCCGGAGAAGTCACCATAGCCCTCAACGTCGTTGAAGACTTGATCAAACAGCTTTCATCGGTGATCCCGGAAATAAAAGAGTTGCGCCCGGATGTGATCGCCGATAAAAAAGGGATCAAAGTAGAATTAAATGTCGTTTTAAAATCAGAGGCTAACCTTCCAGAATTAACTGCCCGCCTCCAGGATATCACCAAGGCAAAGATACAAGAGGTACTCGGGCTTGAAGAAGAAATTATCATTAAAATACATATAACCAAGATCATTGCAAAAGAAGAAAAAGAGAAAAAAAGAAAAGACATCGATAAAAACGAATCTGCGATACCGTTTGGCGGCTACGGCAGAGTATAACAAACATGATTAAGGAGGAACTGGCACCATGGCAAAGATTGGAATTCTTACCGGCGGAGGAGATTGCCCCGGATTAAACCCCGTTATCAGAGCAGTTGTGAGAAAAGCATACAATGAAGGATATCAAGTCATCGGGATCAAAAATGGATGGAAAGGCCTCATTGAAAATGATACTATGGAATTAAATCTCGATACGATCTCAGGTATTTTACCCAAAGGGGGAACGATCTTAGGGACAAGCCGCACTAATCCGTATAAGAAAGAAAAAGGGGTTGAGAAAGTCATCGAGACATACAAAAAACTCGGGCTCGACGCTTTGATCGCTGTTGGAGGAGAAGATACTTTAGGAGTAGCGTCAAAATTACCAAAAGACGGAATAACGAATATTGTCGGCGTCCCCAAAACTATTGATAACGACTTATCTTCTACTGATTATACCTTTGGGTTTGACACAGCTTTAAATATAGCCACCGAATGTATCGACCGTCTGCACACGACAGCCGAAAGCCATCATCGTATCATGGTCGCCGAAGTCATGGGCCGCCACGCAGGCTGGATCGCCATTGAAGCAGGGATTGCCGGAGGCGCAGACGTCGTCCTGATACCGGAACTGCCGATCGATATTGAAGAGGTTTGTTCCCTCATCAAAAAAAGGCATTCCCGAGGAAAAACCTTCAGCATTGTGGTCGTAGCAGAAGGCGCTCAGTTTAAAGATACATCATTGATCACCCAGGAAGAAAAATTAGACGAATTCGGCCATGTGCGCCTCGGAGGCATCGGAGACCGGCTCGCCAAAGAAATTGAAAAACGCACCGGGTATGAAACCAGGGTGACCGTATTGGGACACATTCAAAGAGGAGGGTCTCCCACTGCATTTGACAGGGTACTGGGGACCAGATTCGGCGTCAAAGCCGTAGAATTAGTTAAAAACAAAAACTTCGGTAAAATGGTAGCATTAAAAGGAGATAAAATCATTGCTGTTGCGTTAGAAGACGCAGTCAAATCCTTAAAAACGGTCGACATGGAACTCTATGAGATCGCGAAAGTGTTTTTCGGTTAAGATTTGTACAGAATATCTCTATGATAACTGCGGAGGATTAAGCTACTATGCGTGACAAAATCAAAGATCTATTTTTAGAAAGTATACAAGTAAAAGAAGACCTGCTTCATTCAAGCATTGGGCAGATCATTGACATCACCACCCTTATGATCGAATCGATCAAAAAAGGAGGGAAAGTGATGCTCTTTGGAAATGGCGGCTCAGCCAGCGACAGCCAGCACATCGCCGCTGAATTAGTCGGCAGATTCAGAAAAGAAAGAAGCGCTTTAGCGGCCATCGCCCTTACCACCAACACCTCGATCTTAACTTCCCTGTCAAACGATTACAGCTATGATATAGTCTTTGCGAGGCAAATTGAGGCGCTCGGGCAAAAAAACGATATTGCCATAGGTATTTCTACCAGCGGAAAAGCAAAAAATGTTGCCGCGGGGATAAAACAAGCCAAAAAAATGGGCATTAAAACCGTTGCGTTAACCGGAGGAGACGGAGGAGAACTGGCAAAATTAGCTGATATATCGCTCATCGTCCCATCACTGGTTACCGCGCGGATTCAAGAAGCTCATATTACTTTAGGACACATTATATGCGAACTGGTAGAACAGGAATTCGATTAGAAGTAAAAATAAAGAACCTTCGGCAACTGCAGAAAATCATTCGCTCATTGAAATCACGCGGCAAAAGAATTGTATTTACCAACGGCTGCTTTGATTTGTTGCATTACGGGCATGTAAAATATTTACAAGATGCCAGGAATAAAGGGGACGCCCTTGTGGTCGCCGTCAATAGCGACGCATCAGTAAGAAAACTCAAAGGAGATAGCCGGCCGATCGTGGCAGTTAAAGACAGAGTAAAGGTCATTGCCGGCCTTGCCAGTGTCGATTTTGTGGTCGTTTTCAATCAAGACACTCCTTTGGCGGTCATAAAAGCTTTAAAGCCGGATATATTAGTTAAAGGCGCGGACTGGAACCCCAATGCGATTGTCGGGAAAGATTTTGTAGAATCATACGCAGGGAAAGTTATAACTATTCAATTTGTCAAAGGCCTTTCGACGACAAATTTAATCAAAAAAATTGCGCAGGCGTGCTTAAATCAAACGGTATAAACAGAATTATTGACGCTAATATTAACCGGCTCAAAGAAGGACTAAGGGTCTGTGAAGAAATAAGCCGCTTCATCATGAATGACAGGAAGTTGACCGTTCAATTTAAGAAAACCAGGCACTCACTCGACAGCCTGGCTTGCCGGCTTGCGCCGATTGCGCAACGCCTCAGGGGGAGAAAAAGCCTCAAAGACGTAGGTAAAAACGTCCACCTTGAAACAGAACTCAAAAGAAACGATTTAGCTGATATTTTTTATGCTAATATTCAGCGCGTCAAAGAATCCACACGCGTCTTAGAAGAATTCGCGAAACTTAAAAGAAGCTCTGAAGCACTAGGATTTAAGAAGATACGCTACGAAATCTATGAACTCGAGAAAAAAGTTATTACTAAACTGCCGTGCTTACGCCGTACTTGATAAAGAAGTTTTAGGCAGCGCGTCTTTATTAAAGCATCTTGTACGCATCAAAAGTTCCGGGCTCGATATTGTTCAATTACGGGACAAAGTATCCTGCAAAAAAGAAGTATTCCAGGATGCAAAGATCTTTCAGAAAGTATTCTCAAAAAGCAATAAGCTCTTTATCATCAATGATCATGTCGATATCGCGCTGCTTGTTGACTGCGACGGCATTCATCTCGGGCAGGATGATTTGCCGCTTGAGGCTGTCAGGAAATTAACAGGAAGATCAAAGATCATCGGGATTTCCTGTCATAGCCTCCGGCAGGCGTTAAAGGCTCAAGAAGAGGGAGCTGATTATATCAGTATCGGCCCGATTTACGCGACACCGACAAAGCCCGACTATAAAGCCGTTGGTTTATCATTACTTGCAACATGCGCGAAAAAAATTAAAATACCTTTTTTTGCTATCGGCGGGATAAATCCTTTGACTATCAGCGATTGTATCGCATACGGAGCAACCAGAGCCGCTCTTTGCAGGGCAGCATATAACAAAAGTGACACTTTAAAAATAGTTACCTCATTAAACCAATTTTGAAAGCAGTTTACTGGCTTTCAATTGATACTCTCTATGACTCAACTAGAATCAGCGGTTAAAAAAACCATTACGCCGCTTGTAAAACAAATTGCGGCTCTTGAAGGCATACAAGCTAAGGAAATATCAGAACTTATCGCTTGCGGAAAGATCGTTATTCCCTGCAACAAAAACCACACGCTCAAAAAACCCTGCGGTATCGGCTATAAACTCACCACCAAGATCAACGCTAATATCGGGACCTCTCCTGACAAAACGGATCTTAAACTTGAATTAAAAAAACTGGCGGTTTCACTGAAATACGGCGCTGATGCAGTAATGGATTTGAGTGTCGCAGGCAACATCGCTCAAATCAGGAACAAAATACGGGCAGCTTCGCCGGTCCCGCTTGGTACCGTTCCCGTATATGAAATTGCTGTCAACGCCCAGAGAAAAAAAGGCGATTTCCTGGAATTTAGCGGCAGCGACATGCTTGAGGTTTTAGAAAAGCAAGCAAAAGAGGGGGTTGATTTTTTTACTATCCATAGCGGTGTCACGCAAGAAAGTTTATCTAAGCTTAAAACTAAAAAAAGGATCATGGGAATAGTTTCACGCGGTGGAGCGATCATTGCCAGCTGGATGTCTCGGCACAAAAAAGAAAACCCTTTTTATGAGTATTTTGATGAAATTCTGGATATCGCGTATAAACACGATGTAACCTTAAGCCTGGGAGATGGGCTTCGTCCCGGCTCGATCTTGGATGCGACAGACCAAGCGCAGATCAGTGAACTGGCAATTTTAGGAAAACTCGCTGTGCGCGCGAAAAAGAAGTTCGTCCAAGTAATGATTGAAGGGCCCGGGCACGTCCCGCTCCAACAGATCAAAGAAAATATACTCTTAGAAAAAAAACTCTGCCACGGGGCGCCCTTTTACGTTTTAGGGCCTCTGGTTACTGATATTGCCGCCGGCTATGACCATATCACGGCTGCTATCGGAGGAGCCATCGCAGCCAGTCATGGAGCTGATTTTTTATGCTACGTGACGCCAGCTGAACATTTACGGCTGCCTTCGCTTGAAGATGTGCGCGTTGGTGTTATTGCCTCGAAAATCGCAGCGCACGCCGCCGACATCGCCAAAGGCATACCCCAGGCAATACGTAAAGACACGCTTATGTCTCTGGCGCGCCAAAAACGTGACTGGAAAAGACAGATCGCCTTATCGATAGATCCTGATAAAGCTTACGAGTATCGCGCTTCATCAAAACCGCTACTATCCGATGTCTGCACGATGTGCGGGAATTACTGTTCCATTAAATTAATGGAGCAGTGTAACCATGACAAAAAAACGCGGGTGTAATTCAGTGGTAGAATGACAGCTTCCCAAGCTGTATATGGCGGTTCGATTCCGCTCACCCGCTTTGTAAATATGAAAGTGATAAAAAACTTATCACATAAATACCTGTTTGTACTTCTATCTTTATGCTTTTTAATGTGTGCTTTTATTGGTTGCGCAACTGTTCCTTCTCTGAAACCGAATGCTCAATCAATACCGCCAAACATACCAGGAAAATACCATCGTATCGAAAAAAGCGAAACGCTCTGGAAACTTTCAAAGATGTACAACGTTGATCTCGATGAAATAGTAAAGATCAATAAAATAACCGATGTGACTACTATTGAAATAGGACAATTGATTTTTATACCGGCACGGCCGGCAGAAGCGCTGCCGACACAAAAAAAGACATTCAGCACTGATGACTTCATCTGGCCCCTGCAAGGAAAAACAATCACCTTATTCGGTCAAAGTTTCAATAACATGGTCAATAAAGGCATTAATATAGCGCCTTTAAGAAATCAGGAAGTTATCGCCTCCCGAAGCGGTAAAGTGGTGTATTGCAACGATAATTTCCTGAGTTTTGGAAAAACAATCATCATAGACCACGCAGATGGATTTTCAACGGTTTACGCCCGGAATGCTGAAATACTGGTAAAAACGGGCGACTATGTAAATAGAGGGGCGATGATCGCAAAAGCCGGACAGGCAGGCAGGGATAAAAAAATCTACCTGCATTTTGAGATACGAAAAGGGCATGTGCCCAGAAATCCTGTTTTTTATCTGCCTCGATATAGTTAAACCGTATTAATCGGTAAAACTGCAAACAATACGCACTATGGACGAAAACATGTTTTTTGCCCGGACACAACAGCTTTCTATTTTAGAAAAACGGATCCGTGACCTTAAAGACGGATACCGTCAAAACCTTGCTATTATCGGAGACGAGCATGTTGGAAAAACATCAATTATTTTTAAGTTCTTACATAAATTCTGCGATAATCGCATCATACCTATCTATATTGAAGTAAGGCAAGAGCCGCTGGACTGCCTGTGTAAACGTTTTATCGCAGTCTTACTCTATAATTTCCTGCTAAACAGCGAGATGCCGCTCAAAGAAGACCTCGAATTCCTAATCGCGAAATCAAGTTTCTATATCCCCAAGACAATAGAGAAAGTAAAAGCGCTCTTGCACGGCCTTTCCAAAAAAAAGAAAGATTCCGTATTTACCGAACTCTTATCGCTTACCGAGATCATACATGAGGAAACAGGAAAGCATTGCGTTATCATCTTTGATGAGTTCCATAAACTTGAGAATATAGGAGTAAAAAAGATCTTTGCTGAATGGGCAAAAATTTTGATTTTACAGAAAGCAACACTCTACATTATCATCAGTTCCTTAAAACATAGATCGCGCGCCATTTTATCGAAAGACTTAAGCCTCCTTTTCGGCAACTTTGAGGTCATCACGATAGAACCGTTCGATATAAAAACGGCTCACGATTATTTAGCGCACGCACTGCGCTCAATATCACTCCATGATGCGCTTAAGAATTTTATCGTCAATTTTACGGGAGGCTGCCCGTTATATCTTAAGGTCATATCTGAAATGCTCACTAAATCCCCCCAGGACGATTTAGTGAGCATACTCGAAGAATTGCTTTTTGACCCTGCAGGGCTTTTATTCCAGAATTTCTCTAATTATGTAAACCGTTTTCAGGGCAGCACAGCCAAAAACGAGCAACAGGCTATCCTTTTCATGATCGCTGACGGCCATAATAAAATAAAAGAGATAGCGCACCTTTTACGCAAGACCAAGAAAGAACTCAGTAATTCAATTGCTACACTCCTGGAATTAGATACGATAACCCAAAGCGGGGATTTCTTAAAGATCAATGACCGGGTATTAAGCTTTTGGCTTAAATTTGTATATTCTGAAAGGCTTAACTCGCTTACCGTTGACGCTAAAAACCAGAAGAATCTTTTCCGTCTTAAAATAAATTCCATGATCCAGGAATTTATCGCAACTACGCAAAAACCGGTAAGCGAACGAATGATGGAACTGCTCCATTTGTTCCAAGACGACCAGATACAGATCGAACGCAAGAAATTACGGTTAAACCATTTCAGGGAGATCAAATTCGTTGAGTTTAAGAATAGTAGCCTCAACCAGGGGCTCTTATGCCGTTCGGAAGATTGTATCTGGGTCATCGCCTTTAAATACGACGCGCTCACCGAAGAAGATATAGGAGAATTCGCGAAAGAATGCAAGAAGTTCCGGCATAAACTACAACAAAAGATAATTATAACCTTTCAAGATGTTGACGCAAACAGCCGCTTGAAAGCTCTCCAGGAAAAGATCTGGACGTGGGACATCAATAACGTTAACCATGTCCTTGATTTATTCTCGAAACAAAGGATTACGGTAGCTTAATATGGTAAAGATCGGAGTTTTGGCAGATACCCATATACCGGACAGAGCTGGTAGCGTCCCAAAAGAAGTACTCGCCGGCCTTAAAGACGTTGATATGATCATTCATGCCGGAGACCTGGTATCCCTTTCGGTATTAGACCAATTGCGTACGGTTTGCAAGAATGTAAAAGCGGTTTCCGGGAACATGGACCAAGATGAAGTAAAAAGGAAATTGCCGGAGAAAGAAGTTATATCGGTCAATGATTTTAAAATAGGGGTCACCCATGGTTACGGGCATCCCAATAAACTTCTTGATGTTCTAGCGAAAATATTTAAAAACGATGCTGTCGACATGGTTATTTTCGGCCATTCCCATGAAGGCTTCAATGAAAAAAAAGGCAACGTCCTTTATTTTAATCCGGGAAGCGCGACTGATAAAATATTTTCCGCATACAATTCATACGGCATCATCGAGATCGACGACAAGATCAAAGCGCGGATAATAAAATTCTAAGGCAAGATATGGATAAACTTTGGGCGCCATGGAGGATCAATTACCTGAAGGCTAAAAAAAGCACGACGTGCATTTTTTGCGAAGCGGCGCGCGGAAAAAAGAAGAATACCGTAATTTTTAAAAAAAAGAATTGCCTGTGCCTCTTGAATATTTTCCCGTATAATAACGGGCACATCATGGTTTCCCCACTTCGGCATGTGGGGGAACTCTCGGACTTAACCGACACAGAAACACTTGAAGTCTTTAAAACAGTTGCCAGCGCCACCAAATTGCTCGATACGATATTACAACCGGATGGATACAATATAGGGATCAATCTTTCAGAATTTGCAGGAGCAGGCATCCCGGGGCACCTGCATATTCATATTGTCCCTCGATGGAAAGGCGACACGAACTTTATGCCGGTTATTGCCAATACCAAGATAATTTCACAATCGTTAAAAGAATTATTTACCCTTCTTAAAAATGCTTACGCAAAAACAAATTAAAAAACTCGAAGACACATTTTTAGCGCCCTATGCGATGAAAAGCTCGCTTTCCCGGGGGCGCGTGCATAGCGAAAAAACCCATCCTTACCGCTCGGCATATCAAAGGGACCGCGACCGCATAATTCATTCGGCGGCGTTTCGCAGGCTGGAATATAAAACTCAAGTCTTTGTAAATCACGAAGGCGATTATTACCGGACACGCTTGACCCACACCTTGGAAGTTTCTCAAATCGGCAGGACCATTGCCAGCGCGCTTCGCCTCAACGTTGACCTCACGGAGGCTATTTCACTTGCTCATGATTTAGGGCATACTCCGTTTGGGCACTCCGGAGAAGACGCGCTCAACGAACTCATGGCAGACAGCGGAGGCTTCAACCATAACCTGCAGGGGCTGCGCGTCGTTGATCTCCTCGAAGAACGCTATCCTGATTTCCCGGGGCTTAACTTAACATGGGAAGTAAGGGAAGGGATAGTAAAACACTCGTCGCAATTTGATACATCAGTCGAAATAAGCGAGCTGGCACCTGATGAGCTGCCTACCCTGGAGACCCAAGTCACTGATATTGCCGATGAAATAGCATATGACAACCACGATGTTGACGATGGATTGACCTCAGGGTTATTAAAAGAATCGGATTTAGAAAAATTACCGCTTTGGGATAATATTTGTAAAGAAATCTCAAGAAAATATGATACAATAGATAGTCAGATACGTAAATACATGATCATTCGCTCATTGATCGATATTCAGGTAACTGACCTGATCAAGGAAACAGAGAAACAGATCGCCAAACGTAAATTAAAGACGCACCTTGATGTTAAAAGGACAGACAAAAAGATCGTTTCTTTCAGCAAGCAAATGCAGGAATTACGCTCGCCCTTACGCGCGCTCCTGGTTGAGAAATTATATCATCACTATCGCGTGATGAGGATGAGCAACAAAGCGAAACGTTTCATACAAGAATTGTTTAACTTTTATATTGATAAACCGAACGCATTACCGCCCCAGATCCAGAAAAGGATCAGCTCTTACGGAGTAAAAAGCGTAGTATCTGATTATATCGCGGGAATGACCGATCGGTACGCGTTAGATGAATACAAAAAGCTTTTTGACCCCTACGAAAAAGTATAAGACACTCATTTCCGCCATCCACAGTATCTATCGGCTGGTCAATTCAACTTTTGAGCTTAAAGAACTGGTCTGCCGCCTCGCCCGGCTTATTTGCCAAATATTCAACGCGCGTTCATGCTATATCGTCATCCTTGATCCATCAAAGCAATATTCAACGATAAAATGCATGGTCGCTGACAAGAAAAAGCATGTCATTGACCGCAAAGTTAAAATTATGGCCCGCCTTGAACGCAAGATCATCAAATCGTTCGCCACGATCCGCCGGAATAACATGCTGGCATTGCCACTGGTATCTGAAGATATCATGGGGCTGATGATCGTTAAACGAGGGAAAAACGATGCCGCTTTTGACCGCTGTGAACAGGAGATATTAACTACCGTGCTTGAACAAGCTATGACAGGGATAAAAAACCTCCAATTGTATGAAGAACAGCAGAAGATCATTTTCGGGTCGATCAAATCACTGGTTACCATTCTTGACGCCCGTATCCCGCGAGAAGAAACACACTCGCCTTATTTTATACGTTTAGTTAAAGCAATCGCGCATCAAATGCAGCTTGACGAAAAACAAATTGAATGCATTCAATATGCCAGCCTTTTGCATGACGCGGGCAAAGCTGATATACCCATTGAAATCCTCTCTAAAACTACCAAGCTAACGCCGAAAGAATTTAAGATCATTAAAGGCATCCCGCTCAAAAGCGCTCAGATCTTGCGGCCGATACAGTCATTGCGGCCGGTTATATCGATCATCATGCACCACCATGAAAAATATAACGGGACAGGCTATCCATCACGGTTAAAAAAAGGACAGATCCCCATTGGCGCGCGGATCATGGCAGTTGCCGACGCTTTTGAAGCAATGGTATACGGAAGGCCGTATAAAGAAAGGATATGTATCGATTTAGCGGTCAAAGAAATAAAGAAGAAAAGCGGCACTCAATTCGACCCAAAAGTCGTAGAAGCATTTTTGCGTATTATTAAGAAAATGTCTAAAAAATACTTGCAACTTAGTAAATAATCGCGTTATAATATAGAGTTGAATTATTCCTGAAGCTTGAGGATAAAAAATGGCACAAGAGGAAACGAACCAATTAGAGTTATTTTCAAAAGAAAAAGGCACACAGGCGCTCAAAGCCTCTGCCTCTGGATCATTATTAACTTCGCTATGGAATTACGAAAAACTGATCTTTCTAATTATTGGATTCATTGTCAGCGGCCTGGTCTGTTATTGCCTGGGAGTAGAGCGGGGTAAAAAAATCGCCCGTTTTAATATAGGGACTCCCGTTGAACTCGCTGTTCCTCTAAAAGATGAGCCAATACTACAAGAAAACATACCCCCCCGTACGGTTGAAGTACAGGCAGATGCAACTCTTGCGTCAAAAAAACGTCCGCCTTCTGTAACAAATGAATTGGCTATGAATATCACTACGGCACCTAAGAACTCAAACAGCAAATTCACGATTCAAATAGCTTCCTACAAGCAAAAATTGTCTGCTCAAAAAGAAGCGACACAATTAAAGAAAAAGGGCTTTACGACAACGGTCATCCCTCTCAATGGCTACAGTGTCATTTGCGTAGGCAGTTTTTCTAATAAGGAAAAAGCAAAATCATTATTAACTGAAATAAGAAAACAATATCGAGATTGTTTCATAAGGAGGTTATAAAGGCATGTCAATACACCCATCTTTAAAATTATCGGATAAAAATAATAAACAACGTTCAGTGTTAAAGCGGATCGAACGCCTGAAGCTCATGGCTGAAAAGAATAGCTGGAAAGAGGGAGAAGACGTATTCGGCCTTCCTAAAATAAAAACAGTACGTATTAAGATAAAGAAAGAAAAAGTAGAGAAGGCTGAAACGGCTGCTGGCACACCTGCTGCCGGCGATGCAAAAGCCGCTGCTCCAGCTGCTAAAGGAGCCGCTCCAGCTGCTAAAGGGGCTGCTGCAAAAGCTCCTGAAAAGAAATAAACCGAATTAAGCAAAAACTTACATTTCGGGAATGGCTTGAAAGATCAGATTAAGCCGTTCCCGAAATTATTGCTACCTTTTCTATGCTTGGAAAAACCATCAAATTATTTCTGATTATATGCGCCTGCCTGGCAATACAATCCGGTTACGGCAGGGCTGAAGATTTTAAGGCTTTTTTAGGTGAAATCACTTCAGCTAATATCAATATCCGCTCTGATTCAACGGTTACCGCGCCCATCATCTATACACTCAACAAAGGAGATTATATAAACGTCACGCGGGAATTATATGATTGGTACAGGATTAAACTTCCAAAAACCGCCCCATCCTACATAAAAAAAGACCTCATCGCGCTTATCAGCAACCGCGCTGCGAAAGTCACCAAAAACAGCGTCAATATACGGCTTTCACCAAACGAAGCTTCGCCTATCGTCGGCAAAGCCTATCAAGATGAAATAATCACGATCCTTGAATCGCAAGATGGCCAATGGTATAAGATCGAACCAATTGACAACAGTTTTGGATGGGTTAATAAAAGATTTGTCAAAAAAGCTACCTATACCCCTCCACCGGCAAATACCACCTCTGTTATGACCAGCGCAGGGACTCAAGTAGTGATCAACAAACCTGTTGCTGATGCGAAAACAGAAAAATACGTCACCTTAGAAGGCATTATTAAACCTTACGGGAGAGTTTTTCGCAGAATTGCCACTCACAAACTCATTGATAAAAACGATACGGTATATTTATTAAAAGGCGATAAGAAAACATTAAACGCGCTTAATAACCACAAGACCAGAATTGTCGGTAAAATCATCCCTTCAGAAAAAGAATCAACTCCACTCATCCAGATCGACAAAATAGAGGCGTTAGATTGAAAACTATCACAGTCAATTTGCCTTGCAAAAGCTATCCCGTCATTATTGGGACAGATATCATCTCCCACCTTGGAAAATTCTTACGAAAATTACAGATTGGCAATGACGCCTATATTATCACCAACACGCTGATCAAGAATAAATACGGGCCTTTGATAGCAGAAACCTTGCGCAAAGAAAATTTCACGGTAAAGTTTACCTGCGTATCAGACACGGAAAAAAGCAAATCACTTGAGATAGCCGCGCGCATTCTAAATGACCTGGCTTTTTATGATAAAAAAAGATCGGTATTTATTACTGCGTTAGGGGGAGGGGTTATTGGCGATTTATCCGGGTTTATCGCTTCAATTTACAAACGAGGGGTTCCCTATATCAACATCCCTACCACACTTTTAGCGCAGGTAGATTCAAGTATTGGAGGTAAAACCGCAGTTGACCTGGAGTCAGGAAAAAATCTGGTTGGTTCTTTTTATCAGCCCCGATTAGTCTGGAGTGATATACGTTTTCTTTCCTCACTCGATAAAAGACAAATCAGCGCGGGCCTGGCTGAGGTAGTAAAATACGCTATTATCGGTGATTTGGGATTGTTTCACTATCTGGAAAGAAATTGCCTCAAAATTCTCGCGCGGGATAAATCCAGCCTGGAATTCATCATCAAACAATGCAGTTCTATTAAAGCCCGCATTATCGAAAGGGATGAATTTGAAACAAAAGGTATCCGCACGATCCTCAACTTCGGCCACACCATTGGCCACGCAATTGAAGCAGCTGCGCATTTTAGCGGGTACAATCACGGAGAAGCCATAGCGCTGGGGATGCTTGTTGCTTGTGAAATAAGCAACGCATTAGGATTACTTGCTGCTGATCCCGTAAAAAAGATCGAGAGGCTGATTGGCGCAGCCGGTTTACCGACAAGAATTAAAAATATTGCGATAGGCGATATCCTCAAAACTCACTACCGCGACAAAAAATTCACCGGTTCCAGGAACAAATTCGTCCTTATAAAAGCGATAGGAAAAACAGTCATTAAACAGGATATTCCTTTGGAAGTGATAAAACAGGCGCTGCAGAAAAGATCGTAGCGTTATTTCGAGTAGGTATATATTTTGATTGCCTGGCCATTACTGATCAAGACGACCTCATCAATGGTAATCCGCTGAATTATTGCCCCTTCAATAAAATCGCCTTCTTTCACAATATGATTATTGATCAGCGCAAAACCTTCATTGTCGGAGAAAAAAACACCGCTTAAGACAAAACCTGACGCATCAGGCGTTGCGGGAGGCGTTGCGGGAGCCGTTTGCAAAACAGCTTTCTTTGTTTCTTTGCCCTGAGCTTGAGGGCTCAGAGGAAGAGGAGCAGGCAAACGTATGTTTTTCTCCAGCGTCTTTCCTTGACGAAACTGGGCTGAAAAATAGGAATTAATGAAGGTATACGCTGTTTTTGCCGTCAAAAACCCCACACAACCGACAACACCACAGATAAGATAAATGATCGGATCACGTTTTGGTTTCAGAGGAACAGGTGAACCTGTTTCAGGTATATTACTCATAGGTTTACGTCCTTAAAATTTTACACTTCATAGCTGTATTATAACAAATTTATCTGGTTTGTAAAGATAGAACAATTTTTTGCTACTTTCTGCAGCATCGCTATTGACAAATAGAATTTATGTGTTATAATTTACAAATAAGAGGAAGAAGCCACGGCTTACTCGCAAAGAAAAGGTAAGTATGGCATTATTTTCGCAGGAAAAAAGGCAATCCGCACGGATAAAGTTTTCTAGCCCTTTGCGTTATCAAATCAGAGGAAATTCTGTTGTTAATAATGCGATAGGAGATAATGTCAGCCTGGGCGGAATGGCTTTTATAACCGACGCGGGGGTTCCTCGTTTATCAACGGTAATGCTGGAATTTAATGTGTTATCGCAGATAATCAAACCGGTAGGAAAGATCATCAGGTCAACATCATTGCCGTACTCTGACCGATACCAATTAGGAATAGAATTTATTGAGATAGACCCGATCCAAAAAGACTATCTTGATAAATATTTAAAAATGATTATGCAAGCGCATGGAGGGTAATAAATAAAAATGTCTGCTCAAGAAACCAAAAATGAAGGCGCAACCGCAAGCGCAGAAACTAAACCGGTAGAAGAAAAACAAACAAATTGTCTGGCATGCAACAAACAGCTCAAGAAAATAAAACAGTATTATCGAAACAATAAGTATTACTGCAGCAAACGCTGCTGGATAAACGCAACCAAGAAAGCAACTGAAGAGGCAAAATGATGAAATCTTCAAAAAGCGAACGTAGGCTTTATCCCAGGCTCCAGCAAGAGCTTCCGCTTAAAGTAATCGCCAACGGCTATGATTTCGCGACACAGACTCAAAACATCAGTTGTGTCGGGGCATACTGCCATATTAATAAGTATGTTCCGCCTTTTACGAAAGTCATGATCACGGTCAGCCTTCCTGCCGCAAGAAACAGCAAGAATAAAACTAATACGGTCGAATGTAAAGGTGTTATTGTCAGAACTGAAGATGAGGCAAAAGGCGGATACAACATTGCGATATTCTTTAACGGTATTCAAGAAACCTCACACAAGAAAATAACAGAATATATAAACCAGACCTTGCCTGAAAACACTCCCTCTTAAAACCTTAACTGATACCGTTATTCTCACCTGGTCAGTTATTACTACTTGATAACCATGGGGCTCATAAAGAAACCGCAAGCTGTAAAACTTATTATCGGGTTTATTTTCCAAGACGAAACTATTCTTGCGCAGGCTCAAAAAACCCTTACAAAATACTTTGGCCAGACCGATTTTGAAAGCCAAATTCTGCCCTTTACCCAAACAGATTATTATCAGAAAGAGTTTGGAGGAGACTTAAAACGAAAATTCATCAGTTTTAAGAAACTTGTCTTACCTTCAAGGATCGCAAGAATAAAAAATATAACTAACCGCCTTGAAGAAAGATCATCTCACGATAAAAAACGCCGTATTAATATCGATCCCGGATACCTGGACATGGCAAAGCTAGTCCTTGCTTCGACCAAAGATTATAAACACCGCATCTACCTAGACTGCGGCATATACGCGGAAATAACGCTTTATTACCAGAAAAACTCGTTTAAAAGCTGGGAATGGACCTACCGGGACTATGCAACAGGAGAATACATATCCATTTTCAATACGATAAGAGAACTCTATGCCGGACAAATAAAACCATCATGTACCCATCATATTTAAATGCTTATCATAACGGTTCCTTGCAGAAAATAACAGAAGAGGCATTCACGATGCTTGAAGCATGCAGCATCTGCCCGCGTAAATGCGGGGTAAACCGTTTAAAAGGAAAAACGGGAGCCTGTAAAACAGGGTTCCTGCCGCAGATTTACAACTTTTTAGCGCATCACGGAGAAGAGCCCCCCATCTCAGGTGAACGCGGCTCCGGGACGATCTTCTTTTCACGCTGCACGATGAGCTGTGTTTACTGCCAGAATTTTGAATTTAGCCAGGAAGGCAAAGGAAAACCGGTCAGTTACGATGAACTTGCTAAAATAATGATCGATCTTCAGCACAGGGGGACTCACAATATTAATCTCGTAACACCTACCCATGTATTGCCACAGATATTAAAAGCGCTGTTGCTGGCAATTCCCCAAGGGCTCAACATACCGCTGGTGTATAATACCAGCGGATATGAACGGCCGGAGATCATAAAAATGCTGGCGGGGATCGTTGATATTTATCTCCCTGATATGCGTTATGCCGACACCAGGAATTCAAAGAAATATTCAAACGCCCCCGATTATCCAAAATACAATCAGGCTGCGGTCAAAGAAATGCAGGACCAAACAGGGACGGCACGTTTTGATGAACACGGGATCATTAAACACGGGCTCATCATCCGGCATCTGGTCTTACCGGGTAATATCTCAGGGACTGAAACGATCATGAAATTTATCGCTCAAGAAATATCGCCGCAAACTTATATAAGCCTGATGAGCCAATACCACCCGTATTATAAAGCAGCAGAATTCAAAGAAATCTCACGCCGTCTCAGGCAGGAAGAATATAATAAAGCCCAAGAGATCATGCAGCGCCATGACTTAGAAAATGGCTGGATGCAGGAATCATTTGGTTTAGAACGGTTTGCCGGTGTCAATATTAAGCCGGCAATGGAAGAAGACAAGCCAAAAATATAAGGATGAAAGTGCCTGCAAAAAACGGCAACAATAAACTCTTGCGATTCCTGAAATTAATCTATTTAAAGATTTTCAGGATCAATGATACACCCCAGAAAATAGCATTAGGGTTCGGCTTAGGCGTTTTTACCGGGATCATGCCCGGTATCGGCCCTCTTGCGGCTTTAACCTTAGCAATCATTTTCCGCGTAAACCGCGCCAGCGCTCTTTTAGGCAGCTTCTTGAGCAACACCTGGTTAAGCCTGATAACATTCCTCTTATCAATCAAAATAGGATCTTTTTTAATCGGCGTACCGTGGCAAGAAATCCAACAACAGTGGATAGAGATACTCAAATATTTCCATTGGCAAAACCTGTTGCAATTAACGGCCCTTAAAATCATTCTCCCCGTGCTCATCGGTTATATTTCAATTGCGTTTATACTGGCACTTATGGTTTATTGCGCGATACTGCTTATCTTGAGTAGAAAAAAAATTAAATCAAGAACATAAAACGAGAGGTAAAAATATGAGACTTTACGGAAAAAGGTCAGTCACTGAAAGAATGCATACAAACCCCAAGACAATAAAACGCATCTATCTGCAGGAAAAAATATCTCGCCCTGAAGTAATAGGCATGGCACGCAAACACCATATTTTCGTTGAGATGCTTCCCGAAAAAAGGTTTCTCCAGCTTGCCCAAAAAGTCAACGCTCAAGGGGTCATGGCGGAGATCGATGATTTTCCCTATGCTGACCTTGATGATATTATTACTCAAGAAACAAAACCAACATTAATTTGCCTTGACCGGATCAATGACCCGCAAAACTTAGGTGTCATACTGCGCAACTGCGCCTGTTTTGGCAACTTTTGCATTGTATTACCCAAACGGGAAACTGTCGAGATCACCGAAGCTGTCCTGAAAGTCGCCTGCGGAGCTGAGAATTACGTCCCGGTGGTTCAAGTCAATACGCTGAGTATGGTGATTCAGAAAGCAAAAGAAGCAGGTTACTGGGTAGGAGCAACCCTTGTTAAAGGAGGAGAAAACCCCAGGCAAGTCAATTTAAATTTCCCCCTGTGCCTTGTATTCGGTTCAGAAGGAGAAGGGATACGTACCGGATTGATCAAACATATCGATTATTCATTAACCCTGCCCATGCATGGGGCAGGCCTTTCATTTAATGTCGCTATGGCAGTTGGTATATTCTGCTACGAAATAACCTGTCAAAGATACAATAATGCGCAAAAATAAACCTACCCAGAACATTATTTGCTTTCTTGCTGAAGCCGGCCAGCTTAAGCGGGTAAAAAGAAGCGGCTGGTGGGTCGTTGGTATCAAAGACCCTGAAAGTGTTGCGGAACATTCTTTCCGCTGCTGCGTCATCGGCTATATGCTCGCTAAAATGGAAAAAGCAGATTCTTCTGAAGTATTGCTGGCGACACTTTTTCATGACATGCATGAAGCGCGTATCAATGATTCTCATAAAGTAAGCAGCCGCTATATTGACTTTAAAAAAATAGACCCAAAAGTTTCCAAGGAACAATTAAAGCTGCTTCCCGAAACAATAGCCCGGGAATTAACCGTGATCCTGGAAAAATATTACACTCAGAGTTCAAAAGAATCGATCATTGCCAGGGACGCCGATATCCTTGAATGCGCGCTTCAGGCAAAAGAATACCTGGAATTCGGCTTTAAACAGGCAAAAAGTTTTCTTAAAATAGGGAAGTTCCTCAAAACAAGATCCGCGCAACAGCTGTTTAAACAGATCCTCGCTATGGAGTCAAAAGACTGGTGGCTCCATTTAACAAACTTCCAAAGGTAATACATACATCCCCCAAAAACACAAAAAACCCCTTAAAAACCAAGCAGGGAAGAGGCTTTTAAAGAGAAGAGGGGGTAAAATACCCTTGACATCCACACAAATGTGTGGTATATAGTAAAATTACAGGAGGTGCCGCATGGTTCGAGAATTAACAGAGAAACAAAAGAAAGTACTGGAGTTTATTTGCGAAAAGGTGCGCGAAAACATTCCGCCCACGATCCGCGAAATCGCCAAAGGCTTAGGATTTTCCTCAACAGGCACAGTCAGGGATTATCTAAACGCCCTGGTGAAAAAAGGCTATGTAAAACGCGGCAGTAATAAATCCCGGGCTATCGAATTATTGCATACGTTCAACAAGATCCCGATCATAAGCACCATTGCCGCCGGCAAGCCAAGCTTTGCCTATGAGGACATTGAAGGTTATGTGGATACCTACGACTTATTCCTTGGGCGCTTAAGCTTCAATGACGTCTTTGCCGTAAGGGTTAAAGGCGACAGCATGGTTGATGCAGGTATCATTTCCGGGGATATCGCGGTCATCAAGAAACAGCCTGTGGCTGATAACAACGATATCATTGCCGCGCTCTTAGATAATAATGAAGTCACCCTGAAACGGCTTAAAACCAAAAGCAATACCGCGTTTCTTGAGCCGGCGAATCAAAACTATCAACCTATCCGCGCGGAATTCAGCATTATCGGTAAGCTGCTTACGATAATCAGGAAGTATTAATTTAAACGATACCTACGAGAACCGTCCCTAATCCATACCTATGAAACAGACTTTTAATCCAAAAGCGCGTTGGGATAGAAATATGCCGCAGCAAGAGAACAACCCGGAAGAAACCAGCGGATTACTCGATGAAAGAATCGATGTTCTTGCCTGGTTTAAAAACGGGAAGATTCTTCCACGCATCTTCACCTGGAAGCAAAAGAAATACAAGATCAAGAACATTTCCTATACCTGGCAGGAGCGCCGCGGCCAAGAGCTTATCACTTACTTTTCGGTTAACACCGGCATTGATCTTTACCAAATATCTTTTACGAACATCAGTTTCAGCTGGCAACTTGATAGAATAATCGCATAACTTCTTCCCATGATTCTCCATATTGACATGGACGCGTTTTTCGCATCCATAGAACAAGCGATCAATCCCCGGCTAAAAGGCAAACCATTAATTGTCGGCTCAAGAAACAATAAAATGTACACCGTTGTTTGCGCTGCAAGCTATGAAGCCAAAGCGTACGGTATCAGCTCTGGCATGGCTTCAAAAGACGCGTATCAATTATGCCCAAACCTAGAATTTGTCCCCGCGGAACAAAGTAAATATATCTGGACATCGGAACAGATCTTTGAAATGGTAAAAACCTACGGATTTGAAGTATCCTACGCATCGATTGACGAATTTCGCATGGACATAGACAAAGAACCCCAGCCGTTTATTTTAGCCAAAACCATACAAAAACAAATAGAAGACAGATTTCACATTACCGCATCGATCGGCATAGCCAAGAATTGCATTTTAGCTAAATTAGCCTCAAAACTTAAGAAACCAAACGGTATAGCCATATTAACCGAAAAAAACCTGACTCAGGCCCTGGCTCAAACCCCAGTTCAAAAGCTCTGCGGTGTCGGTAAGAAATCACAGACATCCTTTAATAGTTTAGGCATTCAAACCTGCCTTGATCTATACGAAAAAACACCTGATTTCTTGCAACGTTTTTCAGGAAAAAACGGGCTTAATCTCTATGCCGCATTACATGCAACTGAACATTTCAGCCAAGAGATCAAAGAAGAGGCCCCGCAATCAATAGGCCATTCATACACCTTACCAAGAGCATCAAAAACCCCCCGGTTTATAAAATCCTGGTTACGGCTTTTATCTGAAATGGTAGCGGAAAGATTACGGCAAAAAAACCTCACCAGCCAAACCACACATCTATGGTTAAACGGCCCGGAAATCGGCAATCTTATGGCACAAAGAACCCAGGAACAAGCAACCAATGATGGGTATGAAATATATGCCCGAACTTTAAGAATAATGGTCAAAATAGCCCCAAGACCGGCCCTTGTACGGGCATTAGGGATAACCTGCAGCTCATTACATACCCCAGATTACCCCCCTCTATTTACCGAACAAAAAAGAAGGGAGGCATTGATCAAAGCCATGGATAAAATCAATACCAAACTTGGCGAAGGCAGCATTATTCCCGCAGTAATTACTCTTTCCAGAAAAATAGCATAATAACCTACAAAAGCAACCTAAGAACAAAACACCGTATAATCTGCTTACCAATGTTAATCATAAGAAAACCACATAAATCTAAGTAAACAGAAGTAAGTCCAACATGGCTTATCCACAAGGAAATAACAATGATTGTAAACCTTTATTCAACAACATGTTGAACACAGTTCAGCAATATTCTCAAGTTAACATAAGATATATTATAGGCACTAGTGCGACATATAGAAAAACAAAATAAAGCCTTGTTTATAATGAATCTTTTTGCTTCTTTTGGTCCAAATACGTTTTGATTTTGGCTAATTGGTCTTTGGTTGGCTTGGTCGTCTCTTTAATCCATCTCTGGATTGTCCGCGAGTTAATACCTAAAAAAGCAGCTAAATCTTTAGTTTCATAATTACCGGCATAAAAATGAAATTTGTGTAACATATACCAATCTTCAAGTTCTTTATCCATTTATAAAATCCTTTTAGACATATCTAACCCCTCCAAGAAACATTGATGTTTTCGCTCTAAATATAGACAATTTTTAACATTACTATATAGTAAATTAAATAAATCTATGCTATTTTTATGATCATAAATAATCATATAACTCCAACCATTCTTTGTTTTTTGTTTATAAATCGTCCGTTTAGGCATACCTAAGCCTTCAAGTGCTACTTGTAATTCTACTATAAAAACCTCTGAACTGCTCACAAACTTCGATCTTAAAGGAAATTTTGGCCGTCGTTTATCAAAAAATACGCTGCCATCACCATCAAACACTCCTCTAATAAAATCAGGTAAGTGTTCTTTTGGCACATCAGGAAATTTAACAATAAGACTTTTTCTAGGCACAACACATAATTTCTCCAAATCCTTGACTAATTTTTCTCTTGAAAAGCGAAAATAATATAAGCCTTTTTGGTGTTTCGACAGCTCAATTTTATGCTCAGACCCCATAACTTTCTTAACTTTTTCAAGTAATTCTTTATCATTAATACATAAAGAAACTGTACCAGCCATAGACACACATCCATCCGTTATAATCAAACCTAAGACATATGCCATCTCTGGTGCCCATTTCGAAAAGAAATCATCATTTATATCAAAGAACTTTTGTGGCAATTTGTCTTGTTTTTGCGCTTCAATCCTTGCCTCTGATTTCGAACGCAATTTAATGCCGTATTCTTTAAGTTTTTTGTAAATGGCTGTCCGAGAAACCCCATAAATTGCTGCTATGTCAGCAAGAGAACTCCTTGAGTTTATATATAACCCTATTAATATATCTTTAGTTAAGTCAGATAATTTTTGCATGAGCTTCTTTGTTAAGTCCCGGTCTTACTAACAAGACCCGGTCTTAACAGGTAGTTTTTAATTACAGCCAAGACCGGGTCTTAAAACTATCTATTTCTTCAACGCAAGCAACTCCTGCCGCAAAGCTTCGGCAACCGCGTCATAATCATCGCTTTTAAGTACCTTTTGACTTACTAATTCAGCATAACTCAGGGGTTTCCCAATTGTAACTTTTATCGCGTGAAAACGCGGCAATTTCGCGTGCCTCGGCCAGGCTTGAAATGTACCATCAATATAAACTGGTACCAGCGGAATATTGAGCTCCTTAGCTAAGATCCCTATACCTTTCTTAAACCTGATCACTCCTCCTTCCGGGTTACGCTGGCCCTCAGGGAAAAAGCTGACTATTTTCTTTTGAGCCAATAAATAGGCGCATATGCGCATTGCCTCAACCAGGTCCAAAGTCACATCTATAGGAATTAACCTCGCTAATTTAATCGAATCCCTGATAAAAGGCTTCAAGAAAATCCGTTTTAACCCTACAAAATATGTTTTAAGCAGCACATGAAACGGCAATAGTGCGGCTATAACAAAACCATCCAAATAACTGGAATGATTCGCGAAAACTATATACGGCCCGTTTTTGGGAAGATTTCCCCGGCCTTTAATTGAAAGAAGAAAAAATACCCGTAAGACATACCGCACAATAGTAATAACAAGTAACGCCGCAATTTTATCAATAAAAAACGGCTTAAACCTTACCATATTCAAAGTTTTCGAAGATGGCCGCTCATGAAGAGTTTCTGACCATAAAAACTCATCCTGATTGCCATATTTGACATCCTGCGGTATAAAAGGCTCCAGTTTAAGCAGTAAATCTCTTATAGTATGAGCGAAAAAGAATTCTGACTGTATTGACTCTGAAGCCTGGATATTCAGAAACTTGAAAAGCTCCAAAAGCAATTCGATCCTGCCCAAAGAATCAAGCCCTAGATCCAACTCTAAATGATCATCCAACTTAACATTTCGATTAAGCCGCTTTGATATCTGTTCAAGTATTTTCTTGGAAATTTCCGAAGAGAATGAGCTCACATCTTCACTGAGTCTCCCCCCCTTCCCATTCTGAAAAACCCCACCTCCCTCTTGAACATATTTTTCTTCTATTTTATGGCGCATGATCTTGCCTAATGCGGTGCGCGGAAGCTTTTCTTTACTGATAATAATACCGGTAACACGCTTATAATGACTTATCTGATGGGATAAATTATCTAATTCCCAGCGTATTTTTTCTTCAATATTGAGTACTCCCCGGGCGGTGAAATATTCTTCATGAGGGACAATTACTGCCATCAACTGCTTTGCCTCACCAATAAAACCTACCCGCGAAGCAACAAAAACACATATTTCTTTAATATAGGGGCTTAAAAGGTACTCCCGTTCGATCTCTTCCGGGTTTATCTTCTTTCCTGAGCTTAAGACAATAATTTCATCTTTCCTGCCCTTAATACAAAGGTAGCCGCTTTTATCAAAATACCCGAGATCTTCTGTCAAAAACCATCCATCTTTAAGCACCCGCGCATTCTCTTGAGGCAACTGATAATACCCCAACATGACATTCTCACCACGAATAGCAACTTTACCTACCCCCTGCTCATCGGGATTTAATATCTTTACCTGTACTCCGGGTATTGGCTTACCGACAGTGCCGATTTTTGGCTTAAGAGGAGGATTAAACGTAACCACGGGAGACGTTTCCGTCAACCCGTACCCTTCTAAGATCGTAAATCCCCATTTGAAAAAATCAACTATTATCGTTGTTTCAATCTTAGCACCGCCTGTAGTCATAAAACGCAATTTATTCCCGAACACGGAATGCATTTTGTGCAGCAGGTATTTATTCAAATTAACACCTGTTAATTTACGAAAAACCCACAATATCCAGATCAAAACATTTATTCCGGCCCTGAGAAGCAAAGGGATCTTCTTAAACTTTTGTTTTATAGCTTTATGGAAAATTGAGAAGAATTGCGGCACCCCGACTAAAATACTCACTTTTGTCTCTTGCATACAATTCAGCAGATCATCAGAATTTAAACTTGCCGGATAACTGATCTGCGCGCCTAAAAGAAGCGGCACCAAACAGGTGACCATGCATGAATAGGTATGATGAAGCGGCAGAAATGAAATTAAACAATCCTGATGAGTCACTATTTTTATTTTTCGTATCGATTCTACATTGGCTAAAAGATTAACCTGCGAGAGCATGACTGCTTTAGGAAGGGCTGTTGTACCGGAGGTATAAAACATAGCTGCAACAGTATCCAGAGCCCTGAAAACCGGCGCTTCCTGCATCTTGAGAGAATAATTGACAAACTGTTCCTGAAAAGAAACCGAATCAATGAGCAGTATTTTGACACTTTTTAAACCGTCCAGGAACGCGGTATTTTGAGCGTAGACTTTCTCTGCGCAGAGAATTATTTTCGAAGAAGAATGTATTACCAACTGGGTAATGTCAGGAGCTGGCAGGCGAACATCAATAGGCACCGCAACCGCACCCGCAAACTGTACCGCAAAAAAAGATACCGGCCACTCAAGCTGGTTACCAATTAAAATGGCGATCCTATCGGATTTCTGCACACCCCAATGGATCAGGAAATTACCTAGCTTTAGCGCTTTTTGATAGATCTCAAGGTACGATACTTCAGAATAATCATTATTATTTTTAAAGAAAACAGCTGTTTTGGAAGGATACGTTTTGGCTACTTGAGCAAATTCCTCAAATATACTGAGGCGGTTTTGAGCCATATTTTTTATGCAGAAGAAAGGAATTCCGGATGAAATTGGGTTTCTAAACCATCAAGAAAAAACTTAGTAAAGAACTGCGGATACTTCTTATAAAATTCCCGCTCGATTTCTTCAATAACTCCAATATACGGGGTCACCACACCATAATAATCAATTTCTTGGCCGATAGGCTTAAAAGTAAACCCATTCAAGTCCAATAATTTCCACAATGATTTCTCCATGAGCGCGTACCAATGCGTCAGGCCCCGACGTTTGCTTTCATGATATAGTTCGCGATACATCCCAAAGGTCATAGTCCTGATCCGGCGAAAAGGATTATTCGAATTCCCCAGGAGAGATTTCTCATCAAATTCAGGAGTATAATACAACCCATCGTCTTTTCTACGCCGATAATCTTTACTGATAACAAGGCGGGAGATCTCCGCTATCTTATTGCGGGCTACACTTTTTTTATCGAATTTTAAGTCAGCACCACAGCGCTCTTCGATCGGAAAGCCTACAGAAGAATCAAGGATCAGCCGCATAGTGCCGATTACTTCAAAGTTGTCTTCCACGACAAAATGAAGCGCGTACTGGTCATATTTATCCTGTTCGCGGTTATCAGGGTATTCTTCTTCTCTAATAAACTTGCATTCTTCGCAATATACCTGAAAACGCAGGCGGTAGACCTGATCCATTAAAACAGGTTCTTCAACAAACTTAAAGGTAAATTCACTATGTCCTATGGTTTCTTTATGCACTCATAACTCCTTATTAGTGTTTATACTAACATGGATTACTACGACTGTCAATAAGACCCGGTCTTGCTCGTGTCATTGCGAGCCCCGTAGGGGCGAAGCAATCTTTAAAAAGATTGCTTCGTCGCCTTCGGCTCCTCGCAATGACACTGACAGGTATGCTTATTTACAGCCAAGACCGGGTCTTGACGCAGTAAGCCGCACACCCGCCTTTCCTATAAAAATACCCCCAAAACAGGCAAATTGGCACATTTTATGCTATACTTATTAAATGGAATTAAGACAAAGGTTCGAATTCAGGCGGGTTTTAGCTCCCGAAATGCGGCAATCGTTAAACATCTTAACGCTGCATCTGCTAGACCTAAACCAAGTGGTAGAAGAAGAACTTCTTACTAACCCTGTTCTGGAGGAATTTTCTTCTCAAGAAGAGATCACCTCCCCTCTTTCACCGGAAGATCTTGCAAGATTAAACTCTCCTCCTTCATTACCCAATAATACCCAAACTCAAGATAACGAAACCAACACGTCTCTTTTGATGAACAAAGTATCTCTTCAAGATGTCTTATTGCGGCAATTAGGCATGTTTACCAATTCAGACGAAGAGCTTAAAATAGGCCAGGAAATTATCGGGAATATAGACGAAAATGGATATTTACAATCTTCGACGGAAGGAATGGCTGTTCAAATACACGCTTCAGAGGCAAAGATCGAAAAAGTGCTTTCCTTAATACAACAATTTGAGCCCTCAGGCGTGGGCGCCAGGACCATTTCTGAATGTTTACTCATACAATTAAAATTATTGAATGAACTCGATCCTCTCACAAAAGCGATCTGCCTGCACCATCTTGACGACATTGCCAAAAAAAACTATAACCATATTTCGAAAGTATTAAAAGAACCGCTGGAGAAGATCGAAGTATCAATTAAAAAGATCATGAAATTAAACCCGAAACCGGGACGGAATTATTCCCTTGATGAAGCTCACAGAATCGTCCCCGACATCCTCATCGAAGAAAAAAGCGATGGATTCGAAATAATTATAAACCATGAATATATCCCTCGCCTGACTGTCAGTAAACTATACAAAGATCTGCTTAAAAAAGAGGATCTTGACCCGAAAACCAGAGAATTCATCACCAATAAATTACGTAAAGCCCTTGAACTGATAAAAGCCATTGAAAAAAGGAAAAGCACGTTACGCAGGGTAGTCAATACGATCACCGAGATCCAAGGAGAAGCAATACGGGAAGACCTCTCTCAAATGAAGCCGCTCACCTTCAAAGAGATCGCCGACAAACTTGACTTACACGAATCTACCGTTTGCCGGGTAGTAATGAACAAATACGCGAAAACTCCCTGCGGGGTTATCGCGCTTAAGAATTTCTTCTCAAGCCACATCCATCATAAAAACGGCGAATCTATCTCTTCAACCGTAGTTAAAAGCCGCATTAAAGAATTAATCGACAAAGAAAACAAAAAACAACCATTAAGCGACCAGGATATAGTAAAGATCCTCTCTAGTGAAGATAACTTAAACCTCGCCAGGCGCACTGTCGCAAAATACCGCGAAGAACTTAAGATCCTCTCTTCAACTTTCCGAAAAGAACGCTAAGACCCGGTCTGAATCACATTTCAAGACCGGGACTTATCAATGATAAAATACTACAATTCAAGTCCCGGTCTTATACGCAAAAAGACCCGGTCTTAACTGGTATTTTTAAATTACAGCCAAGACCGGGTCTTTAACAGCTAAACTATACTTACAATCTACGAATGCAATGCCACACTTGCCAAATCAACGATCCTATTGATCAAATTCATACTACTCAGATTAAACTTGACTGACGAACTCGCTAAAGTCCCTAAATTAATAACCCCCTGCATCTCACTTTTGATCTTGATCGGAATGATCATCGAAGAACTGATATACGGACGGTGCAGATACCGTTTCACCCTATTATCTTTGAGGTTATCATCGATTAACAGAGACGCTTTCTCTTTTAACGCAATGCCGGAAACCCCCTCTTCTAACCCGATATTGGTAGTCCTGACCACCTCATCAGAAAGCCCTTTTGAGGCGCGGATAGTAAGCTTATTCTTACTTTCATCAAGAAACATCACCGATCCAATATCAGCGCCGCTGATCTGAAAAGCAGCGTCAAGTAAAACCTCTAATATACGGTTGAGTTTCAATATATCAACTGAAACTACATCTTTACTCTTAAACCTTGCCTGATATGCCAGTTTAAGGACATATTCATAAATATCCCTGATAAATTCTACCAATGACTGCGCCCAATTAAAAGAAACAACCTTTATTTCCAATAAAGCATTCCAGAGATCATCCAGGTCTAAACCCAATTCTTCAGCAGCCGATTTGTATTGTTCTTTTGCATTACGCCTCACCAAAATAACCGGGCCCATCACCAAATACGCAAACACTTTATTATCTACTTTCAACGGGGCTATGCAATTATGCATGCCCGCGCAGGTAACAAAATTCAAATTTCTGTCCACAACGCCTTTCCCCCCCAGGAAAGTCGGCAAACACCTGCCGCACACCCGGTTTTTAATGGCAGGGTCATCCAAAAGTTCCCTGCAAAGCCTGGGCTCACCGCTGGAAAAAGTAAGCGCGTTACCTTTAGAATCGACAACACGTAACCCCAATTCAGTAATAGCGGAAAAACTATCCTGAATTTGCTGCCACTTCTTAATATCGATAATACTTCTTATATCTAATTCATCTGTATTCATGCTTTTCTCAAGGTTATTTCTTTAAGAGTCCATATTTACACATCTTTTTATATAAGGTCGTCCTATTGATCCCCAACACCGAGGCGGCATCATTACGGCTCCAATTCACCGACTCAAGAGCTTTTACTATTAAATCCTTCTCAGGTGATTTTAAAGCTTCTCTTAATTTTAGATAGTTTTCTTCAGAAGTCAACAGGTTTGTATTCCCGAGCTTATGCAAATATTCCGGCAGATCTTCACGCGTAATCACCGGCCCCTGGGATAAAATGATCGCCCGCTCTATGACATTTTCTAATTCCCTGACATTACCGGGCCACTGATAACTTTTTAATATTGACAACGCCTCATCAGATAACCCTTCAATTTTCTTGTTGATATGCTGGGAGTGTTTCAGAATAAAATCTTCAGCCAAAAGCGGGATATCATTTCTTCGCTCCCGCAAGGGAGGAAGGTCAATTGCAATAATATTTAACCGGTAGTATAAATCCATACGAAACGTTCCTTTACTGATCAAATCCTGGAGATTCTGATTTGTCGCGGCAATCACCCGCACATCAACCTTTAAAGTCTTAGTATCGCCAACGCGCTCAAACTCCCCTTCCTGCAGGACCCGTAATAATTTTACCTGTAACGCCGGCGAAAAAGCGTCGATTTCGTCTAAGAATATCGTCCCCCCATCGGCTAATTCAAACCGCCCGATCCTGTCTCTAATGGCTCCGGTAAAAGCTCCTTTAACATGGCCAAAAAGCTCGCCCTCAAGCAAAGTTTCAGTCAAAGCCCCACAGCTTACTTCAACAAAAGGCTTTTCCCGCTCAACTTCGTTATATTTATGTATCGCATGCGCGATCATACGCTTGCCGGTCCCGCTTTCTCCCTGTATCAGAATAGTCGCTCTCGTTTTGGCAATAGCCTCGATCAACGAATAAATTTTCTGCATTTTTTCATCTTTACCGACAATATTATGAAAACGCGTCCTTTGTGAAATAGACAATTGTTCTTTAAGCTTAATGTTTTCTTCATGAAGCTGGCGGTCTTTCAACAATCGTTCAATAACAAGCTTTATTTCGCTGTCTACGATAGGCTTGGTGATATAATCATACGCCCCTTCTTTTACCGCTTCGACCGCATTTTCAATACTTCCATACCCGGTGATCATAATGACCGGAGTATCCGCATGATCTTTCTTAATTTGTTTTAATAATTGTGTCCCATCTATTTCCGGCATTTTAATATCGCTTATCACAAGATCAACGGTATAATTCTTCAAGAAATCGATCGCTTCTTTACCGTTATTTGCGGCGCTGACAGTATAACCGGAAAGCGTCAAGAGTTCCGTAAGAGAACCGCGCACTAAAGGCTCATCATCAACAACAAGTATATGCCCGTTTTTATTTAAATTTGTGTTATTCAGCATTTTTTAAGAATGTTTTCGGAATTAAAATGGTAAAAGAACTCCCCTTTTTAACAACGCTCTGCACTTTAATTGACCCGCCGTACTTATTAATGATCTCCTGGCTGATCGCCAAGCCTAACCCCGTGCCTTTATCCATACTTTTGGTCGTAAAAAACGGCTCAAAGATCCGTTTTAAGACCTCTTCAGGGATACCGCAACCTGTATCCATGATCGTAATAGCAACCCAGGACTCTTTAAGCGCGGTTTCTATCGATAAAACGCCTCCTTTAGGCATAACATCCAAGGCGTTTTCAATTATATTAATTATCACATGGGACAACCCAAAATCCAGGATTTTCGGCAGATCAGCAACAAAATTCTTCTCGATCTTAATAGTACCGTCAATAACTTCTCCAAAGACATCTAAAGATTCCTCTATCAAAGTATGGATATCAACATAGTGTTTATGATGTGAGGTACTTAAATTGATCTGGCGTGAAAACTCCAAAAGCGAGCGAGTGATCTTAGCAATACGGTTGAGCCCTTTGGTAATTTCTAAAAGATACTCCCTCGTCGCGGAATTATCTTCCATCTGATCGAGCAGAATATTGGCGTATCGGATAACCCCGTCAAGAGGATTATTGATCTGATGAACGATACCGGCGGCAAGCTTTCCTACTGAAGCATACTTTTCTAATAACGCTTTCTGCTTGTCTAAAGCCTCTTTTTCCTGTTTCAATCCGGTATAACTATTCAAGCTTTCAAGGGCAAGGCAGGCGTATTTTGAGATCGTCACCGCTAAATTCAGGTCTTCTTCTGAAAAATGCCCACCCGTTGATTTATCCGCTAAATTGATCAATCCCAAGAGCCGCTCAGAGGTAAAAATTGGTATCGACATAAATGAATTCGTCTGATAATGGCTGAACCCATTCTGCTTAAAACGAGAATCGCATTTTATATCTTTTACTAAAATAGGGATTTTAATATCAGCAACTTTCCCGGCAATACCTTCCCCTAGCCTCTGGCGAAGTTCTTTTAAAGCAGTATTTTCAGGCACATAAAAAGTGTTTAAAACAAGTTCCTTATGCTCGCAATCAAACAAAAACAAAGACCCGCGTTCCGCGTGCACCACTGACATTATCTCTTTAAGCGTCCTGCTTAAGAAATGCTTAAGTATCCCGCCGGAATCTTTATTCTCTAATATCCGAAGTTCTGTCATTGTTTATCCAACTCCTTAATTAAAAGCAACGATACTTTACTATACCTGCTCTTTGGATACTCTTTGTTCAATCTATCAAGTATTTCTTTAGCTTTCCCTGTATCTTTTAATTGCTTGGCATATATAATCGCCATCTCAAACATCGCCCCGTCCATTTTTGCCTTACCGTTAAACTTTTCAATGACCGTTTCAAAAGTTTTAACGGCCATTTGCCAATCTTTTAAAGCTATATGACATTGAGCTACTAACAAATAGGCATTAAATGCTAACAAAGAATTTGGATACGTTTCAATGAGCGTCCTATATTGCCCTATTGCATCCTGATACGCCACGATCATTTTTTCAGGTTGATTTTTAACCTTATAATTCTGGGCAATAAATATAGGTATATCAAGGGCCTTGACCGTAGTCGGATATTCCCGGGTGATCTTCTTATACTGCTCTAAAGCCAAGCTCCATTTATCCTGCAACTGATAGGCGTTACCGATTAAAAACAGAGCTTCAGAACAAATGACCGGCGACTTCTTATTTGCCTGAAGTATCTTCTGCAATTGCTTACGGGCCGATTCATATTCTTCTTTTACAATATATAAACGAGCAATATTAAAAGAGGCTTCTATTGATAAGGGATTGGCCGCATATTCCTTAATGAATTCTTCAGAACGGCTGACAACACGCTCTAATTCGTTTGGAGGAGTTGCTACCGGATTTTTAAAAACTTTCTCCGCCAGCTTTTTGATCTTCCAGTATTTTCTCTCAACAGAATATTGATCATTCGATGAACATCCAACCAGGAAGACAACCATAAAAATAAAAACAATTTTAGAAAACAATGTTTTTTTCATTTTTGCGTCTCTTGAGCTATATTCAACGTTTTCTTACCTTGTGTTAAGTTATCTTTATAGGTAAGGTAAAACAAAGTTGTAGAAACAGTGATCAATACATCGACAAACAAAGAAGTAACCAACACATTTAGCAAAGCAACAAACAACACTAATTCCGGGTAAAACTTATTTATGATGAAAAGCGTATTATACTGCAAAATAATAATTGGCACATACGCCAACATGGGGATACCGACTAACATAATGGTTGGAAAGAAAGACTTAAAGAATAAACCGCATGATCTCAAGAGCGCTTTGAAGGGATTTACTTTTTCAATCACCAAAACCGGGATCACGTAAGCAAAACAACCCTGAACAAAGATTGAAATTATAAAACTAATACCTGCTAAAATCGAACCAAACCACATGGCTGGTTTTAAAAATAAGAGTGTTTTGTGGCCGGTGAGAAAATATGACTTTAAACCTAATGCGGGTAATTGTAAAGCTCCATGAAATACTATAGTTATGACCAATACGACAAGAAACAAAGAAGCATATTTCTTCAGTAACGCTTTAAAGACATTGATCATCCTTACCGTTTTCTTCTCATAAAGATTAAAAATGACTTGCACTGCCACCGCGCTTAAAAGTGCCCCCACTAATATCGACAAAACACTTCGCGAGATACCCGCTAATTTTGGAATTAAAACAAAATTCATGGGATAATGCAAGAATTGCGCTCCAAAAAATGCTTTGATAGGCGGTCCTAAAACAATAACAAACGGCATACGGGGAGAAATGTAGATAAAAATCAACGCGAGCAGTTCAAGGATTGAAAAGATAATAAAGGGAATAAATAGTAACTTATTGTGTTTTAAGAAGCTAAAAGTATTATTGTATACTTTCTTTAGTGAAGGGAATTTAGTGGTCTGAGGATTCATTAAACCTCTTATTGATCATAATGTTGATAATTTGAAACAACTTGTTTAAGTATACCATTACCAAGTTTATTTGTCAAGCTTGCAACCTTATAATTCACAGCATATTACATATTTCGAAAAAAAAAGGGGCAAACCATATTGATTTGCCCCCTCTTATTTGCAGTTTCGAAAATGCACTTCTGAGGGTGGCATTTTAGAATCATTTCACCGAAAGAAAGCCTAGGACTTTCTTCGTAAACCAAATAATCCCAAAATACCTATCCCTAATAACGACATTGTAGCTGGCTCTGGAACTGGAGCTGTTGAACCAGGGCTTGTATACAACCTGCCGCTCGAAATACTAGTACCCACTAAATCATATTTCTGCGACCAAGCATTATTGGCCCCCTGAGCTTCATCCCATCCCCATTGATTAAGATCTCCAGCATAAGTACTATCTCCAAATGAATAACGACTAGAAGAAAGAAGTGTATAGTTCACATCAACTACTATTGGTGACTGAGTAAAATCAACTCCTAATCCACTCGAAATTCCCCAATGAGACACTCCATTATCTATCCACATTGTCGTAGTCCATGATGGAGGCGCTACTACATTAAAATCACTCGCATCGAGAAGACTTAAATTAAAAATGTCTCCTTCGAATTGTAACTCTAATGATGTGACGCTAACATCTGGATCACTCCAATCAAAATGGTACCTTGCAGTACCAGTTGACGTAGTAGGATCCCATGAATTGCTATAATTAGGATCAACCCAACCTAAAGAACTAAACGGAAGAGCAAAAGCACTTGCGTTTAGCCCTAAAACAAACGAAACCGCAATTAAGAAAAAAATAACTTTTTTCACTATTTCTCACCCCCTCTCTTTTTCTCTATTTTCAATTAGTTAAGCTCTAAGAATCTTCCTTAACTAGTTAATCCTTCGTAAACCACCCAATAAACCCAACAAACCAATACCTAAAAGAGACAATGAAGCCGGTTCAGGAACCGGAGCTGTAGTAGGCAAATTCGTATAATCACCAGATAACGAAGCATTACCTAAATTAAAATCACCCCACAAGCTAGTAACGGTAACTTCCAACTGATGATCATTGACCACTCTATTGTAAACATTAGCCTGAAAAGTACCAGTATCCCATAAGTATAGGTCACTATCGACATCAATCAATGATAGTTCCCAAGTAGATGGTCTCCACGTATCAGTCTCATCATCAAAAAAGCTAATTGCCAGTGCAGCTGAATTAATTTGGTCTTCAGCATTAATATCCCCATCGAGCAAAGTATCAGTATTGAGATTAAAATTATACGTGTGGCTCATTCCAATTGTCATAAGAGAATTGTAGTTAATGACATCAGCGTACGGTATTGCGAACGCAGACTTGGAAAGAGCAAATACTCCTACAACTAACAATAACGCTATTAATAATTTCTTCATATTTTCATTCCCTTTCTAATTAGCGCCTTTTCCTGTAAAAACAACAAAGACAGTCTGAGCTAAAATCCGCATCTCTACCCACAAGCACATTTTCCTTATATATAAAAGATCATACTTAACCTTTTTCCTAACATCAGCTATTGTTTCATCGTACCTATTATATATTTGGGAAAGTCCGGTTATACCAGGTTTAACAATAAGCCTTTTCTCATAGTCACAAATAAGCTTCTTAAAATCCACAACCATTTCAGGCCTTTCCGGACGAGGGCCAACAATACTCATTTCACCCTTTAAAACATTAATTAATTGAGGAATTTCATCAATTCTCGTTTTTCTTAAGAACTTGCCAATTTCGGTAATACGAGGATCGTTTCTTTTTGCCCAAACAGCACCGGTCCCTTTTTCTGCATCCAACCTCATTGTCCTAAGCTTATATATCTTAAAGATCTTCCCGCGCCTGCCAACTCTGTTCTGTTGATATACAATAGGCCCTCGGGAATCGATCTTAATAAAGATTGCAGCTAGAATAAGTAATGGAGAACCAATGATCAAACCAATAATAGCCAAAATAAGGTCCAAACCTCTTTTAATCTTATCAAAGCTTCTGCGGACAAAACTAATAATGATCCCGCCAATACCGCCCAAAATGAGTAAAAATGAGCTCGGTTCCGGGGCAAAAGTCTTCTTAATCGGAGTTTGAGTAAATTCTACGCTCATTTGATTGTTTTGTTCATAGGAAATCGGATTTCCCAAATAAGTGATAGCAAAGATATCTTTACCCCTCAAAACAGGCTCTAAAACAAAAAGCAACATTACTAATAATATGCCAACACTGATTCTTTTCATTGTTCGTTCAAACTTTCTCTTTTTTATAGTCTTTTTACCCATCTTTTCCTTTTAATTCATTTTCTATGAATCCATCATCTTCTTAAGAGCATTATCCATGCCAACCCTATATTTATAAATAATTTTATTAAGTTTTTAAGTATATATACTGCAGATACTTCTATTGTTTTTCTTGTTAAAAAATAATTAATTAGAAAAGGGGAAATACTATAGAATGCGGTTGTTCACTAATTTCAACATCATTGAAAGCGTTTTCAGGTGATATTATCATAAGTAGTTATAAATAAATAAGATAACTACTCTTTACTATTATAAACAAATTATACGGGTAGCAACAACATAAAAAGACCCGGTCTTGGCATGTAACACTTAGTTACAGATAAGACCGGGTCTTAAATTACAAATTACGGCACATACTGCGGCAACAAAGGCTCAATAAGCCTACAAAACTCCTTAATTCTAGTTAACGCCAGATCATCTTTTCCACCTTCAACCGAAGTTAATACCCTGATTAACGCGGAAGATACCCGCTTTCCAAACATCCCCCCTAAAGATGACCTCAATTGCTGTAATATATAATTATTTGAATACACTTTTCCCGCTTTATACCAATAAACGCCTAATTCCCGGGATAACTCTTTCTCTATAACTAATTTATTTGCTACTATCGAATCTGTTACTTGAAGAGTAGATTTATCAACAATAGCTGCGCCATCTCCTTGCAAACAAATTTCCGGAGGATGACTGACCTTTCGGTTATCTTGAGAATAAACGATATAAAGATTGATGATTTCGCCCTTTTTATTATGGTAGTTACGCATGATCAAATTCCTGGTTTCTAATAACTCATACACCCTGTCACTTAAAACCATATCCTCACCAGTCCACTCGCCGATTACTAAAGGAAAATCAGAGATCATCCTTTCTGTCTGAGAAGCAAGTTTGGTGGGAAAATAAGCGGCATAACTAATTAATGCCGCAAAAACTAAGATTACCACAACAATTGAATAAATTTTATTATTCATCTTATTCTAATATCTTTCTGACCATCGCAAGCCCAGCAAAAGCAAAAACAAAAACCAGGACTCCCATAACATCATGGACCTTTCCTGTGGCAACCGCCGAACCGTAGATTTCACTGATTAACGCTAAAACAGTTATTCTTATTATGTTTGCGCATAATGCGATTGGGATTGAAGATAAAAACAGGATCATCTTTTTTGTGCGAGACACATTGCTTAGATATGCCATCAAAACACCCAAAGCGATCAAAGCGATCAGTGAACGTATTCCGGAACACGGATCTTCCACCACAACATAAGAGTGCGCTGTTTTTATGACACTTCCCTCCCGTATTGCCAAAATGCCCAGCTTATTAACAATTATCGTTGCTATCTGCGAAGCGAAGATCTTTAAGCGAAAGCTTAAATTCGCAATTGCAACCATGGGCAAGGGGATCATAAAAACTAAAAACAACACAGGAAACATTAGATGCTTTAAAAAATCTTTTCCATAAAACAACAGGATTAAACCGATCAAAACAAGAATTAAAGAAAACCCGGAAGAAAAAGACACTTGCCAAAGAGCACTGATACTATGGATAACTACCCCAACAATAAAAAACAACCACCCCCAACCAGAAGATTCTTTAAGTAATTTACATAAAATCTCCCTCTTACGCCAAACAATGAAACAACTTATCAAAGGAATAAGGAATCCATGGCTATAGTAAGTATCAGCAGCGCTCCATCGCTGAACCATCCAGATAAATGTCGGAATATAAGTTACCAGCGTTAATACTGCCAGAATTATGAGTTTCATGTGATCTTTATTCTTCATACGACCAACAACTACCCCTCTTCTTCTTGCGTCACCCTGACTACTTCTTCTAACGTAGTCAACCCTTTTTTTACCTTTTCCAAACCAGCATCACGTAATGTCTTCATCCCTAAAGAAATGGCTTTTTGTTTCAGCTTATTCGGGGCGACATTATTAAGGATCATTGCCTTTATATCATCATTTACAACCAGCACTTCAAAAATACCACTTCTGCCTTGATATCCGGTAAAACGACACTTTTCACATCCGCTGCCATGGTAAAACTGTATATTAAGTTTATCGTTAGCATCAAATTTCTGCAAAAATTCTTGCTGAGGAGAAACTTCATCTTTACAATCAGGGCAAATAAGCCTTACCAATCTCTGCGCGATGATCAGATTGATCGAAGAAGAAACCAAAAATGTATCAACTCCCATATCTGAAAGCCGCGCGATTGCCCCGGCAGCGTCATTTGTATGCAGGGTACTAAAAACCAAATGCCCGGTCAAAGA
Organism: Candidatus Omnitrophota bacterium; assembly: GCA_041662125.1. GTDB lineage: Bacteria > Omnitrophota > Gorgyraeia > Gygaellales > Profunditerraquicolaceae > JBAZTA01. The sequence goes on along the minus strand of JBAZTA010000003.1, from coordinate 11,583 downwards.
AGTCCTTACCGCCAATTCCGCAGTTTCGGTATCGCGGATCTCGCCAACCATCATGACATTAGGGTCATGGCGCAACATTGAACGCAGCGCAGTGGCAAAGGTAAAGCCGATCTTCGGCTCCACCTGCATCTGAGTAATACCCTTTAATTGATACTCTATGGGGTCTTCAACGGTAATTATTTTTCGTTGTGCGGAATTTATTTTACTTAAACAAGAATAAAGCGTGGTTGTTTTACCGCTCCCCGTTGGCCCGGTAGCTAAAATTATCCCATACGGCCTAACAATCGCCTCTTCAATAATATTCAACGTTTCCACAGGCATTCCTAATTGTTCGAGCCCAATTAACGGAGTCCCCCGTGAAAGTATCCTTATCCCGATACTTTCCCCAAAAGGAGTCGGTAACACCGAAACACGCAGATCAAAAACTTCATTTCCCATACGGACCTTGATCCTGCCGTCCTGGGGCCTGCGCTTTTCCGTAATATCAAGGCTTGCCATAACCTTAATCCTGGATGCGATCGAAGATTGAAAATGTTTGATTGAAGCCGGACACGGCACTTCATACAAAACGCCATCTATCCTATAGCGGATCCTCAACTCTTCTTCAAAGGGTTCAAGATGGATATCGGTCGCCCGTTTTTTTATTGCCTCAACAAGAACTTCATTGAGGAATTTAATAACCGTAGGATCAAGAGTGGCATCTTTTATATCTTCATCGCTTTTCGTCTTTAATATTTCCAGGTCAATAGACGCATCCGTAACCATCTTTTCTAACGTTTCCGCGCCTAAGCCATAGAACTCTTGAATTGACTCTAAAATATTCTTAGAACTAGCGATAACAAACTCAATATTCTCACCTAAAAAAAGCCTGATCTCATCAAGCAGCACGATATCGCTGGGGTCACTGATCGCGACCTTTAACTTTCCGTTAACTTGTTTAAGGGGGAAGAAATTATAATGTTTTACTAATTTCGCGGGGATTTTCTTAATACATTCAATATCGATATCCAGTTCTTTAATTCTTATATAGGGGATCTTCAACAGGCGAGAAAACAAGAAAAGCAGGTCATCTTCACTCGCTAATCCTTTACTGATCATGATCCTACTTAAAAGATCACCTGAATTTTCCTGTTCTTGCAGGCATTCCTTCCAGAGATTATCTTTTATTTTAAGATTTTCCTTTAATTCTTTTTCTAGATCGATTTTTTTATTCATCTTCACTTCTACCCTGGCTAGTTTCTGATTTTATATCGCAATGTCAACATTTCATTATTCCTCATCAAATCAACCTTAACCTCAGGCTGATTCTGAACCGTATGGAATATGCGGACAGCTTCTAAAGCGCTTTCCAGCCTCTGCCCCTGAATAAAACAGATCACATCTCCACTTTTTAATCCAGCCTTATCAAAAATACTTCCTCCAGGCACATTATCGATCCTGAATCCTTTTAATCGATTAGTAGGACCCTCATCCGGTATAGGAAGGATCTTGACCGTCCTTAATATTTCATTTGCTCTTTTAACCTCTTCAAACACAAAAGACTTACTGATCACGATTTCATTATCCCTACTCTTCTCTTCGGCAATATACGGATTCTCAAACCTTGCCCCCTCTCGGCCCAATGCTAATTCTTGAGTGACACCCAACTTACTCAAAAGGATCTTCCCTGATCCAATACCGACAAGTTGGACATCATTGATCATATCATCAACTCGATAAAACTCATTTTTATTGCTTGCAAGATTAAAAACATACGCAAGCGAAGGATTACCCACTATAGTGCCTAACAATTTTAGGCGCGGATCAAAACGCGCATTATTTTTTGCCCCGATTTTTAATACGCTTTTATTAAGGCTTTGGTTCTTGTCAACCTGGCTTAATAATGGGATATCGCGGCTTTTGGAAAAACTCAAAGATAGGAACTTCTTATTTTGGAGGCTAACGCTGGTCAAAAAGATAATTACTAAAAAAGAAATAATTACCCAAAGGTTATTTTTTATTTTTTTTCTCACGTTTATTTCTGATATCGGCGGTCGCCTGAGGCGCGAATATACCTATAGCTTTTACCATTGCGTCATCCCTCATTGCTGAAAACCCGGATTCGGTAAAGGGGATGGTTTTTCGGTCCCCACCTATAATGTGCGGAGTGATAAAAATAATGATCTCTTTTTTTACGATTTTTGTAAAACTGTTTTGAAACAAGTACTTAATAAGCGGGATCTCACCCAGTATCGGAACGCGCGCAATATGCTTTTCTTTTTCATCCTTTATGAGGCCTCCTAAGGCCACGGTATTGCCGTTTTTAACAGTCATCACAGTCGTTGCTTCGGTGGTATCAATAGCTAAAGCGTTAGTTGCCGTCCCTATCCGGGGAGTACTTACTTCCGGATGAATAGTCATCGTAATATAGCCGTCATCGGAAATTTTAGGAATTACCGTCAACTTTATACCGACTTCCACAAACTTAAGCTCCTTACCCGTTACATGGCCTTCAGCGTCGTAATGAAACACCTCATAAGGCTCACTCGATCCTATCAGGATCCGCGCCTCCTGGTTTTCAAGTGCGACGATACTGGGGCTTGAGATCAAGTTCGCGTCACTTGATTTCTCCAGGGTCCGTAAGGTAACCTGATAATCATCCTGATCAAGGACACCGATCTTAAAAGCTTCAACGTAGGTCGCGCCTGTCGGTATAGGCAAATCTTTTGCGCCCACAGTAACGGAATAAGATTCGGGATTTTGATACTTCCAATCCAATCCGACAAATTTTCCTTTTTCCAACGTGACCTGCATGATTTTAGCTTCTATCAACACCTGCGGGACCTGCTTATCCCAGCTGCGTATTAATACATCAAGCTTATTCAATAAAAGCGGCGAAGCAGTAACCACAAGGCTATTCGTGCGGTCATCAACGAGGACATCCCCTTCAGTAGCAGGAATGATCCCCAGGATATTTTTCTGCAGATCAATAGGCCTAGCATAATTAAGGCGGTAAACTTTCGTCTCCATCTTTCGGTCGATTTCGCGTATCGCCTCATCAAAGGTGTTCATATTTTCTTCAATATCGCTGACAATGACACGATTGGATTTCGGTTCGACTTCAACCCTTCCTAACGGGGATTTAAGCGACAGCAACATCGGCTTAAGATCAACAGCCTTCACATTTTGCAAGGTAAAAATACGCGTCGTCTGACGGGCAAACTGCTCTTTCTGCTTTAGTTCAGCGAGGGTATAAACCTCCAAAACATCGCCTTCCTTAATATAGGCGCAATTATTTACTTTTAATATGGATTCAAGCGCGACCTCTACCGGGACATTGTTTAAACTGATCGATACCGCCCCCTGCACATTTTTCGAAGCAACGATATTCATCCCGCTCTGATCAGCGATCATACGGATAACATCAGCAATATCGATATCTTTAACATCTAACGTTATGACTTTTCCCGTTACCCCTTGAGCAGGCGCAAGTAACGGGAACATAAGAACAAAACATATAAGTAATACAGGGAATTTCTTCATCGTGTTATTTCTAATATTTTTCCTTCTGATTCCAGAACAACTCTATCCCGGGAAATATCTTTGACACGATAAGCCCCGATCATATCACCGACTAAACAATAATATTTCTTTTTATTCTGCGTATCCAAAAGCATAGCGGCGCTTTTTTCACCGGCGTTCACAAAACCTAAGAATTCAAAAACAGCATTTTCCTGCGCTAACTGTTTCTGCCCTGCCACAGAATTAAAAAGCTGACGTTGTTTAAAAACGTTCTCATTAAAAACAGGTATTTCCCGCGAAGCAAAAGAATTCCGAGCGGCATCTAAAACCCCGGATAGCTTACTTACCCGCGAAGCTAACCCGACAAAAGGCCGGTACGGCCGCAACGAAGTAAAAGCAATACTAAAAACCAGGGCAATCATGCAACAAACCAGAACTAAATTTATTTTAGACAACAATACAAAAATCGTATTTTTGCTCAAGAACTTCATAGAATCTCTCCAATTATACTAATTTATTATATACTATTATTGTCCTTACCACAATAAACAAATATTATTACAGTTCCGCGACCACTCAAGACCCGGTCTTAACAAATAGTATTTCATTACAGCCAAGACCGGGTCTTAACGGAACCCTACTGCTCAAACGTTACCGCGTTAACGGTTAAAATCGCTTTAGGCAGTTCTTTTTGGTTCTGCGCGCTTATTTGCAGCCGCTCAATACCAACGCCTTTAACCTCTTCATTCAAAACATCTAAGAACTTCGCCAAAGACATAACTGGCTGCTGCGACTCTATTTCAACAGAATAAACCTTAAACAACCCTTTTTCCTGCACAGCATTTGCTTTCATATTTCGTATGTTTAACCCGCTCGATTTAGCATATCTTGCGATCGTTTTCAAAAAACCATCCGCGTCTTTGATCGTTGCAGAACCAGGATTGATCGTTGCATACGTTGACTCTAACATCCCCTTGTTTCCAATCACTGATTGCATCTTTAGCACTTGCGCTTCCGATAAGCTGATCTCTTTATCAAGACGCGCAAAAGCAGTCTTAGCCTTGCGTATCAGGCCATCTGCCGCAATGATCAGCACAACCGCGATACTTACCTGCCATAACAATAATTCTTTTTTAGACAACTTCTTTTTAAAGATCATTTACTCCTCAATTAGTATTGCGCCCGTATCTTAAAATCAACCGCTTGTTTAATAGTCGATGGGCTCTTAGAAATATACTGTATATCCGCTTTTTTAAACAACCGGGGATCTTTTAATGCTGAAACAAACTGCAAAACCGTTTCTGAATCACCGGCCTCACCCATAATAACTAAAGTGCCGGCAGACATTTGATTGGCGATATCTAAAGAAGTAAACCAAACTCCGGCAGGAGTAAGACGATACAACTCTGTTAATAACCCCAGGGTGAGCCTGCATGAACCTGAATACCCCTCCACCGCCTGATTCTTGATCATCATTTTTTGGAGCGCTGAAACATTATTACTCACCTTATTGATCTCAGTCTTCAAGTATCGCAAATAGTCCTCTTTTTCCCTAAAATGTAAAAATACCAGATTTACGACCAAAGAAATATTTAAGATCAAAAGAGCGATAAAATAGAATTTCGTTTTATTCCTGGAGATGACAAGTTGTTGCAGCTTAAATTCTTCCGGGGCTAAATTAATATGAATGCTTTCACTATTATTCTCTAACGCTATCCCACCGACGATACTGATCTTTTCATTGACTTCAACACTCCCTAGATCAGAAAGGCTCTCGGCAATATCGCTTAAAACAGCGCCTCTTCCTGTCACTACTATTTTGTCGATCGCCTTGCCCTGCATGCCATGGATACTCAAGAGCATATTTGCTTCTGCAGCTATAGTCTTAAGTTGTAGCGCAGCGCTAAAATTAAAACCTCTACTTAAAAGAAGTTTCCCATTAACGACAACCAAGAATTCAAGAAAGTTATTCTCACAATTAACTAAAAGGTAATTCGCAGCCTCATATCCTTGCGCTTTGAATTGGTTAAATAAAGCAAAGGTGCTCAGATCAATGGCTTCAGGGAAAACACCTGACTGCTTTAATATATCGAGATTCTCGGTAATATCGGCTTTTTTGGCAACGACAAGCATGACCTGAGCGTATCCATCAGGAAGAATATCAGTAATAGCTATATCATAAACTAATTCATCGGATTCGTAAGGAAACAATTTATTTAATTTATAACCGATGATTTTCTTGATTTCCTGGCGTTCGATAGAGGGTACTTTGAGGCAACGTATGGTGACTTGACTCCGGGCGAGGAATAATACGCAATCCCGCGATTGATCAACATTATCTTTTAAATCAGAAACAGCTATTTCCCGTTCTTGGAGAGAAGCAGGATCGTCGTTCGAAAAATATGCTAACCTGATAGAATTTAAAGTTATAAAGATACCGCACTGTTTTTTCATTCTCAATACCTCGATAATTCATAATAATCCTTTTGTATTATATCACAAAACCATAATTACAGCGCACAATAATAATTTAAAATGTTAAGACCCGGTCTTGCTGTCACCTGAGACACCCCGCGCTAATTGGTATTGCGCGGGTGTGCTGCTTTCTACAGCAAGACCGGGTCTTAAATTATTACCATCCTCAATTACTCATATGGTACGTCAACCGCTTCAACTCCCCGTTCCTCAACAAATTCAATTTAATTTCCGATTGATTCTTTATCTTATGAGCAACAAGCAAAGCTTTTTGATAACTATCTATCTTTTGATTATTGATCGTCAATATAATATCATTATTATTTATCCCCGCAACTTGAACAATATTTCCCTCATCCAGGCCCTCGATCATAACCCCCCTTACAACCCCAGCTTCATAATGCGGCTTAATTTTAACACTACCCAGGCTTTTATAAACGCTGGCAACATCCTGCAATAAAGCGCGCTTATTCACCTCGATTGATCCGGGAGATACTTCCACCAGGGCTAAAACGCTTTTATTCTTAGATTTTATTCGGGAGTTTGCTAATAATACTTCTTTTTCCCCTTCCCTGTCAAAAACTACTTTTCCCAGGGTAATTTCAATAATACGCGCTTCGCGGATCAAATGTCCTAATTTATACGTCCCAACTTTACCAGTTTTCAAATCTTTTATATACGCGACAGGATTCTTTATATTACCGATCACCGTCCCCATAAGTTCCAATTCAAGAATTTCTTTTTTATCCGCAAAAAACTTCTTCAGAGGTTCAATAGCCTTTTGATGGAATGCCTGAGACTTTGTTCCCATAATTTCAGGAAGTTCTTTTAAAACAGCAGTTTCTAAATGGCTATCAATGCGTTTAGATATGGTTAAAGAGTAAAAAATACTCATTGCTTCAACCAATAATACTAAACTAATAACTATCGTTAAATATTTCTTCTCATTCTTTTTCATATTTTACTCTCTCTTATCACAGTATCATTCCTACTTCAAATATGCCACATAAATCAACACTTTTCAATACCGTGTTGAACATTACTCACTACCATGACTTTATTTCAAACAAAGCTTGACAGAGAAAATTATTTATGCTAACCTTAAATTGTTGATCATTATGAATTCAAACACACTACCGGAGCTAAGCAAATGGACATTGGCCAGAAAATAAGGGTTTTACGTGGAAATATGACTCAAGATGAGCTTTCTCAGCGTTCCGGTATTGATAAAGCCATTATCAGCAAGATCGAAAACGGGAAAATGCCAGGCACAATTGAAAGCCACAGAAAATTAGGTAAAGTTTTTGGTTTAAAATTGTCCGCTCTGTATGCCTATCTTGAAGAAGAGAAGATTGACCTTGTTGAATTTCACGCGGGTGATTCTAAAACTGACGTTTACCAGGATTTCCTGGAAATTATCACCTCACTTCCCCTTTCCAAGAAAATGCTTCCCACCTGCTTAGAACTTAAGCCCAACGAAGAACGCCACCTTGAAGAAACACTAAAGAAAGCTGAACGTTTTATCATCATGCTTGAAGGTGAAATGGAAGTCGAAGTTGAAAACATGATTTACAAACTTAAAAAAGACCCTGCCGCAGCAAAAGGCGACAGCATATATTCAAACAGCCCCAAGCGCCATCGCATCAAGAATACTGGCTCCACGGTCGCCCGGGCGTTATGTATCAGTTCTCCACCGGTATTATAAAACTACAAGAAAGGCTCTCATGAAAACTATTCTGATATGTGAAGATGAAAAATCAGCGCAAGATTCAATTAAGAACATTTTTGTAAAAAGAAACTATACTGTGCATACTGCCGGAGACGGAAAAGAATCGATCGAAAAAGCAAAAGAAACTAACCCTGACGTAATTCTCTTAGATATCCGTATGCCTAAACTTGATGGTATCGAAGTAGCCAAAGAGGTCAGAAAATTCAACACAAAAGCTAAAATTATTTTTATTACCGGTTTTCAGAGCAAAGAACTTACCAAAGAAGCCTCAAAATATGATATTTCGGATTATATCGTAAAACCAACCACTCCTCAAGACATTATTCAAGCAGTCGAAGCAGCGCTCAGTCAAAAATAGGCCTACTTAACCACCTTCCCCGCCACCCACACCACCGGTTTCAACGCTACCCTCACAACCGCCTTCAACCATGCCTTATTCTCTATATACGCAGCAGCCTCAGGGCTCCAGCTATAATACCACTGTACAAACTTAGTTCCCCAAGCATTAGACAATAAACTCTTGTCTCTGAATAATCGCAGCACCTTGACATCAACAGCATCGTAGGAGCCATAAGCTGCAGTGGCGATAAAACACCCACCACCACCGCCGCCACCACCGCCACCACCACCGCCGCCGACAGTTACACCAGCTACCGTAGAAATAACAGCCGGCACCGCGCCTAAACCGAATATCGAGAAATGGTTTACCTGCGCGCAAACCAGCTTGTTCACAGTATCAAGATAAGAATTATCCAAACGTTCCCAAATCAAAGTTTTCAAATTGTAATAGTAAATCCTTAAATTGTTCTGATTGGAAACACCTGCGCTATCTAAATCAGACTGGAGATACGGGATCTTGATTGTAACCGGTTTATTAAATACCGTTCCTCCCGGCCCGAAATCAACGACTTTATTCACCTGAGTATCTACGCTATTAAATGGCGGAGGACAATCAACTTTCGTAATAGTCACCGTTGTTGGCGCCTCTAAGGCATTGCTCGGCAAGACAACTTCAGCCTTTTCAATTTCAACCACCGAACTTGCAGTGACAATTCCTCCCGTAATATTATTAACATTGGTTGCAACTGCCTTTGTCGTATCAATAATAGAATTACGGTTGAAATAAATGTCTCCATACCCTTCACGGTAATCAGTCCAGGAGACACAAAAATCGTTGCCATTAGCGCTCAAATATAATGATGGCTTATCCTGGTCAGCTGCTCCGGTATCGTCATTGACAATGATATTAGATTTAAAACTGACACCATTATCAATTGAAGTAGAATAATAAATATCCCATTCACTACTACGATGATCACTCCAAACAACTACAATATCCCCGTTACTATCGACCGCGACTTTAGGCTCTTTCTGGGATTGAACAGGGTCAGTATCTTCGTTAACCCGGACATCTACCCCCCAGATACTGCCATCTTGAGATTTATCAAAATAGATGTCTGTATCCCCGGCTGACTCATTTTCCCAAGCAATACAAATATTTGCCTTATTACCGCCAACACTTGCGCTGGGACGCACTGCTAAAGATGGATAGACCGCATTATCACTCAAAGCCGCATCATTGATCTGAATATCATCGGTAAAATGCCGTGTATCACGATTATTTAAATAATTGAAGTAAATATTACTTCTGCCATTCTCTTGGCCGCTCCAGGCGACATATTTATTACGGCCGCTCAAATCCACCTTAACAATCGGAGTATTCATCGATGACGCCTGCCCATCATCGACCCGCTTAATTTGGCTGGCGATGATCTGCCAAAAGCTTGCGCCATTATCTGTTGATTTCGCGTAATATATCCCTTCATTCTCTTTCTGATTCGCAAACACGATAAATACATCCCCGCTATCAGTCACATCAAGAGAAGGCGATACTTGTTCAGATAATACTCCCAAAAGATTATCAAGAGGAATTACACCTACTTCAAATTCTTGAGCGTTCTTCAAAAGCCTGCCCAAATACAGCCTCTTTGCGCTATTAACCTGATTCTCCCATACGATATACAGGTTCCCGGTACTATCAATAGCCATGACTGGATCACTATTGACTCCGGCTGCATTTTTACTGACTTCAACATCATTACCAAAACTAGCCCCTTTATCAATTGATTGATTGAACCAAATCACCCCATTTTCATCCTGCCAGACTAAATATACCGTATTACCGCCTTTATCTACAAGCACACAAGAATTATCCAGATGTATCATAGCATCTGCCGCATATACAAGATTTATCATTGAGAAAAGAGCCTTACGAGGATTCTTAGCTGAAGGAGCACCATTTTTATTTACTTTAACGTTTGACCCCCTTACCATCATCGCAGTTGTAAAGGAATAGGCCTGAGGATCCATTATGTTGCCCGCTAAATCAGTAGCGCCGACATTGACCGTTACCACTTGCTCATAGTTAAGTTTATATTCACTGGTATCCGGTGGATCATAGGAAACAAAATAATCATTTACCGTGCCTTGAATAACCACGCAATTCGGATACGCGGATATCTGATTCACTCCGTTCAAAATAATATTTGTCGGCAGAGTATCACCTTCACGTTTTACGCTCATAGATATCGAATCTATATCCACACCCTTGATCACATCTTTAATATGCAACCTGATATTGGTATCAATAGAAACCTGAACTTCTACGCTTGTCGGGTTAAGCCCTTCAATATAGGGAGGAGTCAAATCCTTTTCTAAGACACTCACAGTAATACTCTCTGAATCAACCCCGGAATTACCGTCATTAACATCAAATACTATTGCATGATTACCTGCTTGTCCGACTGCAGGTGTCCATGAAAACACCCGGTTACTATACGTTGCACCTGAAGGCATGCCTGAAGCCGAATATATAAGGCTATCCCCATCCGGATCGCTTGCCGAAACCGTAAAATTAAGCGTTTCATCCTCAGTAAGGGATTTATTACCTATTGAAGCTAAAACAGGCGGTCGATTGGTATTACTGACCGTAATTGTTATATCTTCAGAAACAGTAAGCGTCCCGTCGCTTACCGTAAACCTAACACCTGCATACGTCCCAGACTGGCTATAAGAAGGCGTCCAACTAAAAACACCTAACGCAGTATCAAAAGAAGCGCCACTTGGCAGATTACTGACTGATAAAATTGTAGATGAATTATCAGGATCGCTTGCAGAAACGATAAAACTTAATGTTGCATTTTCAACTACAGCCTTATTACCGATCGAAGAAAGCACAGGTGCCCTATTAACATCGCCTGTAGTGATAGTAATAGTTTCAGAATCACTGCCTCCATTACCGTCACTTACACTAAAAGTAAGCGGATAACTGCCTGATTGGCTATAACCCGGAGTCCAGGCAAAAGACTGATTGGCAAAAACCGCGCCTGTTGGTAAAGCGCTCACCGTATAAGTTACGGTATCTCCATCAGCGTCAGCAGCACTCACATCAAAAGTCAAAATCGCATTTTCATTAACTGCCTTGTTTCCGATCGCCGCTAAAACAGGCGGCCTATTCGTATCACTAACCGCAATCGTTATATCTTCAAAATCAGTTAACGTCCCATCGCTAACCGCAAAATGTACACTAGCATATGTACCTGACTGGCTATAGCTTGGTGTCCAACTAAACACGCCGGTACTTGTATTAAAAGCAACCCCACTCGGCAGATTACTGGCCGATAATATCATAGGATCACTATCAGGATCACTTGCGCTCACCGTGAACGTAAGCGCGGAGTTCTCAGCCACGCTCTTATTTCCTATTGCCGCTATAACCGGCGCTTGGTTAACATTAGAAACGGTTATCGTAATCGCTTCAGAATCAGTCACTGTTCCATCGCTAACTAAAAATGTCACAGCATGACTTACTGACTGAC